>JACKOM010000001.1 GCA_024234265.1 Oceanospirillaceae bacterium
ATCAACGCCTGGTTGCCGTAGCTTATTTGCAGGCCGTCTTTATCATCTAATTGTAGAGCCAGTTTTTCGTATTCCTGCATGAATTCCAGCGCTTCCTGCAAGCGGCCGATGCGGCTGCAAAGGGAATAAGCATAATAAAGCAACCAATATCCAGTTTCTGAATTATTGGAATGCAGAACCCACTCTGTTGCCTGGCGCGCTTCCGGCAGAAAATCCTGCAAAACCTGCCAGTTGTTTTCCCAGAGTTTAAAATCGTCCCTGAGCAAACGTGCATGTTTTTCCGGCAAAGCAGCAAAAAAAGGCAAACGCGCAGCGGCCTGCCTGATCAGGGCGTGCACAAAATAGCGCTGTTGTTCACGGTCAAGTTCGCGCACCAGGTTGGAATTGAACAACAATTGCAGGCCGGGCAAAAGGTCCTTTGCTTCACGGCCAGCTACACGGCACGCCAGGCTAAAAAAGAATCCTTCTGCAGCACATGCCGTCATGGCGCAGAGCAGTTTCTGGTTCTCCTGCGGAAGGCTGGTTATGGCCTCGGTAAGCAATTTATCCACGTTCACTTTGCTGTTGTGCAATTCCGCAAGGCCGCTGTTTTCGCTCAGAAAAGCACGCAGGCTGGCAAAAGTCCATTTCACACTGTCCTTCAATAAACTCGCTGCGACAGCAATTGCTACAGGCAGGTGCCCCAGAGCAGTAAATAGTGCACGGGCCTCTTCAGGATGTCTATCCACCTCGTCACCAAGAATCTTGCGAAACAGGTCTGTGCATTCTGTCTGACTGAAAAGCTGCAAATCCAGCACTTCATTTTCCACAAGAAAGGGCAGGTCGCGGCGGCGGCTGGTGATCAGTACACTCACCTGCCCACCGGGCAACAGCGTTTCAATGTGATCGTGTTGCACATCGTCGAGAATAAGCAGTAAACGACGGGACGCCAGGGCATTTTTCAGTCGCTGCACCGCTTTTTCAAAGGGCAGGTTGTGCACCTCCACAGAGGCAGCTTCACACATTTCACTCACGATGGTTTCTAACGAATTGCCGCTGCAAGCCTGAAAAAGAATGCCGCCGGGGAATTCACTCTGCTGCACACACTGATGGGCGAACTG
>JACKOM010000002.1 GCA_024234265.1 Oceanospirillaceae bacterium
CTGGCATGGATGCCAGCAAAGCGCCGGCGAAGCAGGACAGGATGTCCCATGGCGCGTGGGCGCAATGACGCGCAGAAAAAATCGGAAACAAGCAGCAGTGTGAGCGAAGGAAGGGTCTGGGAAGTCCTTTCCCAGAAAGAAAAACGGGGTTTAATTGTCGTTATTTTTTGTCGAGGCATGGCTTTACGGGGCCTTCCTACTGTGCCCCACTTTGAACGCAACCGGACGTAGTGGCTTAATAATCCCCGTACAAACTCTGCAGCATACTCATGGCGGCAAGTGCTGCGGTTTCGGTGCGTAAAATACGTGGCCCGAGCACCTTAGCCTGGAAATTTTCCTGCAGAGCGAGGGCAATTTCTTCATCGGTTAAACCACCTTCCGGCCCCACCAATAAATCACAACTGCTGATTTTCTGCGGTAAAACCTGCTGCGGGCCGCGGGGATCAAGGGCCCATTTTAATTCACTGTTGCAGGTTTTTAACCAGACGTGTAAATCCCGTGGCTCCTCAATCACAGGTACACGGCAGCGCCCGGATTGCTCACAGGCGCTGATGGCAACCTGCTGCCAGTGGGCCAGTTTTTTTTCGAGGCGTTCACCTTTGAGTTTGACATCGCAGCGCTCGGTCCACAGGGGCGTAATGCTGGTCACGCCTAATTCCACGGCTTTCTGAATGGTGTAATCCATGCGATCGCCCTTGGAAATGCCCTGGCCTAATTCAATGGCGAGCGGACTTTCATTTGCGACAGGGCGGAAATTTTTGATGCTGACGGCAACATGGCGTTTGCCCACATCAGTAATAAGCGCATCAAATTCGCCGTAGCTGCCATTATGTTGCTGGCCATCAAACAGAATTAATTCGCGCCCGGCTTCCATGCGCAGCACCCTGCCCACATGGTTAGCGGCCTCTTCCGGCAACTCAAATGTGCTGCCGTCAGTAATTAGTTCATCAACGTAAATTCTGGGAATGCGCATCTTATCGTGTCGCTAAATCTATGCCGGCATAGGTCACGCGGGCGAGTTCATCAATCTGCTCCGGGGTAATAATGTAAGGCGGTAAAAAATACACCACATTACCCGCAGGGCGCAGCAATATACCATTGCGCAGGGCGTATTCAAAAACCAGTTGTCCGCGGCGTTCCTGCCAGGGAAAGGGCTCTTTTGTCTGTTTATTTTTGACCATTTCGATGGCGAGTATCATGCCGGTCTGGCGCACTTCGGCAATATGCGGGTGGTCACTGAAATGGCGGGTGGCATTCGACATTTTTTGCGCGAGCACTTTATTTTTTTCAATCACATTATCATTTTTGAAAATGGATAGGGTTGCCAAAGCGGCTGCGCAGGCGAGGGGGTTTCCGGTATAACTGTGGCTGTGCAGAAAACCGCGCAGGCTGGCATAGTCATCATAAAATGCCTGGTAAATATGTTCGTGGGTTAAAACCGCGCACATAGGTAAATACCCGCCGGTGAGGGCTTTGGATAAACATAAAAAATCCGGGCTGATATTAGCTTGCTCACAGGCAAACATGGTGCCGCTGCGCCCGAAACCCACGGCAATTTCATCGGCAATTAAATGCACGCCATGGCGATCACAGGCTTCGCGTAATAAACGCAAATATACGGGGTGATACATGCGCATATTGCCGGCGCACTGAATTAATGGTTCAACAATCACAGCGCATACTTCACCTGCGTGGCGGGCCAGGGCTTCTTCCATGTGGGCGAACATATTGCGGCTGTGCTCTTCCCAGCTCATGCCATCGGGGCGCAAATAACAATCCGGACTGGCTACGGTAATCACATCCTGAATGAGCGGCGCGTAGGTATCTTTAAATAAACTGACATCGCCCACCGCGAGGGAGCCTAAAGTTTCACCGTGGTAACTGTTTTTTAAGGTAATAAAACGGGTTTTTTGCGGTTTGCCTGTGTTCAGCCAATAGTGGAAGCTCATTTTCAGGGCCACTTCTATGCCGGATGAGCCGTTATCGGCATAAAACACCCGGTTCAGACCCGGTGGCGTAATAGCGACCAGTTGTTCGGATAATTCAATCACAGGTTCATGGCTGAAACCGGCAAGAATCACGTGTTCTAGCTGGTCTACCTGATCTTTAACCGCTTTGCTGATCACCGGATTATTATGCCCAAAGGCATTCACCCACCAGGAGCTAATGGCATCCATATAGCGGTTGCCATCATAGTCATATAAATAAATACCGTCGCCTTTTTTAATCGGAATTAAAGGCAGGGTTTCGTGATCTTTCATTTGTGTGCAGGGGTGCCATAAAACGGCGAGGTCCCGCTGCATCATGCTGTGGTTGTTTTTACTCATATTATTTTTGCCAGCGGTTTAAACGCCAGTCGTAATCCAGGGAGGAAAATGAATCAAAACCTGATAACTCAGGTTTATACAATCGTAAAAATGGCAGCACGCCGCCATAGGGTTTGAAATCCGCGCTGAACCAATCAAAAATATTGGAAATATACAGGGTATTGTTTTCGATTTTCAGCCCCTTGGGATTATTCAGAAAAAGCTGAATCTGATCATTCAGTTGCTGCATTAAATCTTCCGGGATATAGGCTTCTGCCCTTAAATCCGGGCAGCTGAGGGATGCACAGACAATCGCAAAATGAATACCGGGTTCGCCCATTTTGCGCAGCACCTGATGCTCAATAAAATCCAGGCTAACGCTTTCACCATTAATTTTGCCGGCAGGTTTTTTCCAGACAGGTGAGAAAAAATTACCAATATCCTTGATGCTATTTTGTGGTTGCTGATCGACCACAAGTTTGATCGCAAAATAGTTATAGGCATTGATATAAAACGCGAGTTTTTCGATTTTATTCAGCGGGGCAGGGTTGTAGTTGGCGAGTTGCTCAGCAATGGCGGCAAATGCCGGATCTTTGCCGATAGCGGCGTAATCCACCAGATTGGCGCTTACGCCAAAACGGTGCCCGCTGTGCACGTGCTCGCGTAACAACTGATCATAGGCGCGCCAGTCAAAAGCGGCTGCTGTCTGGCAGAGAAACAGGCTTAACAATAAAAAAAGGCTGCGCATGGTAGTGCCCCGGATAAAAACCTTACCATGCCAAAAGCGGGCTCAATTCGCCAGTGAATCCTCAGGGATGTTGTGCTGCAGCAGTAACGCGTTGCCACCGCAGTTAAACAGAATATCCAGCGCAGTTATATCCGGCACATTTAAGAGATGCAGGCTTGCACCCTGCAGAAGATAACTGCCGCTAAACCCATCGTGAGCCCCATCGGTTTTATACAGAGTGATAGCAAAGGGCATACAGCCTGCGGCTTGATTAAAACTAAGGCTCAGGCTGTGCTCAGCCAGAGTGCTGCTGGTGATTTTTAAATCCTCTGCCGGAGGTATGGCTTGCGCAGCAGGAATAGTGATTACCGACTGCCACTCCGCAGGGAATAGGGTACTGCTTGATGTGACTGCATCGTTTTCGTCAAACCCATATTGCAACTGCATTAACTGGCCTGCGCTTGTGTGGCCATCCAGAATGATAGAGTTTTGCGCCGTGAGTAGTTTGTCAGAGCTGAAGGTTTCTGGCAGTGCAATATTGCGCAGCTGAGCGTTATGCTGCACCAGCAGGTCACAACTCGTGTTATGGCAATCCAATACGGCATAACCATCGGCAGTCGTTACGGGAAGTTGTTGTGGCAGGTAAAATTCGCTGCTGACCTCAGATTCGGCAACAGGCGTTGCCTGATAGGGTAACAAACGGTAGCTCAGCAGGTAGTCTTGCCAGGTGCCATCTTGTAAGAGGCGGCGTTGCTGAAACAAACCATAAAGTTGCCCTTGGCCATCAAATGCCAGAGCCTGCGGCGCAGGGTTAAACCAGTAATCCGCAGCGGGCGCCATGCTGGGTAGCTTCAGCTTGCTCAAACCATTTCCGGTAGAAAACTGCAGGGCAAAAACCTCATCAACAAACAACAGGCCATTTGCAGCAGGCAAAAGCGCACCTGGCCGCCCAAGGTCGGCTAGGTTTTGAGTAGATTCATCAATACGCAGCAAATGGGTATCCAGGGCATAACCTGCATAGGTGGCAGATAACACATGCAGACTGTTATCCATGGCGGCAAAGCCCGCCAGCACCATGTTGTCTGTTCCCGTATAAATCAGCTGTGGCAGGCCATCTTTGATGCGATACAGCTGCGGTTCTTCATCTTCCATTTGTATGGCGTAATCCACCTGCCAGGCTGCGCAGCCAGAGGCAGTGGGTTGCAGGCATGTATCCGTGTGAAAGGTACTGAAACGCCTCCCGACCACAAGCAGATTGCCAGTCAGGTCAAAACTAAGGACGGGGTAAGGGTTGTTAGTTGGGGTATCGGCAAAAATGCCGGGTGCGGTGCAGTTAATAGCTCCAGTTTCAACAGGGTAACTGTATAGCGCGCATGATTGACTATCTAGTAGGCCGTAGGGGTGCAGAGGATCAGTGCTTATCGTAAGTGAGGTATTATCTGGCCATAAGATAGGAGGTGGAATCGTAAGAGATAGTCCAACATATTGGATAGATTGAATTTGCTCTGATTGCAAAACAAACGCGATGTTAGAAGTGAGTGTTCCAGCTTGAAAAGCATCTGCTTTTTTAGGGTTTTCACTTGTCTGATTGTCATTGCAAGCAGTTAAAAATAATGCATAAATAACTGTGGTTAGAAGCCTTCTCATTACAGTAATCCATCACACGGGCCTTATTAGTGCATAGATCCCTTTTGTGAAAAAGCAAGCTGCGCTGTAATTGCAGAGTCATCCTCCTTGTTGTTTGAAGATTATAAAAATGAAGAAATTACCATCCATTGCTGTTTGGGTTTGTGCTGTGTGCCTTATTTTTTATGGAGTGCATTATCAGACATCAAAAACACTGTTTCATTTGTCGAGTCTTATCTCACTGATATTTATAATTGGCCAGTATCGATCGAAAAATATCGGCAATATATCTAGAGATATAAAAATATTTATAGGTTTTGTTGTTTGTAGTGCGATAATTATTTTTGTGGAGCATGTATTTTTCAGAAATAAAATATCGGATTGGGTTTTTAAGGATTTCTTTTATCCTATAATTATAATTATACCAATACTGATTGTTTTGGCTTTGGAGGGGTTTGATAAGCGAATATTTCAATTTTCAGCAATTATTTCATTGGTTGTAATGTGTATATATGGCTTGTATCAAACATGGCTGCATGGAAAGGGGTATCGCGTAAGAGGTGAAGGGAGTCTGCCGCTTATATTTGCCACCAATGTCGCTATGTTGACTGCATTTACTATAATCGTGGCTGCTCATTTCCGGGAGAACACAAAGCTATTCTTATTGACCTGTGCTGTTAGTGTTATGGGTCTGGTTACAGTATTTCTTACAGGAAGTAGAGGGCCAGCAATAGCTATTGCAAGCTTTATTATGGTGTCAGGTGTTTATTTTGCTTTTGTAGAACGAGGCTTTAAAAAAATAATAGTTGTTTTGATTATATTTTTTATTGCGACGCCATTCTTTATAGGTGAAACAAGTCTGGGTGCTAGGGTGCTAAATGGAATTAAGCAATATGAAAGCAAACCTGATGACAAAGCAAATTCCCATGGAGTTCGGATCGAGATGTGGCGAGGGGCGATCAACTCTCTAGCTGAACATCCCTTCGCTGGAGTAGGTTTCGGGTTGCATCAAAAATATTTTAACGAAAAATTGCAGGTTGATCCTGGTTTTATAGCGCCGGCGGCAACTAAGTATATACATTTACATAATGATGTAATTAATGCTGTTGTTTGGTTTGGTATTCCGCTTGGATTGTTATTCGTATCATTTTTTGCATGGTTGATGTATGTTTTTTCTAAGAGTTTGGCAGGCGGGTTTTATATGCAGGCAGGCTTCGCTGTTGCATATGTATTTTTGGTTTGTGGCTTGACAAATTCCCCAATGATAAGAGCATCATCTCTGACGCTGATGCTCTTATTGTGTGTTTTTTGCTTGTCTGCAATACCTCAAAAAAATAAGACTTCCTAAAGGTTTACTTAATAAGTGCCATATAACGTTTCGCAACATTCTCAGCATTAAATCGTTCAATATTGAATTCCATGCGGTCGGGGTAGCACTTTAAGGCTCGATTGATTTTGGTGGCTAATTGTTGCACATCGCCGACTGGGACTAAGTATTCTTTAAGTGGGCCGGTCATGACCTCACTTGGTCCTGAAGGGCAGTCAGTTGAAACAACTGGCACATCTAGGATCAAGGATTCAACAAGTACTCTGGGCAATCCTTCTGCTTCAGATGTTAATAGGGATAGGTCTGAGTTTTTTATCAGTTTATAAGGGTTTGAATGCCAGCCAAGAAATTCTACTCGCTGGCTAAGATCTAGATCATTTGCTAAGGTCTCAAGTTCATTTTGTAATTCGCCTTTGCCGGCAAATACAAGTCTGATTTTTTTATCTTCTATGCGAGAAAAAGCTTCAAGTAAATCCCTGTGGCGTTTTCGTGGGATGAGAGAGGCAACATATATGGCATAAGGTTTTTCAGGGATATCTCCATCTTGTAATGAAAGGCTGCGGATTTCCTCTATCTCAAATGGATTGTTAATTGTTATGATGTTTTCGGGTTTGCATTTCAGATTTTCAATCAGGTCATCGCGAATGCCTTCAGATAATGCAATAAGATTTTTTGCGGAAAATTTCTTAGCTAGTTTTCGCTTCTTACGAATTATGCTCCAAAACTTCCATTTCGGATCACGTATCCAGGCTGTCGGAGTTATGTGCACAGAGCAGAATTTATTTTTTGCTATCGCTGAATCATAGAATTCACCACGGCTGGAAACAAATAAATCGAGATCTAATCTTGTTGTAATAGCTGCAATGCTATTTCGTAGTTCTTTCTTGGTTTCGCCATTAACTTTAATTAGTGTTATATCTTGTGGGAGGGTGTAGTCGCCGGCATCATCTAAAACAAGTAGGTAAACCATATTGCCGAGCTTTTGAAGGTGCTTGCAAAGGGTTATTATTGTTTTTTCTGCCCCGGCGCCATTTAATGAGCCTAATAGAAAAGCAATTTTTTTCATTCTAGTTCTTCTTTATTGAAATAGTGTTGCGATAACTTTCTTTTGAGATGACACCTAGACGGCAAAGAGTATCAATGTCATTTTGGGATAATAAAAACTTCTGGAATTCATCCCTTAGTTTGCCCTCATCATACAATCTTACCCAGCGGCGGTAGTGATCACCCATACGCGCATTAGTGGTTTCAATCAGGCGCTTACGGTTGATTATGTTACGTTCAAATTGCTCATAACTGCGGATAGGGAAGTGAATGACTTCAATATCGGCTTCGTCGCGTTTGCTGATCAGGCGCCATACATGGTTTGCTCTGTGGTTACCACCTTTCAGGCGGAACAATCCATAGGGGTTTACGATAGCTTTGGGGCTGATTTTTACCAGCAGCATGGATACAGCATCCTGCTTTAACTGCGCTGATTTATCATAAAAGATGGGGTTGATAACTTTTAAATCGCCATCCCAATACTGATAACCCGGCTGCATGGCCCTGTCGTCCAGTGCCATATTATAACGACGCACTGTTACAACTGAATCTTTGCGGCTGAAATAAGCCCTCAAATCACAGCCGTTTTTAGGGATATAAAATTCATCAGCATCATTGCTGATGACCATGTCAGCACCCATTTTATCTCGCGCATAAAAAGCCAGTTCGGTCATCCATTTTGCCTGCTGATAATCCTGTGCAGGCTGATGAATAATATGGATATTTATACCTTCATCTTTTAGCTGTTGTAATAAGTCGAGCGTGCCATCGGTCGAACCGTTATCCATTACGGCAAACCCATCTACGCCTAAGTTGTGGTGTACCCGGATATTGTCGGCAATAATGTCGGCCTCATTTTTCACTAGCAGGGTCATAATTAGACGTATGGGGCCGCGATTTTTTGCTCTGTGTATTAGAAAATGTGCAAATTTATGGAGCATTTTTAATGAAGCTCATCAAGTTGTTGTATTTGGTTGTGTTTTTGAATTTATCATAGGACGCATGTGCGCCGTAAATGCTGATATGTTTACCATCAAGGCTATAGGGTATGCCCTTGTCTGTCAGGTCGGATTGATTGAACAGGAATTTCCTTTCAATAAACTCACCTTTTCCTGAAATCTCGTTTTCGATTCTGTTGTTGAGGACTGTGGCAGCTTCATCCTTTTCTTTTCTCAGCTTGCTAATATCAAAATTCAAGCTATTAAAGTTATAAAATTTAAATTTAGAGAGTATGTCTTGATCAAATATGGTTGGTGCAGGCATTACAATAACTTTGACATCGCTTTGTGTTAAATACTTAAGAACTTCTGAAATCGAGTCTATATCGCCACTTTCATGCATCTGGAGCCATTGTCCTGCTAGGATTATAGTGTTGAAATCTTTAGCGTGTTCTTTCAGGAATTTCCTGTTTATAAGGCACTGTGTGTAAGCTGGATGTGATTTTGGGCCTGTGTAATTGTTATTGAAGGATGGGTAGCACCAGTTTGTGGTAACGGATCTGATTTTTATGCCTTCACTTCTGCCAATATCATCCCAAAATGGCTCCCATTGTCCTGCAAATGAATCGCCAAATAATAATATTGTATCCTTTGTATTTTTTTCCCCAATCCAGCATTTGTCCTCATTGTCAGATGAGGTTAATTTTCTATTGGCATTGAAATTTTTAAAGCAGAAGCCGTTTTCTCTTGAAGCCATTTCTAGCTGAGTGATATCAATCCCAAGTCTTTCTAAAGAGTCATGCATGCGCTTAGGGTATCCCTTATGGGTGATTATGTGCATGCAAGTACTGTGGATGACTAAAATTAACAAAATGTACTTAATGTAAGGTCTTATTTTGTCGTCTTTTTTATGAGTAAACCTATCTTCGATTAGTTTTTTCGATGAAAAGCCAATTACTCCGGACAGTAATATACCTAGGATAAGTGCAGGCAGATTATCCTGCAGGTTTAAGTGGTTGATCAGTACATATATGGGCCAGTGCCATAGATATATTGAATAAGATGAAGCGCCTATTTCCTTTATTAATATGTTGTCATACAGCTTGAAATTATGATTTTGTAAGAGAATGATGCAGGTTGCAATTATTGGGATTATTGTGAGTGGGCTTGGCCATATGGAGTCTATTTTTGGGGCGCAGGCAAATGCAATTATAGAAAATATTGAAAAAGCGCTCCAAGCATAATTGTTAAAGGCACGTTTGTTTATGTTAATTAATGCGGTCAGGCTGCCAGCTAGCATTTCCCATGCGCGGGAGGTTAGAAAGTAGTAGCTTTTCTCTTCATTAATGAAATAAAAATATAGTGAAATGGTCAGGGAAGTTAAGCATAGTGTAAATAGTATGCCCTTTAATCTTGATCTGAAATAATTGATTGAATTAAAGAGCAAGAGAATGACAGGAAATATTAAGTAAAATTGCCATTCTACTGAAAGAGACCATGTGTGAAGCATCCATTTTTCGCTTGAATCTGGATTGAAATAGTCAATTTCTTTGCTGTAAGTCATGTTGGAAGTAAAGTTGATGCTGGAGGCAGCATGCTCTGCCAGTTTTCTGTAATCTTCAGGTGCAAGAAAGAACCAGCCGAAAATTATGAGAGTGGTGCAAAGTGTTGCTAATGCCGGAATTAATCTCTTTGCGCGAGATTCGTAAAATTCAATAAGCTTAAAATTGTTGTTATTTAATTTTTTCGTAATTATTTTTGTCATTAAGAAGCCTGAGATGACAAAAAAAATATCCACACCAATAAATCCTGATGTGAATGGTCCTGTCTGAAAATGGAATATCACTACGAGAATAACGGATATGGCACGTAATGCATTTATATCTGCTCTAAAGTTCAATGTAGTGCCTATTGGTTTTTGTAAAATGGGTTTCTAGTCGTTGTGTAGAGCATTTTTCCGTGCATGGTAAAAGCTCGTTCTTTCGGGAGGCTATAATTAATGCTAGTGAGATCGCATTCTGGGCAATAGGTTTTATTATCGGTGCTGGTGTTTGTCAGACCAATAGCCGTGTCAAAAATAAAATCGTTTGAAAATAATGCAGTACTATTTGCTTTTAGTGTATTTATCTTTTCAGGATATGTGGCGTTGTATGTCTTTGATGTCCAGAATAATGTAGGTATCTCTAACATTTCGAATGAGAAATTTGATGAGGAGTGCCCTACACCTCTTGAAATGTCCTCAGAGTGATCTGAGAAATATAGTAGAGCGGCAGGTTTTTTATATGCGTTGCTGTGGTTGGCCAAGAGACTAATTGCTTCAGAAACAACGTAGTCATTGTAATATACGCTATTGTCATAACATTCCACAGAGTGGCCAATTCCACCTTTAAACAAACGCGTCATAATATTTTCATATATAGACATGGTGAATTTCTCGAATTCCTGTGGGTATCGTTCACAGTAGTTTGTATGATTACCCATTAGATGAACGAAGATGATTTTATTATTACTCTCACTGCGTTCGAGTTCATTTTTTATATAAGGTAACAACACTCCATCAGGTTTCTGGTCTTTGTGGGACATAGCATGAAACTGCGTATCAAATGTCAGGGTCTTGCGCGTAACTTTATTTGCTATATATCCAAGTACCATGTCGTAACTATTAGATAGTGGTTGATTGCCTATCCATACGGTTGTAAAACCAGCGTTATTAAAGAGTTCAACAATTCCCACTGCATCCGCATATTCTACATTGTTCTGCTGATTGGATTGACTCATTGCCATGGATAATGCGGCCATTGTGCCGGGGTAGTTGGCAAAGGCCTGTTGTATAACCACAAGTTCGCCATTTTTATTTAGCTTGTCTAATAAGGGTGTTGTTTCTTTTTCATATCCATACAAAGACATATGATGCTTATTGAGTGATTCACCTATGATCACAATATAGGTTTCGCCGGTTTCGCTTTTTGTGGCTGTAAAGTTTTTCCCTTCAACATTTAATTTTGAAGTTTTTTCTTGTACCGCCTTTAACTCATGGGAGTATGTTTGATAGGTAATGAACGGGAAATTTATAAGTCCTTTCTCCGGAGGAGGAAGTATCAATAGTGCAATATTTAAGAATAACGATGCGAGCACTAGATATTTGTTGGTTGATTCTGTTTCTGCCCGGGCATGTGTGATTGCAATATAAAACAGTATTGCGAGGGTTATGAGGATTAAACCAACATTAAACGCTGTCAGAAATGAGGCAATGTATTCGAGGCCCTCATTGGCATTTGTTTGAAAAATGGCGATAAAACTGTCTGCGTTGACGCTGGATCCCACAATCATAATATGCAAGGCATAGAACAGCGGAGGGAGAGAGGCAATTGTCAGTAATAATACTAAAATTCCGCTGCGCATATGGGTGTGATTTAGTTTTGGGGCGAACCATGCCATAAACGTGTACAGAAGGGTCGTATATGCGATGTCTGTGAATAAGCCGTATGGATAAATTTTACCGATGGCTGTTGCCGATAGAGTTATCGAAATAACGACGGTTGCACTAAATGCTGCAAAAAGACCAAGTTGATTGGTTTTTTTACAGGCTTTAAATAGCTTGTAAATGACTGTGCCGAGTGCAATCAGAAAGATAAGTTTTACGGGTACTGAAGTAATAATTTTTTCAAACATAGTCAGGTGTCTTAGATTTTAAATTCTTGAATTTGATTATTCGCCAGCAATTCCATCCAACTACTATGCCCGGCCTGTGGCAACGCTTCTACCCGTATATCCGGGCGCAACCAGCGGATGGTGAGTAATACGGTGGACATATCAGCCACTACTTTGCAGGCTGGCAAAGCGGGTAATAAAAGTTCTACCGGTATGCTGCTGGGCAGGGTTTTGCAGTTTTGTATGGCGTGTTGCAGTTGTGCGGGCAGTTGCTGGCAGCGCGGGTGTAATTTAACTGCGCTGTGTGCCGTGTCGGCCTTGTTTAATAGTTGGCTGAGCAGCGTGGCATTTGCTGGGCTTAACACGGATTCGTGCGGCAACAATACCAGCAGTTGAATATCACGTAATTCTGCGCTGTTTAAACCTGCCTGCTGACAGGCGATGCTCGTCAGGCTGGCCATGGCTGTTTGGTTGATGGCTGGAATCTTAAAACAGGTTCTGCTTTGCAGGTGGGCCATGGCCTGTTCGGGTTTAAATAACCAGGCCTGTTTAATCCAGCTGCTGGCGCCTATATCCGCAGGTTGCCGCCACCAGCTTCCATAACTCAGTTTTTTAATGCCCGCATCAATAATTTTATCGCTCAGCCAGTGGGATTTTTTGCCTATGTAGCTGTAGGTGCCGTCATCCATGTATACGCCAATTGTTGTATCGGCGGCGAGGTGCATGGCGTATTGGAATTCAATGCGGCGATCGTTGCCGGTGTAGATGTATTCAAAAGTATTTTCAGCCAGCAGCTGTTCAATGTTGGCGAAAGCTTCGCGGCGGGCGTTACGTTTATTGCGCAGGCCTTTTTGTTTGTAAGAAATAACCCGGGTGTTTTGGAATGGGCTTTCGGGCCAGGCATTGATCATGTCAAACAGGCCGTGGGCCTTGCCGCCGGGTTGGTCGATGGCAGCGAGTATATGTTTGTCAGCGGGTTTACTGAGGGCAATTAGACTTGCCACCAGCATGTTTAACGGGGTTGAGCATAAATACAAATGGCTGGCCATTAACGTAAGGCCTCCAGCCGTTGCACCATGTGTTGCACATGCTGGCTGTTATCATTGGCGCGCCAGTCGCCCTGCACCTGATAAACCTGTTCTAAATGCACCAGAAAACGGTTACGTAAATCTGCATCAGGCTGCCAGCCTTGCTCAATCTGCATCACGGCGTTTTCCAGTTCAGTGGCATTATTCGCACTGAGGGTTAACGCGGGAATATTGTAAAAAGCCTGGCCGAGCACAATCACAGCTTTGGCGGCGATAATGCTTTCAATCCCTACGGTAGAGTTAATCGTAATCACGGCTTTGGCGTGTTGAATTAATGCCGGGGTGGCGCAGTCGTCTGCAAAAATTAAATGGGTATGCCCGGCCCACTTTTGCAGAATATCCAAATGTTTATCTTCCGCCGCCGGGTGGCGTTTAATCACAAAAACCGGGCTGGTCTTGCCCATTTTATTTTGCAGGGTGGCATTGAGTTGTTCGAGGCGCCCGAGCAGATCGCGCATGTTGGCAATCCAGGGGGAAAATAACGTTACCTGGCTGTCGGTATTCACCTGTAGCGGCACAAAATAATATTCATCCGGCAGGTGGGCAGGTTTTTCCATGGCCGGTAATTGTAAGGCGGAGGTAACCGCGGTTGCGGGGTAACCCGCAGCATGGCGTGGCATGGAATTAAAATAATTAATGCCACGTACATCCAGGGTAGTCATGCCGGGGATTAAGCCGTTTTCCATATACAGGCATTGCAGGCCCGCATCACGCGCGGCTAATTCGGCAATACGCTGGTTATATTTGAGGCCATTCCAGAATACGATTTTACCGTTTAATGCACTGAAACCCTGGTAATAACGTTTGTAGAGTAATTTAGCATCCAGGGTTTTCACCGCGCGGAAAAAGCGCCAGTAGAGCGCGCTTTTGTTTTTGTTTTTTTCGCGGTTTTGTTTTTCGCGCAGCAGGTTATCGATTATGGCGCTGAGCTGCTGTGGCTGGCTGGGTTCGGCAAAAAACGCAGGCAATAAAAACGATTTATGCCAGAGCACTTGCGTGTCTGGCATAAGGTCGCATAACTGCTGGAAGTAATTTCGCTGCACCTTACGGGCTGCGAAAAAATACAGGTTCATACTGCTGGCCTGAATTAAGGAAACAGATTTTTACAAATTGCCAGGCAGGCATCGGCCTGGTTGAGTGTGTAGAAGTGCAGACCTTCCACATCGTTTTCGATCAGGTCTTCGCACATGTAGGTGATCACTTCTTCACCGAATTTCTGGATGCTTTCCTGATCATCACCGTAGGCTTCGAGCTGCTTGCGGATCCAGCGTGGAATTTCCGCGCCGCAGGCATCGGAGAAACGTGCCAGTTTGCTGTAGTTGGTGATCGGCATAATGCCCGGCACAATAGGAATGTCGATGCCCATGGCTTCACAACGGTCGACAAAATAGAAATAACTGTCGATATTGAAGAAGTACTGGGTGATGGCGCTGTTGGCACCGGCATCCACTTTGCGTTTGAAATTTAATAAATCCGCTTCGTAGCTTTTTGCCTGGGGATGCATTTCCGGGTAGGCGGCCACTTCCAGGTGGAATTGTTCACCAAATTCGCTGCGGATAAAACTCACCAGTTCGTTGGCATAACGCATTTCACCTGTGCTGGCTGCCATGCCGGAGGGCAGGTCACCACGCAGGGCCACGATACGGTCAATGCCATTCTGGGAGTAGGTTTGTAATAAATCGCGGATATTCGCTTTGGTATCACCCACGCAGCTTAAGTGCGGTGCGGTACTGATGCCACGGCGGTTTAATTCGCTGACCACATCCAGGGTACGGTCACGGGTAGAACCACCGGCACCGTAAGTCACAGAGAAAAAGTCAGGCTCGAGCACAGCGAGCTGGTCACGCACTTCGTAAAGCTTGCGGGTGCCTTCTTCGGTTTTAGTGGGGAAGAATTCAAAACTTAAACGAAATGTATCCATGACGGTGACCTACTCAGCGGTTCGTTTTCAATAGCGGGGGATTCTAACACGCCATTTGTCCGTGTGCTGCTTTCAGCACACGGACAATAGCGTTTAACACGCAGTTTTCAGGCGGCTTTTAGTACTTATAAGCCTCTGGCTGCTCTTTAGTACTTATAAGCCTCTGGCTGCTCTTTAGTACTTATAAGCCTCTGGCTTGAACGGACCGTCCTGCTTCACGCCAATGTACTTGGCCTGACCTTCGGTTAAACGGGTGATCACACCACCAAAACCACGCACCATTTCAGCAGCAACTTCTTCGTCCAACTTCTTCGGCAGCACTTTTACATAGATGCTTTCGGCTTTTTCAGCTTCCATCATGTTGGCGAATTTACGCTCGTAGAGGTAAATCTGTGCCAGCACCTGGTTAGCAAAAGAACCGTCCATGATACGGCTTGGGTGACCGGTGGCGTTACCCAGGTTCACCAGGCGGCCTTCGGACAGCAGAATCAGGTGGTCGTCAGTCGCTTCGTCACGGTAAACCTTGTGCACCTGGGGTTTGATCTCTTCCCATTTCCAGTTTTTACGCATGAAAGCGGTGTCAATTTCGTTGTCGAAGTGGCCGATGTTACATACCACAGCGCTGGATTTCAGGGCCGCCAGCATGTACTGGTCACACACGTTGATGTTACCGGTAGTGGTTACCAGCAGGTCGGTGTTGGCCAGCAGTTGTTTGTTGATGCCGGCGGCTGAACCTGTGTTGATACCGTCGATGTACGGGGAAACCACTTCGTAACCGTCCATGCACGCCTGCATAGCGCAGATTGGGTCGATTTCAGTCACACGTACAATCATGCCTTCCTGACGCAGGGAAGCAGCAGAACCTTTACCCACGTCACCGTAACCGATAACCAGGGCTTTTTTACCGGACAGCAGGTGGTCGGTACCACGTTTGATGGCGTCGTTCAGGGAGTGACGGCAGCCGTATTTGTTGTCGTTTTTGGATTTGGTTACCGCATCGTTCACGTTGATGGCCGGCACTTTCAGCTCGCCTTTGGTCATCATTTCTACCAGACGGTGCACACCGGTCGTGGTTTCTTCCGAAATACCGTGGATGCTGTTCAGCATATGTGGGTATTTTTCGTGAACCAGCTGCGTTAAATCACCGCCGTCGTCGAGAATCATGTTGGCATCCCAGGCTTTGTTGCCATCTTTTTCAGCCAGGATGGTTTGTTCGATACACCACCAGAACTCTTCTTCGGTTTCACCTTTCCAGGCAAAAACCGGAATACCGGCAGCGGCGATGGCCGCAGCAGCGTGATCCTGGGTAGAAAAAATGTTGCAGGAAGACCAGCGCACTTGCGCACCCAGTTCCACCAGGGTTTCGATTAACACCGCGGTCTGGATGGTCATGTGGATACAACCCATGATTTTCGCACCGGCCAGTGGCTGGGATGCTTTGTAATTGCGGCGCAGGGCCATCAGGGCTGGCATTTCGCCTTCCGCGATTTTGATTTCTTTACGGCCCCAGTCGGCCAGTTTCATATCGGCGACTTTGTAATCGGTAAATTGGGTCATTTTTTATTCCTTTTATGCCAAATGCTGAACGGGAGACGTAAGACGCTAGCCTTCATTTCCCGCCTGTTTCACTGAACTCATAAGAGCATTGAGTTTGGCAAACACATGCTCAATAAGCTCAATGGCTTCATGATTGTTTTGTAGAAAACCCAGGCGGAAACAAATTTCCAGCTGGGTATCCAGCTCCATCAGCGATCCCCTGGCTATGCCGAGAAAACGCAGAAAATCTTTATCCGAACGGCGCGCGGCACCTTCGGCAATATTGGAAGGAACACTCACTGCACAGCGTCGCATCTGACTGATCAAACCAAACCGCTCATGTTCAGGTAGTAACGCGGTGAGCTGATAAACCTGCTCCACCAATTGCATGGCAAGTTGCCATACGGCCATTCTCTTATGACGCTTTTGATGCATGCCGACCTCCCTGTCGGAGCGGAGCGGGTATGCGTCTCCCGTCTCCCAACAATGCGTTTGGCGTTAAAGTCCCGCCGCAGCCTTCAGCGCATCCACCTTGTCAGTACGTTCCCAGGTAAAGGCAGTAAAGGTCTTGCTCAGTTTCTCGCCGTTCACCACGTAGTGGTAAGTGTGCTCAAACGGCTCGCGGCCGAAGTGGCCGTAAGCGGCGGTCAGCTGGTACATAGGGTTGAGCAGTTCCAGCTGGTTCTGGATAGCGTAAGGGCGCAGGTCGAATACCTGACGTACTACTTTAGCCAGTTGCTGGTCGCTGAGTTTGCCGGTGCCAAAGCTGTTTACAGAAACAGAGGTAGGTTCCGCCACGCCGATGGCGTAAGAAACCTGGATTTCACAACGGTCAGCCAGGCCGGCGGCCACCACGTTTTTAGCCACATAACGGCCCATGTAGGCAGCGGAACGGTCCACTTTGGATGGATCTTTACCGGAGAAAGCACCACCGCCGTGGCGTGCCATACCGCCGTAGGAATCCACGATAATTTTACGGCCGGTCAGGCCGCAGTCGCCCACCGGGCCACCGATCACAAAGTTACCGGTTGGGTTGATGTGGTACAGGGTGCCTTCATGCAGCCATTCTGCTGGCAGCACGTGTTTGATGATGTTTTCTTTCACTGCGGCGCGCAGATCATCCAGGCTGATTTCCGGATCGTGCTGGGTAGACAGTACTACCGCATCGATTTTCGGGCTGTCGCCTTCCCAGTTAATGGTTACCTGGGATTTAGCATCCGGGCGCAGCCAAGGCAGGGTGCCGTTGCGGCGCAGTTCAGACTGGCGTTTGCACAGCAGGTGCGCGTAATACAGCGGCGCAGGCATCAGGTTAGGGGTTTCGTTGGTGGCGTAACCGAACATCAGGCCCTGGTCACCGGCACCCTGATCTTCAGGTTTGGCGCGGTCCACACCCATGTTGATATCCACGGATTGTTTACCGATAGCGTTGAGCACCGCACAGGTCGCGCCGTCGAAGCCCACGTCGGAGCTGTTGTAACCAATGCCTTTGATCACATCACGTACTATGTCTTCTAAATCCACGTAACAGGAAGTGGTCACTTCACCGGCCACAATCGCCATACCGGTTTTAACCAAAGTTTCCACCGCCACACGGGCGTAAGGGTCGCGGGCAATAATCGCATCCAGTACCGCGTCAGAAATCTGGTCGGCAACCTTGTCCGGATGGCCTTCCGATACGGATTCGGAAGTAAAAATACTGTATTCGCTCATGCGGCAGTCCTTCTTAATTGTTGTTAGGGTCGCCCCGGTTATTGAGTTAACTGGCCCGGGGCCAGGGTTTTCTGAAACAGCTGAATCTGCACCTGAAAGCCATTACGCAGGCCGAGAAAAACCGGCGGCTGCGGGGCAAAGCCTGCACTGGTTGCCCATTGCAGTAATTCATCAGGGTCAAATCCTAACCAAAAATCTCCGCAGGCTTCGCGCACCCAATCCTGCTCGTGGGCGCACAGGTCGGTAATCACTAACCAGCCGTTGGTATTCAAAAGCTGCCAGCACTCGGCAAACAGCTCGGCGGGGGATGGAATGTGGTGCAACACCATATTCACCGCCGCAAAATCCACCGTGAGGCCCTTGGCCAATAACGCCTGGGTATCACCGTGTACAAATTCGATATTGTTGAGGCCCGCCGATTGCGAGCGCGCCAGGGCCAGCATGGGCTCGGCAATATCCAGCGCATATACCTGATCAAACTGCTGGCTCAGGTAGGATAAAAACCCCCCTTTGCCCGGCCCGATTTCCAGGGCCGATTTACCGTGGGCCAGATGCAGCTGGTTTAACGCCTGCTGCAGGGTGGCCGCGTAATGCTGGTAACCGGCAATACGGTCAGTGACGGCATCCAGCTCATTGGCGTGCTCGGCAAAAAATTCCGCACATGCCTGCTGGCGCTCAGCGCGTATTTGCTGCAGGGCGCTGGCGTGTTGTTCGCTTAACGGCTGGGCATCCACCACCTGCAAAATGCCACGCTGCATGGGCATCAGCTCGCTGTCGCTGCTCAGCTGGCGGCGGTAAAACAGCATGTTGCCTTCGCGCCGCGGGCTTAACCACTGGCTCTGGGTCATCACCTTTAAGTGATGGCTTAAGGCCGACTGCTTCACTTGCAGCACACTGGCTAACTCACTGGCCGCCAGACTGTCGCGTTTCAATAAACGCAGTATGTCGAGGCGGATAGGGTCGGCACTTGCCTTGAGTACAGAGCTGAGCTGGGTATTTAACATGGCGCAGAATGTAGCAGCGGATCGGCTGGCTGGCAAATCTATTTCAAATATTTTTGAAATAGATTTGCTGGTCTGGGGACTGGAAGCTAGAAGCTGGACGCTGGACGCTGGTGCGATAGTCAAAAACAATCAGCGCCAGAGAAATTACTCATTTCACCCATCACTGGCGCGGGCCTATCTTAAACCCGTCACCGCCAGATAAAGGGGAAACATAATGGCCAAGGTAAAAAGCATTATCAGTGAAATCATCAAAACCAAACCCGCAGCGCAAAATGCACAGCCGGTATGTAATTACGCCGATAATTATTACGGTGATCGGGTGTGTACCCTGCAGGTGAAGTCTTAAAGAAGATAAAGCCCAGCCGGCGCGTGCCGGCTGGGTAAGTGCCATTACGCATAGCGACGTTTTAATTATTATTCTGATGGACGATTCAGAATATCGCTTTTGGCAGGTAGTATTGGTGCCTTAAGTGAATATTTCCAACCGCTTCATGGATGATACCGGGTGATGCTGATTAATAAATTAACCCTGCATATTTATGTTCTTTTGCTTGTAACCTTTTTCCCTGTCAACGGATGGGGCGAAATATATAAATGGGTCGATAAGCATGGGCAGACGCATTTTAGTGATAAAAGAAATGCTGCTGATAATAACGCAGTAAAAGAACGGGGTGCGCTTAGTGAGCAGGATTCTAAAGCGCGTTCGGACTTATTGAACTCAGAAATAGGGGTGGTTCTTTTAAAGCAAGTTAATCATGGTAAGTATTATCAATATATGCCTGAGGGAGCTTTATCGAACTTTCGGATAGTGGTGGTTAATCACGGGATGTTTAGTGAGGGTGAAACCGCTGAGGCATCCGCTGCTGCAACATTAAAAGCGTGGAAGCGTTTTGCGAATAAACACAAAATTACATTGATTGCCCATAGCGTATGATAATCACAATTATGCAGTGACAAGCGAGGGTGATGGCATTAGGGTGGGTATCGAGGGTTGTTTGGTTGAAGTAGGTGCGGATATATTTTGCACGAAATTATAAACGAATCAAATTGGCATTAAGTGGATTTGATGGGCGTTTTTATTTATCTGGCCATTCTGCGGGTGCGCAATTTGCCAATCGCTACCTGGTGCGTCATCCGGATCGGGTAATTCAGCCGCCTTTAGTGCTCCTGCCTGGTTTGCGCAACCCTCAGATGCTTGTCACCGTATGGCATGGGGCAGCGTCAATTTGCAATTCGCGCTGGCCGGGCTGATATTTAATTTCTATCCAGAGGCTTTTGATAAGTCTGGTTGTTGTGCCATCTCTGTAGCGTGTTGGTGGATCAATAGTAAATTGACGAACAACGCTTAATTTTGGTAGAAATTCTTTTATCACGGCATCAAAAATTTCTTTGTTAGAGATATTCTGGTCGCCAAGGTTGTATGTATAAGTAACTGTTGTTGCGTTAAAGCCTGATTCGACTGGTTTAATCTGGGTAGGTTGGCAGCCGCTGATGATGAAAGTTGATGCTGCCATTGCTCCCAATGCCAGTCGTTTAATGAGTTGCATATCGAAATCCTTTCGGTAGTTTGCGTTTAGAAGGCTTGGGGATGATAGGGAGGCTGTTTAATCTCTGCAATTGATGTCGTGTAAGAAAATAATCCGTATTTGTTTGGTATTTGTGCAGTGCTAGTGCGATGTAATTAGGTTCTATTATTTTCTTGATCTAGGTTGTCTCAACACTTACTCCGCAAACCTTGTTTTAAAAAACTCCAGAAATGCACGCACTTTGGCCGGCATCTGAATGCGGCTGGAGTACATGGCAAACACTTCTTCCACCGGCAAACCTTCTATTTCAATCTGCTGTTCGGGCATTAGTTGCAGTAATTTGCCGCTGTTTAATTCCTGCTGAATTAATAAATCCGGTAATACGCTGAAACCTGTGCCCTGTACTGTGGCGCTGATAATCGCCGCCACGGAATTGGAGGTCAGGCGCGCATTCAGGTTAATGCTGTATAACTCCTGTTTGTGGCTGAACAGGGTTTTGGTGAATTTATCAAATACGATAAAACTGTGGTTGTGCAGATCGGCGGGGGTTTTTGGCTGGCCGGCCTGTGCAAGGTAATCTGGGCTGGCGCAGAGCAATAATTTCACCTTGCAGAAGGGGATGGCGATATAACTGCTGTCCGCCGGGCGCCCCACGCGAATCACTAAATCCAGGCGTTCTTCCACCATGTCCTGGCGGCTGTCATTGCAGAATAATTCCAGGCGGATATCCGGGTAGGTGCGCATAAATTCCCCCAAATGCGGGGCAATTTTCGCTTCCACCCAGGTGTGGGGTGCGCTGACGCGCAATAAACCGGCGGGCTGTTCTTTAAAACCGCTGATGGCCTGGCTGGCTTCAGTGACAGCACGCTGAATTAAACGGGCTTTTTCATAATAAATTTGCCCGGCTTCGGTCAGGCTTAAATTGCGGGTAGTGCGTTGCAGCAGGCGCACCCCCAGTTGGTTTTCCAGCGCATTGATCTGGCGTGAAACCGAAGGTTGCGAAAGGCCAAGGCGGCGCGCACTTTCTGAAAAACTGCCACTCTCCACCACACTCACAAAGGTTTGCATGGCAGACAGCAGGGGGGATTCATCCATGATCTGGCCTTATCTATTCATTTTGCGTATGGATACTATGCAATAACGGGTGATTATCAAACAATTTGTACAAGATCATACTGGGCCGGTCGATAAAAGGTGGCCAGGCCACAACAAGGAGCGGGATATGACATTCAGTGTGCAAGGTAAGGTAGCGCTGGTAACCGGCGCCAACCGCGGTATTGGTGAAGGTTTTGTGCAAACCCTGTTACAGGCCGGGGCCAAAACCATCTATGCGGCGGCGCGGGATATCAGCAGCGTGCAGCATTTGGTGAATCTGGCACCCTCAGTGGTGAAAGCCGTGGCGCTGGATGTTACCAAACCCGGGCAAATTATCGCCCTGGCCAGTGAAATTACAGAGCTGGATATGCTGGTGAATAACGCCGGTATTATTGACCCGGCGCGCAGTGCCGCCGCCGATGCCATTGCCTTTGCCCGCCAGGAAATGGAAGTGAATTTATTTGGCCCCATGCAGCTCACCAGCGCGTTAATTCCGCTATTAAAACAATCTGCCCAGGGGGTGATTATTAATATTTCATCCATTGCCGCGATCAGTAATTTCCCGTCGATTGGCACCTATTCCATCAGCAAAGCAGCGATGCATTCTTACACCGAAGGCCTGCGTGCGGATTTAAGTGGCGACGGTATTTTAGTGGCGGAAGTCTGCCCCGGCCCAACCGATACACGCATGGCGGCGGGTATGGATATGTTAAAACCTGCACCTGCCACAGTTGCGCAAAAAACCTTTGCCGCACTGGCTGCCGGGCAACTGGAAATATTCCCGGATGATTTTGCGAAAAATATGTATGCGCTGTTCCGCGATGCACCGCAGAAATTGGCCAGTACCTTTGCGCAAATGGGGTGATTTATTGAGTGTAAAGTTGCGAGTTGTGCAGCTGTAAATAAGAGCCTCTGTTGAGGCTCTTATTTTATAAGCTATAGATGCAGCCATCGTTTGTGATGGCCCCCAATGAAAGCCGAGGGCCTGTGCCCGGCACGGGTATAAGACCCCCAAGAAAGAACCTTTGTAATTCTGTAGTGGTCGGAATTAAACCGGCTTTTCTCTTTCTGGGAAGGGACTTCCCAGGCCCTTCCTTCGCTCACACTGCTGCTTGTTCCCGATTTTTTATTCACGCCATCACGCCCACGCGCCATGGGGCATCCATGCCCTGCTTCGCCGGCGCTTTGTCAGCATCCATGCTGACTGCGGGCTATGTCGCTTTAAAAAACCGGCGCAGCAAGTTCGCATTAAGTGTTCTGAATGAACACCGTGGTAAATCTGCACAAGAAAACTTTAATGCGGGAATAATTTTTCGACGCTATTTACCGATGCAATTGCCGTTTGTGATGGGCACAAAATGAACGCTCAAGGGCGCCGAAACGCAAACAAAAAACACGCCCGAGCCAGCATGGATGCTGGCGAAGCGAGGGAACCCAGGGCAGGATGCCCCATAGCGCGGGGGCGAGTGTTTTTTGTTGGAGTGAGGACTAACGCCCGGTTGCGTTCAAAGCAGGGGCGTGGGGGCAAGACCCCCACATAAGCCAATTTTATTGCGGTGATGCTGAATTAAACGACTTTTAAACCCCGTTTTTTCTTTCTGGGAAGGGACTTCCCAGACCCTTCCTTCGCTCACACTGCTGCTTGTTCCCGATTTTTTATTCACGCCATTACGCCCACGCGCCATGGGACGTCCTGTCCTGCTTCGCCGGCGCTTTGTCAGCATCCATGCTGACTACGGGCGATGTCGCTTTAAAAAACCGGCGCAGCAAGTTCGCATTTGGTGTTCTGAGTTAATGCCGTGGTAAATCTGCGCAAATAAAAAACAGTGGGTGTCGAAAACGTATTCGGAAATACTCTTTGGAGTTTATTTCACTGCACTCAATCGCAGATCGTTTATGCATTGCTGACATTTGAAGCGTACTTTGTTGGTGATATTGCGGAATTTCATAACCGCTGGTAGTGTAGCTGCCTCCCAAATCTGTAATTTTTATAAAGGCGTGGAGAGTTAACGCGCATACGCGTTTTTCCGCTTTCCCAACAAAAAAAACAGGTATGGTGTTTTCAATAAAAATAAGGGGATAGGTTGTTTTTTTAAAGCCTGTCGTAATGGAAAAGCGCGCATGCGCATGAATAAAGCTGTTATGATCAAATAAGGATGTCTATGAGATTGTTTATCGGTCTTTTCATGTTGAGTTTTATGGCTAATGCATCTGGGAAACCAGCATGGCTAGGAGTATTTACAACAGACAATTATCCAGTAAGTGGTTGTATGATCGTCAAGGCTGGTACTTACATTCAGCATTCCAGTTCAGGCTACGAGTTTCAGCCTCAAGATTTGAATGATAAAAACTCGTATATAAATGCAATTCAAGAGTTGCAATATTCCAACGCAATTGCATCGTTTGCTCAAAAAAATGGATTTAACGCTATAGTTGGTTATCAATTCAATGTTTACGGTGGTTTTGATTCATACAATGGTAACGTAACAAATGGAAAAATGGGCATAGGGTTATTTTATGCCGTAGCGAGAGGAACTCCAGTAACAGTAGAGTGTAAATAATAGTGATAAATTAATTCTGCCAAGATTTTAATTGTGGTCGTTGGGGTAGATTTGCTCATAACAATCGCATCAATGTTGACCTTCACTACTTGGCTAAAATTTATTATTACGCTACGCTGCATTTTAATAAATTTAATCCAATCCGTTCGGCAGGTTATGCGGGCGTTCTCGGTTTTTTAGCTGTTTAAATCCTACATAGAATATCCGTAAAAAACTGTTCTAAATTAACGCCGCAGCCCAAACAAAAAAGCCCTGAATGTTTTTCATTCAGGGCTTTTTTATTAACGCTTTTTCTATTTATTTTTTCGGATGACTCAGGCCTTCATGCATGGCGTTGAGTATGGTGCCGGTATCGGCATCAATTTCCCAGCTGAATAAACCACCCAGGTTTTGGTCCAGTACGTACTGGCCTTTGGCTTTGGTTGAGTTTGCATCATCGTAGCTGATTAAACTTTTGCTGCTGGCGTTGTACAGGTAAGGTGCTTTGGCTTTGGCATCCCAGTTGTAGGTCCAGCCGTTAATGCCGCTGCCACTTGCGCCGCCCTGCATGTTCGCTTCGATATCTTTGTAATCCAGTATGCCCGCTTCCCAGGTGCCGTTGATGGCGCCGCCACCGGTGCCGCTGAAGGGGTTGCTGCCGGAAATTCCGCTGATGTTTTTCCAGCCGCGGCCATACATGGCCACACCCACCACTAATTTTTGTGGGGCTACGTTTTTGCTCAGCATTTTTTGCACGGCAATTTCTACGCTCAGGCTTTTATCGGCGGTTAAATCCGAGGCGTGCAGGTTGGTCTGGTGGCCCAGTTCGCTGCTCCATGCGCCTTTGAAGTCGTAGTTCATCATGAAGATGTAATCCATGTACTGGCTGGCTTTGCTGTAATTCACTGCATCAATAAAACGCGGTGAGGTGCCAATTGCGGAGGTTAATTCCAGTTCTTTGCCCAGTTCGCTTTCCAGGCTGTCGAGCATGGCGCGTAAATCCTGCATTAATGTTGCGTAGGTTTCGCCGTCGCTGCTTTTACCTAAACTGGCGTTGGCACCGCCGCCACCGGGGAATTCCCAGTCGATATCCACACCATCAAAAAATGGGTATTCACGCAGGAAGTTTTTCACGGAATTTACAAAGGTGGCGCGGTTGGCGCTGTTATCCAGCTGGAAAAACGGATCGCTTAATGTCCAGCCACCTACGGATGGCAGTATTTTTAAATTCGGCTGGGCTTTTTTCATGCGCATTAACTGGCCGAAGTTGCCTTTGATCGGGTCATCCCAGTTATCACCGGGGTAGGATTTTTCCAGGGCGGCGTATTTATCGTGAATGGTCACTTCATAATTTTGTTTGCCGGCACACTGGCTGACTAACGCGGCATAACCCGAGGCGTTGGCATCCTGCAGGGATTGGTTAGGGCCACACACCGGAATAAAACCGTACAGAATATGGGTGAGGTTAGTGGCCGGAATATCCGCCACATGGAAATTACGCCCGTATACACCCCATTCCACAAAATAGGTGCCGACCACTTTGCCGTTATTGTTGTTGTAGGCCTGGTTGGCGTTTTTCAGGGCTTTTGGCCAGCCGCTGGCATCCACATCGGTTGCCCAGTCGGTATTGCCGCTGCTGCCCGATGAGCTGCCGCTGCCGGTGCTGCCACTGCCGGAAGAACCGCCGGAAGAACCTGTGTCAGTGCTGCCACTGCCGGAAGAACCGCCGGAAGAACCTGTGTCAGTGCTGCCACTGCCGGAAGAACCGCCCGTGCAGCTGCTGGCCTGGGCAAGGCTCCAGGCGCTGTCCCACGCAAAACCTGCACCCGGTTCATAGGCAAAAGCCGCAGAGGATGAACACCAGCCCGCCACGTTGCAGCGGTAGCGTTGTGAATTGTGCTCAACTATATCGCCCGCCACATAGGTGGTGCCGGCGCTGTAGGGCAGGGCGCAGTCGGCGCCGGAATCTGTGCTGCCGGAGCCAGAAGAACTGCCGGAGCCAGAATCAGTGCTGCCAGAGCCAGAAGAGCTACCTGAACCAGAAGAACTACCTGAACCAGAAGAACTGCCGGAGCCTGAATCTGTGCTGCCGGATGAAGAGTCCGTACTGCCAGAGCCAGAAGAGCTGCCTGAACCAGAAGAACTGCCGCTATCGGTATTGGCCGAGCCGGAAGTATTACCACTGCCGTTATTGCCGGACTGGGTATTGCTGCTGTCGGTGCCTGTGCCACCTTCATTTTCATGGGCGGTGATGCTGATGATCTGGCTGCTGGTAAATTCTGCATCGGCGAGGCTTACCAGTACCTGATATTGGCCGAGCACGTCCGGGGTCAGGCTGTAAATCAGGCTGCTGGTTTTGCTGAGCTGGGCGTTACTGCCTTCGGGTTTGCTTAAAATCTGCCACTGCACACTCAGGTTGTCGCCATTGGCGTCGGAGCTGGCGCTGGCGTCGATGCGGGTTTCCTGATTAAGCAGGGCGTTAATTTTCTGCACCACACGGATCACAGGGGCCTGGTTACCCACTGGCTGTGTAATGTCAGCGCCATTGCTGCCGGTGTCTTGTTTTAAGGGGTTTTTGGCACCTGTGCCGCCACCGCAGGCAACCAGTGATACTACCGCAAGGGATAACAGGGTCGGTCTGAACATAATGCACCTTTGATGAATGGGCAGGTTTAAGTGGGTGCATTTTCGGCAGTGGGGGCGGGGGGCGGATCGGTGTTTGGTTATATCGGGGGGCGACTAAAGTCGTATTTTTCAGAAAGTGCCGATTATTTCACCACTTTGGTTGCCTACGCATGGCAGCTCTGGGAAAATGTCGCCCCCTATTTTCCAACGCCCCGCGCAGCGGGTCGTGAAATGCAATATCAGGAGTCTTCCATGGGTGATCGTCGCCAGTTAGCCAATGCCATTCGTGCGCTGAGTATGGATGCGGTGCAAAAAGCCAAATCTGGTCACCCGGGTGCCCCCATGGGCATGGCGGATATCGCCGAAGTGCTGTGGAACGATTACCTCAAACACAACCCGCAGGACCCAAAATGGGCTGGCCGCGATCGTTTTATTCTGTCCAACGGCCACGGCTCCATGCTGCACTACTCCCTGCTGCATTTAAGCGGTTATGCGCTGACTATCGACGATCTGAAAAACTTCCGTCAGCTGCACAGCAAAACTGCCGGTCATCCTGAATACGGTTATGCACCGGGCGTTGAAACCACCACCGGCCCGTTAGGCCAGGGTATTGCCAACGGCGTGGGTATGGCCGTGGCAGAAAAAATCATGGCGGCCCAGTTCAACCGCCCTGGTTTTGAGATTGTGGACAACTACACCTACGTCTTCCTGGGTGATGGTTGCATGATGGAAGGTATCAGCCATGAAGTCTGTTCCCTGGCCGGCACCCTGGGCCTGAACAAGCTCATCGCCTTCTACGATGACAACGGCATCTCCATCGACGGTGAAGTGGAAGGCTGGTTCACCGATGACACGCCAAAACGTTTTGAATCCTACGGCTGGAACGTAGTACCGGCTGTGGATGGCCACAACCCGGCACAAATTAAAGCGGCCATCGAAAAAGCCCGCGCCAGCGACAAACCCACCCTGATCTGCTGCAAAACCATCATTGGTTTTGGTTCACCTAACAAAGAAGGCAAAGAAGAGTGCCACGGCGCGCCCCTGGGTGATGCTGAAATCCAGCTGACCCGCGAGCGTCTCGGCTGGGCCCACGGCCCGTTCGAAATTCCGGCGGATGTGTATGCCGCGTGGGATGCCAAAGCCAAAGGCGCTAAAGCTCAAGCCGAGTGGAACGAAACCTTCGCCGCTTACGCCAAAGCGCACCCTGAGCTGGCGGCTGAATTCAAACGCCGTATGGCCGGTGAATTACCTGCGGATTTCAGTGTTAAAGCACAAGCCTATGTGGATGCCTGCCAGGCCAAAGGCGAAACCATCGCCAGCCGTAAAGCTTCCCAGAATGCCATCAACGCTTACGGTGCCCTGCTGCCTGAACTGCTCGGCGGTTCCGCTGACTTAGCCGGTTCTAACCTGACCCTGTGGTCCGGTTCCAAAGGTGTTGAGCACAACGACGCTTCCGGTAACTACCTGCACTACGGTGTGCGTGAGTTCGGCATGAGCGCCATGATGAACGGTATCGCCCTGTACAGCGGCCTGATTCCCTACGGCGCAACCTTCTTAGTATTTATGGAATACGCCCGTAACGCGGTGCGTATGGCCGCCCTGATGAAACAGCGCGCCCTGTTTGTATACACCCACGATTCTATCGGCCTGGGTGAAGACGGCCCGACACACCAGCCGGTTGAGCAGATTGCCAGCCTGCGTATGACGCCGAACCTGGAAACCTGGCGCCCCTGCGACACAGTTGAATCCGCGGTGAGTTGGAAGGCTTCCATCGAGCGTAACGATGGCCCGTCCGCACTGATTTTCACCCGTCAGAACGTACAACATCAGGCCCGTGATGCCGCCCAGGTAGCCAACATTGCCAAAGGTGGTTATGTGCTGCGTGACTGCGCCGGCACCCCGGATGCCATCGTGATTGCCACAGGTTCCGAAGTGGAATTAGCCACCGCCGCCGCTGAGCAGATGGCTGCCAAAGGTAAAAAAGTGCGTGTGGTTTCCATGCCATGCGCTGAGCGTTTCATGAAACAGGACGCCGCCTACCGTGAAGCCGTATTACCGGCTGCGGTATCTGCGCGTGTTGCCGTGGAAGCTGCCCACAAAGATTACTGGTACAAGTTTGTAGGCCTGAACGGCGCGATTATCGGCATGGAAAGCTTCGGTGAATCCGCCCCTGCCGGCCAGCTGTTTGAACTGTTTGGTATTACCACTGCCAAGGTGGTGGAAGCGCTGGAGCAGGTGACCGCCTGATATGGCCCTGCGCATTGCCATTAACGGCTTCGGACGTATCGGGCGCTGTATTTTACGCGCCCTGTACGAGCGTGGCTTGAACGGGCAATTGCAGGTGGTGGCGATTAACGAGCCCGCCGACTGCGCGACTATGGGTTATATGCTGCGTTACGACAGCACCCACGGGCGTTTTCAGGGTAAGGTGAGTGTGGCGGAGGATGCCATGCAGGTGAATGGTGACCACATCGCCATCAGCCACCACACGGATATCACGCAGCTCAACTGGGCCGCCCACAATATAGATTTAGTGCTGGAATGTTCGGGCCTCTACACCACCCGTGATGAAGTGGCCCTGCATTTAAGCCGTGGTGCAAAACGTGTGTTGCTCAGCCAGCCCGGCGACAGCGATATGGATTTCACCCTGATCCACGGCCTCAATCAGGCGGATCTGGATGTCAGCCAGCGCATAGTTTCCAACGGCTCCTGTTCGACTAACTGTGTATTACCCCTGCTGGCGTTATTGGATGCCGAGTTTGGTATCGAGCAGGGTGTGACCACCACGATTCACTCGGCCATGAACGACCAACCGGTGATAGATGCTTACCACTCGGATTTACGCCGCACCCGTGCTGCGGTCACCAGCATAATCCCGGTGGATACCGCTCTGCCCAAGGGCATAGCGCGTTTGTTGCCCCAGCTGGAAGGGCGTTTTGAAAGCCTGCACCTGCGGGTGCCGACACTGAATGTCTCGGCGATGGATTTAAGCATTCAGCTGCGCCGCGCCACCACAGCGCAGCAGCTCAATGCCCTGTTACAGGCCCAGAGCAAAGGCCCTTTGAAAGGCATTCTGGGTTACACCGATGAGCCACATGCCTCGGTGGATTTTAACCACGACCCGCGTTCCGGCATCGTTGATGCCAGCCAGACACGGGTAAGTAATGGTCAGCTGGTAAAACTGCTGGTCTGGTTCGACAACGAGTGGGGCTTTGCGAACCGCATGTTAGATACCGCGCTGTTAATGGCGCACCGATAAATCGTCACCGGCCGGATGCCGGTGGTGCTGAAACAAGATTGTTAAAACAAGGGTGAAACAATGTCCGTAATCCGTATGACCGATCTGGATCTGGCTGGTAAACGTGTACTGATCCGTGAAGACCTCAACGTGCCTGTTAAAAACGGCAAAGTGGCTTCCGATGCGCGTATCGTCGCCTCCCTGCCCACTATCAAACTGGCCCTGGAAAAAGGTGCTGCGGTGATGGTGTGCTCCCACTTAGGTCGCCCGACTGAGGGTGAATTCTCTGCGGAAAACTCCCTGCAACCCGTGGCCGATTATTTAAGCGCTGCTTTAGGCCGCGAAGTGCCCCTGGTGAAAGATTATTTAAACGGCGTAAACGTGCAGCCAGGTCAGGTTGTGCTGTTTGAAAACGTGCGTTTCAACAAAGGCGAAAAGAAAAACGCCGACGAATTAGCCCAGCAATACGCCGCCCTGTGTGACGTATTTGTAATGGACGCCTTTGGTACTGCGCACCGCGCGGAAGGCTCCACCCACGGTGTGGCCAAGTTCGCCAAAGTGGCCTGTGCCGGCCCCCTGCTGGCGGCTGAATTAGAAGCCCTCGCCAAAGCCCTGGATAAACCCGAGCGCCCCATGGTGGCTATCGTTGCCGGTTCCAAAGTGTCCACCAAACTGGACGTATTAACCTCCCTGTCCGGTATTTGTGATCAGCTGATCGTAGGTGGTGGTATTGCTAACACCTTCCTCGCGGCAGCCGGTTACAACGTGGGTAAATCCCTGTGTGAACACGACCTGATCGATACCGCTAAAGCCATCGCTGCCAAAGTGGCTGTGCCCCTGCCGATTGACGTAGTGGTTGCGGAAATCAAAGCGCCAATCGAAGACTTTATGGCCTTCGTAAGTGCTGCCACCCCAGTGGTGAAAAAGATTAACGAAGTGGCCGACAACGACATGATCCTCGACGTGGGCCCGCAAACTGCGGCCATGTTCGCCGAGATGCTCAAAGCCTCCAAAACCATTCTGTGGAATGGCCCGGTAGGTGTATTTGAAGTGGACAGCTTCGGTAAAGGCACTGAAGTATTATCCAAAGCCGTGGCCGCTTCCCCTGCATTCTCTATCGCCGGTGGTGGTGACACCTTAGCCGCGGTGGATAAATACGGCATCGCCGAGCAGGTTTCTTACATTTCCACCGGCGGTGGTGCGTTCCTGGAATTCGTGGAAGGCAAAGTACTGCCAGCCGTTGCGATTCTGGAAGAGCGCGCGAAGTAATTAACGCGTAACGCAAATAGCAGGACGGGAGACGCGGTTTGTTTCCCGCCAGTGAATTTTAAATCGCAGTCAGCGTCTGACGTCTCCCGTTCAGCGTCTGGCCGACAACCAAGAGGGACATACGATGGCATTAATCAGCATGCGTCAGATGCTGGACCACGCAGCCGAGTTCGGTTACGGCGTGCCCGCATTCAACGTGAACAACTTAGAACAGATGCGCGCCATCATGGAAGCCGCGGACAAAACCAACTCCCCGGTAATCGTGCAGGCCTCTGCCGGTGCCCGTAAATACGCCGGTGCGCCTTTCCTGCGTCACCTGATTCTGGCCGCCATTGAAGAATTCCCGCACATCCCTGTGTGTATGCACCAGGACCACGGCACCTCCCCGGACGTGTGTCAGCGTTCTATCCAGCTGGGTTTCAGCTCAGTGATGATGGACGGTTCTTTAGGTGAAGACGGTAAAACCCCGACTTCCTACGATTACAACGTGGACGTAACCCGTCGCACCGTTGCTATGGCCCACGCCTGTGGTGTTTCCGTAGAAGGTGAGCTGGGTTGTTTAGGTTCTTTAGAAACCGGTATGGCCGGTGAAGAAGACGGTATCGGCGCGGAAGGCACCCTGGACCACAGCCAGATGCTGACCGACCCAGAAGAAGCCGCTGACTTCGTAAAACGCACCCAGGTGGATGCCCTGGCAATCGCCATCGGTACCAGCCACGGTGCTTACAAGTTCACCAAGCCGCCAACAGGCGACATTCTGGCTATCGACCGTATTAAAGAAATCCACAAACGTATTCCTAACACCCACCTGGTAATGCACGGTTCTTCTTCTGTGCCCCAGGAGTGGTTAGCCATCATCAACCAGTACGGCGGTGACATTAAAGAAACCTACGGTGTACCGGTTGAAGAAATTGTGGAAGGTATTAAATACGGCGTGCGTAAAGTGAACATCGATACCGACCTGCGTTTAGCCTCTACCGGTGCCATGCGCCGCCTGATGGCCCAAAACCCAAGCGAATTCGACCCACGTAAATTCTTCGCTGCCACCGTGACCGCTATGCGCGATATTTGTATCGCCCGTTACGAAGCGTTTGGCACCGCGGGTAATGCTTCCAAAATCAAACCGATTTCCCTGGAAGGCATGTACCAGCGTTACGCCAAAGGCGAACTGGCTGCCAAAATTAACTGATTTTTTATCGGTTAAATTGTGCAGTGAAAAAACCCGGCGGATGCCGGGTTTTTTTTATGGCTGTGTTTTGCTGCTTGGTTTACAGGCAAAACATTATTTCGGTGTTGATTAGGTATTACCGGTTTATTCCTGCGTTAACTCAGAACACTTAATGCGAACTTGCTGCGCCGGTTTTTTAAAGTGCCATAGCCCGCCGCTGGCATGGATGCCAGCAAAGCGCCGGCGGAGCTAGGCATGGATTTATACTCGGAACGTGTATGCCGAATGGCGCGTGGGCGTAATGGCGCGCCTAAAAAACCGGAAACAAGCAGCAGTGTGAGCGAAGGATGGGTCCGGGAAGTCCCTTCCCGGGAAAAGAAAAAAGGGATTTAAAAAGAATCAGCAGTCGCTAAACCCTGTGAAGCAGCATTGCCCACCTGGCTTTTTCTTTACCCGCCCAGCACCTACACTGCCAGTCACGGCTTTGTCACATTGACGGTCATAATGGATGGCGGAGGTGATCTATGTATTTTGATGAACAGCGCATTAAATCCAGCCTGCGGCCCCTGTTCCCTTTGGCGGCTAATTCATGCAGTGCCCTGCAGGAATATTTGGCTTATTACCGGCTGGATGTTTTGCCCGGCAGTATCGCAAGTGGTTATTTTGATGTGGCCGGTTACCGCCTGGTGGGGCATGTATTTTCAGCGCCAGGTGCTGCGCAGGGCACAGTGCTGCTGCAACACGGTTATTACGATCACGTGGGTTTATACGGGCATATTATCCGCCATTGCCTGGAGCAGGGTTTTAATGTGTTTTGTTACGATTTGCCCGGCCACGGCCTGTCCACGGGTGAGCGTGCGGCGATTGATTCGTTTGATGAATATCACGCGGTATTTGAGGCGGGCCTGGCGTTATGCCAGCAGCATTTACCGGGGCCGCTGGTGGTCATAGGGCAAAGCACAGGTGGTGCAATTATTCTCGATTATTTATTACGCCAACAAATTACGGCAGCCAACAACCCGTTTGCGGCAATTCATTTATTGGCTCCGCTGGTGCGCCCCACGGGTTGGACGGGTGCGGTGATTATGTATGTGTTGCTGCATAAATTTATTCCCCGGTTACGCCGCGGTTTTACCGATAATTCCAACAATGCCGCCTTTTTGCGTTTTGTGAGTGAAGCTGACCCATTGCAGCCTTTATATTTGCAAACCAATTGGGTGGGTGCACTGCGTGAGTGGATTAAACAAATCGAAGCGCGCCCGGCATTGCATGTGCCTTTGCATATTATTCAGGGGGATGCCGATGAAACGGTCGATTTCCGCCATAACCTGCCTTTGCTGCAGCAAAAATTTGCGGATGTAAAAATCGATATGATCAAAGGCGGGCGTCATCATTTAGCCAATGAAGATGCAAGCCGGCTGGCTTTGGTCAAACAATACCTGACACCCCTTCTGTAAATTAATTGATTGCTTTTATCGCATGATTTCAGCGGGTGGGCTGCTACCACTGCTGTCTGAATCAGGCTACACTTGCGCGCTATAAAAAATCATAACAACAATTCAAAGGAGTGATCCGCTATGTTCAAGCAGATTCGTCTGCTGGTCGTTTTAACACTGGCGTCGCTGTGGCTCGCTGGTTGTGCTACTTACGGTCAGGGTGTTAAACAGGGTCTGGAACTGACCCAGCAAGGCCAATATGAGCAGGCCGCAGTGGCAATGGATAAAGCCCTGGATGCCAAAGGCAATGATCGTTTATTGCATTATCTGGAATTAGGTTCCATCCAGCATCTGGCGGGAAATTACCAGAAATCCAACGAATTATTTCAAACCGCAGAAGGCATAGCCGAAGACCTCTACACCAAACGTGTCAGTGAAATGGTCGTAGCTGCTATGACCAGCCCACGCAATGGCCCGTATCGCGGTAATGAATTTGAGAGGGTTTATATCAACTATTACAAAGCCCTCAACTATTACCTGATTGCGGCCAATGCCAGCGATAAAAAAGCCCGTGATGCAGCGTTAGAAGGTGCACGTATTGAAATTCGCCGTATCGATATGCTGTTAACCGCACTGGAAAACGAAAAGGGTGGTTATCAGGAACAGGCCGATAAAGAACAATCCATGTTTTATAAGTTGCTGAAGATTTTTGAAAAACTCAGCGGCGAAATTATTGATAAAGACAAACTGGTATTTCGTCAGGATGCCTATGCCAACTACATGGCGGGTCTGATTTACGAAAATGGCCGTGAATATGATGAAGCCCGCGTTGCCTACCAGAAAGCGGCGCAGTTATACGAACAGGGTTATAACAAACAGTACAAGCTTGATAGCGATATGCAGATGCAGTGCTGGTTCGACACTATCCGCATGATGCAAAAAAGCGGTGGCTGGGATAACGAATGGCCGCAACTGGCGCAGAGTAAATTAACCGCAGCGAAACGTGACGAATTAAAAGAATACAACCGTAATGGCCATGTGGTGGTGATCCAGCACGTAGGTATGATTCCGGAACGTAAAGAAATGAACCTGCTGATGACAGCCGATGAAATGGCCCGTGAGTTTGTGATTCAGCCAGTATTAACCGGCAGCGAAGCAGACCGTCAGGAACAGCTGATCTGGTTCTTCATGTTGTATGCCGATAAAAGCATCATTGGTCTGCTCAGCTCCCTGGGCAGCCCGGATTTTGCGAATAAATTGGCCGGTTTTGCCACCACTAAACGTCAGGGCATTGGCCCTATGTGGAGCGTTGCCGAAGGTATGGGCTTGATGGAGGCCATGAAAGGCGGCATGCGTATTACTGTGCCGTATTTCCCTATGACCAGCAGCCGGGTTGCGCCTTCTGCACTGACAGTAGATGGTAAACAATATCCTATGCTGCGCTCAGAAAACTTAACTGAGCTGGCCCTGCAGCAAAATATCCTCGCAGCCAGTGGTGAAATTCAGGAAGCCATGGCCCGTGAAGCCTTCAAAGGTGTGACGGCCCAAAAAGTGGCCGGTGCTTTAGGCGGTGGTGATTTATTAAGTTTCGCTTCTAAACTGGCCGTGGCCGCAAGCTCCAGTGCAGAAACCCGTAATTGGTTGTTATTGCCGCGTGAAATTCGTATTGCCCGTGTTGTATTACCGGAAGGTGAGCATGAGTTAACCCTCAATAATCCTATGGTTGCGGGTGGTACTTACACAAAAACAGTTAACGTGCAGAAAGGCGAAATGGCCGTCTGGACAGTACGCAGTTTCGCCAATATGCCGGCCACTGCGGCCGCTAAATAATTTAAGGAAGAGGAAAACATCATGATGAAAAAAGCCCTGGCTGTTGCCGTAGCTGCCACCCTGTTAACCACTGGCCTGACTGGCTGTGGTGGTAACCGCGTATCCCGCGTGGATGCCAACCAGGAAGTTGCCCTGACTGACCGCTGGAACGATAAAGACTCTGCGCTGGTTGCGGAAGAAATGATCGGCGATATGATGACTTTCCCGTGGATTTCCGATTTCAAAGGCAAGGGCAAACCTACCGTGATTATTCAGCAGGTGCTGAATAAATCCCACGAGCATATTTCTGCTGAAACATTCCTCAACGATCTGAAACGCGCCGTTATTCGTGGTGGTCAGGTGAAATTCGTGGCCGGTGGTGACGAGCGCGCCCGTGTACGTGATGAGCGTGCGGATCAGGAATTAAATGCCAAAAACGCCAAACAAATGGGCCAGGAAAAAGCGGCTGATTTCGCCCTGTCAGGTACCATTAACTCTTTCGTTGATCAGTTAGGTGGTGACCGTGTGACTACCTATCAGGTGGATTTAAAACTGATCGACATGGAATCCAACGAAGAAGTGTGGAACGGCCAGAAGAAAATCAAAAAAGTGCAGGAGAAATCCAGCTTCGGCTGGTAATAACCCATGGCTTTTCAGTTGCTGAAATCCAGCGTTATTGCTGCTTCTTTACTGTTAGCCGCGTGTGTCAGCACGCAGGCTAAACCAGATGCCCATGCCCAGCCTGATTGGGTGGTTAACGAACCAAATCAGGCTGGCATGGCCTATGGCGTGGGTTCTGCCCCCGCCTATGGCAACAGCGCCGATGCCCTGGCCCGTGCAAAAGATCTGGCATCCTATGCTTTAGTGCAGAAATTACGTGTGACCGTAAATGGTTCTTTCACCCAGGACGTGCAGGAAAACCGCCGCACCGGTAAAGAAACCGAGCTGGTGCAGAGTGTGCGTAATACCGTGAGCAGTAAAATCCCCGAGGCGGACTTACGTAACCTCGAAGTGGATGGCTCCTGGGTCGATGAGAAAAACAAAGTGGCTTATATTCTGGTGAAACTCGACCGCGTAAAAGCGGAGCAGCAGTTACGCCGTGAAATCAGCGACATTGATATGCAGCTCACCGAACTGGCACAAACCCCGGCTACATTACCGACCCTGCAGCAATTACAGAAATTACTGCCCGCCCTGGCGATTTTCACTAAACGTGATCGTCTTGCCGATCAGGCGCAATTGGTTTCTGTAAATGCCCGCCGCCCCCAGCCCGATGATGTCGTGAGTGGTTTAAATAACCGCATCAGTGATCTGCTGGATAAACTGGTGGTGACCCTGGAAGCGGATAACGAATCAGCTAAGGTTTTACGCCCCGGTTTAGTTGAGCAGCTCACCAAAACCGGCCTGCGTATTACTGAAACCGGCAATGCGGATTTACGTCTGCATTTCAGTGCTGAATTACCTGCACCTGTGGTGCGTGGTGGTAATTATTATGTGCTGGCTAATGGCAGTATGCGTGTCGACGACGCATCCGGCCGCACCCTGAGTGAATTCCAGAAAGAAGCCAAAGGTGTATCTTCGGCCTCTGAAGCGGTTGCCCGCCAGAAAGCGGCAGCCAATCTGGCGAATGAGCTGGGTGAGGAATTTGCCGTGACCCTGGTGGAAAAAATCGACTGATCACGCTGATTGTCAGTTATGTCTGACAGGCAGGGTATAAAACGGCGGGCAGATGACCCGCCGTTTTTTTAGCAAGATGCTTAAAAAACACGACAAGGATGTGTAGTGGAATTTTCAGCGAATAAAAAGCTCGTTAAATTATTTATGGACCAGGCCTGGAACCACGGGCGTTTTAATTTGCTGGAAGGTTTGGTGCAAAAAGATTTTATCTACACCAATAACTTTTCAGAACAGGCCATGACCTACGTAGGCTTCTGCCATTATGTGGGAGTTATCCGCAGTGCAATTCCGGATTTACAGGTCGTACTCGATGAAATTATCGAAGAAAATAATCGCTTAGTTACCCGTGCCACATTTAATGGCACCGCTGTTAAAACCCTGTTTGGTGTACCACCCAGCGGTAAAATACTGGCCATTGAAAGTTATTCTTTCTGGTGTATTGAACATCACAAAGTAAAAAGCCTGGACACCATCGCCGACCTGGCGGATTTACGATCACATCTGCAATTTGGTGACGCGGACAAGGCCCAGGTGAATTCGCATGGGCATGGCGGGCATAAAATTTAAGCGGGGTCAGGGTAGGCAAGTTTGCAATGCACAAACTCGTCTGCGGCTTCCATAAAAGCTTTTACCATTTGTGGATCAAAACTCTTACCCGCTTCAGCCTGAATATATTCAAGTGCCTCATTAATGGTATGGCCTTTACGGTGCGGCCTGTCACAGGTCATAGCATCGGCCACATCGGCGATGGCTACAATTCGGGCTGCAACATGAATTTCCTCCCCTTTGAGACCCAGTGGATAACCCGAACCATCCCAGCGTTCATGGTGCTGCCCGGCAATAATCGCCGCGACCTTCAACATGGGGCGCGGGGAGGTTTGCAGCATTTCCTGACCGACTAATGTGTGGGTCTGGCTGATAGTATGATCTTCGGCTGTGTATTCAGTGTGTTTCATGCGCACAGCATCGGGGATAGCGATTTTACCAATGTCATGCAGAGGGGCTGCGAGGTGAATTAACTCGCAAAAGGCGTGGTCGTAACCCATGAGTTTGGCCATGTGATAGGACATCTGCGCAACACGACGCACATGGTTTGTGCCTTCTTTATTGCGTTGTTCAACCAGCTCCCCTAATACATAAACAAGTTCACGCCGGGTACGGGCAATTTCTTCTTTTTGCTGCAGGTTATCGTGGGTGATGGCAACACAGCTGGTGAATAAATCCAGCAAGTGAGTATCAAACGGATTTAATGTGCGTTTGGGGCGAACAAATAAAAGATTATCGGCCTCGTTTTGGGTTTGGTAATAACCTACATACACATCCTCTGTAGTGAGGCGTGAATGTGCCTGACGGGCCTGACTGAAATATTCTGAAATATCCTCGGGTAATTCTTCATGTTCTTCTAACCAGGCGCGTATACCGCCAATGGCCGCAAGAATATCGTAGTGGTTTTTTTCATGGGCCTGGGCGGCAACCGCATCCAGGGTGCGCGCAACCACAGCTTTATCTTCAAGCTGCAGCAGCAGGCCAATTTCCTCCAATACCGCGGAGGCAAATACCGGCAGGTTATGGGTATCGACTATTTTGCTGATGGAATTAATCAGTTTTTCCAGGCCGATCCTGCTTTTATCAATCATTAAAATATCGCGGTAAGAGCGCAGGGCGGAATACATCAGGGTTTTCAGTTTGGTGGTGGTTAACTCGGTTTTGTTTTTGTAGTCGTTAATGTCGTATTGGGAAATCACATGTTCTTCCGGTGCCTGGCCGGGCTGACCAGTACGCAGCACAAGGCGCACTTGCTGATCGTCGAGGGTTTCACGGATAAACCGCACAAGCTGCAAACCGGCATCGTCGGTTTCCATGACTACATCAACCAGGGCTAAAGCGAAGGCAGGTTGTTCGCGCAGGATCTGTTGGGCTTCTTTGTTGGAGTAAGCATGCACAAAATCGACCTTGGCACCTTCAAACTCGAAATGACGCAGTACCAGGTTGGTGACGGTATGCACCTGCTCCTCGTCATCCACAATTAATACACGCCAGGGGTTATGGGTGGGGTTGGCGGGTGCTGCGGAGGTTGTTTCTTCGGCGGGATCATCACCAAATAACAGATCTGAATCGGACATAACAGGCCTCGTTGTCACACGTCCTGTGAGTCTAGCTGCTTTTTCAGCGCCTGCTGCTAAGATCAGAAAAGGTCAATCCCACGGGACAGGTGCTTTGCACAAGGGTTTATTGTTTTTTTGGCTGGTGCTCGCGGCGATGGCCGTCAGGGCCGACGATGCCGCCAGCAAGCTGGATGCGGTAAAGGCTGCCTATGTCTTTCGCATCAGCAGTTTTGCGGTCTGGCCCGACAATAGCGCTGCGCAAAATATGACCCTGTGTATTGCCGGTGAACATGTTGAGGGCATTGCTTCAGTCTTGGGGGAAAAGACCGCCGGCCGTAAAATTAAGGGGCGCAATATTGTTGTGCGTTACCTCAATCGTTATGACGAAGTGGAGGCCGGCAGTTGCGACACCCTGTATTTGTCCGAGGGGGCTAACCGTAGCTGGTTTGTTTTGCCTGAAACACTTTTCAATCGTCTGCTGATTATCAGCGACCCGAGTTTATCCCTGTCTGGTATATCCCTTATCCGCCTGTTTATGAAGGGTGGAAACATTGTATTTGCCGTTGATTCTGAAGTACTTAAACGCAGCCAGCTACAGTTGCCTGCCAGTCTGTTATCTCTCGCGCAGAAGGATGACTGATATGGGTTGGTATGCAGGTTTGGGTTTCAGTCGCAAAATTCAGTGGGCAATGGGTGTTGTGACCATCAGTATGTTGTTCCTGGCGCTTATTCCGATGGGCTATGTGGCCTACAGCAGTTTCAAAACCAACCTGGAAAATATTGCCCAGGAAAAAGCCCGGATTCTGGCCCGCATCAGCGCGGCGGGTGTGGTGTTTGATCAGGCGGGTTCCGTTAACGAATTGCTGACCTCCCTCGAAACAGACCCTGATCTGGAAAGCGCCGTGGTGTTTAAAGCCCAGCTCGACGGCAGTGAAATGCCGTTTGCTTTTTACGACCGTAAAAACCGTACCCTGGAGCAAGCCGCCGAACAACCCGAACGTATGGGCTGGCAGGATGATGTCTACCGGCATATGGAACCCATAGTGCTGGATGGTGAGTTAATCGGCGAGTTGCACATCACCCTTTCTGCCAGCAGGTTAATGTCATTTATTTATACTGGGGCCGGGTTTCTGGTGCTGGTGCTGGTGCTCGGCATTATGACGACACTCTTTATCACCCAGAAAATGCGTGCCTACCTCGCCAAGCCCCTGAATGATTTAAGCCATGCCGCGCAGCGTGTGGCCCTTGAAAAAAATTACAGTCAGCGGGTGGTGATTGATACCCGTGATGAACTGGGGGAATTAGGGGCTTCATTTAATCAGATGCTGTCAGAGCTGGAAGCCTACGATCACTACCGCATGGAAAAAGAAACGGAAATTATCCAGCTCAACGCCATGCTGGAGGAAAAAGTCCTTGAGCGTACACGGCAGCTGGAAAAAAGTTTCGAAGATCTGAAAATGGCCCAGAACCAGATGGTGGAGCAGGAAAAAATGGCCTCGCTGGGCGGTTTGGTTGCCGGGGTTGCCCATGAAATTAATACCCCAATCGGCATCAGCATCACGGCGGCCAGTCACCTGGATGAGGGTATCCGCAATCTCGCCAAGAGTTTTAAAGAGGGCAAACTCACCAAAAGCCTGTTCAGTGAATTTATGGAAATGCTGGGTGAGAGCAACAGCATTATTCAGACAAACCTGCACCGTGCGGCTGAACTGGTGAAAAGCTTTAAGCTGGTGGCGGTGGATCAATCCAACGAACAGGCCAGGTTATTTGATCTGCAGGAATATCTGCAAAACGTGTATATGTCTCTTGGGCCAAAACTGAAAAAAACCCGCCATCAGGTCATGCTCAATGTGCCTGAGCATATGACCCTGTTTTGCGACCCCGGTATTTTCAGCCAGATTATGACCAATCTGGTGATGAACAGCCTGATCCATGGTTTTAAAGGTATCGACGCCGGGGAAATTCACATCGATGTGCACGACAAGGGCGATGAAATTGAATTTATTTACCGCGATAACGGCCGGGGGCTGGACCCTTCCGTGGCGGACAGAATTTTCGAGCCTTTTGTCACCACAACCCGCGGCCAGGGTGGCAGCGGGTTAGGTACCCATATTGTTTATAACCTAGTGACCCAGGCCCTGAAGGGGAAAATCCGTTGTGATTCCAGCCCGGGGCAGGGCGTGGTTTTTTCCATCAGTTTTCCGCGCAATGCCGTGTCCATTCCGAATGCAACCTGAGTTCGTTATTCCCCTAATAAAATTCGCCAGTGATTTTCCTCCACGGGCATCACGCTCAGCCGGCTGCGTGTTACCAATAACATGTCTGCCAGGGCCGGATTTTGTTTAATACTTTCCAGCGTAATGATTTGCGGTAATTTCCTGACAAACCTGACATCCACCGCAGACCAGCGGTTTTCCTGCAGGGACTTTGCATCGTAATAGGGGCTTTGTGGATTAACCGCAGAAGGGTCAGGGTAAGCGGTGCGGGCAATTTCCATGATGCCGGCAATGCCTGCCGGCTTGCAGCTGGAATGGTAAAACATCACCAAATCGCCGGTTTGCATCTCACGCATAAAATTACGCGCCTGATAATTGCGCACGCCGTCCCATAAATTGCACCCCTTGCGTGCGAGGTCGTCGATAGAAAATTCATCCGGTTCGGACTTCATCAGCCAAAATGTCATACAGCCCCTTTACAATTTATTGCTTGCCGCACATTATGCGCGCCTGCGCACAAAACCAATAAAAATGCGTGGTTTTCAGCGGTTTTTGAACCATCCCCGGAAGTAGTGTGATGTTCGTCACTGTGCTGGCGCAGGCAAGATTTTACAGTCATAAAAATAATTATGGATAGCTCTCGGTTATATCGGCAAAAGTTTTGCAGGAAGCAATTCGGTCCGAGTGGAGCAAGTAAGTGAACCCAAGAAAGCCCGATTTATTAATTCTGTTGAGCCTGATTTTTGTGGTAGGTGCAGCGGCGACGAGTTTAAGCGCGAACAGCGAAACCCGTCACCCTGAGCAAGTATCGCAATACATCATCCGCTGAAAGCAGGTTTGTCGCTCACCACGTCTGCCAGGGGTACGTCCCAGCTGGCGATATTGAGTTGCGGCACCTGTTGAAAATGATGGGCCAGACCGAGTAGTTTGGGTCTGGCAAAATAACCGCGTTGCAAAAATGCAAAGGTGCGGTCGTAAAATCCCCCGCCCATACCCAATCTGCCACCCTGTAAATCAAACGCCACCAGCGGCAATAAAATCACATCCAACTGCCTGCCACTTAACATACGGTTATAACGTGGGTCGGGTTCGGCAATGCCAAAACGATTTTTAATTCTGCGCCCTGTGATACTGCCAAACCATAAATGGCCTTTGCGCAGCGGATGCAGGCTGGGTAAATAAATACGTTTGCCGAGCCGGCTGGCGTGGCATGCAAAAACAGCCGGGTCGATTTCCCCATCGTTGGCCAGATACACGGCAATGTGCCGGGCTTTTTGAATATCTCTGCGTTTTAAGAGGCGGGTGCACAGGGCGTTGGCTGCCTTTTTCTGTGCCTGCGGTGAAAGTGCGCGGCGTTTTTCGCGCATTTCTTTTCGTAATGTCAGGCGGTCTGACATAGGGCTCCCCACTGTGCCGCTGTCGAAGAAAGCCCTTGAACCATGAGGTTCAAGGTGGACATTCCTGTATAGAATCGGGCTTTCCGCACGGGGCGGACATGCACTCCCTCTATTCGAGAAACATCCTGGGTTAAGTGCATAGGCTCGAGGTCTTCAGCGACTGGCGCACACCCCAGGGAGCGGAGGCCATTATACTGAAGACCCATCCTGTCCACTAGGGTGATGTGAGATCTTAAAGTTCTAACTGCTGATCCTGCGCCAGTGCTTGCTCAAGTTTGGCATTGAGTTGCTGCACCTGTTGTTGCACACCCTGGCTGTTGCCGGTGGCGTGCAGCAGATCGTGGGCAAGGTTGAGGGCGGCCATCACGGCGATGCGTTCCATGCCAAACTGCTTACCGCTTTTGCGGATTTCACGCATGCGTTCGTCGAGCATGCGCGCGGCACGTTCCAGATCCTGGCGGGCGTTGAGCGGGCAGGCGATGAGAAATTCTTTATCCATGATATTCACGGATACGGTTGAGCTGTCCTTGGTGCGCTCAGTCATGCTGTTCCTGCTCCAGATTGCGTAAACGGCCGAGCATTTCGGCAATTTTATTGCGGGCAAGTTCGTTCTGCTGCAGCAGACGGCTGCGCTCATGCTGCCAGTTTTCCGCATCGGCTTTCAGCTTTAGATTTTCTTCTTTGACCCGTTTAAAGGCGCCAAGCAGCTGATCAAGTTTGCGGTGAATGTCGGTGAGGTTTAAGTGTTCCATGGGTCCGGCGGGTCAGGGGCGTTGGCCTACTATATTCAGTGGGCGTGGCCCGGTCAATTCAGCGTTGGGCGGGTGCCGGGGGCGTGATAGCATAGCGCCACTTTGTCAGGAATTATTTATGAATCAGAGCCCTTTATCACTGCCCTTCGAAGACTTTGCCGATATGTTACTGGTGCATGGCGCAAGTGAATCCCCATCCGCGTTACAGGGCTGGTTAACCGGTTATCTGGCAACGGGCGCACGTCTGGGTGCTGAGCCATGGCTGCGTGAAGCGGCGGCTTTTCTGGATGCGCAACAAGAGTGGGATGAAGATGCCGCCAAAGCCATTCGCAATTTTTTCCACCAGACCCTGCATGTTTTAAAAGACGGCGAAATTGCCTATCAGTTATTACTGCCATCGGACGATGAAGATTTATCTGTGCGCATGGAATGTTTTGCGCAGTGGGCCAATGGATTTTTGCTGGGTTTTGCCAGTGCCGGCAAAATCGGCGCAGAGGATTTAAACGACGAAATCACTGAAATTCTGCAGCATTACGCAGCCTTCAGTCAGGCCGGTGTGGAAGATGCCGATGAAGACGAAGAAGGTGAAATGGCATTTTATGATCTGGTTGAACACGCCCGCGTAACTGCTTTATACGTGTTTTACCATTTTAATCAGGGCGAAAGCGCACCCCAGCAACTGCACTGAGCCAAGGAGTGTTTATGGAAGAATTCAAAGCCCGTCGCGCGCGCCTGCTGAATGCGCTGCCCGCCGACAGCGTTGTGCTGTTACCCAGTGCCAGCCATAAAGTGCGTAACCGCGATGCGGAATATCCTTTCCGTCAGGACAGCGATTTCTTTTATTTAACCGGCTTTAAAGAAGATAACGCCCTGCTGGTGCTGAGCAACAAACAGGGCAAACAGGCCTGTGTATTGTTCTGTCAGGCAAAAAATCCGGAAATGGAACTCTGGACAGGCAAGCGCCTCGGCATTGAAGCCGCGCCCGCTCAACTGGGTGTCGACAGCGCACTGGATATCACCAGCCTGGATGAAAAGCTGGTGGATTTTATTGCTGACAGCCAGCACTTCTATGCCTGTTGGGGTAAAGATGAACACTGGGATAAGCGTTTTCTCGCGGCCCTTGGCCAGGTAAAAAATATGGCCCGCAAGGGCGTTGCCGCACCCCAGCACATGGACGCCCTTGAGCCTGTGTTACATAACATGCGTTTATTTAAAGATACCCATGAGCTGGCGCGGATGCGCAAAGCTGCGGCTATTTCTGCCAAAGCCCATACCCTGACCATGCAAGCCTGCCAGCCCGGCAAAGCAGAATACGAACTGGAAAGTGTGTTCATCGGCCACTGCCTGCAGCAGGGCGCACGTTTTCAGGCCTATAACCCGATTGTCGGTGCCGGGGAAAACGCCTGCATTCTGCACTACAACGATAACGATCAGCCGATAGCGGCCGGTGATTTAATTCTGATTGATGCCGGTTGTGAGTGGGACCATTACGCGAGTGACATCACCCGTACATTCCCCGCCAGCGGTAAGTTTTCTGCCGAGCAAAAAGCTCTTTACCAAATTTGTCTGGATGCCCAGCACGCCGCCATCGCCCAGGTGGCACCGGGCAAACATTTTAACCAGCCCCACGAAGCTGCGGTGGCAGTGATCTGCAAAGGTTTATTGCAGCTCGGTTTATTGCAGGGTGAGCTGGCCGACATCATTAAAAATGAAACCTACAAAGCCTTTTACATGCACCGCACCAGTCACTGGTTAGGCATGGATGTGCATGATGTGGGTGATTACAAACAGGCCGGGCAATGGCGTGAGCTGCAGCCCGGCATGGTGCTGACCATAGAGCCGGGCATTTATGTGGCGCCGGATAACATGGCGGTGGATGCCCGCTGGCGCGGCATAGGTATTCGTATTGAAGATGATGTGCTGGTCACAGATGCAGGTCATGAAGTGCTGACTGCCGCGGTAGTAAAATCCGTGGCCGATATCGAAACCCTGATGGCGAGCCATGTTTAAATCCGATGTTCTGATTGTGGGTGGTGGCATGGTCGGCGCAAGCCTGGCCCTGCTGCTCAAACCCCTTGCCCAACAGGGCGCGTCCATTGCCATGGTGGAAAGCCATGCCATACAGGACGACCACGCCGCCCTCAGCCAACCCAGTTTTGACGCCCGTACCTCGGCATTATCCGAGGGCAGTGCCCGCCACCTGCAGCACATGGGGGTGTGGGCCAGTCTGCAGCCCCACGCTAACCCGATTGAACATATTCAGGTCAGCCAGCAGGGCAAATTTGGCCGGGTGCAATTACATGCGGATGAAACGGGTGTTAGTCAGTTTGGTTATGTTGCCGAGAACCGCCATATCGGCCAGGCCCTGTGGCAGCCCCTGCGCGATGCAGACTGGCTGACACTTTTCGCCCCTGCACAGGTGCAGGGAATCAGTGCCAGTGCCGAGGGTTATCGTTTACAGATTCAAACCGCCGCGGGTGTGCAGGAACATCATACCCGCCTGCTGGTTCTGGCCGATGGCGCGCGCAGCGCCCTGGCCCGCCAATTAGGTGTGCATTACCAGAATACCGATTACCGGCAACATGCCCTGGTGAGTAATATCAGCTTCGACCGCCCCCACGGCCACTGGGCCCATGAGCGTTTTACCGCACAGGGCCCCATGGCCTTGTTGCCCCTGACCCACAACCGTTATGGTCTGGTGTGGTGCATGGCCAGTGACAGGGCTGCGCAGGTCAGTACCCTCGACGATACGCAATTCCGTGATGCCCTGCAGGCGGAACTGGGTTATGGCCTTGGCCGCATTAACAAAGTCGGGCAGCGCGGCAGTTACCCCCTGATGTTGTCCATCGCCAGTGAACAGGCCCGCCCCGGTTTGGTATTACTCGGTAATGCCGCCCACAGTTTGCACCCCGTGGCCGGGCAGGGTTTTAACCTGTCATTGCGTGATTGTGTGGCCCTTGCTGCACAAATCAGCGCCGTATGGCCGCAACCCGGCGCCATGCGCCTGCCTGACTACCCAGTGCAGCAACTGGCGGATCAGCAATTCACCACCGCCATTAGCCACTGGCTGCCGGAAAGTTTTGTGGCGGGCAGCCCCTGGCCATCGCCCCTGCGCAGTGCGGCCATGACCGCCTTTGACCTCAGCAGCTTAAGTAAACGGCTTTTTGCGCGCCGCGCCATGGGTTTGAGCGGCCCCGGTAAAACCTGGAGTTGGAAATGAACAGTCAATACGACCTGATTATTGTGGGCGGCGGCATGGTGGGCACAGCCCTGGCCTGCGCCCTCGGCGACAGCCGTTACCGTATCGCCCTGATTGAAGCCGGTGATTTAGCGCAGATGCCTGACACGCCTGTGGTTGCGGTGCAGGATGTCGATCTGCGCGTCAGCGCCCTGAACATGGCCAGCCAGGCCTTTCTGGAAAAAATAGGCGCCTGGCAACTGGTGCCGGCGGCCCGTTTACAGGCTTATCAGCAAATGAAGGTCTGGGATGGTGAAGGCACCGGCAGCATCCAGTTTGATGCCGCTGAAATGCTCGAGCCCCACCTCGGCCATATAGTCGAAAACCGCGTGACCAGTGCAGCTTTACTGCAACGGGTGCAGCAACTCAGCAATGTAACCCTGTATACCGGGCAGAGCATGACGGGCATGACCCGCGTGCCGGGGGCAGAGGGTGAAGAAGAATGGCTGGTGAAGCTGAGCAGTGGTGAGCATTTACATGCGGGTTTAGTGGTGGCCGCCGATGGTGCTTTGTCCCAGGTGCGTACCTTGGTGGGTTTCCCGGTGCGCGAATGGGCCTATGGCCACCATGCGTTGGTTTGCACAGTGCAGGTCAGCGCGGGCCATCAGAACACCTGCTGGCAGCGTTTTATGCCAAGCGGCCCCCTGGCATTTTTACCCGTGCCTAACAGTCAGATGTGCTCCATTGTCTGGTCATGCCCCCAGGACATGGCAGAGGAATTAACAGCCCTGGCGGATGATGAATTCTGCCGCCGCCTGCAGGGCGCTATCGAACACCAGTTAGGCGAAATCACTGCCGTTGGCCCGCGTGTTGCCATCCCCCTGCGCCAGCGCCATGCGATCCAATACCAGCAGGATTCTGTGGTGCTGGTGGGTGATGCCGCGCACACCATTCATCCCCTTGCCGGGCAGGGTGTGAACCTCGGGCTGATGGATGCCGAATGCCTTGCACGGGTTTTACTGGAAAATGCCGCCAAAGGTCTTGCCGTCAATAACCCGCTGGCCCTGCGCCGTTATGCCCGTGAACGCATGCCACAAAACCTGACCATGATGGCCGGTATGGAAGGCTTCAAACGTCTTTTTGAAAGTGACGCCCTGCCAGTGCGCTGGCTGCGCAATACAGGCATGAAAAAAGTGGCCGGGCTGGGTTTTCTGAAACAGCACATTATGCAGGAAGCTATGGGCTTGCAGCGGGCGGCGGTATTACGCAAAAAAGGCGCTTAGAAAGGCGCCTTATCAGTGAGTTGTTGAATACTATTTGTCAGGTCAGCCCGTAGTTATTCGGGCTGATACCTAATTCGGCGAAACTCTCTTTTAAGCTGTCCAGGTCATAACTGGACAGCCCGAGATACTCCAGCACCAGATGCTGAATGCTCTCCCACTCAAAATCCTCGGCATGGTTGCCGAGAATCCGGTTGACCCCACAGATGTGCTCGGAAATTTTTAAAATGGCGAGCAGGGTTTTTTGCTCGCTGTCGATGGCCTTATTGTGGGTAAACACCCGCTGCGCGTTATGGTGTTCGGCAATCACATCGCAGATCACTTTTGGCATATTCCACGACTTGGCCGTGTAATAACCCAGCACAGCGTGGTTGGTATCAAGCTGTTTGTTTTCAAAATCGATAATGCGCTCGTAATGGCCGCTGTAAGACTCTTCCATCACCGACATGTAATTACTGAAAGGTCCCATCAGCAGCGGCACACCCGCATTGTGAAACAGGCCTAATGCATAGGCGGAATCCGGGCTGGGGTAACCTACCTGTTTGGCGATGGTGGCGGAGGTCATAGCGATATCCATGGCCGTATCCCAGAAGCGGGTCATGGCTTTGATGGTGTCATCGCTCATGCTGCCCTTGATGCTGATGCCATTCACTATGTTGATGATGCTGTTCATGCCGAGCAGGTTAACGGCCTGTTTGACGGAGGTGATTTTGTTGCTGAGGCCATAAAACGGGCTGTTCACCACCTTCAGCACAGTACCGGCCAGGCCCACATCCTGACTGATGAGCTTGGCGATGTTGTCGATATCCGGATTCGGCATGACTTGCTCAATTTGCAGATCCACCAGAATTTGCGGCTGGGGTGGAATGCTGATGCCATGCAGTATCTTATTGATTTGCTCTGCTGATAATTCTGACATGATGACGCCAGTGGCAATTAACTTTGACAGTTTAGCCGAGAATTAGACCGGGCAAGGGGCAAATCCGATATAATCCGCTGCACTTTCAGCCACCCTCAATAACAGTGGGCCACACCATGGATTTGCCAGTTTTAACCCTCCGACCCAATGAAGAAAAACGCCTGCGTGCCGGCCATCTGTGGATCTACAGCAATGAGGTGGATACCGATAAAACCCCGCTGAAAACCTTCACCCCCGGCCAGCAGGTGCAGGTGGTATCCAGCCAGGGTAAAAACTTCGGTGTGGCCTACGTTAACCCCAATAACCTGATCTGTGCGCGTGTGCTGTCGCGCAGCGCACGCCCGTTTGGCCGTGGTGGTATTGAGAACCGCCTAGAGGCGGCCCTGGCCCTGCGTGAAGCCTGTTTTGATAAACCTTTTTACCGTCTGGTTTACGGCGAAAGTGATCTGATGCCGGGCCTGGTGATCGACCGTTTTGGTGATTATTTTGTGGTGCAGATTTCCAGTGCCGGTATGGAAGCCCTCAAGGATCAGATAGTCGGCGCCCTGCAGCGTATGTTTAACCCCAAGGGCATTCTGCTGAAAAACGACGGCAAAATGCGTCTCGCCGAAGGCCTCGAAGAATACGTAGCGGTTGCTTATGGCGAAGTGCCCAACGAACTGCTCTTCGAAGAAAACGGCGTGAAATTCCGTGCTCCGGTTTATGAAGGGCAAAAAACCGGCTGGTTTTACGACCATCGCCTGAATCGTGCGCGTATCTGCGAATACGTCAAAGGCAAACGGGTACTGGATGTGTGCAGTTATGTGGGGGGCTGGGGTGTGCAGGCCGCGGCCAAGGGCGCAGCCCATGTGACTTGCGTGGATGTATCGGATTTTGCCCTGCGTGAAGTGCAGGCTAACGCGGCCTTAAACGGCGTGGCGGATAAAGTCAGCACTATCCGGGGTGATGCGTTTGAAGTGATGGAGCAACTGCTCGCCGCCAAAGAAAGTTTTGACGTGGTGATACTCGACCCACCGGCATTTATCCCTAAGAAAAAGGACATAGCCGCCGGCACTAAGGCCTACGGGCGCATGAATACCCTGGGCATGAAACTGCTCGGCAAAGAGGGTTATCTGCTGTCGGGTTCCTGCTCCATGCACCTCGCGGAAAGCAGCCTGTATGACCTGCTGCGTCAGGCGGGCCGTCAGCTCGACCGCCATGTGCAGATTATCGAACGTGGTGCCCAGGGGCCGGATCATCCGGTGCATCCGGCGATTGCCGAAACCACCTATATCAAATCCCTGATTGCGCGGGTGGCGATGATTCTTTAAGGAATCAGGCATCAGAGCAAAATAAAAAACGCTTTGGAGGCTTTGTAAAAACGTTAGCGAGGCAGTCAGAACAAGGCAGCCGAAGCGAAGCGGAGACAACAACCTTCCGGTTGGCCCGCTTGCGGGCTTCAGTAAAAACAAACGAAAAAGCGCAGTTTATACATGATAAATGAGCATTTTGAGTTTGTTTTTAACGAAGTTATGGCAACGCAGATAGTTTTTACGCAGTCTCCATTGCAGGTGTTTTTTATGGGGTGCAATTCCTCAGTGGGTGCTGACCGGCAGGGCCTGCACCGGAATATCCAGTAACACTGCGCCGTTGTAGAGCTGTTCCAGCAGCTGCACTAACTGGTCTTCCACGGGTTTGAATTTCGCCTGACGTACCGGCAGGTTCTTCTTCAGGGTGTCTGCGGGCAGTTTGTTGAGATCATTGATGATGTCGCCAAACAGGTTATTAATGTTCTGCGCCAGGGCCGGGTCCTGCTGGCTGATGGCATAGTTAAAACTCAGCTGGCCCTCACCCTGGTTGCCCAGCCACAGCTGGTGCAAACCTTCGAGCTGGGAGCGCATATCCGCGATGCTGCTGCCGGCAAAACCACTGTGCAGGGTTTCGAGCGGATCTTCGCTGACAATGGCACGGATCTGACGGTCGAGCAGCTGTTTTTGCACCACAAACATCATCGACTGATACAGGCGGTTGATGGAGCTGTTCTGGCGGTTTTCCTGTAATTGCAGGGCGTAATAACCTTTGCTGGGTTCCCAGCGTTGTTGCATGGTGCGCAGGGTTTTGACCATATGGCCGGCGAGTATTTTCAGGTATTCGCGGCGGCGGTTATGGTTCTGCGGCTCCTGCGGGGATGATTCGCTGGTTTCGGCTAATGGTGCTTCTGCGCTGTGTTCTGACTCATCGTGGGCATCGCTGTTGATCAGCTCAACCTTGTTGTCCTGGGGAATAAAGTCCCGCGCTGAGCGTTTGCCATCGGGGCCAAACAGTAAAAACTCCATGGGGTGAAAACCCAGGCTGGCAAAACTTTCATTGCTGAAACCGTGCTGGCCGATCAGGGTAGTTTCGTTAATTTTCAGGGTCAGGTCGTTGATGATGCCGCTTAACGGGTAACCCGGCAGGTAATCTATGTAACCCCCTTCAATCGGCCATACTTCCAGGCCCCAGTGCAGGCTTTTTACGCTGCTCTGGCTTTCTTCAAATTCGGGTTTTTCATCCTTGGGAATCAGGCGGTAAAAACCGCTGCGCACATAGGCCTGGTGGGTTTTGAGCCAGGCCTGCTGGCATTCTTCCAGTGACAGGGGGTTAGGGTGGTGCAGAAAGCCGGTAATTACACTTTCCAGGTTTTCGGCCTGGTTAAGGGCTTCGCTTAAACCCTGATAGGCGTTGAGATTAGCGCTGCTGATAATTTCAGCGCTGGGCAAATTGTATTTTACCTTGGGGGCCGCAGCCTCTTGTGGCTCAGGGTCATCACAGGCCGCCAGTAACAGTGCGCACCCGGCAATCAGCAGTTGTTTCATATCAGCCCCGTAAACTCATCACTGGCCAGCCCGCCTGTTGTGCGTGGGCGAGCAGGGTTGGGTCCGGATCAACGGCAACCGGGTAAGTCACTTCCGCCAGCAAAGGTAAATCATTGTGGGAGTCACTGTAAAAATAACTGCCGTCGAGAGCATGGCCCGTTTCCGCCAACCAGTTGTGCAGACGTACTACTTTGCCTTCTTTATAACTCGGCACCCCGGCGATTTTGCCCGTGTACTGGCCGTTAATTTGCTCTGGTTCGGTGGCGATGATGTGGTCCACACCCAGCTCGGCGGCAATCGGTTCAGTCACAAATAAGTTGGTGGCGGTGATAATTAACAGGTAATCACCGGCGGCGCGGTGTTTGGCAAGCAGCTCGCGGCTTTTTGGGGTGATGAGGGGCAGAATTTTTTCCGCCACAAAACGTTTGCGCAGGGCAAAAAGTTCTTCACGGGGGAATGTGGTGAGGGGCTGCAGGGCGAACTCAAGGTATTCCATGATATTGAGTTTACCGAGCTGGTATTGCTGGTAGTAGTAGTCGTTTTTCTCTTTGAATAATCCGGCATCCACTAGATTTTCTTCCACCAGAAATTGCCCCCAGGCATGGTCACTGTCGCCGGCAATAAGAGTGTTGTCTAAATCGAAAATTGCCAGTGCCACAGCGTAACCCCTTGAAAATGAAAGCGGCATTTTAGCGGTTGCGCTTTTTGCTGTCTTTATTAAAGTGCGATAACCATGTTTACTGCATGATAATCACAGGTACAGCGCCTGGCGGGCCGCAGGGAATTGGAAATTCACGTAATGCTCCGCCAGATTGTTCAGATAACACTTTGAATCTGGCGTCTTTGCTTTGTCTGCACCGAATATTATGGAACAATGGCCCCCTCAGGCTGGGAACGAATACAGTGATCGACGCAGATGGCTACAGGCCAAACGTAGGCATAATCCTCACGAATAAAGATGGTCAGGTTTTCTGGGCTAAACGTGTGGGGCAGGATGCCTGGCAATTTCCCCAGGGTGGGATTAAATCGCAGGAAAGTGCCGAAGCGGCGCTGTTCCGTGAGCTGAAAGAAGAAGTCGGCCTTGAGCCAAAAGATGTTGAGATTATGGCGTGCACCCGCGGCTGGCTGCGTTATCGCTTGCCCAAACGAATGGTGCGTTATAACACCCACCCTGTGTGTGTGGGGCAGAAACAAAAGTGGTTTTTGTTGCGCCTGAAGGGCAATGAAAACCGTATCCGCTTTGATTGTTCCGAAAAACCAGAATTTGATGGCTGGCGCTGGGTGAGTTACTGGTATCCCCTTGGCCAGGTAGTACCCTTTAAACGGGATGTATACCGCCGTGCGATGCGCGAGCTTGCCCCCCGTTTGTTTCCAACCCAGGAATCCCGTTAGGTTTATATGCTGACCACCCTGAAAAGAATCGTACAAGAGGTAAACAGTGCCGCCGATCTGGGCTCGGCGCTGACGATTCTGGTTTCCCGGGTGCAGGCAGCCATGGGCACGGAAGTGTGCTCCATTTACCTGTTTAACCCTGAGTCACGCCGTTATGTACTGATGGCCACCAAAGGCCTGAATGCCGAAGCGGTTGGCCGTGTCAGCCTCGCCCCCAACGAGGGTGTGGTGGGCCTGGTGGCGCAGCGCGAAGAGCCCATCAACCTTGATGATGCTTCCTCCCACCCGCGTTATTTGTATCTCTCGGAAACCGGTGAAGAGGTTTATAACTCCTTTTTAGGTGTGCCGATTATTCACCACCGCCGCATCCTCGGTGTCCTCGTGGTGCAGCAGCGCGCCAAACGTAAATTTGATGAAAGTGAAGAAGCTTTCATGGTGACCATGTCCGCCCAGCTCGCTGCGGTGCTGGCCCATGCGGAAGCCTCAGGCCAGGTACTGGGGTTTGACCAGACCAGCCAGAGCAATACCAAACCTGCGCGTGATGTGCTGGTGCCCGGCGTGCCCGGCTCCCCCGGGGTGGCGATTGGTAAAGTGGTGGTTATCAGCCATAAAGCCGACCTCTACGGTGTGCCGGATAAAACCATCAAGGACAGCGCCGAAGAAGTGCGCCGTTTCCAGGCGGCGATTGATGGCGCGCGCAGCCAGATCCGCAAAGTGGGTGAAGCCCTGGCCGATCTGCGCCCCGAAGAGCGCGCCCTGTTTGATGTGTATATCCGCATGCTGGATGACGATGCACTGGGCAACGAAGTTATCCGCCGCATTGAGGAACACAAACAATGGGCACAGGGTGCCCTGCGGGATGTGATTCTGGGTTACGTTGCGCACTTTGAACGTATGGATGATGCCTACCTGCGTGAGCGCGCCACGGATATCAAAGATTTAGGTGCACGGGTGCTGGCCCAGCTGCAGGAAAGTGTTGAGCTGGCCCCTGAATTTCCGGAAAACACCATTCTGGTGAGTGATGAACTCACCCCGGCCATGCTCGGTGAAGTGCCGGAAAGTAAATTAAAAGGCCTGGTGTCCGTGAAGGGCTCCGCCAACTCCCACGTGGCTATTCTGGCCCGCGCCATGGGTATTCCCGCGGTGATGGGTGCAATCGATTTACCGGTAAAACAGCTCGACGGCCTGCAAATGGTGGTCGATGGTTACCGCGGGCGTTTATTCACCCATCCTTCCAAACGTCTGCGCACCCAGTTCCAGGCGATAGTGGAAGAAGAAAAAGCCTTTGTGAAAGGCTTCGAAGCCCTCAAGGATTTACCTGCACAAACCACCGACGGGCACCGTATCCGCCTGATGGTAAACACGGGTCTGATTACAGACGCTGTGCGCTCCAAAGACCGTGGTGCGGAAGGTGTGGGCCTGTACCGCACCGAAATTCCCTTCATGATGGGGGAGCGTTTCCCTTCGGAAACCGAGCAGGCCAATATCTACCGCCAGCAGCTCGAAACCTTTGCCCCGAATCCGGTGACCATGCGTACCCTGGATATCGGCGGGGATAAATCCTTGCCCTATTTCCCCATCGAAGAAGAAAACCCCTTCCTCGGCTGGCGTGGTATCCGCGTGACCCTCGATCACCCGGAAATTTTCCTGCTGCAGGTGCGTGCCATGCTCAAGGCGAGCATTGGTCTGAATAACCTGCAGATAATGCTGCCCATGATTACCACCATTTCCGAAGTGGAGGAGGCCCAGCACCTGATTTACCGGGCCTATCAGGAAGTGCGCAACGATGGTTTTGATGTGCAGATGCCGAAAATCGGCGTGATGATTGAAGTCCCTGCGGCGGTTTACCTGGCGCGCCAGCTGGCGCAGATGGTGGATTTCCTGTCGGTGGGCAGTAACGACCTGACCCAATATCTACTGGCGGTTGACCGTAACAACCCGCGGGTGGCTGATTTGTATGATGCTTTCCACCCGGCGGTATTAAACGCCCTGCAGCGCATCGTGAATGATGGCCACCAGGAAGGTAAACCCGTCAGTGTGTGCGGTGAGATGGCCAGTCACCCCAGCGGTGCTTTGCTGCTCATGGCGATGGGCTTTGACAGTTTATCGATGAACGCGACTAACCTGCCGCGGGTGAAATCCGTGTTGCGGGCGATTGATATGCCCTGGGCAAAAGCCTTGCTGGAAGAGGTGATGGGCATTGATAACCCGCAGATCATTGCGAGTATGGTCGAGCTGGCCCTGGAACGCAGGGGTATGGGGCGCTTTATCCGCCCTGGCAGTTAAACCCGCCAGTGACGTGGGCTGCCCACGTCCATATGTAAAAAACCACTCTGGTAATACCCCACCCCACCACGGCCAGAGGCCAGCACGGCTTTATGCACATGGCCCAGATGTAAACCCGGAATACGGAAATCCATGGCTTTGCCGCTCATGTGCAGGCTGTGTTCCGCCACACCTGAACTTTCATGACGCAGTGTTTTATTGGTTGCCGGGCTGCGGTAACCGGAAATCAGGCTGATTTCACGCTGGGTTTCGAGGCGCTGGGTAACCTGATAGAGGCGGTCGAGCAGGCGTAAATCAATCGGTGCAACTTCATTGCGGCGGTGGTCGCGCATCAGGGTGAAGACTTCCGACAGGCCATCCACCAGATACTGGCCGTTTTCCCAGTAGGTCACATTGGCGCGCTCGCCAGTGTGAATGTTGAGCAGCTTAAGATGACGGGCAGGGGCCTGTGGCACGGACATTTCAGCGGCGTGCACCAGGGTTTGTGGCAACAACAGACCAGAAGTACAGGCGCCTGCAATCTGCAGAAACTGGCGTCGGTTTACTTCCATAGATCTCCCCAAAAAATAAAACTGGTCAAATAATAAGCAATTTTGGTTTTTATAAATGTGAGCCCGGTTCAGAACTGGGCAGAATTTGAGCGGCGGCGATTATGTCACCGGGGGAAAGTTATAAGCAAACGGGGTTTTTATGCAGCCTGACGGGTGTCAGGTGACTTCAGAGTACGATGGAGTCGAGTTTTTTACTGGCGCCGTTGATCTGGTCGCGTTCGTAAACGTCATCACGTACGTGTAATACGCCCTGCTCATCCACCCAAGTTGTCCAGTACATCAGGTACACGGGCACAGGGTTTTTGAGGCTGACGTAACGGGGGGATTTGGCGTTCATACCTTCAACCACCTGGGTTTGATCCCAGCCCTGGGTTTTCAGCAGGGCAGTGGCCAGTTCCATGGGGCGTTCCACTCGCACACAACCAGAGCTGAGGGCGCGCATGTCTTTGCTGAACAACTCGCGGTGGCTGGTATCGTGCAGGTAAATGGATTTGTCATTGGGAAATACAAACTTCACCAGGCCAAGGGAGTTATGTTTACCCGATACCTGCACCAGACGGTAAAGGCTGGAACCCTTGGTAAAACGTGACCAGTTAACATTGGTCAGCGGCACCTCAACCGGAGGATCCTGCCAGCCGTCGTAAATTTTGAAACCATTTTCCGCCAGGTAACGGGGGTTACGTTTAGCGATGGGAATAATATCGCGCTGCGCGATGCGTTCCGGCACGCTCCAGTCGGGGGCCAGCACTATGGTGGATATGGTTTCTGCCAGCACGGGGGTACGCCTTTCCGGACGGCCTATGATCACCTTCATATTGAGGGTTTCAGCGCCGTTTTGTACCAGTGACAGGCGGAAGTTCGCCATGTTCACCAGCACATAATTCTGCCCCAGATCCTTGGGCAGGTAACGCCAGCGTTTCATATTCAGGGCAATGCGCTGGGCCATAAAATAGGGTGCCACGTTGATATGTTCGCGGGTGGTATGGTCGAGACGGCCCGTTACTGGCAGGCCATTGCGGCCCTGGAAGGATTCAAGCCCCTCTTTCAGGCTTTCATCAAAGATATACACAGGGTCGTTGCTCTTACGGCGGAAGTCCTGCTCATAGGCGGCGGGGTCCGTGTCCTGCTCTTTGGGTAACAGCCAGGCGAGTTTGTTTTCTTTCATGTCGCCGTAAACTTTTAACATCCAGCGCAGGCGTGGTACCTGCTGGTCCACATCACCCAGGCTTAATTCACGATCCCCTTCAATCGGGAACCACCAACCCGTGTCGGCGATGGCCTGATAGCGGCTTAACTCTTTGCCCAGCCGGCGGTAATCCGCATGTTCGGGCACCATGTCGCTGATCAGGCTGAGTAATTTGCCTTGTTCAAGGCTCTGCGACAGCAGGCTTATGACTTCCACCGGGGTTACGCGGGTGACGGGGGCCGCGGCAACTTTTTTCAGGGAGGGGTGATCAAGCTCACCGGTATTGGGCAGCAGCTCGTTGTTGAGCACCTGCTGGGCAAAATCTATGTAGGCATCGGACAGCATCACATCAATGGCGGCGGCATCTTTGGGTTGGTTGCTGAGGCGGCTGATCTCAGTTTCCATTTTGCTGACCCGGAAACGGTAGGCCTTCCATTCATCGCTGGCGGTTTCTTTGAGGGCCTGCACCAGACGTTCACCGGCGGGGGATAACTCGTAGTTGTCCATCCAGATAGTGTGGTAATTGAATTTACGGTACAGGGCGTCGAGCTCATCGGGGTATTGCAGGTGAACGTTACCTGCGACTTCGCGGTGCCCTTCATAGAGCCAGTATTCGATACTTTTTTGTGCAACCAGGGGCGGGATAACCGGTTTTGTGACGGCGCTGGCCAGCAGGCTGCCATATAAAAGTGCGAGGCACATGGCGACCACGGCAAGAAGTAAATGCTGTTTTTTGAGGGCGCTTGGTTTCATGCCCTCAAGTATGGCACCTGATAAGCACCGCGCATGTGCTCTGCCTGCAACGCTTTGTGACGGCGTGTTGCACAATGTAATTCAAAAAAACGTCGTGAATAAATTCAAAGACTTAGGTGGGTTTTTCGTACAGGAAGGGCGGCAGCTGGCTTTTTGACGGGCCTATAGATAAAAAAAATCTAAGAGTTTGAAATATCAAAGGAAAACAGTTCTGAACCCGTGACTAAACCAGCCGGGTTGTAGCTGTCTTCGCGGAAGCGGATGCGCACCCGGCCCAGCATTAAACGGGTGTTGGCGCGGGTGCCGTATTCCGGGCTGATAATCCGCGCGGCGGAGAGCATGTGCTCCCAGGTGGGGCCAATGCCGGTATCGGGTAACTCTTCACGGGGGGCCGGGCGGGTGGAGTCTAAACAACCCGCCAGGCTGGCTAAGGAAATTTCACTCTGGCGCAGGCGCTGAATGAGGTTTTCACGGGCGAGGCGCACCTTGGGCCAGGGGGTGTTGAGCAGGTGGTTTGACAGGCCATACACACCGCTGGCCAGTTCAGAGGGCGCGGCGTTACTGCGGTTGCTGAAATACCAGCACTGATTTAAATCGCCCACAATCAGATTGAACCCGTCATAAAGCGCGGCATTTGCGGCCACCTGCTGCAGGTAACTTTCAGGGCTGGCATCACCCTGTAAATAAGCACTGACCAGCATGCCGCGGCTCAGTTGTCCCTGATAGGGGGCCGGTATCTGGCGGTAATTCGTGAGGGCCGCAAAACGACCGCTGCGGCTGATGCCCAGCCAGCTGCCGCCGGCTTCCAGATCTTTGCCGGCAAGCATGTGCGGATGTTCCTCCCAGAAATGGGCAGGCAGGGCAGGGCGCAGGTGAAATTCATCCCGGTTAGCGACCATGATCAGGGGGTAGTCCGTTTGGGGTTGCCAGGCAAAGCTGATTAAACACATCTAGGGAACCTCTGAATAACTCAGTGCCCGCGTCGGCTTTGCGAAATCAATCAGCTTAAGGCGCAGATTTGCAGGCAAACGGGTTAGGTCAAAAAGCTGCAACACAGTGCGATTTGTTTCGCAAAGCCCCGCAGGGCGCAGGCTGCCAGGCGAGCTGGCTGCGTTGGCGATCTTGTAAAGGACTCGTCATTGACTGCAATCGCCGCCTTGCCATCTCAACTGGCAGCACATGCGCGACACTGTGCAGAGTTATTCAGAGTTCCCTGGGCAGTGTAACAGAGCTGCGAAACAAATCCCTGCAGCGGTTTCCCTGCCTGTGGGCATGGTTCATAATGCGCCCTCACTTTGGGGGTTGTATGGCGGTATTGTTGGGTTATTTGCTGGTGGGTGCCCTGGCCGGTGTGCTGGCGGGGTTGTTTGGTATCGGCGGCGGGCTGGTGATTGTGCCTGTGCTGATTTTTGTCTTCAGCCAGCAGGGTGTCAGCCCGGAAGTCTTAACCCACATGGCGATTGCCACTTCCCTTGCCACGATTTGTTTTACCTCATTAAGCTCAATCCGTACCCATCAGCAGAATAATGCCGTGGACTGGCCGGTGGCTGCGGGCCTGAGTGCCGGCATTGTGCTGGGGGCCGTATTGGGTGCACTAACTGCTGAACAGTTATCCGGCCCTGCATTGCAGGTGATTATCGGCGTGTTTGCGTTAGTGATTGCCGCGCAGATGGGCTTTGGATTAAAACCCAGCCCCAGCCGGCAGTTACCGGGCAAAACCGGGCAGGTCACTGCCGGTGCGGGCATTGGCTTCGCATCCGCGATTTTTGGCATAGGTGGCGGCTCGTTAACCGTACCGTTTTTAAGCTGGTGCAATATGCCCATGCAACGGGCGGTGGCCACGGCGGCGGCCTGTGGCTTGCCTATCGCCGTATTTGGCGCATTAAGCAATGTGTGGATTGGTTATGGTAATGGGTTGTTGCCCGAACACAGTCTGGGTTATGTGTATTTACCGGCATTGCTAGGCATCGCCCTGACCAGTGTGCCCTGCGCCCGTATCGGTGCCCGTCTGGCCCACCAATGGTCTGCCGCAAAACTGAAAAAAGCCTTTGCCATACTGCTGCTCGCCGTGGGGCTCAAATTCCTGTTATCCAATTTGTTTTAAAGGGACGTACTAATGCTGACCTATCCACAGATAGACCCTGTTGCCATACATATAGGTTCGTTACCCATTCATTGGTACGGCCTGATGTATTTGCTGAGTTTTGGTCTGGCCTATTGGCTGATGTTATACCGTGCAGAACGCAGCAATGGTGTGTGGAATAAAGACCAGGTCAGTGACCTGATTTTTTACGGCGCCATGGGTGTGGTGTTAGGCGGGCGCTGTGGTTATGTACTGTTTTATAACTTCGATAAGTTTGTCGAAGATCCATTATGGCTGTTTCAGGTGTGGACGGGCGGCATGTCCTTCCACGGTGGTTTATTAGGTGTGCTGGTTGCCTGTTATTTATTCGGGCGTAAATACAAAAAGAGCTTTTTCCAAATCACCGATTTTGGCGCACCTATGGTACCGGTAGGGTTATTTTTCGGACGTATAGGTAATTTTATCGGTGGTGAATTATGGGGTCGCACTACCGATGTGCCCTGGGGCATGGTATTCCCGCGCGCCGGTGATTTACCCCGTCACCCCAGCCAGTTATATGAAATGTTTTTAGAGGGTGTAGTGCTGTTTACCATCCTGTGGTGGTTCTCTTCTCGCCCGCGCCCGCAGATGGCGGTCAGCGCATTATTTTTAATTTTTTACGGCAGTTTCCGTTTTGCCGTGGAATTTGTGCGCGAACCCGACAGCCAGATTGGTTTTGCCCTGTTAGGCTGGATGACCCGCGGCCAGGAATTATCCCTGCCGATGATTATTGGTGGTATCTGCCTGCTGGTGCTGGCCCTGCAAAAGAATAAAAAAGAGGTGTAATTATGCGTCAGTATCTGGATTTAATGCGTCACGTGCGTGACCACGGCACTGAAAAGGGTGATCGCACCGGCACAGGCACCCGCAGTGTATTTGGTTATCAGATGCGCTTTGACCTGAGCGAAGGTTTCCCGCTGGTGACCACTAAAAAATTACATTTACGCTCAATTATTCACGAGCTGTTATGGTTCTTAAACGGCGATACCAATATCGCCTATTTAAAAGAAAATAACGTCAGCATCTGGGATGAATGGGCCGATGAAAACGGTGATTTAGGCCCGGTGTATGGTTATCAGTGGCGCAGCTGGCCAACCGCCGATGGCCGCCATATCGACCAGATTTCCCAGGTCATGCAACAAATTAAACAGGACCCTAATTCACGCCGCATTATTGTCAGCGCCTGGAACGTGGGTGAGCTGGATAAAATGGCCCTGGCACCCTGCCATGCGTTTTTCCAGTTTTACGTGGCCGATGGCAAATTAAGCTGCCAGTTATATCAGCGCTCAGCGGATATCTTTTTAGGCGTGCCGTTTAATATCGCGTCCTATGCATTATTGGTGCATATGATGGCCCAGCAGCTTGATTTAGAAGTGGGTGATTTTATCTGGACCGGGGGTGATACCCACCTCTACAACAATCACCTTGAACAGGCCGAATTGCAGCTCAGCCGTGAGCCTTTGCCCCTGCCCAAATTAATTATCAAACGTAAACCTGCGAGTTTGTTTGATTACAAATTTGAGGACTTTGAGATCGAAGGTTACCAACACCACGCCCACATTAAGGCGCCGGTGGCTATCTGATTAAGCAATCAGTCATCAGCTATTAGCTCCCAGCTAATAGCTGATGACTGTCTATACTGCCCTGATGGAGAAATGCACAGGGAGTAGGGCATTGTTGAGCCAGAGCCAGAACGCAGCGGATGTTGCCCGCGAAATACTTCTCTACAGCCCAGCCGCCGGTGCCGGCAGTGACTTGAGCGCTTGGCTGGCCCCCAATGTTATCCACAGTTGTAAAAGCCTCTACGAGCTGCAAGGCCGCCTGCTGCAATCCCCCCAGTTGTGTTTGTTATTGGATATGCGCCACAGCCCCCTGCGTGCCCTGGCGGAATTGCGTTTTCTGCAGCAACACGGTTTTAAAAATCCGGTATTAAGCCTGGTGAGCCAGCAGCAGCTGCAATACGGGCGTGATTCCCTGCATTACGGTGCCAGTGCGTTTACGGATGTGCAGTGCATTAACAGCCAGGGCCTTAACATGCTGCTCGACAGTCTGCTGGTGCAAACCGCCAAGCAGCAGCCCCGTCTGGAAAATATTGAGGATGTCACCACAGGCACCGGCAGCCGCAGCCTGTTTTTCGACCGTTTATTACATGGCCTGCAGCGCGCGCGGCGTAAACGCACTTTCACCGGTGTGGTCTTGCTGGATGTGGACCGTTTCCGTGAAATTAACCAGCACTACGGCGAGCCGTTTGGTGATCAGGTGTTGCGCATCAGCGCAGAGCGCATTCAGGCGGTATTACGCAAAAGCGATACCCTGGCACGCCTGAGTAGCAATGAGTTTGGTCTGGTGCTGGAAGATATTCACGACCCCCTGCAGGTCAGCAATATTTGCCGCAAAATCAGCCAGCTGTTTGAGCGCCCGCTGTTAGTGAATGATGAATGGGTCGTGGTGACCCTCGGCATGGGTGTGCATGTGGCATCGCCCGAGGAGCAAAACGTGAATACCCTGGTGCGTTACGCTTCCCTGGCGTTATCCCGCGCCAAAGAAGCGGGGCGCAACAGCCTGCGTTATTACTCCCACGAAATGAATTTAAAGGCGATTGCCCGCACCAACATGGAAGTGGGTTTATTTAATGCCATGCAACGCCAGGAATTATTTCTGCAATATCAGCCCATTTGCCAGAGCAGTGATTTTCGCCCTTGCTCCGCAGAGGCGTTAGTACGCTGGCAGCACCCCACGGCGGGGGTGGTTTCACCGGCGGTATTTGTGCCCCTGCTGGAGGATTCCGGCCTGATTGTGGAAGCCGGTGACTGGATTCTCGAAGCGGCCTGCAGCACCCTGCAGCAGTGGCATAAAACAGGTAAATTCCCGGCGGATTTTAAACTGTCGGTGAATGTTTCAGGCAAACAACTTAAAGATCAGGATTACATTGAACGGGTGCGGCGGGTCATGGCCCTGCACCATATTCAGCCCGGCCAGTTAACCCTGGAATTAACCGAAAGCAGCGTGATGGAAAATATGGATAAAACCGTACAGCTGCTGGAAAAACTGCGTGGCATCGGCGTGGCTATTTCGCTGGATGATTTTGGCACGGGTTATTCGTCATTTTCCTATTTAAAACGCCTGCCGGTGGATTATTTAAAAATCGACCGCAGTTTTGTCACCCATATGGCAACGGATAAAAAAGATGCCGCCATTGCCCGCGCAATTGTTGAACTGGCCCATTTACTGGAAATGAAAGTAGTGGCCGAAGGGGTGGATAACGGTGAAAAAGTCGATTTATTACGCGCCATGGGCTGTGACCATCTGCAGGGTTTTTATTTTGCTAAACCCATGGATGCCGCCGAATTCGGGCAATATGTGCGCAACAGCGCTGAACAGTGAAACCCAGCCATATCCATTCTTTACAAGGCCCGCCTGAATCCGCATCCTATGCGCTTTTTGGGAGGCTGTTATGAAAATTTGCCTGATTGCCGCACTGGCGCAGAACCGGGTTGTGGGCATCAATAACCAGCTGCCCTGGCATTTACCGGAAGATTTAAAATATTTCCGCCGCACCACCACCGGCAAAACCGTGATCATGGGGCGTAAAACCTATGAGTCCATCGGCCGCCCCCTGCCAAACCGCAGCAATATCGTGGTCAGCGCCAACCCTGAGTGCAAAATTGAACATGCGCAGGTGGTTAACAGCCTGCAAGCAGCCCTGGAACTGGCGGAAAACATCAGCCTGATTAACGGCGTGGATGAAATTATGGTGATTGGCGGCGCGACCCTATACGCGGCGGCATTACCCATGGCAGATCGTCTGTATCTGACCCATGTACATGCGGATGTGGAAGGGGATGCCTATTTCCCGGAAGTGGATTTCAGTGCCTGGCGGGAAGTGGCGCGGGAGGATTTTGCCGCTTCAGAAAATAACCCCTATCCCTACAGTTTTGTGGTGTACGACAAAGCATAGGATCTGTGCCGTGGGTGTTGTGCCCTAGGCCACAACACAGCGGTTACGCCCGCGCGGTAGAGGGCGCTGTCCGCCAGGGCAATAAATTCTTCCCGGCTGTCGGGATTATCTTCAGTGATCACTGTGCAGTGCACCCCAATACTCACGGTGAATTTCAGGGTTTGCCCTTGCCACTGCACGTTGTGCAGTTCGACTTCACGGCGAATACCTTCCGCAATGTTAAGAGCCGCATGTCCGTGGGTGTTGGGCATAATGATGGCAAATTCTTCCCCGCCAAAACGGCAGCAGGCATCGTGGCGGCGGCTGGCACTTTCCAGTAATAAATCCGCAAGCGCCTGCAAACACGCATCCCCTGCCTGGTGGCCGTAGGTATCGTTAAAGGTTTTAAAGTGATCGATATCCAGCAGCACTAACGCCAGCGGAGTTTTATCACGCTGTGAGCGGTTGGATTCAGCGGCAAAATATTCATCAAATGCACGGCGGTTGAGCAGGCCGGTTAAACCATCGGTGAGGCTTAAATCTTTTAATTGTTCATTCAAAATCGACAGGGAATTAAGCGCGTCTTCCAATTCTTCGGTGCGTTTTTTCACCATGGATTCGAGGTTGCGGTTGGCTTCTTTCTCAATATGCAGGGCATGTTGCTGGGCCTGGTAGGTTTTTTCTTTTTCTTCGGCAACTTGTATCGCCATGCGCAGGGCGCTGTTCTGGGCTGTGAGGGATTCTTTTTTAGCGTTAACCATGCGTTCAGCAAGCGCCAGGGATAAAAACATGACCTCAAGGGCTGCACCCAGTTGAATCGCGTTTTCGGTGAAAAAATTACGCGGCACCAGGCTGAATTTATTCAACACAATTAATAAACCACCCACCAGAAAAATGCCCCACGCCAAGCTGAAATAACGTGCCGCCGGGTGGCCTCTGCGCAGCATCACGCTGACAATAAAAATCATCATAATGCAGGCAAAAAAACCACTGCCGGCGGTGATGCGAATGCTGACATGGTAAGGCAAAAAGAAACAGGCGACGGCCATGACAGCATAAAAACCGCCAAAAATACTTGCCGCGTAATAACTGGCCCTATGGGTATTTTTCAGATCAAAAAAGGCAATTGCAAAACGGGAAATAAACGTCGCAAATGCTGAAATGGAAAACGGAATTATAAACTCATTAATGTGCGGACTTTGTGGCCAGAAAATCTGAAAACCAATGCCTTGCATGGCCAGCTGAAAAATCGCGAACATGGATATGTAACACACGTAAAAAATATATACGGGGTCCCGTTCTCCAAACCATACAAACAAGTTATAGAGCGCCATGATGAAAATAATGCCAAAAAATAACCCCTGCCCCAGGTAATGGTGCTGGGCGTTGCTGGCCAGCTCCGGCCAGTGCCACAGCGTAACAGGCAGTTGCACGGCACTTTCAGTTTGTACGTGGATCAGCACCTGATAATCGTGTTGCGGATTAAGGCGCAGGGGGAAAATGAAATTTGGATAGCGGATCGGACGCTGCGAAAAAGCATGTTTGTCGCCGGTATTGTACTGGCTGACGCGAATGTTGTTTTCATCAAACAGATAAACATCCAGATAATCAAGCAGGGGGTAAGCTATCTCCAGCGCCCAGTTTTCCCCCTTATTGCTGTTGTTGCTGAGATGCATGCGCAGCCAGTAGTGGCTGGTATCAAAACCGAAGTTGATGGTTTCCCCGGTCACGGGTTGCCAGTCCTGGAGCTTCAGCAGTTCTTCTGGCAAGAGGCTGCCATCTTCGGTGCGGATATATTCGATGTGCTCCTGCAGGCTGTAATAGCGCCCGTGCGCTGGCTCCAGCGGTGTCAGGGCATTACCGCTGCTGCAGAACACAACAAAAAACAGATTTATCAGAAAGCGATACATGAACAACCTGATCTATGGCCTATATTGAATGCTAGGTTGGATGATACACATGTCAAAAAATGCCCCTGCGCAACCGGCAGTGGCCTGTTTCCAGGGAAACACATGGGTCAGCTTACACAAACATTACTGCGTCTGCGTTGGCCGCTGTGGCTGCTGTGGCTGGGCTTATCTGTCTGTTCCGTGTTTTTGTATTGGTTTGAGTTAAAAGCCACCGCCCTGACCCTGATATCCTCCGGTTACCTGCTGACCCTGCTGCTGTTTGCGGTGCGCCGTCTGACCGCATCCCACCTGATGATTGAAGAGCAAATTCTCGCCCATGTGGATGATGTGATTTTGCTGGTCGACCATAAGGGCATTATTCAGTACACCAATCAGGCGGTGACCTCCATGCTGGGTTATAAACCTGAGCAACTGATAGGTCAGGCGGTGGAAATCATGGCCCCGGAAGGTATGCGGCGGCATCACCCAGCTTTGCGCCAGCTGTTCCACTCCAGCCGTGGCCGCGTCAGCATGCGTAATACCGTGTCTGTAGTATGCCAGGATGGCAGTGTGATTCAGGCGGATATCCGCCTGCGTTCGGTTGAGTTGAATGGCCAGCCACTGGTGTTATGTGCTATTCGCAGCGTGGATGGTTATATCGCCGAAAACAAACGTCTCAGTCAGGAACGAAATACCTATTTTGAATCCTTCGACCGTGCCGCAGTGGGTATTGCCCATGTCACACTGGGCGGGCGTTTTATGCGGGTGAATCAGTACCTGGTGGATTTTTTGGGTTACAGTCGCGAGCAAATTGAGACCCTGAATTTCCAGGAAATTACCCACCCCGATGATCTGGATACCGATCTCAAATACGTCAGTGCCCTGTTGGCCGGCAATTTAAAATTTTATTCGATGGATAAACGTTATCTGAATGCTCAGCATAATTACGTGTGGATGCATCTGACCGTTACCCTGGTGCGCGATGATCAGCAAAATCCAAAATATTTTATTTCGGTGATTGATGATATTTCCGCACAAAAGGCCACAGAATCTATGCTGGCCTTCACCGAGAAAAAATTCCTCTCTGCTGTGGAGGGGCTGTCGAACCGCGCCATGATGTGGATGGCGACACCGTCATTGAAACAAATGGTGTATGTGAATTGCGGTTACGAAACCATCTGGGAAGATACCCGTCAGAATTTGTATAAAAATCCCATGGCATTTCTGGAAATGGTGCATGAAGAAGATAAAGCCCGGGTTTATGAAGAATTATTCCGCATGCAGCACGCCAGCTGGAAAATTCAGTATCGTATTGTAACTGCCAGTGGGCACCTCAAACATATTCAGGATGAAGGTCAGGGTATTTACGATAATGAAGGTCGTCTGGAATTTTTAATTGGCACCGCATTTGATATTACAGCGCAAATTAAAAAAGAGCAGGAAACGGCGCGCCTGCTCACCGAACTTGCCCTGGCGAATCAGCGTCTGGAAAATACCGCATCCCGTGATGGTTTAACCGGCCTGATGAACCGCCACTACATCGAAGAAGAATTACGCAAAGATTTATTGTTGTATAAACGTTATGGCACCCCCTCAACCATCGTTTTTATTGACCTGAATAAATTTAAACAGGTTAACGATAAATTCGGGCACCAGGCAGGGGATAAGGTGCTGGTGGCTTTTGCAGCGGCAATGACCAAATTTACCCGCAATACCGATGTGGCAGCCCGTTACGGTGGTGATGAATTTTTAATTTTGCTGCGTAATACCAGTGCCGACCAGGCACAGGAATTTATTGACCGTAATTGTATGGAGCCAGTTGTCACATCCCTTGGGCAGAATATTTACAATATTGAATATTCAGTGGGTTTGAGTACCCTCACGGACGGTATAAACAGTATTGAAGAATGGCTCGAATATTCGGATGAAAAAATGTACGAGCATAAAAAAAGCGGGCGTTAAGCCCGCTTTTTTATTGCCGGAGATTAAAACAATTAATCATCCAGCAGGGTTTTATCACGCACTGCACCGCGGTCCGCACTGGTGGCGAATTTCGCGTAGGCTTTCAGTGCATAACTCACTTTGCGTGGGCGTTGCTCGGCAGGTTTCCAGCCTTTTTTGTCCTGTTCCACACGGCGTGCGGCCAGTTCGGCATCGCTGATTTCCACGTTAATGCTGCGGTTGGGGATGTCGATTAAAATCGAATCACCGTTTTTCAGTAAACCAATTGCACCACCGGAAGCGGCTTCTGGAGAAGCGTGGCCAATGGATAAACCGGAGGTACCACCGGAGAAACGGCCGTCGGTTAACAGCGCACACTCTTTACCCAGACCTTTGGATTTCAGATAAGAGGTTGGGTAGAGCATTTCCTGCATGCCCGGGCCGCCTTTCGGGCCTTCGTAACGGATAATGACCACGTGGCCGGGTTTCACTTCATCGGCCAGAATGCCTTTTACGGCGGCGTCCTGACTTTCGAAAATAATTGCGGTGCCACGGAAGGTTAAAATGGATTCATCCACACCGGCGGTTTTCACCACACAACCATCCAGGGCGATGTTGCCTTTTAATACGGCGAGGCCACCTTCTTTGGAATAGGCGTGTTCCAGGCTGCGGATACAACCGTTTTCACGGTCGCCGTCCAACGTTGGCCAGCGGGTGGACTGGCTGAAGGCGGTCTGGGTTGGAATACCGGCAGGGCCCGCTTTGTAGAACTGAATAACCGCTTCACTTGGGTTACGCATGATGTCCCACTGGTTTAAGGCTTCTTCCATGGTGCGGCTGTGTACGGTCGGCACTTCACGGTGTAATAAACCGGCGCGGTCGATTTCACCCAGAATACCCATGATGCCACCGGCGCGGTGCACGTCTTCCATGTGATATTTCGGTGAGTTCGGCGCTACTTTACACAGCTGTGGCACAACGCGGGACAGGCGGTCGATGTCTTCCAGATCGAAGTCCACTTCTGCTTCCTGGGCGGCAGCCAGCAAGTGCAGGATGGTATTGGTGGAACCACCCATCACGATGTCGAGGGTCATGGCGTTTTCAAACGCTTTGAAACTGGCGATGCTGCGTGGCAGTACGGAGGCATCGTCCTGCTCGTAATAACGTTTGGTGTTTTCCACGATCAGGCGGCCAGCTTCGAGGAACAGCTGCTCACGGTCACTGTGGGTGGCCAGGGCAGAACCGTTACCGGGCAGGGCCAAACCTAAGGCTTCTGTCAGGCAGTTCATGGAGTTAGCGGTGAACATACCGGAGCAGGAACCACAGGTCGGGCAGGCGCTGCGCTCGTATTCTTTTACTTTTTCATCGCTGGCTTTGTCGTCCACGGCGATAACCATGGCGTCTACCAGATCGAGCTTGTGCTCGGATAATTTGGTTTTACCGGCTTCCATCGGGCCGCCGGAAACAAATACCACGGGGATGTTCAGGCGCAGGGCGGCCATCAGCATACCGGGGGTGATTTTGTCGCAGTTGGAAATACACACCATAGCGTCGGCGCAGTGGGCGTTAACCATGTATTCCACGGAGTCGGCGATCACTTCACGGCTTGGCAGGCTGTAGAGCATACCGTCGTGGCCCATGGCGATACCGTCGTCCACGGCGATGGTATTGAATTCTTTGGCAACACCACCGGCTTTTTCGATTTCACGGGCAACCAGCTGGCCTAAATCTTTGAGGTGCACGTGGCCAGGCACAAACTGGGTGAAGCTGTTTACAACGGCAATGATAGGTTTCTGGAAATCGTCATCCTTCATGCCGGTGGCGCGCCACAGGGCACGGGCACCCGCCATATTGCGGCCGGCGGTGGAGGTCTTGGAACGGTACACAGGCATGTTCAGTCCTTATGTGTGCGCGGAAAAAAAGTGGCGTGAATTGTAGCAGATGTTGCCAGCCGGACGCTAAGACCTGAGGTGACTTACCAAAACGGCCGTTATCTCCCCCGCATGGGTTTAGGGTTGGCGGATAAAATCCCGTGTTTGTCCCTAATCGCCCTTAATTTTATTGCGCTTTTACCCCTATGCTGGTGACCCGCCCATAACAATAAAAAAGGATTACCCATGTTGCGCCGTTTGCCCATGATGCACTGCCTGATAGGCCTTTTATTGTGCAGTGTGCAGCCCTTTGCCGAAGCGGATTATTATTCGAGCTGGCAAAATCTGGCCCTGCAAAAACAAAATAAACTCGATATTAATCTGCCCCTCGGGCAAGCCAGTTTTTTATATACCCACAATAGTTTTAACAGCAGCGCCTACGCCAATTTAGGCAGTTATTGGGACCCTAACCACGAACTGCCACTTGTCGGGCAATTGGATATGGGCGTGCGTGCGATCGAGCTGGATATTCACTGGACGGCAACCGACAGCGGCAACAAACAAATTCAGTTGTGCCATGGCACAAATGATCACACGGGTTGCAGTATTTTCGACCGGCGTTTTGCCGATGGCATTAAAGAGGTGAACAGCTGGCTGCGCCAGAGCCAGAACCGTCAGGAAGTGCTGATGATTTATCTGGAAGATCACTTAGATGGCCATTACAACGACGCGATTAATATCATGCAGCAGTATTTTGCCGAGCTGGTGTATAAACCCGCCGGTTGCCAGGGCATTCCGCAAAATATCAGCAAGGCCGATGTGCTCGCGGCGGGTAAACAGGTGCTGCTGATCGGTGGCAATTGCGCCACCAGCAACTGGAGCAATTATGTGTTTAACGGTGTGTGGCCCACAAAAAACGGCAGCTTCAGCGGTTATCCAACCTGTACTGTGGATGGCATGTCGGCAGAACAGGTTAAAAATAAACTGGTGCGTATTTATGAAGATTCCACCAATTTAACTGAATGGTTTGGCGATCATAATCAAACTATCACCTCGCAGGTGATGGCCGATGCCGTGAAATGTGGCCTGGGCATAGTCGGCGCAGAACCCTTAACTGAATACGACAGCCGCATGGCGGCGGCGATCTGGTCGTGGGCCGAAGGTGAGCCAAACAATTACAACGGTAATGAAAATTGCGCGGTATTAAATGGCAACGGCCGTTTTAATGATGTGAATTGTGAAAATGCCTACGCCTTTGCCTGTTTTGATAAAAACACAGCTGACTGGCGCATCAGCCAGCAAAAATCCGCGTGGATAAATGGCGAACCAATCTGTCAGGCAGAATTTGGCAGTACCTATCATTTTGAAGTGCCACGCCGCGCACCGCAGAATCTGGATTTAATTGCACGCCGTGCGCAAAGTGGCCGTGCTGCTGAGACTGTGTATTTAAATTACGATGATCAGGAGCAGGAAGCTAACTGGTTGCCCAATGATTACCCCGCATTAAATCCCCAGACTAATCCGGTGGTGTGGCGCAAATTATTAAATGACAAAGGCAAGTGCCTGGATCTGCAAGGCCGCAAAACCCATAACGGTAATGAAATCCACCAGTGGAGTTGCCACGGTGCCGACAGCCAGTTGTGGTGGCAGGATAATCAGGGGCGCATCCACAATAAAATGGCACCACAAAAATGTGTGGATGCCAGTGGTGCCGGCACCAGTGAAGGTACGCGCATTGTATTATGGGATTGCCACGACGGCGCCAATCAGAAATGGCTGCGCGGTGCGTTAAATTCCTTCCGTATCAGTAATGCACCGGGCATGGCGCTGGATATAAAAGACCCTTTCTGGGGGGATGGTCAGCCAGCCCATTTATGGACATTCCACGGGGGTAAATCCCAGCGTTGGGCGTGGGATTAAGTTTAATTGCATATAAAAAAGGCCGGTCAATGACCGGCCTTTTTATTGGCAGAGCAATTACAGGGTTTTAATAAATACCTTGGAATTGCGCTGGTAGTTGTACAGTTGCTTTTTGTATTCCGGCAAGGCATCAACCGATGCCTGTTTAAAGCCCCGTTCCACAAACCAGTGGGCGGTGCGGGTGGTTAATACAAACAGCTGCTGCACACCATTCTGGCGGGCAATTTTTTCCTGGGCGCGTAACAGGCGTTCAGCGCGGCCACCACCCTGATAATCCTGATGGATAGCCACGCAGGCCAACTCGGCCATATTATTTTCATAACGGTAAAGCGCAGCGCAGCCCAGCACCATGCCGTCTTTTACCAGCAACATAAAACGCTCGATTTCATTTTCGAGCATTTCCCGAGAACGGCGCACTAAAATACCCTGCTCTTCGAGGGGGGCGAGTAATTCGAGAATACCACCCACATCTTCGATACTTGCGGCGCGCAGTTGCTCCTGCGGGCTGTGGCTGATTAAGGTGCCGTTGCCGTCGAGGGTGAATAATTCATTTAATAATGCACCGTCGCTGCTGTAGGAAATTAAATGGCAACGTCCCACGCCTTTTTGCACCGCATTCATAGCGCAATGGAACAGGGCGCGGCTTTCTTTATCCAGATGGGACGGGTCAAAGGGCGTGCGGTCGGTGAGGCTTAATTCACGTACCATGTCGCCGTCGCTGTCGTGCAGGCCGGCTTTTTCGCCCAATAAAATTAATTTATCCGCCTGCAGGCTGATGGCCGCCTGGGTGGCGACATCTTCGACGGATAAGTTAAATACTTCGCCGGTGCGGCTGTAACCCAAACAGTTAAGCAATACAATGGCGTTATTATCCAGCATGCGTTTTACCGCAGGTGTATCAATGCGGCGTACTTCACCCGTGTGGGCTAAATCCACCCCATCAATTACCCCAATGGGTTTGGCGATGACTAAATTACCGCCCACCACGCGGATATCGGCACCATGCATAGGGCTGTTGGCCATGCCGGCAGATAAACGCGCTTCAATTTGCGCACGTAATTGCCCAACCGCCTGTTGCACCACTTCGAGGGTTGCGTTGTCGGTAATGCGTTTATTGCCGTGAAAACGCGCTTCGATATTGCGGGTTTGCAATAAATGATCAATTTGCGGGCGCGCGCCGTGCACGATGACCAAACGTACCCCCAGACTGTTTAACAGGGCGATGTCATGCACGGTATTCTGAAAATTTTCGTGGGCGAGTGCTTCACCACTTAACATCAATACAAAGGTTTTACCCCGGTGTGCATTAATGTAAGGGGACGACTGGCGGAACCACTGTACGTAATCCTGACTGTCTGTATTCACGGTTTGTCCTTACAGGCAATAATGCTGAATCATGCTGGAGAGATATTTTATCATGGGCTCTATCTGATCCTGGCGCATAAATTCATTGGGCTGGTGTGCCTGATCAATTTCCCCCGGGCCCATCACAATAGTGTCGATTTTTTCGCGCGCTAAATAGGGCGCTTCGGTAGCAAAACCCACCGCCTGTGCGCCGTAACCGGATAATTTTTCCGCGAGGCGCACCAGTTCATTATCTTCTGCGGTTTCAAACGCATCCACACCGTCGAATAAATCCGTCATGCTGAACGTGGCATTTTCCTGGGCGGTAATCAGCGCCACTTTTTCACGGATAGTATGTTTAATTTCATCCAGCGACATGCCGGGCAGGGTGCGCACATCAAATTGTAATTCACAGGCGCCGCAAATGCGGTTGGGGTTATCACCGCCGTGGATGCAGCCGAAGTTTAAGGTCGGGCGTGGTACAGAAAAACCAGCATGATGGTATTTCTGCTGCAATTCACTGCGCAGGGTATTTAATTCGCCCATGACTTTGTACATCACATCCATCGCATTAACCCCCAGCGCCGGGTTGGAGCTGTGCCCCGCCAAGCCCTGAATGCGGATACTCTGCATGGTGATGCCTTTATGCATACGCACCGGGCGCAGGCCGGTGGGCTCACCGACGATGGCGGCACGGGCTTTGGGCAGGCCTAACGTTGCGAGGGCCTTAGCACCGGACATAGTGGTTTCTTCATCGGCGGTGGCAAGAATAAATACCGGCGATTTTAATGGCTGGCCCTGCATACGCCGCACGGCTTCGAGGGCAACCGCAAAAAAGCCTTTCATGTCGGTGGTGCCGAGGCCGAAATATTTGCCGTCTTTTTCGCTGAGTTTGAAGGGGTCTGTCTGCCAGCGATCCAGATCATAGGGCACTGTGTCGGTGTGGCCGGCTAAAATAATGCCGCCCGGGCCAGTGCCTAAACTTGCCAGCAAATTATATTTTTTACGTTTTTCATCCACACAGCGGATATCGGTTTTAAAGCCTAAACTTTCACACCAGGCTGCCAACAGGTTAATAACGGGCAGGTTGCTGGTGTCCAGTGCGTCCAGTGTGCAGCTGACCGAGGGTGTGCCGATCAGGCTTTTTAACATGTCGGGTAAGGTAGGCAGTGCCATGGCGTGCTCGCAGGCCGTGAATCATGCTGACATGCTGGCAAAAGGTATTACAAAGCGCAATCGAAACACTGAACCGCCGCGGCCTTTCTGGTAGGCTGGGCCCCAGTTTGTGACAATAAGAGCCTGCCCATGGCCCATGAAATCGAATTAAAACTCAGCCTCAGCCCTGCCCACGCGCAGATGTTCCGTGAAGACGCCATTCTTGGCCCTGCCCAGCACAGCGAATTTTTATATAACCAGTATTTTGATACCCCAGACCTTGCCCTGAATAAAGCCGCCTGTGCATTGCGTATCCGCAAAACCGGCGGTGGATTTGTGCAAACCCTGAAAACCAAGGGCATCGCGATCGGTGGTTTACACCAGCGTGGTGAGTGGGAAGTGCCCGTGGCGGGGGAAGCCCTTAACTGGTCGGCATTTCCCGAACATGTGCAGGTAGATACAGATTTACAGAAAAAAATTGGCCCGGTATTTACCACGAATTTTCAGCGTTATTTATGGAATACCCACCACGGGCAAAGTGAAATTGAACTGGTGCTTGATGAAGGTCACATTGCCTGCGGCCCAAGGCAAATCAGTTTGTGCGAAATTGAGCTGGAATTAAAAAGCGGTGATGCGGCGGATTTATTCGATTTTGCCCGTGCTCTGTGTGCGCGTTATGTGCTGGTGCCCTGTGATATCAGCAAAGCTGAACGGGGATATCGCCTGCTGGTGCCACAACTGAGTTTTTACCGCCCGTTACAACCGGCAAAATACAATTCCGATGCCAGCCTGATGGCCGCCCTGCTGCAGGATGGTTTAACCCGTATCAGCCGGCGCTGGGATAATTTCTGTGAAAGCCGCGACTGGTGGCAGCTGGCGGTTTTATTGCGTCAGTTAAATGGTTTAAATGGCTTGTGTGCCTGCGTGCCGGGCATGCCCGCTGCGCAGCATGTGCTTGATCAGGTGCAGCCCTTATTTGAGCGTTTGGCGGTGTGTTTGGGTTTATTTGTCGACCCTGCCAGTGAATATCCGGGGCTCAGTCAACGTTTATTAAAACAGCTCGAAACCCCGCTTAATGCCGAGCTGGAAGAAGTGCTGCGCAATAATGTGATGGGTTTATATCTGCTGCAGATGGGGGAATTTTTATTCCGTCAGGCGAATACATTGCAGGCCAGTGGTATGCAGACAACCCTGCAGCACTGGGCGCAGCACTGGCAGGAACCGGCCCACCATGAAGCCCTCGCGTTTGTATTAAGCAGTTTTAAAGATGAACGATATACCCTGTTAAATTCGGCAATTAACCAGCGTTATGTGGTGCAGGCCATGGCCCGTGCAGGTGAATTTTCCCGTGCAATCCGCGATGATGAAAACCGCGCCAAACTTGCCAGCTGGCAACGGCGTTTAACCGTGGAGCAACGAACCTTACAACAGGTTCAGGGTCAGATGGACGCATTCAATAAGGAAGCACTATGGCCGACGATGTAAAACTGAGCCTGCGCGGTGTTTGTGTACAGCTGAAAAATGCTGGTATTTTATCCGATGCGGATATGGAAACTGTGCTCAGCAAAGGCATGAAACCCGGTCAGCATCCGGTGACTGCGATTGCCAGTGCACAGGTAATGGATAAACGTTTCCCCGATAAATTACTCGGTGAAGACGCCATTATGGAATTTATCGGTAAACAACACGGCCTGAATTATTTCCATATCGACCCGCTGAAAGTGCGTGCCGCGGATGTTACCCCCACCATGTCATTTGCCTTTGCGCAGCGTCATGGTTTATTGCCCGTGGGGATTAATGCCACGGAAATTACCGTGGCGGTGATGGACCCGGAAAATAAAAGCTGGATCGCGGATATCGAACATATTAACCGCCGCAAAGTTGTGCGTGTGGTTGCCAAACCCAGCGACATTAAACGTTATGCCGTGGAATTTTTTACCCTGGCAGCGAGTGTCAGTGGTGCCAATGCCAAACATCAGGGTGGCAGTCAGTTAAATAACCTTGAATCCCTGGTGGACCTCGGCAAATCCAACCCGGATGCCAACGACGAACACATAGTGAATATCGTTGACTGGCTGTTTCAGTATGCTTTCCAGCAGCGCGCCAGTGATATTCACATCGAGCCGCGCCGTGAAGTGGCGAAAGTGCGCTTCCGTATCGACGGGGTTTTACAGCCGGTTTATGAATTTCCGGCCCAGGTAAGTGCCGCTGTGACCAGCCGTATTAAAAGCCTCGGGCGCATGAATATCGCTGAAAAACGCCGCCCCCAGGACAGCCGTTTAAAAACCCGCACCCCGGATAACACCGAAGTGGAATTACGTTTATCGACCATGCCCACCGCGTTTGGTGAAAAACTGGTGATGCGTATTTTTGATCCCGATGTGTTGCTGCGCAGTTTTGCTGAACTGGGATTTTCCCGCGAGGATTCGCGCCGCTGGCAACATATGACAGAGCAGCGCGCCGGTATCATTCTGGTTACCGGCCCGACGGGTTCCGGTAAAACCAGCACCCTGTATTCCACCCTGCGCCAGCTGGCGAATGACGATGTAAACGTGTGTTCGATTGAAGACCCGATTGAAATGGTCGAGCCCATGTTCAACCAGATGCAGGTGAACCCGGCACTGGAACTGGATTTTGCCAGCGGTGTGCGCACCCTGATGCGTCAGGACCCGGATATCATCATGGTGGGTGAGATCCGCGATAAAGAAACCGCGCAGATGGCGGTGCAGGCGGCCCTCACCGGCCACCTGGTATTGTCCACCCTGCACACCAACGATGCCGCCAGCGCGGTGACCCGTTTGTTAGATATTGGCGTGCCTGCGTATCTGATCAAAAGCTCCCTGGTGGGGGTGATGGCGCAGCGTCTGGTGCGCACCCTGTGCCCGCACTGCAAAGTGCCGGATAAACTGGATAAAACCGCCTGGGAAGCCCTGGTCAGCCCATGGCTGGCGAAGGTGCCGGAAAAAATATTTAAGCCCGCAGGATGCTTAGCCTGTCGCAATACCGGCTATCTGGGGCGGGCGGGCATCTATGAAGTCATGGTAATGAGTGATAGCCTCAGCCAACTGATCAATGCCAGCACAGATATCAGCGTGTTGCGGCGGCAGGCCATGAAAGAAGGTATGTTGAGTTTGCGTTTAAGCGGCGCCCAGAAGGTGGCCGCAGGCCTGACTACAATCGAAGAAGTATTAAGAGTAAGCCCTGCCGAAATAGGTTAGGGCCTGTTAACGCTCATTTAAACGTGCCTGCTGAGAGGCTGTTTTTATCAGAACAAGAAGAGAGGATTGATATATGCCAGAGCATCCATGCCCTGGCCCCGTAGGCTACGCGCCCATTTATTCCAGATAAATGGGTAGCGGGCTAAATGAATGACGAACGACGATGTTATGGAAAAAACAGGCCTCAGCCCGCAGGGTTATGGCTAAAAATCCCTTGTTCTACGTTGCTGTTCGCTTGCTTAACCCGTTAGGCCACACTCTCAGCGCCTTGCACAAGGGATTTTTATCCGATAACAGGCCTGTTCAATGAGTGTTAACAGGCCCTATGTCCAGAGGTAGCGTTATGGAATTACCGGCGATCATAGATCTTGAAGCGTCCGGATTTGGCCGGGGCAGTTACCCCATTGAAGTGGGTGTCGCCCTGGTGGATGGCACAGTGCATTCGTTTTTAATTAAACCACCGGCCCACTGGAATCACTGGGACACTGAGGCTGAAAAGATACACGGCATCAGCCGTGATTTATTACAGGCCGAAGGTCATTCCCCGCGGGAAGTGGCCATTGCCCTCAACGAATTATTACGCGGCCAGACGTTATACAGCGATGCCTGGAGTTTTGATTCTTCCTGGGTGGGGCGTTTGTATGATGAAGCGGAAATCGTGCAGCGTTTTCGTATGGATACCATCAATAAATTGCTCAACGAGCCACAGATGATGGGTTGGGATGCGATGAAAAAACAGGTGATTGCCGATCTGGGCATGGACATGCACCGCGCCGCGAATGATGTCACGGTATTGCAGGAAACCTTTAAACGTATCACCGCAAAATAATATTTCAGTCAATGCTGAACAAAAAAACGAACCCTAGGGTTCGTTTTTTTATGGTCTGCCGGGCAATGACAGCCGCGTATAAAACGCAGCTGTTGTATCGGGATTAATCATCACCCTCGTCGTCATCATTGCCATCATCCATGCCCAGCTCTTTAATTTTACGGGTCAAGGTATTGCGTCCCCAGCCGAGTAATAAAGAAGCATCGCGGCGGCGGCCGGCAGTATGTTTCAGGGCGGTTTCAATCATGATGCGTTCAAATGCCGGTACGGTATTTTCCAGCAGGGATTTTTTACCCTGTGCCAGTTGCTGGTCTGCCCAGTTACGCAGGGCCTGTTCCCAGTTATTGCCGGTGGTGGATTTTTCTTCCTGATTTAATAATTCAGGTGGCAAATCATTAATGTGCACTTCACGACCGGAGGCCATTACGGTGATCCAGCGGCAGGTATTTTCTAACTGACGCACGTTACCCTGCCACGGCAGGCTGGCCATGTATTCCTCGGTTTCGGGTTTGAGGATTTTCGCTTCCATGCCCAGTTCTTCCGCGGCGCGGTTTAAGAAGTGGTGCAGCAGGCGCGGAATATCTTCGCGGCGCTCAGCGAGTTTCGGTAAGTGAATGCGGATAACGTTTAAGCGGTGGAATAAATCCTCACGGAATTTACCCTGTTTCACCAGGTCTTCGAGGTTCTGGTGGGTAGCCGCAATAATACGCACGTTCACTTTAACCGGTGATGTACCGCCCACACGGTAAAATTCACCGTCAGCCAATACGCGTAATAAACGGGTTTGGGTGTCGGCGGGCATATCACCGATTTCATCTAAAAATAAAGTGCCACCGTCGGCTTGCTCAAAACGCCCGCGGCGCAGGGTTTGTGCACCGGTGAATGAGCCTTTTTCATGGCCGAATAATTCCGATTCAATTAAATCCTTCGGAATAGCTGCCATGTTTAAGGCAATAAACGGAAATGCACTGCGCGGGCTGTGTTTATGCAATGCGTGGGCAACCAGTTCTTTACCGGTACCGGATTCACCGTTAATTAATACGGTGATATTGGAGTGCGATAAACGCCCGATGGCGCGGAAAACTTCCTGCATGGCAGGCGCTTCACCGATAATTTCGGTGTGTTTGTAAGGTTCCGCCGGGGTTGCGGCCTGGGCGCTGACTTTTTGCTCTTTGCTGTGGGCAATAGCGCGTTTAATCAGGCTGATGGCTTCGTCCACATCGAAGGGTTTAGGTAAATATTCAAACGCACCTTTCTGATAGGACGATACTGCACTGTCCAGATCCGAGTGGGCGGTCATGATAATCACCGGAATTTCCGGATATTGCGCATGAATATCTGCCAGCAGGGTTAAACCATCAATGCCGGGCATACGCACATCGCTGACGATGGCGTTAGGGGTTTCCCGTTTCAGGCTGGACATAATTTTTTCGCCATTTTCAAATGCCTGAGCTTCGATGTGCTCCTGCTCAAGGGCTTTTTCCAGTACCCAGCGGATCGATTTGTCGTCGTCGATAATCCAGACTTTGCTCATAGGTTTATTCCAGCGGCAAGTAAATGGTGAATTGTGTTTGGCCGGGCACGCTCTCGCATTCGATGATGCCGCGGTGTTGGTTAACAATGGACTGTGCGATGGAAAGGCCTAAGCCTGTGCCATCGGCGCGTCCGCTGATCATGGGGTAAAACAGGCTTTCGCGGATATTTTCCGGAATGCCGGGGCCGTTATCGGTAATGTCGAGGCGCAATACCAGCTTGTGGCGCTGGTGGCCGATGGTGAACTGGCGGATTGCGCGGGTTTTCAGGGTAATGCGTGGTGCTGCATTAGGCGTGGTTTGCTCAAGCAATGCCTGCATGGCATTACGCACGATATTTAATACCACCTGAATCAGTTGTTCGCGGTCGGCGAGAAATTCCGGAATGCTCGGGTCGTAATCGCGGCGTAAATTCACTCGGCCATCGGCTTCCACGGCAATTAAGCTGTAAACCCGTTCCAGCACTTCGTGGATATTGGCGGGTTCACGTTCCGGTAATTTATTCGGGCCGAGCATTTTATCCACCAGATTCCGCAGGCGGTCGGCCTCCTGAATAATAATGTCGGTGTACTCATGTAAATCCGGATTATCGTTGAGCATGCGCGCAAGTAATTGTGCGGAGCCGCGGATGCCACCCAGGGGGTTTTTAATTTCATGGGCAAGACCGCGCACTAAATTGCGGGTGGTGGTTTGCGTGGAAATAATCGCCTCTTCGCGGCTGATACGGAATAAACGGTCGAGGGATTGTAATTCCATCAGTAAAAACGGGCGATTATCGATTTGCACCGGGCTGACAAAATAATCCACCAATAAATGCTGGGTGCCGTTAATGCGGATTTCCGCTTCACGTTTGGTGTAAGGGTTCTGGCTCTGCAGGGCATATTGCAGGGCGGTTGAGGTTTCTTCGGATTCGAAAAATAGGCTGTTCACATGCAGGGTTTCCACCTGATGCAAACTCTGCTCAAAAAGAGATTCCGCCGCGGTATTCATAAAACACACACGCAGCTCATCGTCCAATACCAGCAGGGCGGTATTGAGATGATCGATTAATGTATCGGCGAAATTGAGATGACCCATAAGTACTTCCTTTTGCTCAGGGCGGTATTGCAAGAAGTGAACCAGCTTTTTGCGCACTTTTTTCGGGCTGGCAGCCCAGAAAAGATGCGGCCTGCAGCCCGCTTTAGTGGGCTGAAACAAAATAGCGCATTTGCTTGTGCACCACTATGGTGCTTATGAATTATTTTGGCGCTTTTTTCGGGGCGACAGAGGGGCGCTGCACATGAATGCTGCGTTTTTTGGTTTGGATGAGGCGTTTACCCTGATGGCGCACTTCGGCGTAGATCAGGTGTGAACCCCGGTCGAGGTTGCTGAGGGTAAATGAGAGACTCTGTGAGGTTTCGGTTATGCGCCCGTCGAGGAATAAAACCACCTCATCTTCCGGTTGCAGCTGCGGCTGAATGGCCAGCTGAACGGTGACACTGCCGGCGCTGTCGGGCGTGATGGTGGCATCTTCGGTTGGGCTGGAGATGGCGAAATAACGGTAGCCGGTGAAACCTGAAACATCAGCATCTTTATTATCGCTGGCTTCAACCTTAAGGGGAGCAAGGGGGATAATAGGTGCGAGGTTGGCTTCTTTGGCGTGGGGTGGCGGTGCTTCATCACTGTAAACCCGCACGCCCTGATCGTTGATCCAGGTATAAACCTGGGCCGAGGCAAGGGTGGGCAGAATACATAACAGGCTGATGAGTAATTTGCGCATGGCGCACACTCTACCTTAAAGCAGGCATAAAAAAACCCGCCAACAGGCGGGTTTTTTGTGTCTCTTATCCCAGAAAGGATTAGAGGCTGTAGTACATGTCGAATTCTACTGGGTGAGTAGTTTGTTCAACACGGTACACTTCGTTCATCTTCAGATCGATGTACGCTTCGAGCATCTCTTTGGTGAACACGCCGCCTTGCAGCAGGAATTCGTGGTCAGCTTTCAGAGAGTCCAGAGCTTCACGCAGGGAACCACAAACCTGTGGGATCTTAGCGTGTTCTTCTGGTGGCAGGTGGTACAGGTCTTTATCAGCTGCATCGCCAGGGTGAATCTTGTTTTTGATACCGTCGATACCAGCCATCAGCATGGCAGCGAATGCCAGGTATGGGTTGGCCATTGGATCAGGGAAACGAGCTTCGATACGACGGCCTTTTGGAGAGGCAACGTGTGGGATACGGATAGAAGCAGAACGGTTACGTGCAGAGTAAGCCAGCATTACTGGAGCTTCGAAACCAGGAACCAGACGCTTGTAAGAGTTGGTTGATGGGTTGGTGATAGCGTTCAGTGCTTTAGCGTGCTTGATGATACCGCCGATGTAGTACAGAGCCATTTCGCTCAGACCAGCATATGCATCACCAGCGAACTGGTTTACGCCTGCTTTCCAGAAAGACTGGTGAACGTGCATGCCTGAACCGTTGTCACCAACGATTGGTTTTGGCATGAAGGTTACAGTTTTGCCGTAAGCGTGGGCTACGTTGTGCAGAACGTATTTCAGCATTTGCACTTCGTCAGCTTTCTTAACCAGAGTGTTGAACTTAACGCCGATTTCGTTCTGACCAGCGTTAGCCACTTCGTGGTGGTGAACTTCTACGTGCAGGCCGATAGCTTGCAGAGTGTTACACATTGCAGCACGCAGATCGTGTGCAGAGTCAACTGGAGGAACTGGGAAGTAACCGCCTTTCACGCGTGGACGGTGGCCCATGTTGCCGCCTTCGAATTGCTTGCCAGTGTTCCAGGCAGCTTCGTCAGCGTCGATTTTCACGAAGCAGCCGGACATGTCAGCGCCCCAGCGAACGTCGTCAAATACGAAGAATTCTGGTTCTGGACCGAAGAAAGCGGTGTCACCCAGACCAGTAGCTTTCAGGTATTCTTCAGCGCGTTTAGCGATGGAACGTGGGTCACGCTCGTAAGACTGCATAGTGGATGGTTCGATGATGTCACAACGAATTACCAGGGTAGAGTCTTCGCAGAAAGGATCCATGAAGCTGGTGCTGTCGTCCGGCATCATGATCATGTCGGACGCTTCGATACCTTTCCAACCGGAGATAGAAGAACCGTCGAAAGCCTGACCGGTGGTGAAGAATTCTTCATCAACAGAGGAAACAGGAATGGTAACGTGGTGTTCTTTACCGATGGTGTCAGTGAAACGCAGGTCAACCCACTTCACATCGTTGTCTTTAATCAGCTTCAGAGATCTCTCTGACATGGCGCTCTCCAATTATTCGGACGTGTTAAACGTCGGGGGGTTTGTAAGACAAATTATTATCTAGCTGCACTAAGGTGCACTGTTGGGCGGAACGAGCAATTTGTGTGCCACTGATTTGATTTCGTCTAAGTCCCGGTTTGTGTGGGGTTCAGGGAAATCAGTCTGGCTGCATTGCTCTGAAGTGGTGCGTGACTTGCGCTTCATGCACTAAAATGAAGCAGTTTATCAAGACACCCCAACTAGCCTGAATAACGAGCCGCATTATAGGTTCACGTGGGTGAGCAGTAAAAGAGCAAAGGTAGCAAAAAGGGGCGTAACCGGGACTTTTTTTTCGCACTTTTCCGGAATCGGACCGGATAAGCCGAAATTGAACAAAAAATATCCATGTTTCCCGTGATTTCGCCTTGCCTCGCGGGCCTCGGGCCAGCATAATGCGCGCCCCAGCTGGAGGCCGTTATGATCGAAAATTTACGCAATATCGCGATTATTGCCCACGTTGACCATGGTAAAACAACCCTGGTTGATAAACTGTTGCAGCAGTCAGGCACCCTTGATCGCCGAGATGTCGGTGGTGAGCGTGTGATGGACTCCAACGCCCAGGAAAAAGAACGTGGTATTACCATCCTGGCGAAAAACACCGCCATCCGCTGGAATGACTACCGCATCAACATCGTTGATACCCCCGGCCACGCCGACTTCGGTGGTGAAGTAGAACGTGTTATGTCCATGGTCGACTCAGTATGTCTGCTGGTCGATGCACAAGATGGCCCAATGCCACAAACCCGTTTCGTAACTCAGAAAGCGTTTGAGCGTGGTCTGAAACCTATCGTTGTTATCAACAAGGTTGACCGTCCTGGCGCACGTCCTGACTGGGTTTTAGGTGAAGTGTTTGACCTGTTCGACCGCCTCGGTGCGACCGAAGAGCAGCTCGACTTCCCGGTTATTTACGCATCTGCGTTAAACGGTATTGCTGGTACTGACCCTGCCGACATGGCGGAAGATATGACTCCGCTGCTGCAGATGATCGTTGATCACGTGCAGCCACCTGCGGTTGACCTGACCGGTCCGCTGCAAATGCAGATTTCCTCCCTGGATTACGATTCTTACGTGGGTGTTATCGGTATCGGCCGTATCAACCGCGGCACCCTGAAAGTTGGTCAGCAGGTAACTGTGATCAGCGCTGAAGGTGAAAAACGTAGCGGCCGTGTACTGGAAATCAAAGGTTTCCACGGTCTGACCCGTGTGGGCGTAGAAAGCGCTAACGCCGGTGACATCGTATGTATCTCCGGTATCGAAAAGCTCAACATCTCCGACACTATCTGTGATCCGACCTGTGTTGAAGCCATGACTCCACTGACCGTTGATGAGCCAACCGTAAGCATGACCTTCCAGGTGAACAACTCTCCGTTCGCCGGTAAAGAAGGTAAGTTCGTGACCAGCCGTAACATCGCTGACCGTCTCGAAAAAGAGCTGATCCACAACGTGGCCCTGCGCGTTGAGCCGGGCGATAGCCCAGAGAAATTCAAAGTATCCGGCCGTGGTGAATTACACCTGTCCGTACTGATCGAAAACATGCGCCGTGAAGGTTTTGAGATGGGTATCTCCAAGCCTGAAGTTGTGCAGAAAATCGTAGATGGCGAAGTGCAGGAGCCATACGAGCAGGTTGTTATCGACATCGAAGAACCTCACCAGGGTTCTATCATGGAAGAAATGGGTAACCGCCGTGCCGAAATGACCAACATGGTGCTGGATGGTAAAGGCCGTGTGCGTATGGAATTCATCATGCCAGCCCGTGGCCTGATCGGTTTCCGTGGCCTGTTCATGACCCTGACTTCCGGTTCCGGCATCCTGACCAACGTATTCGATCACTACGGCCCTGTTAAACCAGGCCTGGGTGCCCAGCGCAAAAACGGCGTTATGGTATCTATGGTTGACGGTAAAGTACTGGGTTACGCCCTGTTCAGCTTGCAGGAACGTGGTCGTCTGTTCTTAGGCCCAGGTGTTGAAGTGTACGAAGGTATGATCGTAGGTCTGCACAGCCGTGATAACGACCTGGTGGTTAACCCTACCAAGGCCAAGCAGCTGACCAACGTACGTGCTTCCGGTACCGATGAAGCCATCGTATTAACTCCGCCCGTGCGCCATACCCTGGAGCAGGCTCTGGAGTTCATCGAAGACGACGAACTGGTTGAAGTAACCCCAACCAGCATCCGTCTGCGTAAGAAATTCCTGAAAGAAAACGAGCGCCGTCGCGCTAGCAAGTAATTCAGGTTTTTACATAAAAAAGGGAGCTGCGGCTCCCTTTTTTATTTGTATGAATTGCGTCATACCTGCGTCTATCTGCAACATTTATGTCACATACAGCTTCCACAATACGCTCTCATTTTGTTTGGGTATGGGAAAATGATGCGTATTTCAGTATTTGTGTGTGCATGGTTAATGGCGTTGGTCGTGCAGGCCGCAGGGCAGTCAGCATTCCAGAGTTACCCTTTCAGCCTGGATTTCAGCCAACAGGAAATGATTAATGCCTGGGGCAAATTACACCGCAGTGTGGATTACCCGTTTCCCTCCGCAAGCCTGTTGGAAAAACAATTAAAAAATATGGAACCGGATGTGCGTGCCACAGTAAAAGGCAGTAGCACAGATCTGGCGATTTTATTACAAAGCCAATGGTTTGCTTTTTTCCAAGGTAATTTTGAAAAAACCATTCATTATCCCGCTGCGCTCGGCAGTCTGGGACAACCACTGGCCCTGTATGCCAAAACAATTTATGGCTTTTATCTGGAAAAAAATCCGCAACAGCGCAAAGACCTTTTTCTGGAAGTCATTAACGGCTTTGAAAATCAGCCGGAGCTGGCGGCAGACGATTACGCCCTGTTCAGTTATGTATATGCCATGGCGCGTTTAAGTGAAGAACTGCCTTTGCCCCAAGTGTTATATAACGATTACATCAACAAAATGCAGGTCTCCATTGCACGTCTCATCGAACGTAACCCCAACCATGCCTATGCGCTCGCCACCAAAGGTGCCATCGATGCAGGTATTATCCGTAAAGTGGGTAATTTTATTGGTGGTATGAGTTACAGCGCTAAACCCGAAGTAGTGGAAGCTTATTTCGCCCAGGCCCTGGAGGCCGGCAAGGATATTGCCATTTTGCGTGAGGAATACGCCCTGGCGCAGTTATATGTGTATAAAAAAACCGGCATGAATGCGGCGATCAATCAGCTCAAAATTGCGGTTGCGATGCAGCCCATCAGTGCCAAAGAAAAACTGGACATTGAACGGGCGAAAAAACGCCTGAGTGATATTGAAAAACTCGCCGATGACGATGGTAAAGGCATTCGTAATTACATCAGCCGTGATGCGGGCACAGAGCGTAATTATTACCTGTAACTTATAAAATGCTTCCCCTAAAATTCGCCCGCAGCAGCGGGCTTTTTTTATGGGTGAAATATGAAAGCGTTAATTCAGCGGGTCAGCGAAGCCAGCGTGGAAGTGGATGGGCAAATTGTTGGGGCTATTGGTGCCGGTATTTTAGTCCTGCTCGGGGTGGAAAAAGGCGATGACGAGCAGCAGGCCGATAAACTTCTGCACAAAATTAGCCACTACCGCATGTTTTATGATGCCGATGGCAAGATGAATCTTAATGTGCAGGAAATAGGCGGTAGCCTGTTGGTTGTCAGCCAGTTCACCCTCGCGGCGGAAACTGAAAAAGGCCTGCGCCCGAGTTTTTCATCGGCGGCCCAACCCGCCGAGGCGCAGCGGCTTTACGATTATTTTGTTGCACAGGCGCAAAAACAAAACTGCCCGGTACAAACCGGGCAATTTGCGGCGGACATGAAAGTCCGTTTATTAAACGATGGGCCAGTTACTTTCTGGTTATCGGCTTAAGCCTGATCTTCGGCGTCTTCTGCTGTGGTTTCGGGCTTTTTAATAAAACGCCCGGCCAGCAGGCCTAATTCAAATAACAGGCACATGGGGATTGCCAGAATACTCTGGCTGAAAACATCCGGCGGTGTCACCAGCATGCCCACCACAAAACAACCTACGATAATGTAAGGGCGTTTTTCCGACAGGCTGGCCACACTGGTAATGCCGGTCAGAATTAATAAAAAGGTGGCGATGGGAATTTCAAAGGCGACACCAAAAGCAAAAAACAGCTTGAGGATAAAATCCAGAATATTGGTGATATCCGGCATAACCGCCACGCCAGCCGGTGCAGCCAGGGCAAAAAATCCGAATACCATGGGCAGCACAACAAAATAGGCAAAGGTCACGCCGCAATAAAACAGCAGTACGCTGGAGGTTAACAGGGGAATGGCAAAACGTTTTTCATGTTTATACAAACCCGGCGCAATAAAGGCCCAAGCCTGGTGCAGAATAAACGGAATCGCCAGAAATACCGCGGCTACCATGGCCAGTTTAAACGGCACTAAAAACGGTGATGCTACGCCTGTGGCTATCATGTGACTGCCTTCCGGCAGCTTGGCGAGAATATCCTGCAGGGGTTGCGAGATAAAAATGTACAGTTGGTCGGAATAAATATACAGGCCGACAAACAGCACCAGCACGACCACCACAATACGCAGCAGGCGATCGCGTAATTCTAATAAATGGCTGATCAGCGGTTGTTCCGGGCCTGTGGGTTGCTGGCTCATATTTATTTATCTGACTTTACGGAAATAGGGGATGCCACACTGGCAGCGGTATTCAGGCTTTCAGCCGCGGGGGTGATAACCGCCGCTTGTGGTGCCGTTTCTGCTGTTGGTTGTGCAGGTTCGGCTGGTTTTACAGGTTCAGCCGGTTTTTTTTGCAGGCTCTCTTCGCCGAATGTTGCCAGCGGATTTTTGAGTTTTTCCTGCAGTTCCTGATTGCGGATTTCCTGTTCCATTTCCTGCTGAATATTGCTCAGCATGCGGCGGATTTTACCGAAAAACATACCCACGGAACGGGCGGCTTTAGGCAGGCGCTCCGGGCCAAGTACGATCAGGGCAATAACGCCCACCAATAACAGTTCTGAAAATCCGATATCAAACATGATCAGGCCTGAATAAATTGCCCCCGCTTAAGCGGGGGCAGGGGTATTACTGTTTGGAAGTGTCTTTCTGTTCGGTTTTTTGTGCGAAGGTCGCGTCCGCTTTTTGATCCAGCTGGGCTGGCTTTTCAGCGTTATCGCTTTCCGCTTTTTTATCAGCGTCGTCGCCGTTCATACCCTGTTTGAAGTTACGCACCATGCCACCCAGGTCACCACCTAAGGTACGCAGTTTTTTGGTGCCAAAAATCAGAATCACAATGACCAGGATGATCAGTAATTGCCAGATGCTAATGCCGCCTAACATGGGAGTTCTCCTAAGATTTTAAAAGCCGGGTAGTTGATCGCCGCCAAGCACATGCCAGTGCATATGCATGACTTCCTGTGAACCTTTGGTGCCGTTGTTGCTGATCAGGCGGAAGCCTTCCAGCCCCTGTGCGGCAGCAATGTGATTCACTTTGTTCATGAGGTGGGTCAGCACAGGCCAATCGCGCTCACCTACTGTCATCAGGTTGGTAATGTGGGTTTTGGGAATTACCAGAATATGGGTATCTGCTTTGGGCGCTATATCGTGAAATGCCATCACATGGGCGTCTTCGTAGACGGTTTTGGCCGGGATTTCGCCCTTGGCGATTTTGCAGAAAATACAGTTGTCCATGGTTCGCCTACTTAGTGCGGTTGGCTTTCTCTTCGAGGCCGGACAAATTAAAACGACGCTCCAGTTCCTGCAGTACAACTTCCGGGCGTGCGCCTAACTTGCTCAGCATGACCATGCTATGGAACCACAGGTCTGCGGTCTCGTAGATGACATCGGACAGGTTTTGGCTGTGTTCCGCATCTTTGGCGGCAATGATGGTCTCGGTGCATTCTTCACCGACTTTTTCGAGAATCTTGTTGAGGCCTTTATGGTACAGGCTGGCCACGTAGGAGGAATCGGCGCTGGCGTTTTTGCGCTCTTCCAGAATATCGCCTAACTGGCTGATAACATCACTCATGCTGGCTCCTTAGTTTCGCGGCATATCCTACGCTAACCGCGCAGGGCTATCCACAGCAATCCGGCGGCAACTATGCCAAAGGAAATCTGCGGTGACCATAAAAACGGGGTAAGCAGGCTGCACAGGCCGGTGGCACTGATAATCAGGCCTATGATGCGGGCTTTTTGCTTACGGCTATTGTCTTCCAGGCTGCGGCTTAAGGCATCTAACTTAAGCCCTATTTGCTGCTGGTGCACCGGCAGCTGGCCGATTTGTTTTAAACCTTCATGCAGCATGGCGGGCAGGCCAGGGCCTTGTTTTAACCAGAAAGGCGCCTGACGGCGGATTTCCTGCCAGATGGCTTTGGGGCCAAGGCGCTGTTTCATCCAGTTTTCCAGGTAGGGTTTACCGGTTTGCCATAAATCGAGTTCCGGGTAGAGCTGGCGGCCAAGGCCTTCGATATTTAACAGGGTTTTTTGTAACAGCACTAACTGGGGTTGCACCTGCATATCAAAACGCCGTGCGGTCTGGAATAAACGCAGCAGCAGTTGGCCAAAGGAAATTTCGGATAAAGGTTTTTCGAAAATCGGCTCACACACACTGCGGATCGCCGCTTCAAATTCATTGATGGCGGTGCCCGTGCCTACCCAGCCACTTTCCACGTGCAGGCGCGCTACCTCGTGGTAATCCTGATTAAAAAAGGCGAGTAAATTACGCGCTAAATAATCCTGATCCTGCTCGCTTAAGGTGCCAACTATGCCGCAGTCGATGGCGATATATTGCGGCGCCTGGGGATCATTGTGGGCCACAAAAATATTACCGGGGTGCATATCAGCGTGGAAAAAACTGTCGCGGAAAACCTGGGTAAAAAATATTTCCACGCCCCGTTCGGCCAGTACCTGCATATTTACTTTGCGCTCCCGCAGGGCATGCAGGTTACCAATGGGGGTGCCATAAATACGCTCCATCACCATCACGTTAGGGCGGCAATAATCCCAGTACACTTCAGGCACGTGTAATAATTCGGAATTTTTAAAATTGCGTTTTAACTGGCTGGCGTTGGCGGCTTCGGCCATTAAATCCAGTTCACCTAAAATGGTGTGGCGGTAATCATTGACCACTTCGATGGGGCGCAGGCGGCGGCCATCGGCGGAATAACGCTGTAACAGGCGCGCCATTAAGATCATCAGGGCTAAATCATTTTCGATGGTGCTCAGCAAATTCGGGCGAATCACTTTAATCACAACCGCTTCACCGCTTTTTAAAATCGCGCCGTGTACTTGGGCAATCGAGGCGGAAGCAAGTGGGCTTTTTTCTACGGATTGAAAGACCTGCTCAAGCTTTGCGCCGAGGGCGGTTTCGATAATCTGCCGGGCAAGGTCATCGGCAAAGGGCGGTACTTTATCCTGTAATTTGGCCAGTTCAACGGCGATATCGTCAGGTAATAAATCTTTGCGGGTGGAGAGCAATTGGCCGAATTTAATAAAAATCGGGCCGAGGGCTACCAGGGCTAAACGCAGGCGTTTGGCTTTGGGCACACGTTTGGGCAGCGGATTTAAACGCCACGGGGCGAGCATCACCGCAAGACGTAAATACCAGGGCAATAAATGCACGGGTAAAAATTCATCCAGCCGGTATTTACTGAAAACATACAGAATTTTCAGAAAACGCCCCAGTGATGCCATTTATTTCAGCCTTTTTTGTAATTGTTGAATACGCGCCTCAAGGCGGTCAGTGGCCAGACGCAGCTCATGCACAGCGCGGAAATGCTGCTGGGCTTCGAGTTTGTGAATAATCAGGCCTTTTTCATCGCGCAGATAGGTGACGCTGTCATCGTGTAATTTCTGCATGGCCTGTTTGGCGAAGCTGAATAAACCCGTGACACGCTGCTGAATAAACCCGGCCAGCAATGGGCCGGTGAAATCTTCGAGCATGGCGGCCCAGTCGATATCCAAACCTGAGCTGGCATCGGCCAGGCCCAGGGCAAACTGGCTGCTGCCTTGGATTTCAATATCACTGTGCATCAGGGCCTGTTGTTTATCCTCTGTGCTGGCCAGGCGTAGAAACCCCTGGGCCGGGCCGCGCAATGTGGCAGCAATATCGCTTTCACAGTGGGACATCAGCTGAATTTGCTCACCCATGCGCACATAAAAGGTCAGGCTGGGTTGCTCGATTTGCAGGCATAACACCTTGCCCGTCTGGCGGGCAATTTTCTGCTGGGTTGCCGGGTCATAACGCAGGGCCTTGTTAATGGCGGCCTCCGCGCTGGCCAGCAAGGCCATGTTCAGGGTGCTCAAGGTTTTACACCGCGGTGCAGCGCAACAATACCGCCGGTCAGGTTGTGGTATTTCACCAGATCAAAACCGGCGTTTTGCATCATGCCCTTGAGGGTTTCCTGGTCCGGGTGCATACGGATGGATTCGGCCAGATAGCGGTAACTTTCAGAATCGTTGGTGATCAGCTTGCCCATGAACGGCAGGGCGGTGAAAGAGTAGGTGTCATAGATTTTGGATAACAGCGGGTTGCCCGGCTTGGAAAATTCCAGCACCAATAAACGCCCGCCCGGTTTTAAAACCCGGTTAAATTCACGCAGGGCCTGGTCTTTATCGGTGACGTTACGCAGGCCGAAGGCCATGGTTACCACGTCGAAGCTGTTATCCTCAAAGGGCAGGGCTTCGGCGTTGGCCTGTACATATTCGATATTGCCGCTGTAACCACGGTCGATGAGGCGGTCACGGCCGACCTTGAGCATGGAATCATTAATATCGGCGAGGATGACTTTGCCGGTCGGGCCAACCAGATCGCTGAATTTCATGGTCAGATCGCCGGTACCACCGGCAATATCCAGCACCTGGTTGCCGGCACGCACACCGGTTAATTCCATGGTGTAACGTTTCCACAGGCGGTGAATGCCCATGGACATCAGGTCGTTCATCACATCGTATTTGGCGGCTACGCTGTGGAAGACCTCAGCCACGTGCTGGGCTTTTTCTTCCACGGGAACCTGTTTGTAACCGAAATGGGTGGTTTTCTGGTCGGACATGCACTCTACCTCAGGGCGTTAGCCAGATTTGCGCGACATTCTAAGGGAAAACGCCCCTGGGGGGTTAACCATCTTCAGGGGTGTTGAGCTTAATCAACCGCTTTGAACTGAATTAAGCCTGTTTCGCGGCTGGCACCGGCCTCGTTGAGGCGCTCAAGGTAACGCTGCCAATACGCCGCCTGGTGCTGGCAAAGCTCGGCGAGGTAATCCCAGTTATACAGGCCGGTGTCGTGGCCATCATCAAAGGTCAGTTTGAGGGCGTAATTGCCCATGGGTTCGAGCTTTAACAGGCGCACATCTTTTTTGCCGGTTTGCAGCACTTCGTTACCACGCCCGTGGCCACGCACTTCAGCGGAAGGGCTGTGCACACGCAGGAATTCACTGCTCAGCTGATAACAGGTTTCGCCCCAGCACAGCTCCAATGACTGGCTTTGTTTATGGAAACGGATTTTGTTTGGTACAGACTGATTGGACACGGCGCCGCCCCCTGAATGAAGGCGGCCAGTTTAACAGGGCGCGCTGGATTTTGCGCGGCTCAGGGGCGCATTTGCCGGGCAGTTAAGGCCTGATAATGGCCGAGGTTTTCCGCCTTATGCACCAGGGTCAGCATATGCTGATTAAAGGGCGCAGCCATGCCAAGGGAATGGGCAAGACGCACAATTTCACCGTTAATAAATTCAATTTCGGTAGCACGCCCGAGCTGTAAATCCTCCCACATGGATGAACGCGCCTGCGGGTCGATGGCGAGCATCTGGCGTGCGATACGTTTAAATAAAAAATCCGGCAAATGCAAAACAGGAGCGATGAGCCATGCCGGCACAGCGGCGGCTTTTGCGGGTTTAATGCCGGCTTTTTTTAATACCTGTAAGCCTTCGCGCAAACAGGCTGCATAAATTAAACGCAGGGCGCGGGTTTCTAATTCTTGTTTTAAGGGCAAGCCACACAGAGCATTCACCGGGTTATTTAAATTCAATAATAATTTGCCCCACAATAAACCCGGCATGTTGTTATGGGTTTGAATTTCAAATTCAGCCTGTGCGCAGGCTTTTAAAAGGGCCTCCGCTGCTGGGGCATTTTCCACCAATAAAATGCCCTCGCTGCCGCAATGAAAATGCCCTTGCCCCTGGTGCACCACGTTATAGGGCACCATCACAGGTAATATACTGTGGCCTGGCAATAAATCACGTAATTGCAGGTAGTTATTTACACCATTTTGCAGGCTGAAAATCAGCGCGCCGGGTTTGATATGTTGTGCCAGCAGTTGCCCCATTTCTGCAGTGGCGCCGCTTTTTACACATACCAACACCAGGTCGGCATCATTCAATAGGTTTGCGTTTGTGTCGCAGTGCAATTGATCAGCAGGAATTACATGCCGCTGGTTTTGCCAGTCACTTAAATGCAGGCCAAATTCCTGTAGTTCGGCAGCGATACGTGGCCGCGCTAAAAAGTGTACATTTAAACCCGCCGCAGCGAGGCGCCCGCCGACGTAACAGCCGATGGAGCCGGCCCCGGCAATTACAATTTTCATTTTTTGCATAATTCCCCCGTGTGGCCCATTGAACCCTGCCGCGCATGTTAATGCGCTGACATAATGGGCCAGTCTGTTGGCGGTGTTAGCCAGTGTGGCGTGAGTTGCTACAGATGGTGCTGCATTTGCCATTGCCGTAAAACAATGTGCTGCCTAGTATGGGCAAAAAATAAAAAACACATGGGTGAGCGATGTTAGATGTCATTCAGGGCATGGCCCTCGGCTGCCTGCTGTTGCTGGGCATGATAGTGCTGCGGGATTTCGGGCGCCTCGCGGTGGCGCGTGTTTTTCTGCTGGTACTGCTGGCCGGCAGTTGCATGTTGCTGCACAGCTACGTGCCCGAGCGCTGGCAGTGGCTGACATCCGATACCATGACAACAGTGCCGGCCCTGTTCTGGTTATTGTGCCAGCTGGCTTTCGCCCACAAACCCAAGTTCAAATCCGTATGGACATTCATCGCCCTGTACAGCTTTCTCGCCCCGGCCATTGCGCGCCCGTTTGGTGGCAGCTGGCCTGCTTCTGAACCCCTGCACCTGTTCGGCTGGCTGTTGCCCAGTTATTGCGAATACCTGCTGACCCTGCACGGTTTGTGGGTAGTGGCCGCTAACTGGCGTGATGATTTAGTGGAATCACGCCGGCAGATGCGTGGCATTGTTATCGGCGGTGTGGGTGTGGCGGTGATGGTGATTATCGTCTCCATGAATACCGGGCTGGGTGCACGTTTACCTCTCGCGTTAGTGGTACTGACCTGCGCTGTTGTAACCGCGTATTTTCTGCTGCATGGCCGTGTCGGTGCATTACTCGGGGCTGCGCCGCCGGTAAATGCGGAACTGGTTACGCCGACACCCCCTGAACCCGTGTTAGATAAAGATGTGCAGCGCCTGCGCGCCCTGATGGCCGAAGGGTTTTACCGCACAGAATTCCTGACCCTGGGCCTTTTGGCGGAGAATCTGCAGCTGCCGGAATACAAAACCCGCATGCTGATCAACCAGACCATGGGCTATCGCAACTTCAATGATTACATCAATCAGCTGCGTATCAGCGAAGCCTGCCGCCGTTTGCTCGCCGAACCACAAACCCCGGTGCTGAATATCTCCCTGGATGTGGGTTACCGCACCCTGAGTTCATTCAACCGCGCCTTTAAGGATATTCAGGGCTGCTCGCCCACCGCTTACCGCGAGGCGCATCCTGACCAGAAAACTGCCTGATTTCTGCAATTTCACAATTTGCACAGGTCCATTCCGGTCACGTTAATCGATCCTAACTCTATGTTTTTATACATATTTTAACTTTTGCACAGCTTCTCTTGTAAAACACACACTGGATTCAATCGCCCCCCTGTGCACTGCCCGCTTAACCTGTGCCCCATAACAAAAACAAGCGACGAGGGGAGCAGAGTATGGTCGCCTATCAAACCTATCCAACCCAGTCTGGTAACGTGCAGGTGTATTCCCTGGTGGATGAAATCCGTCAGATTCTGGTGAGCTGTGCGGGTGATTACCCGGATCTGGAAATGATTGCCGGTGCCTTTGGCATGAGCAGCCGCAGCATGCGCCGCCATCTGGCCGAGTGTGATACGTCCTACCAGAAACTGCTGAATGAAACCCGCCGCGAGCTGGCCATGCGCAGCCTGCGTAACGGGGAACTCAGCATCGAGCAAATTGCGGAAAATTTAGGCTTCAGTGATGTGACTAATTTCCGCCATGCTTTCAAAAAGTGGGTGGGCACTTCGCCGGCGGCGTACCGCGCAGCTTGTTAAGTCATAATAAAAATCTGGGTCTGGAACGGGTGTAAGACTCCCAGGAAAAACCGTTGTGATTACCGCTTCCGGCAATTAAACCGGTTTTTCTTTTTCTGGGAAGGGACTTCCCAGACCCTTCCTTCGCTCACACTGCTGCTTGTTTCCGGTTTTTTATGCGCGTCATGACGCCCACGCGCCATTCGGCATCCTGCCTAGCTCCGCCGGCGCTTTGCTGGCATCCATGCCAGCGGCGGGCTATGTCGCTTTAAAAAACCGGCGCAGCAAGTTCGCATTAAGTGTTTTGAGTTAAAGCCGTGGTAAAACTGCACAAATAAAAAAGCTCTGAATAAAATTTGGAATTTATTCAGAGCTATTTCTTTTCAAACTGCCGTGTAGCTTCAGGTTTAATACGCTTTTTCTTCACGCATTACATTCAGGCTTACAGAATAAAACGGCTCAGGTCTTCGTCCTGCACCAGTTCCCCTAAATGCTCTTTCACAAAGGCCGCATTGATGTTCAGCGGGTTGCCGGCATTGTATTGCGCAGCCAGGCCCTGGGCATCAAAACTGACTTTTTCCAGCAGGCGCTCGAGCATGGTGTGCAGGCGGCGCGCGCCGATATTTTCCGTGGTTTTATTCACGTTGAAGGCCATGTCAGCAATGGCGCTGATGCCATCTTCACTGAACTCAATGTGCAAACCTTCGGTGGCCAGCAGGGCTTTATATTGCTGGGTGAGGGAGGCGTTAGGTTCGGTGAGGATACGTTTAAAGTCATCCGGGGTGAGGGCTTTTAATTCCACGCGAATTGGCAGGCGGCCCTGTAATTCCGGAATTAAGTCCGATGGTTTGGCGAAGTGGAATGCACCACTGGCAATAAACAGTATGTGATCGGTTTTGATCATGCCGTATTTAGTGGAAACCGTGCAGCCTTCGATCAGAGGTAATAAATCGCGCTGCACACCTTCGCGGCTGACATCACCACCGCTGCCGTGTTCGTTGCGTTTGGCGACTTTATCCAGCTCATCGATAAATACGATGCCGTTCTGCTCCACCGCTTCTACGGCGCGGGCTTTGATGTCGTCCATGTTGAGCAGGTTGGCGGCTTCTTCGTCCTGCAGGCGGGCGAGGGCATCTTTCACCTTGAGTTTGCGTTTGTTTTTACGCTCGCCACCCAAACTGCTGAACATGTTCTGGATCTGGCTGGTCATGTCTTCCATGCCCGGTGGGGCCATGATTTCCACACCGACGCTGACCTGGGCCAGTTCCACTTCGATTTCTTTATCGTCCAGCTCGCCCTTGTGCAGTTTGCTGCGGAACAGGGTGCGGGTGGAGGTTTCTTCGCGCACAGGTTCTTCGCCATAGGCCGGGCGGGCAGGTGGCAGCAGGGCATCAAGCACACGTTCTTCTGCGGCTGTGCGCGCACGGCCAGCCACTTCTTCCATGGCCTGTTCACGCAGCATTTTCACGCCGGTTTCAACCAGGTCACGGATGATGGTTTCCACGTCGCGGCCCACATAACCCACTTCGGTGAATTTAGTGGCTTCAACCTTGATGAAAGGCGCGTTGGCCAGTTTGGCGAGGCGGCGTGCGATTTCGGTTTTACCCACGCCGGTGGGGCCAATCATCAGAATATTTTTCGGGGTGATTTCCGGGCGTAATGCATCACTTAACTGCATACGGCGCCAGCGGTTACGCAGGGCAATGGCGACGGCGCGTTTGGCGTCGCCCTGGCCGACAATGTGTTTATCCAGTTCTTGTACTATCTGGCTGGGGGGCATGTTGGACATGGAAATTCCTTAACGGGTCGCCAGTGATTCGATGGTCAGGTGATTATTGGTGAATACACAGATATCACCGGCAATGGTGAGGCCTTTTTCAACGATATCCCGCGCTGGCATATCGGTGTTGTGATACAGGGCACGGGCTGCGGCGAGGGCGTAGTTACCACCACTGCCCACGGCAATCAGGCCGTCTTCCGGTTCGAGCACGTCGCCGTTACCTGTGATGATTAACGATGCGCTGGCATCGGCCACCGCAAGAATGGCTTCGAGGCGGCGCAGGGCGCGGTCGGAGCGCCACTCTTTGGCGAGTTCCACCGCGGCACGGGTTAAATGGCCGTTGTGTTTTTCGAGCTGGGCTTCGAATTTTTCAAACAGGGTGAAGGCATCGGCGGTGGCACCGGCAAAACCGGCGATTACCTTACCACCGTAAAGACGGCGCACTTTTTTGGCGTTGGCTTTCATTACGGTATTGCCGAGGGAAACCTGGCCGTCGCCGCCCATCACGACTTCATCGGCGCGGCGTACGGATAATATGGTGGTCATGGTGAATCCTTAACGTGAACCAAGGGGGGCGATATGGGGCGCCCCTGAAAAATATCAAGGACGCAGGGCGCTGGCTCGTACGCAAAAGGAATTAAAAACGGGCTGCGCCGAAAGCGCAGCTGGTTTGAGGCAGTGTATAAACGTTAGCGAGGCAGTCAGAACAAGGCAAAAACGAGCGAAAAGGCGCAGTTTATACCTAATAAATATGCGCTTCGCGCACCCTTCGGGCCGCCTTCAGCGTTCTGCTAAAGGCAGTGAGCATTTTGAGTTCGTTTTTAACGAAGTTCGGGCGACGCAGATAGTTTTTACACAGCCTCAAGTTTTTAGGGTTGTTTCACCACAATGCTCTGAATACTCATACCGGCAAGGGCATCCTGTGCGGCATTCATTTTTGAGCGGTCCGTGAAGGGGCCGACAAATACCCGGAACCAGGGTTCGCCGCGGATTTCTGCACTCTCAACCTGCACGTTCAGGCCATTGAGGGTGAGGTTAGCCTTGAGGCGATCGGCATCGGCCACATTGCGGAAGGAACCCGCCTGCAGGCGGAACTTCTGCACGGCTGCCGAGCTTGTGGTTGTGCTCGCCGCCGGGGCTTTTTTCGGGGTGGACTTGTAGGTGGCCACATCCGGGCTGTGCACTTCTTTTTGCTCCAGCAGGCGGTAGAACTCGTAGTCATCCACCACCGCAGGCTTGGATTTTTTCAGCTCTTCACCCGCTTCCTTGAGGGCTTCAACCGGGGCTTTGCCACTCGGCAGGGTGGAGAGATAAAACAGAAATGCAATAAAGCTGCATACCACCAGGGGGGTGAAAATCCACACCCAGGCGGGAACGTTGCTGCCCTTGGCCTTGGCCATTACATTTCCTCCGGCGCGCTGACACCCAGCAGATCAAGGCCGTTGGCCAGTACGGTGCGCACTGCCTGGCTCAGGCTGATACGGGCATCACGCAGGTTGGCATCGTCCACCAGGGTTTTGTGGGTGTTGTAATAACCGTGGAACAGGGCGGCTAAATCCTTCAGATAGGTCGCCACTGCGTAGGGTGCGCTTTCTTCTGCGGCTTTGCCGACCACTTCCGGGAACTGGCCGAGTTTGTTCATCAGGGCCTTTTCTTCGTCTTCCACCAGTAATTCCAGTTGGGCAGCGCCGTTGGCCTGGTTCCACTGCTGGTTTTGCTCCGCCAGTTTACGCAGCAGGGCGCACGTACGGGCGTGGGCGTACTGGATGTAATACACAGGGTTATCCGCTGACTGGGAACGGGCTAGGTCAATGTCGAAGGTGAGCTGGCTGTCGGGGCGGCGCGCGGCGAGGAAATAACGGGTCGCATCGCGGCCCACTTCATCGATCAGATCACGCAGAGTGACGTAACTGCCGGCACGTTTGGAAATTTTAACCTCTTCGCCGGAGCGCATAACGGTCACCATCTGGTGCAATACGTAGTCAGGCCAGCCCTGCGGAATACCGGCATTGAGGCACTGTAAACCGGCGCGTACACGGGTGATGGTGCTGTGGTGGTCAGCGCCCTGCTCGTTAATGACCCGCACAAAACCACGCTGCCATTTGTTGTGGTGGTAGGCCACGTCGGGCACGAAGTAGGTGTAACCGCCGTCGCTTTTGCGCATCACGCGGTCTTTGTCGTCACCGAAGTCTGTGGTGCGTAACCACAGCGCGCCTTCCTGTTCGTAGGTGTGGCCGTTTTTGATCAGGGTTTGCACGGTTTCTTCGACCTTGCCTGTGCTGTACAGGGAGGATTCGAGGAAATACACGTTGAAGTCGACGGCGAAGGCTTTTAAGTCGAGGTCCTGTTCGCGGCGCAGGTAAGCGACCGCAAACTGGCGGATGGATTCGATGTCATCGGCGTCTTTGGTGCCGGTGAAGGACTGATCTTCCGATACCACGGTTTCGCCGGCCATAAAGCTGTTGGCGAGGTCGATGATGTAATCACCGCGGTAACCGTTTTCCGGCCAGCTGGCGTCGTCCGGGCCTAAACCTTTGCAGCGTGCCTGAACGGACAGGGCCAGGTTGGTGATCTGCGCGCCGGCATCGTTGTAATAAAACTCGCGGGTTACGTCCCAGCCGGTGGCTGACAATAAACGGGATATACAATCACCTACCGCTGCACCGCGGCCGTGGCCGATATGCAGGGGGCCGGTGGGGTTGGCGGAAACATATTCCACCTGCACTTTACGACCTGCGCCGGCATTGCTGCGGCCATAGGCCTGGCCTTGCTCGAGAATGCGGTTAATCACCGCGGCGCTGGCCCCGGTGTTGATGAAAAAGTTGATGAAACCCGGGCCGGCAATTTCGGTTTTGCTGACGATGTCATTGGCGGGCATGTTATCCACAATGATCTGTGCCCAGTCGCGGGGTTTCTGACCGGCGGCTTTGCAGCTGGCCATGGCGAGGTTGGTGGCAAAATCCCCGTGCAGTTTATCTTTGGTTGCTTCAACCATGATGGCGGGGCTGGCATCCTCGGGCAGCAGGCCTTTGGCCTTCAATGCAACGAGGGTTTGGCTAAGCAGTGTTGATACCTGTTCTTTCATGGAGGGCTTTTTGGCTGGTCAAAATAAGGGCGGAATTATTGCAGTTCAACGGGCCAATGTCGATGAATCCATGGCCTGTGGCTCACTGGTTATCCTGTGGGTCGACGTCCAGTGACCAGCGCACTTTGTGGAAACCCCTGTGCTGGTGGATGAGGGGTAACAAGTGGCGTAACAGCTGATGTAGGGCACCGCGCTGGTTGCTGTTAAACCAGAGCTGGAAACGTAATCTGCCGGCGCGCATTTGCATGGGCGCGGCCATGGGGCCCACCAGGCTGACATTATGCAGGCCCATATCCCGTTGCAGGCGCAGGGCATCCTGCTGAATCAGGTGCAGCAGGTGTTCGGCCTCGGCGCCGTTGACCGCATCGGCCCGCAGCAGAGCCTGAAAACCATAGGGCGGCAGAACGGCATGCTGGCGCTCTTGCAGTATGGCGAGGGCCAGGGCGTGGTAATTCTCTTCACATAAAAGGTGTAGGCTGGGGTGTTCGGCAAATTCGGTTTGCAATACGGCGCGCCCCGGTTTGTCGCCGCGCCCGGCCCGCCCGGTAACCTGTAACAGCATTTGTGCGGTGCGCTCCATACCGCGGAAATCGGCACTGAATAATCCCGCATCGGCGTTGACCACAATCACCAGGGTCACATTGGGCAGATGGTGGCCTTTGGCAAGCATTTGTGTGCCCACCAGAATGCAGGGTTGGCCGGCATTCACCGGCGCCATGACGGTGGCAAAACCATCCTTGAGGCGGGTGCTGTCACGGTCAACGCGGATAACCTGTTGCTCGCCAAATACTTGCTCGAGGTAACTTTCCAGTTGCTCGGTGCCTGTGCCAACCGGGTGTATCTGCTGGCTGAAGCAGGAGGGGCACTGGGCCGGCACGGCGAGTTTGTGATCACAATGGTGGCAATGCAGGTGGGGTGGCTTGCGGTGCAGGGTGTAACGCGCATCGCAACGCCGACATTCGGCGATCCAGCCGCAATCCGGGCAGCATAAGGTCGGCGCAAAACCGCGCCGGTTGATAAATACCAATACCTGTTCACGCCGTGCCAGGGTCTGGCGGATATCTTCCAGCAGGCATTCCGCCAGCCCTTGCTGCTGGGCCTGGCGGCGCATATCCAGAATTTGCATCTGCGCCGGGCGGGCATTGCCGGCCCGCTGGCGTAAACGCAGGTGCTGGTATTTGCCGGTCAGGGCGTTATGCAGGCTGTCGATGCTGGGGGTTGCACTGCCCAGCACCACGGGAATGTGTAACTGGCTGGCGAGCTTAACCGCCATATCCCGCGCCGAGTAACGCAGGCCTTCCTGTTGTTTAAATGAGGCATCGTGTTCTTCATCCACCACAATCAGGCCAAGCTCCGGCAGGGGGGTGAAAATGGCGGAGCGGGTGCCGACTACAATCCGCGCCAGCCCCTGCTGGGCCATCAGCCAGGCATCGAGACGTTCACGGTCATTCATGCCGGAATGCATGCTTGCCACCGGGCACTGAAAGCGGCGTTCAAAACGGGCAATGGTTTGTGGTGTCAGGCCGATTTCCGGAATGAGCACTAAGGCCTGCTTGCCCGCATCCAGAATGCGTTGAATAGCCTGCAGGTAAACTTCGGTTTTACCGCTGCCGGTGATGCCGTCGAGCAGAAATACCTGAAAACCGCTGGCGGCTGTGATGCTTTGCAGGCTATCCGCTTGCTCCGGGTTTAAAGGCAAGGGAGCTTGTGCTGAGGTATTGGGGTTGCTCAGGGCCGGGGGCAGATGGATTTCACTGGCTTGCGCAAGGTTTTTTTCCTGCAGGGCTTTGAGTAATGCATGGGTGAAACCGGCGGCTATGATGTCATCCTGGCTTGCGGGGCCCTGTTCCCGCAGAAATTCGTACAGGGCGAACTGGCGTTTGGCGCGGCTTATGTCGTTTAAATCCGGGTTTTCACGCGCTTGCCACACTGTGCGGCTGACAAATGCGGCATCCTGCCCTTTGCGTAACAGCACCGGCAGGGCGGTTTCCACCACTTCGCCTATGGCGTGGTGATAATAATCGCTGGCCCACAGGCATAAATCCCGCAGGGTGTTGTTGAGTACGGGTTTGCGGTCGAGTTGTTGGGCAATGGGGCGGATTTTATCCGCGGGCACGTCAGTATCATGGCTGATGGCCATGAGTACGCCGGTAAGTTGTTGATTCCCAAAAGGTACTTTGAGGCGCTGGCCCAGCTGGTAGTCACTGAGGGATTTGCCGTGTTCCGGCAGGTAATCAAACAGCTTGGGCAAAGGGGCGGGAACCGCGATACGTAAATAGAAATCCGCTGCCATGTCACCCCGGGTTGTTGCTTGTATATCCCCTATACTGGCTGTATTATGCGCGGCCTATTGTCGTCATAGCAACCAGTAGCGCGGTACCCGGGTCGAGACACGGGCAGCGGCGTGAAATAACAGAGGTTACTCCCATGAAAGAAGGTATTCACCCAGAATACAACGTGCTGACTGCAAGCTGCTCTTGCGGTAACACCCTGAATCTGAAATCCACCCGTACTGGTACTATGCACCTGGACGTGTGTTCTGCTTGCCACCCTTTCTACACTGGCAAACAGAAAGTTGCTGATACCGGTGGTCGTATCGACCGCTTCAAGAAACGTTTTGGTGGTCGTGGTCAGGCGTAAGCTTGTCGGACATCAAGTGTTTCCAGAAAAGGCGCGAATTTCGCGCCTTTTTCTTTTTTAAGGCTTTGATATAAGAAATAGTTAGGACATAATCCGAGGTCCTCAGTGCCCCTATACTGAGCGGTTTTGCTCCAAACTGGTGCTTTGCCAGACAGGAGAAAGTTAACGTACAGGACGGAACAGTCATGACAGATATGAAACAAGCAGCGCTCGATTACCATGCTAACCCTAAGCCGGGCAAAATCGCCGTCAGCCTGACTAAACCTGCCCAGACTGCCCGTGATCTGTCCTTGGCCTATAGCCCAGGCGTCGCAGAACCTGTCCGTGAAATCGCTAAAGATCCTGAAAACGCTTACAAATATACCGGTAAGGGCAACCTGGTAGCCGTAATTTCTGACGGTACCGCTATCCTGGGTCTGGGTGATTTGGGCCCACTGGCTTCCAAACCTGTAATGGAAGGTAAATCCCTGCTGTTCAAACGTTTCGCAGGCGTAGATTCCATTGATATCGAAGTAAACTCCGAAAGCCCACAAGCGTTTATTGATACCGTAAAACGTATTGCTGATACCTTCGGTGGTATTAACCTCGAAGACATCAAAGCACCTGAGTGTTTTGAAATTGAAAAAGTGCTGATCGAACAGTGCAATATTCCTGTATTCCACGATGACCAGCACGGTACTGCGATCGTAACCGTTGCCGGCATGCTGAACGCTCTGGAAATTCAGGGTAAGAAAATTGAAGACGCGAAAATCGTTGTGCTGGGCGCCGGTGCTGCTGCTATCGCCTGTACCAAGCTGCTGATTTCTGCCGGTCTGAAACCTGAGCACGTATATATGATCGACCGTACCGGCGTTATCCACGCCGGCCGTACCGATCTGAACCAATATAAAGCTATGTTTGCAGTAGAGACTGATAAACGCACTCTGGATGATGCACTTGATGGTGCTGATATTTTCCTGGGTCTGTCCGGTCCTAATCTGGTAACGGCTGAGCAAATCAAAAAAATGGCACCAAACCCAATCGTGTTTGCCTGCTCTAACCCTGATCCTGAAATCGCTCCAGCGATTGCTAACGCAGCGCGTAACGATTTAATCATGGCGACCGGACGTTCTGATTTCCCGAATCAGGTAAACAACGTATTAGGTTTCCCGTTCATTTTCCGTGGTGCTCTGGATGTACGTGCCAAGGTAATTAATGAAGAGATGAAATTGGCTGCGGCCCATGCGATTAAAGATCTGGCAAAAGAGCCTGTATCCAAAGAAGTATGTGACGCATACGGTGTGGATAAACTGGAATTTGGTAAGGACTACATCATTCCTAAACCAATGGATCCACGCCTGTTAGGTGTTGTATCGGCTGCTGTTGCAAAAGCTGCGGTTGATACCGGTGTTGCCAAGCTGCCATTCCCGGCGAATTACCCGCTCAAATCCATGGCTGATATCTGAGTCAGGTAAGCAATAAAAAAGGGGCTTAGGCCCCTTTTTTATTGTCTCGATTTTTTACTTATTGATTGTTAAAGCGGGGCTGGCCCCGCTTATCTACTGCGTATCAGAAAAGTTGTTCCGGGGCCTGTTCTTCGGGCGCGCCGCCATTTTGTAAATTGCCGTGTTTTGGTTCGGCCATTTCGGCGGGTACATCCTCTTCTTTGAAGATTTCGAAGATCGCGTTTTCCTGGCCGGGGTAGGCCTTCAGGCCGGTATCCGGATCAATCTTGAGTGTTACCAAGCCGTCAGGACGTGGCAGGGGAGATTCTGGAATCGTGCTCAGGGCTGTGGACATGTAATCAACCCAGATCGGCAGGGCGGTTGTGCCACCAAAGGCGTTGCGGCCAAGGCTCTGCGGATTATCAAAGCCCACCCAAACGGTGGTAACGATTTTATTGTTAAAGCCGGAGAACCAGGTGTCTTTTTGCTCGTTGGTGGTACCGGTTTTACCGGCCAGATCGGAGCGGCGAAGGACCAGTGCACCTTGCCCCGTGCCTTCACGAATTACATCCTGCAACATTGAATACAATAAATAGTTGGTGCGCTCATCCATTACCCGCGGGGCCATGCCTGGATAGCGCTTTTGAAAGTCTTCAGTGCTGATAGCCGGTGCTTGCCCGTCAGCAGGGGTTTCCTGCAGGTGTTCATAGGATTTCCAGCAAGGCTGGCAAACTATCTGAGGTGTATTTTTGAGTAATTCCTTGCCATCCAAACTTTCGATGCGGGCAATGAAATTAGGCTGAACTTTAAAACCACCATTCGCCAGAACCATATAACCTGTGGCTAGTTCATAGGGTGTCATGGCCGAGCTGCCCAGCGCCAGTGAAAGATCCTTGCTGAGTTTTTGTTCCGGTAGGCCAAGCTGGCTGATGTATTTAACGGTTTTGCTGATGCCTGTGCTGCGCAGAATGCGGATGGATACCAGGTTGCGACTGTTATACAGGGCCTGGCGTAAACGGGTTGGGCCAAAAAATTCACCGCTGTAGTTTTCAGGGCGCCAGGCTGCTTCGAGGCTGTCGTTTTCAAAGACAACCGGTGCGTCGTTTATCAGGCTGGCGGGGGTCAGGCCATTTTCCATGGCCGCACTGTAAATAAAGGGTTTAAAAGCTGAGCCTGGCTGGCGGTCGGCCTGTATTGCGCGGTTATAACTGCTTTGCTGGAAATCATACCCGCCTACCAGTGCCAGCAGTGAACCATTTTGCGGATCCAGTGAGACAAGCGCGCCCTGCACTGCCGGCTCCTGGGCCAGATACCAGCGGTCCTTACCCTGCATCACCAGAATTTTATTGCCGACTTTTAATATCTCGCCAGCCGATTTCGGGTTGGGGCCGGCACTGTTGGTGTCCAGGAATTTGCGTGCCCAGCTCATGGCTGGCCAATCCAGGGTGATGGTATTGCCATCGGACAGCATTACATCGGCCGATTTGTCATATACCCGCATCACGCCGGCCCATTGCATGGTGCCAAGGGCGGGTAAATCAGCCATTTGTTCCCGCCAGTATTGTGCATTCAGGTCCGTGGGGCTGGGAGGTAATGGCAGGAAAGTATCAGATGCTGGTTGCCCCATATCTTCGTTCCAGTTTGTGGGGGCCTCTTTAACCTTCTGATTTTGCTCAGTCACTGAAATTACATTTTTGAATGAATCAAATGTCATGCGCAGGCCGTGCTCACGGTCATACTGATGCAGGCCTTCACGTACAGCCCGCTGCGCAGCAAACTGGTTTTTGGAGATGATGGTGGTGTACACCTTGTAGCCGCGGGTGTAGGCAGCGTCTTCTCCGTAAAGATCAACGATATAACTGCGCACCATTTCGGCGACATAAGGTGCTTCAACTTCGTTGTCGAGGTTGTGCAGGCGAGCAGTCAGTGGCTCACGGATCGCAGCTTCAAATTCCTCGTGGGTAATGTAGTTTTCCGAATACATGCGGGCCAATACATAGTTGCGGCGATGGATTGCCCGGTCAGGGTTGTTGATGGGGTTGGCTGCGCTGGGTGCCTGGGGCAGGCCTGCAACCATGGCCAGTTGGGCGAGATTCAGTTCCCAGATATGTTTGCCGTAATAAATTTGTGCAGCGGCTTCTATACCGTAAGCACGTTTACCGAGATAAATTTTATTGACGTACAGTTCGAGGATTTCCTGCTTGGTCATGGCCTTTTCAATGTGTAACGCCAGCAGGATTTCAGTGAGTTTCCGGGCAAAGCTTTTTTCGCTGCTCAGGTAATAGTTTTTGGCGACTTGCATGGTAATGGTACTACCACCGGAGCGTTTTTTACCGGTAGTAATCAGCTCGAACACAGCTCGCGCAAGGCCTTTAACATCGATGCCTGGATGGGTGTAAAAGTTTTCATCTTCTGCTGATAACAGTGCATTTATAAAGTTTTTGGGCACTTGTTCAAAGGTAATAGGGGTGCGTTTTTTCTCGCCAAATTCCGCCATCAGAACCCCGTCAGCTGTGTATACCTTGAGGGGGGTTTGCAATTCGATTTCCCGTAAGGACTCAACGGAAGGCAGTTTTGGGGCAAGGTACAGATAGATGGCAAGTGCGCCTGCGGCGATGGCAAAAGTGCCGGCAGCTGCAAGTAAAAGCAAAAAACGCAAAACAGATCGACTTTTTTTCATGTTAAACCACTTAAGATGACCATCTCACCCAGTATTGACGGGGGTTGGGGATTATAAAGCCTTTTTTGTTCTTTTTTCAGGATTGTGCTTATAATGACAAAAAATATTCAGGTATATTGGCACTATCCCACATTTAGTGCCGTATCTATAAGGAATTAAAGTGCTAGCCAACCTGTTTAAAAAGAAAAACAAGGCAGTACTTGGTATCGATATAAGTTCCACGTCGGTTAAGGTTATTGAGCTTAGCCAACAAAGTGGCGGTCGTATGCAGGTAGAAGCCTATGCTTCAGAACCCCTCCCCGAAAACGCAGTGGTCGAGCAAAGCATTAACGACGAAGAAGTCGTTGGTAATGCCATTAAAAAGGCTCTGACCCGTTCCCGTTCTGGTGTTAAAGCAGCTGCTGTTGCTGTTGCCGGCTCCGCAGTTATCACCAAAGTTATTCAGATGAATGCGGAATTGACTGACGCTGAGATGGAAAATCAGATCAACGTCGAAGCCGACCAATATATCCCTTATCCACTGGAAGAAGTGGCGCTCGATTTTGAAGTACAAGGGCCCCATGAAGGCAGTGATCAATTGGTTGATGTGTTGCTTGCTGCCTGTCGCAAAGAAACCGTCGAGTTGCGTGAGGATGCAATCAAAATTGCCGGATTGCAGTCTGCGGTCGTGGATGTAGAAGCATTTTGCATTGAGCGTGCATTCCAGTTGTTACGTCCACAAATCGAAGATAATGCCGACACTGTTGCGGTAGTGGATGTGGGCGCTCACATGACTACCCTGAACGTTATTCATGGTGGTGAAATCATTTATACCCGTGAGCAGATGTTTGGTGGTCAGCAGCTGACAGAGGAAATTCAGCGTCGTTATGGCTTGTCGATGCAGGAGGCTGAACACGCTAAATTGGAAGGCGGGTTGCCGGATGACTATGTTGCAGAGATTTTATCGCCATTCCGTGAGTCGGTTGTGCAACAGGTAAGTCGTTCTTTACAGTTTTTCTATTCATCAAGCCAATATAATGATGTGGACTGTGTTGTGCTGGCAGGCGGCACGGCCTCTTTAACTGGCTTGGCTCAGCTGGTGCAGGACAAAGTTGGAACCTCCTGTGTGGTGGCCAACCCATTCAGTAGTATGACGGTTTCTAATCGTGTGAATGCAGCGTTACTGTCGAATGATGCGCCGGGCTTATTGATTGCGTGCGGTCTTGCCATGAGGAGTTTTGATTAATGGCCAAGATTAACCTTCGCCCATGGCGTGCAGAGCTGCGTAAAGAACGTCAGACGCAGTATTTATTAGCTTTGGGTTTTGTTGTGGGGGGGGCAGCATTTGCCTCCTTTTCTATACAGACCTTTTACGAAGTATCCTTGGAAAATCAACAGGCACGTAATCAATTCGTGCAGAACGAAATACAATCTCTGGAAAGCAAGATCAAGGAAATTCAGGAGCTCCGTGAGAAACGTACACGCTTGCTGGATCGTATGAAACTCATACAAGAATTACAGGGTAATCGGCCTGTCATTGTTCGCTTCTTTGATGAACTTGCCCGTGTTATGCCGGATGAAGTTTATCTTACTGATCTTAAATTGACGGGAACGTCTATCTCCATCAAAGGCCGTGCGTCCAGCAATCAGCAAATTTCTACCTTTATGCGGAACTGTGATAACTCACCTTGGTTTAAAAATCCTAATTTGCTGAGTGTGCGGGCGGAAAAATCTGGCGAATATAACGACTTTGATATGTTGCTTGAACAGTCAAAGCCGCTTGAAGAAGGGGAGAAGGAATGAGTTTTAAGGACATTCTGGACAGCCTGAAAGATATTGATCCTGAATCATTTGGTGAAATTGACTGGAATAATATGGGAAGCTGGCCTGTAGCCGGCAAAATCCTGTTTGCCTTTGTCATTTCACTGATTGTGATGATTTGTTGGTATTTTTTCCTGACAAGTGATGTGGTTGCACAACGTGATGCTGCAGTGCAGCAGGAAGAGCAGTTGCGTCAGGACTTTGAAACCAAGGCATTCCGTGTAGCAAACCTCGACGCCTACAAAAAACAGCTTGCTGAAATTGAGGAGTCTTTTGGGACCTTGTTGCGTCAACTGCCGCGCGATACGGAAGTTCCTGGCTTGCTGGAAGATATTACGAATGCTGCATTGGGTGCAGGTCTGACAATTCAGGAAATTAAACTTCAGCCCGAAGTTGAAACTGAGTTTTATACGGAGCTGCCAATCGCGATTGAAGTCAAAGGCACTTACCATGATATGGGTGGCTTTGTAAGCGGTGTTGCAAACCTGTCGCGCATTGTTACTTTGCACGATTTTACAATTTCTGGATCGGGTAAAGGCTCGCTGGGTGATAAGCTCGATTTAAAAATTATCGCCAAGACATACCGTTATAACGACAGCGCAGGTAAAGATGCAAAAAAGGCAAAAAAAGGGGGGAATAAATAATGAAGTATATTACCCCAGTGATGCTTTTTACTGTTTTATTGCTATCGGGATGCATGGGCGCAGGTGACACGTCTGATCTGCAAGCGTTTGTGGATGAAGTATCCTCAAAGCCCCGTGGGCGTATAGAACCGCTGCCGGAATTTGCCCATTATTCTCCTTTTACTTATTCAGCGGGTGCGCTGCGGTCTCCATTCGAGTCACCCGTTGAATTACGTGCAATGCAAATGGAGTTAAAGGGTAACAGGAATGTAAAGCCTGACTTATCCAGAGAGCACGAGGCTTTGGAAAGTTTTGCCATTGCAGATATTCAACTGGTTGGCACCTTAGCAAAGGCAGAAAGCAAAAAACTGAATGCACTGATGAAAGCCTCTGATGGCTCTGTGCATGTTGTAACTGTCGGTAATTATCTGGGTAAAAATTACGGGCGGATAATAAAAATAGATGATGACCATGTGGAAATTGTAGAAATAGTGCCAAGTGGCGACGGCGGGTGGATAGAAAGACCCCGCACCATGGTTGTAAAAGAATCCGCCGGAGGGAAATGAAGTGAAAAAGAATATTATTATTTCAGTACTGGGCTTGTGCAGTCTGGCATTGTCTTCGGTAGCCAGTGCGTTGAGCATTCAAAGTGTCGATTTTGCATCCCTACCAGGTGATAAATCAGAAATGCGTTTGACCTTCGATGGTCAACCATCGATTCCTGAAGGTTATTCCATTGATGAGCCAGCTCGTATTGCTCTGGATTTAAGTGGTGTCGATAGCAATTTAAAAACCAAATATCACAAAATTGGCTCTGGCAATGCCCGTACAGCGACAATCGTAGGTACAAAAGATAAAACGCGGGTCATTATTAATTTGAATCGTCCGACCGGATATACGAGTCGTGTCGACGGTAATGTTCTGGTAGTGACGATTGGTGACAGTGATCCTGTTGTAACTGCACCTGCAAAGGCCCCTGTAAAAGTTACGCAAAACAATACTCCAGTTCAGTCTAAAGACAGTGTGTTGGATGTTGATTTTCGCCGTGGTGATTTTGGCGAAGGTCAGGTGCTGATTAAACTGTCTAATCCAAAAGCTCCGGTGGATATCAGCCAGGAGTCAGGCAAGATTCGGGTTGTGCTGCCCAACACAGCATTGCCGGAAGCAATGCGCCGCCGTCTGGATGTGAAAGATTTCGCTACGCCAGTCCGTTATGTCGATGCCAAAACTGAAGATGGTAAAACAGTATTTATTGTTGAGCCGGGTAAAGAGCTTTACGAATACCTTGCGTATCAGACTGATGGTTTACTGACGATTAACCTTAAACCGGTTTCTGCAGCTGACGAGGAGCGGGTTAAGCGTGAGCGTTTCCCTTATACCGGGGAAAAGCTGTCTCTCAATTTCCAGGACATCGAAGTTCGTACAGTACTGCAGATTATTGCTGATTTTACTGGGTTTAACCTTGTTGCCAGTGATGATGTGCAGGGCAGTATTACCCTGCGCCTGAAAAATGTTCCATGGGATCAGGCGCTGGAAATCGTAATGAAGTCCCAGGGCTTGGCAAAACGGCAGATGGGTAACGTGCTTATGATTGGTCCATCTGATCAAATGGCCGCCCGCGAGAAATTAGAGTTGGAGGCGAATAAACAGGTTTCTGATTTCGCTCCGTTAACGACCGAATTTGTGCAAGTAAAATATGCAAAAGCGCGTGATCTGTTGGCACTGATTGCATCTGAAAAGGGTATGCTGACTGACCGTGGCGTGGCGAGTGTGGATGAGCGTACCAATACCATTCTTGTAAAAGATACTGCGCAGTCTATTGAGTCGATCCGTCGTGCCGTTGCGGTATTTGATATTCCAGTGCGTCAGGTGTTGATTGAAGCCCGTATCGTGATCGCCCGTACCAGTGTTGGCGAAGACATGGGTATCCGCTGGGGTGGTGGTTACGGCGTTGTGAAAAACAATCAAATCAACCTAGCGGGCGGTAATCTGGATACAATTTCGCGCTTTAACAACAATATTATCGCCACTGCAAAGGGTGATGACCCAGAAAACATAGATCTTAATGATGCCTCAATCGTGGATTTGGCTGTAACAGATGCGAGTGCTACAACCTTTGCTGTGGGTGTGAACGCATTTGATTATATGCTCGATCTGGAGCTGTCTGCGCTTGAATCTGATGGTAAAGCTGAGATTATTTCCCAGCCACGTGTAGTGACTGCAGATGGCCAGGTCGCATCAATTATGGCAGGTACTGAAATTCCTTATCAGGAAGCCAGCTCCAGTGGTGCGACAACAGTGTCTTTCAAAGAGGCTGTGCTCAAGCTGGAAGTAACTCCGCAGATTACTCCTGATGACCGTATCATTATGGATCTGATCATCAATCAGGATTCTGTTGGTGAGTTGACCGCTGCCGGTCCTTCAATTGATACCAATGAGGTGAAGACCCAGGTGTTGGTTGATAACGGTGAGACAGTAGTGCTGGGTGGCATTTTCAAAAATGAAGAAGTGACCCAGATTACCAAAACGCCGTTTTTTGGTGATTTGCCTGTGATCGGTCGCCTGTTCCGCCGCACAAGCCATTCTGAAGTGAAGAGTGAGTTGCTTGTGTTTATTACCCCTCGTCTGGTAAAAGATTCCCTAACGGGTCGTTAATTGCCGGATTATGATCAAACAGAATGTCTTTCTCGTAGGGCCGATGGGTGCTGGTAAAAGTACCATCGGCCGTATGCTTTCCGCTGAACTGAATATCGAATTTGTCGATTCCGATAAGGAAATCGAAGATCGTTGCGGTTGCAATATTCCATGGATTTTCGATGTTGAGGGTGAGCAAGGCTTTCGCGAACGGGAAACCCAGGCGATTGATGAGCTTACCCAGCGCGAGGGCATACTGCTTGCCACAGGTGGTGGAGCCATTTTGCGCCCGGAGAACCGTCGCTTTCTCCATTCCCGCGGCACGGTTGTGTACCTGAAAACCTCTGTAGATCAACAGCTTGCGCGTACCGCAAAAGATAAAAACCGCCCGTTGTTGCAAACTCCTGATCCCCGCGCTGTGCTGACGAGTCTCCTGTCAGAGCGTGGCCCCTACTACGAAGAAGTAGCGGATATCGTAATCACCACGGACGACAATAATCCCAAGCTGGTCGTGCAGGAGATTATTGACCAGTTAAAATCCCTTGATGTGTTAGAACAAACTTCCCTATGAAAACCCTTAGCGTAGATCTTGGTGAACGTAGTTATCCCATTTTCATCGGACGCGGCCTGTTAGGTAATCCCGAACTCGTAACTCCTTACGTGCGAGGTAAACAGGTTTGTATTGTCACCAATGAGACTGTTGCGCCCCTCTATCTGGAGAAAGTGAAAACCGCGTTTGCAGGCTTCAAAACTGACAGCGTGATTCTGCCGGATGGTGAATCATTCAAAACCTTGGAAACCCTTAATCTGATTTTTGACGGGTTGTTAAAGAATAAACACAACCGTACAACCACTCTGGTGGCATTGGGTGGTGGAGTAATCGGTGATATGACCGGGTTTGCTGCAGCCTGCTACCAGCGTGGTGTGGATTTCATTCAGATCCCGACGACCCTCTTATCCCAGGTTGATTCTTCGGTGGGTGGCAAAACAGGTGTAAACCATGCGCTTGGCAAAAACATGATAGGCGCATTCCATCAGCCAAATTGTGTGGTTATTGATACTGATACCCTGACAACTTTGCCTGCCGCTGAATTATCGGCAGGCCTGGCAGAGGTAATCAAATACGGCCTGATTTACGATAAACCCTTCATCGGCTGGCTTGAGCAAAACGTTGCTGCGATTCGCAACAACGACCCAGAGACCCTTGCCTATGCCATCGAAAAATCCTGCAGTACCAAAGCAGAAATTGTCGGCCAGGATGAAAAAGAAACAGGTGTGCGTGCACTCTTGAATCTTGGGCACACCTTTGGACACGCTATCGAAACCTCCCAGGGATATGGCAACTGGTTACATGGTGAGGCCGTTGCGGCAGGCACTATGATGGCGGCTGATTTATCGGCCCGTTTAGGCTGGATAACCGCGGAAGAAGTTGCGCGTACCGAGGCCATGTTTGTTGCGGCAGGTTTGCCGATTGCCCCGCCCGCCAGCATGACGGCGGAAGAGTTTAAGTCTTTGATGGCAGTCGATAAAAAAGTACTCGATGGTAACTTGCGCCTGGTATTGCTTAGTGCTCTGGGTGCAGCCGTAGTGACATCCGATTTCCCTATGACCGCGTTGGATCAGACCCTGCAACACTTTCTAAAATAACAAAAGCATTCGGAGGTGCAGTATGGAACACAAGGATGGAGTGCAATCTGCCCCCGTATTTATTCCCGTCGGTGAACGCGTGCAGCAGCTGGAACTGATCCAGCATCTGCAGGAATTCAGTGAGCTGACGGTTGTTGTCAGTGGCCCTAGCGGTGTTGGTAAAAGTGCATTATTACGGGCGGTCGAATCCGCCCTGTGTGTTTCCCATCAGGTGGTTTACATTGCAGCGGATGGCCAAAGTGAGCTTGAATTAAGCGAGCTGGTTGCCAGTGCCCTCGGTGCTGCAGATGTCAGTGAGCAGGCAATTCGTGAACGCATTGAATTTTATCGCGCAAACGGTGAGACAGTGCACGTCATTGTGGATGACGCCCATCTTTTATCCTCCGATGCCCTCGAATTACTTCTTGATATTACCCATAAAGGTTCAGGTCGCTGGCATCTGTTGTTAAGCGGCAGCGAGCATTTTGCAACTGAGCTTGAGTTGCTGCAGCAGGAAATGGGTATCGAACATCAGCTGCACAACATTGCGTTATTGGGCTTTTCCGAAAAAGAAAGTCAGTTGTTTTTATCTGAGGTGTACCGCCAGCAGGGCATGGCGACCCTGCCATTTTCCGACCGTCAGCTGAAAAAAATCTGGCGTGAGTCCCATGGTTTGCCAGGGCCTATGCTGCGCCTTTGTTTGCAGATGAAGAGCGGCAGTCAGGTGCCGTACATGCATATAGCGGCACTGGTGGTCATTGGTATGGCGCTGCTGATTTCGTTTGTCATGAATAAAAATGACGACATGCAAAAAACAGTGGTGGTGACGCAGGACCCGGTGGCGAAATTATTGGAAGCCCGCGCCCAGCAGCAGGCAGACGCGGTGCAGGACGAGTCGCAGATCACAGAGATTGCGGATTTACCGGCAACGTCAGCCGGTGAGCAAACAGTGGCGCTGGCCGAAGAAACGGGTATGCCTGAACTGGGATTAGCGGAGCCTGTCGCAGAAAATGTGCAGGCAGTTCCTCAGGTGCAGGAGCAAACAGATGTAAAAGCGGAAGCCAAACTGGCTAATAAACCGGAAGTGGCACTGGCAAAATGGCAGGGTTCCGATGCTAAAGCCTGGCTGGCCTTTAACCCCGATTGGTATGCCATGCAGCTGTTAGGCGCGCGCAACAAAGAAAACGCCGAGCAATTTATTGCGGATTACAAAAAACTGCTCGATCCCAGCAAGCTGACCTATTACCCGACTGTTTTCAAAGGCAAACCTTGGTACGTGGTGGTATATGGACCGTACCGTAACCATGATGCTGCGGTAGCGGCAATCCCTTCCCTGCCAGCCTCGTTGCGTAAGCAGAATCCATGGATCAGGCCCCTGGCCAAGATTCAGGAGGATATACGCAACGCCCGCTAAGGCTGCTTTAAGGCATATTTTGCCCAATCCATAGCTTTAATTTGTGAGTCTGCCAGCAGGTGTGTAGAATAGGCGTCCTTTTGTCCGTTCGAAGTGAAGGCAATAGTCTGTCAATGCTTTGTAACGCATTGATTTTTAAGCAAGTTTGGTGAGAGCGTCTATGAGAACAGGTTTGTACACTCCAGGTGAATTCAAAGACAACTGTGGCTTTGGTTTGATCGCCCATATGGACGGTAAGCCGAGTCATGACCTTCTGCGTACGGCTATCGACTCCCTGACTTGCATGACCCACCGCGGTGGTATTGCTGCAGACGGTAAAACCGGTGACGGCTGTGGTCTTTTGATCAAAAAACCTGACAGTTTCCTGCGTGCTGTTGCCAAAGATCTGTTTGGTAAAGAGCTGCCCGCTGAGTATGCCGTAGGTATGATGTTCCTGGATCTGGAACTGACCAAAGCAGAACAACAGCGCGAAGCGGTTAACAAAGCATTTGCTGCCCAGGGTCTGACTGTATACGGCTGGCGCGAAGTGCCAACCAACAACGACTGCCTGGGCCCTATGGCGCTGGATTGCATACCACGTTTTGAGCAGGTTTTTGTTGCCCCTGCTGCTGCCATGTCCGAGCAGGATTTCACTGTTAAGCTGTTTTTCGCCCGTCGTCAGGCGGAAATGGCCCTGAAAGATCATTCCAGTTTCTACATCGCATCCCTGTCAGACAAAGTGCTGTCCTATAAAGGTCTGATGATGCCGGTGGACCTGCCTAACTTCTATCTGGATTTAGGTGATGCCCGTCTGGAAACCGCGATTTGCGTATTCCACCAGCGTTTCTCCACCAACACCATGCCACGCTGGCCCCTGGCTCAGCCATTCCGCATGCTGGCTCACAACGGTGAGATCAATACCATCAATGGTAACCGTAACTGGGCTGCCGCCCGTGCCGGTAAATTTGAAACCCCATTAATGCCGGATCTGAAATCCATCCAGCCAGTGGTTAACACCACAGGTTCTGACTCCTCCTCCATGGATAACATGCTGGAGCTGTTGGTTGCCGGTGGTATGGATCTGTTCCGCGCAGTACGTATGATGATTCCGCCCGCCTGGCAGAACGTCGATACCATGGATGCCGACCTGCGTGCATTCTTCGAATACAACTCCATGCACATGGAGCCATGGGACGGCCCGGCCGGTATCGTCATGACAGACGGCCGTTATGCTGTGTGTCTGCTCGACCGCAACGGTCTGCGTCCTGCCCGTTGGGTTGTGACCAAAAACCGTTATATCACCCTGGCATCCGAAGTGGGTGTACACGGTTACAAACCTGAAGACGTGGTATCCAAAGGCCGTGTTGGCCCAGGCCAGATTCTGGCGGTTGATACCCAGACAGGTGAAGTGCTGACCACTGAGCAGATCGATACCCAGCTCAAGTCTGCCCATCCATACAAAAAATGGCTGAAAGAAAATGCCGTGCGCATCGAATCCCAGCTGGAACTGCAGCGCATGCAGGAAACTCCGCTGAGCGAAGAGCAACTGGCCGTTCACCAGAAGCTGCACCTGGTAAGTTTCGAAGAGCGTGAACAGCTGCTGCGTCCGCTGGCTGAAACTGCCCAGGAAGCTACTGGCTCCATGGGTGATGACACCCCAATGGCCGTACTGTCTCAGAAAGTACGCCCTGTGACGGATTATTTCCGTCAGATGTTTGCCCAGGTAACTAACCCGCCGATCGACCCGCTGCGCGAAGCGATCGTAATGTCCCTGGAAACCTGTATCGGTGCTGAGAAAAACGTTTTCGACGAAAGCGCAGACCATGCCCGCCGTATCATCCTGACTTCCCCTGTGTTGTCACCGATGAAATTCAACGGCCTGAAAACCACAGGTAAAAAAGAATTCTCTTACAGCGTTATCAGCCTCGCATTTGAGCCGACCCTCGGCCTGAAGGCGGCGGTGCAGAAAATCACTGAGCAGGCAGAAGCCGCGGTACGTGAAGGCACTGTTATTCTGATTCTGTCCGACCGTCAGGTGGAAGAAGGTCAGCTGGTTGTTCCGGCTGCCATGGCTACCGGTGCTGTACACCACAACCTGGTGAAAAAATCCCTGCGTTGTGACTGCAACATAGTGGTTGAAACCGGTGATGCCCGTGACGCCCACCATTTCTCCGTATTAATCGGTTTTGGTGCGACTGCCGTTTACCCATGGTTAGCTTACGAAGTGCTGGCGGACATGCACCGCAGCGGTGAGCTGCTGGGTGACGCCATGAAGTCCAACCAGAACTACCGTAAAGGTATCCGTAAGGGCTTGCTGAAAATCATGTCCAAAATGGGTATCTCTACCATTACCTCATACCGTGGCAGCCAGCTGTTTGAAGCTGTGGGTCTGTCTACTGAAGTGGTTGATCTGTGTTTCACTGGCGTGCCAAGCCGTATTGCCGGTGCGACCTTCGCGGATTTCGAAGCTGACCTGAGCGCTGTGACAACTCTGGCTTTCCGTGCACGTAAAACTATCGATCAGGGCGGCCTGCTGAAATATGTTCACGGTGGTGAATACCACGCGTTTAACCCTGATGTGGTACGCACCATTCAGGATGCCGTACAAACCGGTTCCCGTGACAGTTACAAAGAATACGCCCGTCTGGTGAATGAGCGCCCTGTGGCGACTATCCGCGATCTGTTCCAGCTGAAAACCAGCAACAGCATCCCGCTGGATCAGGTAGAGCCTATCGAAGCCATTCTGAAACGTTTCGACTCTGCGGCTATGTCCCTCGGTGCATTAAGCCCTGAAGCCCACGAAGCACTGGCCCAGGCCATGAACGAACTCGGCGCACGCTCCAACTCAGGTGAGGGCGGTGAAGATCCGAAGCGTTACGGCACCATCAAAAACTCCAAAATCAAACAGATCGCTTCTGGACGTTTTGGTGTAACACCACACTATCTGTCCAGCGCTGACGTGCTACAGATTAAAGTCGCTCAAGGTGCTAAACCGGGTGAAGGTGGCCAGCTGCCAGGTGGCAAGGTGAACGATCTGATTGCGACCCTGCGTTATTCTGTGCCGGGTGTGACTCTGATTTCCCCACCACCGCACCACGATATTTATTCTATCGAAGACCTGGCGCAGCTGATTTATGACCTCAAGCAGGTGAACCCACGTGCCCAGGTTTCCGTGAAACTGGTATCTGAGCCAGGTGTTGGCACCATCGCCGCCGGTGTGGCCAAAGCCTACGCCGACCTGATCACCATTTCCGGTTACGACGGCGGTACCGCTGCATCGCCGATTACTTCGATCAAATATGCCGGTTCCCCATGGGAACTGGGTCTGTCCGAAGCCCACCAGGCCCTGCGTGCCAACGATCTGCGTGGCAAAGTGCGCCTGCAGACTGACGGTGGTCTGAAAACCGGTTTAGACGTGGTGAAAGCGGCGATTCTGGGTGCTGAATCCTTCGGTTTTGGTACTACACCTATGATCGCCATGGGTTGTAAGTTCCTGCGTATCTGCCACCTGAACAACTGCGCGACCGGTGTTGCGACCCAGAACGAAAAACTGCGTCAGGAGCACTTCATCGGCACCGTGGAGATGGTGAAAAACTTCTTCATCTTCGTGGCTGAAGAAACCCGCGAGTGGATGGCCAAGATGGGCGTGCGCACTATGGAAGAACTGGTGGGCCGCGTAGATCTGTTAGAGCGCGCTGACGGTCTGACCAATAAACAGAAACACCTGGATTTAACCGCCCTGGTGCGTAATGACCACATTCCGGCTGACAAGCCCCAGACTGTGCAGTCACACCGCAACGATCCTTACGACAAAGGTGAGCTGGCTGAACGTATTGTGGCTGACGTGCTGTCTGCCATCGAAGGCAAAAAAGGTGGTGAGTTCAGCTACAACAGCTGCAACTGCGACCGTTCCATGGGTGCCCGCGTCTCCGGCGAAATCGCCCTGCGTTATGGCAACCAAGGTATGGCTGATGCGCCGATTACCCTGCGCTTCAAAGGCACTGCTGGTCAGTCCTTTGGTGTATGGAACGCCGGTGGTCTGAACATGTACCTCGAAGGTGATGCCAACGACTACGTAGGTAAAGGCATGACTGGCGGTAAGCTGGTGATTGCACCACCAAAAGGTTCTGAGTTTGCAACCAACGAGTCCTCTATCATTGGTAACACCTGTTTATACGGTGCTACCGGCGGTAAATTGCTGGCGGCCGGTACTGCCGGTGAGCGTTTTGCAGTGCGTAACTCCGGCGCCCACGCCGTGGTTGAAGGTGCTGGCGATCACTGCTGTGAGTACATGACCGGCGGTATGGTGTGTGTACTGGGCGATACCGGTTATAACTTCGGTGCCGGTATGACAGGTGGTTTTGCGTACGTTCTCGACCGTAAAAACATCTTCGTGGATAAATACAACCATGAGCTGGTTGATATCCACCGCATTACCTCAGAAGAAACAGAAGCCCACCGCAGTCACCTGCGTTCTGTGCTGAGTGAGTTTGTAGCCGAAACTGGCAGTGCCTGGGGTCAGGAACTGCTCAGCAACTTCGAGAGCTATGTAGGTAAGTTCTGGCTGGTTAAACCTAAAGCAGCCGGTTTGCAACAGTTGCTGGATAGCACCCGTGCTCGTCCTGAGTGAAGCATCAGAAATAACCGGACGAGATAACGAGCAGAGGTGAGCAATGGCGAAACGATTAAATAACGATTTTCAATTTGTAGACGTGGGTCGTCGTGACCCAAATAAAAAGGCAATCGAGACCCGTAAACACAAGTTTGTGGAGATCTACGAACCCTTCAATCAGGCTGAAGTCAGCGACCAGGCACACCGTTGCCTGGCCTGTGGCAACCCCTATTGCGAGTGGAAATGCCCGGTACACAACTACATTCCTAACTGGCTGAAACTGGCCAGCGAAGGCAACATTCTCGAAGCGGTGGAGCTGAGTCACCAGACCAACTCCCTGCCTGAAGTGTGTGGCCGTGTTTGCCCGCAGGACCGTCTGTGTGAAGGCTCCTGTACCCTGAACGATGGTTTTGGTGCAGTGACTATCGGTAACGTTGAAAAATACATCACCGATACCGCCTTCGCCATGGGCTGGAAACCCGACATGTCCAAGGTTAAATGGACAGATAAAAAAGTCGCCATCGTAGGTGCTGGCCCAGCTGGTTTAGGCTGTGCCGACGTGCTGGCCCGTAACGGCGTGAAATCCGTGGTATTTGACCGTCACCCAGAAATCGGTGGTCTGTTAACCTTCGGTATTCCTGAATTCAAACTGGAAAAAACCGTGATGTCGCGCCGCCGTGAAGTCTTTACCGAAATGGGTATTGAATTCCGTCTGGGTGTGGAAGTGGGTAAAGACATCTCCTTCCAGGAGCTGATCGACAATTACGATGCCGTATTCCTGGGCATGGGTACCTACAACTACATGAAAGGTGGTTTCCCCGGTGAAGATCTGCCAGGCGTGCACGACGCCCTGGATTTCCTGATCTCCAACGTGAACCGCAACTTAGGTTTCGAAAAGAACCCAGCCGATTTCATCGATATGAAAGGCAAAAAAGTGGTTGTATTAGGTGGTGGTGATACCGCCATGGACTGTAACCGCAGCTCCATCCGTCAGGGTGCCAGCACTGTGACCTGTGCTTACCGCCGTGACGAAGACAACATGCCGGGTTCTAAACGCGAAGTGACCAACGCCCGCGAAGAGGGTGTGCAGTTCCTGTTTAACCGTCAGCCGGTGGCCATCGTAGGTGAAGGCAAGGTTGAAGGCGTTAAAGTAGTCACCACTGAACTGGGTGCACCGGATGAAAAAGGCCGTCGCCGCCCGGTGGTGGTGGAAGGTTCTGAAGAAGTATTACCCGCCGATGCGGTACTGGTGGCCTTCGGTTTCCGCCCAAGCCCAGCCCCTTGGTTTAAAGACTTCGGTATCGAACTGAACAGCTGGGAAGGTGTAATCGCCCCTGAACAGCAGAAGTTCAAATTCCAGACCACCAACAGCAAGGTATTTGCCGGCGGTGACATGGTGCGTGGTTCCGACTTAGTGGTTACCGCCATCTGGGAAGGCCGTCAGGCTGCAGAAGGCATTCTGGACTACTTAGAGGTTTAATCCTCACCTGCTCCAAACACAAAGGCACGCAATGCGTGCCTTTGTCGTTTCTGTGCTCTGGCAGGCAGTTCCGGCGGCATTTACGTGGATAATTTCTGCAAACGACTTACAATGGGCGGTCACGAATGGAAGCCCGATCTGCGGAGAATAATAATGCTGGATCATATTAAATTAATTGCGTTGCTGTGCGCACTAGGTTCACTTGCTGCATGTGGTGGTGGAGATAATTCATCTATCAGTGGCGAAAGTTCAACGAGCACAGGTTCGTCAGGTAGCAGTAGTTCAGGCACCTCTACGAATCCTGTGGATAACAGTTCTTCTTCTGCCAATGTTGTATTGGGTACTGGTACCGGCTCGAGCTTTAACGCAAACGTTGCGAGCACTGCCATGGGTACCGGCACTTTATCTGCCGGTGGTAGCACCACCGTAGCTGTGGATATGGTGGATGCTGATAATAACAACGCAGCTTTCTTAGGTATTAAATCCGTTAAATTTGATTCTGTGTGCGCACAGGCGGGGCTGGCTGAGTTTTCACCGGATTTGTTAAAAGCCGCAGGCAGTGCAACCTCCGTGTACCAGGATAAAGGCTGCGGACGGGAAGACACCATTTACGTTTATATCGTGGATACCGATAGCTCGGGTGCGGAAACAACCGGCTCCACTGCGCTGGTGAAACTGGCTGTGGCAACACCCAACGTGGGCTCTATTGCCTTTGTAGAAGCCACGCCAAATTCCATTGCGTTAAAGCGCGTGGGCAGTGATGTGTTACCGGCAAGTTCCCAGGTGACTTTCCAGGTATTGGATGAAGATGGTAATCCCATGTCAGCCAAAACCGTGACATTTGCCCTGGAAAAAGAATTAGGGGGTGCTTCTTTAAGTAAATCCAGTACCGCAACGGACACAGAGGGTAAAGCAACAGTACGTATTAATTCCGGTCGTGTTGCTGGCACTATCAGTGTGATTGCATCCATTGCGGTGGATTCCACTACTGTAATTTCTACACAATCTACTGCGATCGCCATGGCCAGTGACTTAGCGGATCAGAATAGCTTCCAGATATCTGCTGATCTTTTGAATCCAGCTGCCTGGGATATAAATGGTACAGAAGTGAATATTTCAGTGTATGTGGGTGATCACAGTCAGAACCCGGTCTTGGACGGTACTCGCGTATTATTCACCGCAGAAGGTGGTTTGATTGAACCCAGCTGTGAAACCATATCAGGCCGTTGCACTGTTAAATGGGTGAGCGCAAACCCCCGTCCGATTGATGGTATAGCCCGCATAGTAGCCCGCACAGCTGGCGAAGGTGATTATCAGGATACTAACCGTAATGGTTATTTTGATATCGGTGAATCTTTTGCTACTCACTCTGAAGTGTTCTTGGATGCTAATGATAATGGCGTTTTTGATCCTGCAGCTGATTACAACACAGAAGTGGATATCGATAATGACGGCAGTCCTGAGTTTTTCTGGAACTTATCTGGTTATTTGGATTCGTTAGGTAGTTGGGCTGGTAGCAGTAACGATTACGAAGAATTTTTTGATTTTAATAATAATGGTTCTTTTGATTCTGCTCCTACTAAATATCAGGGTGGAGCATGTTCCTCTGCGGCACTGGCTGCCGGCCACTGTGCAAGCCTGATGGATGTTTCCGCGTCCTTGAATTTGGTTATGTCCTCTGGAGCTTCAGCATTTATTGATGGTCCTTATATATATAACGCAGCTACAGGGCGGTACGATACGCCGGTAACCTGCATTGATGTTCGTTCACAGAATGTAACTGTTATGTGGCGGGTATTTGATTCCAGTGTGCGCAAAAATAAGATGGCAGCGGGCACTACATTTAGGTTTGATCAGACAAACGTCAATGTTGTGGCAGATAATGCTGGTACAGTAGGGAAGTTCGAAGCAGCGGTGCCACGTTTCAGTAAATGGCAAAATATGCTGGATTATTCCCAGTTACCCGTGCCACTGACATACGGCAGTCAAAGTGCTGCAAACCAAAGGTATAAGTACCTTAATCAGCGTGGCCATGTGGTGACAGCTACTATTGCCCGCCCAGAGAGTTTTACTGGTGCTGATCCATATGGTTACGTGGTGTTGGGTGTCGATACTGTTAACGGTGAGACCATTGAAGTACCACTGACGGTTGCCGCTGCAACTGATGCTTGTTTATAAATATGTTAAACAGCGCGCCTGAGGTGCGCTGTTGATTTAATGTGGTGATTATGTCTGAACTTAAAAACGATCGTTTTTTAAAAGCATTATTACGTCAGCCAGTGGATCGCACCCCCGTGTGGATGATGCGCCAGGCGGGCCGTTATTTACCTGAATATCGTGCCAGTCGTAAGGATGCAGGGTCGTTTATGGATTTATGCATGAATCCGGACTTTGCCTGTGAAGTGACATTACAGCCCCTGGACCGTTACCCGGAGCTGGATGCGGCGATTTTATTCTCCGACATTCTGACCATTCCCGATGCCATGGGCTTGGGCCTGTATTTTGAAACCGGCGAAGGTCCGCGTTTTAAAAAGATTGTACGCACCGCCCAGGACGTAGCCGATCTGCCGGTGGTGAATACCCCGCGTGATCTGGATTACGTATTAAAAGCGGTCAGCACTATCCGCCGTGAATTAAATGGCCGTGTGCCTTTAATCGGTTTCTCCGGCTCGCCCTGGACCTTAGCCACCTACATGGTGGAAGGTGGCAGCAGCAAGGATTTCCGCTTTGTAAAAGCCATGATGTACGACACCCCCGAAGTGATGCACGCCCTGCTGGATAAACTCGCCCAGTCCGTTACCGGTTATCTGAACGAGCAGATTAAAGCCGGTGCCCAGGCCGTGCAGATTTTTGATACCTGGGGTGGTGCCCTGAGCCATAACGCCTATATGGAATTCTCCCTGCGTTATATGCAGCAGATCGTGAGTGGTTTAATCCGCGAACACGAAGGCCGTAAAATCCCGGTGATTTTATTCACCAAAGGTGGTGGTCAGTGGCTGGAAGCCATGGCCGATACCGGTGCCGATGCCCTTGGCCTCGACTGGAGCACTGACATCGGTGCTGCGCGCCGCCGTGTGGGTGATATGGTTGCCCTGCAGGGTAACATGGACCCCAGCGTGTTATACGCATCCCCTGCGCGTATCCGCGAAGAAGTGAAAACCATTCTGGATGGTTTCGGACGTGGCAATGGTCATGTATTTAACCTCGGCCACGGTATCCATCAGTTTGTGGACCCGGAAAACGCCAAGGCTTTCCTGCAGGCCATTGCGGAACTCAGCCCCGCTTACCATGACTAATCTGTGCAGATCCTGAGAAAAGCCCTTCGGGGCTTTTTTTTATGTCTATGATAAAGTGTCGTAACCAAGAAAACCCCGGAGGGTCGATGCTGAGTTACATCCAGAAATTTTTAAAACTCGAATCCGCCAGTGGCATTTTATTGATGCTGGCCACCGCTTTAGCGTTATTCGCGGCGAACACTGCCCTGCAAGAGTATTACGACCAGCTGTTATCCACCAAAGTGGTGGTTTCTATCGGCGAATTTGCCATCGCCAAACCCCTTTTATTATGGATAAACGATGGCCTGATGGCCCTTTTCTTTTTATTGGTTGGCCTTGAATTAAAACGTGAAGCCTTAGTGGGTGAATTAAATGATTTATCCAAGGTTTCCCTGCCTGCTATTGCGGCGTTAGGCGGTATGCTGGTGCCGGCGCTGATTTATGCATTTATTAACCGCGCCGATAATATCGCCCTGCAGGGGTGGGCAATTCCTACCGCTACCGATATCGCCTTTGCCCTGGGTGTTCTGACCCTGCTGGGTGATAAAGTCCCGGCCAGCTTAAAAATATTTTTAGTCTCCCTCGCTATTTTTGACGATATCGGCGCGATCATTATTATCGCGATTTTTTATACCGATAACTTATCCCTGACTGCGCTGGTGTCTGCCCTGAGTGGTATTGCTGTGTTGTGGTTTATGAACCGCCGTGGTGTTTTAAATAAAGCTGCTTATTTAATGGTTGGTCTGGTGGTATGGGTCAGTCTGCTGAAATCCGGGGTGCATGCCACACTCGCGGGTATTGCTTTGGCTATGTTTATTCCCCTGCAGGGTAAAACCCCAGAAGGCAAAGAAGTGCAGCCGCTGCACGATCTGGAAGAGGATTTACACTCCCCGGTGGCCTTTTTTGTATTACCCGTATTTGCCTTTGCCAACGCAGGTTTATCTTTAAGTGGCCTTACACTCGCTGATTTATTCTCCCCTGTGCCGCTGGGTATTTTGCTGGGTTTATTTATCGGTAAACAATTAGGTGTAATGGCCTTTGTATGGCTGGGGGTTAAATTAAAACTTGGCCAACTGGCGGAAGGGGTGAGCTGGTCCCAGGTTTATGGTGTGGCCCTGCTGTGCGGTATAGGTTTCACCATGAGTTTATTTATAGGCTCACTCGCATTTGAAAATGTACCCAACGATTTTGTGGTGCATGATCGCCTCGGAATTTTAGTGGGTTCTGTTATTTCGGCACTGGCGGCCTATGTATGGTTACGTTTTGTGGCTAAACCCAAAAAAGCGTAAATTCACAGATACACAAAAAGGCCGCATTCATGCGGCCTTTTTTATTGGCTGTAAATCTATGGCTTAAATCTGGCAGAATGCCAGTTATTAAATCTGCACGTGTTACAGGGTGAAATATGGCAAAAGCAAAAACCGCCTATGTCTGCAATGAATGCGGCGCTGACTTTGCAAAATGGCAGGGGCAGTGCGGCGAATGCGGGCAGTGGAATACCCTGCAGGAATTTGTCGTATCGTCCGGCAAAAAAGCCAGCCGCGATGCACGTTTTGATGGTTATGCCGGCACAACTGCACCTAAGGTCGTGGCGTTAAATGAAGTCAATCTCGAAGCCCTGCCACGTTTTTCCAGTGGCATGGCGGAGTTTGATCGTGTGCTCGGTGGTGGTTTAGTGCCGGGTTCAGTCACCTTAATTGGCGGCCACCCCGGTGCGGGCAAGTCCACCTTGTTATTACAAACCATGTGTTATTTAGCCCAGCATATGGAAACCCTGTACGTCACAGGTGAAGAATCCCTGCAGCAGGTTGCCTTGCGTGCCCAGCGCCTGCATTTACCCGCCGATAAATTAAAAATGCTCACCGAAACCGACGTAGAGCAGGTATTAAATCAGGCAAAAAATCTCGCGCCCAAAGTTATGGTGATTGACTCTATTCAGGTGATGCATGTGCCGGGGGTGGAGTCTGCCCCCGGCAGTGTCACCCAGGTGCGTGAAAGTGCGGCCTTTATAACGCGGTTTGCCAAACAAACCGGCACCGTGGTATTTCTGGTGGGCCATGTCACCAAGGACGGCACCCTCGCTGGCCCTAAAGTGCTGGAGCATATGATCGATTGCTCCATCATGCTGGAAGGTGACAGCGATAATCGCTTCCGCACCCTGCGTGGTATTAAAAACCGTTTTGGCGCAGTCAACGAATTAGGCGTTTTTGCCATGCTCGAAACCGGCCTGAAAGAAGTGAAAAACCCCAGCTCGATTTTTTTATCCCGCGGTGAAGGGGATGTGGCCGGCAGTGTGGTGATGGTGGTGTGGGAAGGCACACGCCCGTTATTAGTGGAAATACAGGCATTGGTGGATGAAAGCCATTTTGGTAATCCACGCCGTGTGGCCGTGGGTTTAGATAATAACCGGCTTTCCATGTTACTCGCGGTGATGCACCGCCACGGTGGCATACATACCGGCGATCAGGATGTTTTTGTAAACGCCGTGGGTGGTGTGCGTGTGAATGAAACCGCCGCGGATTTAGCCCTGCTGCTCTCGGTATTATCCAGCTTCCGTGACCGCCCCCTGCCACGTGATTTAGTGGTATTTGGTGAAATAGGTTTAAGTGGGGAAATTCGCCCTGTGCCGAGCGGGCAGGAGCGTTTAAAAGAAGCAGCCAAACACGGTTTTAAACGTGCCATAGCACCTAAAGCCAATGTGCCCAAAAATGGCATTGAAGGTATGCAGATAATTGCCGTGGGGCATATTCGTGAAGCACTGGATGCGATTTAGTTTGACATAAAATTAAAGGGAAATTTTTATGAAATACCTGTTGGTTTTTATATTTGTTTTTGTAATTAATTGCTCATCTGTCGCTGAAGAAATTTACAGTGGTGATTTTATTGTAGGCTCTATAACTGTGGGAGCTAAAGACGGGAGTTTTAGTTTTACGTCAACAGAGGGAAAAATCCCAGTGAAGTTGAATTGTATTGCTACTCTGCAATGGAAAGATACGTCTGTTCTTGTGCACCCTGAAAATGCTGACAGCAAGTTACTTTTACCTATGGTAATGACTGCGCAGGCGACAGGGCAATATATTAAGGTAAGATTCGACAAAAAATATTGTAGTTACCAATTAATTCCCATTATTGAAGTTGCCTTTCTGCCAAAAACCGTTGCGCTTAAAGATGTCGGGAATCTTATTTTACAAAAATAAATTCATCTGCTTATTTCCGGTTTTTTACGCGCGTCATGACGCCCACGTGCCATGGGCATCCATGCCCTGTTTCGCCGGCGCTTTGTCAGCATTCATGCTGACTGCGGGCTATGGCGCTTTAAAAAATCGGCGCAGCAAGTTCGCATTAAGTGTTCTGAATTAACCCCGGAATATATCTGCACAAACAAAAAAGCCCTGAATGAAATTTTAATTCATCCAGAGCTTTTTAGTTTCAAGCTATGGGGCTGTAGTGGTTTTTACCGTGCTTTTTTATTTGTTCGAGCCGCCTTAATTTGCGAATTTAATCCTGCTGCACCAGTGCCGCCAGCTCGCGGTCGAGCAGGGTATTAGCCCCCACATTTAATTCCACTAAACGTTTTAACTGGCTGATGGAATCCAGGTCGATATTCAGGCACTGGCAACCGGCGGTGTCTTCGCTGAGGTGCACTATGCGTGCTTCCATGCGGATAATGCAGTCGCTGCTTAATTCGATGCTGATCATCACAGGTTTGCGGGGGTTAATCTGCCATTCGAGGGGCTGGCGGAAGAGTACACCGTTAAGGCTGATGTCGAGTAATTCGACAGGGTAGTGGTGTGTATCCTGATTAACAAAGGTGTCGGCATCAAAGGCGATGCGGGTGAAATTGCGGCGTTGTTCGCTCATGGATCCTCCAGAGGGTCTGCAGGTTTCTGCGGCGGGTGCCGCAGAAACCTGTGATCAGATCACGGGGATTATTTCAGGCTCTTGTAGCGGATACGTTTAGGCTGGTCTGCTTCATCGCCGAAACGACGTTTGCGGTCAGCTTCATAATCCGCGTAGTTACCTTCAATAAAGTACAGCTGGCTGTCACCTTCGTAGGCCAGAATGTGCGTGGCGATACGGTCTAAGAACCAGCGGTCGTGTGAAACAACGATAGCACAGCCCGGGAAGTTGAGCAGGGCTTCCTCCAGGGCACGCAGGGTTTCTACGTCCAGATCGTTTGACGGTTCGTCCAGCAGCAGTACGTTAGCGCCCTGTTTGAGGACCATGGCCAGTTGCAGACGGCCACGCTCACCACCGGAGAGTTCACCCACGCGTTTTTGCTGATCGGTGCCTTTGAAGTTGAAACGGCCGAGGTAAGCACGGGACGGTACTTCATAGTTGCCGATCTGCAGAATATCCGCGCCATCGGAAATGGCTTCCCAGGCGGTCTTTTTATCGTCCAGGGCAGTACGCAGCTGTTCCACAAAAGCGAGTTTTACGGTTTCACCGATGCGGATGCTGCCGCCATCGGGTTGTTCCTGGCCGGCGATCATACGGAACAGGGTGGATTTACCCGCGCCGTTCGGACCGATCACACCGACGATTGCCCCCGGTGGAATGGCGGCGGTGAAGTTTTCCATCAGCAGGTTGCCGCGGAAACCTTTGTTCACGCCGTTGAATTCGATCACCACATCACCCAGACGTGGCCCTGGCGGAATGTAGATTTCGTTGGTTTCGTTACGGGTCTGGAATTCCTGGCTGCTCAGCTCATCGAAGCGCTGCATACGGGCCTTGCTCTTGGCCTGACGGCCTTTCGGGTTACTGCGTACCCATTCCAGCTCGTGTTTGATGGCGCGGTCGCGGGCGGCTTCCTGTTTTTTCTCGGTTTCTAAGCGGCGCTCTTTATCTTCCAGCCAGGCGCTGTAGTTACCTTTAAATGGAATACCTTCACCACGGTCGAGTTCCAGAATCCACTCGGCACAGTTGTCGAGGAAATAACGGTCGTGGGTGATGGCCACGACTGTGCCGGGGAAGTCGTGCAGGAAGCGCTCTAACCAGGCCACGGATTCCGCATCCAGGTGGTTGGTTGGCTCGTCGAGCAGCAGCATGTCAGGGTTGGAAAGCAGCAGGCGGCACAGGGCCACACGGCGGCGTTCACCCCCGGAGAGTTTGCTGACGTCGGCATCCCAGGGTGGTAAACGCAGGGCATCTGCCGCCCGTTCGAGACGGGTGTTGAGGTTGTGGCCGTCGTTGGCCTCAATCACGGCTTCGAGCTGGGCCTGTTTTTTTGCCAGGGCATCAAAATCGGCGTTTTCTTCGGCATAAGCGGCATAAACTTGGTCGAGTTGCGCCAATGCGTCGAGGATTGGGCGTACACCATCTTCAACATTGCCACGAACGTCTTTATTGTGGTCGAGTTCGGGTTCCTGGGGCAGGTAACCAATGTTAAGACCCGGTTGCGGGCGTGCCTCACCGATAAAGTCTTTATCCACACCGGCCATGATACGCAGCAGGGTGGATTTACCTGAGCCGTTCAGACCCAGTACACCGATTTTGGCGCCGGGGAAAAACGACAGGGAAATATCTTTGAGAATGTGACGCTTGGGGGGAACCACTTTCCCCAAACGGTTCATGGTAAATACATATTGGGACATGAGGCGAAACCTGCGGTTGCAAACTGCGGCAAAGCTAATAGATTAGCCCCTTAAACGCAAATTCGGGATTCATTTTGAAGTTAAAATCCTTGTTTAAAACCCCGCAAAACGCGCTGCCCCTGCTGGCGGCTTTTTTTGTCTTTTTGCTGATAGTGCTTTCCAGTTCGGTTTATTTCTCCTACCAGCGCAGCCGCGACACCTATGCCGACAACGTACGTTATGCCCTTGAGCATTATGTCGGCCAGGCCACGCTCACCACGTTAGCGATTCTCAAGGTGGCGGATTTATTTGTCGCCGAGAACAGTGATGAACTCAGCCAGGCCATGACGGGGGCTGACCCTGCCTGGTTGCAGAATACCGCTTTGCGCCTGGAAAAATTTATCTACAACTACCGCGGTTTTTTATTATTCGATGCCGACGGGCATTTTGTTGTGCAGAGCGATAATTTTATCGACCCGCGGGAGCGTTCCTATCTTGAGCAACAACTGCAGGAGCATTTGATTCAGGCCGCCGCCGGCAGCCGGATTTTCGGAACCTTTTTTGGTGAGCAGGGCGGTTTATATTCTTCCACGCCGGTTTATCAGCAGGATAAATTACGCGGTTTTGTGATACTGCGCCGCCCCCATGCAGGTTTTGCGCAAACCCTGCGCAGTGGCCATTACCAGGGTTTTGAGCTTTGGCTGGTGGAACGTGATACGCAAAAAGTGGTGATCCGCAAAGGGGAGTTTATCGGCCAGAACGAGCAACCCCAGTTAAACGATGAACTCGACGGTGCCACCTTGCTGGCCCGCGCGCAGATTCAAAGCTCCCCCTGGGAAATTGTCGCCGTGCCTGATGGCGGTTATCTCAATACCCAGTTGTTTGCCCTGTTGTGGCCGCCCTTTTCTGTATTGTGTTTATACCTTGCCCTGGCCTGGGGCTGGGTACATCTGAATCGCCGCCAGACCAGCCAGCACAACGTGGAGCTGGCCGCCGCCGAGCAGGAAAGTGAACGGGCCGAACAGGCGTTAGACAGCATCAAAGAGGTGGTGATTACCACCAACCCCGAAGGCAATATCATTTATACCAACCGTGCCGCCGAGCTCTGGTTTAACCAGCTGCGCATCCGTGAATACGCGGGCCGCCCCCTGCGCCATGTGCTGCCGTTAAGTGGCGCGACCTGGATGGAATTACACAGCGCGGCTGCGTTGCAGGCCAAAGAAAAAGAAACCCGCGAACTGCTCATGGAGCGCAATGGTGAACTGCGTTATATCGAGTTAAACCACCATTTGTATATCGACCACGGTCAGCTCGCCGGCATTGTATGGGTAATGCGTGATGTCACCCTGCAGGTGCAGGACCGCGAACAACTGCAGGAAAGCCAGACCCGCTACAAAGGTCTTTATGAAGGCACGGGTGTGGGCATGTGGCTGGTGGATGTGGCCGGGGTGCGTAACTGGCTGGCCGCTACGGACCTGGCGCGTCGCTCTGTGGCACAGTTTATTGAAAACAACCCGGATGAACTTAAAGTGCTGGCGCGCAGTTACCGTCTGATCGACATCAACGATGCGGCCATGCGCATGCACGGTGCTGTGAATAAACAGGTGGCGATCCGTGCGGCCCTGGAAATATTCAGCGGTGGTAAACACAAACCCCTGGTGCAGGCCACGGATGCCATCCGTCAGGGCAAGCGTACCTTCACCCTCGAAGCTGAAGCCAATACCCTGCACAGCGAAAAGCGCAATTACGTAGTGACGGTGACGTTGGATACCGTCGGGCCGGATACCGCCCTGATCAGTTTTATTGATATTACCGAGCGCATCGCCGCCGAGCTGGCTCTGAAAGAGAGCGAACAGTTCTGGTCGAACGCCATTCAGGCATTGCCCGACACCGTATATGTGAACGATTTAATTGAGCGCCGCACGGTTTTTGCCAGCCGCCACGTGGCGGAATTACTCGGTTATAACCGTGATGAAATCAGCCGCATGAAACACTGGCGTGAGCTGGTGCATGAAGAGGATATTCACATCATTAATGATGGTGTGCGCTGCCTGAATAATATGCAGCCCGGTGAAGTGAATGAAATAAAAGTGCGTATGCTCGCCCGTGATGGCAGCTGGCGCATTATGCGTTTCCGTGACCGTATTTTTACCACGGATGAAAAAGGCCGCGCCAAGCTCTATGTGGGTATCGGGCGTGATGTCACCGCCGATGAAGATGCCCGGGTGCAGCTCGCCTATTCCGAGCGCCAGTACCGTCTGCTGGCGGATGGCATCAGTGATGTGATTTTCACCTTAGATGCGCAGATGGAACTGACCTATGTCAGTCAGTCGGTGGAAAAAATACTCGGAATGAATGCCGGGCAAATCGTGCGTGAAGGTTTATCGATTATTTTTGAAACCGAATCTTTCCGTAAGCTTGAGGCCCTGTGCCGCAAAGATTTACACGAGGCTCTGCAAAATCCGCAAAGTGTACGGGGTGCCCATAAAACCCGCACCCTGGATTTACGCGCGCATAATTTCCGCGGTGAAGCTGTGATGCTCGAAGTGCAGAGCGGTATTTTGTGGGATGAACAGGGTGCGGTTGAGGGGGTGTTTGCGGTGGGCCGTGATGTGACCCAGCGCCGCGCCATCGAACAGGAAGTGCGCACCGCCGCAGAAGTATTTGAGAACTCCTCCGAGGCGATTATCGTCACCGATATTCAGGGGCGTATTCAGCGTGTGAACCGCGCTTTCCACTCCATGACGGGGTATGAATTTGCCGAGATCAAAGGGCGTTTCCCGCACCGCTTAGTGGCGGCGGGATTATCTAAAGAATTTATGCGTGATATGCGTGATTCCCTGCTCACCGAAGGTTATTGGCAGGGTGAAGTGAATTACCGCAACCGCAACGGTGAAGTGCGCCCCAGCTGGACGGGCATGACAGCCCTGAAAGATGAACACGGTAAAACCACCTCGCACATTATTATCAGCTCGGATATTACCGAGAAAAAAGTCAGTGAAGCGCGCATTCAGAAACTCGCTTATTTTGACCCGCTCACCGGCCTGCCCAACCGCAGCCAGATGCACGAAGCGCTGGATAAACTGATCAGCGATAAACAGCACAGCGCGGCGTTGTTATTTATCGACCTGGATCGTTTTAAACCCATCAACGACACCATGGGGCACCCGGCGGGGGATCAGGTATTAAAAGAAGTGGCGTTGCGTTTGCGCGCGTCTATCCGCCCGCAGGATTTAGTCGCGCGTATCGGTGGTGATGAATTTACCGTGATTATGCCGGGCTTTAAGGATGCCAAAGAGGCCAGTGATGAAGCGGTGGAAGAAAGTGAGCGCATTCTGCACCAGCTGATGCAGCCGTTTGTGATCCGCGACCGCGAGTTATATTTATCCGCCAGTATCGGTATTTCCATGTACCCAGGTGACGCGCGCAACGGCACGGATTTATTGCGTAATGCCGATACCGCCATGTACCACGCCAAAGCCATGGGCAAAAACAACTTCCAGTTCTTCGCCCAGGAAATGAACAGCAAAGCCATGGAGCGCCTTGAGCTGGAAAACAGCCTGCACCAGGCCCTCACCCGTAACGAATTTGAACTGTTTTATCAGCCCCAGTGGGATACCTACAAAGGCACCCTGTGTGGCATCGAAACCCTGCTGCGCTGGCGTCGCCCCGGTTATGATCTGGTGGGGCCGGATAAATTTATTCCGATCATCGAAGAAACCGGCCTGATAGTGCCCGTGGGTGAATGGGTATTACGCAAAACCTGTGAAAACCTGCGTGACTGGCTGGCCATGGGCCTGGATATGCCAAGCGTGGCGATTAACCTCTCGGCCCGTCAGTTCCGTGATACCCAATTGCTGGAGCGTATCCGCAGTATTCTCAGCGACACAGGGGTTGCACCCCATCTGGTGGAGCTTGAACTGACCGAAAGTATCCTGATGGATGACGTCAAACAAACCCTCGCCACCCTCAGCGAAGTGAAAAAAATGGGTATACAGGTGTCGATCGACGATTTTGGTACCGGTTATTCCTCCCTGAGTTATTTAAAACAATTCCCGGTGGATCACCTTAAAATCGACCGCAGTTTTATTAAAAACCTGCCCGATAACCAGGAGGACGCGCAGATCACCCGCACCATAGTGGCCATGGCCACCAACCTTGGCCTGGGTGTGATAGCCGAAGGGGTGGAAACCCTTGAGCAGGAATTATTCCTGCGCCAGATCGGCTGCCACAAAGTGCAGGGTTTCCGTTACAGCATGCCCGTGACCCACGAGCAAATGACCACCATGTTACTGGCCCGGCAGAGCTGATTCCCCATCAGCCTGCTGCGGGCCAATACATGAACATTGCACAGGCAATCTTGATCCTCTTTCATGTGCCGCCACGCAACTCTTCGTGTACAATGCCGCCCCATTCACCCAGCCGTATGAACTAAGCTGATTGACTCAGTGGTCCAGCGGCGACCTGCCTTTAGCATCTGATCCAAAAGGGGATTTACATGTTCAGCAAAGACATGAATATCGCAGACTTCGATCCTGCCCTGTACGCAGCCATGCAGGCTGAAACCGTACGTCAGGAAGAGCACATCGAACTGATTGCGTCTGAAAACTACACCAGCCCCCGCGTGATGCAGGCGCAAGGCAGCCAGCTGACCAACAAATACGCTGAAGGTTACCCAGGCAAACGTTATTACGGTGGTTGTGAACACGTTGACGTGGTTGAGCAACTGGCCATCGACCGTGCTAAAGAACTGTTTGGTGCCGGTTACGCTAACGTACAGCCACACTCTGGTTCCCAGGCTAACGCTGCTGTTTATTTCGCCCTGTGCAAACCAGGCGACACCATTCTGGGTATGAGCCTGGCCCACGGCGGCCACCTGACCCACGGTGCTGCGGTATCTTTCTCTGGCCGTGTATACAACGCGGTGCAATATGGTCTGAACCCAGAAACCGGCGAAATCGATTACGCCGAAGTTGAGCGTCTGGCCATCGAACACAAACCAAAAATGATCGTGGCTGGTTTCTCTGCATACTCCCGCGTGGTTGACTGGGCCCGTTTCCGCGAAATCGCCGACAAAGTAGGGGCTTACCTGTTCGTTGACATGGCCCACGTTGCCGGTCTGATCGCTGCAGGTGTATACCCAAGCCCAATGCCATACGCTGACGTAGTCACCACCACTACCCACAAAACCCTGCGTGGCCCACGTGGTGGTCTGATCCTGGCGAAAGCCGATGAAGAGCTCAACAAAAAGCTCAACTTCGCCGTATTCCCAGAATCCCAGGGCGGCCCGCTGATGCACGTCATCGCCGCTAAAGCTGTGTGTTTCAAAGAAGCCATGGAACCTGCTTACAAAGAGTACCAGGCCCAGGTAGTGAAAAACGCCCAGGCCATGGCCAAAACCTTTATCGCCCGTGGCATCAAAGTGGTGTCCGGCGGTACCGACGACCACCTCTTCCTGGTGGACCTGATCGGCAAAGAATATACAGGTAAAGATGCAGACGCAGCCCTCGGCGAAGCCTACATCACTGTTAACAAAAACGCCGTGCCAAACGACCCGCGTTCACCTTTCGTGACCTCCGGCCTGCGCATTGGTACCCCGGCTATCACCAGCCGTGGTTTCAAAGAAGCCGAAGCCACTGAACTGGCCGGCTGGATCTGCGACGTACTGGACAGCTTAGAAAACGGCACTAAAGACAAAGTGACTGCCGAAGTAAAAGCCAAAGTACTGGCCATCTGCAAAAAACTGCCTGTGTACAAATAAGTTTGTTAATGATGTAAGGCGTTAATAAATTCAATAAAAAACCCGCGGCAGAAATGTCGCGGGTTTTTTATTTCCAGCTTTTCAGGTGATTGCAGTTTTAAGTTTAGCTGCATATGATCGCGTTCCCCTATGATATGAACAGGATGTTCTATGCGTAAACTGATACTGCCATTGGCATTACTTACACTTGTGGCTTGCCGCGAAGAAGACAATACCAACCCCTCCCCCGAATTTATAGAACTCTCGCAATTGCAGGACTTTAAAAATAGTTTTTTGCAGTTTTCAGAGAAAGATCAAAATATTAACCCTAACCCGGATTTGCCTGAATCAGCGAAAACTGATTTTGAAGGGCTTTGGGTGGCGCAGCAAAAATATAAATTGAATTATTTGCAGTATGGTTATCGTAGTTATGAGTCTGTATATGAAAGAACGGTTTTTTCTATTAAAAAAACCGAGACAGGCGATTATCGCATTTCTTCATGTAATTCGGCAGAAAATGCCACTGTGCTGACAAGCGAAGAATTGGCATTGGGTGTGCTGGCTGAGGTCAATATTGCAGCAGGGGAAAAAATTAAACCTGTCAGTTATACGCAGATGGATTTTTTACCCTCTGCGAAATCAGGTGAGAGTGTCAGCCATAGCACAATAGAGACTGTTTATGCGGGTGCTTTTAAGGTTTCTGCAACACCAGAAATAAATGGTAATGCCAGTGTGGTTGGCGCTGAAGAAAATTCCTATGTGCCGGAGTGTATACAGATGCAATATGTGGCAGAGCACGCAACAGCCGACTCTGATGATAGTTACAAAAATGATTTCAGTTTGCTGATAGGTTTACCAGAAATGTATTTTGTATATACCTATCGGCAATACATCGGTAATGGCTACCCGGATTCTTCTACTGGAGTGGGTATGTATGTTTATCCATCTGCGAGCTGGTGTTCCAGTTCAGGGGGGGTGAATGATCTGACTGCGTTAATAGAAGAAAATAAGATTAATGCCGAGTTTAATGTGTGTGGGTTTGACGTTGACATGAATGTTATCTTGTTCTGAATAATTTACATTGAGTAATGCTTTGTAGATAAAACCCGCGGCAGAAATGCCGCGGGTTTTTTATTTATAGTTATTTAAATTTTCGTTAATTAATCCACTGCAATAACGCATCGCATAGCCTGTCGATATCCACCGGTTTGGCAATATGGTCATTCATCCCTGCTGCGCTGCTTTGCATGCGGTCTTTTTCCATGGCGGCGGCTGTCATGGCAATAATGGGTAATTGTTTGTCGTTATATATTTGGCGTATTTTCCGGCTGGCTTCAAAACCATCCATGACCGGCATCTGTAAATCCATTAATATCAGGTCATAGTGGTTTGATTTTATTTTATCCACTGCGATTTTGCCGTTCTCGGCTAGTGTTACCTCTAGTCCCAGGCCTTGCAGAATGGATTGGGCAACGAGCTGATTAATTTCATTATCTTCTACCAGTAAAATATGTTTGCCCTGTATTGGTGTGCAACGTAAGCGCGCACGCTCAAGTTCGCCTTCCTCGCTGTTATCTGCCGCCCGTGTGCCGAGAATATTTAATATGCTGTCCAGCAGATAAGAAGGATTAACGGGTTTTTCCAGCACGGCATCAAGATGGAGGTCGGGGCTGTTGTGCAGCAGTGCTTCGCGGCCAAAAGCTGTGACCATCATAATTAACGGGTTGTGGCTGCAGTGGCTGATATTTTCCGCATTGCGGATTTTACGTGCGAGGCTGATGCCATCCATTTGTGGCATTTGCCAGTCGAGCAGGGTTAAATCAAAGGGTGTGCCGCGCCCTGCAGCATTTTGCATTTCCAGCCAGGCGCTTTGCCCATCGGTACAGGTCACCACATGCATGCCCCAGGAATTGAGGCGCTCCTGTAAGCTCAGCAGGGCATGGGAATCATCATCTGCAATCAATATTCTTAAGCCTTTTAATTGCCAGCTTTTATCCAGGCTTTTGTCGTTTTGTTGGATGGTTTCAGCATGGATATAAAAATGGAATTCACTGCCTTTTCCTATCTGGCTTTGCACGCTGATTTCCCCCTGCATTATTTCCACCAAGCGTTTGCAAATGCTGAGACCAAGGCCTGTGCCACCATATTTGCGTGAGGTAGAGGTATCGGCTTGGTGGAAGGCTTCAAACAAATGGCGGCGCTGCTCATCCCCCATGCCTATGCCAGTATCTTTAACGTAAAAATGCAGCTGTTCGTCGTAGTAACGGGTTTCCAGGGTAATGCTGCCTTTTTCAGTAAATTTCAGGGCATTGCTCAGCAGGTTATTGAGTATCTGGTTGAGGCGCAGTGGGTCACCGCTATAGTGGCTTGGCATGCCGGCCTGTTTAATAATTTTAAATTCGATATTTTTGCGTGCCGCATCAGCAGCAAATAAACCACTTAAGCCAAATAATAATTTATCCAGATCAAATGGCATGTTTTCCAGCATCAGTTTGCCCGCTTCGATTTTTGAATAATCGAGAATGTCGTTGAGAATAGCGAGCAGGTTGCGGGCTGAAATTTGTATGTTATTTAAATAATCACGTTGCTGTTTGCTAAGTTCGGTACTGGCTAATAACTGACTGAGGCCAAGCACGCCATTCATGGGGGTGCGGATTTCATGGCTCATATTGGCGAGAAAGTCACTTTTTGCACGGTTAGCAGCGTCAGCATTTTCTTTGGCAATCGCCAGGCTGCGTTCGAATTTTTTACGGCTGCTGATATCCCGTGCGATTTTTGAGGCACCAATAATATTACCCGTTGCATCTTTGATGGGGCTTAACGTAGCGGATATTTCCACCAGGCTGCCATCTTTGCGTTGATGCAGGGTTTCAATATGTTGCACGTTGCTGTGTTTTATCAGGTCAATAAAAACCCGGCGTTCTTCATCGTATTTATCAGGGGGAATGATCTTGAAAATAGATTGGCCGAGCATTTCATCGGCGCGGAAACCGAATAAATTTTCGGCACCCTGATTCCAGCTGGTGACAGTGCCCTGTAAATCTTTACTGATGATGGCGTCATCACTGCCTGCCACTATGGCGGCGAGGCTGGCTTCACTTTGCGCTTGTTGCAGACCGCGTTCTTCTGCAAGGCGGCGCATAGCTTCGCGGTTGCGGTTAATCATGAATACGCTGAGAAATAACAGGATATCCAGTACTGCGCCGCCTGCGGCAATCATGATGGGCTGATGGCTGGCGGTTTGTTGCAATAAATACGGTGTGCTGTGGAACAGGGCCGTCCACTGGTGGTTGGGCAATTCAATAGTCACACTTTGAAAAAGAGGATAATTCAGTTTGCCTTCATCATCAGGTTCGCTGTCATATAGCAGGCTGCTCTTGCTGCCATCGTCATCATAGAGATGAAATGCAACCTCCGGCATGTCCAGCCCCAATATGCCAGTCATTAAATCCCTGGCGCGGAAGGGGCTGTATACAAAACCCAGCAGGGCTGCCCGGCGTTGCTCCAGGGTCTGAATGGGCATGTTTTTGCGGTACACGGGCAGATACATCAGAAAACCCGCCTGAATATCCTGCTCGGTTTCCTGTTTGAGAATTACCCGCCCGGAGACTGCGGTTTGCCCTGTGTCACGGGCCAGGTCCATGGCGGCGTGGCGGGTGGACTCGGAATACATGTCATAACCAAATGCCCGCAGGTTACGGCTGTCCATGGGCTCCAGATAGATGATGGCGCTGTATTGTGGTCGTTGGCCGGGTGGGCTGACCTTGAACTGGCTGAAGCCTTCGGCCTGCAGTTTTTGTTCAAGGGGGGCTACTTCCCCGGGCTGCAGCATCAGCGCAAAACCAATGCCCTGAATACCGGGGAAATGCTCGTTAGTATTAAGCCCCTGTACATAACGCTGGAAGGCCTGGCGGTCGGGGTAACCTTCGAGCTGAGCTTCAAACAGGGCCGCTGCGCCACGCAGTACCTGCTCATAGTTGGCCATACGCCGCAAGATGCGCCCCTTAGCTTCTTCTATTTCAAAGGCAAAACGCTCGGCGGTGCGTTGCCTTGCGATATTGTCGGCAATGTACCAGGCCCCCGTGGTCAGCAGGGCTGAAATCAGCAATACCAGCAGGGGTGTGCGTTCATGCTGAAAAATAAGGTACAGGCGTGAGAGCAGCGACACGACAGGATTCCGTTCTGTTTCAGGCAAGTTTAGTACAGACGCCTAAACACTGTGTTTTATAACTTTAGTCACAGGGCTTTCCTGCTTTGGCGGCATGTTTCCCCCCGGTGGTTGGGCAAAATATGCACAATCAACGAGGGCTGAGTATGAGCAACGTTATCCAATTACATGATCTGAAAAACAGCGAGCATCCTGCGGTGCAGGCCCACCAGCAGGAAACCCTGCATCAGCTTGCCCAGGCCGCGCAGAACCAGCAGTTGCTGGCGGAAATCATGGCCATGGAAAATACCCTCAACCAGCTGCGCACCAGCCACTATGAACTGCGTCAGGACAACAAAGCCCTGGCGGCCGAGAACGCTATTCTGCTCGCTGCCCTTGAAGAAGAAATGCCCCGTCAGGATTTGGGGGCGGCCATTGCCTATATGCATGTGAATAAAACTGAACATGCCCAGCCCGTCCCGCAGGGTGATGATTACTGGCAAAAAGAAATGAGTTTTATGCAGGCCAAGGTGAATGAACTGCAACAGCTCTTAAAAGATAAAGATGCACAGTTATTGCTCGCTGCCGAACAAAACGAACAGCTGCTCAATGCACTGTTAGCGAAAGATTAATCTCCACCCGACATTTTCCGCACCTTTGTAATGCCCGCCATTTTGCCCCGCACTTAATCAGGGCGGCGCAGGGATAATATTTGCCCTGATTGCACAACGCCCCCCGTTAATCCGCCTTTTTTCCTGCACCACAAAACTTTGCACACTTTATGCAAAAGCCCGAATGCATGTCGTACATCAGTGTCAGCGCACTGGCCTGTGGCAGATATGCTCAGCTTCGCGTATGGTCACTGGGGCCTTATCCCGCTGTGACGCAACGCGGGGGTTTATCCTCGGGAGTGTGTGCATGAATAACGATAAAAAAGCCACAACTGCAAAAAAAGCAGCTGCTGGCCCAATGGTTAACTGGGGCAATTATCAGCCCGGTGCATTTTACGATGAGTTAATTTCCAGCCCGGGTAATGCCCGCGCCGTGGCCCGCGGTGTGGTGAATGCCATCGGCAAATTCAGCGAAAAACAACTGGCCAGCAAACAGCGCGCAGCGGAGCAGGCCATTCAGGAAATGGGCATCAGTTTTACCGTGTACAGCGAAGGGGAAAACATCGACCGCTCCTGGCCGATGGATATTATCCCGCGCATTATTCCCATGAAGGAATGGCGCAAAGTTGAACAGGGCCTTATTCAGCGTTTAACCGCGCTGAATATGTTTATTAATGATGTGTACAACGAACAAAACATTATTAAAGACGGCATATTCCCGGCCTCCATCATCGAAAGCTCCAAGGATTTTTTAAAACCCTGCATGGGTATCAAACCCATCCACGGGGTGTGGGCGCATATCTGCGGCAGTGATTTAGTGCGTGATAAAGACGGCACTATTTATGTGCTGGAAGATAACCTGCGGGTGCCCTCCGGTGTTTCTTATATGCTGGAAAACCGCGCAGTCACCAAACGTGTGCTGCCGCAATTATTCAGCAAACATAATATTCTGCCGGTGGACGATTACCCCTCCCAGCTGTACGACATGCTGGCCTCATTATCACCGCGCAAAGTGCAAAACCCCGAGGTGGTGGTATTAACCCCCGGCATCCATAACTCCGCTTATTTCGAGCACGCCTATTTAGCCCAGCGCATGGGGGCTGAATTAGTGGAAGGCGGCGATTTAGTGGTGGGCGACGACGATTGTGTGTACATGAAAACCATCGCCGGCCTTGAACGGGTGGATGTGATTTACCGCCGCGTGAATGATGACTTCTTAGACCCGGAAGTATTCCGCCCTGATTCCTGCCTGGGGGTGCCGGGTTTATTCCGCGCCTGGAAAGCCGGTAAAGTCAGCCTGGCAAATGCCCCCGGTGCCGGTGTGGCGGATGATAAAGTCGTCTACACCTATGTGCCGCAGATTATTAAATATTATCTGGATGAAGAGCCCATACTGCCCAACGTGCCTTCGTATTTATGTGTCAATGACGAGCACCGCGAATACGTGCTGGCCAACATTGAAAGCATGGTGGTGAAACCCGCAAACGAATCCGGCGGTTATGGCATGTTAGTCGGCCCAGCTTCCAGCAAAGAAGAGTGCAATAAATTCCGTGAATTAATTAAAAAGAATCCACGTAATTACATGGCGCAACCCACGTTAAGTTTATCCACGGCACCGACATTATGTGGCGGCAAAATTGAACCGCGTCACCTGGATTTACGCCCCTTTATTCTGCAGGGCGAAAAACATTATGTAACCGCCGGTGGTTTAACCCGCGTGGCGTTGCGTAAGGGCTCGCTGGTGGTGAACTCCTCCCAGGGTGGTGGCAGTAAAGACACCTGGATTATCGATACGGAGAGCGAATAATGTTAGCGCGTGTTGCTGAAAGACTGTATTGGTTCGCCCGTTATGTGGAGCGCACCGAAAATACCGCCCGTTTATTATTAGTGCAGCACCAGCTGGTGCTGGATTTACCCGCCGCCATTCAGCCGGGCTGGGGGGTGATGATAGATGTGCTCGGTGCCGGGGAAGATTTTGCGCGCAGCAAATTAAAACCCACCGAAAAAAATGTGGTGGCGTTTGTATTTGGTGATAAATCCAACCCCGGCTCTATCATGAGCTGCATTACCTATGCGCGGGAAAATATCCGCACCACCCGTGAAGTGATGCCAAGCGAATTATGGGAGCGCATTAACAGCCTGTATTTATCCTTAGTGCAGCGTGCCCGCTCGGATTTACCGCGCAGCAACCGCCACGCCGTATTAAACGATGTAATTCAGCGTTGCCAGCAAATCACAGGTTTATTATCCGGCTGTATGAACCACGACGATGCCTACCAGTTTATTGTGCTGGGCCGCAATCTGGAGCGTGCCGACATGAGTACACGGATTATCGACGTGGGCTCGGCCCAGCTGCTGGGGGACGACGATGAAACCCAGCCCTACCGCAACGCCCTGTGGATCAGCGTTTTAAAATCATTAAGCGCCTACCAGATGTACCGCCTGAATGTGCGCCGCAATGTGAAATCCCACGATGTGCTGGCTTTTTTACTGCACAGTGCGGTATTTCCCCGCGCCGTAGCCCATACTCTGCATGAAATACAAAACTGCTGCGTGAATTTACCGAATCACAAAGCGGCCCTCGCCGTGGCAAAAAGCTCACGCGAGCATTTATTGCAGGTGGATTTAGCCGGTTTGCGGGGTGATGCCCTGCACCAGTTTATTGATGATATTCAGCTGAATCTCGATCAGATACACCAGCAGGCCGCACAAACCTGGTTCAGAATACAGGCAGCTTAAACAGCCGGTTGTGGTGTTATGAAGCGTTTTTATTGCCGTTGCGGGCAGGAAGTTTTTTTCGGTAACAGTGTCTGTTTCTGTTGTGGTTGCACCTTAGGTTATGTGTACCGGCAAAACGCCATTATCAGCGTGGTTGCCGAATATAACCTGTGGTGTGACCCCGACCGCCAGCTGCGTTACCGTTTCTGCCAGAATCGCCTTAAACACGAAGCCTGTAACGGGCTGGTGGATGCCAGCTCGCCGCAGGTTTTTTGCCTTGCCTGCCAGCTTAACCGCACCATTCCCAATTTATCCGTGCCCGGTAATTTAGAGCGCTGGCGGAAAATCGAACAGGCCAAACGCCGTTTAATTTACGGTTTATTACGCCTAGGCCTGCCCCTGCAATATCCCACCCGCGGATATGTGCAGGGGCTGGCATTTGATTTTCTTGAAGACCAGCGCAGTAATCCCCAGGCGGAAAAAACCTTTGTCGCCACCGGCCATTTAAATGGGGTCATTACCTTAAATGTGCTTGAGGCCGACGATGTGGCGCGCACCCAGCAACGCACCCTTAACCGCGAACGTTACCGTACATTACTCGGGCACCTGCGCCATGAGTGCGGGCATTATTATGATCAGTTATTAAATCAGGATGCCGCGCAATTCACGGCTTTATTTGGCGACCCACAACAGGATTATGACGCAGCGTTAAAACATTATTATCAGCATGGCCCGCGCCCCGACTGGCAGGAACATTATATTTCGGCCTATGCCAGCGCCCATCCCTATGAAGACTGGGCAGAATGTTTTGCCCACTACCTGCACGTTACCGATACTTTAGAAACCGCCGTGGCCCGTGGCACCACCGACATGACAGATTCCGCTGAGCCTATGGCGCAGCGCATTATGCACTGGAATAAATTAGTGGTGGTGATGAACGAATTAAACCGCAGCATGGGCCTGGCCGATGCCTACCCGTTCAGCGTGAGTGATAAAACCCTGCAAAAGCTGATTTATATTGATGATGCCATCCGGCGTTTTGCCGGATCCCATCAGCAGCAACAATAAAATAGCTTGAAGCGTGAAGCTGGCAGCCTGAAGCTAAAATCAGCGTCCAGCGTCCAGCGTCCAGCGTCCAGCGTCCAGCGTCCAGCTTCAGACTTCTAGCGTTTGTAACGCAAATCCAGCGTACAGGGGAAATTCGGATTTGGCCCTTCTTCACGTAAATCCAACTTATAACCACACTGGCTGTGTTGCCAGAAACGCGCAATGCGGCGTGCTTCCGCTTCGTTGGCATTCACCGGCAGGGTTTCATAATTACGCCCGCTGGGGTGCGCCACATAATAAGTACAACCGGCGATGCTGACGCCGCTGCTGATATCCACAATATCAAATACCAGCGGGCCATCATTTTTTAATCTTGGATGTAAACCAAATACCGGTTGCCAGGCTTTAAAACGCACCCCGGCGACATATTCACCGGGTATTTCCGTGGCCTGTAAAGGCACACGCCGGCCATTGCATAACACCGCAAAACGCTGCGTATTAAAATGGCTGACTTTTACCTGCAAACGTTCCACGGAGGAATCCACATAACGGGAAGTGCCCTGGGAGCTGACTTCTTCGCCGAGCACGTTCCAGGGTTCAATGGCGCCGTGGATGCTCATGGTCATGCCAAATTTCTGCACGTCACCAAAATGCGGGAAACGGAATTCCATAAAAGGTGCCAGCCATTTTTCATCAAAATTAAAACCGGCGGCATTTAAATCGGCGCAGATTTGTTTAATGTCCTGGCCGATGTAATAGGGCAGCATAAATTTATCGTGCAGGCCTGTGCCCCAGAATGCAGGGCGGCCACGGTAGGGTTTCTGCCAGAACATGGCCACCAGTGCGCGGATTAATAACATCTGCACGGCGCTCATCTGCCAGTGCGGCGGCATTTCAAACCCCCGGAATTCTAAAATACCCAAACGCCCGGTGGGGCCGGCGGGGCTGTAGAGTTTATCAATACAAAATTCGGCGCGGTGGGTGTTGCCGGTAATATCCACCAGTAAATTGCGGAAAATTCTGTCCACCAGCCAGGGCGCGGTGCTTTCCCCGGGGGCAATTTGTTGCAGGGCAATTTCCAGTTCATATAAGGCATCATCGCGCGCTTCATCAATGCGCGGTGCCTGGGAAGTCGGGCCGATAAATACCCCGGAAAATAAATAGGAAAGCGCCGGATGGTGCTGCCAGTACAACAATAAACTGGCGAGTAAATCCGGGCGGCGTAAAAACGGGCTGTCTGCCGGTGTGGCCCCACCCAGGGTCATGTGGTTGCCGCCGCAGGTGCCGATATGTTTACCGTCGAGCATAAATTTTTCGGTGCCAAGGCGGGTTTCGCGCGCGGCCTCGTACAGGGCTTCGGTATTGGTGATTAAATTCTGCCAGTTATCCGCGGGGTGAATATTCACTTCAATCACACCCGGGTCAGGGGTTACGGCTAATTTTTGCAGGCGTGGATCATGGGGTGGTTCATAACCTTCCAGCTCCACAGCCATGTTGCATTCCTGCGCACAGGTTTCGATGGCGCTGATTAAATCAAGCCAATCACTTAAATGGCTTAACGGCGGTAAAAATACCCACAAACGCCCGCCACGGGCCTGCACGCATAAGGCGGTGTGCACAATTTCACCGTCTTCATGCAGGGCATTCTGGGCGCAGGCCTGCTGGCGTTTTTGCGCGTCACTTAAACCCGTGTGGCTGATATAACGCGCACTTAATTGTTCGGCACTGCCTAAATCGGCGTGGATGGCAAAATTATCCTGCACATTTAATGGCGCGGGTTTTTTCCCCACCGGCAGGGCATTTAACGGCAGGCGATAACCCATGGGGCTGTCACCGGGCACTAAAATTAATTTACCGCGTTTAAATTGCCAGGGGCTGCTGCGCCAGATTTTTTGCAGCGGGTGGCGGGCCAGGGGCAAAGCAAAACCTGTGGCCTGGGCAAGGCCCTGATCAAGCACGGCGGCAAAACGGCGGCGTTCCAGGGGGCTGTTTAAATCGATTTTGCGCGGGTCAACATCCTGCGGCAGGCTGGCTTCATAACGTAAATAATGGGCAGCATCTTCATAGGCGGTTTGCAGATATTGGCTGTCGATGCCCAGCATGCTGCTCAGGGTGCGGGCAAATTTTTCCGCATCGGCACGGCCGTAACCCGGTGCTTTTAACGGTGATAACAACCTGTTGTCGCGCCAGATTTTTTCACCGTCTTTGCGGAAAAAAGCCGTGTAGGCCCAGCGTGGTAATTCTTCCCCCGGATACCACTTGCCCTGGCCGTGGTGCAATAAACCACCCTGGGCAAAAATATCCCGCAGACGGCTTAATAATTCCCGTGCGAGTTTTTCTTTGTGCTCACCCAATGCAGCGGTATTCCACTGCGCGCTGTCCATGTCATCAATGGAAACAAACGTCGGTTCACCGCCCTGGGTTAAACGCACATCGTGTTTTTGCAGGCTATTTTCCACCTGCTCACCCAGGGCATTAATCTCGGACCATTGTGTGCTGCTGTAGGGTTTAGTCACACGCGGGTCTTCATGGATGCGTGTCACTGTGTTGCTGAATTCAAATTCCGCTTCGCATTTTTCCGTGGCACCTGTCACCGGTGCGGCGGATTCCGGGTCCGGGGTGCAGGCGAGCGGAATATGCCCTTCACCGGCAAATAAACCTGAGGTCGGGTCGAGGCCAATCCAGCCCGCACCGGGGATAAATATTTCCGCCCAGGCGTGTAAATCGGTGAAATCCGTGGCGGTGCCGGAGGGGCCATCCAGGGCTTTAATATCCGCCGCCAGCTGCACTAAATAACCCGATACAAAGCGTGCCGCCAGGCCTAACTGGCGCGCCACCGCCACCAGCAACCAGGCGCTGTCGCGGCATGAACCGCTGGCTTTTTGCAGGGTTTCTTCCGGGCTTTGTACACCGGGTTCCATACGGATGTTATAGGCCACCAGCTGATGGATATGGCGGTTTAAATTCACCAGAAAATGGGTGCTGTTGAGCGGGGTTAAATCAATTTCTTTAATTAATGCTGCGAATTTTTCCCCGGCAGGAATTTTTTGCAGGTAAGGGTGTAATTGCGCGGCGAGTTTTTCTTCATAGGTAAAAGGGAATTTTTCCGCGTAGGGCTCCAGGAAAAAATCAAACGGGTTTATCACCGTCATATCGGCGATCACTTCCACGTTCACTTCAAAGCTGCGCACTTTTTCAGGAAATACAAAACGCGCCACAAAATTACCGTAGGGGTCCTGCTGCCAGTTTACAAAATGCCCGGCGGGTTTAACCGTCAGGCTGTAACTGTGGATAGGGGTGCGGCAGTGGGCAGCGGGGCGCAGGCGGATAAGATGCGGGAACAGGGTAATGGGTTTTTCATAGCTGTATTTGGTGTGGTGCTGTAACGCTACGCGGATCGTCATCATTGGCTCCCGTGGAAAGTGGCGCGGCGTGAAATAACACGGCGGCAGTGCTGCAGAGTAACAGCAAAATACTGACCAGTCCTGACGGTGATGTGACGATTGGGGCCAATGGCTGAAAACACCACAAAATCCGCTCGGCAGGGCGTTGGCGAGAGTGTTTCATGGTGCAAAAAAAAACGCCCCGGCACATATCTGGTGCGCGGGGCGTTGCTGTTTTTAAGGGCTGGCCTTAAGAACGGGTTTGGTTCGCTGAGCGGTATTCCCACTCGAATTTCGGCAGGTTGCTGAACGCGGTGTTAATGGATTCGTTCCAGGATTGTTTAATCTGGCGCAGGTATTCGTCGTCTTCTTCCATACGGATGTAATGGTTGGATTCAAACGTGTCGCGCTCGTACACCAGCACTTCAATCGGTGCGCCAACGGTGGCGTTGGATTTAATGGTGGAATCCATGCTCACAATTGCGCAGCGCGCGGCATCTTCCAGGCTGGTATTGCGGGTCAGAATACGGTCGAGAATCGGCTTGCCGTATTTGCTCTCACCAATTTGTAAAAACGGGGTCTGGTCAGAATCGGTAATAAAGTTACCGGCGCTGTAGAGCATATAAATACCGTGGTCGCCGCCGGCAATTTGCCCGCCCATGATCACAGAGGCAGAGGTATCAATACCAGCGCTGGCGGTGGCGCTCTGCGCAAAGCTGTGTTCTTCGCGGCATACCTGGCTCACATAACGCACTGCTTCGTGCATTTTGGCGCAGTTGCGCAGGTTGATGATGTCGGGGTTTTCCAGGTCGTATTTCAGGCGTGCCACAATCGCCTGGGTGGTGGCCAGGTTACCGGCGGTTAAAAAGGTGAACAGACGGTCCGGCGCTGGCTGGAAAATGTGCATTTTGCTGTAGGACGACAGCATGTCAGGGCCCGCGTTGGTGCGCGAGTCGGAGCAGAAAACCATACCCTCCTTGGTGGCGATCGCTAGGCAGTAGGTCATGTCACATCCCCATGGGTTAAGCAAATACTGTTATCGGTATAGCAAGTTGCATGGCGTTTCGGAAGAAACCGGCCATGCAAACGGCAGCCGCGCATTGTACGTTTGCGACAGGCCCCATGCGAGCAATTTTTGAGCGCTGCGCCCCGGGCTGCAAACAGCAAGCATTTTTTATGCACGTTCCCCGCAAAGCCTGTGCGCAAACTGGCCATGTCAGTTATAAGCCATAGTCGCCACGGGGGCGGCAGTGTAAAGTTGCCACCTTCGTATACAGGGAGTTACATATGGTCTTAACAGGTTTTTTAGCGCGTATCAGCACAGGTTTTTTAGCGGTGGGTATGGCCAATGCCGTGGCCGGTTTGGCAGTGGTGCCGGAGGATGAAACCTACCTGCAAAGCAAACAGGGCAATGTGGAATTTATTTACACCACCCAGAATGAATACGCCCTGCAACGCGCCGCACAAATATCGGCCTATTTGCACCCGCAATACGAAAGCCTGTTTGGTTTTAAACTCGACAGCCCCCTGTACGTCGGGCTGATTTCACAGCAAAACCAGATAGCCAATGGTTTTTCCACCCAGTTCCCGCTGAATATGCAGGTGAACTATTTAGGTGGCACCTCCCATGTGGATTATTTCAACTCCACCTCCTGGCTCGATACCCTGATTTACCACGAAACTGCGCACAATTATCAGCTGAATGCCAAAGCGCGCAAAATTACCCGTGGCCTGCACAACGTGTTGGGTAACTCCGTGAGTTTTGTCGGTATTTTGCCGTTATTTACCGTGCCGAATATTATGCTGCCGTCCTTTTTAGTGGAGGGTAACGCGGTATTAAATGAATCCTGGCATGGCAACGGCGGGCGTTTATACAGCGGGCGTTTTCTGGCCCTGAGCATTATGCAGGCGCGCGGTGAATATTTAACCCCGGAAATTTTATACAACCAGGAAATTTTTCAGTTCCCCTACGGTGAGCGCCCCTACATAGTCGGTGGATTTTTCCAGTTATACCTCGCCGAAAAATACGGCCTGCAAAAAACCGATGCATTTTTCCTGACCCACTCACGCTCATGGTTATTCCCGGTGCAAACCGACCTGGCTTTCCAGCGTAATTTTGGCCACACCTTCGAAGAAGAAGTGGCGGGTTTTAATGACTGGATGGCGGCAAAAAGTGCCGGTTTTAATGAAGCGCAAGGCGAACACCTGCTCAGCTCTCAAAGTTTTAACGCCTTTAACCGCGATGGCGACGACATAGTGTTTATGGTGTCTGATGCGCAGCGTGCACCACAAATTGCACGCCTCAATAAAAACAGCGGCCAGCTTGAATTGCAGCGTGGCAGTTATGCCCAGGGCAAATTAATCCGCAGTGGTGAAACGCTTGCCACCCAGGGCAGCAATTTTGTAAACCCACAATTTATCGCCCAGGGTTTGCTGGATGAAAACGCCGAAGTCATTAAAGGCACTGAAGGCAAAATGCTGCAGGGTTATTTAAGTGATGGCCGCGCCGTGTATTTTGATGTGGCCAGCTCATTTATACAGCCGCAGTTATACGTAGGTGATGCCTTTTATGCGCAGGTAAATTCATCGGTATTCATCGACAACGCCGACAACCTGTATTACTTCAAACAAAACGGCAAAACCCGCACCCTGTATAAAAACCAGACTGCCCTCTACAGCTACACAGGTTATTACGGGGTAGTCAGTGATGTGGGCAGCGATGGTGCTGTGTATTTTGTGGCCGACAGCCCTAAGGGCAGCAGTTTATACCGGGTATTAAATGGCACGAGTGAGCGTGTCAGTAATGCGGATAACATTGTCGATGCGCGTTTGCTTAACGGGCAGCAGGTGCTGCTCGCCGCCATCGGCAGCGATGCATATTATTATGTGCAAAATGCCCTGCAACCCGTGGCGGCTGCACCCTTTGAACGGCGTTATTTCTTCGAAGATGAGCCCTACTTTAATAACCCCGAATTTGCACGCCCGGCAGATGGCCCGCTGCCCAGCGAACTGAGTGAAACACAAACGTACGATAATCTTGCCAACCTGCATTATTCCGGCACGTTTGCATCCTTTGGTTTTGCTAAAAAAGGCGCAGGCAATGCGTTTGCGGTTTACAGTTTTAATGGTGCTTTCGCCGACCCGCTTTTGAATAACAGCATCGGCTTTTTTGCGCAGAAAGATATTACCGAAACCGGCCTGGCCGGTTTAAGTTACAGCAACAGCGCGCATCGCCTGCAATATGCCGCCAGTGTGTATGGCGTGTATCAGGTGGGCGATAACGCCGAATATCACCCCTACGATGCCAGCACAGGTGCATACGCTGACTGGAGCGGTGAAGTCGAAACCGACAGCCGTGATTATGGTTTCAGCGCCAGCCTGATTTTGCCCCTGCTGCAAAAGGGCCATGAATACGCCGATGTGCAGCTCAACTATTACCAGGATTACGACAACAACGCCCGCTCCCCCGTCATACTCAGCGCCCAGCTGGGGCGCAGCGAGCAATACGGTATTTCCCGTTATATGAATTACCTGAATGCCGGCTCATTATTTGTGGGCAGCGAACGGGGCGACAGCACCTACGGTTTTGATTATGCCCTCAGCCACGATTTGCCCGGCGGCTTTTTTGTGGGTGGCAAAATTAAACAGGTCAGCTCTGCTTATCAGCGCAGTGCCAGCGCCACTGCGGCGGATTACACCCGCGGTGTAAAATTTACCAACGTCGAAAATCCCTTAGTGGCCGACCCCACCACACTGGTGATGCCACAACTCGAATACACAAGGTTTGTGCACAGCGCAGGTTATGCACAAGTGGCCCTGCAAAAACAATTTAACGGTGGGCGTGTATTGTTCTACACCTTCCCGATTTCGGTTATCCGCCACGGCGCGTTCGCACAACAGCGTTATTACCAAGTGCAGGATTACGGCAGCAATATCAGCGCGCGGGAATACAATGAAAGCACCCTCGGTTGGGACATGGATTTATTGATTCTGAATAAATTCCCCATCGGCATGAGCCTGCAATATATGCATAACGATGGTGTGGAAGATGCGGAAACCTATCGGGTGAATTTTAATGCGCAGTGGTGATGGGTTGTTGAATATAAATTAAAGGCAATATTTTATTTTGTCTTAAATTTCGAGGTTATTATGGAATTACCTAAGTTTAATGAGACTTTTCTTCCTATACTAGAAGTGCTTAAGAATGGCTCTATCATAAAAGGTAGAGATTTATTGCGTATTGTTGAAGAAAAATATTATTCAGATCTTCCAGATGAGCTTTTATCGCAGACCACAAAAAGTGGCGACAGGTTGATTGAAAACAGGATAGCTTGGGGTAAGTCATATCTTAAGAAAGGTGGACTGGTACATTACCCTCAAAGGGGATTTGTTCAAATTACTGAAAAAGGTAAGTCAGCAAGCAAAGAAAGTGTCAATTTAGAAAATATACAGAGCGATGTTATTAATTTCTATGAGCCTGAATATACAAGGAACTCTTCGGGAGATGCCTTGAGATTGGATGCTAGTCCACAGGATTTGATTGATTCTGGTTTTGAGCAAATTGAGCGGGAAGTTAAAGATGAGCTTCTCGGTAAATTAAAAGAAGTAGATCCATATGCGTTTGAGAGAATCATATTGGTTCTGTTGAAGAAAATGGGTTATGGAGATTTCATTGAGACATCAAAGTCAAATGATGGTGGCATTGATGGCATAATAAATGAGGATCAGCTTGGACTAGAAAAAATATATATTCAGGCAAAAAGGTATAATGCAAATAAAGTCCGTGAAACAGACATAAGAAACTTTATTGGAGCAATGAGCGGAGATACTCAGAAAGGTATTTTCGTAACCACATCAACATTTGATGAAAAAGCTAAAACAAAAGCGCGTGATGCTCATCACAAGATAATACTCCTTGATGGTTCAAAGCTTGTCGATCTAATGCATAAATTCAATGTTGGTGTTCAGACAAAAAATGTTTATGAAGTGAAAGCTTTGGATAATGATTTTTTTGATTCTGAGGAAGTATAGGAAAATTGCCATATACCTTTTGGGATTTTCACGGCCTTAACTCAGAACACTTAATGCGAACTTGCTGCGCCGGTTTTTTAAAGCGACATAGCCCGCCGTCAGCATGGATGCTGACAAAGCGCCGGCGGAGCTAGGCAGGATGCCGAATGGCGCGTGGGCGTAATGGCGCGCGTAAAAAACCGGAAACAAGCAGCAGTGTGAGCGAAGGAAGGGTCTGGGAAGTATCTTCCCAGAAAAAGAAAAGCCGATTAAATTGCCAGTATTGTAATTACATGGGTTTTCTCTTTTCCACGCTGGAACGTGAGGAATAGTAGATCACTCAGAAATGCTCTCAGGATGAAAAAATGGATATTATCGATAAATATTTAAAATTGGCTGGTGAGGGAAAATTTGAGGAGGGGTTGCCATTAATTGAAGAAATTCTTGAGCGCAATAAGTCTATCAGAACGAGCTGGTTCAACTATGGTATATGTCTCTATGAATTAAAAAGGTTTGGTGAGGCAGCTACGGCATTTAATAAGGCATATGAGCTTAAACCGGAGGACGGTGGAGCCTTGTATCGTTGCTGTATTTCCCTGGCAGCTAATGGCGATCATAAGGGATTACTTCAAATTTTCTTTAAGGAGTGTGAAAGAGATTCCTCAATGATCAATCTTTTTCTATCTGAGAAAGTATTTTCTAAATACTTTGAACATGAAGATTTCAAAGAGTTGGTTGAAAAATATAGGCATGCCAGGAAATATTGGTGGCAATTCTGGAAGTAAATACTTGATATTTTCCCCTAGTGATTCGCGTCACTGGGCCTGCGCTTTGCTGGCATCCATGCCAGCGGCGGGCTATATCGCTTTAAAAAACCGGCGCAGCAAGTTCGCATTAAGTGTTCTTAATCAACGTCGCAGATTTCAGCCTTTACGGACATTGAATCTACTGCGGATTTTCAGGCGGATTAGCCTTTAATAAATCAATAAAATCCTGCAGATAAGCTGGCAGCTCCTGCTTCAGGGTAACCGCATGCCAATGCCGCTGCGCCCATGGCACCTGCAAGGGGCGCAATACCACATCCCCCGTATCTAACCAGCGTTTTGCCGCCCAGCGCGCCATGATGGTAATGCCCAAATTCGCGCTGCACCATTCTAAAATCGCTTCGGTGAGTGGCATTTCCGTCACATTCAATTTGCTGATTTGCGCCTCATTAAACAGGGCGCGTAATAAACGATTTTTACCTGAGTGGTACAGCATTAAATGCTGCTCAAGTAATTGTGCGGGCTGAATAGATTGCGATTGGGCCAACGGGTGGTTGGGTGACATTAATACAACAATGTCGTCGTTAAATAACAGGTGGCTGTCGAATTTATCATTTGCCGCTGACATGCGTATCGCAATATCTAATTCACCGGCGGTTAATTGCGCGGTGAGGTTGTTGTCGATTTCAGGTTCCAGATTAATACGCACATTGGGATGTGTTTGCCGGTAAAGGGGAATGACCCGCGGCAGCCAGTGGAAGGATGTATAACACTCAGTGGCGAGGCGTATGCACACATCTGTGCCCCGTTTCAGGTTATTTAAATCGCTGTGCATGTCGCCCAATTCATGCAGAATTTTTTCGGCGGCGGCCAATACCCTTTGCCCGGTTGGTGTGATCACCATTTTTTTGCCATGGCGATGGAACAGGCTGACAGCGAGGGTTTCTTCCAGCACCTTTAACTGGTGGCTTAATGCCGATTGGGTGAGGTGCAAACCCGTGGCGGCGGCAGAAAGGCTGCCGCTGCCGGCAATGGCCTGCACCAGGCGCAGGTGGCGAATTTCAAGGCGTTTTAACAGGGCTTCCATGGTTTTGCCGCTCCCACAACCTATTAAACAGATTCATCATTATTACAAAAATAATGAGATGGCTTCACAGTTTGGGCGATTCTACACTGGCCGCGCACACTTCATAAAGGACTAGCCCATGTACGCACTGTATTACCAACCCTTTGCCTGCTCCTACGCGGTGCATATCGCGCTTGAAAAAATTGCCCAGCCGTTTGAATTGCATAAGGTGAATCTGAATAAAGGCGAGCAACAATCGGCGGCATTTTTAGCCATTAACCCCCAGGGGCAGGTGCCTGTGCTGCAATATAACGGGCAAACCCTGACCCAGGCCGGGGCGATTTTATTGCGCCTTGCGGAACTGCACCCCGAAGCGGCCCTGCTGCCTGAAGCAAATTCTGCTTGCCGCAATGCGGCCATACAAAACCTGTTTTATATTTCGAGCACCCTGCACCCAACATTTTCCCTGCTGTTTTACCCTGAACGCACCGCGGCCTCTGCCCGTGATGAAGTGAAAAACAACGCCCTGCAAAAAATACAGCGGCAACTGGTTTATGTAGAAGGCCTGTTAACAACACAGACTTTTTGCGCGGCTGAGCAGGCCTGTGCGCCGGATTATTTATTGCTGGCGATATTAAACTGGTGCAGGTTGTTTCAAATTCCCCTTAGCGAATTTCCCAACATTAAACGCTTTTTAGCGGCCATGAATGCCCTGCCGGAAGTGAAAAAAGCCATGGCGACGGAATTTCAGGCGATGGCGGCATAGGTTTTGAATTTGGCGGAGGAAAGGCCAAGTTTTAAACGCGTTTAATGATGCATGATCAAAATAAAACAGGGCCTCAAAAGAGGCCCTGTTTTTTAGCAATTAATACTTGTGGATTTATTAAAAACTACGCTTACACTTTTGCTTCCAGCTTCCAGTCAGACCTAAACACAATAGCAACAACCAAAAATAGTGTATTTTCATAGTGACAATATCCAAAATATAAATGTATCGAGCGTGATGGATTACCCATTATTTAATGAGCGTTGTCTTCGCCAATCGGTAAAGCTTGCTCAATAGCACTCACATAAACCCAACCTGAAATTTCAGTACCAATTTTTCCGGTATCGCGAATGATGGTGGCAATGCGTTCGACATCAGCCTCTTCACATACCAGCGATAGCTTCGCTTCAGAAATAACCAGTCGCGCTTCAGTCGAATAAGCCTGTTCAGATTCATCCAAGGGTTTGAGCGTGCCTTTGACATCTTGTAGCGTGAGATTGCGATAACCTGCATCGTTTAATGCGTCTATAACAGCGGTGGTACGAACGTGGTGTAAATAAGCCGTGATTAATTTCATGGTTTTACTCCGTAAAATGCAGCCATCAAGATGATGGCTGCCAATTCATTAAGTTCTCATTTAGGTTCTTTGAGGTGCGCGATACGCCATGCGATACAGCCCCGGCAACACTAATAAGGTGAGCAGCGTTGATGAAATAATTCCGCCAATCACCACGGTTGCTAAAGGGCGTTGTACTTCGGCACCAGTACCTGTGTTTAACGCCATCGGTAGAAAGCCGAGTGCAGCTACGAGCGCTACCATCAGGATCGGGCGTAACCGCATCATTGCGCCTTCGCTAATCGCTGTGTCGATGCTTTGGCCTTGCAATAATCCATCGCGGAAAGCGGACACCATCATCACTCCAGTGAGCACCGCCACACCGGACAAGGTGATAAAGCCAACGCCTGCGGTAATCGATAATGGAATGCCGCAAATCCACAATGAAATCACACCGCCCGTGAGCGCCAGAGGTACGCCACTAAATACCAGCGCAGCATCTTTTGCAGAACCAAAGGTCATCATTAGCAATGCAAAAATCGCGAGCAGTGTCATGGGTACGAGTAAGGTCAAGCGTTTAGAGGCAGATTGCAGTTGCTCAAAAGTACCGCCGTAATGCACCCAATAACCGGGCGGCAATTTGACTTGCTGTTCAATTTTTTGTTGAACCTCAGTAACAAAACCACCTAAATCGCGATCTTTCACATTGGCACTCACCACTAACCGACGCTTGCCATTTTCGCGGCTGATTTGGTTGGCCCCAGGAGCGATATTTAATTTCGCAACTTCACCGAGTGGTACGTAACCACCTTCATCCAGCGGGATTGGTAAACGTGCAAGTGCCGTAAGATCGTTGCGTAATTTTTCAGGCAAACGCACCACAATATCGAAGCGCTTGTCGCCATCAAAAATCTGCCCAGCATCTTCACCACCGGTGGCAATCGACAAAGTTTCCTGCACATCGGTCATGTTCAATCCATAACGCAGTAACGCTGGACGAATGGCTTCCACCGATAAAATGGGCAAGCCATCCACTTGCTCAACCTTCACACCATCAGCACCTTGAATGCCGTTCAGCACAGCGGCAATTTGATTGCCGGAGGCAAGTAATTGCTCAAGATCATCACCATAAATTTTAATGCCGAGGTCAGAGCGCACACCGGAAATTAGTTCGTTAAAGCGCAGTTGAATGGGTTGACTGATTTCGTAAGCATTACCCGGTGCCAACGCTAATTTCTGTTCTATATCTTCAAGCAGCTGCGCTTTGGATTTATGGGGATCAGGCCAGTCTTCTTTATCTTTAAGCATGACGTAACCGTCAGAAATATTCGGGCCTTGTGGATCGCTGGCAACCTCAGATGTGCCTACGCGCGCAAAGACGGTTTTTATTTCGGGGAGCTGCATTAGCACGCGACCCACTTGAAACTCCATATCCAGTGATTGCGTTAGGCTGGTACCGGGAATGCGGATGGATTGCACGGCAATATCACCTTCATCCAAATTAGGAATAAATTCGGTGCCCATGCGCGTTGCGATAAAACCGGAAATAAAAATAAATACGATAGCGCTGCCGAGAATCGGTAAGCGTAAACGCAGTGCTATTTCGAGCACTCGGGTGTAACCCTGTTTAGCTTTGCGTACGACAATACTGTCTTTCTCTTCGATGTGACCTGTTAGTAACAGCGCTACCGCAGCGGGCACAAATGTCAGTGACAAGATCAACGCGGCGATCAACGCCATGATTACAGTGGTGGCCATAGGCGTGAACATTTTTCCTTCCACGCCTGTTAACGCGAGTATCGGTAGGTTCACTAAAATTACGACAAGCACGCTGATTAAACTCGGCGTAAAGACTTCGCGGGTTGCACTGAACACCACTTGAAAACGCTCATCTAAATTTAAAGTGCGATTTAAATGATGTTGTCGTCCTGCCAGCCGCATAATGCAGTTTTCAACAATGATGACCGCACCGTCCACAATCAAACCAAAATCCAATGCACCTAAACTCATTAAATTTGCGCTGACTTTTGCATGTACCATGCCGGTCATAAGCATCAACATGGACAGTGGAATTACCATGGAGGTGAGTAGCGCTGCGCGTACATTGCCGAGCATGGCCAACAGCACGACCACAACCAGAATCGCACCTTCGAGTAAATTCTTTTGCACAGTCGCAATGGTTTTATTCACCAGAATTGTGCGGTCGTAAACGGGTTCAGCGGTTACACCTTGCGGAAGGGTTTTGTTAATTTCCACGAGCTTGGCGGATACAGCTTCGGACACGGTTCGGCTATTACCACCGAGCAACATCACCGCCGTACCCAGCACCGTTTCTTCACCATCACGCGTAGCTGCACCGGTGCGTAGTTGTTTGCCAAAACTCACTTCCGCCACATCGCGAATCGTCACGGGTAACTTGCCGCGATGCGCCAGAATAATTTGTTCGATGGAAGGAATATCGCTGACCTGACCCGGTGCACGAATTAAATATTGCTCACCATTTTTTTCGATATAACCTGCACCGACACTGACATTATTCTTCTTGAGCGCTTCAACCACATGCTCAAAGGTAACGCCATACGCCAGCAATTTTGCGGGATTCGGTGTGATATGAAATTGTTTTTCATAACCGCCAATGGTGTTGATTTCTGTTACGCCTGGCACCAGTCGCAATTGCGGACGAATCACCCAATCTTGCAAGGTACGCAATGCGGTTGCATCGTAGGCTTGGCCATTGGATTGACGCGCTTTATTATCAGCGTGTACCGCGTAATGAAAAATTTCACCCAGTCCTGTTGCGACAGGCCCCATGCCCGGCTCAATACCTTGCGGCATTTGGCTTTTCGCTTGCTGTAAGCGTTCGTTGATAAGATTGCGCGCAAAATAAATATCCGTACCGTCTTTAAACACAACGGTGACTTGTGACAATGCATAACGAGAGAGTGAACGCGTTTCTTCCACATTCGGTAAACCGGCAATAGCCACTTCCACCAAATAGGTAATACGTTGCTCAACCTCCAGTGGTGAATATCCGGGCGCTTCAGTATTGATTTGCACTTGTACGTTAGTGATATCGGGTACGGCATCAATCGGTAAACGCTGGTAATTCCAGAGTCCGATAGCGGCAACCACTAACACTAAAAATAATACTAACCAGCGACGCGCAATCGAAAATTTTAGGAGTGCATCAATCATGATGATGTCTCCTTGGAAATTATTTCAATTGCACATGAATTAAAAACGATGCAGAAATTATTCATGTTCAGCACCATCCTTGCCCAGCTCAGCTTTAATAATAAAACTGTTTTTACTGGCATAGGTTTCACCTGCTTTAACACCGGCTAAGACTTCAGTGAATTCACCATCAGTGCGACCCAGTTTTACAGCGCGTGGCTCAAAGCCCTCTTTTTCTTTTACGAATACGACTGGTTTGCCTTCGTGATCTTGCAACGCTTCATTGCGAATCGCTAACGCTACCGATTTTTTTGCCATCATTAAATCAGCATTAACAAAGAGTCCGGGCGTCCATTGGCGTTCGGTATTATTTAACAACACACGCGCACTCAAGGATTGATTGCCACTGGTACCCAATGCAGCTATGGCAACAATTTCACCTGCGGCAGTAATATCATTCGCGGGGTTGCCGATACGCACCGCTTGGCCAACATGGACTTTTCCTGCATCGCGCGGGAACACTGCAACATCAATCCACACCGTGGAAAGATCCACAATCACAAACGCGGTTTTGTCATTAGTTTGTTCACCGACATTGATATTTCTTTCTGCAACAACCCCGGTTAATGCAGACGTAATTGAATAGGTTTTAAGGCTTTCATTACTTTCAACGGTTGCGAGAATTTCACCTTCACGAACACTATCACCCAGTTTTTTATTGACACTACGAACCGTACCAACAAAGCGTGCGCCCACACGTTGTACTTTTTCACCATTTGCTTCTACGGTGCCGTAAAACGCTAAGGTTTCGTGGATGCTGGCTGGCCCAACTTTCGCCAGTTCTATCGCCGCTGTTTTTAATTGCGCATCAGACAGTGCTGCGGCTTTTTCTTCATGTTCGTCATCATCGTGTGCTTTTTCCTTCGCTGTGGGCGCAGATGTTTTTGATTCTTCTTTCGCCGCATTCGCTACTGCAATTCCAACGATTGCAATTGCCACAAGACTTAATTGCACAACGCTTTTTACAGACAGTTTTTTTGTAATTGCCATTAAAAATAATTGTGTTGGTAAAAATAATTTCATGGGGAGACCTCGGAATTTTTTGCGGTGGTGGCAGTGCCACTGAGTCGTTCGATTTCAGCGCGCAGCAAATGCGCATTGGCAGCGGCATCAATCAATGCGGCTTCTGCTTCAAGTAATTCGTGTTGTGCGGTGCTGAGTTCGAGGTAGCCATAACGCCCTTTTTCAAAGGCAGTGCGCGTACCACTCACCGCTTTTTTCAATTGAGGAATAACATCGTTGCGCAAACTCGTGACTTCAAAAATCGCCGCCTGACGCTCTTGATAGAGTCCGACTACTTGCGCACGAAGTTGTAGTAATGCTGTCTCACGTTCGTTATCAACTCCCAATCGGTTGGCTTTAGCCGTGGCTACTTCACCGGCAGCTCGGCTTCCACCAAACAGCGGCACACTAACGCCGACAACCAAGGCTGAATCTTTGCTGGCTTGTAAGCGGCGTATACCGGCATTCCACTCAAGATCTGCTTTGCGTTGGCTCAGTGCCAAACGCAATTCGGCATCGCGTAAGCGCGCTTCGCTGGCGAAGAGTTGAGCATCGGGGTTATTGGCAAGGCCATTCAGCAAATCGTTGAGTGAGGGAGAATCACCGAGGCTCAGTAGATCGGCATTCACCGACGTAAACGAGGGTTCGGTGACCGCCCACAATGCAGACAGTTTGATTTTGGCAGTATCAAAACCCAGCTCGGCCTGACGCAATTCAATTGCCATACGCGACTGATTGGCTTGGGCGCGCGCCAGTTCTGCATCGGGTGTATTACCCGCATCAACTCGGCGTTTAATGTACTGAGTGGTTTCGGTGGCCAAGGCCAAGGTGGATTGTTGTAAGGTAAGATGTTGTTGCGCCGTGGCAACTTCAATAAACCGGCGAGTGACTTCTGCCAATAAATCCAGCTCAACAATACGTTGTTGTACAGCCAATTCTTGCTGGCGTTCAGTGACTAAGCCCATGCGCGCATCGCGCTTATCACCTAACTCAATCACTGAGGATAAGGCGAGCGTAAACTCAGCACCCTTGATGCCTTTATAATCGCCACTGCCTGCGGCATTTTCCAGCGTGGAGCCTAAATACAAGGCTGGTTTTAACCCGGCGGTTTGCAACTCTCCTTCCAAGGCTTGGCGACGAAATTGGAAACTGCTGAGCTGCGGGTTGTGCGCAAGTGTTGCGGTAATAGCATCGCGCAATGACAATTTACTGGTAGAAATAATGTTTGTATCTGCCGTGGATTGGGCAGCTACAGGTAAAACAAACGAACAAGACAATAAGGTCGCAATCAGTGCGAACCTAACTCGAAAAAAAGACATCGTGGACTCCAACTAATGCGCAGATGCGCAAACACACCAACGTCCTTATCGCAACGCGAACAAAGACCTGTGGCAGAATCAATAAAACTTAGTGGGAGTGTGCAGGTGGAGCGCGCAGTGGCGGACGTAAGCCTGTTACGGTTAACCAAAAAGAGGGAGTTTTAGAGAGTGCATAACGCTGGCCGCGAACAATTGGCCAAATGATTGCTAGTAGAAAAAGTGCTGCTAAAAAGGGTAAGTCGAGGTTGGTAACTTTAAGAGCGCTGATTTGTGGTTTGGTATCAATATCCTTATTACCAACATTATCATCGTCATTATGGCTACTGAGTAAATCGAAACGCACTGAAACCGGTGGTTCCATACCATCATAGCAATAATGCCTATGCATACCGCTTGCGCTGGCAAATAGCCAGAACAGGAGCGCCGCGTAAACACATGCTTTGTGGTGGAACCGTTTTCTCACAGTCAGATCCTGATAAATAACCTGTGTAGGGTAAAGCACCTATGCCACTAAATGCTAGCCATTCTCAATAATAACCGCAAAACTATTTCTCAAAGGAGAGATAAAGCAAAACACCGTTGTCATTTTTTGATGGCCCAACCCCAATGGGGAAACTTAAACCGGACACCATTTGCCAGCCCGAAGCATAATTTTTAGCAAACCTAAACCCAGGATTTACAAAGGCGGCATCGTCCCACACTTTTGAGCTATCGGGCTGAACTGCCTGCGCGTATCATGCTTCCAGCGTCCAGCGTCCAGCGTCCAGCGTCTTATTCCCTATGCTGCAACCTGAACGCCGGTAAATTCCAGCGTGAAATCACCGCCACTAAACGAATCAATAAAACACATAACATACAGATCACTGTGCTGATGCCCTGCTCCACCTGAAAATAATCAAACACTGTGTACACAATCGCGCCCAGGCCACAGGCGGTGGCGTAAATTTCTTTTTGTAAAATCAGTGGAATATCGTTGCAGATAATATCGCGAATAACCCCACCGGCAACGCCGGTCATGATGCCCATAATCACTGCAATAGGGGCGGGCACATGGGCGTGGTAGAGCGCGGCCTGCACACCAATTACGGTGAATACCGATAAACCAAATGCGTCGGAAATTAACATGGCGCGGTTATCAAACCTGTGGCTGATTTTACCGGCTAATACGGTGAACAGGGATGCACCAATCACTAACCAAAGATATACCGGATCACGCACCCAGCTCACCGGGTGTATGCCGAGAATTAAATCTCGCAGAGTGCCGCCGCCCAGGGCGGTAACAAAGGCGATGACCATGACCCCAAAAATATCAAAGGCCCGTTTACCGGCGGCCAGGGCACCACTGATGGCAAATACCACCACGCCAAAATAATCGCTGAGTAAAAACCAGTTAAGTTCATGGGGCATGGGCAGGCTCCGTGGGTGCGTGTTATCAGGTTAGATAACGAATCGGATGCAGGACACTATTTTGAAAATGGCGCCTGTCCGAGTGCAATAAACAGCAGGATGCTGCCCATCCCTGGGCATAAAAAAAGCGCCCCGTGGGGCGCTTTTTTATTGGCTTGGGATCTTACAGATCTTTCAGCGCAGAGATGGTTTCCTGCAGAACTTTCTTCGCGTCGCCGGATACCATCAGGGCGTTTTCGCGGATGAAGAGTTCGTTCGGGATACCGGCGAAACCTGGAGACAGACCACGCTTCACAACCACTACGGTGCGGGCGTTGTGTACGTCCAGGATTGGCATACCGTAAATTGGGGAAGCCGGGTCTTTGGCCGCCGCAGGGTTAACTACGTCGTTTGCACCCAGTACGATGGCAACGTCAGTCTGAGCGAACTCAGGGTTGATGCTGTCCATTTCCACCAGTTGATCGTACGGCACTTCGGCTTCGGCCAGCAGTACGTTCATGTGGCCAGGCATACGGCCGGCTACAGGGTGAATAGCGTATTTCACGTCGGTGCCACGGGCTTCGAGCATGTTGGCCAGTTCGCGGGTAGCGTGCTGGGCCTGTGCTACTGCCAGACCGTAACCTGGAACGAATACCACTTTCTGGGCGCCGTCGAGCAGCATGGCCAGTTCGTCAGCGGAAGAGAACTTCACTTTGCCTTCGTAGAAAGCATCGTTCTCGGATTTGCTCACACCAGCGGTTGCCGCCATAGAACCACCGAACAGTACGTTGGTCAGGGAGCGGTTCATCGCTTTACACATGATGGAGGTCAGGATGATACCGGACGCGCCCACCAGAGAACCTGTGATGATCAGGCCGTTGTTGCCCAGTACGAAACCGGCAGCGGCGCCAGCCAGACCTGAGTAAGAGTTCAGCAGGGAAACCACAACCGGCATATCCGCACCGCCGATTGGCATTACCAGGCAGATACCCAGTACCAGGCACAGTACGATCATGCCAGCGATCAGCAGGTCAGAATCCAGTGGGTTAACAGCCGCGAAATAAACAGTACCGGCGATCAGGGTCAGCAGGCTCAGTTTTACGATCCATTTGAACAGTTTTACGTTCTTGGCATCGCCGATTTTGCCTTTCAGTTTACCTACGGCCACAAAAGAACCGGTCAGGGTCACAGCACCGATCAGGATGGACAGGATAACCGCTACGGACCAGTCGTAGGTGGCAACGAATTTACCCATCTCAGCCAGTTTCTGGCTTTCTAAGTAGTTAGCAGCAGCAACCAGCAGGGAGGCACCGCCACCCACGCCGTTCAGGGCCGCAACCATTTCCGGCATATCGGTCATGGCTACTTTTTTGGCGATGTAAGCACCGATACCGGCACCGATCAGCACGCCGATGATGATCCAGGTGAAGTGCACTACGTTGTGGTCGAGCAGGGCTGCAATTACAGCAACCAGCATACCGATCGCAGACAGTTGGTTACCACGCACGGCGGTTTTTGGGGTGGTCATGCCTTTGATGCCGTAAATGAAGAGTACGGAGGCGACCAGATAACCTAAGTTAATGAGAATTTGCATTGTCGCTGACTACCTTATTTCTTCTTGAACATGTTCAGCATGCGGTCGGTTACCATGAAACCGGCCACGATGTTGATGGTGGCCAGCACGATGGCGGCCACGCCCAGGATGGTGGAAAGCACTGTGGTGTGCTCGCTGCCACCGGAGCTGAGAATAGCGCCGACAACCACGATACCGGAGATGGCGTTAGTGCCACTCATCAGTGGGGTGTGCAGGGTTGGAGGTACTTTGTTGATCACTTCCACACCGACGAAAACCGCCAGTACGAAAATGGTCAGGCTCATGATGAACATTTCCATCAGGTTATTCCTTCTCGATCAGGGCTTTGAGGCCAGCGTGTTTGATTTCGCCATCTTCAGTTACCAGAGTGGCGGCGACGATGTCATCTTCCATATTCACGTTCAGCTGACCGTCTTTGGACATGTTCAGCAGGAAAGTGGAGATGTTTTTGGTCAGCAGCTGGGAAGCGTGTACAGGTACACGGCTGTGGTGGTCGGTGTAACCGATGATGGTCACGCCATCCAGGTACACTTTCTCACCGGCTACTGTGCCTTCTACGTTACCACCGCGTTCTGCTGCCAGGTCCACGATAACGGAACCCTTTTTCATGAAGTGCAGCATTTCTTTGGTGATCAGACGTGGGGACTGTTTGCCGGGAATCGCAGCAGTGGTGATCACCAGGTCAGCCTGGGACACTTTGGCAGTCATCTGCTCACGCTGAGCTTTGTAGAACTCTTCGGATTTCTGGGTAGCGTAACCACCGGTTGCGCCGCCCTGTTCCTGTGGCAGGTCGAATTCAACGAATTTCGCACCTAAGGATTCAACCTGTTCACGTACTTCAGCACGGGTGTCATACGCTTCAACCACGGCACCTAAACGGCGTGCGGTGGAGATCGCCATCAGACCGGCAACACCGGCACCGATGATGAATACACGGGCTGGGTGAATGGTACCGGCGGCGGTCATCAGCATTGGGAAGTACTGTGGCAGGGCCATAGCGCCAGCCAGTACAGAACGGTAACCGCTGATAGCGCCCATGGAGCTTAATACGTCCATAGATTGTGCACGGGTGGTACGTGGAATGAATTCCAGCGCGAAAGAACGCACTTTACGCTCGGCCAGTTGTTTAACCAGTGGCTGGTTGAACCATGCGTCGAGCATACAGATCAGGGTGGTGCCTTCTTTCAGCAGTGGCAGTTCCTGTTCCAGTGGCTGACGGATTTTCAGCACGATATCAACCTGGCCATACAGGGAGGCAGCATCAGGGGCGATGCTGGCGCCACAGTTACGGTACTCGTCGTCGCCGAAGTGAGCTTTGTCACCAGCGCCGCTTTGTACCACAACTTCAAAGCCGGCATTGAGCAGTGTCTGAATCCCGGCTGGAATCAGCGCAACCCGGTTTTCCGAAGGAAAAATTTCCTTAGGTACACCTATCAACATATTAAGAACTCCAGAGTTGGTTTAACTTAAATTACTTCACGAGGCCAAGGGTGCTGAGGGTCTTCTGACGCACTTCGCCGAGCAGTTCAGCGTTGTTGATCAGGGACTCACCGTAAGATGGCACCAGTTGTTTCAGCTTGGCCTTCCAGCCGCTGTCCAGTTGCGCTTTAAAGCAGCGCTCAATTACTTCGATCATGGCCTGGGCGGCTACGGATGCACCTGGGGATGCGCCCAGCAGGGCAGCCAGGGAGCCGTCAGCGGCGGCAACCAGTTCAGTACCAAATTCCAGTTTGCCGCGGCCAGATGCATCTTTTTTGATGATCTGCACACGCTGGCCGGCGTCAGCCAGGGTCCACTTGTCGGACTCTGCACCTGGGAAATAATCACGCAGGGACTTCATGCGCTCTTCGTGGTTCTGCAGCACTTCGCCGATCAGGTATTTGGTCAGGTCCATGTTGTTCATACCTACGTCCATCATCGGCAGCAGGTTGTTCACACGTACGGATTTGATCAGGTCCAGCTTGGAGCCTTTTTTCAGGAACTTAGTGGTGAAACCCGCGTATGGGCCAAACAGCAGGGCTGGTTTGCCGTTGATGATACGGGTATCCAAGTGTGGTACAGACATAGGTGGCGCACCGATGGCGGCCTTGCCGTATACCTTGGCGTAATGACGTTTAACGGTGGCTTCTTCGGTACATACCAGCCACTGGCCGGAAACAGGGAAACCGCCGTAACCCTTGCTTTCAGGGATACCGGATTTCTGCAGCAATGGCAGGGCACCGCCGCCGGCACCTAAGAACACAAAACCGGCGTTGATGGTTTTGCTCTCACCGGATACGCGGTCTTTCAGGCGTACACTCCAGCGGCCATCGTCTTTCTTCAGGAAATCAGACACTTCGTGGCTCAGCAGCAGCTCGAAGTTGTCGTGTTTTTTCAGGGTTTCGATCATGTTGCGGGTCAGGGAACCGAAGTCCACGTCTGAACCGTAGTTAACACGGGTAGCGGCCACTTTTTCGCCGGCAGGACGGCTGTCCATCACCAGGGGCATCCACTCGTTCAGTACAGCTGGGTCTTCGCTGTATTCCATGTCTTTGAACAGGTGATGCGCAGACATCTTTTCAAAACGCTGGCGCAGGAAAGCCACGTTTTTCTCGCCCCATACAAAGCTCATGTGCGGGGTTGGGTTGATGAAATTCTTAGGGGCGGGCAGATCGCCGCTGTTAACCAGCGAGGTCCACAATTGCAGGGAGATTTCAAAGTTGGCGTTGATCGCCTGGGCGCGGTTGATCTCAACATTGCCTTTTTCGTCTTCGGCTGTGTAGTTGAGTTCGCAGTAACCCGCGTGACCAGTACCGGCGTTGTTCCAGCCATCGGTACTTTCATGGGCAACGTGATCAAGACGTTCCACCATGGTGATCTTCATTGAAGGATCGAGCTTGCTGAGCAGGGTACCGAGGGTTGCACTCATGACCCCACCGCCGACAAGCAGCACATCTACCTTTTTTGTAGCCATTACGATTTCGCCTTTATTTAATAATCAAAATCTGGTGGTGCATTTATTACACCGGTAAGCGGGGGTGGGCTTATGGCCCGTAATGTCCGCTAATAAAATTTAAAAACGCCGCTTTATACACGTGATAAGCCCTTCCGACAATACAAGCGACTTCGCCGGAGGGCTGTTTGCGCTACAACACGGGGGGTGCCCGTACCGGTTGTGAGCGCCCGTGGGCTGAGAACGGCGGGGCCGCCTCAGACAGCTCAGGCACCGCGTGATGCGGGATCAGCGGCAGAGTTTGCGGCCCGTTATGCGCAGCCAGTGGCTGCTGCGGGCTCTGGTTTTGCTCAGCGCTGCGCTGTGCAGGGGTGTCCCGCAACAGGTACAGGCCAAGGGGGGAAATTAATTGCTGACTGGGGGTATCCAGGCCTGCATCGGCGATATGGCTTTGCCATTCATTCTGCAGGGCATGGCTCTGGGGCTGCAGGCCAACCATCAGCATAAATACCCATGCCACCAATCCCAGCAGCCACGTTGGGGTGCGGGTATTTTGCGGGTGCAAATTGTCCGGGTGCTGTGTCGGCATCTGGCAATACATCCTGGCATGGGTTGATGGAAGCGAGGGCCCAGGCGCTGCAACGATTGCCTGATATTTGAGCAAAAAGCCCACGCAAAATTGGCGCGATGATACCATTTGGTGCATAAAACGGCAATTGTGCCTTGTTAGTGGGCGCTTATCTGCAAATTCTTAATCAAAATCAAAGCGTTAAGCCTTAATGCAGGTTAGGGGTCTCAGCCCCTGAATGGCGTGTTTTGTCGCGCCCTGGCTGCTCGAAATTACCCCGCCTGGTTGTTAACATGCGCCCCCTGGCAGGCGTAGGCAGAAGAGGATTCGGGCAGTGATTATCGGAATAGATCTGGGCACCACCAACAGCCTGGTGGCGGTGTGGCGTGATGGTAAAAGTGAGCTGATCCCCAATGCGTTGGGCAGTTTCCTCACCCCCTCAGTCGTGGGGCTGGATGATGACGGACGTATTATCGTCGGCCAGGCCGCCAAAGACAGGTTATTCACCCATCCGCAGTTAACCGTGGCCGTGTTTAAACGTCTGATGGGCAGCCAGGCCAGCATTAAACTCGGCCAGCTTGAATTAAAACCCCAGGAATTATCCTCCTTTGTATTACGCCAGTTAAAAGAAGACGTTGAAGCTTTCACCGGCCAAGCGGTGACAGAAGCCGTGATTACCGTGCCGGCGTATTTTTCCGATGCCCAGCGCAAAATGACCCAGCTCGCCGGGCGCCTCGCCGGCCTGCAGGTGGAACGCCTGTTAAATGAACCCACCGCCGCGGCCCTGGCCTACGGCGTACATGAACAGCAGGAAAGCCAGTTTCTGGTATTCGATTTAGGCGGTGGCACCTTTGATGTCTCCGTGCTGGAAATGTTTGAAGGTGTGATGGAAGTGCGCGCCAGCGCCGGTGATAACCGCCTCGGCGGGGAAGATTTTACCGCCCTGGTGGCAGGGGATTTAATCGGCCAGTTACAGGCCCAGGGCCTGAGTGAAGAACAACTGCGTGGCCAGTATTTACCCAACATCATGGCCGAAGCGGAGCGCTGCAAAAATGCCCTCTCCAGCAGCCAGCAATATAACAGCCAGCTCAGCCTCGACGGCCAGGCCTATGCCCTGCACTACAGCCGCGAAACCTTCGAGAAAAACAGTCAGCCTTTATTACAGCGTTTGCAGACCCCGGTGCGTCAGGCATTAAAAGATTGCGCCATTGCCCCCGCCGCCCTCGACCGCGTATTGCTGGTGGGTGGCGCAACCCGTATGCCTATGATCGGCAAAATGGTGGCGCAGATGTTTGGCAAATTACCCAGCCGCGAATTAAACCCCGATCAGGTGGTGGCCCTCGGGGCCGCGGTGCAGGCTGCGTTAAAAGCGCGTGATAAATCCGTGGAAGAAGTGGTGCTCACCGATGTCTGCCCCTACACCTTAGGTATAGAGGTGATGAACGAACCTGAACCGGGGCGTTTTGTGGCGGGCATTTTTAGCCCGATAATCGAACGTAATGCGACAATCCCGCTGAGCAAAAAAGATATTTTTTATACCACCCGCGATGAGCAGAAAATAATCCGCGTGAAAGTCTTCCAGGGTGAAGCCCGCCTCACCCAGCACAATATTTTTCTGGGTGATCTGGATATAGATGTGCCCGCCAACAAAGCGGGTCAGGAAGCCATCGAAGTGCGTTTCAGTTACGACATCAACGGCTTATTAGAAGTAGAGGTTAAGGTGCTCAGCACCCGTCAGGTGAAAAGTGTGGTGATCAACCAACAGCACCTGCACCTCAGCGAAACCGATATTCAGGCCAGCCTGCAAAAACTCGCCGCCTTAAAAATGCACCCCCGCGAAAACGCGCAGAACATTGCCTTTTTAGCCCGCGCCAACCGTTTATATGAACAGCATTTAGGCCCGCAGCGTCAGGCCATTGGTGAGCTGCTGGATTATTTTTCCAGCGTGCTCGACGGCGACGATATGCAGCGTATCGATGAAACCCGTGCCCAGCTGGAACGCCAGCTGGCCACCTATGAGCTGTGAGGTGCGCCATGCAATGGTTTGAATTTTTAGAGGTCGCGGCCAGCGCCACTGAGCGTGACATTAAACGGGCCTACGCCAAAAAATTAAAAGATAACCACCCGGAAGATAACCCCCAGGGTTTTCAGCAATTACGCGCTTTTTATGAGCAGGCTTTAGCCCAGCTGCAACAGGCCGCCGAACCTGCCCTGCAAACCGTGCAATCCAGTGCCGCCGACGCCGCAACAAACGAACAGGCCAGCCCTGTGCTGGCGGCTGAAACGCAACTGCCGCCACCCACGCCCCTGCAGGATGGCGCAGAAATAATCCGCTGCCTGAAAAATGCCATGCCCGAACAGGCCCTGGTGTATTTGCAGACCCTGCGTGAAGACGGCAGCCTGCATAATATCGAACGTTTAAATGCCCTCGAGCAGGCCCTGTTTACCTACCTCGACCCACTGCAGGGTAATGATGTGTGGCCCGCTGCATTTGTGCGCGCCATGGTCGGCGAATTAAATCTGCTCGCCGTGGCGGAAAAAGATGCCAGCATGGATCAGCGCCTTAACAGTTATTTCAAACGCACCGTCATGGCGGAAAATAACTGGACAGAAGAGCAGTTTGAGCACGACCAGTGGGCCTACCGTATTGCTAACCGCGCCTTGGAAGAAATCCGTCACGCTTATTTTGAAAAAGACCAACACGCCGCGTTGGAAGTGGCGGAGGATTTTGAAAAACAGGGCCTGTTCCGCGACGAACATGCCAACCGTATTTTCAGCTGGCGTTTATTAAAAGATTTAAATGACTATTTCCCCCGCGCCATGCCGGAGTTGCTGAGCAAGTGGTTATGGAACCGCATGCTGCTGGAAAAATTCCGCGACGCTCAGCCAGAAGGGCGCGCCCTGTATGAAAACTTCCGCCGCCGCCGTGAAGCCGCGGAAGAAGCCCGCGAAATTTATAAAGTATATGAAAAAAACTGGCCGCAACCAGAGTCCCTCGCCTGGGGCGCGATTTTTGGTTATCTGGATTTAGAAAAGTTTGCCGGTGACACTGCCATTGAAGTGCACCAGGCCCTGCAGAAAATTTTTGCTGCATTACCCAAACACAGTGAATATTTTCGCCTGTATGAAATTGCCACCCCCGCCGGGCTGGATAAAGTGCGCGACTGGATGCAACGTGTGGAGCAAGGGGATTTAAGCACCACCCAGGCCCCGCAGCGTACCCTAAATAAAATACGTGGCCATTTAAAACCCCTGTGGAAAAACTGCCTGATGGCCGCCGCCCTGTTTGCGGGTTTGATTACGCTGTTTGATGGCCTTAAACGCGGTTATATAGAAGGCCTTTTATCCGGCAGCGGAATAGCATTGTTAATCATCGCGGCCCCGGCTTTATACACGGCCTATTATGCTTACCTGCTAAAAGTAGAACCCTGGCAAAAACGTTTTGCCCAGGTGCTGCATTTTGACCCGGCAAAACGCCGTGGTTTTTATATCGCCTTAGGCTTATTGGGTTTAACCGCCAGCATCAGCCAGGGCTTTTTAGCACCTGTAGCATTTGCATTATTATGTGTGGCACTGATTGCCACCCGGCGTATTACCTACAGCCTGGATATTCTGTGGGTAAGCTGGTTACCCGGCATGGTGATGTTCTATGCCACCGGCGATATGCATCTGCATCTCAGCCCCTGGGCAGGCCCGGCTGTAGCATTACTGGTATTGGCGGGGCTGCGTGTCATGCTCAAATATGTGATTTCACTGGGCACACAGAAAATTAACCTCAATGGCATGGTTGGCATTTTTGTTGTGAATATTCTGATGTTCATCGGCTGTTATTTTGTTATGCAGCTTTTAAAGAAGATTTTTGCCTGAGGGCAGACATAACAGCCAATATGGCTGCGCCACATTTTTTCGCTCGTTCCCATGCAGGTGTGTGGGAACGAATAAACGGCTTTTAAATCCCGTTTTTTCTTTCTGGGAAGGGAACACCCGAGCAAGCTCGAGTATAAATTCCCTTAGCCCAGCCTTTGTCCATACTGCTGCTTGTTTCCGGTTTTTTCTGCGCGCCATTACGCCCACGCGCCATGGGGCATACACGTTCCGAGTATAAATCCATGCCCTGCTTCGCCGGCGCTTTGTCAGCATACCCGTGCCGGGCTAAATCCATTGCTGACTGCGGCCTATGCCGCTTTAAAAAACCGGCGCAGCAAGTTCGCATTAAGTGTTCTGAGTTAACGCCGTGGTCAGTCTGCACAGATAAAAACCATTCCGCAAAAATCATCCCTCAAATGCATTTCACTGTACTCAAGTACCGTGTATTGATGCTGCTCCCGCATTTAATGCACATTTTGCTGGCTGACATTGCGCGCTTTCTCGGGCACTGGTAGTGTAACCGCCTGAAAATCCGGCAGTTTTAAAAAAGGTGCGCCGAGTTAACGCGCATGCGCGTTTTGCCGGGTACCCCGCAAAAAATCAGGGCTGGTGTTTTCAATAAAAACAAAGGGATAGGTTGTTTTTTTGAGCCTGTCAGAATGACAAAGCGCGCATGCGCATGAATAAAACTGTTATGCACCCTTATAAATGGAGAGTTTTGTGAAGTTGAACGAAAAAAATGAATATTGGTCAGAAAAGTTTAAAAGTTTAAATCTTTCTGGGGTGAAGCTTTGTTCGAAGGAATTCGACGGCTGTACATTTGAAAAATGTGATTTTAACGAGGCAGTATTCGAAAGATGCAATTTTGTAGACTGTGAATTTATTGGTTGTAACTTAAGTAATGTGAAAATGGATTACAGCAAGTTTGCTGACGTTTGTTTTTTCGAATCAAAACTCATTGGTATTAATTGGACTAAGGTGTCGTGGCCCCGACTACTATTTAATTCACCAGTTAAATTTTATAAATCAATTCTCAATGACAGCTCATTTTATGGCCTTGCATTACAAGATTTAGTTATAGACGAGTGCAAGGCGCATAATGTTGATTTCCGAGAGTGCGATCTTAGTAATGCAAATCTAACATACAGTGATCTATCAGGGTGTTATTTCGGTAATACAAATTTATCTAGTGCTGACTTTTCTGAGGCTACTAACTATGATATCGATATACATCAAAATATTATTAAGAAAGCCAAGTTCAGTAGATTTGAGGCAATTCGGCTTCTTGATAGCCTTGAGATAGAATTGGTTGATTAAGTAGAATCTGCTAGCAAATGCATAACAAGGCTATCAAAAATCGTTCCGGCCGAAAAACGGCCTCCACTGGACGCGCTAACGCGCGCCTTTTATAGCGGCGTTAAATTTATGATGACTAAGCTACCCGAATTAACTATAAAGTTCGATCGGTTCAAACTGTTAAAATTAATTCTTATTGGATTTGTATTCTTTCTAATGGGTGGTTTATTTATTTTCAAGGGAATTGAAGCGATTAATGAAAAACAAAGCTCATTGAAGGTAGTATCATTAATGGGGTTGGCGGTCCTAACATATGTATTTTCTATACCTAATACAGTTGTTTGGCTCAAAAAGCTAATAGGGAAGAATGAAGGTTTAATATTAAGTGAAAAGGGCTTCATTGACCGATCTGGAAGCTATAATTACGGCCTTATTTCATGGAGTGATGTAAGAAGTATCTCTACATATAATGCAGCAGGCCAAGATTCTATTAGTGTTAACGTGTTGAATCAGGATAAATATAGAGAGATGGGAGGAATATTTAATAAATTGATATTTGATTTTAATGTTAAGTATAGCGGAACTCCCATCCATATTACGTCTAAATCTCTTCATATAGATAATGAAGGACTGGCAAAAAATCTGTCTAAGTACTTCGAAGCTAATAAGATTTAACAATGCGCTCAAGCTATGGACGCAGTAAACTGCGCCGCTTAGCGTGAGCGTTAAAAACAGCCCCAGCTAACCCGCCAAAACACTCTGAATTAACACCCAACTCATCTGCACCAAATAAAAAAGCCCCGCTGAATATCCAGCGGGGCTTTTTATTTAAACCTGTTTTTTACAGGTTTTATTTGCCAGTTACTTAAGCGCGTTGCTTGCGGCGCGCGCTGATCAGCAGCAGGCCTAAGCTAAGCAGCAGGCCCGGTGGCACTGAGCCTAACCAGTGGCCATAAGCATCATCCTTACCATTGCCGCGTGTTTTAAATTCCAAACCAATAATCACAGGGTCATGGTCAGAGGAGCGGTAAGCATCGGCGTTGGCATAATTATCTACCGAGCTGAAGTTCTGGCCGTTGGCTTCGGTGGCGTAATCCATCAGGGAGTCTTCCACTGAGTTGATATGCCAGGCATCCACGCTGCGCACGTTTTCCAGTAATGCAGTGCTGGCCAGGGCGTGGTCGAGGCTGCCTAAAAAGCCGCTGTAAGAATAAGAGTAGGGCTGTTCTTCGCTGGAGAATGCGGTGTATTTGAGGTTGGTATAACCGGCGTTATAAAACACCTGCATGGGGTCTTCCTGGGAGTAGGCATTTAAATCACCAATAATCAGGAATTTATCGCTTTTGCTGCCGGTGGGGTGGCCCGCTAAAAATACGCTTAATGCCTGGGCGGCTTTAGTGCGGGTTTGGTTGCAGTTGCCCACATCGTTGGCGCCTTCATCGGTTTCACCGCAGGCGGAACCTTTGGATTTAAAGTGGTTCACGGCGAGGGTGAATTCTTTGCCGTTGAATTTAAAGCTTTGAATCAGTGACGGGCGGTTTTTGGTATCAATAAATAATGGCTGGTTATTTTCATCCAGTGCGGAGTTGCTGCTGTTTAATACCACTGTTTTGCCGCTGAGCTGCACTTTAGCGGCGCGGTATAACAGGCCCACGCTGATTTCATCGCTGCCAAGGTCCACACCCGGATTTACAAATGCATATTCGTTGCCGCTGCTTTGTTGTGCGTTTAAGGCATCGCGTAACTGGGTGATGGCGCTGGCACTGTCAAAACCGTCGTTTTCAATTTCCATCAGGCCAACTATATCGGCGTTCATGGCAGTTAATGCGGCGACAATTTTATCCGACTGCATGGCAAAACCTTCTGGCGTGGCAGCACCACGGGAAGTGGGGAAACCACCGCCTGAACCATCACCGTTAAAATAATTCAGCACGTTCATGCCGACGATAATCAGGTTGGCATCTTCGCTGACAACCGGTGCTGCAGTGCGGGGCAGGCTGGGCACTATGTGCAGGCTGTCGGGAATAATTGTGTAATTATTTTTATAGGCGTGCAGTATGCCGTCGATATCCGGCACTGTGTAACCGATACGCAGCGGGTTTAATGCAGAAAAACCACTCGCATCCGGGAAGGGAATATACGCAGGGTAAGAGGCGCTCACGCCGTCATCCACTAATAAAACATCCAGCGGGCGGGCATTTTTTGCGGCGATGGCGGCATCTGAGCCGGGCACGGCAATTTCAGTACCCTGGAAATGCAGCTGCGATGAAATCACAAACTGGCCGTAATTCCCCAAACCATAACCTGTGCCGAATAAATCACTCACAATTAAATTCTGGCGGCTGCTGACGCGCATACCCTCAAGGGCTTCCCACTGTGTGAGGCTGGCAACCGGCAGTTGAATGTTTACGGCGGCGGGCAGGGCATTATCCACTGAGCACAGGGCAAATTCGGCAACGGATTTTAACTGGGTGACCTGGCTGTATTCACTCACTGTGGCCAGCAGGCGCACGCGCTCACCTGTGTGCACTGTGTTGCTGTTGTCGTACACAAAAATACCTTCCGAGGTATTGGCATTGCCATCCTGCTCGGCGTCGGCCTGCTGAATCCAATAACCTTTATAAAAATCGGAGGGGCTGCCGTTGGCCAGCAAACCACTTTGTGCCACGCGGGTCACAATGGCTTCAACAATCACCTGGCTGCCGGAAAGTGGGCTGGCATCGTTGTTAACATCTGTGATGTCACCCTGAATGCTGCTGATTTTCTGGTAATTGTTTTGCTGGGTATCACCACAATCACCTAACGCGGAAACCGGCTCGCTGGCACAGCTGTTGGCGGCGCCGGGTGTTGGGCTTGCCAGCAGGTAGGTGTCGGTATTCAGTGGCGCGCCGCCGCAACGTTGCATGGAATTAGTAGTGCCGTTGCCGTCGGTATTTTCATCAATCTGCGGCTGGCCTGCATTTAACAGGGCTAATAAACCTGCATCGTCTGCATCGCTGGTGTCGTATACCAGGGCATCCACCAAATTGGTGGTGCTGATGGCAGAGTTATTCGGGAAGTCCGTTGCGGCAGCCTGATACAGGGCCACGGCATCGGCGCCGTTCTGAATTAAATTGCTGTCCGGGCTGATGTCGTAATCACAGTTGGCCACCTGGCTGGCATCGCCGCACACCACAAAATAACCGCTGTTATTAGTGCTTTTACCGGTTAAATCTATGGTCTGGTAACTGAGATCATTGCTGCCGTTAAACAGCACTAAGCTGTAGGCGGATAAATCCGTATTGCCCACGCCGCCGTCGTAGAGTTCGATAAATTCTGCGGTGTCTGTGCTGGGGTTATCGCTGTCGACTTCGTTGATTAACAGTGTTGCCCCCGCATTCAGCGACAGGCCAAACAGGCCCAGTGCCAATAAGTGTTTCATACATTCCCCTGAGTTGTGATTGTTGTGGCGGCACCATCGAGACTGTGTAAAAACTATCTGCGTTGTTATAACTTCGTTAAAAACGAACTCAAAATGCTCATTTATGACGTATAAACTGCGCTTTCTCGCTCGTTTTTGCCTCGTTCTGACTGCCTCGCTAACGTTTTTACACCGCCTCTATTGGGGGGTATTTGTATTGCAGGAAAACGCGAAAAAATTGAAGTTTTTATAACTATAAAATGACATTCGGCTTGAATTGGCAGCTATGGGAAATAAGCGGCGCAAACAGCCTGACATTTGCCCCGTTGGCCGCCTGTCAGGCACTGCGCTGAAGGGATGGGTGGCCTATAGTTGTGACAATTTTGCCCTGAAATCGTATCATGCCGCCTTTTGCGCCGAGGGTATGCCATGTCAGAGAACACCATCCGCCTGACCGAATACAGTCACGGGGCCGGTTGTGGCTGCAAAATCTCCCCCAAAGTGCTCGATACCATAGTCGCCAGCCAGTTACCGGCGGGGCACTTCCCGAATTTGCTGGTGGGCAACAGCTCCAAAGATGATGCCGCGGCTTACGATTTGGGCAACGGCGAAGTTATCCTCAGCACCACAGATTTCTTTATGCCCATTGCCGATGATGCCTTCGATTTTGGGCGCATCGCGGCCACCAACGCCATCAGTGATATTTATGCCATGGGCGGCGAGCCGTTAATGGCCATCGCTATTCTTGGCTGGCCGGTGAATAAATTACCGCCTGAAGTCGCCCAGCGTGTGGTGGAAGGTGGCCGTCAGGCCTGCCTGGATGCGGGCATACCCTTAGCCGGCGGCCACAGCATCGACAGCCCCGAACCGATTTTTGGCCTGGCGGTAACCGGGCGGGTGAAAAAAGAATTACTCAAACAAAATAACACCGCGCGTCTGGGGGATAAGTTATACCTCACCAAACCCCTGGGTGTGGGCATTTTAACCACAGCGCAAAAACAGAAAAAATTAAAAGACGAACACAGCACCTTAGCGCGGGATGTGATGTGCCAGCTGAATAAAATCGGTGCAAAAGCGGCGTTAATTAACGGTGTAAATGCCATTACCGACGTAACAGGTTTTGCCCTGATGGGCCACCTGCTGGAAGTATGTGAAGGCAGTGATTTAAATGCGCGCCTGAATTACAACGCAGTGCCGGTATTAGGCCCGGTAAAAGAGTATTTACAGCTCGGCTGCATTCCCGGTGGCACCCTGCGTAATTTCGACAGCTACGGCGCAAAACTCGGCCCGTTAAATGATGAGCAGCGCCATTTATTATGCGACCCGCAAACCAGCGGTGGTTTATTAATTGCCGTGGCGCCAGAGGCCGCCGCTGAGCTGGAAACATTATTGGCTCGCGCAGGTTTATACGCTAATTGCATCGGTGAATTAATTGCACCGCGGGCGGATTACCGCATCGAGGTGTATTAATGGCAAAACGTGCCGATACGGCGGATTACCGCAGCCTGTTTTTAAGTGATATCCCCATGATAGACACCCGCTCGCCGGGTGAATTTGCGCGTGGTGCCTTTCCGTGCAGCGTGAATATCCCGCTGATGACCAACGACGAACGCGCCTTGGTCGGTACCTGTTATAAACAAAAGGGCCAGGATGAAGCGATAAAACTCGGCCATGAATTAGTCAGTGGTGCCATTAAAGAAGGCCGTGTAAATCAGTGGGCGCAATTCGCGCAGCAGCATCCGCAGGGTTATTTATATTGTTTCCGGGGTGGGCTGCGCTCGCAGATCAGCCAGCGCTGGCTGGCAGAGGCCGGTTGTGAATACCCGCGTATTACCGGCGGTTATAAAGCCATGCGCCGTTTTTTAATCGACACCCTTGAGCACATCAGCCAGCAGGACCCTATCGTGGTATTAGCCGGGCAAACCGGCAGCGCCAAAACCGATATTCTGCGGCAGGTGCCCAACAGTGTGGATTTGGAAGAAATTGCCCACCACCGTGGCAGCGCCTTTGGCAAACGGGTTGGCGGGCAGCCTTCACAAATTGATTTTGAAAATATACTCGCCATCGCCCTGCTGCGCAGCCGTCATCAACACGCCACTAAGGCCCTCGCCCTGGAAGACGAAAGCCAGTTAATTGGCCGCTGTGCTATCCCTGATGTGCTGCGTTTTAAAATGGCCGAAGCACCCCTGGTGCTGGTGGATGCGAGTTTGGAGCAGCGTATTGAGCACTCCTACGTGAATTATATTCTGCGCAAACTCGAAGAATTTAACGTCGCCGACAGTGAAAATGGTTTTGCATTATTCGCCGAGGATTTACGTAACTCGTTAAAATCCATCAGCCGCCGTTTGGGTGGCGAGCGTTATCAGTTATTAAGTGATTTGCTTGAACAGGCATTAACCGAGCAACAAAACGGCGATGGCAGTTTGCACCGCGCATGGATTACCTATTTGCTGCGCGATTATTACGACCCTATGTACGCCTACCAATTAAGTAAAAAACAGGCCCGTGTTGTGTTTAAAGGCGATGCGCAAGCCGTGCAGGAATTTCTCACCCAGGAGGTTAAATAATATGTTTAAAAAATTACTGGCGGCCACGTTATTACTGGCTTCGTTTTCTGCTCTGGCAGATACCTTCACCTTTACTGCGATTCCTGACGAAGACGAAGCCCGTCTGCAGGAACGTTTTAACAAGGTGGCCACCTATTTAACCGCCCAGCTGGGTGTGGAAGTGAAATATATCCCGGTGAAATCCTACGTGGCGGCGGTAACCGCTTTCCGTAACGATCAGGTGCAGCTCGCCTGGTTTGGTGGTTTATCTGGGGTGCGTGCACGCCGTTTAGTGCCGGGTTCCGAAGCGTTAGCACAGGGTTATGAAGATCAGTTTTTCAAAACCTACATTATTGCCAATACCAGCACAGGCCTGAAAGCCAGCGATAAATTCCCGGTGGGCATTGCCGGTAAAACCTTTACCTTTGGTTCCAAGGGTTCTACCTCCGGGCGTTTAATGCCTGAATATTACATCCGTGAAAATCTGCACAAAGTCCCGCAAGATGTATTCAGCCGGGTAGGTTTCTCCGGTGATCACAGTCGCACCATTGCCCAGGTGCAATCCGGTGCCTATCAGGTGGGTGCAGTGAATTATAAAGTGTGGGAAACCGAACTGGCCGAAGGCAAAGTGGACCCTGCCAAGGTAACCGTGCTGTGGTCTACCCCGGCGTATCCTGATTACCAGTGGAGCATCCGCGGTGATGCGGATAAACGTTACGGCAAAGGTTTTACTGCCAAAGTGCGTGCTGCCCTGCTGAATATGAAAGATAAAGATTTATTGGCAAGTTTCCCGCGCGAATCCTTTGTGCCTGCCAGCAATAACGATTATGCCCCGATCGAAAAAACCGGCGCTGCTATTGGCATTCTGGACGATAACGATTAATGCCCGCTGAGTTGTTATTTACATTAAAAGGCCAGCATCTGGCCTATGGAAAAACCCAGGTGTTAAATGATTTACACCTGGATATCCACGCCGGGGAAAAGGTGGCTTTAATCGGCCCCTCCGGCGCGGGTAAATCCAGTTTATTAAATTTGTTATACCGCCAGCAGGCACAGCATATTGCCCTGTGCCCGCAGGATAACGCGCTGGTGAATAACCTCTCTGTGTATAACAACATTTATATGGCCCAGTTAGAGCGCCATAACAGTTTTTATAATGCCCTGAATTTAATCCGCCCCTGGCCGCAGCATAAAAGCGCCATTGGCGAGCTGGCCGCGCAATTAGGTTTGCAGGAAAAACTCTGGACCTCAGTGGATCAACTTTCCGGCGGGCAGCGCCAGCGTGTGGTATTGGCCCGCGCCCTGTATCGCCAGAAAACGATTTTCATGGGTGATGAACCTGTCTCCGCCCTTGACCCGTTACGCGCCGAGCAAATTTTAAAAAACATCCTCGCACAACATACAACCAGTGTCGTGGTGCTGCATAACCGCCACCTCGCGTTAAGTTGTTTCCAGCGCATTATTGCCATCAGCCACGGCAAAATTTTATTTGATCGCCCCGCCAGTGAATTAAGCCGCGCCGAGCTGGATGCCTTTTATGCCAGCTGAAAAATCAGCCCAACGCCAGTTCAGCAGCGGGCGGCGTCTGGCATTTGTCAGTCTGTTATTTGTGATCTGCGCGTTTTGCTGTGTGCCGTTTGCGGATATTGCCATTGCCCAGTCTGAACCCGGCAGGGAGTTACTGCGCATGTTGCAGGGTTTATTCAGCCCCCATTGGCAGGATATCGGCGGTTTATTAAGTGCCCTGGGCAGCACAGTAGCGTTTGCCTTGCTGGCGGTTGCGTTGGCCGCTGTGTTGGGCCTTGGCCTGGCGTTTTTATTTCACTGGCGTTTGGTTCGTATTTTTGCCGCCAGCACCCGCGCCGTGCATGAAATTTTCTGGGGCCTGATTTTCATGCAGATTTATGGCCTGTCGGCTACCACGGGCCTGCTTGCCATATTAATTCCCTACATAGGGATTTTTACTAAGGTGTATGCTGAAATTATTCAGCAGCAATCACGCATCCCCGCGAGTACCTTAAGCCCGCAAACCCCGTTGTTAAGCCGTTATTTGTATACCCTTTTGCCCCAGTCATGGGCGCAAATCCAAAGTTATACCCGTTACCGTTTTGAATGTGCCCTGCGCAGCAGTGCGATTTTAGGTTTTATCGGCCTGCCGACCTTAGGCTTTCACCTCGAAACCGCCTTCAAACAAGGGGATTACAGCGAAGCCGCAGCCCTGTTGCTGATTTTTTATATGTTAATTGCCAGTATCAAATACTGGTTAAAAGTGCGCCTGATTCCCGTGTATTTAATTGTCGCGGTTTTTTTATTGCCCGATAGCCCTGCTATGGGCGGCAGTTATTTCTGGCAATTTATCAGCCAGGATATCTGGCCGCGCGCCGTGTTAGAGGGGCAGTGGGGCGATGCCCTTAACTGGTATCAAAAACAATTTATGCAGCTTGCTTTGCCGGGCATAGGCCAGACCCTGTTATTAACCCAGTTGGCCCTGGTGCTGACGGGATTATTAACCCTGCTGTTTTACCCCTGGGGCAGCCGTTTATTGGTGGGTAAAAAATTACGCCTTGGCGGCGCAGGCTTTTTATTGGTGATGCGCTCCACCCCGGAAATGATGCTGGCCTTTATTTTATTGCTGGTATTTGGCCCCTCGGGTTTACCGGCGGTAATTGCCCTCGCGGTGCACAACGCAGGCCTGATTGCCTACCTGATTGCCCGCTACAGTGAGGTATTAACCCTGCCGCCGGATGCCCCGCGTGGTTTTAATCGCTATTTTTACAATATAACCCCGCGTATTTATCCGCAGTTTCTTGCCCTGTTATTTTACCGCTGGGAAGTGATTTTGCGCGAAAGCGCGATTATGGGGATTTTAGGTATCAGCACCTTAGGGTTTTATATCGACAGTGCCTTTGAAGATATGCACTTTGATAAAGCGTTTTTTCTGATTGTGATTACCGCCTTGTTAAACGTACTGGTGGATATGCTGTCACGCCGTATCCGCCAGTATTGTCAATTGCAGGAACAACAGCCCGGTTAGGGTAGCCCTGTCGGGTTAATTGCGTCCGTAATAACGCGGGCGCTCAAAGCGGTAAAAACCATCGGCCTCTTCCATGGAAATGGTTTTGGCTTCACGTTTGAAATATTCACGCTGCAGGTCGGCAATTTTCTGCTCAAGCTCCGCACCCTGATAAATGCTGCTGAGCTTTTCTTTTGCGGCCATATATTGGTAACCCACCGCCCAACGCTCTTCACGCTCTTTATCCTGTGCGTCCATGGATTTTAACTGGGCTTCGTTATAACCCATGTTTTTGCGTAAATTGTGAATGGTGGCCTGGCGCTGTTCTGCATCCATTTTACCCAGTTCACCCTGTACTGTATCCAAACCAAAATACACAGAAGCCAGGCTGGAGCGATAGGCTTCTGCCGGCATCTGGCTGCTTTCCGCCGCGAGGGCAAATTGGTTATTCAGAGTAACAAGGCGTTGTTCGAGGGAAATATCCGCCTGGGTATTTAATTGGGTGATGGTATTTTGCAGATTCATGCGTTGTTCTTCATAGGCTGCAATTTCATCGGCCCAGATAATTTTGGCGTCATCGGCAAATAAATCTGTGCGTTTTTGCCAGATCATGCCCTGGCGGGTGAGGGGATCGGCATTTTGCAATACCACCGCCTGAATACTCAGCCAGGCCTGGTATTCATCCCACTTGGCCTGGTTCAGCAGAATCAGATCGCCTTTGTCGCCAAATGCCATTTGCATCAGACGTTGCCATTCGCCGGGGCCTGCTTTACCGGCAATTTTGTAAATATGCTCGCGGTAACTGAGCATTTTGATATGGGTAAGTATGCTGTCGATGCTGGCCAGAAAGTCCTGGCGCAGGGCATGGATAAGGGTTTCTGTTTCACCAGCTTCGAGGGGTTTGGCAAAGCTGACAACGTCCTGTGGGCGTTCTTCATTTACAACCTGTGGTCTGAAGAAGTACACAGCGACCCCAATCAAAAGCGCAAGGCTAATGAACAGATTTATTATATTTTTCATCGGAGTTCACTCTTGTATAAATGTAGCGGGGCAAGCCCGCTACGTTTATGCAACAAGCAGCGATCAGAGTAAAGGCTGCAGTGTGGGCCAGATCAAATTTGCCAGCTTTAATGAGCCGGAAGAGTTAGGGTGAATACCATCTGCATTAATATCACTGTTAACAATTAAGCTGCGTGGGTCTAAGAAGGTACAATTGACGGTGGAGTTATTGCACGCCTGTGCAAGGCGTAAATCGCCGTAATCGACCGCTTTGGCCAGTGCGCCTAAATTGTTATAAAACGCATTTTTGGTGTGGTAATAACCGAGATAAACCACATTCTGCACACCGTCGTTATCCATGCTGTTGAGCAGGTTTACCGCTTCAACATACACATCATCAATCAGCGCTTTGCAGTTGCTGCTGATATCAGAGCGGAAAATATTGGTTTTGCAGCCGTAAGGGTCGGCAAGGGAAATCACCGGAATCAGAATGTCGTTACCGCCGCCATCCATCACCACAGTGGTAATTGCACTGTTGTCGGCTTTGGCTTCTGCGTATTGATCAACCACTGACTGAGCCACGGAACCACCACTTAATTCAGCGCCGCTTTTGGTGTATTTACGGAAAGTCTGGCCGGCAAAGGATTCTAAATTGATCTGAATTTCATTGGATAAATCGAAAATCGAATCACCCACGGTAATGACCTGATCGTTGTCCGCATCGGCCACTGTGCTGCCGCCGCCGCAACCAGTCAGCAATGCGCCCAGCAGGGCGGTAAACAGCAGTTTGTTAAAATGTTGCATAAAGGGTCTCCTCTTATTTTTGTATGTCTTGCAGCTGCATATTTAGCAGCACGCTGCATGGGCTGCGATTCCGAAGGCGTACAAAACAGCGGGCAGAGGGCGGGTTAATGCTTTGGGCTGAGTAAATGGCTAAAAAGGCCGTAAACTGCGTCACAAAATAAAAAGCCCTGAATGAATTTACATTTCATTCAGGGCCTTCCTGTTTTAAAACTGTCCAGCGAAATAACTAAGCTACCCGTTCAGTCAAACTCGCCGCTGAAGACTTTTAACTTATCGCTGTATCACAGCAATGGTTGCAGTTTTGGCCAGATCAGGTCGGCCAATTTGCGTGAGCCTGAAGTGGTTGGGTGAATACCGTCAGATTTAATATCGCTGTTATTGATCACTCCACGCGGATCAATGAACTGGCAATTAGCAGTGGAATAACTGCATGCCTGGGCCAGTTTGCTGTCACCGTAATCCACCGCCTGTTTCAGGGCGCTTAAGTTATTCACCAGCATATCTTTGGTGTGGTAATAACCCAGGAAGATCACATTATCCACACCATCGGCATCCATACGGTTGAGCAGGGTAACGGCTTCCACGTACAGATCGTTGATCAGGTTTTTGCAGGAGCTGCTGAGTTTACCAAATTCCCACCAGTCCACTTTGCAGTTGTATGGATCGAAGAGGGTTAATACAGGAATTAAAATATCGTTACCGGCACCATCCATGACAACGATTTCAATATTGGCGTTATCGGATTTTGCTTCAGCATATTGGGAATAAACAGACTGAATCAGGCCGCCATTTAATTCGGCACCACTTTTGGTGTATTTGCGGAAAGTCTGGCCCGCGTAGGCTTCGAGATTTTGCTGAATTTCATTGGATAAATCGAAAATCGAATCACCCAGGGTAATTACCTGGTCGTTATCTGCATCGGCGACTGTGCTGCCACCACCGCAGCCAACCAGAGATGCTGATAAAAGCAGCGAGCAGAGAATCTTATAATAATTATTCACGGGATTTCCTTTTTTGTTGTTGGGGTTGGGAAATCTGACGTTAGCAGAGCATTTTCAGCTGCGCGAAAAATAACACGTACATGCAGGGCGTTTTGGTACATGTTTGGTCACGGCCAATAAAAATTGGCAATAAATGTCCCGGCGTGGCGTTTTTCGCACAGTATAATTCAGGCGTAACTTGCTGATAAAAATAACAAAATGTCCGTTATTGCCAATCGCGCACAACGGCCAACTTAAGCGTATCCAATAACAGGCCACACCATGATCGATGATATTTATACCCGGTTATTGCTGGCGGCAGCGGGGGAGCAGTTTCCTGGCTCACTTGCACAAAAAGAAGTGGATTATTTTGACAGCTGTGCGCACCGTGATGCCTACAGTGAAACCCTCAGCACTATTTATAAATTAAACCCGCAGGCATCCATCGGCCTGGATTATGGCCGCCATCTGGTGCCGAATTTATGTGATTTTTCACGGGTAATGCTCACCAGCAGCACGCCACTGGCAGCGTTATATCTGTGGCAATCCCTGCAGCACGTGCAGGGCACCTGTTATTACCCGTTTGTGTATGAAGATAAAGATTTTGTCAGCATAGTGCTGACCTACCCCTATAAAAATCAAGTTGGCCAGCACCAGCGGCGTTTTATTGCGGAAACGGTTTTTTATTATTTATTAAATTTTATTACCGATGCCACTGGGGTTGAGGCCTGCGCCACAAAAATGCTGTGTGATTTCCCTGCGCCACTTTATGCGCAGCGTTACCAGCAGGAAATGGCTGATACGCTGCAATACAATCAAAGCCTTGCGCAAATTATTTTACCGCGCAGCCTGTTATTAAAGCCCTGCCGCCAGTTTAACCCACTGGTACATGAAGCCACCCTGGCGCGCTTTCGTAAAACCGCGCGGCAAAACCTTGAAATGCAAAGTATGGAATACCGCGTAATAAGCCATATGCTGCGTTTTCACCCGGCGCATTTTTCCATGCCCGCCCTGGCGGAGGCCATGCATATATCTGTACGTGGGTTACAAAAACGTTTGGGCAAATCGGAAAATTCTTTTTCGGAATTGGTCAAAAATGCACGCCATGCCCTGGCCTTGTATTACACTTCCCGCGGGCTTGATCAGGATGAGCTGGCGGAAAAACTCGGTTTTAAAACCAGCAGTGGTTTAAGGCGTTATCTGCATAACGCCCGCGCTGAGACCGAGGCGCTGTAAAACCCGCATTTCAACCCTTGCCAGCCTTCAACATTGTTTGCACATTTGTGCGCTAATCTTGTAGTGCCCGCTTCATTTAGTGTTAACAGGCCCTGGTTGTGAGCTTTCGTACCCGTATCTTTTTAGTCATGTTGCTGGTCAGCGTTGTATTGGCCTTTGCCCTGCTGTTTTTTTTCCGCAGCAGCGTTGAAACCGGCTTCTGGCGTTATGTGCAGGCCCGTGAAATCCGCGCGGCGCAGCCCGTATTAAGTGCCCTGGCGGCGGAATATGCTGCGGCTGACGGCTGGCAAAATATCGCCGATACCGAAAACCACTGGCAGGCATTTTTGCGCAAACATGCGCAGCATCTGCAGGATGGCCCAGGGGATAAAACCGGCCCTGATTTTGGCAATACCCCAGGCCCCGGAGGGCAGGGTGATATGCAGGGCGGCCCGCCCGACAAACCAGACGGCCCGCCAGGTAAACAAGGCGGCCCGGATGGTTTTAACGGGGATAAATTTAACCCTGGCAATTTTAAGCCGGATGCCGGTGGCCCGCCTGGGGGTTTTGATAAACCCGCCAACCTGCCCCTGAAACCCTATGCCCTGTTTGATGCTAACCGCATCCTGCTGCGCGGGCGCAACTGGTTCAGCAAAGATATGACCCTGCTGGCGGTGGAAATAAACGGCAACACAGTGGGTTATTTAGGTTTGCCCACCCGCCCGGATATCCGTGATTTTCAGGGCCAGGGTTTTATTGAAAACCAGTTGCAGCATTTATTGATCATTACCCTGGTGGGTTTAGTGCTGGCCGCACTGGTGGCCCTGGCGTTATCCGCATTATTGGTAAAACGTATTGAGGCATTGGTGGCCCAGGTGCGCGCCTACAGCATGGGGCGCTACGATGCCAAACTCACCCTGCAGGGGCGCGATGAATTACAGATATTAAGCCGCCATTTAAATGATCTGGGTGACAGCCTGCGGCAGGGCGAGCAAACCCGCAAACAATGGGTGGCGGATATATCCCATGAATTACGCACACCTTTAGCCGTATTACAGGCCGACCTTGAAGCATTAGAAGATGGTGTGCGGGTATTGGACGATGCCGCCGTGCAGCGCCTGCAAAAACAGGTATTGCGCCTTAACCGCCTGGTGGAGGATTTATACGATTTATCCCTCGCCGACGTGGGTGCACTTTCCTACCGTAAAACCCGCTGTGATGTGCAGGAGCTTTGCGCCGATTGTGCAGCCCTGCTGCAAACCCCGTTTGCCAATGCCGGCCTGCAATTTACCTTTAACAGCATTGCCGGGCCTGTATATGTATTGGGCGATGCGCAGCGCATTACCCAGTTATTAATGAATTTATTAAACAACGCCCTGAAATACACCCATGCCCCCGGCGCCGTGCAACTTGAACTCAACCGCCAGGGCAATGCGGTTATTATCACCCTGGATGATTCCGCCCCCGGTGTGCCCCAGCACCTGCGTGAAAAATTATTTGAACGGTTTTACCGCACGGAAGCCTCACGCAACCGTGACAGCGGCGGCGCAGGTTTAGGTTTAAGTTTATGCCGCCACATAGTGCAGGCCCATCAGGGGGAAATTACCCTGCATACCAGCCCCTTAGGGGGTTTACGTGTCAGTGTGCGCCTGCCCGCGGAGTAAAAGATGCATATATTAATTATTGAAGATGAAACCGAACTCGCCGCCATTATGCGCGATTATTTAGTGCGTGAAGGTTATCAGGTTAGCCTGGAAAACAACGGTTTATTCGCCGTGCAGAGCATACTGCAAAATAATTATGATTTAGTGCTGCTCGATTTAATGCTGCCCGGTAAAGATGGCATCACAATCTGTCGCGAAGTACGCGCCGAAAATAATGTGCCGATCATCATGGTGACGGCCAAGGTTGAAGAAATTGACCGCCTGCTGGGCCTGGAAATGGGTGCCGATGATTATATCTGCAAACCCTTCAGCCCCCGCGAAGTAGTGGCACGGGTTAAAACCGTATTACGCCGCTTAGCCCCCCAGCAGGAAAACCCGCGCCTGCACATGGATAAAGACAGGCTCACGGTATTATTTGCCGGCAAAGAATGTGAACTCACCTTAGTGGAATGGCGCATACTCGCCACCCTTAACAGCAAAGTCAGCCGTATATTTTCCCGCGACCAGTTAATTAACCACGCCTACGACGACCAGCGTGTAGTGAATGACCGCACCATAGATTCGCATATCAACAAACTGCGTAAAAAACTGGTGGGTTTAATCGGCGAAGACCCGATTAAATCGGTTTATGGGGTGGGGTATAAACTGGAATTGCCGGGGTGATTTAAAGCTTTTAGCTTAAAGTAAAATTGCCGTGTTTTTACATCAGTGGCCCTGAGTGTGTTTTCAGCAACAGGGCCAGGCCGGAAATAAGATAAACAATCAGCCAAAAAATCACCAATACCACTGCCCAGAATGCATAAAACCCGCTTTGGGCGGCTTCATCTTCATCGCCGCTGAGGATAATCACCGTCAGTAAACATACAACAAACGCAATGCTGAGCGAGGCGTAGTCGATCACCCCAAGGCTTCTGCCAGCATGGCCAGTTTGCTTTTCAATATCCAAATAAATAACTGCGATCATCATTGCAAAGGGCGTAAAGCCCAATAACACACCGATGTTTTGCAGGCCATATTGCCTGAAAAACCGGCATTTCATCATGATGATGGCTGCAAAGGGGGTGATGAAAAACAGCAGTAAAATCAATTTAAGTGAAGTGTCGTAGCCCATGTTATGTGCGTTTACCTACCTATTAAGGTTGTTGCTCATCTAAATAGTGTTTCATGGCTAGCCAGCCTTGCTCTTTCATTTGATTGTATATTCTTACTGTATGTTTGTTCAGCAAAAATGGCGTGAAGGTATTCGGTTCTCCTATGCCATAGTGGCCATCATAATAAATGCAATTGCGTTGTAAGTACTGTGCATCGCTAATGAGGTTAAAATCGAGTTTGTTTTGATTTTAGCGGCACCAAAAACAAGGCCCATAAAAAATATCATGACCATCATTGCCAGATCGTATTGCATATGTATGGCGGCCCATGCTGCAGATGAGATAATTAATCCGCCAGTTACCCCCAGAAAACTGTCTTTAAGGTTTGAAAGCAGAAATCCGCGGAAGAACAACTCTTCAAAAATAGGCGCAATGAAAACCATGGTGATAAACAATAGCGGTTTGTTTTTGGCAGTTGAATACCACATTAACATCAGCTTTTCTGCTTCCTTAAAATCAAATATAAGGCTGAAGGCTTCAATGATTAAGGTGGTGGCTAAGGCTATTAACAACCAATTGCGTAAAGTTTTCAGGGGTATCTTGTTGAATTGAATGTAACTTAGTAGTTGTTTGTTTTTAAGTTTGATCGTCAGCAGGGTGATTATTATTCCGATCAAAGATGAAGTCAGTATGGCAAGTGTTATTGCACCACCATGTTTTGCGGTAGCTGCAATGGCTTCATTACTGCTTGAGCCATGCATGATCTGTGCGGCCGCTGCTATACATGACAGCTGTAAAAATAAGGATATGAGCAATATTGCTGCGGATAGAATGATGGTGAATGTAAGTCCGGCCAGGCCTTGTTTATTATCTGATTTCATAGAGGTTTATTTTCTTTTTGTGTGTATGTGTGTTTTTAGTGGTTTGTTGTTTTAATCCAGATCAAAGTCATGGTCTTTGTTGTTACCGACAGAACGCAGCAGCCGCGCCAGTATCTGATAGGGCAAATTAACCACACCTTCCAGTGCGTCCAGCAGGGCTGATTCTTCATCCTCATCCCTGTTGTGGGGCCAGATATAATGCGCGGCCACAAAACAGCCCAAAGATGCCGCTAATACTTTCAGGCTGAAACCATGCTGAAACAGATCAAAAATCAGGTAAATACCAAAACCGAAAATCAGCGTAGCGAGCAGGGTGCGAAGTGTGGTCATAGTATTTGGGGCCGGAGCATCCTGCTTGCGATTGTTATGAGCGCTTACGAAGTACACCTTTTACTCCACCTACCTTTATCGGGCCTAACCTTCTAAATACCTGATCCACCAACACTGGCAGTACAATAAAAATCACGAAAACAGCGATCCAGCTAAAGTAAAAGACTAGGTAAAAGAACGCTGCTGTCCCAATTGCCGATGCAACTATTGTCTCTATTAGATTTGCCAACCAAGTTTGATTGAAAATTGAGACACATTCCGAGCATACATAGTTGTTGCTAAGGACCGGTACTCTTAGGCTCTTTTTAGAGCAATTTGGGCATTTCCGTTTAAGCATGCTCGATTAGCTCATAACGCTTCAAGAAGAGGCGCGCGCATTTTGCGCGTCCTTCTTGCTTGATTTGTTAGCTACAGTTTTACCTTTGATGTCGATATGCATGTGCTCCCAATCATGGTCTAAAACCACTTTGAAATCTTTTAGATTTGCACAACGTGTTATTACCAGCTTTTTTAGATTTGGTGCAAATTCGAAAATGGAATCTATGGTTTCAAGGTTCCTACAATAGTGAATTTGCAGTGCCTCGAGGTTGCTTAGTGTGGGCATACCTTTCAATGATGTTGGGTTGCACCAGTTAAGATCCAGTTGTTTTAAGCTTTTTGGTAACTCAATACTTGAGTAGGTTTTATCTTTAGGTTTGAACCTCCAAAGGTCAAGACCTTGAAGAAAGTTGAGGTCTCCCATACCACGATCTTTACGAACTGGCTGCCAAACGGCCTTTTTTAGCTTTGCAAATTTTGAAAAATCAATTGCTGGTCGCTTTTCATGAATGCCAAAATATGACAGATTGTTGAGAGAGTACAAACCGTCAATATTTTTTAACTCAATCTCCCAAAACCATACTTGTTCGATGAATGGAATTTCATTCATAAAATTGATGTTATCTTGTTTGAAGCCAAAAACTGGGCAGCCGAAAACTCCAAGTATTTCCCTATCTTTGATTTCCTGAATGCAATCTGCCAACAAGCTTGTCTCAATACCCAATGAATGAGTTATACCCAAGTCTGCTGTCTCTAAATATTTTCCGATTCTCTCTATTGGCATGATTCTATGTAGCTAACAGCTTTATTCATGCGCATGCGCGCTTTGTCATTTGGACAGGTCTAAAAAAAACAACCTATCCCTTTGTTTTTATTAAAAACACTATCCCTGATTTTTTGCGGGGTTCCCGGCAAAACGCGCATGCGCGTTAATCTAGCCGGTGGTGCGCGTTAACTTAGTGCAGCTTGTTAAAAAGGGCAGGTTTTTCAGGCGGTTACACTACCAGCGGTCGTGAAAGCGCGCAATGTTAGCCGTCAAAACGCGCATCAAAAGCCCGTAAACGCTAAATACACTGTAATTGGGTACAGTGAAGTTAATTGGATGGGGAATTTTTGAGGTGTATTTTCTGCACTGTTTTTTATATGTGCAGATTTACCACGGCGTTAATTCAGAACACTCAATGCGAACTTGCTGCGCCGGTTTTTTAAAGCGACATAGCTCGCAGTCAGCATGGATGCTGACAAAGCGCCGGCGAAGCAGGGCATGGATGCCCCATGGCGCGTGGGCGTAATGGCGCGTCGAAAAAACCGGAAACAAGCAGCAGTGTGAGCGAAGGAAGGGTCTGGGAAGTCCCTTCCCAGAAAGAGAAAAACCGGTTTAATTACCAAACACTGCATTACAAAGGGGGCTTCCCCCAGCCTCTGGTTATCCCCCCAGCAAAATCCACATTGTTTGCACAATTGCTCGATATTCTTTGCACATTAAATACCCACACTGTGCCTGCCGCTGACGCCCCGTCAGCCCTTTGCAACGCAGGAGAATAAAAAATGCAAAACGATGAGCAGAACAATGTACGCCACGACCGGCGCAAGGTGTTGGGCAGCCTGGGGGCCATGGGCCTGCTGGGCGGATCGTTATTAATGGGCTGTAAAAACAACGGCACGGGCGGTGTGCTGGCAGGCAGCAGCACAGATACAACAGACAGCAGTGATTCCACAGATACCAGCAGTGCCCTTGCCGGCAGCTGCGTATTAATTCCGCAGGAAACCGAAGGCCCTTACCCGCTGATGGCGGTGCTGAGCAACAGCGCCATGGTGCGTGCCGATATTACCGAGGGCAAAAGCGGTGTGCCGCTGACGGTGAAACTGAAAATTTATGATGTGAATAACAGCTGCGCCGCCATCAGTGGCGCGTCGGTTTATATCTGGCACTGCGATAAAGACGGTGTTTATTCAGGTTATTCACAGCCGGGTATTAATACCGTAGGTGAAACTTTCTGCCGCGGTATTCAGGACACCGATGCCGATGGCGAGGTGATCTTCACCACCATTTACCCCGGCTGGTATACCGGGCGCATTACCCATATTCATTTCCGCGTATTTTTATACGGCAGCACCAATGCCACCGCCACTTCACAAATTGCCTTCCCGCAGGCGGTGACAACCGAGGTGTATAACTCCAGCTTGTATGTCAGCCACGGGCAAAATACCTCAGTAACCAGTTTTGCCAGTGACAATATTTTCAGTGATGGCACCACCTACCAGATGGCCACCATCAGTGGTGATATTGAAAACGGTTATGTCGCAACGTTAAACGTCGGCATTGCCGCGTAAGGAATTGTTATGCAGAACATTCCATTTAAACGCGCCCTGTTACCCCTTGCCTGTAGTTTGGCCCTGTACGGTTGTGTGGGTGATGAAAGCAGTTCGTCCTCCGGCGGCACAACAAACACGGAAGATGTCAGCACCCTGTGCAGCAGCAGTGATTTATATGCGGTGGTGTGCGCGGCGAATGATTTTCTCGATACCTTAAGCAGCGATGAGCAGGTGAGTTTATTGCTGGAATGGACAGATTCTTCGGCAAAAACCGTGTGGTCGAATTTACCCGGTGTTACCCGTAATGGCCTGGCCCTGGGGGATTTATCGGAAGAATCCCTCGCCGCGGCCCTGGCCCTGGCGAAGGTGGCATTAAGCGAAGAGGGTTACACGGATTTAACCGGTGTATTGGCGGCGGATGATTACCTCAACGCCTATGGCAGCAGTGGTAATGCCGTGGCCGGCAGTGATGAAAGCTCCGATAGCAGCGACAGCGAAGAAAGTGCAGAAAGCGAAACCCCGCCCGCACCGCCGGAAGGGGATATGACCCCGCCCGATGGTGGCATGGCACCACCTGATGGTGCAGGTGGTGGGGCAACAAATTCCGCCTATGGCGCCGCAAACTACCACATCGCTCTGCTCGGTGTGCCGAGTGTGGATGGCGACTGGATGCTGCAATTTGGCGGGCACCATATGGCCTACAACATTACCTACCGCAGTGGTGTGGTGTACCCGGTGCCAAACCACCTGGGGGTTGAACCTAAGGTGGCATTTGAGCAAGACGGTGAAACCTATTCCCCCATGCTGGATGAAGGCGCGGCTCTGGTGGCCATGTTTGCCGGTCTGGATGAAAACCAGCTGGCGGCGGCTTACCTCTCCGATGAAGCCTACGCCGATGTGTTAGTCGGCCCGGATAACGGCAGTGGTGTATTACCGACGGATTACCCCATCGGCAGTAACCGCCGGGGTGTGCTGGTTTCCGAATTAACCCAGGCCCAGCAGGCCCTGGTGCGTGCCGCCGTATTGCAGTGGGTGGGTGATTACCCCGCATCCGTGGCGGACCCGCTCATGGCCGATTATTTCTCCGCCGCTGCCCTGGCCGATACCTATATCGCCTGGGCGGGCACTGAAAGTGCCGGGGTGGATGTGGATGTTTCCGGCACTTATATGCGTATTGATGGGCCGCGCCTGTGGATCGAAGTGGCCTGCCAGTCAGGTGTCATCATTCAGGGGCAAACCCACTACCACAGCGTGTACCGCGACAAAACCATGGACTACGGAGACAGCCTGTAATGTTTAAACGCATCAGCATGTTAGTTGTTTTGCTGCTCTGCACCCTGGGGGTGGCCCGCACGGGCCACGCCCACCCCGCATCCGCCAGTGCCATCAGCCTGCAGGCCGATGAACGCAATGTGGTGCTGGAGGTGCAGTTACCCCTCGACCAGCTGGCCATTGCCGCACCGCAGTTATCCGTAACCGATGGTTCACCCTTAGCCGGTGAAACCCTGCGCATGACAGCGGCCTACCTGGCGCAACATATCAGTGTCAGCAGTGGTGCCGACCAGCCCTACGCCCTGAGCATCGATCAGATGCGTACCGCCGAACGCGAAGGTGAACCTTACCTGCTGGCACGCCTGAGTTTTGCTGCGCCCGTGGCCACCAGCACCTACGTGTACAAACTGCGCGCCGACCCTGTGTTGCACAAGGTGCGCAGCCACCGGATTTACCTGCGCAAAACCAGCAGTGATGGCCAATTGCAGGATTTGGACGTGCTGCATTTTCAGCACGACAATTTGCTGATTACCCAGGTGCCGCCCGGCTGGGGAAAGGGTTTTGGCCATATGCTGCTGACGGGGGCTAAGCATATTGCCGAAGGTGCCGACCATCTGCTGTTTTTGTTATGCCTGTTAATCAGTGCGCCCCTGATGGTGCAAGCCGGGCGCTGGCAGCCCCGGGCGGGTGTGCGCGAATCCCTGGTGCGCATGGCGGCGATTGTCACTGCGTTTACCCTCGGGCATTGCACGACCCTGGCCCTGAGTGTGCTTACACCATTACAGGCCGACAGCCGCACGGTGGAAATTCTGGTGGCTATGTCGGTTTTAATTGCCGCGATTAATTTAATCACCCCCTTAATGCTGCTCGACACCCTGTTAATGGCCGCAGGTTTTGGCCTGATTCACGGCGTTGCTTTTGCCAGCGCCCTGCAGGGTTTTGGGTTTGATTTAAACAGCCGCCTGCTGGCCCTCGCGGGTTTTAATCTGGGCATTGAATTAGTGCAGCTGGTATTGGTGCTGGCATTTTTGCCGGGGCTGATTTTTTTAAGCCGTTATGCCCTGTACCGTTATGTGCGTTTTGGCGTGGGCATGGTTGCGGGCATTGTGGCGTTAATCTGGATGGCGCAACGCGCGTTTGACTGGCCGGCTGGAATGGATATAGGCGCGCTATTACCGACACCTGAATTACGCTACGGCGTAGCGATGTTAAGCATGTTAACCGGGCTGGGTATTGTCGGGCTGATCCGCCAGTGGCGGCAGGGCAATGAACTGAAAAATTATCCCGCCGAGTAGATTGCAACGACTTCCGTGAATCCACGTGCAGCCTGTGTGGGTTGGGCTAACCTTAAGGGGATTCAGCTCCCCAGCCCCCACAGGTATCTGTTATGCGTTTATTTGCCCGCACCGCATTATTAGGCTTTGCCGCTGTCCTCTGCACCTTTGCCTATGCCAACGATTATGCCGCCGCCATCGAAAACCACGCCAAAAGCAAAGTCAGCCAGTGGTTGCAGGACCCGGTGATCATTAATGCAATTAAGGCCCAGAACCAGGCCAATGCCGGCATGGGCCAGGGGCAGATAGATGCCCTTGATAAACAATGGCGCGCCGAGGTTTCTGCGCCCAAACACCCCCTGATTGATGGTGTGCTGAACAATGCTCTGTCGGCGTTTCTGAAGGCGAAAGAAAAGGCCAGTAATGGCCTGTATTCGGAAATCTTTGTGATGGATAACCATGGCCTGAACGTGGGGCAAAGTGAAATCACCTCCGATTATTGGCAGGGTGATGAAGCGAAATGGCAAAAAACCTATTCCGTTGGCCCGGGCAGCATGCATATCAGCGAAGTGGAGCAGGATGAATCCACCCAAACCTATCAGTCGCAATTGAGTTTACCCATTACAGACCCGGCCAATGGGGCTGTAATTGGCGCTATTACCATTGGTATTAACGTCGAAGCGCTTTAAGCCGGGTTTTCTGCGGGGGTTAATATGCAGAGTTCCATCAGTCAGAAATTAATTATTACCGTCAGTTTATTATTTATTGCCGGTTTTTTTGCCGTGGGCGTACTGGTCAATGTGAAGGTCAGTGATGCCATGCTGCAGAAAGAGCGCAACAGCAATATGCTGGTGGCTAAATTACTGGCCGAGCAAATTACCCCAGCGGTGAAATTCCGCAAACAGGATAATATCGAAAAAGAATTTGAAGGCTTAAAAGCAGAAAAAGGCGAGGTGATTTTGCACCTCGCCGCCTACGACCAGGATTTAAATTTACTCGGTGAAAAAGGCAGTGTGACCGACAATACCAGCACCCTGAAAAACCTGCAGGCGTTAAGCCACGGGCAATCGGCAGGCAAACCGGTTGAGCTGGTGCAGGGCGATAAAATGCTGGTTTGGGTGACGGTGAGTAACGATAAAACCGGCCAGGAAATAGGTGCATTAGTGGCCACCTGGGATTTAAGCCCGGTGCATGGGCAGATCAGTGAGCTGGTGATCAGCATGGTGGTGCTGGGCATACCATTACTTATTGCCGTGGTGGCCTGCCTTATTTTCAGCATACGTATGTTGGTGGTGGCGCCGATTAATTCCCTGACAAAATTAGCCAATGCCCTCGCAGAAGGTGATGGTGATTTACGCCAGCGCATTGAATATGAACGTGGTGATGAATTACAAAAATTATGTAATTCGTTTAACCAGTTTATTGCCAATGTGCAAAGCGCCTTTGCTGAAGTCACGCGCCAGACCAACAGCATTACCGATATTGCCGTGCAAACCCAAAAGGCCTCTGAAGCCGCAAATAATGCGATACAGGAGCAGCGTAAACGCCTGGTGCAAATGACGGATGCGGTCAGCTCCATGACAGATTCCGTGAATGCCGTGGCCGGCAGCGCCGCCGATGCGCAGCAATCGGCCAGTGAAGCACGGGGTGTTGCCCATAATGGCCAGCAGGTAATTCACCAGAATATGGTGTCGATTGATAACCTTGCCGGTGAAGTGGAACGGGCCGATGAAGTGATTGCGCGGGTTTCCAAAGACAGTCAGCAGATCGGCAGTGTGATTGAGGTTATCCGTGGTATTGCCGAGCAAACAAACCTGTTGGCGTTAAACGCCGCCATTGAAGCGGCCCGTGCAGGTGAGCAGGGGCGGGGCTTTGCGGTGGTGGCCGATGAAGTGCGTTCACTGGCAAGCAAAACCCAGCAATCCACCCAGGAAATTAACAGTATGATCGAGCGCCTGCAGCAGGGCAGCCGTGATGCTTCCCATGTGATGGCCGAAGGGCGTGATAAAGCCCGCAGCGGCGTAGAGCAGGCGCGGGAATCCCAGCAGACCTTAGAAAAAATTACCGCCGCGGTGGAGCATATCGTCGGTATTAGTACGGAAATCGCGCGCACTACCCAGCAGCAGGATAATGCCGCCCAGGGCCTGAACCGCGATATTAATAATTTAAATGAGTTAAGTGAAAATTCCGCGCGCAGCGCCGAGCAAACCGCACGCCTGGGTAGTGAATTATTTAAATTAATCAGCGCCACCCAACAAACCCTGACCCGTTTTAAAGTGTGATTATCAGGCGTTTTATCCGTTTTCCGATCTTTATCCCCGCACTGCATGTGCGGGGTTTTTTTACCCGAATTTTTACTTTTCTTTACCCTTTCTTAAAAAGTGAATCCCGCTTCCTGTTGCGTATCACACAATTAAAATCTGCATTTGTATAAAAAACATCCCTGCATAATATGCGTAAAAAATATCAATATATGCAGGTGTAAAGATGTGGCATATCCATAAATGGCTGTTGTGCAGTGTGCTGGGTTTAAGTTTATTGGCCTGTGGCAGCGGCGGCGGTGGTGATGCAGCAAATAGCGCTGAATCTGAGCAGTCAACCGGAACAGACAATACAAGCAGTGATAATTCAACCAATGACAGCAGTGCACAGCAAACTGCGGCCAATACGGATTCCGGCGGTTTTGCTACCACCCAAGGTGGCAATATCAGCGCCAGTGTGGCGGTAACCGTGAATACCCTGGCCGCTATGCAGGCCGCTGTAGATGCTGCGAAAAGTGGTGTTTACCCGGTGGTGATTACCTACACAGGTAACGAAGATTCCTTAATCGCGCAAATTGTGCAGGACCATACGGTAGACGCCAACGGTGATTGCGCCGTGGCCCATTGGGATGACGAATACCGTTTTGTGCAAATCAAAGAAATGACCGCAGGTGTAACGATTCTGGGGGCGGCTGGTTCATCAGCTAACTTTGGTATTGTGGTGAATAAATCCACGGATGTGGTGATCCGTAATATGAAAATCGGCGCATTGGGCGGTGCCGCAAACGATGCGGATATGCTGCGTATCGACAGCAGTTCAAATGTGTGGATTGATCATAACGAATTATTTGCAGTGAATAACGAGTGTAACGGCTCGCCAGATGGTGATTTAACCTTCGAAGGCGCACTGGACATTAAAAAGGATTCACACAATATCACGGTGTCTTACAACTATATTCACGATGTAAAAAAAGTTGGCCTGGATGGCTCATCCAATACGGATATTGCCGGTGGCCGCGAGATTACCTATCACCATAATTATTATGAAAATGTAAATTCACGCCTGCCTTTGCAGCGCGGAGGCTGGACGCATTTTTATAATAACTTCTACAGCCATATTAAAAGCTCTGGCATTAACGTGCGCCAGCTGGGTTATGCGTTAATTGAATACAACTGGTTTGAAAATTCTGCCAACCCGATTACCTGCCGCTTTGACAGCAGTAACTGTGGTTATTGGCAGCTGCGCGGCAATAATCTGCAAAGTACTGAAGATAATGCAACCTATGGCATTAGTTGGAGCAGTGTCAGTGCCCCCCAGGTGAATGCGGATAACTGGCAAAGCACGGCGGATTTCCCGATTACGTTGCCCTATAGTTACACGCCACAGAGTATCGTTTGTGTGAAAAATAATTTAGCGCAAGTGGCGGGTGCCGGGCACAATATGGCGTTATTGGATTGCGAATAAACAGGTTATATCTGTAATGATGCATGCATGAGTTGTGCATGCTGTAAACGTTGGTCAATAAAACTGCCGCATAACGCGGCAGTTTTTATGTGCGGTCAGCAAACTTTGATGACTTCTACAGGGTGGGTGTAGACGTCTTTGCGTTTATCGTACAGTGGAATGGTGGTGCCGTTTATGCGCCCGCTTTCCAGATCGGATAAGTCCACATCGGCTACGACAATTTGCTCGATATTGAAGGTGCCCTCAGCGGCGATGCCATCCCTTGCAAAGGCAAAATCGGAAGGGGTGATAATACTCGCCTGGCCATAATGCAGGCCTAAGCCTTCCACCGGTAGGTTACCCACTGTGCTGGTCATGACCACAAACACCTGATTTTCAATGGCCCGTGCATGGCAACAATAACGCACCCGTAAAAAGCCCTGACGGTCATCGGTGCAGGAGGGCACAAATAATATGTCGGCCCCGGCTTCACATACCATGCGCGCAAGTTCAGGGAATTCGATGTCGTAACAAATCAAAATGGCAATTTTACCGAAGGGTGTTTCAAATAAACGTAATTGATCACCAGCATCGGTATTCCACTTTTCACGCTCCCAGCGGGTGCGGTGGATTTTATCCTGCTCAAATATTTGGCCATCGGGTGTGAAATAAAAAGCAGTATTTACCAAACGGCCTTCTTCCGTCACCTGTGGGTGTGTGCCGCCAATCAGGTGTACATTCCACTGGCTGGCTAATTCAAGCATTAAATCTTTATAACGCTTTGTATAGTCATTGAGGTTGCGCACAGACTGGCGTACATCTGTGGTATCCATAAAAGATAATAATTGGGTGGTGAATATCTCAGGTAATAATACAAATTGTGGTTTGTAATCTCCGGCAGCTTTCATAATAAAGCGCACCTGATTTTCAAAGCCAGACCAGTCATGGATCTGGCGCAATAAGTATTGCACTGCCGCAATACGTACAATCATAGAATATCCTCCTCAGGGAATTGACTGGGTTTTTCCGCATCGTAATCTGGATTTAACCAGACAATAATGGCGGCATTTCCGCCGGATTCTTTATCCTCCGGAATATAACCATCAATAATGCCGCAATAACTGAAGCCCTCATGCAATTGAAAATTCAGCACCGGATCGTTGATATCGCCCCATACGACTTTTTGTGCATAGAGTTCTGCGCTCATGTGCTGTGCCTGTTTGTGATAACCGGGCAGGCGGCCGCAGGCAATAATACGTTTGAGGTTCATTTGGCGGCATAATGTGCGCCGTGCTTCATATAAAAGATGGCCAACACCGCAGCCGCGCACCTGTGGGTTAACAAATACCTCTGCGCCATAGAGTGTGCGCCCCGACGGGTTGTGGTTACGGAATGTGCCGGAGGCGGTTATTTCTTTCCAGGTGTGGGCTTCTGATCACTCATCCCACATCACCACCAGGGAGCTGGCGCAGCCAACAATGCCCTGTTCTGTTTCGGCAAGAATTTGACCCTGGGGGAAAATGCTGATTTGTTTTTCAAGTTCCTGCGGGTTCCAGCTGGGAATATCAGGGTATACCCGCTTTTGCATGGCAATCAGTGCCGGAATATCTGTAATGCGCGTGTGCCTGATATGGACGTTGCTTTCCATATGTATTCCCTTTGGTGGCGCCATGTTATTGGCCGATGAGTCAGTGTGCCAGTGCATTGCACGTAATGCAAAAATAAACAGCCCAAAAATCGTCGTTGTTTGGCGGTTTCTTTTAATGTGCAGGTTTTATGTTGAAGAAAAAGTCGTTAAATGCCGAAGTTAATTCATGTTAAAACCCATGGGACGGCAGATTTTTAGCGTACATCACAGCTTATCAATAAACTGCAATATGCTGGCGAGCATTTTTTCTTCGTGGATAGGTTTTGCGATATGCCCCTGCATACCTGTGGCAAGGCATTTACGGATATCACTTTCCATGGCATTGGCTGTCATGGCTAAAATGGGTATGTGCTGCCAGGCGGGATTGTTGCGTATCATGCGTGTGGTCTCATAACCGTCCATTTCCGGCATCTGAATATCCATCAGAATTAAATCAGGCAAGGGGCCTTGTTGCAGTTTTTGCAGTGCTATTTTGCCATTTTCTGCGATTGTAATTTCAGCGCCTTGCACCTCAAGCAGGGTTTGCGCAAGTATCTGATTCATTTCCATATCCTCTGCCAGCAAGATGTATTTGCCTTTTAACGGCAGAGGGTTTTCAGGGGTTAGTATTATTTCGCTTGCAGTAAACGTGGTGTCTGAATGTTGCAGCTGATGCAGGGTATTTTGCAGTTGCATGTTATCAAAGGTTTTATCCCCCGCCGGGGGTAATTGCAGGTATACGCGGAAACGGCTGCCGTTGCCCGGTGTGCTGGTCAGGTGAATATCACCGCCCATTAATATCGCCAGCTGTTTACTGATACTTAAACCCAGACCTGTACCGCCATAGCGCCTGCTGGTTGATGTATCGGCCTGGCGGAATGCTTCAAAAATACTGCTGACATGTTCGGCTGAAATGCCAATGCCAGTATCATGCACCACTAAAATTAATTGTTCCTGCTGTTGATTATATTCAACTGTTAAATTTACTTCGCCCTGTGCGGTGAATTTAAAGGCATTGCTCAGTAGGTTTAACAGGATTTGCTCAATACGTAAGGCATCACCATTTAACAAATTGGGTATTTCCCCCGATGCCTTAATGGCGAAGTTAAGCTTGGTTTCTTCGGCGCGGCGAGAAAAAATTGCGTAAATTTTTTCCAGCAAATGTAGTACCGAGACTTCGTGCTGTTCAAGCTCGATATTACCGGATTCAATTTTTGCGTAATCCAATGATTGGTTAATCAATGCCAGTAACGTTGCAGAAGATAAGTCTGCTTTGTGCAGGTAATCCTGCTGTTTGCTGCTGAGTGGGGTTTTTAAACACAAGTGCAAAAATCCAATAATCGAATTTAGCGGTGTGCGCAGTTCGTGGCTCATATTGGCAAGAAAGACTGATTTTGCCTGATTGGCGGCATTAGCTTCGGCGATGGCAAAGGTCAGGTCACGGGTTTTGCGTTCAACCTGTTGGCGCACGTGTTCGTATGAGCCGGTAATAATCAAAATAAATACCTGCAGCATAGCGGCAATTAAAAACCCCGCAGTAATAATCAGCCAGCTTGTCCAGTTACGTGGTGGCGGAGTGTAATTCACATTTGGATACACGCGGATAGCATATAAGCGCTCACCAAATTCGGCTGTATATTCTTTTGCCTGCAGGCCATTAAATACAGGTGTGTCGTCACTCAGTAATTTCAGAGGGTTATTGGCATCTGTGACATCGGTGAGGTTAAGGGAGATACCGCGGTTTTTACTTTCTTCAAGCAGACTGCCGAGTACGCTGTTAATACGTAATACACCGCTGATATAACCGAGGAAATCTCCTCCATCCTGTGTATTTGTGGCTGTTGTATAAACTGGTAAATATAATATGGTTGCTTTTTGATGTGCTGTTTCCTGGGCGAGGGTGATTGGCGCTGTGGCAACGGCGCGGTGCAGTTGCCGGGCGTTTAACAATGCCTCTTTGCGTGCGGGATTTGCCGCGAGATTCAAGCCAAATGCTTTTTTGTTCTGCTCCAGCGGGTAAATGTACAAAACGGGGTAATATTCCTGTTGTTCTGTGGCAATTTGTAATTTCCCATTTTTGTCAAATTCAGTCAGGTGGAAATCCTTGTAGCCTTGTTGCTGGTATTGTTGCTCAAGGTTTTTTCGTTCTCCAGCTTTAATAATGCGGGTCCAACCAATGCCCTGGAATATTGAGTCTTCTTCTAAAATGACGGCAGAAAAGCGGTTGAATTGTGTTTGGCTGAAATTAGGGTTGGCGTTAAAAAATGCTCTGTAGGCATTAAGCCTGTGTGCAGATTTATGCAGATTATCGATAATTTCATGGGAAAAATAGTCGGTGGTTTTTTCGAGAATAAAATTTTGCTCTTGCCTGGTTTTTTCCAACGATAAAACAAAAATCCACCAGGTCACAGTAAATATCACCAGGGTGGGGACAGCAATTTGCAATTTACGCCGCAGGCTGAAGTTATGCTGTGAAAAAATGCTCAGTAACAGAGGGGTAAATAATAATACCCCGATACTGTCGCCCACCCACCAGGTGAGCCAGGTAAAGGGAATGGCGCTTGCGGGAATAATACCGTTGAAATACAAAGCGGCACTGCCCATGCTGCAACCTATGGTGCAGGCGACGATACATACCAGCAGGCAGAATGTCAGAATATTGGAAGGGTTATCCAGGGTGTTGCGCAAGCCTATGTAGCGTTTATGCAGATAATAACCGCCGGTTGCCTGAGCCATGGCACCACAGGCGATCCAGGCTGCGGGCAGAATACTTTGCAGATGAATGTGGTTGTATTGATCGCTCGACAGGCCGAGGTTAATCAGAAATGAGCCGACCCCTATACCCGCCAGTGCCGCATAAGGGTTGCACAATAACAGGCAAGCCAGAGCCAAGCCGGCTGCAGGCCACACCGCGGAAGCAAATCCGGGTGGAATGGCGAGGCTGAGACCTAGTTTGCCTGCCAGAAAGTAGGCACAGGCGGCGACAAAAAAATGCCAGATTTTCTCTTGCATAGGCTATCCGCAGGGGCAATTTTTGCAGTATAGACGGGCATTAAATCCCTGGCGCAATGGGCATGGCACTATGCAATGCCTGTACTAAGCTGCAATAAATCGCCCCGAGGAGTAATGGCCTTGCTGCAACCTAAACACCGTGACTTCGCTGCTTTTTATCTCGTGCCTCTGCTTTGTGGCGGGCTCGCGGGGCAGGTGTGGGGTGATGAAAACAGCGATATTTTTGATTTGCCACTCGAAGAGTTGATGCAGATTCAAATAACCTCGGCCACTAAAGCCCCCCTTGCCCTGCGTGATATTGCTGCATCTGTGACCCTGATTACCCGTGAAGATATTGCCCGTTATGGCTATTTAAGCCTCGAAGAATTATTGATGAATGTGCCGGGTTTTTACCATGTAGATAATTTTGAAGATTACCTGCTGGGGGTGCGGGGTACCACGGGCGGCAGCATTGCGTTTTTAATCAATGGGGTGCAGCAACACCCAACGCGCATAAAAGGCCTGAGCATCCCGGACCGTTCGCGCATGAATATCCCCCTGCAATCCATCGACAGAATTGAAATCATCCGTGGCCCGGCCGCGGTTATTTATGGCAATAATGCGTTTTCCGGCAGCATTAACATCGTCACAAACGGCCAGGGTGGCTCCTCGGAAATTCTCGCCTTGGGTGCGGGTGATAATAATCGCCAGCAGGCTTTTTTACGCAGTGGTGTAAAGGGCGATGATTTTAGTGCCCGTCTCAACTTAGGCTCTGAACAGAACGATGGCATAGGCGGTAAATTCAGTAATTTGATGAGTGCTGAGCAGCTCGCTGACATGGATCCTGCCATGCGCGATGATCTGCATGGCAGCCTGCAACAGCGTAACTTAAATGCAGAATTAAATGGCCATTACAAAGAGTTGGAATTTAACCTGCGTTATTCGCAGATGCAGTATGGCTTTTATGCTATCAGCCCAAGTTTCCATGATGGCAATGATTTACATCTCAATAGCTGGCTTGGCAACCTTGGTTTTGTTCATCAATTAAACAATGCCTGGCAAAGCCATACTTCCCTGACCCTGAGCCATGAACATTATCAATTTACCCCTGACTTTGTGTTTGACGATATTTCCGGCTACCAGCGGCAGGGTGCGCGGCGCATGGAAGCGGAGCAAAGTTTTAATTATAAAGCGGATAATAAATTCAGCTTGGTGGCGGGCATTAATTACCGGCAGTTGTTTGCCGTGCGCAACCGCGCATATTTTCCGGATGTAGGTTTTGATGTTGATGCGCAGTCGGAAGATGTTAGCAGTATGGGCATATTCAGTGATGTAAAATACTCGCTGAATAATAACTGGGATATGGTGGCAGGTTATCGCCTCAGTCAGATAAGCCAATATCATGTGGTTAAGCACTTAAGCCCGGCAGATGTGACATATGAATATCCGCAACGTACTGACCATGTGTACCGCACCGCGCTGATTTATCACTACGATGAACAAAATCAGCTGAAAATAATGTACGCAAATGCTTTGCAGGATAATTCCGCCGTGGAATTAAATGAACCGGAGGAAACCACTGCCGCAGAAATCAATTATCTGTATGTGCAAGGTGCACAAACCTTTTCCCTGAGTGTGTTTAATCACGAAGTAGAATATTTAAAACGCCGCACAGTGCGTTTGGTGGGCAGTGATCTAGTGGCTGAAGTGGATAATTCCGGCGAGTGGCAAAACCGCGGGGTGGAGCTTATGTATGGTTATCGCCCGGATCGCCACTTAACTGCTGAACTCAGTGGCACCAGTCAGCGCACCCTGGATATAGCCGCAGATAATGTGGCCGTGGGTAATTCACCGGCCCATTTATTCAAAGGCAAATTAAGTTATGCCTGGGCCGACTGGAGCAGCTCCGCAACCCTGGCTTATGTGAGTGAAATGAAGGCGGATTACAGTGTGGCGGAAGCAGATAACAGTGTGACGCGCCTGGGTGATAACGTGCCTGCCTATTGGTTATTAGGGGCCAATATGCGTTATCAGCAAAATAAACAGCCCTGGTTCCTGAATTTACATATTTACAATCTTACCGACACCATCGTGCGTTATCCCGCCAATGAACTGGTCGATTTTGAACAGGGTGCCACAGGGCGGCGCCGCGAAGTGCTGTTCAGTGCTGGGCTCGAATTCTGAATTTAAAGGTATTTTTATCGGGCAAGTTTTTGCCTATCGCCCCCATAGCTTTATTCAAATGGCACATGTAATCCCGCCTGCCTAGACTCAATTCCATCGCGGTTGTGGCCACTTAAGCACTGCCCGCATTTTTCAGCACAAGGAGCAGAGTTATGAACCATCCATCCTCCGGCGGTAAATGCCCGGTTATGCACGGCGCAGCTACCACAACCCAGATGCACAACACGGCCTGGTGGCCCAATGCCCTGAACCTCGACATCCTGCACCAGCACGACAGCAAAACGAATCCGCTACAGGGTTTTGATTACCGCAAAGAAGTGCAGAAACTCGATTTCAAAGCCCTGCGTAAGGATTTACATGCCCTGATGACCGACAGCCAGGAATGGTGGCCGGCGGACTGGGGCCATTACGGTGGCCTGATGATCCGCATGGCCTGGCACTCTGCCGGTTCCTACCGGGTGGCCGATGGCCGTGGGGGTGCCGGTGCCGGCAACCTGCGCTTTGCGCCGCTCAACTCCTGGCCGGATAACGTTAACCTCGATAAAGCCCGCCGCCTGCTCTGGCCGATCAAACGCAAATACGGCAATAAACTCAGCTGGGCGGATTTAATCGTGCTGGCCGGCACTATGGCCTATGAGTCCATGGGCCTGAAAATCTACGGTTTTGCCTTTGGCCGTGAAGATATCTGGCACCCTGAAAAAGACACCTACTGGGGTTCTGAAAAAGAATGGCTGGCCTCGGGCCGTTATGCCGGTGAAAACCGCGAAAGCCTTGAAAACCCCCTCGCCGCAGTGCAGATGGGCCTGATCTACGTAAACCCTGAAGGGGTTAACGGTGTGCCCGACCCGCTCAAAACCGCCCATGATGTGCGCATTACCTTTGCGCGTATGGCGATGGATGATGAAGAAACCGTGGCCCTCACCGCCGGTGGCCACACTGTGGGTAAAGCCCACGGTAATGGCGATGCCAAACGCCTTGGCCCGGACCCTGAAGGTGCCGATGTGCAGGAGCAGGGTTTTGGTTGGATGAACCACACCAGCCGAGGTGTGGGGCGCGATACGGTCAGCAGTGGCCTGGAAGGTGCCTGGACCACACACCCCACCAAATGGGATAACGGGTATTTCCACCTGTTGCTGAATTACGACTGGGAGCTGAAAAAAAGCCCCGCCGGTGCCCAGCAGTGGGAGCCGGTGAATATCCGCGAAGAGGATAAACCCGTGGACGTGGAAGACCCGTCCATCCGCTACAACCCGATTATGACGGACGCCGATATAGCCATGAAAATGGACCCGGCCTATCGCAAAATCTCCGAGCGTTTTTACAAAGATCACGCCTATTTTTCCGAAGTATTTGCCCGCGCCTGGTTCAAACTGACCCACCGCGATATGGGCCCGAAAGTGCGTTATTTAGGCCCGGATGTGCCCAAAGAAGATCTGCTCTGGCAGGACCCTGTGCCCGCCGGGCGTAAGGATTACGACGTGGCCGCGGTGAAAGCCAAAATCGCCGCCAGTGGCCTGAGCATTACCGAAATGGTGGCCACCGCCTGGGACAGCGCACGTACCTTCCGCGGTTCGGATAAACGGGGTGGTGCCAACGGCGCACGTATCCGCCTTGCTCCGCAAAAGGATTGGGCCGGCAACGAGCCTGCGCGCCTGCAAAAAGTGCTGAAAGTGCTGGAGCCAATCGCCAGTGCCACGGGTGCCAGTGTGGCGGATGTGATAGTGCTGGCCGGTAATGTGGCGATTGAGCAGGCCGCCAAAGCCGCCGGAGTGAATGTGCAGGTGCCTTTCACCCCGGGCCGCGGTGATGCCAGCGACGCCATGACGGATGCCGCATCCTTTGATGTGCTTGAACCCATCCACGATGGTTTCCGCAACTGGCAGAAAGAAGATTACGCCGTCAGCCCCGAGGAAATGCTGCTCGACCGCAGCCAGCTGATGGGCCTCACCGCCCATGAGATGACAGTGTTAATCGGCGGTATGCGTGTGCTTAATGCCAACCACGGCGGCAGCCAACACGGTGTGTTTACCAGCCGCCCCGGTGTGCTGAGCAATGACTTCTTCGTCAACCTGACCGACATGGCCTACCGCTGGGAACCCGCGGGCAAAAACCTCTACCACATCTGCGAGCTCAAAAGCGGCGCCCGCAAATGGACGGCAACACGGGTGGATTTGGTGTTTGGCTCCAACTCCATCCTGCGTGCCTACGCCGAGGTTTATGCCCAGGACGACAACCGCGAGAAGTTTGTGTGCGACTTTGTCAGCGCATGGAACAAGGTGATGAACGCCGACAGGTTTGATGTGTAGTTAGCCGCAGGATGCTTGAAGCTTGAAGCCGGACGCTTCGAGCTTCGAGCTTCGAGCTTCGAGCTTCGAGCTTCGAGCTTCGAGCTTCGAGCTTTTGCGCTAGACGATCGGTCTAGCCGCTGTTAATATCCCCCGCCATGAATGCTCCCAACGATATGCGCCAGCACATACTCAACGCCGCCAAGCCCGTGATTCTGGGCAAAGGTTTTTCTGCGGCCGGGTTAAATGAAATTCTGGCCAGCGCCGGTGTGCCCAAGGGCTCGTTTTACCATTATTTCAAATCCAAAGAAGCCTTTGGTGAAGCCCTGCTGGACGAGTATTTCCGTGAATATATCCACGCGCTGGATGGCCTGCTGGGGGATGTTTCCCGCCCTGCAGCGCAGCGTTTGCTGGCCTATTGGCAGGAGTGGCAGAGCCTGCAATGCAGCGGTGCACCCGAGGGCCAGTGCCTGGCGGTGAAGCTCGGTGGTGAGGTATCGGATTTATCCGAAGCCATGCGCAGCGCCTTGCAGAAAGGCACCCGTGGCATTATCGCGCGCATCAGTGTGTGCATTGCCGAAGGCCAGCAGGATGGTTCCCTGGCGGCGGATATCAATGCCCCCCAAACCGCACAAGCCTTGTACGAAATGTGGTTGGGTGCAACCTTATTGGCCAAAATGTGGCGCCAGCCGGAAGTGCTTAACAGCGCCATGGCCAGCACCCGCCAGTTGCTGGGGCTGAATAAGGCCCAATAATCCTAGCTTCTAGCTTCTAGCTTCTAGCTTCTAGCTTCTAGTAACAGAGATCGCATTGCGGTCTTTTTTTGAAATCCGTATTAGACGACCGGTCTAATACTTTAAACAAACCGGCAAGCCGCGTTGTAGACCGGCCCTGAAACCTGCAAAACATGAGGCAAAAAAATGTCAGAACTGAAACTGCTGCAAAACGTGCGTATTGGTGATGTGACCCTGCAAAATCACATGGCCATGGCGCCCTTAACCCGTAACCGTGCCCTTGAGGGTAACGTGCCCGGCCCCCTCACCCGCCAGTATTATGAGCAGCGCAGTGGTGCGGGCCTGATCATCACCGAAGGCAGCCAGATTACCGAAGCGGGGCAGGGGTACCCGCGCACCCCCGGTATTCATAGTGCTGCCCAGATCAAAGCCTGGTCGGAAGTGACCGCCGCCGTGCATGCTAATGGCGGACGTATTTTCCTGCAGTTATGGCATGTGGGGCGTATCTCCCACCCGTCCATGCAGCCCGCTGGCCAGTTGCCCGTGGCCCCGAGTGCGCTGAAACCCGCCGGCCAGGTGTTTACCTTCACCGGCCTGCAGGATTACGTAACCCCGCGTGCCCTGGAAACCGCTGAGCTGCCCGGCATTGTTGAGCAATACCGTCAGGCGGCACTGAACGCCAAACAGGCCGGATTTGATGGTGTGGAAATCCACGCCGCCAACGGTTATCTGCTTGATCAGTTCCTGCGTGACAGCACCAACCTGCGCAGCGATAACTACGGCGGTTCGTTAGAAAACCGTACCCGTCTGCTGCTGGAAGTGACCGCAGCTGTGGTTGGGGTATGGGGCGCCGGCCATGTGGGTGTGCGTTTATCGCCGAATAACCCGTTCAACGACATCCGTGACAGCAACGCCCAGGCAACCTTTGCGTATGTGATTGAGGCCCTTAACCCCTTCAAACTGGCGTACCTGCACATGGTGGAAGGTGGCATTGGCCCGCAGGCTGATCTGGATAAGGTGGATTACCCAAGCCTGCGCGCCCTGTGGCAGGGTGCTTACATCGCCAACGGTGGTTATACCCGCGAGCGTGCCGAGCAGGCCATTGCCAGTGGTTATGCCCAGGTGGTTTCGTTTGGTGTGCCTTTTATTGCCAACCCGGATTTACCGGAGCGTTTCCGTGTGGGTGCGGATTTAAACCCGGTTGACCCGAGCACCTTCTACATGGGTGAAGAAAAGGGTTATGTGGATTATCCCGCGCTGCAAACTGCGCTGGCCTGATCGCGATTAATCTGAGTGTTATAACAACTAAGGCCACCTGAGGTGGCCTTAGTTTTTTATTGTGCAGAAATATTTTGGCTGTCAGGCATGTTGGGTTTAAGTGAGATATGCCGTGTGCAGGCGGTGTGTGTTTAAAGGGAAATTTTACGGTTAAAAAAGTAATACTGACTTTCGCCTTTGCTTTTTGCTGCATACATGGCGATGTCGGCAGAACGGATCAACTCAATATCATTTTCACCATCACGTGGGTAAATGCTGATGCCTATGCTGCAACTGATTTTTAATTCAATGCCATTCACTTCATAGGGTTGCGCAACGGCATAAATAATGCGGTTGGCTAAGTCTTTGACAATCCGCAGATCACTGATTTCTTCGGCAATAACCACAAATTCATCACCCCCTATGCGCGCCACAGTATCTATGTTGCGCATTAAGGTTTTCAGGCGGTGCGCAACCTGAATTAATAATCCATCACCGACTTCATGGCCGTAATGATCGTTAACCGGTTTGAATTTGTTTAAGTCGATAAAAAAGATGGCACATTCGGTATTGTGCCGGTCTGCACGACCAATGGCGCGGTTCAGGCGGGACTGGAACGTGGCGCGATTTTCTATGCCGGTTAAGGTGTCAAAATTTGCAAGGTGCTGTAATTGTTCTTCAGCGGCTTTGCGGGATTTATTATCACTGAGCATTAACACGTATTGGCCATATTCATGTTTATCATCCTGCACAATGCTGATGGATAAACGCACGGGAATAAAATCGCCTTTGGTGGTTTTGAAATTAATGTCACCTTCCCAGTTTTCTTTTAATTTCAGGGCCTGGCGGATGGCGATTTGCTCTTCTTCATCCATTTCTTCATGGGTAATGTTAAATACCTGCCCGGCGAGTTTTTGATTGTTGCATTTTGCCAGCTCACAAAAGGCTTTATTGGCAGACATAACCCGTTGCTGTTCATCCAGAATGACTATGCCATCCTGACTGTGGTCCATCACAATGGCCGACAGACGTAATTCCTGCTCCATCCGATGTTTTTCGGTCTGATCAATCACAAATGCCAGGCCGGTATCTCTTTCGCCGTTGAGCAGAACCGCACCCACATATACCGGGACTTTATGGCCATCGGCGTGTAACAGCTGTTTGTCGTAGGGTTCACAGGCACCATGTAAACGCAATTCTTTAATCGCTTGGCGGTCCAGCGCGCTGTATTCCGCCACGGTCAGTGTTTGCCAGTTAAGTTGTTGTTCCTGTATCAGGCTGTGGTCATATCCCAGGATATTGAGGAATTTTGCATTCGCTTCAAAAATCCGCCCGTCCATGTGAAATTCCAGAATGCCGACTAAATCGGAGCGGAACAAACTCATAAAACGGTTATCACTGATGCGTAATTGCTGTTCAGTTGAACGCAGTTGCCGGGCAATTTTGCGCGCAACCAATATGGCGATAACGGATAACAAAATAAATAATACTGAATTCACAATGACCAGGGTTGATTTAATCCAGCGGGCGCCTTCCTCGAGGGTGGCGGAAAACTCAACTTCTTTTTCGCGTAAGCGTGTATCCAGTACATCCAGGCGGGTAATCAGAATTTCAATGCGTTGTTTCTGCCCGGCAGCTACAGCACTTTCCAGTTCATGGGTTATTTTTTGCAGCTCGCCAATAAGAACATCGGCATCACTCCAGATCTGAATGGCTTTTTTCAGGTAATAAACATTCTGGTAATAAATAAACAGGGAAATCATGCCGGGAATATCATCCGGATGATTGGCGCCCTCTAAAAAACCTTCTGTGGCTTTAGCAATATCAGGTGGGTTGGCCTTCAGGGCCAGGCGGGCTTTTTTATCCCCCAGATTCACCACCAGATATTCCTGGGCATTATGAATGTGTTCGGGGTTCTTGGTATAAGCGTATTTGTAGAGCTCAGCAACGGCGCCGTTCTGGGCTTTGGCCCACAGGTTTTCACCACGCACATGGGAGCGCACGTTATTCATCATTTCTGCCACATACAGCCCCATGGCAAACATGATGAAAGCAACGACCACCAGTAAACCGGTGACCTGATACATGCGCAGGTGCATAGAAAAATGCCTTCCTGCCCTTGTTCTAGAGAAGCTCGTTTCTGCCATTGTTACCGCAATCTGCGCAGGGTGGCCGCCCCAAACAACAGGCAACCGCTAAAGTCAGTGACTTTGGCCAGTATAGTAAGCGGCTGGTGTTTTACGAATGTAACGGAATGGTGGGGGATAGGGGCAGGGCAGTAATCACGTGGACTGAAAATACAAAGGCCACCCTAAGGTGGCCTTTGTATTTGATTTGGTGGTGCTGTAGGACGCGGGTTCAACTCCCAAAACGGGAACTGAATTGGTCCATTAAACCGGCGCTTTCACCTGAGCCAAACCTTTGCCTGCAAATACCCTAAATAGCTTGCAACCCTTCCTGCTACGAGCGTTCATGGCCTCCCGCAAACAACAACGAGGTGAACGAGATGGAAGTATTGCATATGAACCAGCGGCAGCTGGCAAACCGATGGGGCGTCAGTGAGGCCTGCCTTGAGCGCTGGCGATCTGAAGGCATTGGCCCGCAATTCCTGAAGCTGCGCGGTCGAGTGATGTATCGCCAGATCGACATTGAAGCCTTTGAGGAAAGCTGTCTCAGACAGTCCACCAGCACCCCAAAAAACAGTCAGATCCGCGCGCTACCTTCAAGGTAGGTGTGCTTGCCGCCCAAAGGACGAATTGTTCGCTTTAAGCTTACCTTTATTGCTGCCCAGGTGGTCATGAAATAGCCTGGGCGTCATCCATCATCCATCATTCAGGCATGGAAGTTAAAAAACTACCACCTCCGCAATGATCCTGGATTCCGCGTAAAAAATCCGACGAGTCTAGAAAATTGGTAGAACTAAGCTCATAGGTGCTTTAAATTACCTATAGGTGTATTTATACACCTTTTCTTCGTGCCTTGCTCGTTGTTTTTCCCAGTCAAATAGAGGGCTTCGCAGAGTAAAGCTTGCTGGCACGATGCTTGAATACAAAGCAAGCCTACTTAACAAAATTGAGGGAAAGACATGGCGTTATTGAGATACGCTAACTTAGGAATTCACCGGCCAGACATTCTGCTTAGCAAAGCCGTGAGTGGTCTAGGTGAGTTTTTTAAGTATTTAGACACCACTCGAAAATACTTAGAAAGTACGAAGGCTGTTAAAGCGATAGCTTGGGAAAAGCTGGACGATGCTCAAAGTGGAGTATGGATACAATTAGTTGAGCCTGCCGATAACTGCGGTGATTTCGAAAAGAACTTAAAGCTCTTTTTAGATGAAAGTACCGACACGGTATACGAAGCAAGCCCTGCGAGATGGAAAGCCGTAGGTAGTGCGGCTAAGGAATGCCCAAATTGTAGAAGTCACGGCAAACCTAAAATGGCCTATGCGACTGAGGAGCACGCGAACGAAATTGCGAGTGAATTAGGTAATGGGCTGTCGTCGTATGAGTGTCCAGACGGTTACGGTTGGCATTTGACAGGGAAATCGCAAGACAATGTCGGGTTCAATAAATCCAACGCAATTTCAGTCCTAGACAGAAATGTAGAAAATGACAGCTTGTTATTGGATCGCTTACCTGACCAAGACTATTTGGTTATTCGTCCAAACACATACCAGTTAAAGTGTCAGATTAATGCATTACAAAGCTTACAAGACACCCCTTCTATTCACCATCTTCCGCTATTAAGGCTGTTTGAGGGTAAGGATCATGCTAAGTGGCCTAGTGTTCCTTATGACGAGCACATATTTGGCGACGAATACTACGTTCTTACTGATGGCGCAAGAGAGGGAACATCTCAGCAGCGTGAGTTTGTAAATATTGCACTCAATACACCAGACTTTGCCTTCCTTGAGGGCCCCCCAGGATCGGGAAAAACTACAGCAATTTGCGAACTGATCCTTCAATTCATAAAGCGAGGTAAGCGGATCTTACTTTGTGCATCAACACACGTTGCTGTTGACAATGTTCTTGAGCGAATGATGTCTGCGGAAAATATCTATCGCGACATGGTGTTACCTGTCCGGATTGGAGATAAATCAAGCGTTTCTCAAAAGGCAAAGCCATGGCAATTGGAGGAGTTTGTTAAAACTGAACGCACAAGATTGCTAAAGCATCTTCAGCAGCAACCGAATATTTCAGACAGTCAGAAATTACTAAAAAGTAAGGTAGGTGAAGGAAAACATATTGTAGAACGTCTTGTTCTTGAGGCTGCGAATCTGGTTTGTGGGACAACTATTGGTTTGCTTCAGCATCCTGATATCAAAAATAAACAATCAACATCGCCAATCTTCGATGTGATGATTATTGATGAAGCATCAAAAACAACTTTTCAAGAGTTTTTGGTGCCAGCGGTACTTGCCAAGCGTTGGATCATGGTGGGAGACCCAAAACAGCTTTCACCTTATGTTGATGATGAAGCTACCGAAGTAAATTTGCAGCCATGTTTACCGGATAGGTATCAGCGAGAAGCATGCGCAGATGTTTTCTCTGCTCGACAAATAAATATTCAGAAACGAGAAGTATCCTTGGTTTGCACTGACGATGAAAAGACAATTGAATTTTATCATCAGCAAGCAAAGGCCAAAAATGTATTGCTTGCATCATCTAAAGGACCGAAGACAGATCTCCCTTACGCATCAGTAGTACTTGGTTCGTCAGCGTTCATCGCTCAGAATGCTAATCACCTTCCCCTAGATTTGACGACCATAAGGGGGCTGCCTGCGTTACCGAAAAAGTTAGAAATGCGACTTGCAGCGCATTCGAGATTAACTCATACAAAAATCAAGACCGAGTCCGATAGCTGGGAATCTCAGTTAGCATGGCGACTGGCTCGAATGTACGAACAACGCCTAAATACAGAATCTAACCGAAGTTCTAAAACTGCTAACAAGTTAGAGGAAGATATCAAAGCGCTACTACCATTTGACTCAGAAAAAGATACGTTCACTGCAATAGACAGAGTACGTAGGATCGCACTGCCTTCTATTCTTGAATCACTGCAAGTTGGATTTGAACGAACAGAGTATCAGAAACAAGGCACCGCTCTGTCCGATGGACTTCCAGCCAGTGTTTTAAATCAACGACAAATACGGCTTAGTTATCAGCACAGGATGCATCCAGACATTGCCGAATTTTCCCGAGTACATATATATCATGAAAAAGCACTGCAAAGCCCTGATGGCCAGGCTGAAAAGCGGGACTGGGGATACCGAAGCGGCTCTCATCGTTGTATATGGCACGATATTAAAGGTCGAAAAGGCAAAGAAGGTGAAATCACCGCTGAAGTAGAAGAAATATTAAAAGAGTTAAGTCGCTTTGATTCTTGGGCAAAATCAAACCCACATGTTGAGAAAAACCAACAAAAGCCTTGGGAAGTTGCTGTTTTGGCCTTCTATCGGGCGCAGGAGCGAGCTATACGTCGAGCTTTACGAAAGTGGACGGGAAATCATCACGGAGTAAGGCATTTCTATCGAGGTGAAAAATCCTCACCGTATATTGATATTCAGATATGTACCGTAGACCGTTTTCAGGGACATGAGGCTGACTTTGTCATGCTTAGTTTCGCAAATAATCATCCCACGAGCTTTCTCGAAAGCCCAAATCGCTTGAATGTGGCAATTACGAGGGCCAAGCATCAGCTCATTGTGTACGGAAACCGTTCTGCAATGCAAAAGGCATCGGGCGTGTTAGGTACTTTTGCAGGCAATTCATACTGGTCTACAACCATTGAGACTGAATCACAGGAGGCACTATGAGCCAGGACATCATACTAAAACGAGAAATTATGACTGAAACTTGGCTCATACAGGGTGAAATTGCGCTGGCAGATAGCCGTCCAGAAATTAACTGCGTGCTGCAATTCCTTCACGACTATCCGAATGCGAGTTCTGCTGAGTGCTCCGAGCATTTATTTGGAGACAAAATTGGACGTCGTGTCGTTGCTGATAGGTTACTAAATATATGTCGGTTATATGGGCTTGCTGAGTCTAGTCGAGACCAATACAGGCTGACTGAATCAGGATCGATTGCTCTTGAGAAAGATCAGATCCTGGTACCGGAAGATGGATGTTGGTGCCTTAGCGTTTGTAATGAACCTTTATTGCCTCATCCACTTCTTACTATTGAAGCTCACACAGAGCCCAGTGCAGCGTCAATCGGACTTGGAAAAAACAGAAACGAACTAAATGAAAGAGCAAAGCGACTCGTTGAGGTTACTCAATTAGTCAAAGACGTTTGTGGCCTGAAGGTTGAACCAATAGGTGGTGGTTCGGAAGTACGCGTTGACAAAATTGAACTCAAAGGTGAGCGCATCTCACCTCAAGGAAAACCGTATTACATCGAGTGGAATGTGACTGATGGCAATGTCGATGTGAAGCGCGGAAAGGATCTTATCTTTTCTCGTAGGGTTGAACCAATCAGTCGTCAGAAAGTTTTGAAAGTGCTTCTGCATAGCGAGGGCTTGCTTGAACAATGGGATGAGCAAACGGAAATCTTGTCAGTGCTTTTCGAAAATACAACTGAATCTGAGCGAATCAATATGAATCGCTCGGTAAGTGTAAAAAGACCATCTGTTAACAAGTTGGGCTTCTTTGATGCAATGAAGCTACACAATATTTCAATTTCAGCATTGACTGAATTGGATGCTAAAAAGTGGGCAGAATGGAGATTAGATAAAAATATCAACATGTATGCCACTAAAAGCAAATACCAATTTTGGAGAGAAAAAGCACTCGAACCTTTTAGAGGTTGGAATTTTACACTACCTGATAGGGCTGAGCTGGCAAATCAGTTTTGGATTGAAGAAGACCAGCAAAATCAGCATACCTGGCATGTCATTGCAGCCCATGATTGGAACCTATAAGGAATAATAGTGATGAATCTAATTGAAAAGTTTACTAAGACAGAATCCAAAATTGTTGATCAATCAAATACCAAGTTGCCCCCTGTGCTTTTACCCGTTTTACCAAAACAGGTTTCAGAGCCGCTACCTATTAATAGCTCGGTTTTTTGCAACGATCTGCAATCAAGAGTTGTCGAATTAATCGATAATGCCGAGCAATCGGTTATTCTTAGTACGTTTTTGCTTGCTGATGAGAATGTCGAATCGGCGGTCCTAAAAGCTGCAAAGCGAAAAGTTCGTGTGTACATACTATTGGCATGTGAGACTCGTCTTGATGGCGACGTGCCTGATGATGACTTTGGTAAGAAGTGTCTTGTGCAGCATAAGGAAATGTTAAACAAATTGTCTGGACATGTTCACTTTGCATCTGCGCCGCATTTCCACGCAAAAGCTGTTGTCATAGACGCATTACATGAAACTGGTAATGCGAAAGGGTTGCTTTTAACGGCAAACCTTACAGAAGAAGCACTTAAACGAAATGAAGAGTTGGGGGTCTCTCTTTCACGCTATCAAATAGATGAAATCGTGAAAGTGTTCCGTTGGGCAATCTTTGAGAGTGCGCAGCACCATATGACAAGCCGTGGTGAATTCTCAGCATACAAGTCGCCGGGTAATGTTGGGTATCCAAGAGAATTAACTGAAATACTGGTCACATCTACTGAAGACACGCAAATTAACGAACACGCATTAGCGTTTATCAATAAAGCGGATAAAGAACTCATCATATCGAGTTTTGGGTGGCAAGAGGACCATCAGCTTGTAAAAGCAATATGTGAACGTGCGAAGTCTGGGGTAAAAGTCACCATTCTATCCCGCCAAAGACCCGCAGCCATGCCAGCGTTGTTGGCTATGAAGCAGGCTGGTGCATCTGTGATGTGTTTTAAATGGCTGCATGCCAAAGCAATTGTAGCGGATGGAATGCATGGCATGGTGATGTCGGCCAATTTTCAAACGCATGGTATGGATCAAGGCTTTGAATTAGGCGTAAAACTCACCGGCACTCAGGTAACAGAGCTGATGAACTGCTTAGGTGTGTTTTTAAAAAATAGCCACAATGAATTGAACATAGATATGAGTCTAGGGATGATTTCTGGTGGTTTTGAAGCTTGGGAAAATAATACATTCAAGAGTTATTCAGTCAGCGAATTAGCCGCTGTTGAGTTATCGCCTATAAAAGCAGATTGTTTGTCTGATATGGATAAACAACCAAGCATGCCCAGTGCAAACTGGCGGGAAAATACCTCGCACAAGATTGAGTATAAATGGCGCATAGAGCCGCCTGTTATCACAAACACAAGTCCAGAGTATTTCAAACCTTCAACAGCTAAGGATGAAACTTCTAAAAAGCAGGATTCAGGATCGCCTAGAAAAAGTTATGAGCCAAAGGTTGTTCGACTGACAAAAAAACAGTTAGCTATTACAGTTCGTCAAGAATCCGAACTTGCTATGGCAAAAAGGCTGAAGCAAAGTGAATTGCCAAACGCCCGAATTGTATTGGAGGCGTAACTTTGGATATCAAAAACACGCTGCTTTGCTGGCACTCAAAAAGAGCTGGGGTTGAGGTATTAGACGAAGCGTTAAAGCGGCTTAAGAATCGTAAAGTTTATATTGGCAAAGTAATTGTGCTTACTCAGTCAGTTGGGGATAACAGTCTGTACAAGGAGCATGAATTTGGCGATATACAGATTACCTTTCGAACTGTAGCTCTCGAGAATCCAGCTGATCACAACAAAATTTATCACGCAATAGAATCTGAGATTATTCCAGAGCTAAAGCTTGAACAGCATCTTCATATCAATGTATCGCCGGGAACTCCGGCGATGCATGCGGTTTGGTTGATTCTTCATGCTCGAGGGCGTTTTCCACGCGAAACAATCCTCTGGTCATCACAATATAACCCCGACACCAAAAGAACCAGCATTGCCAAAGTTGATTTCAGTGTAAACACGTATCTGGCAGAGATCTCTGCTATTTCAAGTTCAGAGGGCAGTGACGCCCTTTACGATTTAGACCCCAAATCAAAAGCAAGACAGGATGCATTACAAACGTTAAAGCAGTTCTCTTGCGTTCCCAAAGCTCCATTACTTGTACTGGGTGAACGTGGTACTGGGAAAACGAGGTTAATTGAAACCGTTGTCGGTAAGGTGAAGCAAAAGCAGGTTGTTACGCTTGCATGTGGAGGATTAGATTCTCAAGTGGTTGATAGTATGTTGTTTGGCCACGTAAAAGGTGCATTCACTGGGGCGGAAAAGGATCGCAATGGGCTTTTGAAAGAAGCGAATGGAAAAGCATTGTTCTTGGATGAGGTACAAGATTTACCAACTTCGGTTCAACGAAAGCTAGTTCGGGTGCTCCAAGATAACCATCACAGTTTTCGCCCCGTTGGAAGTGACACTGAAGAAACTTCTGACTTCGAGTTAGTTTGTGCGAGTAATAAATCACTTGAGCAATTGGCAACGATACTCGATGCTGATTTCTTTGATCGTGTATCCATGCTCACTATAACAATCCCTCCACTTCGTGCATGCAGAGAAGATATTTTATCCGATTGGCAAAGAATCTGGCAGGAAGTCAATGTTAACCCCAATCTGACTGTGGCTGCTCCAGTATCAGATGAGTTAATCCAGTTTTTTAACTCGGCATATTTACCAGGTAACTTACGTGACCTAAAAAAGCTGGCATACATGACTTGTGCTTTTTTGAACTCCCAAACTACAGAGTCGGCAATCTCTAGCTCATTAGCTTCGTTGGGCGGGCCTGTTATCCAAGATGATACTCCTGACACAAGGTTCGCATTTGGTGATTTATCTAATACAACTAAGGATGAGCTAACGAAAGCGTTTCATAAGGAGTTTGCAACAGCTGCCAAAAAACAATTCGGGACATGGATTAAAGCCGCAGAGGTTTTGAAAGTGGATCAAAAAACATTGCAGAAGTACATGAGGGATATTTGACTTGAAGATACTTGGAATTTAGCAATCTCGCCCTTGGTCAATTCGTGTATTGACCTGTTGTGTACTGATCCCTCGATCGGTAGCAGGCTCTCATTTTATGATGAATGGTGGGAATATCTTAACCTTACAGAAAATATTAGGGCATTCCTCCATTGCTGTGACGATGCGCTATGCTCATTTGTCACCAGATCATCTTAGTGATGCGATTAGATTTTCCCCCTCTTTTTGATTTGATTCCTAAAAGATCGAGCTTTGTCTTTGTATCTAGGGTCAATTTGGGATTGAGCAGTTAATTTTCCTAGGATTTTATTTTCGAGAGTTTCGTGTGGAATTGATTTGTCAGACGCATGCCATAAAACCATATCTGAATAGAGTTTATGCCGATTTTTTTGAGAAATAGTTAATTTTTCACCATCAATAGAAGTACCTGTGACATTTTTAATTGAGTCGGATCTATAAAGCTTGGTTTTATTGGGGTGGAGAACATGCCCATGACGAATCGCTATTTTCTTAATTAAAGAGACAAAACTTCTATTCAATCCATGACCTGAAAAAGTAATGTCATCAACGAAGATAGAGAAATTGAGATTTTTTGCTGCTGCTAGACTTTCCCATTCATCAAACATCGGTTTGTTGGCCCAGTAGGCTATCACCATGCTGATTCTACTTCCGGTAGGTACATGTCCCTGGCACGTGCATATATCCGACAATAAATCTGAAACGTCTTTAGAACACTTCAGTTTTGATTGGAAAAATCTGAATATGCTCTCTTTGGTTGTTGATTGAAAAAAGCTTCTTATGTCTGAAGTTAGTAGAGGGTGATGCCCTAAATGAATTTGAGCATTTGTAATGTGACTTCTTTTTTTTATGCCAGAATGGAGGCTGTCTGAGGGCGTGACTCTTATTAGGAGTGATGCGATTCTAGTGTGTATTAGGTCACGAATTAAAATCGGTTGTTCGATAGTTCTGCCATTGTCTAAAAAAATATTGTAGAGACCATCACCTCTTAAGGCATTAAGGGTTGTTAAGTCTGTACAGAGAAGCTGCGCTAATTTTTTCAGGCTGCCTACTTTGTATAGACAGCAGTCGGTTAAATCGTAGCTCTTGTTCTTAGACGTAATCTTAGGTTTTTTTATGAGATTCTTTATCAACTAGCCATTCCATGACGGTAATTACTTTTTCAGAGAATCCTTTTCCAAATCTCTCGGAAAATTTCTTAGGGTTTTCTTTTGATAGTGTTTCAGATAGAAAAACTAAGGATGACGCTGGAATATCGAAGATGTTCGAATATTTCTCTAGTAATGAAAGAGAAATAGTCTTTTTACCTGATTCTATTTCGCTGAGGTATGACTTCGATATTTGAAGCTCTTCAGCTAGCTCCAGCTGAGTCATGCTGTGGAATTGCCTAATTAGTTTAAGCACTTTACTGATCATGAATGTATCTCCTGTAAAACAGGGGTACACCTAGTCGGTGTTATCCCCGTCGAAGAACTTGTAGGCTTTGTAGAGGGCTGCAATGGCTTTGACAACCCACCACATTACTTTCCAAATTTTGTTCTTCTTAGGACTGCCTTCCGACTTAGGTGCCAGCCAAAACCTGTTGAGTATTTTCGTGATCATAGTGATCCTCCATAGAACCTAGCATGCGGAATGCAGCTAGTCTCGCCCGTGCTCTATGGATAAGAGATTTTTGGCTGTGACCCCCTTTTACCGGACCGAAGGTCCCGGTTCTCGCCCAGGTAATTCGGCCCGACCCTCGCAGTATGTCCATGACGAACTGTTGCGGGGTAATTGGTAGAAGCAACGCTTCCATGAGTAGAAAACTACTCGGGTACTACTGGCGATAACTCTTAATTCTCAACAGTGTGGGCATTATACAGCGAAGCGGGGGCGTTCGCAAATAGCGAACTTAATTGTAGACGCTATGTAGACACTTGATCGTTAATTCCCATGTATAAAAAGAAAAACCCCAACACAATCAATGTGTTGGGGTTTTTGATTTGGTGGAGCCGGGGGGATTTGAACCCCCGTCCGCCAATCCTCCGCTATCAGATCTACATGTTTAGCCGTATCTATTTATTTAACCCGTCACGACCCGAAGGGCAGGGTGTTTGGGGTGATCTCGATTGGTTTTAACCCTTTGGCTACGAGCGAAGCCTCCGTGGCGATCCTGTTTCGCTGCGCCCTCCGCCACCAGTAACAGGAAACTGGTCTTGGAGGTAAGCGGGCTTAAGCCGCTAGTGCGTAAGTTTCGTCGTTTGCGACTATTTAAATGTACAACGGGGATTTACGAGATCGTTATACCCTCTCGACATGCACCTCAAGTTTTGTAACCGGCGTCGAATCCAAATCGGCCCCGCTCTGTTTACCAATATTCCGGCACAACAGAAAAACTGGGTAAGGGCATTGTAGGGGCGGTGGCGGGATATTACAAGGTAAAGCTCTGACGGGTGTTAGAAGCCGGGCCTGTTGCAGGCCGCGGCGTTCAGACTTTGTGTTTCATGAGGCGTTCTTTTTCTTTGTTCCAGTCGCGCTCTTTTTCGCTGTTGCGTTTGTCGAAGTTCTGTTTACCACGGGCGAGGGCGATTTTGCATTTCACCATGTGGCCTTTCCAGTACAGCTCAAGCGCAACGCAGGTATAACCTTTGGCTTCAACCTGGCCGGCCAGTTTGTCGAGTTCACGGCGGTTAAGCAGTAATTTGCGCAGGCGCTTTGGCTCGGCAATCACGTGGGTAGAGGCGCTGTTCAGTGGGGTGATCTGGCAGTTTAATAACCAGGCTTCGCCTTTCTGAAAATCCACATAAGCATCACTCAGGTTGCCTTTGCCCTCACGCAGGCTTTTGACTTCCCAGCCCATGAGGGAAACACCCGCTTCGTAGCGGTCTTCAATAAAAAAATCGTGGCTGGCTTTGCGGTTGCTGCAGATGCTGGAGCCGCTTTGTGGTTTTTTGGATTTACTCATGGCGCGCATTATAGGCATATGCCTGTAAAAAAGGTATGCCCCTTGGCATGGCTGGCTAAATTACCGACAATGCCGCCTTTACTGCTGCCATCCGGCCATTACAAGAATCAGAAATAAGGGGTTTGCATGTCGCAGAGTGTGCACGGTACCTGGGCTAACCGCTGGTTATTTATTCTCGCTGCCACGGGTTCTGCCGTGGGTTTGGGCAATATCTGGAAATTCCCCTATATCACAGGGGAAAACGGCGGCGGTGCGTTTGTGCTCATGTATTTATTGTGCATCGCGCTGGTGGGTATTCCGGTGATGATCGCCGAAGTGATGCTCGGGCGTATGGGGCGGCAAAGCCCTATTAATACTATGGTGGGGCTGGTTAAACGTTTTCACGCGCCGGTATTTTGGGCGGGTATTGGCTGGATGGGTGCCCTGGCCGGATTTTTGATTTTATCGTTTTACAGTGTGATCGCCGGTTGGGCACTGGCCTATATTCCCAAACTGGCCATGGGGGATTTTCAGCAGGCCACGGGTGAATATGCGGCGGCGACATTTGGTAATTTATTGGCCAGTCCGCAAACCCTGACCCTGTGGCACAGCCTGTTTATGCTGGCCACTATTTTTGTGGTGGCACGGGGTGTAAACCGCGGCCTCGAGGCGGCGATTAAATGGCTGATGCCATTATTATTCGTGCTGTTGTTTGTACTGCTCGCTTATGCGGTGCAAACCGACAGTTTTAGCGCGGGTGTGGATTTTTTATTCAGTTTTGATTTTTCCAAATTAAGCCGTGAAAGCCTGGTGATTGCGCTGGGGCATTCCTTTTTTACCCTCAGCTTAGGCCTGGGTGCGATTATGGCCTATGGCGCCTATATGCCGCAGAGCGCTTCGATCAGTAAAACCATAGTGGTGGTGGCGGTGCTGGATACCTTAGTGGCACTGGCATCCGGCATGGTGATTTTCCCGATTGTATTCAGCAACGGCCTTGAGCCGGGTGCCGGCCCGGGGCTGTTATTTCAGACCCTGCCGATCGCCTTTGGCAATATGGCCGCCGGCAGTTTTTTTGGTGTGCTGTTTTTTGTGCTGGTGGTATTCGCGGCTTTAACCAGTTCCATTTCCCTGGCGGAACCGATTGTTGCCTGGCTGGTGGAGAGCAAAGGCTGGAGCCGTCTGCGCGCAGGGGCCTGTGTAGGTTTATCCGCTTGGTTGCTGGGCCTGGGCACTGTGTTGTCCTTTAACCACTGGGCTGATTACACCCTGTTTGGTAAAACCTTCTTCGATTGTCTGGATTTTCTCACCACCAATATCATGCTGCCCCTGGGTGGTTTGTTAATCGCTGTGTTTGTGGCCTGGGTGCTGAGCAAACAAACCGTGGCGGATGAGCTGCGCATGGGCCCGCCGGCCCTGTATAATGCCTGGCGTTTTATTTTGATGTTTATTTCACCTTTGGCCGTATTAGCTGTGTTGTTGAATGGTTTGCCGTTTTTATCAACGCTAATTGGGCAAATTAAAAGCCTGTTGTAATGGGGTGTTAAATGGCGGTTATCGAGCGCACAGCGTTGGTGATGCACAGTGCGGAGCAGATGTTTGATCTGGTGCACGATGTGATGGCCTATCCGCAGTTTTTGCCCTGGTGTGTGGATGCCCATGTGCAATCCTGCACGGAAGCAGAACTGGTTGCGGGTATGACGATTTCCAAGGGCAGTTTGCGGCAGAAATTCACCACCCGTAACCAGAAGCAGCGCCCCCATACTATGGGCATGGAACTGTTGGATGGCCCTTTTGAGTATTTACGGGGTAACTGGAAATTCGAAGCCCTGTCGGCGGAAGCCTGCAAGGTGCATTTCACCCTGGATTTTTCTGTTAAAGGCAAAATCCTCTCCATGGCAATGACCCCTATTTTCAAGCAGGCCACCACCACTATGGTGGATGCTTTTATAAAACGTGCGGATGAAATTTATGGCCGGAAATAAAATTAAGGTGGAAGTGGCCTACGCCCTGCCTGAAAAACAAAAGATTATTGCCCTGCAGGTTGAAGAGGGCACAACCTTTTTTGCTGCGGCAGAATTATCCGGTATTTGCCGCGAATTTCCCGGTCTTGAGTTGGAAGGCGCAAAAATGGGCCTGTTTGGTAAAGCAGTGAAAGACCCTAAAAATGAAGTATTAAAAGACGGTGACCGGGTGGAGATTTACCGCCCGCTGCTGATTGATCCAAAAGCGGCGCGGCTTAACCGCGCAGCAAAAACCGCCGATAAATAAATTACCGGCATAAAAAAAGCCGCATCAGCGGCTTTTTTTATGGGTGTATGTTATTTATTCCGGCATACCGGGTTGTACGGGCTCGGCGGGTGCCGGAGGCGCTTCTTTGGCGTAACGCGCTTCATCATCCACGGCTTTTTCCGGGTTCTGCACATCAATTGGCACTACGTCGCCTTCATAACGCACGTATTCGCCTTTATCGTTGAAATACACACGCACTTCGTAAAATTTAGCGTCCGGTGTATCACGCTCGGTGCGGTAGGAATAAATCCACATATTTTTTGTGAAGCTGTCCTGCAATACCGGCGTACCCATGATGTATTCCACCTGGCGTTTGCTTTGCCCCGCCTGCAATTTGGCGAGCATATCCGCGGTGACGATATTGCCCTGCTGGATTTCGATTTTGTACATGGCGCAGCCCGAGGCCAGCATGACGGAAATTGCGACTGTGATAATGGCTCTGAACATCGTAGAATAACGCTTCTGATAATTGTTATTGACTGCGCATCATACCCTATGGGGCGCAATCGCTAAAGGATATTCCATGGCAGACGAAAACCTGGAACTGCGTAAAGTAGGGCTTAAAGTCACCCTGCCACGCGTTAAGATACTGCAAATCCTGGAAAGTGCCCAAGAACCTCACATGAGCGCTGAAGATGTTTATAAAGCGCTGATGGAAGCCGGTGAAGATGTAGGCCTGGCAACGGTTTACCGTGTACTGACCCAGTTTGAAGGTGCAGGTCTAGTGGAGCGCCACAACTTTGATGGTGGCCATTCCGTGTTTGAGATCGATCGCGGTGATCACCACGACCATATGGTATGTACCAAAACCGGTCAGGTTATTGAATTTACCAACGAAAAAATCGAGCAGTTACAACACGAAATTGCTGAGCAATACGGTTACGAGCTGGTGGATCACAATCTGACCCTCTACGTGCGCCCGAAGAAAAATACCGACAAATAACGCTGTTTGTTATTTAAATAAAAAAACCGGCTGGGGCCGGTTTTTTTATGTCCATTGATTGCCAGAAAAGCTGCTTATTAAGCCCGTTGCCCGCTTTGCAGCAGGGTACTGGCGTGGGCTAAGGTATGTTGGTCAACTTCAAGGCCCCCTAACATGCGGGCCAGCTCATGGCTGCGTTCCTCCTGGGTGAGTGTTTGAATGCGGGTATGGGTTTTATCCTTGCCGCTGATTTTTGAAACCCGTAAATGCTGATGCGCCAGTGCCGCCACCTGGGGCTGGTGGGTTACACAGATCACCTGTTTTTGCTGGCCGATTGTTTTCAGCATGCGCCCTAAGCGTTCCGCGGTTGCACCGCCGACACCCACATCCACTTCATCGAAAATCATGGTGTCCGGGCCTTTGCTGCATAACACCTGCAGGGCAAGGGAAATACGTGATAATTCACCGCCCGAAGCAACCCGTGCGATGGGTTGCAAAGGCTGACCGGGGTTGAGGCTGATAAGCAGCTCGACCTGATCAATACCGCTGGCATTGCCCAGGCGCCCGGCCTGTTGCTCAACCGCAAAGGTGGTTTGCGCCCGCTCCAGGGCCAGCTGCGAGAGTTGTTCTTCCAGTGCTCGGGAGAGTTTTTTCGCGGTTTTGCTGCGCATAGTGCTGAGTTTTTCTGCGCTCTGCTGATAAACCTGTTCAGCTTGCAGTGCTGCCTGTTCCAGTTCTTCAAGGCTGTTTTCGCCGCCTTTTAACTGGCTGAGTTCTTCACTCAAGCTGATGTAGTGCTGGTAGAGGGAATCCACATCCAGGCGGTGTTTACGTGCCAGATCGTAAATTGCGCCGAGGCGGGTTTCGACCTGTTGCAGGCGCTGCGGATTAATTTCAAAACCTTCGATATAGGCATCCAGATCGTGGGCGGCTTCTTCCACCAGAATTAACGCCTGGCCGAGTAATTCGAGGCTGTTGCCGAGTTGCGGGTTTACCTGCACCAGGGGGCTGAGTTTGTGCAGGGCGTGCTGAATCAGGCGTTTGGCATCCCCTTCGCTGTCGTCGTTATTCAGCATGCTGGCGGCGTGCTGGGCATTAAGCAGGGTGTGCTCGGCACTGGAAAGGCGTTTTTGCTCGGCTTCCAGCGCGGTGACTTCGCCTTCCTGTAAATCCAGTTTATCCAGCTCACCTACCTGATATTCCAATAATTGCAGGCGCGCGATGTGTTCATCGCTGGCGCGGCGTTTGTTTTCCAGCAGTGTGCTGACTGACTGCCAGTGTTGGTATTGGCTGCGCACCTGCTCGAGCAGGGGGCTGTAATCGCCGTAGGCATCGAGCATATCCCGCGCGGCCTGTTTGCCGAGTAAATGCTGCTGGGCATGCTGGCCGTGAATATCCACCAGTTGCTCGCCGATTTCACGCAGGGTGGTGACGGGCACAGGGCGGCCGTTGATATAACCGCGGCTGCGGCCATCCTGGGCAATAATGCGCGATAAAATCAGTTGGCCGTTATCCGTGTCTATGCCCTGTTCTTCAAGCCCGCGCAGCAGGGCGGGGCGGCGGACATCAAAACAGGCGTAAATTTCTGCTTTGTCGCAGCCCGGGCGTACCTGTGATGCATCGGCTTTACCGCCGGTGGCGAGGTCGAGGGCATCAAGCAGGATGGATTTACCCGCGCCGGTTTCGCCTGTGATGGTGCTCAGGCCGCTGGCGAGGTCCAGATCCAGGTGCTCAACAATGGTGAAATGTTTAATCGACAGGTGATTTAACATAACGGCTTCTCTGTATGTCTATACAGTGTTTATTTGTACAGTATATTTTTTGCCCTGTAAAGAGTTGAAAACCGGCCATGCATCCCAATATAGGTGGCCAGCCTGAGACAATGAGCGGAGAGATACATGAGCAACACAGAGCAGCCTGTTAACGACAACGCAGAAGAAACCCTGCAACAGGCCCCTGAATCCGGTGCGGCTGACAGCCCAGAGCAAGCCCGTATTAACGAACTGGAAACCCTGGTCGTCAGCCTCAAAGACGAAATGCTGCGTGTTGCTGCCGATGCGCAGAACGTGCGTCGCCGTGCTGAACAGGATGTGGAAAAAGCCCACAAATTTGGCACCGAAAAATTCGCCCGCGAATTACTCAGTGTGGTGGATAACCTGGAGCGCGCCATGGCGGCCGCTGACCCTGCCAATGAAACCCTCAAACCTATGCTGGAAGGTCTGGATATGACCTACAAAGCGTTTGTCGACAGCCTGAAAAAATTCAGCGTTGAGCAAACCGACCCGCTGGGTTTCCCGTTTGACCCTGATCTGCACCAGGCCATTTCCATGGTGGAAGCCCCCGATGCAGAGCCTAACAGCGTGATCAACGTGATTCAGAAAGGTTACACCCTGCATGGCCGTTTATTACGCCCTGCACTGGTGGTGGTGAGCAAATCTGCCCCCAAAATTAATGAACAGGCCTAGTTGAAAATTTAACAGTCAGCCCTATTAACGGGGCATGCAGTTTTAAAACGGTTTTTCGGAGAAAAAAGAAATGGCAAAGATTATCGGCATCGATTTAGGTACTACTAACTCCTGTGTTTCCATCATGGATGGCGACAAAGTACGTGTGCTGGAAAACGCAGAAGGCGCGCGTACCACCCCTTCTATCGTTGCTTACACTGACGATGAAATTCTTGTTGGTCAGCCAGCAAAACGTCAGGCAGTCACTAACCCTGCTAACACCCTGTTCGCGGTAAAACGTCTGATCGGCCGTCGTTTTGAAGATGACGTAGTGCAGAAAGACATCAACATGGTGCCTTACAAAATCGTTAAAGCCGATAACGGCGATGCCTGGGTTGAAGTAAAAGGCAAAAAATACGCAGCACCACAGATTTCCGCTGAAGTTCTGAAAAAAATGAAAAAGACCGCGGAAGATTTCCTCGGTGAAACCGTTAGCGAAGCGGTTATTACCGTACCTGCTTATTTCAACGATGCGCAGCGTCAGGCGACTAAAGACGCCGGCCGTATCGCTGGTCTGGAAGTAAAACGTATCATCAACGAACCAACCGCCGCAGCTCTGGCTTACGGTATGGATAAAGTGAGTGGCGCTGACCGCACCATCGCTGTATACGACTTAGGTGGTGGTACTTTCGATATTTCCATTATCGAAATTGCTGACGTTGATGGCGAAAAACAATTCGAAGTACTGGCAACCAACGGTGATACATTCCTGGGTGGTGAAGACTTTGACATCCGCGTAATCGACTTCCTGGTGGAAGAATTCAAAAAAGAAACCGGCATTAACCTCAAAGGTGATGCACTGGCCATGCAGCGTCTGAAAGAAGCCGCTGAAAAAGCCAAGGTGGAACTGTCTTCTTCTGCGCAGACCGATGTGAACCTGCCTTACATCACTGCTGATGCTTCCGGTCCAAAACACCTGAACATCAAAATGAACCGCGCCAAACTGGAATCCCTGGTGGAAGATCTGGTTAAACGTTCCATCGAGCCATGCCGTCTGGCCCTGAAAGATTCCGGTTTATCCCTGGATGAAATCGACGAAGTTATTCTGGTGGGTGGTCAGACCCGTATGCCAATGGTGCAGGCACAGGTTGCTGCTTTCTTCGGCAAAGAGCCACGTAAAGACGTGAACCCTGACGAAGCTGTGGCCATGGGTGCTGCCATTCAGGGTGCCGTATTAAGCGGTGACGTAAAAGACGTGCTGCTGCTCGACGTAACTCCACTGACCCTGGGTATTGAAACCATGGGCGGTGTTGCCACTGCACTGATCGAAAAGAACACCACCATCCCGACCAAAAAGTCCCAGGTGTTCTCTACCGCTGACGACAACCAGACCGCTGTAACCATCCACGTGGTACAGGGCGAGCGTAAACAGGCTTCCCAGAATAAATCCCTGGGCCGTTTTGACCTGGCGGATATTCCACCAGCGCCACGCGGTATGCCACAGATCGAAGTAACCTTCGACATCGACGCCAACGGTATTCTGAACGTGAGCGCGAAGGACAAGGCCACCGGCAAACAACAGTCCATCGTGATCAAAGCGTCTTCCGGTCTGTCCGATGACGAAATCGAAAAAATGGTACGTGATGCCGAAGCTAACGCCGAAGCTGACCGTAAGTTCGAGGAGCTGGTACAGGTGCGTAACACCGCCGATGGCCTGATCCACGCCACCAAGAAAACCCTGCAGGAAGCCGGTGATAAAGCCACTGCAGATGAAAAAACCAAAATCGAAGCAGCGATCAAAGATCTGGAAGAAGCCCTCAAAGGCGACAACAAAGATGTGATCGAAGCGAAAACCAATGCCCTGACTGAAGCTTCTTCAGCCCTGGCGCAGAAACTCTACGCAGAGCAGGCCCAGCAGGGTCAGGCTGCCGGTGCGGATGCAGGCCAGCAGGCAAAGGATGACGACGTGGTTGATGCTGAATTTGAAGAAGTAAAAGACAACAAATAACAGCATCATTCGGTAATACACGGGGGAGTGGGCAACCATGTCCCCCGTATTTTCGTCAGAAATAAGAGAAAACCATGGCAAAACGCGATTTTTACGAAGTATTAGGTGTTGAGAAAGGCGCCGATGCGAAGGCAATTAAAAGCGCCTACCGCAAACTGGCGATGAAGTATCACCCTGACCGTAATTCCGATGATCCCAAGGCGGACGAGAAATTCCGTGAGGCCACCGAGGCCTACGAAATTTTAAGTGATGCGCAAAAACGTCAGGCCTATGATCAGTACGGTCATGCCGGGGTTGATCCGCAGGCCGGTGCCGGTGGTTTCAGCGGCGGTTCTGGCAATTTCTCCGATATTTTTGGTGATGTATTTGGGGATATTTTTGGTGGTGGCGGACGTGCCAGCCGCGGTGGCCCGCAGCGTGGTTCGGATTTACGTTACAACCTGGAAATTACCCTGGAGCAGGCGGTAAAAGGCTCCGAAGTTAAAATTAAAGTGCCGACCTTAGTGGAATGTAAAACCTGTAAGGGCAGTGGCGCGAAAGATGGTTCCAAACCGACCACCTGTGGCACCTGCCATGGCCAGGGTCAGATCCGTATGCAGCAGGGCTTTTTTGCCGTGCAGCAAACCTGCCCGTCATGCCGCGGTCAGGGCACCATTATTAAAGACCCCTGTGGTTCATGCCATGGCCAGGGTGTGCAGGAAGAAACCAAAACCCTTAACGTTAAAATCCCTGCCGGCGTGGACAACGGTGACCGTATCCGCCTGTCCGGTGAAGGTGAAGCGGGTACCCGTGGTGGCCCGAGCGGCGATCTTTACGTGCAGATGAACGTTAAAGAACACCCGATTTTCGAGCGCGACGGTAAAAACCTGTATTGCGATGTGCCGATCAGCATCGTGGATGCCGCTCTGGGTGGTGAGCTGGAAGTGCCAACCCTCGAAGGCCGCGTGAAGCTGAAAATCCCTGCGGAAACCCAGTCCGGCAAACTTTTCCGCCTGCGTGGTAAAGGTGTAGTGCCTGTGCGCGGTGGTGCTGCCGGTGATCTGTTGTGCCGGGTAATGGTGGAAACCCCCATTAACCTCAACAACGAACAGAAAGAATTACTGCGTAAATTCCAGGCCTCGTTAACCGGTGAATCCCACTCGCCGAATAAAAAGAGCTGGTTTGAAAGCGTAAAAGATTTCTTCGAAAACAAATAACTGTCGCCACTCCTGTGGTGGTTTCAGGTTGCAGCCGTCAGTGTCCTTTGGGAAACTGACGGCCTTATTTTTTCAGGTCTGAGCAGGAAACAGCCATGACTCGTATAGCCATTATGGGCGCCGCCGGCCGCATGGGCCGTGTATTGATTGAAGCCACCAATGCCGCAGACGGCGCCGAGCTGGGCGCTGCCCTGGTGCTGGCCGACGACGGTATGCTGGGTGCAGATGCCGGTGATATCGCGGGCCTGGGTAAAAAATTAAATGTAAAAGCCGTAGCTGATTTAAAAGCCGTGGTTAACGATTTTGACGTGTTGATCGACTTCACCGCGCCTGCCGCGACTATGGCCAACGTGGCTTTTTGCCGTGAGCATGGCAAGGGCATAGTGATCGGCACCACCGGCCTGAGCGAAGAGCAAAAAGCTGCGTTGAAAACCGCTGCCGCCGATACCCGTATCGTATTTGCGCCTAACTACTCAGTGGGTGTGAACCTGTGCCTTAACCTGCTGCGCATGGCCGCCAGCATTATGGGCAACGACAGTGATATCGAAGTGATAGAAATGCACCACCGTCATAAAGTGGATGCACCATCCGGCACCGCCCTGCGCATGGGTGAAGTGGTAGCAGAAACCCTCGGCTGGGATTTAAAAGAAGTGGCTGTGTATGGCCGTGAAGGTTACACAGGTGCCCGCCCGCAAAAGCAGATTGGTTTTGAAACCATTCGTGGTGGTGATGTGGTGGGTGACCACACAGTGATGTTTGCCACCGAAGGCGAGCGCGTGGAAATTACCCACAAAGCACAAAGCCGTATGACCTTTGCAAAAGGTGCAGTACGTGCTGCGAAATGGCTGCAAAATCAGCCAGCGGGTCTTTACGATATGCAGGATGTATTGGGTTTTTGAGGTAACAGAAATCCGTAAAGCGCCGGGCAAGGAAGTTGTGTAAAAACTATCTGCGTTGCCAGAACAGCGTTAAAAACGAACTTAAAATGCTCATTTATGACCTATAAACTGCGCTTTTTCGCTCGTTTTTGCCTTGTTCTGACTGCCTCGCTAATGTTTTTACGCAGCTTCCGGCCCGGCGTTTTTATTTAATGCAGGTGAATTATGCAAATCAGTTTTGTGCTGGTAAATCCGGCCCGCGCCGCCAATGTGGGCGCCGCTGCCCGCGCCCTGAAAACCATGGGTTTTAGCGATTTAATTATTGCCGGCAGTGATGCCCATTTGCAGGAAGAAGCCAGCTGGGTTGCCCACGGTGCGCAGGATATTCTGCACAATGTGCGCAGCGTAAATAGCCTGCAGGATATCCGCGCTGAATTTGATTTATTGATCGGCACTACGGCCCGTGAGCGTGGCAGTGCGCGCCATTACCAAACCCCTGCAGAAATTGCGCAACAATTGCAACGTCAGGCAAACAGCCTGCACAAAGTTGCGATTGTGTTTGGCTGTGAGGCATCGGGTTTAAGTAATGATGATTTAAATCTGTGTGATTTATACAGTTATATCCCCTTAAAAAATGAATACCCTTCGTTGAATCTTGCCCAGGCGGTGATGGTGTATACCTATGCCCTGAGTGATGTGAGCGGCACTATCGGATTACAGGAAGAAATTGCCGATGATGGCCAGGTGAAAGCCCTGAAACAACGTGCATTGCGTTATTTCGACGGGCTGCAGGAAGATAACAGCGAAAAAATCCGCGAATGGTTAGCAGAACGCATAACTCAGCTGGGGGATCGTGATGTGCGCATGGCTCACCAGTTATTGATGTTGCTGGAAAAATCCCGCAACTGATCACATTGCCCGCCATTATTCAGAGGTTCCTTAGCTTAAGCCCTTGGCAGCGCCTGTCCGATTGCATAGCATGGCATCTTTTTTCAGCGCACAGGACAGGGAAACAATGTCAGCAGAAATGGTGCAAAAAGCCGGCGCGGTGGTGCAAAAGGTTCGTCAGCAATTAAATCAGGCCATGGTGCTCAGCCCATGGGTAGTGGATCAGGTGCTGATCTGCCTGTTAAACCGCGGCCATATATTGCTTGAATCACCACCGGGTTTAGGTAAAACCACCCTGATCAAAAGCCTGTCTCGCACCCTTGCTCTGGAGTATAAACGTGTGCAATGCAGCCCCGATTTAATGCCGACCGACATTACCGGCAGCGCTGTGTACAACCAGAAATTAAATGATTTTGAATTTATCCGCGGCCCGGTTTTCACCCAATTATTACTGGTGGATGAAATAAACCGTGCCTCGCCCCGCACCCAATCGGCATTACTGGAAGCTATGGCGGAGCGTCAGGTGTCAGCGGAAGGGCAGACCCATACCCTTGATGAACATTTTTTAGTGTTGGCCACCCAAAACCCCCTTGAATTTGCCGGCACTTACCCTTTGCCTGAAGCCCAGCTCGACCGCTTTTTTATGCGCATTGAAATTCAGTATCCGCGCGTTGAACAGCTCAGCAAAATAGTGGAGGCCAATTTAAATGCATCGCCCGTCGATAATCTTAACGCGGTGTTAAGCGGTAAATTATTGCAGCAATTACAGCAGGCGGTGCGCCGTATCACTGTGCATCCGCAATTACTCAATTATGCCTGCCAACTCAGCGACAGCCTGAATAAACACCCCGAAGTGCAATTAGGTGTCAGCCCGCGCGCCACCATTGCCTGGTTGCAGGCCGCACAGGCCATGGCCCTGCTCGGCGGGCGCACATTTATCAACGCCGATGACATTATCACCCTGGCACCAGCCTTACTCGGCCACCGTATGCTGCTGAAAAATGGTAATGCGGTGGATGCAAATTTCCTCAACAAGGTTTTTGCCACGGTTGCTGTGCCCGGCCTTGGGGAAAAATCTGCGGCGAAAGCCAAATCTGATTTATCCCTGGCTTAAACCATGGCAGAGCAAATGTTTTCCTGGCAGATATCCCCTGCCGGGCAGCGCTGGCTGCAACGTCATGTCACACCACAGCGTGTTTTGTGGTTGTTAACCCTGTGCATATTTTTAATCGCCTGGAACCGCGGGCTGGATTTACTGTATGGCATGTTTGTTTTATTGCTGAGCGTGCTGCTGTATTCCGCTGTTGCCAGTCGCTGGCAGTTGCGTGAATTAAGTGCAGATTTATATGCCCCGTCACAATGTCAGCGTGAAGAGCCGATTAATTTACAGCTGGTTTTAACCTGTTCAGGCGTGCGCCACGGTTTGCGCTGGGTGCCGCCGCAGAATTTTATTATCAGCACGGAAAAGGGCCTTAAATTACACGGGCATTTTTCCACGCGTGGAATTTATAAAATTGAGCAGGTGCAAATTGAAAGCCTCTATCCCTTTGGGTTGTTGCCAGTGCGACGCTCACTGGATACAGACCCCGTTACCCTCTGCGTATTTCCGCGCCTTATTCCGTTAACCTGCCTGCCGGCCATTAGCAGTGGCATGGCACAAAGCCATGGCCGCCATTTAGGACAAAGATTACGGGGGCAGGAGGATTTTGCCGGGCTGCGTGAATATCAACGTGGTGATTCGCGGCGCATGGTGCACTGGCGGGCCAGTGCACGCAGTGGTGAATTGCGTGTTAAAACCTATGAAAATCCACATCGCCCGCAATTAGTTTTATTACTCAATGCTGATCCGTTATTGGCCAGCCCCGCCGGGTTTAATGGTGGCGAACATGCGCTGGAAATTATGCTGGCATTACTGAATGCCGCTGTGCACGCCGACTGGCCCTGTGTATTGCTGGCGGGTTTTGCAGCAGAACAACAAATTACCTTTAATGGCGCCGAACAGAATATCAGCAGTGCCATGCAATTAATGGCGGGTTTTGCATTTGATGGTGCAACGGATTATGCAAAGTTGCAGGAATATGCGCGGCAAAAATATCCGGCTGCGACCCTGGTGACCATGGGTGCGCGCCGGCAGATATCATTACCGCCGGGGTTAAATGAACATATCGACCTGCAATTCGACCTTGCCAGTTACAGCCAGGAAAATCCCAGCGGCCGCACCCAGCGCCGCCGACGTGGCAATGTGCTGGAGATAGTCATCAACGCAGGCAGTGATAATGCGAAGGTGTTCGATGCACATAATTAATCGCGCCGTCTGGTTGCCCTATGCCCTTGCCCAGGGCTGCGCGTTTGCAGCCGTGTTATTTTCCCTGTTTGGTATTGTGCCGGCTTTATTCAGTGCGGTTTTTTACCCGGTTGTGGCCATGGCCGTGTTCAGCCGGGTATTGCGTGAGCAGGAAGAGACAAACAGTTTAAAAAAACCTTCTGAAACCATAGCCGCTGCCGGCATGCTGGTTTTTGTTTTGTTATTGCTGATGAAGGGTATTTTGCCTGGTTTATTGGTGATGATGGGCTTTGCCATGATGGCGCTGAATATGCTCACCTTTCACCAGCGTCAGATATTACTCGGCCTGACGTTAGGTTTTGTTCTGGTGTGTGCCGGTGCGGCACAAACCTATTCGGGTTTTTACCTGCTGTTTTTATTTGCATACGCAGCCTGTGCTGTCGTGGTATTGATGGTGCTGCGTGTACCTGAGGCACAGTACAGCCACGGGGTAAAAAATGCGCTGGTCGTAACGGGTTTAGCTTTGCTGTTGTATTTAATCATGCCCCATCTTGCGCCGGGCATGCTCGGCGCACGCCCTGGCTCTGATTATTATTTTCCGAAAGAAAGCTGGAAGAATTACCAGCAGCCAGATATGCAGAAATTGCAGGATAGTCTTGAGGATTTGACCCAAGCGGCCCCCAATGCTGAAACCATAGAAGCGCTCAAAGAAGTGCAGCAAAAAATTGCTGAAGCCCAAAAAGCGATGAATGCGCCGGCGCAGCAGCCATTATTTCCCCAGAAACAACTGGGGAGTGATCTTGATGGAAATACCCCTGCCCAGAATCTGGAAGAAATACTGCTGCGGGTACGCGCCCCTGGTCCTATGCTGCTGCGCACCCAGGTGCTGGATAAATTCAACGGGCACAGCTGGCAAACCAGCAATCAGCAAACCGAATTGAAACAAGCCGATAAAGAACATGATTTTATTCACCAGGGTAAATTTGGTGATGTGCGTGAATATCAGGTGTTTGTCAGCCATGACCTCGAGCGGCGCATTCCCCTTGCCCAGCCTGCGGTACGCATGGATTTTCCGGCGGATGTTTTACGCAGTGATGCCTATGGCCAGTGGTTATTACCCGATACCTTAAGGGCCGGCATGGCCTACAGTGCGGCATATCGCCATGAGGAATACCAGGGCCATGAACGGGTGGAATTTGATGGTGATTTATCCCGTGACGATTTAAAAAATTATTTGCGCAGTGACGGGCAAATCAGCGCAGAGATGCGTGCGCTGGCACAGGCATGGACGGCCGGCGCAAATGATGATTTTGCCCGCGCCAAAGCTCTGCAGGAACATTTGCAAACCTATCAATATCGTTTGCAAAGTGCATACGAAGATTTGGGCGATTACGCCCTGCAGGATTTTTTATTTAATACAAAAGCCGGGCACTGTGAATTATTCGCCACAGCCATGACGTTACTCGCTCGTGCAGAAAATATTCCGGCCCGTTATGTCACAGGTTTTGTGGTGCGCAAGCAACACCCGGTGACGGGGTATTTTGAGGTGGCAAGGTTAGATGCCCACGCTTGGAGTGAAGTTTATATTCAGAATCAGGGCTGGCTGCGTTTTGATGCCACGGGGTTTTATGAATTGCCCGAGCAAGCTTCATCACAAACCTATGCCATGGCCGATGATTATGTGCGCCAGCTTTTGGCTGAAAGCCGTTTGAACGAACAGGCGGATATCCGCCAAATGTTTTATGTGACCTGGGTAACTGTGACCGATCAGTTCAGTGCGATAAAACATTGGCTGGAAGAGAAGTTATATATTGTTCTCACGGTGCTCTCTGGCCTGATATTGGGCTTCTGGGTTTACTGGTCGTACCGCGCATGGGTGCGTATTCAATGGCTGGCATGGCAGGTACGCCGTCACAGTGGCAAACAAAAGCTGCAGGATGTGCAGTTCTATTGCGATGCTATTCGTCAGCTGCAACAAATTAAAAAGCAGTGGCCCGTGGGTGTGGAAAGTATCCGCGGATTTGCTGCTAAATTGCCGGCTGATATTCAGGGATTATTGCCTGCGGAATTTTTCCGACGCTTTGATGGGCATGTCTATCAGGGCAATCAGCAGGAATTTAGTGAGGATGTGGCTCAGCTGCGCATGATTTTTTTCAGGTTGCTGCAAGCCGGGGGTTAATGGGCTGCGCCGCCTTGGTTGTGGCGCAGCAAATCCATTTTTTGCATGATCTTACGGGCTTTACGCAGCTTGTCCTGGTATTCCGGATTATCCGGTAATAAAACCAGGGCTTGTTGCCAGAGGCTGACCGCTTTGGGCATATCGCCCATGCGGTAAAAGATTTCTGCCTGTTTATCATATTGCAGGCAGGATGCGGCAATCAGGTTATCCGCTTCGCGTAATTTATTTTCTCCGGCGGGCGTGCTGAAACCCGCATTGCGGATTTTATTCTGCAGCTCCCGTACCCGTTCAAACTGCTGATTTTCCATGGCGTCACCTAACTCTGCGAGCAGGCCAAAATAACGCTGGCTGCGTACGGAATTATTGTGTGCGCTGATATCGCCGGCGAGGCTTATGGCGCCCGGTGTAAAACGTATTTGCGGATTAAGAGCGAGGGCTGTCTGGTAACAGGCCTCGAGGCTTTCATAATCATTTTCTGATTTGGATTGCAGAGCCAAATCCAACAGGGTTTCAGCCAGGTTATCCTGCTCCCGCGAGCGCACCCAGCTGTCGAAATAAAATGCATTGCTGGGGTAGGTGGTTTGTTTTTCAAAGGCGAGGTCAGCTTCCTTGGCCAGTTCCAGCTCCGCTTTAGCAAGGGTCAGACGTATCTGATTCTGGCGGCTGAGGGTGCTGATTTTCTGCTGCACACTGCTTTCGAGTTGCAACAGGCGACCCGGCTCAGGTAACAGGGTTTTATTTTGCTCACATAAATAAAGCGCTTTGCCCCAGTACTGATTATTCATTTCAGTTTTGATGTTGCGTATCAGTTCAGCTTCATAAGCATTGGCTTCACGCAGCAGCGCATTGCGTGCTGAGTTATTTTCAGGGTCAGTATTGTCGAGAATTTCCAGGGCGGATTTGTAATCGTGCTGTGCAACAAAGCTGTTAATGGATGCCTGTTGCAGAAAACCATGCTGGCTGCAGCCCTGTAACAACACCATTAAACACAGAATTTTACGCATGGTTTTGCAGCTCAACTAATTCGTTTTCCTGCTGGCGCAGCAGGCGGTTAAATTTCGCCGCAAGGTAACTGACGTTATAGGTGACGATAGGTTCGCGTTTGCCTTTGATTTTCACTATTTGTGCATCTTCAACGACCAGCATGTTATGGCAGGAGCTGTGTTGAAAAATCGCATCACTGATCAGTAATTTTGCAGGCTCGGCGATGCTGCATAAGCGCGATGCCACGTTAATCGTGTCGCCAACCACTGTGACTTCCATCCGGTCTGCACTGCCGATACTGCCGGCGAGCATACTGCCGCAATGTAAACCCAGGCGGAATGATAATACCGGCAGGTTTTGCAGGCGGCGGCGTTTATTCATATCGTCGGTCAGACGAATAAATAATTGCGCCGCACACACCGCGTTGATGGCATGTTTGTGATCTTCTTTGGTGGCGCCAAAAGTGACCATGGCACCGTCGCCGATAAATTTATCCACCGCGCCGCGATAGGCATGGGCGCACTGGTGAATTAAAAAATAATACTGATTGAGCAGGCTGGCGATTTGCTGCGGGCTGTTGTTTTCGCATAGCTCGGTAAAGCCCACCATGTCGACAAATAAAATAGAGGCATCCACCTGGCGCAGTGGCCGGCGCGGATGGGCGAGGTCGGCGAGAATATCTTTGGCAATATCCCGCGGCATATATTGGCCAAGGGTTTGCGCAATGGATTCTTTTTCTTTTAAGCCGGTAATCATGTCTGAGAAGGCATGTACCAGGTCTCCCACTTCATCATTGCCTGCCGATGGCAGGTCGATGTCGAGCTTACCGGCGGCAACATTACGGCTGGCACTTTGTAATGCATGGATTGGCGCTGTGATGCGTCTTGCCAGCATGGCACTGATAAACAGCAGCAGTACAAAAATAACACTCACTAAAATCGCGAGCATCTGGATGCTGCGTTCAATGGAGCGGGAAATATAGGTTTTATCCAGATAGATATACACGTCACCGGCAATCACATCATGGAACTGAATCGGATTCTGGTAGCGGCTGACATCGCGTAAATCCTGTATGCCGCTGAACTGTGCCGAGGCGAGTAATTCATGCAGATGGTTGAATACATCGATGCGTACCACATTGGGATTTTTCTCAATCAGGCTGTTGATAACGCCGTTGAGGCCGAGCATGTCATCGCTCATGACAAAATCCGCCACAGACTGGGAGGTCTGGCTGGCGATTGCCTCGCCGAAGGTGTCGGTCTGGTGGTGCAATAATTCCTGCAGACTGGTGTGCAGGGACGACCACAGCACAATAAGGGCTGTGAACAGAATGATGCTGATGGAGAGTGTTACCTGCCAGAAGACGGGGAACCGGATACCTTTTTTCTGCACGTCGGGGTCGCTGCTAAATGATGGCGCAAGGTTATCACGCCCTCTGGTGCGCTTCAGTGCATATATCACAAACATATGCCTTATGGCGTGATTGGTGGAAACAGGGCTTTGTTGTCGGTGGGCGGTGTTTCGCAATAACGTTTGAGTTGTTGCATGAGTATGCCCCAGCGGGTGTTGCTGCCGGCAAAACCTGCGGTATCCGTATGCCAGCCCATGTGTTTCAGGCTGACCTCGCAGCTGTGGGCTTCGCTGCCGCTGATTTCAAACCAGATTTCTGTGCCTTCCCATTCCTGCGGGCCATGCTCACATACCCAATAGATGCGCTGGTAGGGCAGCAGTTTTTTGGCGCGCAGCGCCAGGGCGGGTTGGCTGGCGTCAAATTCCAAACGGCACAGTGCGCCCTCTTCGTGGGGGCAGTCCGCCACCTGACTCCACCACTGGTTGAGGTGGCTGTTACTGGTCAGGGCCTGATAGATGCGCGGTGCATCGGCATTGATGCGGATTTGATGAAGACAGTCAGCCATAAAATGCTCCTTTGTCCGACAAAACTGTGCAAAAAACACAGGCTTGGGCTAGGGTTTTCCCGTGGACATTAAATGCACTATTCAGTAGAATGCCCGGTTAAATCGCAATCGTGCATCAAGCACGCCAAGTCTTTTAAAAGGCGGGATGGAGTCCAGGCTCCCTTCCGCTTTTTTACGACCATCAAATGCAATGTCACGAGGAACTAGCATTGTCCAAGTCAGCCATTCTTGCGCTCGAAGACGGCAGCATTTTCAAAGGTACAGCCATTGGTGCTGAAGGCCAGTCAGTCGGCGAGGTAGTGTTTAACACCTCCATGACCGGTTACCAGGAAATCCTGACAGACCCATCCTATTGCCGTCAGATTGTAACCCTTACTTATCCCCATGTTGGCAGCTACGGCACCAACGAAGAAGACGCAGAATGCGATCGTATCTGGGCTGCCGGCCTTGTTATCCGTGATCTGCCCCTGCTGGCCAGCAACTTCCGCAGCCAGGAATCCTTAGGTGATTACCTCAAGTCGCGCAATATCCTCGGTATTGCCGACATCGACACCCGTCGTCTGACCCGTATCCTGCGTGAAAAAGGCAGCCTGAGCGGCTGCATCATGGCCGGTGACGATATCAGCGAAGAAAAAGCCCTGGCTGCTGCCCGTGGTTTTGAAGGTCTGAAAGGCATGGATCTGGCGAAAGTGGTCAGCTCTGAAAAAGCCTATAAATGGAACATGGGCAGCTGGTCCCGCACTGAAGGTTTCCAACCGCTGAAAGAAGCCAAGTTCAAAGTAGTGGCTTACGACTACGGCGTTAAATACAACATCCTGCGCATGCTGGTGGATCGTGGCTGTGATCTGACCGTAGTGCCTGCACAAACCCCGGCCGCTGAAGTGCTGGCCATGAATCCGGACGGTATCTTCCTGTCCAACGGCCCTGGCGATCCGGAGCCATGTGATTATGCCATCAGTGCGATTAAGTCTTTCCTCGAGACCGATATCCCTGTGTTCGGCATTTGCCTTGGCCACCAGTTACTGGCCCTAGCCAGCGGTGCCAAAACCGTCAAAATGAAACACGGTCACCACGGTGGTAACCACCCGGTACAAAACGTTGAAAACGGCACTGTAATGATCACTGCCCAGAACCACGGTTTTGCTGCGGACGAAGCAACCCTGCCTGCCAACCTGAAAGTGACCCACAAGTCCCTGTTCGATGGCACCCTGCAAGGTATTCACCGTACCGACAAACCGGCGTTCAGCTTCCAGGGTCACCCTGAAGCCAGCCCAGGCCCGCACGATGCCGCGCCTTTGTTTGATCATTTCATCGAATTAATGGTCGCCCGTAAGGCCAAATAAGCAGGAATTTGAGGTAGACAATGCCAAAACGTACAGACATAAAAAGCATCCTGATTATCGGCGCGGGCCCTATCGTGATCGGTCAGGCCTGTGAGTTCGACTACTCAGGTGCGCAGGCGTGTAAAGCTCTGCGTGAAGAGGGTTACCGCGTTATTCTGGTGAACTCCAACCCTGCAACCATCATGACTGACCCAGCCATGGCTGATGCAACGTACATCGAGCCAATCACCTGGGAATGTGTTGCCAAAATCATTGAAAAAGAACGTCCTGATGCCTTGCTGCCTACCATGGGTGGCCAGACCGCGCTGAACTGCGCGCTGGCTCTGGAAGCAAACGGCGTGCTGGAAAAATTCGGTGTGGAAATGATCGGCGCCAACGCTGATACCATCGATAAAGCCGAAGATCGTTCCCGTTTTGATAAAGCCATGCGCAAAATCGGCCTGGAATGCCCACGTGCCGGTATCGCCCATAGCATGGAAGAAGCACGTGAAGTGCAAAAAGAATTAGGCTTCCCGTGCATTATCCGCCCTTCATTTACCATGGGTGGTTCAGGTGGCGGTATTGCTTACAACAAAGAAGAATTTGAAGAAATCTGTCAGCGTGGTCTGGATTTATCCCCAACCAAAGAACTGCTGATCGACGAATCCCTGATCGGCTGGAAAGAGTACGAAATGGAAGTTGTGCGTGATAAAAACGACAACTGCATTATCGTGTGCTCCATCGAAAACTTCGATGCCATGGGTGTGCATACCGGTGACTCCATCACTGTTGCGCCAGCCCAGACCCTGACCGACAAAGAATATCAGATCATGCGTAACGCCTCCCTGGCGGTACTGCGTGAAATCGGCGTGGAAACCGGTGGTTCCAACGTACAGTTTGGTCTGAATCCAAAAGACGGTCGCATGGTGGTTATCGAAATGAACCCCCGTGTATCCCGTTCTTCTGCACTGGCTTCAAAAGCAACCGGTTTCCCGATTGCTAAAATCGCCGCCAAACTGGCCGTGGGTTACACACTGGATGAACTGCAGAACGACATCACAGGTGGCCGTACCCCTGCGTCTTTCGAGCCGTCTATCGATTACGTGGTTACTAAAATCCCGCGTTTCACATTTGAAAAATTCCCTAAAGCCGATGGCCGTCTGACCACCCAGATGAAGTCTGTGGGTGAGGTAATGGCAATTGGCCGTACATTCCAGGAATCTATGCAGAAAGCCCTGCGTGGTCTGGAAGTCGGTTCCTGTGGTTTTGATCCGAAAGTGGATCTGAACGATGCAGAAGCCAAAGACAAAATTATCTCTGAACTGAAAACCCCGGGCGCTGACCGCGTGTGGTACGTAGGTGATGCATTCCGTGCCGGTATGAGCATGGAGCAGGTTTACCAGTACTCCCACATTGACCCATGGTTCCTGGTGCAGATCGAAGATCTGATCAAATCTGAGCAGCAGGTTGCGCAGATGGGTTTGAAAGATCTGGATGCCGACACCCTGTTCAAGCTGAAGCGTAAAGGTTTCTCTGATATCCGCCTGGCAAACCTGCTGGGCATTAAAGAAACCATGGTGCGTAAACACCGTCACGGCCTGGGCATTCACCCTGTGTACAAGCGTGTTGACACCTGTGCGGCGGAGTTCGCAACCGATACCGCCTACATGTACTCCACCTATGAAGAAGAGTGTGAGTCCAATCCGTCTGCACGTGAAAAAATCATCGTGCTGGGTGGTGGCCCGAACCGTATCGGTCAGGGTATCGAGTTCGATTATTGCTGTGTGCACGCAGCATTTGCTGCGAAAGAAGAAGGTTACGAAGCCATCATGGTTAACTGTAACCCTGAAACCGTATCCACTGACTACGACACTTCCGACCGTCTGTATTTCGAGCCAGTAACCCTGGAAGACGTGCTGGAAATCGTGCTGAAAGAAAAACCAAAAGGTGTGATTGTGCAGTACGGCGGTCAGACCCCGCTGAAACTGGCCAATGCCCTCGAAGCGGCCGGTGTACCTGTTATCGGTACCAGCCCGGAAGCGATTGACCGCGCTGAAGACCGTGAGCGTTTCCAGCAGATGATCCAGCGTCTGAACCTGACCCAGCCGAAAAACGCGACTGTGACCAGTGTTGAGCAGGCGGTAGTGAAGGCCACTGAAATCGGTTATCCGGTGGTGGTGCGTCCATCCTACGTACTGGGTGGCCGTGCGATGGAAATCGTACACAGTGAAGATTCCCTGCGTCGTTACATGCGTGAGGCTGTGCAGGTTTCCAACGACTCCCCTGTATTGCTGGATTACTTCCTGAATTCCGCAATTGAAGTGGATATCGATGCCGTTTGTGACGGTAAAGAAGTCGTGATCGGCGCCATCATGCAGCACATTGAGCAGGCGGGTATTCACTCCGGTGACTCCGCATGTTCCCTGCCACCTTACAGCCTGCCAGCTAAAGTGCAGGATGAAATGCGCGAGATGGTCAAACAGATGGCCCTTGAGCTGGGTGTGGTTGGTCTGATGAACGTGCAGCTGGCCTATCAGGACGGCATCATTTACGTGATTGAAGTGAACCCGCGTGCTTCCCGTACCGTGCCGTTTGTATCCAAGTGCATCGGTACTTCCCTAGCGGCGATTGCTGCCAAGGTGATGATGGGTAAATCCCTTGCGGAACTAGGTTTCACCTCTGAAATCATTCCAAAACACTTCTCCGTGAAAGAAGCGGTATTCCCGTTCAATAAATTCCCGGGTGTTGACCCGATTCTCGGCCCGGAAATGAAATCCACCGGTGAAGTGATGGGCGCTGGTGCTACCTTCGGCGAAGCTTATTACAAAGCTCAGCTGGGTGCCGGCGAGCGTCTGCCTACCGAAGGTCAGGTATTTATTTCCGTGCGTGAAGCCGATAAACCCGGCGTGGTTGCGGTAGCAAAAGGTCTGGTTGAGTTGGGCTTCAAACTGGTGGCTACTGGCGGTACTGCCCGTATCATCCGTGATGCTGGTATTGATGTGACCCGTGTGAATAAAGTGACCGAAGGTCGCCCGCACATTGTGGACATGATCAAAAACGAAGAAATTAAGCTGATCGTTAACACCACTGATGGTGTGCAGGCGATTTCTGACTCTGCTTCTATCCGCCGCAGTGCCCTGCAGCACAAGGTGTATTACACCACTACTCTGGCCGGTGCTGAGGCTGTGGTAAGCGGTCTGCAGTCAGAAAAGCTCAAGACTGTACGCCGTCTGCAGGATATTCACGCAGGTGTTGAATAATGCAGAAAATACCAATGACAGTCGCAGGGGAAAAAGCCCTGCGTGAAGAGCTGGAACGCCTCAAGAAAGATGATCGCCCGCGCATCATCAAGGCTATTCAGGAGGCCCGTGAACACGGTGACCTGAAAGAAAACGCTGAATACCATGCTGCCCGCGAGCAGCAGGGTTTCATCGAAGGCCGTATTCAGGATATCGAATCCAAACTGGCGTTTGCCCAGGTGGTGGATGTCACCAAACTGCCAAACAACGGCAAGGTGATTTTTGGCACTACGGTAACCCTGCTGAATACAGATACCGAAGAAACTGTTACCTACAAGCTGGTGGGTGAGGATGAAGCGGTAGTGCGTGAGAACAAAATCTCCGTGGGCTCGCCCATTGCCCGTGCACTGATCGGCAAGTCCGAAGGTGACGTGGTGGTTGTGCAGGTACCAAGTGGCGCTGTTGAATATGAAATCGATCTGGTGGAATACATCTGATCTGAGTGTTCTGCACCCATAAAAAAAGCCGCTGATGCGGCTTTTTTTATGTCTGAAACCCGTGAATTAGCGTAACAGATTGGATTTTTTAGGGTCGGGTTTCTGCGCTTTGCGGAAAAACAGGCCGATGTTGCCAATGGATTGCACCAGCTCCGCACGCATGCGTTTGGCGGTTTCCTGCAGCAGTTCCGCTTTCAGTTCGCGGTCACCAACGGAGTATTTCACTTTGATCAGCTCGTGATCTTCCAGTGCGCGGTCGATTTCCATGAGCACGTTTTCGGATAAACCATTACCCGCCACAATCACCACAGGGTTTAAGTCGTGGCCAATGGTGCGCAGTGCTTTTTTGCGTTCCTGAGATAATGCCATTACGGCTATGCCCTCAAATCGGTTGTAAACTGGTATTATACCTTACCTTCACACGTTGACCCCAGTAATTATGGCAAGATCCAAATCCAGCGGTAACTGGTTACGCGAGCACTTCGATGATCAGTACGTTAAACAATCCAAAATCGACGGTTACCGTACCCGTGCAAGTTATAAATTACTCGAGCTGAATGAAAAAGACAGACTGTTCCGTCAGGGTATGACAGTGGTCGATCTTGGTTCTGCACCGGGCGGTTGGTCGCAGGTTGCAGTGCAGCTTGTGGGTGACAACGGCACGGTTGTGGCCTCGGATATTCTGCCGATGAACCCGATTGCCGGTGTGAGTTTTATTCAGGGTGACTTTACCGAGCAGGAAGTTTACGACCGTATCATAGAAACCATGGCAGGGCGTTTGGCAGACCTTGTAATCTCAGATATGGCCCCCAATATGAGCGGAATGGCGGCAATGGACCAGCCTGCAGCAATGTATCTGGTGGAGCTGGCATTTGATCTGGCCCGTCAGACATTAAAGCCGGGTGGCGATTTTGTGGCTAAAGTATTCCATGGGGAAGGGTTCGACGAGTACGTGCAGAACCTGAAAACCAGTTTTACTAAGGTAACCAGTCGCAAGCCTGATGCATCCCGTTCCCGTTCCCGCGAGGTTTATATCGTGGCGAAGGGATTCAAAGGGGCGTAGCCAGAGGCAGACAACTGTAGTACTGTTTTCAGCCTGCAACGTATATACACATTGAGTTCCCAGAGGCGGACCAAACCAAGATGGCAAAAAATCTTATCCTGTGGCTGATCATTGCAGCCGTGCTGCTCGCAGTGTTCAACAAGCTTGAGACATCCACCCCCAGTCAGGAAGTGAATTACTCCCAATTCATTCAGCATGTTCAGGTGGGCGAGGTGAAAAAAGTCACCATTTCCGGTTCGCTGATTGAAGGTGTTTTTGATAACGGCACCCGTTTTGAGACCGTCAGTCCAGGTTATGACGCCAGTCTGATGGATGAGCTGCTGCGCAACAAAGTGGAGGTTCAGGGTAAAAAAGCCGAGCAGCAAAGCATCTGGACCCAGCTGCTGGTGGCGTCATTCCCGATTCTGGTGATTATCGCGGTTTTCATGTTTTTCATGCGCCAGATGCAGGGCGGTGGCGGCGGTGGCCGTGGTCCGATGGCATTTGGTAAGTCCAAAGCCAAGCTGCTGGGTGAGGACCAGATCAAAACTACCTTCGCTGATGTGGCGGGTTGTGATGAAGCCAAAGAAGATGTGAAAGAGCTGGTGGAGTTTCTGCGTGATCCTGCCAAATACCAGCGTCTGGGCGGTAAAATTCCCCGTGGTGTGCTGATGGTTGGTCAGCCTGGTACAGGTAAAACCCTGCTGGCCAAAGCCATTGCCGGCGAAGCCAAAGTGCCTTTCTTTTCCATTTCCGGTTCTGACTTTGTGGAAATGTTTGTTGGTGTCGGTGCAAGCCGTGTGCGTGACATGTTCGACCAGGCGAAAAAGCAGGCCCCTTGTATTATTTTCATCGATGAAATTGACGCCGTTGGCCGCAGCCGTGGTATCGGTATCGGCGGTGGTAACGATGAACGTGAGCAAACCCTGAACCAGTTACTGGTTGAGATGGACGGTTTTGAAGTGAATGACGGCATTATTGTAATTGCCGCGACTAACCGCCCCGATGTGCTTGACCCTGCTTTATTGCGTCCGGGTCGTTTTGATCGCCAGGTTGTGGTGGGGCTGCCAGATATTCGCGGCCGTGAACAAATTCTGAAAGTGCACATGCGTAAAGTGCCTGTGTCTGATGATGTGGATGCAAAAGTGATTGCCCGTGGCACACCCGGTTTTTCCGGTGCCGATCTGGCGAACCTGGTTAACGAAGCTGCACTGTTTGCAGCCCGTGCGAATCGCTCCACTGTTTCCATGGAAGAATTCGAAAAAGCCAAAGACAAAATCATGATGGGCGCCGAGCGCAAAACCATGGTGATGTCCGATAAAGAAAAAACCAATACCGCTTACCATGAGGCTGGCCATGCCATTGTGGGTCGCTGCGTGCCTGAGCATGATCCGGTTTATAAAGTGTCGATTATTCCCCGTGGCCGTGCGTTAGGTGTGACCATGTTCCTGCCTGAGGAAGATCGTCATTCAATTTCCAAGTTGGGTATTGAATCCGCTATTTGCAGCCTTTATGGCGGACGTATCGCAGAAGAAATGACCTTAGGTAAAGACGGTGTAACCACCGGTGCATCCAACGATATTGAACGCGCTACTGCCTATGCACGTAATTACGTGACTAAGTGGGGTCTGTCAGAGAAATTAGGCGCGCAGCTGTATTCTGAGCGTGAAGAGCAATCCTATCTTGGTTCTTCCGGTGGTGGTAATGCCTCCCACCTGTCGGAAGAAACCGCGCGCATGATTGATCAGGAAGTGACTTTGCTGCTGGAAAATTGCTATGCAAAAGCGAAGAAAATTCTTGAAGATAACCGCGATAAACTGGAAGTCATGAAAGACGCACTGATGGAATATGAAACCATCGATGCCAAGCAGATTGATGACATTATGGACGGCCGTAAACCCCGTGCCCCTCAATCCTGGTCCAGTGATGACAATGGTAAAGGCGATGCGGGTAATGCCCCCCAGGCGAAAGTCGATGTGGCAGCTGATCAGACCCCTGATACCGGTGCAAATAACACGGTTAGCGAACCCTGATTTGATTTGTTAATGAAAAATAAAAAGCAGCCTTTGGCTGCTTTTTATTTTTGTGGAGTTACCTGTGCGAGAAATTATCTGCGGCCAGCGTCGCCTTGATTTAAAAGTGCCCCGGGTGATGGGCATTCTGAATGTAACGCCGGATTCTTTCTCCGATGGCGGGCGTTTTAACCTGGGTTCCGCGGCATTTGAACGTGCCGCTGCCATGCTGGCCGAAGGTGCTGACATTATTGATATCGGGGGCGAATCCACCCGTCCCGGTGCTGCGCCTGTTTCTGTGCAGGAAGAATTAGACCGGGTTATTCCGGTGGTTGAAAGTATCGCCGGAAAGCTCGACACACTTATTTCAGTGGATACCAGCAGCCCTGAGGTTATGCTCGCTGCTGCCGCTGCCGGCGCACATTTGCTGAATGATGTGCGCGCCCTGCAGCGCCCCGGTGCACTTGAGGCTGCGGCCCGCTCGGGTTTACCTGTTTGCCTGATGCATATGCAGGGCGAGCCGCAAAACATGCAGGCAAAACCTGAATATGAAGATGTCACGGAAGAAGTTTATTTGTACCTGGCGCGCAAAATCCAGCAGGCAAATCAGGCCGGGATTGGCAACGAACGTTTATTAATTGACCCGGGTTTTGGCTTTGGCAAAAGTCTTGAACATAACTTGCAGTTGCTCGCCAATTTGAAACGTTTTAAAACCCTGGGCCTTCCGCTCTTGGTGGGAATGTCGCGAAAAAGTATGATAGGCGCCCTGACAGGCAAAAGCGTGCCCGCAGAGCGCGTGCAGGGTAGTGTGGCTGCGGCAGTTATAGCGGCAATGCACGGCGCGCATATCCTGCGGGTACATGATGTAAAAGAAACGGCAGATGCCCTGAAAATTGTGGCAGCAGTAAAGGACGTAATGGTATGAGCAGGAAGTATTTTGGTACCGATGGTATTCGTGGCAAGGTGGGTGAATTCCCGATTACCGCAGAATTTGTTTTAAAACTGGGCTGGGCCGCCGGTAAAGTTTTTGCGGGTCAGGGAAAGCGCCACATCCTGATCGGTAAAGACACGCGTATTTCCGGTTACATGTTTGAATCCGCCCTTGAAGCAGGTTTATCCGCTGCGGGTGTGGATGTGGGTTTATTAGGCCCGATGCCAACCCCGGGTATTGCTTATCTGACCCGTACTTTCCACGCCGATGCAGGCATTGTGATCAGTGCTTCCCACAATCCCCATTACGATAACGGCATTAAATTTTTCTCCGCCCAGGGCACCAAGCTCGATGATGAAATCGAAGCGGAAATTGAGCGCATGCTCGATGAGCCAATGCTGACCGTTATTTCAGAAAAACTGGGTAAAGCGAAACGCATCGGTGACGCAGCCGGTCGTTATATTGAATTCTGTAAGAGTACAGTGTTTGGTCTGGATTTATCCGGCATGCGCATTGTGCTGGATTGCGCAAATGGCGCGACCTACAACATTGCCCCTTCTGTTTTTGCTGAACTGGGCGCAGAAGTATTCACGATCGGCAATAAACCCGATGGTCTGAATATCAACGAACAATGTGGTTCTACCCACCCTGAAGCCCTGCAGGCCAAAGTGGTTGAAATGCAGGCGGACCTGGGTATCGCCTTCGATGGCGATGGCGACCGTGTCATGATGGTGACCGCCGATGGCAAGCTGGTGGATGGTGATGAGCTGCTGTTTATTATTGCCTGCCATCAGCAGGATTGCGGTGAGTTGCAGGGCGGCGTAGTCGGCACCCTGATGACCAACATGGGCATGGAAGTCAGTTTACGTGAGCGCGGCATCCCGTTTGAACGCGCTAACGTGGGTGACCGTTACGTGCTGCAGAAACTGCTGGAAAATAACTGGGCCCTGGGTGGTGAATCTTCAGGTCATATTTTATGTCTGAATGCGACCACAACAGGTGATGGTATCGTTTCTGCTCTGCAGGTGGTTAAAGCTCTCAAAGCCCACGGCAAAACCCTGGGTGATTTTGCGGCAGCTGTACCTAAGTTTCCGCAAATCATGAAAAACGTGCGTGTCAGCGATAAGTCCGTGGTGAAAAGTGCCGTGGTGCAGAGCGCAGTGGCTTCTGCTGAAACTGAACTGGCCGGGCGCGGGCGTGTGTTGCTGCGTCCTTCCGGTACTGAACCTGTTGTGCGGGTGATGGTGGAAGGTGAAGACGCTGCTCTGGTTGAGCGCCTGGTGGGTGTGCTTGCCGCGGTTGTGGCCGAAGCTGCATAAGTTGCGTGGGCGGGGCTTCTTTTGTAGTATCCCGCCCCTGCAAAAATGAGGTAATGGCATGCGACCGACAATTGTCGCCGGAAACTGGAAAATGCACGGCAGTTTTGCCGAGAATCTGGATCGTCTCACGGCGTTAGTCGCGGCAGCCCCAGCGCTTGCCCATGTGCAGATGATAGTGTTTCCGACCTTCCCTTATCTGGTATCTGCGCGCAGTGCCCTGGCGGGTTGTGGCATCGAAGTGGGTGCACAAACTGTCAGTGAATATGCACAGGGTGCTTATACCGGTGAAGTCAGTGCTCAAATGTTGCGTGATGTGCAGTGCAGCCATGTGATTGTTGGCCACTCAGAGCGTCGCAGTTTATTCGCTGAAAGTAATGCGCAGGTAGCTGCAAAATTTATGGCGGCGCAGCAGGCGGGTCTTGTGCCTGTGCTGTGTGTGGGTGAATCACTCACTGAACGTGAGAATGGCGCGACAGAGGCAGTTGTTTTTGCGCAGTTAGATGCGGTCATTGAAGCGGTCGGTATTGGCGCATTCGCCCGTTGTATTATTGCTTATGAACCTGTTTGGGCGATTGGTACCGGTTTAACCGCTACCCCCGAGCAGGCCCAGGCGGTGCACAGTGCAATTCGTCAGCGTTTGGCGAAACACAGTGAAAGCATTGCCCAGCGTGTCGCCATACTTTACGGCGGCAGTGTGAAACCGGATAATGCGTCAGCTTTATTTGCCCAGGCAGATATTGATGGCGGTTTAGTAGGCGGAGCCTCATTACAGGCCCAAGATTTCATTCAAATCTGTTCAGCAGTGGAAAAATAATGGAAAGCATCATTCTGGTAGTACACATCATTGCCGCCGTGACCGTCATCGGCTTGGTATTAATTCAGCAGGGTAAAGGTGCCGATGCCGGTGCATCTTTTGGTGGTGGCGCAAGCCAGACCGTATTCGGCAGTGCAGGTTCAGGTAACTTCCTGACCCGTACCACTGCTATCCTGGCAACCGTATTTTTTGTGACCAGTTTTACCCTGGCATTTTATGCAAAACGTCACGCTCAGGGTCTGGCTGATGTAGGTTTACCTGCAATGCAGCAAGAAGAGCAAAAAACGCTTGATCAATCCGTTCCTGTTGTGGGAGAATCCGCGCCCGCTGCTGGTGATGCTCCTGTGGTTGAAGAGCCAAAGCAGTAAGTACGAATTTGCGGGTGTGGTGAAATTGGTAGACACGCCATCTTGAGGGGGTGGTGAGCTTGCTCGTGGAGGTTCAAATCCTCTCACCCGCACCAAATTAAAAAAGTAAGTGGCGACACTTACTTTTTTTGTTTTTAGGGCAAGGCCAGTTTGGCTTGCTGTAAAAGGTATGCATCTCTATAATGCATGCAACTTTGACGCGGGGTGGAGCAGTCTGGTAGCTCGTCGGGCTCATAACCCGAAGGTCGTTGGTTCGAATCCGGCCCCCGCAACCAGAATTTTGCAATGCTGCGGCATTGGTGTTCAAAAGCCCCTTTTCAGGGGCTTTTTGTTAACCAGCAAAAAAGTTTTTGCCGGTTTGCAGCTCGGTGAGGCTGCGCAATAGTTGGGCTTAGGGCCCAATTTTTATTTGGGAAGACGCTTGTGGCAACAAAAGAACAGCAATTAATCGATATGTTAAAACCCGTGGTTGAATCCCTGGGTTATGAGTTCTGGGGGCTTGAATACGTTTCCCAGGGTAAAAACTCCGTATTGTGTATTTATATCGAAAGCGAAAATGGCATTAACGTGGATGACTGCGCCAACGTGAGTCGTCAGGCGTCTGCCGTGCTGGATGTGGAAGATCCCATCAGCAGTGAATATAACCTTGAAGTATCTTCTCCGGGGCTCGACCGTCCGTTGTTCACCCTGGATCAGTTTCAGCGCAATGTGGGCGAATTTGTTGAAGTTCGTCTGCGTTATCCCTTCGAAGGAAGGCGCAATTTCAAAGGGCGTTTGGTAGCCGTGGAAGGTGAAGATGCGGTCGTGCATGTTGACGATCACGAATATCTTTTACCGGTCGAAGGCATTGATAAAGCCAATGTCATTTATCAGTTCAACAAGGATAAGAAATAACGCGAGGCACTTATGAGCAAAGAGATACTGCTGGTTGCTGAGGCCGTTTCAAATGAAAAGGGCGTAGACAAAGAAGTCATTTTCGAAGCCATTGAACTGGCATTGGCCACCGCTGCGAAAAAACGTTACGAAGATGAAGAGCCGGATATTTATGTTGTCATCGACCGTAAAACCGGTGATTACGAAACTTTCCGCCGCTGGTTAGTGGTATCTAACGAAGTGGTACCTGCCCTGGGTTCTGAATTAACCCTGCAGGAAGCGCACGACATCGATAAAAAATTAAATCCGGGTGACATCTACGAATGCGCAGAGAAAAACCCTGATTTCGGTCGTATTGCTGCCCAGGCTGCAAAACAAATTATCGTGCAGAAAGTACGTGAAGCAGAACGCGCTCAGGTTGTGGAAGAATTCCGCAGCAAAGTGGGCGAGCTGATTAACGGCACAGTGAAAAAAGTGACCCGCGATAACATCATCGTGGATCTGGGCAATAACGCGGAAGGTTTATTACCCCGTGAAGAACTGATCGGCCGCGAAGTATTCCGCGTGGGCGACCGTGTGCGCACCGTACTGATGGAAGTGCGCACTGAATTACGTGGCCCGCAATTACTGCTGTCCCGTGCTTCATCTGAATTCCTGATCGAGCTGTTCCGCATCGAAGTACCGGAAATTGCCGAAGAAGTGATCGAAATTAAAGCCGCTGCCCGTGATGTGGGTCTGCGCGCCAAAATCGCCGTTAAAACCAACGATGGTCGTATCGATCCTGTCGGTGCCTGCGTAGGTATGCGTGGTGCCCGTGTTCAGGCCGTGACCAACGAATTAGGCGGCGAACGTATTGATATCGTGCAGTGGGATGATAACCCTGCGCAGCTGGTGATTAACGCCTTGGCCCCTGCTGAAGTGGCCTCCATTGTTGTGGATGAAGACAGCCACACCATGGATGTTGCAGTTGCTGCTGACAAACTGGCAATCGCCATCGGCCGCAGCGGTCAGAACGTAAAACTGGCTTCCCAGCTCACCGGCTGGACCATCAACGTAATGTCTGAAGAAGAAGCTGGCCAGAAACATGATGAAGAGCAGGGCAACATCCTGGCTACCTTCATGAACTCGCTGGATATCGATGAAGACGTTGCCACCGTACTGGTAGAAGAAGGCTTCACCTCCCTGGAAGAAGTTGCTTATGTTCCGGTGGAAGAAATGCTGCAGATTGAAGGTTTCGACGAAGACATCGTTAATGAGCTCCGCAGCCGCGCGAAAGACGTACTGCTGACCCAGGCGATTGCCAGCGAAGAAAAACTGGAAGACGCCAAGCCTGCCGACGATCTGCTGAATATGGACGGCATGGACCAGCACCTGGCCCTCGTTCTGGCGAGCCAGGGTATCTGCACAATGGAAGATCTGGCTGAACAGAGTGTGGATGATCTGCTTGAGATCGATGGTGTTGATGAAGAAAAGGCCGCCCAGCTCATTATGACCGCACGTAAACCCTGGTTTGAAAACCAATAAGGTTAGGCGGGAGGAGAATTACGCATGGCAGAAGTTACCGTAAAACAACTCGCAGGCGTGGTGGGAACACCCGTCGAGCGCCTGTTGGGTCAGATGAATGAAGCTGGCTTGCCGCATAAATCCGGCGATGAAAAAGTAAACGACGAGCAGAAACAGGTTCTGCTCGCGTTCCTCAAACGCAGCCACGGCGAATCCGCCGCGGAAGCTGCGCCAAACAAAATTACCCTGAAACGCAAAACCACCACGACCATTACAACCGGTTCCGGTGGTGCGAAGAAGGCCGTTAACATCGAAGTGCGTAAAAAACGCACCTACGTGAAACGCGAAGATACCCCTGCGGATGAAGCGGTGGCAGAAGCCCCTGCAGCAGAAGTGAAAGCCGATGCGCCACGCGAAGAGCGTAAGCGCGATGACCGCCGTGACGACAAGCGCGATGACAAACGTCCAGCGCGTAACGATGATCGTCCGAAGCGTGAAGGCGCCCCTGCCGGTGGCAAGAGCGATGATCGTCCGAAACGTGATGACAAACGCCCTGATAACCGTGCACCGGCCCGTGGTGATAAACCCGGCGCCCCTGTGCCTTCACAGGCGGATATCGAAGCTGCTGCAGCTGGCGATGCCCGTAAGAAAAAGTCCAAAGATAAGGACAAAGAAAAAGAACGCCGTTTCGAAGAGCGCCCAGCCATGCGTGGCCGCGGTGGCCGTGATGACTTCGGCGGTGATATGGATGGCGACGTGCGCCGTCCCCGTGGCAAAGGTGGTAAAGGCGGTAAGTTCGGTAAGAAGCCTGACGCCCGTGCCCACCAGTTCCAGCAGCCTACCGCGCCCATGGTGCGTGAAGTTGAGCTGAACGGCGAGAGCATTTCCGTGGGCGATCTGGCCCAGAAAATGTCCCTCAAGGCGAGCGAGATTATCCGTGAACTGATGAAACTGGGTGTGATGGCAACCATCAACCAGGTGATCGACATGGACACCGCTATGCTGGTGATCGAAGAAAAGGGTCACACCTATAAGGTCACCAAAGAAAACGCCGTTGAAGAAGACGTACTCGAAAACGTGAAGTTTGAAGGCGAAGAAGTGCCACGTGCACCGGTGGTTACCGTAATGGGTCACGTTGACCATGGTAAAACCTCGCTGCTCGACTACATCCGCCGTACCAAAGTGGTATCAGGCGAAGCCGGTGGTATTACCCAGCACATTGGTGCTTACCACGTGGAAACCCCGCGCGGTATGGTGACTTTCCTGGATACCCCAGGTCACGCTGCGTTTACCGCTATGCGTGCCCGTGGTGCCAAGGCCACTGACGTCGTAATTCTGGTGTGTGCCGCCGATGACGGCGTAATGCCACAGACCATCGAAGCGATTCAGCACGCCCGCGCTGCCGGTGTGCCTATCGTTGTGGCCATGACCAAGGTGGATAAAGAAACCGCCGATCTGGACCGCGTGAAAAACGAACTGGCTGCCAAAGAAGTTATCCCTGAAGAGTGGGGTGGTGATGTGCCGTTCATCGGTGTATCAGCGCACACTGGCACAGGTATCGATGATCTGCTCGAAGCCGTACTGCTGCAGGCTGAAGTTCTGGAATTGAAAGCCGTACCGGATGCCCCTGCAATCGGTGTGGTGGTTGAATCCCGTCTGGACAAAGGCCGTGGTGCGGTTGCCACCCTGCTGGTACAGAACGGTACCCTGAAAAAAGGCGATTACCTGCTGGCCGGTACCTCTATCGGTCGTGCCCGTGCCCTGTTCGATGAAAACGGTCAGGCCATTGAAGTGGCAGGCCCGTCTATCCCGGTAGAGATTCTTGGCCTGGACGTTCCGCCAGGTGCCGGTGAACAGTTCCTGGTACTGGAAAGCGAGAAAAAAGCCCGTGAAGTAGCCGAATACCGTGCTACCAAACAGAAAGATCAGCAGCAGGCCAAACAGAAGGCTGCCAAGCTCGATGCCCTGTTCAGCAACATGGGCAAAGGCGAAAAAGCGACCCTCAACGTGGTTCTGAAAACCGACGTACGTGGTTCTCTGGAAGCTCTGATCGGCGCCCTGACCCAGCTGAATACCGACGAAGTTCAGGTGAACATCGTTTCCAGCGGTGTGGGTGGTATCACCGAAACCGACGCGACCCTGGCTTCTGCCTCTGGCGCGGTACTGTTTGGTTTCAACGTGCGTGCTGATAACTCCGCCAAGAAAGTGGTGGAAGCTAACGGCACCGACATGCGCTACTACAGCATCATCTATAACCTGATTGATGACGTGAAAGCCGCTATGTCCGGCCTGCTGGCCCCTGAACTGCGCGAAACCATCGTGGGTATTGCCCAGGTGCGTGACGTGTTCCGTTCACCTAAGTTCGGTTCTGTTGCCGGCTGTATGGTTATCGATGGTTCCGTACACCGTAACAAGAAGATCCGTGTACTGCGTGAAAACGTGGTTATCTTCGAAGGTGAACTCGAATCCCTGCGTCGTTATAAAGATGACGTGGCGGAAGTTCGTCAGGGCATGGAGTGTGGTATCGGCGTTAAAGGCTACAATGACGTTAAACCAGGCGACCAGATCGAAGTATTCGATGTAAAAGAGATCGCACGTACCCTGTAAGAAGATAGTTTGCGCCGGCATCTGCCGGCGCAAACACCTCAGAGCAATTCAGAAATATGGCAAAAGAATTCAGTCGCACCCGCCGTTTAGGCGAACAAATCCAACGGGATCTCGCCCGCATGCTGCAGGTTGATGTAAAAGATCCGCGTCTGGGCATGGTGACGATTACCGGTGTGAAGGTCAGCAAAGACGTGAGTTACGCGGAAGTGTATTTCACCGTGATGAAACCGGGTATGCCGGTTGCTGATGCGGCCACCATCAAAGAAACCGAAAGTGTGCTGCGCGAAATGGCAGGTTTTTTACGTTCCGAACTGGCGCGTATCATGACCACCCGTATCACCCCTGCGCTGCGTTTCCACTACGATGCATCCCTCGACCGCGGCATGCACCTCACCAGCCTGATCAGCAAGGCGATCCGTGAGGATAAAGAGCGTAACCCGGAAGCCGGAGAAGAATAATCCGTGTCAAAACCCCGCAGACCAAAAGGCCGTGCGATTAACGGCATTCTGGTATTGGATAAACCCCTGGGGTTCAGCTCCAATGCCGCCCTGCAAAAAGTAAAGTGGTTGTACCAGGCGATGAAAGCCGGCCATACCGGCGCCCTCGACCCGCTGGCCACAGGTGTTTTACCCCTGTGCCTGGGGGAAGCCACTAAGTTTTCCCAGATTCTGCTCGACAGCGACAAACGCTACCTGACCACGGTAAAACTCGGTCAGCTCACCGCCACCGGTGATGCCGAAGGGGCCATTCAGGAAGAAAAACCCGTGCCTGAGCTTAACGAAGCCCTTATTCGTCAGGTGCTGCAGGATTTCACCGGTGAGATTCAGCAGATTCCGCCAATGTACTCCGCCCTCAAACATCAGGGCCGCCCGCTGTATGAGCTGGCGCGCAAGGGTGAAGTGGTGGATATCCAGCCGCGTACCATCACCATTTATGAGCTGATGCTGCATGGTTTTAGCGCCGACAGCATTACCTTCGAAGTGAGCTGCTCCAAGGGCACCTATGTGCGCACCCTGGGGCAGGATATCGCTGCGGCCCTTGGCACGGTCGGGCATTTAAGTGCCCTGCGCCGCCTCAAAGCCGGGCCTTACACAGCCGAGATGATGATCACCCTGGATGAGCTGATTGCCCTGGCGGAGCAGGGGCACGATGCCCTGGATGCCAAGCTGTTACCTATGTTCACCGCCCTTGGCCATATTCCCGTAGTGGAGCTGAATGAGGCCCAGGCTGCGACAATTCGTCATGGCCAGGCCGTAACTGTCGCTCAACAAATGGAAAAAGGTCAGGTACAATTGCGCCTCCGTCAAAACGGGCAGGAAATCCTGCTGGGTTTGGGGGAGTATGAATCCGGCGGTTTGGTCAGTCCAAAACGTCTGGTAGTAGGGTAAAACCTGCTGGTGCATGCCACTGTAAATATGCACGGTGGTGATGTTCCTGAAAATTAACGCATATTCGTCAGGAGATAATCATGGCATTAACCGCAGAAGTAAAAGCACAGATCGTTAAAGACTACCAACAAGCTGAAGGCGATACTGGTAGCCCAGAAGTACAGGTTGCCCTGTTGACCCACAACATCAACACCCTGCAGCCACACTTCCAGGCTAACAAAAAAGATCACCACTCACGCCGTGGTCTGATCCGCATGGTTAACCAACGTCGTAAGCTGCTGGACTACCTGAAAGGCAAAGATGCAGTGCGCTACAGCGCCCTGATCGCTCGCCTGGGTCTGCGCCGCTAAGACTGCAAAACCCCCTTAACCGGGGGTTTTTGCTTTTTATGTAGTACATCGTAAGTTCCCGACTGTTGTTTGCTGCTTCTAACCATTCGCCTTTCATGAAGGGCAAATGCTTAGAAGTAAGCACAGCGGTAAAAAAGAGTTAAAAAAGGAAAAATAATGCTCAATCCTATTACCCATAGTTTTAAATTCGGTAACCAGACAGTTACCTTAGAAACCGCACGTATTGCCCGTCAGGCCACCGGCGCTGTATTAGTGACCATTGGTGACATCCAGGTTCTGACCACTGTTGTTGCTGCCAAAGAAGCCAAAAAAGGTCAGGATTTTTTCCCGCTGACCGTTAACTACACCGAAAAACTCTACGCTACCGGTAAAATCCCAGGTGGTTACCTGAAGCGTGAAGGCCGTTCTTCTGAAAAAGAAACCCTGACTTCCCGTCTGATCGACCGTCCAATCCGCCCACTGTTTCCGGAAGGTTTCCTGAACGAAGTGCAGATCGTATGTACCGTGGTGAGTTCTGACCGCAGCAACGATCCTGACATCGCGTCCATGATCGGTACTTCCGCAGCCCTGGCGATCTCCGGCATTCCATTTGAAGGCCCGATCGGTGCTGCCCGTGTGGGTTACAACGACCAGAGCGGTTATGTACTGAACCCTGATTACGAATACCTGAAAACTTCCCGTCTGGAGATGGTGGTTGCCGGTACTAAAGACGCCGTGCTGATGGTTGAATCCGAAGCTCTGGAACTGACTGAAGACCAGATGCTGGGTGCTGTACTGTTCGCCCACCACGAGTTCCAGGTAGTGATCGCTGCCGTTAACGAATTTGCGGCTAAAGCCGGTAAAGCACAGTGGCAGTGGACTGCCCCAGAGAAAAACGTAGCCGCTTACAATGCCATCAAAGCCGAAGTGGCTGCCGAGCTGACCGACGCTTACCAGATCAGCGACAAAATGGCCCGTTACTCTGCGGTTGATGCCCTGAGCGATCGCGCTGCTGCCAAACTGGTGGGCGAAGAAGCCGGCCAGATCAGCGCTGAAGAATTCGGTGCCCTGTTCAAAGACCTGCAAAAAGAAGTGGTGCGTGAGCGCATTCTGGACAACAAACCCCGTATCGACGGTCGTGATAACAAAACCGTACGTCAGCTGAACATCCAGACCGACGTATTAAAAGGCGCCCACGGCAGTGCCCTGTTCACCCGTGGTGAAACCCAGTCCCTGGGTGTGGTGACCTTAGGTTCTACCCGTGATGCACAAAACATCGAAACCCTGCACGGCGACCAGAAAGACAGCTTCCTGTTCCACTACAACTTCCCTCCTTACTCTGTAGGTGAGTGTGGTCGTATGGGTGCACCGGGCCGTCGTGAAGTAGGCCACGGCCGTCTGGCCCGTCGTGGTGTTCAGGCCATGCTGCCAAACCAGGCTGATTTCCCTTACACCATCCGCGTAGTATCTGAAATTACCGAGTCCAACGGTTCTTCCTCCATGGCGTCTGTATGTTCTGCATCCCTCGCCCTGATGGACGCCGGTGTACCGATCAAAGCTCCTGTAGCCGGTATCGCCATGGGTCTGGTGAAAGAAGGCAACCGTTTCTCCGTTCTGACTGACATCCTGGGTGACGAAGACCACCTGGGTGACATGGACTTCAAAGTAGCCGGTACTGAAAAAGGTGTTACTGCCCTGCAGATGGACATCAAGATCAACGGTATCACTGAAGAAATCATGGAAATCGCCCTGGAGCAGGCCTTCGCAGCACGTATCACCATTCTGAACCAGATGAATGCCGTGATGGCCAAACCACGCAGCGAAATGCCGGACAACGCCCCAACCTACCTGACCTTCAAAATCCCTTCAGACAAAATTGCTGAAGCGATTGGTAAAGGTGGTGCGACCATCCGTGGTGTGTGCGAGCAGACCGGTGCCGACGTGGACATCCAGGATGACGGTACCATCAAGGTATTCGCCCTGACCAAAGATGCCGCCGTACGTGCCCAGAACATGCTGCAAGCCGTAACTGCTGAAGCCGAAGTGGGCAAGGTATACCGCGGTAAAGTAAGCAAAGTGGTGGATTTCGGTGCTTTCATCAGCATCCTGCCAGGCAAAGATGGCTTAGTGCACATCTCCCAGATCAGCGATGAGCGCGTGGAAAACGTAGCTGACTTCATCAAAGAAGGTCAGGAACTCAACGTAATGGTGCTGGATGTGGACAACAAAGGCCGTATCAAGCTGACCATGAAAGGTGTAGAGCAGAACTAAGTTCTGCCCCCATCTGAAAAACGCCGCATCTGCGGCGTTTTTTTTGCGCTGTGCCACAGGGCGGAAAAAAGCCGTTAATTAACTTGCTACGGCAGGCGTAATTCGCAAGAATGCCCTGCGTTTTTCTTGCCTTGTACAAAAAGGAATTTGTATGCGTTATCTGCTCGCCTGCATCCCTCTGTTTTTATCCTTTGCCACCAGTGATGTGAACGCTGCCAGCCGTTATTTTATTGGTGCGGGTTTATCCTCAGGTTCCGGTACAGGTACCAATACCAGCAAGGCCGTGATTGACGGCATTGACACTGAAAACAGCAGCAGTACCTACACCAATACGGGCTTAACCCTGAAAATGGGCATGAAACTGCGCCGCGCCCAGCGCCTGGAATTATCCCTTACACAACTGAATATAAGTGCCGAAAACGAAATCACCGTGGTGGATGGTGACAACAACAGTGAGTTGGTGAGTGGCACCACAGACCTGCCCGTCACCGGATTAGATCTAACCTATATGTCCCACTGGCGCGGCGGTTACCTGCAACCCTATTACGCACTGGGTGCGGGTCTGTATGTGAATAACAACAAAGAAGAAATGTACGCACGGGATGACATTTACGGCGGTGCATTTAATTTAGCCTTTGGTTTATTAGTGCCCATGGGGCGCCGTGCGGAACTGGATTTAGCCGTGCAGGGCAAAGCGATTTATTGGCAGGAATATCAGATTTACGACAAAGAAGTCGACGGATTTATGGCTACCACAGTGCAAACTACCAGTGTGCTGGGCAGCGTAATGCTGGGCTTTAATTTTATTTTTTAAATTAAAGCCCGTTCCCATCAGGGCAGATAAATCTGCCCTTGCATATATAAACTGCAATACCCCGCAATAGTCACACGCTCACCCTTATCCTCTAACCAGACATCGCCGCTGCGTTTGGATACCTGACGCGCGCGTAACGATTTTTTATTGAGGCGTTGCGCCCAGTAGGGAATTAACGAGCAATAGGAGCTGCCGGTTACAGGGTCTTCATTTATGCCCTGCCGGGGTGCAAAAAAACGGTTTACAAAATCTATGTCAGCTTCACCGGGTGCCGTCACACTAAAACCGAATTCGGGCAGGGCTGCGAGTTTAGTAAAATCCGGTTTTAAGTTGCTAACCTGCTCAGCATTTTCCAGTACCACAACTAAATCCCGTGATCTTAAAATAGCCAGGGGTTTTATATTCAGCGCTTCTTCGAGTTTTATCAGCAAGTCAGCAGAATCATCGGTTTTTGGCGGGCGCGAAGGGAAATCCAGACTTAATTTATCGCCATTGCGGTTCACCACCAATGCCCCGCTCTGGCTGTTAAAAATCACCTGATTTAATTCTGGTTTAAGAATATTTAATAAAACATGACCGCTGGCGAGGGTGGCGTGGCCACATAAATCCACCTCCACTTCGGGGGTAAACCAACGGATGGCATATTCACCATCGGCCTGGGGCACAAAAAATACCGTTTCCGATAAATTATGCTCGGCGGCAATCGCTTGCATTAAATCATCGGCCAGCCAGTTATCTAAAGGAATTACCGCGGCAGGGTTGCCACGCAGGGTTTGTCGGTGAAAAGCATCCACCTGATAAACGTTCAGTTCCATGTGCAATTTCCCTCTTGTGAACTTGGCTTGATGGCAGGCAATTTTTGCACAAAACAATCAGGCCTGTAATTGCATTGCCGACTATTTTCATTATCATGCACGCGCCCTGGTTGCCATAACCTGGGCGGGAAATGATGTATCACAAGGAATCCACAATGAAAAAGTTAGCCCTTTGCAGCGCACTCGCGCTGGAATCCCTGCACGCTGCTGCTGATGTAAGCCCACGTTTTTATGCTGGTCTGAATCTTTCCACCGGTTCTGGTACAGAAAACGTTGAATGGTATGACGGCACTGAAACAGAAGCAGATATCGATGTTTCTGGTAGTGCTATTTACGGTGGTTACGTATTCCCAAGTAATAACCGCTTCGAAATTTCTCTGACCAGTATTTCTGCGAGTTATGATGAAGGCGACGACTCTGACTTCTCCGGTATCGATTTCGATTGGAAATTCACTCTCAACGATAACAACGTAACACCTTATTTAGGTGTTGGTTTTGGTCTTTATACTTATGAAGATACAGCAGATGTTAACAAGGGTGGTGATCTCAACGGTATCGCTTTTACATTAGCTGGTGGTGTATTAGCTAAAGTGCATGAGCATGTGGAACTGGATATCGCGCTTTCTCGTAAAGGTATCGGCTGGGAAACAGCAAAAACCGAATCTGGTGATGTTGATGTGAGCGAAGGTATGACCATGCTGTCTTTTGGTGCACATTACCTGTTCTAACCTGCCCGCTACCAATAAAAACGCCGCTTCTGCGGCGTTTTTTATTTCTGAGTTTAATGCGGAAATTTATCAGGCCCCCGCCAGATAAGCCTTTACTCCATCCAGGAAAAACTGCACAGATAACATAATCAGCAGCATACCAATTAATTTTTCGATGGCGCGTATGCCGCGGTGGCCCATGTGTTTTAACAACCAGTTAGAGCTTAATAAAATCACCACAGAAATCGCCCAGGCACTGGTCAGAGAACCAAACCAGACATGCAATAAATGGGGTTTAGTGCTGGTGAGCAGTAATATGGAAGCAATCGCCGAAGGCCCCGCCACCATGGGCACGGCGAGCGGCACAATAAACGGGTCTTCATAATCCTGGTCGGGGTTTAAGCCCTTACGCGGGAAAACAATATCCAAACCGATCAGAAATAAAATAATCCCGCTGGCAATACTCAGGGAGGCCTGTTTTAAACCGAGGAAATGCAAAATACTTTCCCCGGCGAATAAAAAGGCCAGCAGTATGCCGTAGGCAAATAACATTTCACGCAGAATAACACGCCAGCGTTTGTCTTCTTCCACACCCTGCAGGGTGTGGTGGAAAATTGGAATATTACCCACCGGATCCATGATGAATAATAACATCAGGGTTGCAGTCCAGAATTCCACGCTCACGTTAACCCTCCCGTGGTTTAGTCAAGTTCTATGCTGTCCATATAGTCGGGCACACACGCGTTCCAGTGTAGCTCTTCTTTGATGTGTACGCGCATGGCATCTGCGGCACAACGCTCCCCGTGGGTAACAAAAACCCGTTTGGGTGGTTGTCGCATTTTTTTCAGCCAGTCGATAATTTCCGCATAATCCGCGTGGGCCGATAGGCTGGCCAGATTATAAATATGCGCGCGCATCGGGTAATACTCACCGTGGATTTTAATTTTGTCCGCGCCATTAACCATGGCATCACCACGGGTGCCCGGTGCCTGGAAACCTGCCATTAAAACCGAGTTACGGTGGTCAGGCAGAATACCTTTGAGGTGGTGTAATACCCGCCCGCCGCTGGCCATGCCGGAAGCACTGATAATAATTGCCGGATTTTTACGCTCGGTTAATGCTTGTGATTCTTCCACGGTGCGCACATAGGTGGTGACTTTATCGATTTCGTCACAATCCTGCTGGCTGAGTTTGTGTTGCTGGTGAAATTTCTCGTAAATTTCCGTGGCGCTGATCGCCATGGGGCTGTTGAGGTAAATCGGCACAGCGGGAATGCGTTGCTGCAGGCGCAGGTTTTTCAGCATTAATAACAACATCTGTGCGCGACCCACCGCAAAAGAAGGTATTAATAAAATACCGCCACGGGCCATGGTTTCGTTCACAATTTTTTCCAGCTGCGCTTCGGTGTTGGCATCCTCATGCAGGCGGTTGCCGTAGGTGGATTCCACCACTAAATAATCGGCACTGGCAATTTCCTGCGGTGGGTAGAGCACCGCATCATTGGGGCGGCCCACATCACCGCTGAACACGATTTTGCGTACGCCATCATCGAGGGTAATCGCGCAGGCCCCTAAAATATGCCCCACGGGTGTGAAGGTGATGTGTAATTTATCCAGTTCAATGGCTTTATTGCAGGGCACTGAGTGAAATTGTTTTAACACAGCACGGGCATCTTTTTCCGTGTAAAGTGGCATGGCCGGGCTGTGTTTGGAGAATTTATGTTTATTGGCAAACAGGGCGTCTTCTTCCTGTAAATGGCCTGCATCGGGTAATAAAATTTTGGCGAGTTCGTGGGTGCCGGCGGAGGAATAAATTTTACCGTGGAAACCTTGTTTCATCAGGGCAGGTAAATACCCGCTGTGGTCTATATGGGCATGGGTGATTAAAACCGCATCAATTTCCCGTGCAGCAATGGGCAGAGGTTTCCAGTTGCGTTCGCGTAAATTTTTAACCCCCTGGTACATGCCACAATCAATCAGATATTTTTTGCCGGCATGTTCGACAAGATATTTAGAGCCGGTCACCGTATCGGTTGCACCTAAAAACGTGAGTTTCATAGTAATTCCTTGTTAAACGCTGGCCCTAGTTTAGACAAGCCTTCACTTATAATGTTGATTTATATCTAAACGTTATTCATTCCTGTTACCTAGACTTGCCTCATTGAGGAGATGTTATGTCTGAAAATTTTTTGTATCTCACCCGCCCAGGGATTGATACCCACCAGGAGCCCGTGGTGTACATGCGCAACGATTGCCATGTGTGCCGTGCGGAAGGGTTCAGTGCCCAGAGCCGGGTGCGGGTCTGCACGGGGGAGCGCAGTATTATTGCCACCCTGAATATTGTGACGGGGGATTTTTTAAGTCATCAGAAAGCCGCGTTAAGTGAGGCCGCGTGGCGGCTGTTAAATCCACAGGAGGGTGATAAAGCCTATTTCAAACATGCCCCGGCGGTGGATTCCATGGGGTATGTGCGTGGCAAACTGTATGGCAAAACCCTCAGTCAGGCGGCGGCGAGTGACATCATCCGCGATATTAACCACGGCCTGTTCAGTGATATTCAACTGGCGGCCTATGTCACGGCCTGTGCCGGTAACCGTCTGTCCACGGAAGAAACCATTTCCATCACCCGCGCCATGGTGGAGTCCGGCCAGCGTTTTCACTGGGGTGAAGACATGGTGCTGGATAAACACTGTGTGGGTGGTTTGCCCGGTAACCGCACCACGCCGATTGTGGTGGCGATTGTTGCCGCCAACGGTCTGCTGATGCCAAAAACCTCCTCCCGCGCGATTACCTCCCCGGCGGGCACCGCCGATACCATGGAAACCCTTACCGAAGTCACCTTAAGTTTTGAGCGCATGCGCAAAGTGGTGCGTGAGCAGGGCGGTTGTCTGGCCTGGGGTGGTTCGGTGTCATTAAGCCCGACGGATGACATTATTATCCGTGTCGAACGGGCGTTAGATCTGGACAGTGAAGGGCAGATGGTGGCGTCGGTGATTTCCAAAAAAGTCGCCGCTGGTTCCACCCATGTCTTGATTGATATCCCCGTTGGCCCCACCGCCAAGGTGCGCAGTGCCGAAGTGGCGCGGCATTTATCTGATGCCCTGTGTAAAACCGGCGCGGCCCTCGGCCTGAATGTGAAAACCATTATCAGCGATGGCACCCAGCCCGTGGGGCGTGGGATCGGCCCTGTGCTCGAAGCCCGCGACGTACTGGCGGTGCTCAATAATGCGGCGGATGCCCCCGACGATCTGCGTCAGCGTGCCCTCACCCTGGCGGCGGCTTTGCTGGAAATGGGCGGCAAAGCGGCACCCCGTGAAGGTTTACAGCTGGCCCAGCAAACCCTGCAAAGTGGTGCAGCCCTGCGTAAGTTTGAAGCCATCTGCCATGCCCAGGGTGGCCTCAAACCCCTGCATCCGGCTAAACATCAGCATGTCATCCGTGCCCCCAAAAGCGGCATAGTGGCCCTGTTTAATAACCGCGTATTGGCCCGTCTGGCGAGCCTGGCCGGTGCACCTAATGCCCCGGCGGCGGGCCTTGATTTGCACGTGCGCCTCGGCGAAAAAGTTGAAGCTGGTCAGCCCCTCATGACTATCCATGCCGAAGCCAGCGGTGAGCTGGAATACGCCCTGGATTTCTACAACACCCACCCTGAAGTGCTGCGTATCGAAGAGGAAGTGGTATGAGTTTAATCCTGTTCAGCCTGCCGGCCCTTGAGGCCATGGCCGGGGATATCCGCCGTGGTTGCGGCGCAACTGCCGGTGAATACGAGATGCGCCACTTCCCCGATGGTGAAACCTACGTAAGGGTCTTAAGTGATGTGGCCGGTGCAGAAGTGGCCGTGCTTTGGCAATTACACCAGCCCGACAGCAATGTGCTGCCCCTGCTGATGCTGGTAAACACCCTGAAGGATTTAGGCGCAAAACGCGTTGGCCTGGTGGCGCCCTATCTGGCCTACATGCGTCAGGACAAACGTTTCCACGCAGGTGAGGGCATCAGCCAGCGTTATTTTGCGCGCCTGTTAAGCCAGCAGGTGGATTGGCTGGTCACGGTTGACCCGCACCTGCACCGCATCAGCGCCCTGAGTGAGGTGTACACGATTCCCGCATTGGCCATGACAGCGGTAGAACCTATGGCCGGCTGGATCCGCACCCATGTGACTAACCCCGTGGTCATCGGCCCGGATGGTGAATCCGAACAGTGGGCGGCGAGTGTGGCGAAGGCCGCCGGCTGCCCCTGCGAAGTATTGACCAAAGAGCGCTTCGGCGACCGTGATGTCAAAGTCTCCCTGCCCCATGTGGATAACTACCGTGGCCACACCCCGGTGCTGGTGGATGACATTATCAGCACAGGCAAAACCATGATTCAGGCGGCGCAGCATTTAATGGATGCGGGCCTGAGTGCGCCTGTGTGTATCGGCGTGCACGGTATTTTTGCCGCCGGCGCCCAGCAGGAAATGGCCGCCGCCGGTTTAAAGGTGGTGACCTGTGACAGCATTGCCGACCATACAAACGCCATTGCCCTTGGCCCCTTATTAGCCCGCGGCATGAAGGAAATTCTGCAATGAGCAAACTGACATTCGAAAGCTGGGCACAGGGTTACGGGGTTATTAAGCACAAACCTGCCACCCGTGAGTTAGTACGTGCCTACATCGCCACCCAGCCAGAACGCGAGCAGGAAATTCTGCAGCTGCTGCATGCCGCCGACCGCCTGACCAGCGCCGCCATGTGGCTGGTAATCCACATGACCTACGCGCGCCATGTGCATCTCGATGGCACGCCCCTCGGCGCGGATGATTTCAAGCAGGACCCCCAGGGCCATACCGGCGGTTCCCTGAATATGGTGCCCGCCTATGTGGGTTACCTCACCGCCAATGCGCTGTCGGGTATCAGCCGTGAATGGCTGATGGGGCAGGGCCATTGTGTGGCGGCGGTGGATGCCATCAACCTGCTGGTGGGCAACGCCCTGCCAGTGCATGCCCAGCGTTACAGCCTGGATGATGCCGGCCTCAGCCAGTTGGTGAAGGATTTTTACAGTTATCAGGTGGGTGCCGACGGCAAACCTGTTTCACCCGTGGGCAGCCATGTGAATGTGAACACCGCCGGCGCAAGCATTGAAGGCGGTTATCTCGGTTTTGCCGGCCTGCACTATGTGCATCAAAGCCTGCCCGGTGAGCGCCTGGTTGCTTTTTTAAGTGATGGTGCGTTTGAAGAGCAGCGCGGTTCTGATTGGGCACCGCGCTGGTGGCGCGCCGAAGACAGCGGCCTGGTGGTGCCCATCATGATTGCTAACGGGCGGCGCATCGACCAGCGCACCACCACCGCCCAGCTCGGTGGCAGTGACTGGTTTGTGGGCCATTTAAAACATCATCATTTTGACCCTGTGGTATTTGATGGCACCGACCCGGCCGCCTTTGCCCTGATGATTTTACAGCTGGAGGATTCCCTCTCCGCCCAGGGCAAAGCGGTACAAGAAGGCAACGCCAGTTACCCGGTGCGCCTGCCCTATGGCATAGCCGAAACCGTAAAAGGTTATGGTTTTGCCGGTGCCGGCACCAACGCCGCCCACGGCACGCCGTTGCCCGGTTGCCCCGGTGAACATGCAGAGGCGCGGGATTTATTTAATGAATCAGCCGCCCATTTATTTGTGCCGCAACATGAATGGCGTGCGGCTGTGGCCTGCCTGAATAACCACGCCAATGTGCGCCTGCGTGAAGCGGAGTTAGCCACGCAGCGTGGCCCGGTGAGTGTGCAGGTGCCACCCTGTGAAATCCCCGGCATTGGTGGTGCGGCTTCCCCCATGGCGGCCATGGATAACGCCTTTGTCAGCCTGATTAAAGCCAACCCGGCATTACGGGTGCGGGTGGGCAACCCGGATGAAATGCGCTCGAATCGTTTTGATCAGACCCTGGATTTATTAAAACACCGTGTGACGAGTCCTGAGGCCGGTGTCGCCGAAGCGGTGGATGGCAAAGTGATTACCGCCCTCAATGAAGAGGCCATCACCCAGGCGGTTTTGGCCAATCGCAGCGGCCTGAATTTATTGCTCACCTACGAAGCCTTTGCGCCAAAAATGCAGGGCGCTTTGCGGCAGGCCATTATTTTTGCGCGCCACCAAAAAGAAGCTAAACGCCCCGCCACATGGGCGGGTATTCCGTTGTTATTAACCTCCCATTTATGGGAAAACGGAAAAAACGAGCAAAGCCATCAGGATTCCGCCCTGTGTGAAGCCATGCTCGGCGAAATGTCGGATATGGCGCGGGTTTGTTTCCCCGCCGATGGGGTCAGCGCCGTGCAATACCTGCGCGAGTGTTACCGCCAGCACGGGCAGATATTCCCCATGGTGGTGCCTAAACAAAAATTACCGGTATGCCTGAATAAAAATCAGGCCGATGAATTGGCCCGCGAGGGTGCCCTGCGCATTTTCGGTGATGGTAACGAAGCCATTCAGTTATTGGCGATCGGCGCTTACCAATATTGGGAAGCTTTGCGTGTGAGCGAGCGTCTGGTGGAAAAAGGCATCGCGCACAGTGTGGTGTATATCGGCGAACCGGGTAAATTCCGCGTCGGGCGCGATGATTATGAACAACAACATTGCGCCAGTTATGGCACCCGCCTGCGCATTTTTGGTAAACCCCAATTCCGTTTAGGTTTTTGCCATGGCCGCCCGGAAGTTTTTGCCGGGGTATTACGCCCGCTGGATTTAGGCGTGAATAACAGTGTATGGCTGGGTTATATCAACCGGGGTGGCACACTGGATGTGGGTGGTTTGTTATTTGCCAACCGCAGCACCTGGGCGCACGGTTTAAATGAACTGGCGCAAATGCTGGGTAAACCCCAGGCTGCACTTTTAACCGGCGATGAAATTATGGCGGTGGAAGGGGAGGGCGACCCCTATTGCCTGATTCCCAAGCCCTACGGCGGTTAAAACCGGCAGATCGTTATAAAAAACGGGCGTGGTGGAAATCACGCCCGTTTTTTATTTAACGCTCGTCTAGGGAGCCTCTGAATATGGGTGTATGTTATATCCTCTTGCCGCCGTAACCACCGGAGAAAACATGACAGGTGCCAATAATTCGAACACCTTTAAAACCCAGCGGGATTTTATCCATCCTGCGGCGGAGATTTACGCTGCATTTGCCAATGGGGATAAACTGGCGCGCTGGTGGGGGCCAGAGGGTTTCAGTAATACTTTCCATCAATTTGAGTTTAAACAAGACGGATTGTGGCAATTTACTATGCATGGTCCCGATGGCAATTCTTACCCCAATGAGTCTTATTTCAGTGAATTAATCCCCGCACAGAAAATTGTCATTCGCCATAATTGCATGCCGTTTTTTACCCTGAGCATTGAATTACAGGCGCTGTCTGCCGGTACCCGTTTAGTGTGGCAGCAGACATTTGACGATGCTGCAGTTGCAGCGGCACTGCAGCATATTGTTGAGCCAGCTAATGAACAGAATTTGGACAGATTGCAGCGGGTATTAAATGCAGATTTCAATTGAGGTTCCTTAGTAACGGAATATAAGCAGAAGTGTGATATAAAAACACCTCCGTTTTTTATATTTCACTGGAATGGATTTCTGATGTTGCTGCGTATTTTAAAGATAAAAATTAGCTGTTTGTTTGTGGTTGTATGCTGCATTGCCCATGCAGAAGGCGTTGAATACCGGGTTGGGGCACATATTGATACCGAAAAAATCCCTGCTGGCAGTGGTATTCATTTAATTATCGAGCGCCAGTTAAACGAATCTGTTACCTATGCGGGTGCACCTTCAACGGCGGTCAGTCAAATTACTTTGTTGGGACCCGGCTGGGACAAAGATGATCTTGCCAATATCATTCATTATTTTCCAAGGCCCTATTATGTCAGTTGCCCACCCTGCGTTGCTGAAGCATTTAAGGGATTTCCCGATCTGCGTATCGGCGCTATAGGTAATGATCTTTTATTTGAATTAGGCGCTATCCGTGACAAAGAAGAACTCGCCCGGGTGCAATATGATGTCAGTGGCATGGTTGATACCCAAACCATGCAAAACCCAACGATTACTAAAGTGGTGGTTGACCATGGATTGCGCAGCGGGCGTGTGCCTTCCCGCCCGTATGTCGATCAACTGCGTTATGCGGGTGAACCATTAAATCGAATAAAGACGCTGGATCTTAAAGGTGATGGTTGGTCTGCAGCGGATATTGATCATCTTGCCCGGCTTTTTCCGGATGTGAAAACGCTTATATGCAGCCGCTGCGATTTATACGCGCTTGGTGCATTAGTTGTATTTCAAAAAATGAACAGGCTTGAGCTTGATTTCGCTGGTGCAGGTGCCTTTGGGAAAAATACCAACAATGTATTCGAGTCCGATTTATTGCGTATACCTGAGCATGAATATACGTTTGATGGCCTGCCCTATGATGCAATAAATCAAATTTATATAAAGCCCACTTCCGATACGGCTATCAGTTGCCGCTCATTGGGCATCTGGTCATATAAGACGGGTATTTCAAGTCCCTGGCCCGCAGACTATCTGCGCCCATTTAAAAGTAGCGATTCCTGTTTTCCTGTTCCCCAGCGGGAAATCAGTAAGCTGCTGGGCAAAGGTGACGACGCATACCGTAATGCACAATATAAAATAGCGCTTGAGCAATACGGGCAGGCCTTTTCAATTAATCCCTATGATCAGAAAAGCATTGCTGCTTATTCTCTTGCCCTGTTCAAAGAAAATCAGTTTTGCAAGGCGGCACAAGTTGCGCACCATGGCAGTGGTTTGCCCAATGGTAATGCCACAACCCGTGGTGCCATCTGGTTTAACTATTACAAAGCATTGTTGGCGCTGGGGAATGCTGATGCTGCTAAAACAGCGTTGTTTGAATCACACACAATAAAACCTGCCGATATTAAACAACGGTTATTGGATGAGTGGACGTCAGAGAACCTTGCGCAGACCGAATGTTCCCTGCAGGCGGATTGGTTGCAGACTCAATTACAGAAAATTGAGTTGGCAGCCTTGCCCAAATTAGCACCTCCGGTGCTTGAGCCTAAAAAAGTGAATGCGCTGTTAATCGATGTTTATGGCGATGTCACGGTTAAGGGTACCGACAGAAACGGTAACGGAGTTAATGATCTCGAAGAGTTTGATTATGGCAATATCCGTTATGATGCTGGGCCTTATTTATTTGAAGCAATCCGCCTCGATTTACCTGCACCCGCCTTTCAGCCCGGTGCTGAATTACATTTCGCATACAAGGCTTCTGATCCCAAAATGATTACCCTCAGGGAGGAAAATTACGGGCATAAAACAGTCAGGTATAAAAAACTGGCGGATGGCTGTATGCGGATTTGGACAAAAGATGCGACTGAATCACGTAATCCGCAAGGGGTCGAAAATGGCGGCGATTATATAACTCCGGAATTTGTTTATACGCCTGCACAGCTGGGTTTCAGTGCGGAAAAAACGTCGGTTCTCCTGTATCGCGAAATTCTCCCGTATTACCGGGGGGATTGTGATGTAGCGGTGATGCTGGACACGCCGGATTAAAACTACCCTGTATAAACCTGAATAGCAGAGAGACCATAAGGTAAAAAAACTACCAAATGGCCACTCTGCGCCTCGATATTCCCACTTTTGTTTCACGTCAGACCTGTTTCGAGTGCTGTTTTTGTTATAACAGTGCGTAATCTTGCACCCCAATGGCGCTGTTTTTGCTCTGCATCAGTTGCAGTTGTACAGGGGGCTGGCGCCGCCGTAGCGACAGGCTATTGTTAGGGTTGGCAGAGATGTTTTTGCACTGTTTTGGCTGTTTGCAGCGACATCGCGCCCCGGAATGCGGCATGTTTTGCACCAGAATCGTCAGATTCGCCCCGGTCGCGGATTTTTTGTAGTAAAACTACAAGATTCATAGCGATGGGCAACGAATATGACTATCATATGGCCCGCATGTACCTCAGCTCTGCTTTAAGGGCGGCCAAAAGCCGGCTCTTGAAATTTTTTGGTATACCAACCGATAAAATTTGGGAAAGTTATGACCTCAGAATCCAAAATCATCTACACCTACACAGACGAAGCCCCGGCCCTTGCTACTTTTTCCCTGCTGCCTATCTTCCGACGTTTTGCCAAAGTTGCCGGTGTAGACGTTGAAACCAGTGATATCTCACTGGCCGCCCGTATCCTGTCCAGTTTTCCGGAAAAACTGCGTGACGATCAGAAAGTACCTGACGCCCTGCAGGAACTGAGCGAGTTAACCTTAGATGCCAGCGCCAACATTATTAAGCTGCCAAATATCAGTGCTTCTATTCCGCAGTTAAAAGAAGCCATCGCCGAATTACAGGCCCAGGGTTTTGATATTCCCAATTACCCTGAAGACCCAAAAACCGATGATGAAAAATCCATCCGCACCCGTTACGGCAAAATCCTGGGCAGCGCGGTAAACCCTGTTATCCGTGAAGGTAACTCTGACCGCCGTGCTCCTGCAGCGGTGAAGCAATACGCCAAAAATCACCCGCACTCCATGGGTAAATGGAGCCAGGCCTCCCGTACCCACGTGGCTCACATGCGTCACGGTGATTTTTACCACAGCGATATTTCCACTGTGGTTGAAAAAGACGGCAGCCTGCGCATCGAACTGGTGAAAAAAGACGGCACAGTGCAGGTGTTAAAAGACAAAATTGCCGTGACTGCCGGTGATGTAGTTGATGCCATGTATATGAGTGCATCGGCCCTGCGTGAATTCCTGGAAGAAGAAATGGAAGGCGCACGCCGCGCCAAACTGCTGTTCTCCCTGCACATTAAAGCCACCATGATGAAGATTTCTGACCCCATCATTTTTGGCCATGCAGTGACTGTGTATTTCAAAGAAGCCTTTGAAAAACACGCCGCTACTTTTAAAGAAATTGGTGTAAATGCCAACGACGGCCTGAGCAACGTATACAGCAAAATCGAAGGCCTGCCTTTTACCCTGCGTAAAGAAATCGAAGCCGACCTGCGTGCTTGTTATGAGCGCCGTCCGGAAATCGCCATGGTGGATTCCGAGCGTGGTATCACCAACCTGCACGTACCGAGCGATGTGATCGTGGATGCCTCCATGCCTGCGATGATCCGCGCCGGCGGTAAAATGTGGGGCACTGATGGCAAGCTGAAAGACACCAAAGCCATTCTGCCGGACAGCTGCTACGCCACTATTTACCAGGAAGTGATCAACTTCTGTAAACACCACGATGCCTTCGACCCTCGTACCATGGGTTCAGTACAAAACGTGGGCCTGATGGCACAAAAAGCAGAAGAATACGGTTCACACGATAAAACCTATGAACTGACCTGCGCGGGTACTGTGCGTGTGGTGGATAACGCCAGCGGCGCGGTATTACTGCAGCATGAAAATCTGCAGAAAGGTGATATCTGGCGTGCCTGCCAGACCAAAGATGCCCCTATCCGTGACTGGGTGAAACTGGCGGTGCAACGTGCCCGTGTAACCGGCCTGCCGACCGTATTCTGGCTGGACGAAGAGCGTGGCCACGATGCGCAGATGATCAAAAAAGTGCATACCTATCTGCAGGAACATGACACCGAAGGTCTGAAAATTAAAATCCGCACCCCGGATTCCGCCATGCGTTACACCCTGGAGCGTATGCGCCGCGGTAAAGACACTATCTCCGTAACCGGTAACGTGCTGCGTGATTACCTCACCGACCTGTTCCCGATTCTGGAACTGGGCACCAGTGCAAAAATGCTGTCCATCGTGCCGCTGATGGCCGGTGGTGGTCTGTTTGAAACCGGTGCCGGTGGTTCTGCCCCTAAACACGTGCAGCAGTTTGAAGAGGAAAACCACCTGCGTTGGGATTCCTTAGGTGAATTCCTGGCGATTGCGGTTTCCCTGGAAGACTTAGGCCAGAAAACCGGTAACCAGAAAGCCTTGGTGCTGGCTAAAACCCTGGATCAGGCTACCGGCCAGATTCTGGAAAACGATAAATCCCCTTCCCGTAAAGCCGGTGAACTGGATAACCGTGGTAGCCACTTCTATCTGGCACTGTACTGGGCACAGGCCCTGGCTAACCAGAGCGACGATAAAGAGCTGCAAGCCCAGTTCAAACCCCTGGCTGAAGCACTCAGCAAAGGCGAAAGCAAAATCGTGGAAGAGCTTAATGCCCAGCAGGGCCACCAGATGAACATCGGCGGTTATTACCACCCCGATGTGGCGAAAGCCAATCTGGCCATGCGCCCCAGCGCAACCTTAAATGGTTTGATTGATGCCTGATTAAGCCAGACGCTGGCGGCTAGAAGCTAGAAGCTTAAAAAAGAGGTGCACTGTGTGCACCTCTTTTTTATTTGCAGCGATACTTAATTTCCAAATAATAATTTGGCTTCAGGCTTCAGGCTTCAGGCTTCAGGCTTCAGGCTTCAGGCTTCAGGCTTCAGGCTTCAGGCTTCAGGCTTCAGGCTTCAGGCTTCAGGCTTCAGGCTTCAGGCTTCAGGCTTCAGGCTTCAGGCTTCAGGCTTCCACTCACTTCAAACAAATGTTTGATTTTTCATCAATCCGTACAAGCTTGCCGGATACTGATGTATCTGGCCATTTGCCCCCGCACTGTTCACAGACTTATCCACAGATTTTGTGTATAAAACCTTAACCCACTGAAATTTTCGGGTTATTTTTCAAACAAAACTCCATGGCTAAATAAATGTGGGCAACTGGTTGTTTTTGCTTGCATTTTTTGGCGGGTTAGGTTTTTTCAAACAGGTGTTTATATTTTGTTCTCTGGGCTGCAGGCCTTGCTGTGTCTGGCTTAGGGGCAGATGCCCCAAGATTATTCAGAAACTTATCCACAGTTTCTGTGGATGACCCGGGGCGTGATACAAAATGCTCAGTGCACATCAAGAAAAGTGTTTGGCGGGAAATTTTCCGGCACAAAACAGCGCCGGATTTAATAGCGAGTGAAAAACTTAATCACAGCTGTTTATCAGAAACCGTATTGCTTGAGTAACGCATCAAAACTGCCGTTGGCCTTCATTTTTGCAAGCTCCCGGTTAAGGTCTGCGAGCACTTTTTCAGCATTGGGCATGGCCTTGGATACCGTGATGTAAAGGGGTTTTTCATCCAGTGGGGTTTTATCGAAATAGAATACATCGCTGCGCTGGTTCAACTTACGGGCTTCATAACGCAGGTTGAGTTCATCGCCCAGGGTCAGATCGATGCGTCCGGAAAATAATTTACGCAGGTTTTGCTCATCATCGATGGCTTCATCGAATCGTACATCCGGGGCGTGCAGTATTTCCTGCGGGTAGGCGTAATCCTGCCCCACACCGATGCGTTTGCCCCGCAGGCTACTCAAGCCTTTATATTGGAAGGGCGTATCACTGCGGCTCACAAAAACCAGTTTATTCACGGTATAGGGTTCGCTGTAGAGCATGTAGGCAGCGCGGTCTTTGGCATACCACACAGCGGCGTTTACCTGGTAGGTACCACTTTCGGTGCCTTTTAGGGCGCGGGTCCAGGGCACAAAATACACATTGCTCTCATAACCGGCGTTTTTCAGCAGGGTGCGGCACAGGGCGACGGCAAACCCACCGTCGGGCAGGTTTTTACCGGAGAAGGGTTCCCAGTCGATGGCGGCAATACTGATGGCATCTGCCCGGGCCAGGCTGGTAAAACAGCATAAACACAGCAGAAGTGCGCGTAACATGGTCAGTCCTCAGAAGCTGTAATGGGCACCCGTGGCAAACAGGCTGCAGCCATAAATTTCGTTGCCGGTAACGTTGTCATAACCACCATTGCCATTGCCCTCGGTTAAATCATAGGCGCAATAATCATTGCTCTGCTGGTATTCGAAGAAGATGTAAAACTGCGGGCTTATGCTGCGGTCGATGCCGAGTTTGATTTCACTGCCTTTGTTACTGGCGTCTTTTTCGCCCACGGGTAAATACACGGGGTAATCACCGGTGGCGTAGTGAATTTTGTAGCGGTTGGCACCGTAACTGAGTATGGCCTGCAGGGAGATCAGCAGGCCATCACCGGTTTTGCCGTTTTTATCCGGCGCGCCATTTTGAATTTGTTCCGCTTTGCCCGCCAAACGCAGGGCATCTATATTGCTGACCCACGCAACCCCTAATAGCTGACTGTCACCTTCACCCAGGTCATCAAAGGCAATACCCAAACTGTGCTGGCCCATCACATAACGTGCCGCCACAATTTTGCGCTCATTTTTTTGCCCGGGTGTGTTGCTGGTGCTGTCTTTTTCCGCGCCATTTACCTGCAGGTTAAGAGCCAGACTTAAATTGCCCATTTCCGGGGCCTGATAGGCAATTAAATTAGGCAGCTGGAAACCGGCGAGGGTATCAAAACCTGTCCAGCCGGAACTGAATTTGTCCGTGGTGGCGGAAATGGTATTCCAATAGGCATTCCACTGGGTGCCCACACTCAGCTGGCCATAAATGCCCTTAACGCCCAGATAAGCTATGTTTTCTTCAACACCGTTACCGGCCCACACGGTTTGGGTGTCCTCTTCGAGGCGGCCTGAACTGGTATCCACACTCAGGCGATAATCAAAAAAGCCGGTGATATCCGAGTTGAGGGCATGTTCGCCCTTTAAACCTACAAAGGAAAAATAATCCTGAATGGCGGTATGGTCGGCCACTTTATCGCCGTTTTGCAGGGTGTTGTGCTGGATATCGCGGTATTCAAGGCCGAGGTTAAATGCCCCGTAGGGGGTCACATCAGCGGCCTGGGTCGCACTGCCTGCACTGGCAGCCAGCAGAAGAACACAGCATTGTTGAATGCGCATGGGGTGCTCCGCACGGTGGGATGCCCTGAGTATAGACAGGCATAGCGTATCTGCCGCTGGCTGGAACAGCCCGTTGCCCCTGTTTGGCTAGAGTCATGGCCGGTATGGGGCTACACTGCGCGCAGTTTTGTGGGCAGGTATGTATGGTTAAAAATCTTGTGACGGGCGAAATCCGCCCGGTATTAATTCAGCTCACATTGCCGATGGTGTACGGCATTGTGGCGATATTTTTATTTAATTTGGTGGATACCTATTTTGTCAGTCTGCTGGGTACTGATTATTTAGCGGCGATCAGTTTTACCTTTCCCGTCACCATGACAGTCATGAATTTAGCCATAGGTTTAAGCATTGCGGTGGGCTCTGTGGTGGCCCGCGCCATCGGCCAGAAAAACCACGCCGAAGCGGTCGCCTGGATAGGTAAAACCTTTTATTTGTCGTTAGCCATTGGCCTTTTAACCGCCATTATTGGCATCACCTGTGCGGATGGTTTATTTGCTGCAATGGGCGCTGAACCGCAAATAATTCCGCTGATTAAACAATATTTGTTGTGGTGGTTTGCCGGCTGTGTGCTGCTCATCATTATGATTGTGTTAAATGCCACCCTGCGCGCTACCGGCAATACTAAATTACCCAGCAAAATCATGATGCTCTCCGCCGCTTTAAACGGCATTTTTGACCCATTATTAATTTTCGGCTGGGGGCCGGTGCCCGCACTGGGTATGCAGGGCGCAGCGATAGCCACGGTGATTTCATGGCTGGTGGGTTTTGTATTTTTAATGCGGGTATTAATTAAACAGGATTTATTGGATTTTCATCTGCCGGCCAATTTATTACAGGGCTGGGGGCGTTTATTGGCGCTGGGTATTCCCGCGTCATTAACCAATATGCTCGGGCCTCTGGCCAACGGAATTTTATTAACCGCAGTCGCAGGGCTTGGCACCCATGCGGTGGCGGCCTTTGGTGTAGGTGCCCGTTTAGAGCCGTTAATGTTAATTGTGGTATTGGCGCTCACCGCGAGCCTGCCGCCTTTTGTCGGGCAGAATTTTGGTGCCGGTGAACACGGGCGTATTTTCCAGGGCTTAAAAAGTGCCATGGGTTTTATTAGCGGCTGGCAAGCAGGGGTGTACGTGCTGATGGCGGTGCTGGCATTTCCGCTGTCATGGATTTTCTCCGACGATGCACAGGTGCAGGCCTATATCCGTTTATTTTTATGGATAGTGCCCATCACCTACATGGGCATGGGGTTCAGCCTGATGGTGAACTCGGTATTAAATGCCCTGCAAAAACCCCAGTTATCCCTTTTGATCAGCCTGACACGCTTATTTATATTTTATGTGCCGCTGGGTTATGCCGGCTCACAGTTGGCCGGGCTGCCGGGTTTATTTATCGGTTGTGCGCTGGCGCATATTCTCACCGGTGTGCTGATCAGCCTGTTGGTGGCGCGCAGTGAAGTTAACAGCGCCTGGCGTGAATGGTTATTCCGCGCGGGTTAAATTCTTCTTTTAAATCAATCATTAACAAAGGGCGTGCCATAAATTGCCGCTCTTTGTACAAATGTTCACTTTGCCTGATTTGGCGCAATATCCCCCTAAAACCCTTTTTTGTGTAAGGTTATTTATTGATGCAGGTCAGCATCGGGCTTTTTGTCATTGGTACTTTTGTCTCAAGCATAAAAACTGATGGAGATACCCCCGATGAAACTGAAGACCCTGTCTGTATTAGGCCTTGCAATTGCCGCTGCCAGCCCTGTAATGGCATACGAAGCGGGCGATATTATTGGCCGTGTAGGTGCTGTAATGGTGGCACCGAATGACAGCTCCGATATGACCCTGAATGCAGAATTAGGTGTGAACGATAATACCCAGCTGGGCATTAACGCTACCTACATGCTGACCAATAACATTGGTGTGGAAGTGCTGGCGGCAACCCCGTTCAAACATAAAATCAGCGCCGACGGTTTAGGTGAAATCGGTACCACTGAGCATCTGCCACCAACGGTTACCCTGCAGTATTTCCCAATGCCTTCCGACAGCGCCCTGCAGCCCTATGCCGGTGCCGGTATTAACCACACGTTTTTCTTCAATGAAAAATTAAATGCTAAAGCAGAAGATTTATTGGGTGATGATGCCCTGCACCTGAGCAGCAGCACAGGTTTAGCCCTGGAAGCGGGTGTGGATTACAACCTGCAAAATGGTTTTGGTATTAACGCTGCGGTTTGGTACATAGATATCGACACCACCGCAACCGTATATGCCGGCGGCAATAAAACCAAAATTGATGTAACCCTGGACCCATGGGTTTACATGCTGTCTGCCACGAAGAAATTCTGAGTCACTAATAAAATCAGATGGACGTAAAGCAAATCTGATTGTTTTAAAAAAATTAAGCCGGCATTCGCCGGCTTTTTTTATGGTGCTATTGCAGGTTAAAAAAGATCCACGCTGTCTTTGCCGGATGTTTTACGGTGAATTTCCCTGACGGGTGCAACATTTTCCAGTTGGACAAGTATATCAATTACGTTATCACTTGCTTTTTCCATTTTGTGCAGATACTCCAGCACCTTTTTTTCATCTTTTTGCATATGGGCATTTAAAGCAGCAATGCCATTCTGGTGCACTTCTTTATGGGGTATTTCCAGTTGTTTAAATGCGCCGTGGGTTTTGTAATGCTGGCCGTCCCCTTGGTAATACCATTTACCCAAACGGCACATGGTATGGTCGGCAAATTCATCAATGTTTTTTTGTGACATGCCCCAGATATAACGGTACACCTCGGATTTCCACACCACATGGTCGAGTTTTACGGTTTGAATAAAACTCGAATGGGTGGAAGATTCAATCACATCAAACATGTTTTTCGACACATCGGTAATCTGCTGAATAATGCCCTTCACACTGCTGGTTTGCTGGGAAAGTTGCTGGGTGGAATTACCCGCTTCGTTAATCTGGTCACTCACCGCATCGGTTTGCAGGGTGATGGCCGCCACTATGCGGGTAATTTCCCGCGAGGCTTCAGCGGATTTTTGCGCAAGGTTGCGCACTTCATCGGCCACCACCGCAAAACCGCGCCCCTGTTCGCCTGCACGGGCCGCTTCAATGGCGGCATTTAAGGCAAGCAGGTTGGTTTGCTCGGAAATAGTCTGAATCTGACTGACAAACTGTTCGATAGACTGGCCATGGGTTGTCAGGGTATGCACAGATTTACAGGCATCTTTGGTGCGCCCGTCGATGCTGCCCAGGCTGTCGGCAATATGGGAAAGCAATACGTGTATCTGGTCGAAACTCGAAACGGATTCCAGTAAGGAATCGTGCTGCCCCTGTAACTTTGTGCTGGCGTTGGCCAGCGCATGGCGGATGGTGTCGATGGTTTGTGCGCTGTCGATCCACAGGCGGTACAAACCCTGGCGCTCTTCCAGTTGCTGCAGGGCATTCTGGCGCTGTAAATCCGCCACCTGCTGCACTTTACGTAACAGGGCTATTTCCGCGTTTTGCTCTTTTATCTGGTTTTTCAGTGCGTTGATTTCAGCCTCGTGTAAGCCTTTATCCGCAGGTTTTGAGAACCACATGTCCATATCCTTAGGGCAAATTATGGCTTGAGTATAGTTGGCTTTTTTCGCCCGTGGTCGCACCTAGCTATGGTCTGGGGTAACATCTGCCCCTCTTTCCGGAAGGCTTTGTCGTGAAACCCCGTATTTATTTTGTATTGCTGTCAGTGATGCTGCTTGCTCTGGTGCTGCTGGCCTGCAGCCTGGTGCCACAAAGCCTGCTGCCGTTTGATGCCCTCAACCAGAGCATCTTCTGGCAACTGCGTCTGCCGAGGGTGGCCACCGCTGTGCTGGCGGGTGCCATGATGGCCCTCGCCGGGGTGCTGGTGCAGGCCCTGTTCCGTAACCCACTGGCGGAACCCAGTTTATTGGGGGTTTCCAGCGGCGGGGCATTGGGCGCCAGTATTTGCCTGTTTTTATTTCCGGCGCAGTTATTTTTCCTGCCGGCCTTTGCCGCCCTCGGTGCTTTGGCCGTGGTGGCCTTGCTGTTGTTGCTTGCCAGGCGGGTTTTGCAAAATGGCCCGCAGCATTTGTTATTAACCGGCATTGCCCTGAATTTCAGCGTCACCGCCATGGTGGGCGTGTTGACCTTTTTAGCCCCCGATAATGTCATGCGCTCCATCAGTTTCTGGACACTGGGCAGCATGGCCGGCACCGCCTACTGGCAGGTATTGTTGATGTTCATGGCCCTGTGTCTGGCGTTGTTACTCGTGGCCGGTGGCTGGCGGCAGCTGGATGTGTGGATGTTAGGTGAAACCGTGGCACGCCAGTCCGGGGTGAATACCCGCCATCTTCTCTACCGCGTGGTATTGGCCCTGTGTTTGTGTGTGGGGCTGGTGGTGGCATTTTGCGGGGTGATTGGTTTTGTCGGCCTGCTGGTGCCCCATGCGGTGCGCCTCATGATGGGCATGTCCCACCGCGTGGTGCTGTGGGGCTCGTTGTTGCTGGGGGCCTGTTTCATGCTGCTGGCGGATATGGCCAGCCAGTTATTATTAAGCGGGGTTGAGCTGCCCATTGGTCTGGTGCTGGCGATGCTCGGCGGGCCGTTATTTATCCTGTTACTGCTGAGGGTGCAAACACATGGCTGGCGTTGAATTAGAACTGCGCGATGTCAGCCTGCCGGGCCGTTTGTTGTCTGTTAACGGGCACATGCTGGCGGGGCATTTTACCTGTGTGGTTGGCCCCAATGGCGCGGGTAAATCCAGCCTGTTGCATGTGTTGTCCGGTTTGCAGGTGCCCTTAACCGGGAATGTACTGCTTAATGGCCATCAGCTTGCGGGGCTGGATGTACGTGCCCTGGCAAAAATCCGCGCCTATTTACCCCAGCAAATTAACCGTGACCTGGGTTTCAGCGGTGCTGAAATTATCGGCATGGCCTGTTATGTGGGGCAGGGTAAAAGTGAAACATACCTGCACGAAATTATCGGCCTGCTGGATTTACAGCCCCTATTGCAGCGGCCCCTTTCGGCCCTTTCCGGCGGTGAATGCCAGCGCCTGCAAATTGCCCGCACCCTGTTGCAGATATTAAGCGTGAACCCCCATGGCCTGGTGATTCTGGATGAACCCCTCGCCGGGCTGGATATCCAGTACCAGCTGCGCCTCATGCAATACCTGCGTGACCTTGCCCAGCTGGGCTGCACTGTGGTGGTGGCCCTGCACGATATCAACCTCGCCCGTCTGTACGCCCAGCAGGTGTGGTTATTACAGGGGGGGCATTTAATTGCCCACGGCCCCTCGCGGGAAGTACTCAGCCCGGAGCGCATTGCCCAGGTGTTCCGCGTGCACATGCCACTTGTCCACGGTCAGTTATTGTGGCCTGAGCCACGCTGAAGCCAGCCCACGGCTGCTACACTCAAAAAAGTAATGCAGCCGGAAGTCCCATGGTTAAGCCAAATACCCAGGCGTTTGAGCGTAATTTTATTACCTACTACAACCGCACCTACCTCACCGCCAAGCGGGTGGGGCTGGTGCTGGCATGGGTGGGTGAACTGCTCTACGCCATCTGGGATGGCATGTACCTCGGCCAGTATCACCCCGCATTCTGGCTGATCATTCTCGGGCGTATGCTGTTTGTTACGCCGTTGATCGCTTTGGTGTATTACAAAACCCACGCACTGCCGGTGGAAGGCCGTTTGGACCGCTGGCTTATGGCCGGTGTCGTATTGATGGGATTGAATGTGCTGTGGGTGCTACATGCCTACCAGAGTTATGGCCTGTTACCGTCGGATTCCTTTGGCCCCGTCATGTACCTGATGGTGGTGTATTTTTTCCCCGGCCTGTTTTGGTGGCAGAAAGCGGCTTTTGGCGCACCCTTCGCCATATTGTGCGTATTGCAGCTTAATTATTACGGTTACCCGCAATTTCTGCTGATTAATACCAGCGTGTATATGCTGCTGTTATTGGTGGCGGGCACCTTCAACAGTTTTGCCTTTGACCGTTACGCACGCGGTAACTTTTTTAAAAATCAGCTGCTCACGCAAATGGCCGCCACCGACAAACTCACCGGCCTGGCCAACCGTTACCGCTTTGATGAAACCCTCGAAAGTCTGATCAGTAACAGCTACCAGAGCCATACCGGCCTGGCACTGGCGTTTGTGGATATCGACTGGTTCAAACGTTACAACGACCACTACGGGCATATGCAGGGGGATATCTGCCTGACCCGCGTGGCAGATGCCTTAGCCCATGTGCAAATGCCGGGTGAAAGCCTCGCGGTACGTTTTGGCGGTGAAGAATTTATTCTGATTTGCCACCCGATAAACGAAAAAGATTTAAACCGCTGGGGCGAGCGCATTTTACAGGCGGTATCGTCCACCGCTATGCCCCATGCAGAATCGGATTTTGGCCATGTCACCGTCAGCGCCGGCATCGCCTATACCGATACCCACCATATAATGTCGCGCAGTGATCTGATGCTGCTGGCGGATGAAGCCCTCTACCAGGCTAAACAAAGTGGCCGCAACCGTTTTGTGATTTCCCCCTTCCGTGTGCCAACGCGCATCAAAAACGAAAGCTGAAATTCGGCTTTTCGCACTCTGCCATAGTAGCGGTGAACACCTCGCTCAACCACGAAAAGCCCTGGTAAAAGATATTGGGTGGATAATCCTGAGGAAGCCTAAGCGCCAATCATGTAATAGAAATGGGGGAGTTGCGGTTAGGGCCACGGATAACCAAATAAAAGGGTTATCCGTTATTGCGGTTGTTCGCGCAGTTAGTTTAGAGCGTACTGTCTATTTAATATTTAAAGCTTCAATTATTTAATTTTATAAATATTTGAGTGGCTGAGATTAACGTAGAGCTAAAGGGTTGCTCGCTTTTGCGCAATCCTGCTTGAGCGTTGGGTTAGAATTCGTCACTTTGGAATCTCCGCAAATCTGAACCACGCGACATCCAGGAATGACTGAGGGACGACATAAAAAACTCTCGCCTTTGTTTCGTATAAAGTCTTGATATAAACATATTCGTTCAGCCTATAAATCGTGCTGCGTCGTATCGTGTGCCCCTCATTCGGAAGTTTATCGAGAACGCCACCTGATCGATCGAGAGTTGTGATCGTGAGTCCGTCCTTTCCACATGACCATTTGCCTTTGGCGAAGGATCTCGATGCAACTACATTTTCATCAATTGCGTATTTGACAGTTACAGACTGCTCGGAATCAATCGAGATTGTAAATGTGCGTGACTTTACCTTTGGGTCTTCCGAGAGAACGTCCTGTGCGGGCAGGCCAAATGTAATCCAAGCCGCCTCGCGGGTTCCGCCGTATTTTGCCCCCTTCTCTTCTCGCTCCCATCGCCAACTATTGGGATCAACAAAAGAACCTTGGACTTCAACACAAGTGTCTGACATGCCAGAAAGCTGGGGCCAATCCGATGGGTAGGTCTGCACACGTTCCGTAGTGAAGACGCCAGCATGGGCGAGAGGTGAGAGTAATCCGACGAGTAGTGCTAAAAGTTTCATAAGAGTTTTAACGCCGCCATAATTTGCAGTTTTGGAGTGGAGCTTTTTGTGCTATTTTTAAGCACAAAAGGCGTGACGGAAAAACTGTCAAATTGATGGCTTTGTTATAAGTTTTTCTGTTTGTAATTGCCACTTAAAAACCACTCGCGAGCACCACACACATACCTACATTGGCCAACAAAATTAGCTGTTAAAATATCACCATCTATTTGAAAAATTAGTGAACATTCTGTATCGCCAACTTTGTATGTGCCGTCAATCGATTTAGATGTTCCGTGCAGCCAACACATATGGTAATTGGCGCCAAATGATACTGCATCAATTTTTAATTCTTCGCCTTGCGGACATGTATCGATTCGGTCTTTTTCATCTTTTTCACTTATAAAAGTACGTAACCCTTCTTTGCATTCATACGCTACAGAAGGTTCGTCAGCCAACAGGGATTGACTAAAAAATAGGGAAAAAAGTAAAAATGCATATTTCATAGTTTTGGTGATACTCCTATTAACTTATAACGCCTCAATAACGGGCCGGAAAAAGCTGCAGGCTTTTGGAGGTCCGAGCGCTGCTCAGCAGTGCGTTCGTTGATTGATTTGTTAGAGCTTGGGCTATACACGCTGCCAAATCCCAGCCGCTATTAAGGAAAGAATACCGACTGACCATAGCTCTATTGCCAATGCGGTCTTTTTTTCTTTAGGCACAGACACTTTATAAGCCGGTCCAGGAAGCAACAACGAAGCCCAAGCTACTGATATTAATACGACTACCAATGCCGTTGATTCAATATATGGAACCACATCACGGATAAAGTATGAAATCACAAACAAAACCAGTGTCGATGCAGTGACCAGAAAAGCAATGCGATCGTTATTGCGCTGACCGAAAACTGACAGCCTAAATAAGATGTATGTTGCCGCCAGTACAACCAATATGGTGCTTTCGTGTCCGACTAGTTGTTCCATGTATATCTACAGAGCTCTAACGCTTGGCTTTGCGGCGTGCTGGAGCGTAGCGTAAGCACGTCCGGCAAAAGTCACTTGTTATGTGATGCCGGGTTAACAACCTGAAGTGGAATAAAAGTTTCTATTTATATTTGCCTCATCCAGCTTTAGAACTTGGTCAGCAAACTTCTTGCCTTCCATAGCTTTATTCTCTACAGCTAAAATCGAGTAACACTGAAGAGTGTTTGATCTGTTATATGAAATCGCATCAATTATGACGCTAAAAAGCAATGACTGATTACCTATGGTGCAAACCATAGATTTCATATCCGGAAATATTTTACTATTTTCTTCTTGAAATGCTCCTTGCAACTTATTGCAGTATGCCTCATATGTTTTCACTACATTTTTAAGCTCATCGGCTTCACCTTTAATCTTAAAAGTCGTCGATGTGAATTCACTTGTTTCATATTTTGACGCATTCATGCCTGCGTATGTTGTAAGCTTCATCACTCCCGGTGTATAGCTTTTAGCCATTTCACTAGACAGCGCGGCAACATTATCAAAGTTGTTGACATCCAGTGGAGTCACCGCAGCGCAGGAAGACAAGATAAAAGATGTAGCTACAATCGTTTTCTTCATTTCAAAATTCTCATGATGACTCTAATTGATTCACATAACAGCTTTATTCATGCGCATGCGCGCTTTGCCATTTCGATAAGCCTAAAAAAACAACTTATCCCTTTGTTTTTATTGAAAACACCAGCCCTGATTTTTTGCGGGGTACCCTGCAAAACGCGCATGCGCGTTAACTTGGCCTGTGTGCGCGTTAACTCGGCACACTTTTTTAAAAACAGCTGGATTTTCAGGCGGTTACACTACCAGCGCCCGTAAAAGCGCGCAATGCTCGCCGACAAAACGCGCATAAAAACCCATAAACGCTAAATACACAGTAATTGGATACAGTGAAGTTAATTGGATGGGGTATTTTTGCGAAATAATTGTTGCAAGGTATTTTATATGTGCAGATTTACCACGGCGTTAATAAAGAACACTAAATGCGAACTTGCTGCGCCGGTTTTTTAAAGCGCCATAGCCCGCAGTCAGCATGGATGCTGACAAAGCGCCGGCGAAGCAGGGCATGGATGCCCCATGGCGCGTGGGTGTAATGGCGCGCCTAAAAAATCGGAAATAAGCAGCAGTGTGAGCGAAGGAAGGGTCTGGGAAGTCCCTTCCCAGAAATGAAAAAACGGGATTTAAAAGTCGTTTAATTCTGCAACATCAAAGCAGAACTGCCTATCGTGGGGGTCTGCCCCCACACCCCCGCTTTGAACGCAACCGGGCGTTAGTCCTCACTCCAACAAAAAACATTCGCCCCCGCGCTATGGGGCATCCTGCCCTGGGGTCCCTCGCTTCGCCAGCATCCCTGCTGGCTCGGGCGTGTTTTTTGTTTACGTTTCGGCGCCCTTGAGCGTTCATTTTGCGCTCATCACTAACGGCAGTTACATCGGCAAATAGCGTAAAAATTATTTCCGCATTAAAGTTTTTATGCAGATTTATCTCGGCGTTTATGAAGAACACTAAATGCGAACTTGCTGCGCCGGTTTTTTAAAGCGCCATAGCCCGTAGTCAGCATGGACGCTGACAAAGCGCCGGCGAAGCAGGGCATGGATTTATACTCGGAACGTGTATGCCCCATGGCGCGTGGGTGTAATGGCGCGTCTAAAAAACCGGAAATAAGCAGCAGTGTGAGCGAAGGAAGGGTCTGGGAAGTCCCTTCCCAGAAAGAAAAAACGGGATTTAAAAGTCGTTTAATTCTGCAACATCAAAGCAGAACTACCTATCATGGGGGCGCCTTGTAATCCTAATTGAAACGGTAACGGTTGCCTGTTTTTAAAAACATTCTGGGTAAATAAACCGCGCAGCAGACATAAAAAAACCGCCCGTGTGACGGGGCGGTAAATAACCGTGATATAGCTTGATGAGAGAGATGTATCAGCAATCGAGCGCTTCTACATATATCGCCTCGCGACGATGATCAAACGATAACAATTCTCAATTGCATCTGTCAAGCAATCCGTTTGATTAATTTTGCAGCTGGGCGGCAATGTCGTTTTGCTCCTGCTGGGAGATGCGCCCGTTAAGGTCTTTGATGCAGCGCGACATATTCTCCAGCAGGGTCAGGCAGGTTTCCGGTTTGGCGCGGATCATATTCACAAACTGGTTTTTGGGAATGGTCAGCACAGTGCAGTGTTCGCGGGCGCGTACCGTGGCGGTACGTTTTTGCTCTGTGAAGACGGCCATGGCACCAAAAATTTCGCCCTCGGGGATTTCACCCACTTTGGTGTCGTCCACATACACATCGGCGTGGCCGGACATCAGCTGCAGCACATCTTCGGCCAGCTCGCCCTCGCGTACGATAACATCGCCGGCGGCAAACTGGCGGAAGCCCTTGGGTGGCTGAATCAGGCTGCTGACATATACATGGTTGAGTATCTGGCCGTAGATGGCGCCAATGGTGAGCAGGTAATTACTCCAGCGGTGTTGGCGGGTTTGCTCGGCATACATGAACTGAATAAAAGCATCACGCTGAATTAACTGAATGCTCACTTCTGCTTCGGCGCGCAGCTCGCCGTGGGGCAGGCCAAATACCCGGTTTACACCCACTAAATCCCCCGGCTCCAGGCAGAAAATATCTACCCCCTGGCTGGATACGGTAATAATGCCCTCGGTCAGCACCGCCAGATAATCATTGCCGAGGTGTTCAAGCGGGCGTGAGTTTGCCGGCAGGTTGAGGGTGCCCTCGCTAAATTCCATGCCGCTTAACAGGCGCTGGCTCAGGGTTTGAAAACGTTCCAGCAGTGGTGAAACGGGTGCGGGTACTTCCCCCAGAAAAAACATAAACGGCCCCTTATTGTTATGCTCGTATTCGCTGTTCCATAGCCTAACAGCTCTGGTAAGTACTTACTGTGACTGGCCCGAAGCGCAAAATGAGAACTGGTTTACTTCGGTGATGGCTGACGGATGCGGGTGCCATGCACCACAGACATCAGAATCTCTTCCGCACTGATATCTTCCGGGAAAAAACAGCCACTGATTTTGGCATCGGCAAGTGATGCACCATAGAGCTTGCAGGAGCGGAAGTCGATAGAGCGCAGGTCGCAGCCGCGCAGGTAGGCGTCGGTTAAATCCAGGCCGCGGGCATCCATTTTACGTAAATCCAGCCCGCGGAAATCACAACCGCGCAGGTCCGGGGTTTTGCCTGCGGCTTTATGTTTGTTGAACTCCTCGATTTTTTCCTCGTGGAGCAACTGGTACATAGGGTCCTGGGAGATTCGGGGGCCACCCATAGTGTATCCTTGGCATCTGCCTTTGACGCTTACTCTTTAGATGTAGTCCATTGTCGAAAAATAGCAACTTCACCAGCGCGTTCATCCTCAGCAGCCAGTGCCTCGATCAGGCCGGGCGCTTGTGCCTGCGTTATTGGCTGCACAGTGCAGCGGGTGCGCTGTGTGTGGAAATCACCGATCAGCAGGCGGTGTTTTTTGTGGCCCAGGCGGATATGGATGAAATCCCCCGCGGCGCCGGTATCGAAATAAAACCCCTGCCACTTAAACATTTTGATGGCAGGCCCATGGCCGCAGTGTATTGCCGCAGTTACCGGCAATTAATGGATTTACGCAACAAACTTGAGGCCCTCGAAATTGCGGCCTACGAAGCGGATATCAAACCCCAGGAACGTTATTTAATGGAGCGTTTTATCCGTGGTGGTGTGCAGCTGCACGGCGGGGAATGGCACGGTGATGTGCTGCGCAACCCAAGGTTAAGCCCCGCCGAGGTAAACCCGCAGCTGAGCATTTTGTCGCTGGATATTGAAACCTCCATGCCCACCGCCAGTGAGCCTGAGCAGTTATATGCCATTGGTTTTTCCGGCATGGGGCACAAACGGGTATTTATGCTCGGTGAATGCAGCACAGTGCACCCCGGCTGGCTGGAATTTTTCAGCGATATTCCCGCATTACTGCAAGCCGCCACGGATTTTGTGCGGCAATTAAACCCCGATGTAATCACCGGCTGGAATGTTATTCAGTTTGATTTACGGGTTTTACAGCGCATTTATCAGCTGCAGCGTGTGCCCTTTACCTGGGGGCGCAACAGCGAGCAAATTACCGTGCGTCAGGGGCAAAATAATTTATGGTTTGCCGATGTGCCGGGGCGTGTGGTGGTGGATGGCATTGATGGTTTAAAAAATGCCACCTGGAGTTTTGAAAGTTTTTCCCTGCAATATGTTTCCCAGGCCCTGCTCGGTGAAGGCAAAAAAATCGACGATGTGGATAACCGTGGCCAGGCCATCACCGATTTATTTCAGCAGGATAAAATTGCCCTGGCCCGTTACAACCTGCAGGACTGCGAACTGGTCGAAGCTATACTCGCCAAAACCCACCTGATTGAATATTTAATTAAACGCAGCCATTTAACCGGCCATGCCCTCGACAGGGTTGGCGGCTCAGTGGCGGCATTTGAATATTTATACCTGCCAAAATTGCACCGCGCCGGTTATATTGCGCCGAACATCGGTGATGGTTATGACGCGGTAAAAGCCCCCGGCGGTTTTGTGATGGACAGCCAACCGGGTTTGTATCAGCACGTGCTGGTGCTGGATTTTAAATCCCTGTACCCGAGCATTATCCGCAGCTTTTTTATCGACCCCATGGGCCTCGCCGAGGGTTTGTTATTCCCCGCGGGTGATGAACACTGCGTGCCCGGTTTTAATGGCGGGCAATTTCACCGCCAGCGCCATTTATTGCCGGAAATAATCCGCGATTTATGGCAAGCGCGGGATGAAGCCAAACGCCACAAAGATGCCGCTGCATCCCAGGCCATAAAAATTATTATGAACAGTTTTTATGGGGTGCTGGGCTCACCCGGTTGCCGCTTTTTTGATGTGCGTTTATCCAGCTCCATTACCCAGCGTGGCCACCAGATTATTCAGCAAAGTGCGCGTTTAATTGAAGCGCAGGGTTATCAGGTGATTTACGGCGATACGGATTCGGTATTTGTCTGGCTGAAAGATAAACACCCCGCCAGCGAGGCCGATGCTGTCGGCGCAAAACTCGCCGCAGATTTAAACAAATGGTGGCGCGATTATTTACAAAGCGAATTCCAGTTAACCTCCTGCCTGGAAATTCAGTACGAAACCCATTATCAAAAATTTTTAATGCCCACCATTCGTGGCAGTGAGCTGGGCAGTAAAAAACGTTATGCCGGGCAAAAACCCGGTGGTGATATGGTCTTTAAAGGGCTGGAGGCAGTACGCACCGACTGGACCCCGCTCGCCCGTGAAGTGCAGCAGCATTTATATCAGGCCATTTTTAATGATGAGCCCTACCAGGATTATTTATTACAGGTTGTTAATGAAGTGCGCAGCGGGCAGCGTGATGCGCAACTGGTTTACCGCAAACGTATTCGCCAGCCCTTAAGCAGTTATGTGCGCAATGTGCCGCCCCATGCCCAGGCCGCGAAAAAACTCGATGAATACCGCATCAGCCAGGGTTTAATGCCCCGTTACGAGCGCAGCGGCTGGGTGGAATATGTCATGACCATTAACGGCCCCGAACCGCTGGAAAATATCCAGTCGCCGCTGGATTATCAGCATTATTTAGACCGCCAGTTAAGCCCGGTGGTGGATGGCATATTGCATTTTCAGGGCAAGGATTTTGCCGCGTTAATTAATCCCCAGGCGGATTTGTTTTAATCACTACGTTCGTTAAGAACACTTAATGCGAAATTACTCCATAGCACTTTGTATGGTTGTTGATTTACCACTGCGTTAACTCAGAAAACTTCATGCGAACTTGCTGCGCCGGTTTTTTAAAGCGCCATAGCCCGCAGTCAGCATGGATGCTGACAAAGCGCCGGCGAAGCAGGGCATGGATGCCCCATGGCGCGTGGGCGTGATGGCGCGCGTAAAAAATCGGAAACAAGCAGCAGTGTGAGCGAAGGAAGGGGCTGGGAAGTCCCTTCCCAGAAAAAGAAAAACCGTTTTAATTGCCGAACATTGTAATTACATAGGTTTTTTCTTGGGGGTCTTATACCCGTGCCGGGCACAGGCCCCCGTAACCCCGCTATTAAGTGCAACCGGGCGCCTATTTTTTAAAACAATCGCCTCACTCCAACAAAAAAACATTCGCCCCCGCGCTATGGGGCATCCTGCCCTGGGGGCCCTCGCTTCGCCAGCATCCATGCTGGCTCGGGCGTGTTTTTTGTTTACGTTTCGGCGCCCTTGAGCGTTCATTTTGTGCCCATCACAAACGGCAGTTGCATCCGCAAATAGCGTTTAAATCTTGAGGATTTATTTCCGGTATTTCTTCTGTTTTTTATGCCGTATTACCACTGCGTTAACTGAGAACACTAAATGCGAACTTGCTGCGCCGGTTTTTTAAAGCGGCATAGCCCGCAGTCAGCATGGATGCTGACAAAGCGCCGGCGAAGCAGGGCATGGATGCCCCATGGCGCGTGGGCGTAATGACGCGCGTAAAAAATCGGAAACAAGCAGCAGTGTGAGCGAAGGAAGGGTCTGGGAAGTCCCTTCCCAGAAAGAAAAAACGGATTTTAATCGCGGCTGCTTAAAAACTCTGTGCAGAAATTTCACATTTAGTGTTCTGATTTAACCCCTGACTGATCTGCGAAACTAAAAACAAGAAACCAGAAACTAAAAAACCCGGTAAATACCGGGCTTTTTTGTTGCTTAGATAAAATTAGGCGCCGAGTATTTCGGCTTTAATTTCATCGTAACGGCGTTTGCACAAGCGTGGGCCAAAATTCGAAACCACTTCCGCAGCGGTGCGGCTGGCTAAATGGCCGGATTTCTCCCAGCCAAGGCCACTGGTAATGCCGTATAAAAACGCACCGGCGAAGTTATCACCTGCACCGTTGCTGTCTACCGCAGTTACCGGGTAGCTTGGGATGTTAATTTCATTTTCGCCATCGAAAATAAAGGCACCCTTGCTGCCTAAGGTAATCACCAGTGCTTTGGCGACTTTTTTCAGTTCAGGCAATGCCTGCACCACGGATTGGGTGCCGGTGAAGGTCATGGCTTCCTGCTCGTTGCAGAATAATAAATCCACACCTGTGCCGATCATTTCCTGCAGGCCGGCTTTGAAAAACTGCGTCATGGCCGGGTCAGAGAAAGTCATGGCGGTTTTTACGCCGTGTTTTTCGGCGAGTTGTTTGGTTTTAATCGCCGCGGCGCGGGCGGTGTCGGAGGTGACTAAATAACCTTCGATATACGCAAACTGGCTGTTTTTCAGGGCGTCTTCGTTAATGTGTTTGCTGTCTAAATTAGCGGTAATACCTAAAAAGGTATTCATGGTGCGCTCGGCATCCTTGGTGACCATCACCAGGCATTTACCGGTTACACCGGCTTCGCGCTCGCTGTGCAGGTTGGTATCAATACCGGCGAAGGCTAAATCCTGGGCGTAAAAATCGCCGGATTCATCATTGGCCACGTTGCAGGTGTAGAAGGTTTTGGCACCAAAATACTGCGCGGCAAATACGGTGTTAGCGGCGCTGCCACCACCTGCGCGTTTTTTCAGGCCAAACTGCTGGTGTAATACGGCCATCAGCTGGTGGTGTTTGTCTTCATCGATCAGGGTCATCATGCCCTTTTCAATACCATTGGCGGCGAAAAACGCATCGTCCACTTCAAACTCTTTATCAACCAGTGCGTTGCCGATGCCATAGATAGCGTATTGGGTCATTTTATTATCTCGCTGTTTGTTCCTGCGCCAGTCTAAACGGCAGAGGCTTTTGCCGCCAGAGTCACAGGCTTTTTAGAATATTTTGTTTCAGGCCGGTTTTGCGACCTGCGCACAGTTACGGATGGCTGGCTTTGCCCGTTATAATGCGCGCCATGAAAAAATCAGCCCCCCGCAAACAACACAAACCCCGCCGCTGGTTAGGGGTGTTACTCAAACTTATGCTGGCCGGCGCAGTCGCCCTGGCCTGTCTGATGGTGTACCTCGATGCGCAGGTGCGCGAGAAATTCGAAGGTAAACGCTGGGCCCTGCCGGCCAAGGTCTATGCCAGGCCGCTGGAATTATATGCGGGCTTAGGTTTAAACCCGGATGATCTGCGGCAAGAACTGCTGCAGGTGGGTTACCGTGAAGTGCCGGTGGTGAACGAGGTCGGCCAGTTCGCCCGTAACGGCGATGAATTTATGATAGGGCGGCGTTATGTGCAGCTGTGGGACGGCGCCGAAAATGCCGCGCGTATTGAAGTGGCGTTTGAAGGCAACACAGTGGAAGACGTTGCCATCAACGGCAACCCGGTGGAGCTGGCGCGCTTAGAACCCCTGCTGATCGGCGGCATTTACACCGCCCACAACGAAGACCGCGATTTAATCCAGCTGAAAGAAGTGCCACCCCTGCTGGCGCAAACCCTGGTGGCGGTGGAAGACCGCGACTTTTACCACCACTTTGGTATTTCCATTAAAGGCATCAGCCGCGCCATGCTCGCCAATATCAAAGCCGGTGCCTGGGTGCAGGGTGGTTCTACCTTAACCCAGCAACTGGTGAAGAATTTTTATTTAAACCAGGAGCGCACCTTATATCGCAAAACCACCGAAGTGCTGATGGCCATACTGCTGGATATGCACTACGACAAAAATGAAATACTCGAAACCTATTTAAACGAAGTATTTCTCGGCCAGAGCGGGCGCCGCGCTATCCATGGTTTTGGTTTAGCCGCGCAATTTTATTTTGGTAAACACATCAGCAAATTAGAGCCCCACGAAATTGCGTTAATTGTTGGCATGGTAAAAGGCCCTAGTTATTACAACCCTCGCCGTTTTGCCGAGCGTGCTTTAAACCGCCGTAATACCGTATTAATGGTGATGCACGAGCAGGGCCTGTTAAGCGATGCGCAATACAAACATTACCGTTATAAAACCCTGGGTGTTACCCAGGCATCGGATTACAAAAACGTTGAATACCCCGCCTTTTTACAACTGGTGCAACGCCAGCTGCGTGAGGATTACAACGAAAGTGATTTAACCAGCGAAGGCCTGAAAATTTACACCAGCCTCGACCCGATCGTGCAGCGCCATGCGGAAATCGCCATGCAAAACCGCCTCGATCAAACCGAGCGTGAATACCGCATTGCGCGTGATGCCCTCGAAGGTGCCATGGTAGTAGCCGCCACCGAAACCGGCGAAGTGGAAGCCTTAATCGGCGCACGTAACCCGCGCTTTTTTGGTTTTAACCGCGCGTTAGATGCCAACCGCCCGGTGGGCTCATTGGCCAAACCTGCGGTTTATCTCGCCGCCCTGCGCAGCCAGCAATACACTTTAATTACCCCGCTGGATGATGCACCCGTCACAGTAGCCGGGCGCAGCGGCACAAAATGGCAGCCGGAAAATTACGACAAACAAAACCACGGTATTTTGCCTTTATACCAGGCCATGGCCACTTCCCTTAACCAGGCCACCGCGCGCCTCGGCATGACAGTGGGGTTGGATAAAGTGGTGCAAACCTTCAGTGATTTAGGTGTGCAGCAGGAATTACCTAAATACCCCTCGATTTTATTGGGCTCATTTTCACTGTCGCCTTTTGAAGTGGCGGAAATGTATCAAACCCTTGCCGCTTCGGGTTTCCACACACCGTTAAAAGCCATCCGTGGTGTTACCACAGCCGATGGTGAATTGCTGAGCCGTTATGGTTACCAGGTGGAGCAAAGCATAGATTCCGACTCGGCTTATTTAATCCAGTTTGCGATGCAAAAAGTCGTCAGCGAAGGCACAGGGCAATATTTATTGCAGCGCATGCCGGCGGAATTAAATTTAGCCGGTAAAACCGGCACCTCCGACAGCCAGCGCGATAGTTGGTTTGCCGGATTTTCCGGCGATAAATTAGCCGTTACCTGGGTAGGGCGCGACGACAACAAACCCATGCCCCTGACCGGCGCAAGTGGTGCATTAAGGGTATGGGCCGATACCATGGCGGGCCTGCCGTTAAAACCCCTGTTACCCCTGCCAGGTGAAGGCATCAGCCAGCAATGGGTATTACCGCTCAGCCAACAGCTCACCGATGCGGATTGCGAAGGTGCGCAATTAATACCCTTTATTAAAGGCAGCGAACCAACAGAACAAATCAGCTGCCACGCCGCCGCCACCGAAGAGCATTCCGGCAGCTGGTGGCAATCTATTTTCGGAGATTAAACGTGCGTTATTTCGTATTTGTGTTGTTATTCAGTTTGCTGGCGGGCTGCGCCAACCAACAATCACTCACATTTATTGGCGATGAAAATACAGGCGAACAAATTACCAGTGAATTATTCGCCAGTTTACCCGCCTGGCAGGTGCCGGGTTTTGCGGTGCAAATTAATGGCGGCAACCAATACCCCCAGCAGGGCGCACTGGCAAAATTATTAGCCGATGCCGACAGCGCATTTTTACAGCGCCGTTATGCCGATTGCCGCAGTTACCTTGAACGCGCACAGCGCATTGCCCCGCGTGAGGTTTCTGTATATGTGCGCTTATCCTATTTAGCGCTGTTATTCAGCCAAAAAAGCCAGGCCCAGCAACTGGCGTTACGGGCTTTGGCTTTAAGTGGCAGTGATGAGCAAGTGCGGGGGGAAGTGAATAAGTTAATAGGGGCGAGTAGGTGAGAGGAGTCGCCAGTAGCTAGCAGCTAGAAGCTAGAAGCTAGAAGCTAGAAGCCAGAAGCCAGAAGCCAGAAGCCAATTCAAAATTATTGAACACCTGCTGCCCTTGCAGCGAGGCAACGTCAAAATACCCAAGGCACAGGTGATTTATTGCGTATATCGCCGAACATGGTTGTAAATGGCGGGGCCTAAACCATGAGCCGGGATTCGGTTATTGGCAAATACGCAAGACATATATAGACGAGTAAATCGCTGTAGGCTAAAAAGGGTGTTTTGGATCATGCCTTGGTTGAGCCTTTGCACCGTGCATCTGAAGAGGCCGATGTGATCAACATTCGTAGTGGATCAGCAATACTCTGGATAATTAGTACGATAGGTAAAATTACTTTCCCTTTGATTATTTTCCATTAAAAAAAAACGGCCCGCAATCCTTTCGTTTAAATCCAGTAATGCGGATGGACAACTAAAAAAACCACATGGTGGTTTTTATCGTAGCTCGATCAAACCTGCCGTCACGTTTTTTTTATGTCAATGCGTCAATCCGGAGATGCGCCAGAGGGTAGATGCCTGCTAAAAATTGAAGGCTTTTGATTTGAGGGTACTCAGGTCATCATGGACAAGGCATATGGGGGCATGAAACTCGACAGTGATTTTTCATCTCGCGAATATTTCCGGTGGTTCCGCCGAAGATAAATCTGCTCAACAAATGGGTACGATAAAAGCTTAAGCAAGCGTAACCAAATCTTCCAAGTTGAGAGAGTTGTTCAGCCCATTATCTGGTGAGTATTCGCAGAATCTATCAGCATTGTTTTGACAAACTGGAATGTCTAAAATATTTTTATTAACTTCTCACTGATTGCTGTCATATAATGAAGTGTGAACAGGACCTATTAGTAACTAGATGTCCTCAAGCAAGAATTCTTAAATCCAGAAGTCCAGAAGCCGCAACCAGAAGCTAGAAGCCAGAAGTAAGAGATCAGGTTTTTAACCAACGCCGTAGCAGGCTTTAGATTAATCAACCACTAGTCTTTTCTTGTAAAGGCTGGGATTTTGTTGAATTCGCAGAACCGTGGGTTTTCAAAATTAATTCATTTTCAGGCCGGAAAAAAAGGTAAATCTGCGATATTGCCAAAAATGGTCCTTAATTCTGACTTCATGGGTTTGTATTTTTTGCCTCCACTGAGGGGCATATATTTGATCTCACCCATGGCTGTATTCAATTGAGGCATCGAGGTTATAAATATGCCATTGATGAACGAGAGCTAAGTCAGCATAACCTGCCTGCTGATATTGCTGGTATTGTTATTACGAGTACAAAGTGTTTATTGATAAATTCATTCATGTCCAGCTCTGGCTTAGCATGAGCTTTAATTAACGAGAAGAATAGCAATAATAGAAAAATAAAAACGTTGTAAGCGTTGTTATAGGTAGTAAATTTTTTCTGCTTTTCTAGCGGACATTTAATGCTCCTTTTTTTTGCTCATTGATAGCTAACTTATCCTTATGCTTTTACGGAAAATGGTTGTAATACTGTTTTGTGCGAGTGCTATACTTTCGATTATATAGGAAATACTACTCGTCCAAATCTTCATCATCCTCAAAAAGAACTATATCAAATTTAGCAACAAGTTCTTGGCTGAAGAAGATCATGCATCAAGCTTTCTGCAAACTTATCTTGCTGATTTATGTGAAAACTTAGATGCTTCATAACCGCTGCGATATCGCCATGATAAAACTTTCTGGCAGGAAACCTCTTGAACATGTGCTTGTTGCCGATACCGGGGATAATATAATTTGCACTGAATGATGAGACTTTAGCCCATTTTTTCTGCGATTACATCCTTTTTTGGTCCCTTTCGATTATCTCTTTCGAATCCATCCGAGCCTGACGCTTACCCTCCTTGCTTTTTAGCTCTATACGTATGGGTTATCAATGTCAGCAAAGATCAAATTCCATTTGTTGGTGATTAATTGATCGAATGAAAAAAAAATCAATGCAGAATGACAGTGCGAAATTGTCATCATCCAAATTATGTTTCTTGTGTCAGGTTTGTATGCTTTCAAAAGGCCATAGTTAAATTTCTGAGAGTGGCATCTAATATGTAGCATATTTTTTGTATTTATATGGAATTGCGTTGTCCAAGCAGGCTTTTAGCTTTATATAGTCTTTCTAAGGTAAAGCGGTCGAAATCTCGGTTCCATTCTTTAAATGCACAGATCGCCGTAATCATCTTTATAGATTAGTTGTGACATTTTTAGTGCGAGTATTTTTCCGTACCCAGTTTCTTCAAGCCAAAGTGAAAGATAAAGAATTTTTATTCCTAAAAATAAAAATGATGGGTCGAATGAGTTTTCTTCTTTAATAGATGAGTTGTATATTTCATCAATATGCTCGATTATTTTTTCGCGCATGTCTGGGTTGAACTTTTCTACAAGTTCCTTGTTGATTATATAGTCATTTTTAAAGTTGCTTACTGCCTGTTCGATAGCTTCATTGAGAGTCCTTCTTGTGGGTTGTTTTGATTCTGATGAAAGAAGTTTGGCAATTTTATTTAGCATTAAAATCTCCATTTTTAATATTTTTGTATTAATTTTGTAAGGGTTGTTTGAGGGTTTAAATATACTGTTAGCTAATTTAGTGTGAATTTTTTTCTTTCTCTCGGTCAGCTTTTCTGGCGTGTTTTTGGATAACACGCCCTTATTTCCCACTCCTTTCACTGCTTTTTGCTATGAAGCTCATCTAATTTATGGTTTTCGAATTTTATTCGTGCAAATGTAAACATGATAATATTGACAGGCTAAAAACAACCTATCCCTTTGTTCTTTGAATAGTCATCCCTGATTTAGATGGTGCAGGTTAAAACGTTTATGTTTTAAATCTGTAGGCGGAAGGAATCGCACATCTGCTGACTGTTCTGTCAGCAATATATCAGTACAAAGCGTGACAGGAAAGATAGGAGAAGAGGAATGCATGATATGGGGCAATTCCCAAAATCCGTGTCGACTTTAGCCAAGTAATATGGCCAGAAATATCATTCGCACAAAGTGCAGTTGTATTTGTGCAGATTTACCACGGCGGTCATTCAGAACACTTAATGCTCACTTGCTGCGCCGGTTTTTTAAAGCGACATAGCCCGTAGCTGGCAAGGAGGCCAGCAAAGCGCCGGCGAAGCAGGGCATGGATGCCCCATGGCGCGTGGGCGTGATGGCGCGCCGAAAAAACCGGGAACAAGCAGCAGTGTGAGCGAAGGAAGGGTCTGGGAAGTCCCTTCCCAGAAAAGAAAAACCCGGGGTTAATCAGCGCTGCGTAAAAAATCTGCGCAGTTATTCAAAGCACATAAAAAAACCGGGCCTTATTAAAGCCCGGTTTTTAATTTCACACTTAACGTCAGCCCGTTAAGGCAAAACGTTACGCGTTATAGGCAATACGCTTGGTATTTAACAAGTGTGTATAGGTCACGTTATCCGACGTAGAGCCACCCCCCTGGGTGCCACAACCTAAGGTCCAGGATAAACACAGGCCATTGGCCGCGCCTATGCAGCCTAATGTGCCTGAGGTATTCACCAATACACGGCTCACGGAAACCGTTTCACCAAAGCGGCGGATGCGGTTTTTATCGGCGCTGTGAATAATTGCGGTATGGCCCGCCCCTTCGTTATTTAAAATATCCCGCGCCAGTTGCAGTGCCTGGGCATCATTTTCAATCAGCGACAGGGACAATACCGGGGCGAGTTTTTCTTTTAACAGGGGCGAGTGAATATCACCCTGGCGCACCGGTGCGAGTATTAAACGGATAGGGTAGTTGCGCTCTACGCCGATTAATTCGCAAATTTCCGCTGCGCTGCGCCCTACAAATTGTTCACCTAAACGGCCCGAGGCAAATACTTCGCTTAACAGGCGTTTTAATTCGGCGGGGGTTAACAGTACTGCGCCTTCCTGTTCGGCTTTTTGCACAAATTCATCGGCGATGCTGGCATCAACCAGCAGGTTATTTTCAGAACCACACACTATGCCGTTATCAAATGATTTACTGCTCACTACGCTTTGTGCGGCGCGGCTTAAATCCGCATCGGCGCAAATCCATACCGGGGCGTTGCCTTTGCCTACGCCGATGGCGGGGGTGCCGGACTGATAGGCGGATTTCACCATGGAGGGGCCGCCGGTGGCGAGTATAAAGTTAATGCCTTCGTGGCGTAAAAATGCGTTGGTCACTGCGCGGCTCGCAGGCAGTTGTGAGGTTTGCACTAAATTCACCGGTGCGCCCTGTTCGTGCAGCACTTTCTGAATTAATTCTACGGTGCGGCGCCCCACACCCTGACCCTTGCGGTGGCTGCTGACGATAATGGCGTTGCGCGATTTAATTGCGATCAGGCATTTAAATACGATGGTTTCCACCGGGTTGGTAATCGGGATCATGCCAAACACTACGCCCATGGGGGTGTACATGGCTTCCACGTCGTGCTGGTCGAGCAGCACATCACCTGTGCCGGGTTTGCCGGTTAATTGTTCGGCCACGCTGATGGTGCCCAAACCAATTTTCTGAATTTTATGCGCCGCCACACCCATGTTGGATTCGAGCACGGTTTGCTGGGCGAGGCTTTCGGCATGGCGGTTAATTTCGTTGGCGATGGCCATGAGCAGGGCATCGATTTTTGCTTCCGGCCATTGGGTAATTTGCTGGTGGGCGGCGATGGCACTTTCCACCATGAAATCCACTTCGGGAATATTGGCATTATTCAGGCTGTGTTCGTTGGCCGCGTGCTGCTGCTGTTGCAACTGGCGGCTCATGTTATTCAGGCACAGTTCCACAAAAAATTGTTTGGCGGCGACATCCTGTTGTAACGCAGCAATTTTATCCTTGGCCAGAAATGACAATTTCACCGGGGTCAGGGCCACGGCGCTGTAAGGGTGTGTTTGCTGTTGCAGGTGTTCTGTCAGGCCGAGAATTTCACCCGCGGCAAAGGTTTTAGGCAGCTGGGCCTGGCGTTGTAATTCGTTATCGGTTACCCGTGCCGCCAGTTCACCAGACTCCACAAAATAGCAGCCGGCAGGCATTTGATTTTGTTGAAAAATAACTTCACCGGCGGCGTGGTCATGAATTTGCAGGTACGGAGTGAGGGGTGAGCTGAGCAGTTCTTTGTGGGCGAGATCAATCATACATTACTTCCTTGATAATTGGTCGAAAAGTGAACGAACTAAGAAAAAGGTATAAGTAAAAGTTATAAGAAACCAACTAATCCTTTAGTTTGATGCTAATCAAAAAGTGTTAATTGTAAAGCTTCACTGGCTAATGCTTTTAGGTTATATTAGTTGAGAATTATTCTTATGTGACAAGAGTCACATTAAGCGCTGTAGTTGCATTAATTGAGTGCAGTGTGCGGCACCTTATTTGTGCGCAATGCTCGTTATTAACAAAAACAATAGGCAAGAAAAATGGAGCGTTTAAATCTGCGTGAACTGGAGCGGCTGCTGGGTATTTATGCCCCGTTCCGCATTAAAGATGTCGACATGGATAACGAGAATGAAATTCTCACTGTGCGCCTGGAAGATGAAACCCAGCGCAGCAAAATTCCCTTCCGTAATGTGGCAGTACGCAGCGGCGGTAATTTGGTGCAGTGGCACCATGTGCGCACCGGGCGTTTCCAGACGCTGATTGAAATTGAACCAAGCGCGCGTACTTTTTCCAAAGGGCTGATGTTAAATCCACCGGCATTTATCGGTGAAAAAGACGGCAATTACACCCATCAGCTTAAACAGATGGTGCTGATGGCGGGTAATAAAAAACTGGATTCTGAAGCGATTGCCACCCTGTTAGGGGTAGAACGTAAAATCGTTGCGCAAATTCTCGCTGAATACGAAGCCGAGCAGCAGGAAAAACAATTAAGTGCGTTACTGCCACCGGAGTCTGACCCGGTATGGCGTGCGATTATCAAACACGAAATCAGCTTTAAAACCTCCCTGGCCCAGCTCAAGTTCCTGATTTCCCGCCTGGAAATTATGTGTGCCAAAGCGATTGATGACCCGGGTGTGATGCACGAAGCCACTTCAACCCTGCGCCAGTTTTTTATCAAACATAAAAACCAGCTCAAGAGCGAATACGCGCAAATTGGTGTAAGCCCTGTGGCCGCGGCCCCTGAGCAGGCCGCACCGGCTGAGAAAAAACGTGTCACCCTGAGCTTTGATCACCCGGTTTGGGAAGACATTCTGGCCGGCAAAATTGACCTGCTTTCCAAAAATATGGGCTTTAATTTATACATTACCCAGTTAAAGACCCTGTACCGCAAAGAGGCTGCCAGCCCTGCAGATAAGGTGCAGGTTGTGCGTGAGCTGCTTTATTACCTGAAAAAGAATATGGCCAAGCTCAAACCAGAACTTGCGGCTATATCGCGTATCGCCTCACAGATGAATGAGCGCGACAGCGTGCAGGCATTGCCCGAACCCGCCCACCCGGTTTGGAAGCAGATTCTGGATGGCAATATTGCCATCAGCACCCAGCAGATGGCCCTCAAGCTGCTGCTGGTGAAAGCCCGTGCATCTGAAGATGCCGAGCAGGCCCGTGCCCAGTTACGTGAATACTTCAACCGTAATGCCCGTACCCTGGTGGCTGAGTTGAAGCAGTTAGAGCAATTTTTTGCAGTTGCCAGTTAATTAACAGGATTTTAAATGGCTAATAAAATTACGATCGACAGTCAGCTGGTAGATTTAGATACCCTGATCGAAAAAATTGAAGCGGGTGAGTTTCTGGTAATTGCCGCCGATGAGGCGATTTTATCCCAGCTGCCTGCCGGTAACTGGATTGCGGGCACCATTCCTTATTTCATGACTGAACGGGGTGGCATCGTCAGCCAGAACGAAATTTTCGTAAACAGCATTAACGGTGTGAGCGCGAATATGCAGCCGCGTATTACCCCCTATGATGCCAATTCCATTGCGCGTATCGCGCAGGATGCCCCGGACAATGGTTTCACCATTGTGATTTTACCGGCGGGCTCGGCGGTGCACGGTTATTACGCGGAAAATGCCCCGGGTTTCACCAATATGTTTTTCTCGCCAATCGTTGGCTGGATTGCCGGCACCCATTTAAGTTCTGTGGGCAGCAGTGTGGCTAAAACAGGTTTTGGCCCGGGCAGCATGTTAATGGCCGATAAAGCCGTGGCGATGCATGTGCCGCTGCCGGAAAATCAGGTGGCGAATATTCACATTGTGAACCTGTTTGAACAGGGTTCAGGTGCAAAAATTACTTTCCCGGATACAGGTTTTAAAGTGTCTACCTGTCTGGTGGATGGCGTGGAAACCAATTTCGCGCAGTATATTTCCGGCAATCATATCGACACCCGTTTACCTTTAGTGGCGGATTACAACGGCATTAACGTAAACGTGAGTGTGCAGCGCGTAAATGGCCACGATGTGGATTTATACGCACCGGTATTTGCGGGCGTGCCTTACCAGTTTGCTACCCCGGTGGCGGATTATGTGAGCACCTTTAATAACGCGGTGAGTGGCAGCACTTCCGATAAAGCGGCATTTTCCTGCAACTGTATTCTGAACTTCTTATATTCCGAACTGGAAGGGAAAAAGACCGGTAATTTAACCGGCCCTATTACCTTCGGTGAGGTGGCCTATCAGTTATTGAACCAGACTTTGGTTTATATGACGTTAGATAACCAGTAAGTTTGTATAACAGCTGAAAAACCACGGTTTTTACCGAAAAACAGGGCCTCAATGAGGCCCTGTTTTTTTATATATCGCAGATGTAACAGTTGTTTGTGATGAGCACATAATGAACGCTCGAGGGCGCCGAAACGCAAACAAAAAACACGCCCGAGCCAGCAGGGATGCTGGCGAAGCGAGGGACCCCAGGGCAGGATGCCCCATAGCGCGGGGGCGAATGTTTTTTGTTGGAGTGAGGACTAACGCCCGGTTGCGTTCAAAGCAGGGGTTTGGGGGTAAGACCCCCAAGAAAAAAACTATGTAATTACAACAGTCGACAATTAAACCGGTTTTTCTTTTTCTGGGAAGGGACTTCCCAGACCCTTCCTTCGCTCACACTGCTGCTTGTTTCCGATTTTTTAGGCGCGCCATTACACCCACGCGCCATTCGGCATCCTGCCTAGCTTCGCCGGCGCTTTGTCAGCATCCATGCTGACTACGGGCTATGGCGCTTTAAAAAACCGGCGCAGCAAGTTCGCATTGAGTGTTCTGAGTGAACGCCGTGGTAAAACTGCACAAAACAAAAAACTGAATAAATTTATATTCCAGCGGGGTTTTCTGCTTGCGATGTTGTGGGCCGTAACGGCTTTTAGTATGCAAAACATTAAGCCCCCTGTGCGCACACAGTATTGCCCCAGCGCCACTGGTGCCGGCATTATTTTTACCGTTGAATAACACCCGTTTGGCTGTAACCTTTTTTGTGTCTGCTACGCTTGCCACACCAACAGGAGAGCAACCCCATGATCAAAGCCTATGCCGCTGCCGCCCCCGGCGCACAATTAACCCCGTTTGAATACGATGCCGGCCCCCTTGGCGAGCATGATGTGGAAATCGATGTGGATTATTGTGGTATTTGCCACAGCGATTTATCCATGCTGAATAACGAATGGGGTTTTACCCGTTATCCGTTTGTGCCGGGCCATGAGGTGGCAGGGCGTATTGCTGCCGTGGGTAAAAATGTCAGCAAATTTAAATTAGGTGACCGCGTAGGTTTGGGCTGGCATTCGGGTTATTGCATGCAATGCCACACCTGTATGACGGGGGATCACAATTTATGTGATCAGGCCCAGGGCACGATTGTGGGCCGCCACGGTGGTTTTGCCGATAAGGTGCGTGCCCAGGCGGCCAGCGTGGTGAAATTACCGGATAATCTCGCCAGTGAAGTGGCCGGCCCGTTGTTTTGCGGCGGAGTGACGGTATTTAACCCCATGGTGCAATACGATTTAAAACCCACCGCAAAAGTGGCTGTAATTGGTATTGGTGGCCTTGGGCATATGGCCGTGCAATTTTTGCGGGCCTGGGGTTGTGAGGTGACAGCATTTACCAGCAACGAAGCGAAAAAAACCGAAGCGCTGCAACTGGGTGCGCACCACACATTAGATTCCCGCGACAGCAAAGCCCTGGCCGATGCAGCGGGCCGCTTTGATTTAATTCTTTCCACGGTCAATGTCAGCCTTAACTGGCAGGCGTATATCAACACCCTGGCGGTGAAAGGGCGTTTGCATTTTCTCGGCGCGGTGCTTGAACCCGTGAGTGTGAATATTTTTGCCCTGATGGGTAAACAACGTTCGATTTCCGCTTCACCGGTCGGCAGCCCTGCGGTGATCGCCACTATGCTGGAATTTGCGGCGCGCCATCAGCTCGCCCCAAAAGTGGAAGTGTTTGATATTAAAGATGTGAATAAAGCCATTGAGCATTTGGAACACGGCAGCCCCCGTTACCGGGTGGTGCTGAAAATGCGTTAAGCGCAGCCGCAATAAAATGCAGTAGTGCAATAAAAAAAGCCCGCCCAATTTTCATTGGGCGGGCTTTTTTTATAAGGCAGTTTTTATTTCAGGCTGGCAAATACCCGATCAGCGGCGGCGAGTGTGAAGTTAATATCATCTTCGCTGTGGGCTGCGGAAACAAAGCCTGCTTCAAAGGCAGACGGGGCCAGGTAAACACCTTCTTCGAGCATGCCGTGGAAGAATTTTTTAAACATGGCCTGGTCGCATTTTTCCACCTGTGCAAAACGGGAAATATTTTTCTCCGCGCTGAAAAACAGGCCGAACATGCTGCCCACCTGGTTAGTGGTGAAGGGTACGCCGTGGCTTTGCGCCAGGGCTTCGAGGCCTTTCACCAGCATCTGGGTTTTGGCGCTTAATATTTCATAAAAACCCGGTTTGCTGATGGCATCGAGCATGGCTTTACCTGCGGCCATGGCAATCGGGTTGCCGGATAAAGTACCTGCCTGATACACAGGGCCTAACGGCGCGATGCAGGACATAATTTCTTTTTTGCCGCCAAATGCACCCACCGGCATACCACCACCGATGACTTTACCAAGCGTGGTTAAATCCGGTTTCACTTTATACACTTCCTGCGCGCCGCCTTTGGCTGCACGGAAGCCGCACATAACTTCGTCAAAAATTAAAACCACGCCGTATTGGTCACACAGTTCACGCAGGCCCTGCAGGAAACCCGGTTCAGGTGGAATGCAGTTCATGTTGCCGGCAATCGGCTCAACAATAATACAGGCGATTTCATTGCCGATTTCGGCAAAACATTCACGCACGCTGTTTAAATCGTTGTAGGTCAGGGTGATGGTTAATTCGGCTAATGCGGCGGGTACACCCGGGCTGTTCGGCACACCTAAGGTGAGTGCGCCGGAGCCGGCTTTTACCAGCAGGGAATCGGAGTGGCCGTGGTAACAGCCTTCGAATTTCACTAATTTATCGCGCCCGGTATAACCACGCGCTAAGCGGATAGCGCTCATGGTGGCTTCGGTGCCGGAGCTGACCATCCGCACCATGTCCATGCTTGGATAAATTTCACATACTTTTTCCGCCATGGTGATTTCAAGTTCGGTGGGCGCACCAAAACTTAAACCAAATTCGAGCTGGCCGCGGATGGCATCCAATACATTTTCTGCGCCGTGGCCGAGTACCAGCGGGCCCCAGCTGTTGACGTAATCCACATAGCGGTTGCCGTCTTCGTCAAATACGTAAGCGCCTTTACCGGATTTAAAAAATATCGGCGTACCACCGACACCTTTGAATGCACGTACCGGTGAATTCACACCACCGGGAATACGTTTTTGTGCGGCGGCGAATAATTGTTCGGAGCGATTATGCTGCATGATAATTTCCTGAAATTAAAAAGGTTTAACCACAACCAGAATGACGATACCAACCAGCATAAATACCGGGATTTCATTAAATACCCGGTAAAATACGTGGGATTTTGTATTTTTATCATCGCGGAACTGACGCATTAAATAACCGCAATAATGGTGATAACCCACCAGTAACAGCACCAGGGTGAGTTTGGCGTGCATCCAGTGGCTTTGCATATAAGCCGCAGGGCTGTAGCTGATTAACCATCCACCCAGCACAAGCACGGCAATCATCGAGGGGGTCATAATGCCGCGGTAGAGTTTGCGCTGCATGATTTTAAAACGCTCGCGGCTGATCTGATCTTCGGCCATGGCGTGGTACACAAATAAACGCGGCAGGTAAAACAGCGCGGCAAACCAGGTGACGACGGCCACTATGTGGAAGGCTTTAACCCAGAGCATGGTGATCCTTAATGTTTGTAACGGTAAAAGTTGTGGATGTTGTCGGCTTCAACAACGCCGAGGATAGTACTGGTTTTTCCGTGTTCGCCAAAGTGTACCGTAAGGGCTTCAATGCCTTCGTTATGCATTAAATCCAGCGCTTCCTGCAGGTTGGCCTGCATAAAAATCGGTTTAGTCGGTTTGCGTTTGGCGGGCAGGGCCATTAAATCCAGGGTTGGTATTTCGGATTTTGCCACAAGCCATTCTTCGTCCAGATGATCTGGGTCGAGGGCGAAGGATAAATCCGCCGCGGCGAGAATGCCGCTGACTTTGTCGTCATCACCTTCAATCACAATCCAGCGCGGGTTGTCCTGCAGTGCCGCCTGGGCGCGTTCAAGGGGCACATATTGCGGCAGCACTTTTACCTGCTGGTTGGTGGCTTGCACCACAGCGGCGTTGCGCAGGGTTTTGACGATCGGGGCCTGTTGTAAATCCAGGCCGCGCATCAGCAATAACGACTGGAACAGGCTTTTTTGTTTGAAAATTTCCGTGTAGGTCATGCTGGCGATCACCACCACCAGCATGCCGGGCAGAATAATATTCGGGTTGCCGGTTAATTCCATCAGGGTCATCAGCCCGGCGAGCGGCGCCTGTAAACAGGCGGCCATCATCGCGGCCATGCCGAGCATCGCGTAATAACCTGAGGCTCCGGCCACCTCAGGGAAAAAATATTGCCCCACATGGCCAAACACGCCGCCGGCCATGGCGCCGACAAATAACATGGGGCCGATAATGCCGCCCGGTTGCGCAAGGCCGATATTCAGGCCGGTGATCAGCAATTTTGCACTGAGCAGGGTGAGCAGCATTAAGGTGCCGATATTGCCGAAAATCGCCTGGTTCACGCTGTCGTAACCTATGCCCATAATACCCGGCACCATCACCGCCAGGGCACCGTTGGCTACGCCGATTAACATCAGCCGGGCCCATAAATTATCCGGCGCACGCTGCGCAATTTGCCCGGTGAGGCGGGTTAAGCCCGCGGCAAGTGAACCGATAAACAGGCCAATCACGATCAGCAGCGGGGTTTCCCACAGGCTGCGCATATCAAAGGACGGCACAATAAACGCGGCTTCATTGCCATAAAACGCCTGGCTGAACAGGGCGCCGGTGACGGAGGCGAGAATCACCGGAATAAAACCTATGATGCGGTATTCCTGCAAAATGACTTCTAAGGCAAAAATTACCCCGGCAATGGGGGTGTTAAAGGATGTGCTGATCGCAGCGGCCACACCACAGGCCATTAAAAGCTGATTATTTTTGGTGGGTAATTGCAGATAACGCCCGACAAAACTGCCGGTGCCGGCGCCAAGGTGCACCGCCGGGCCTTCACGCCCTGTGCTTTGCCCGCTCACCGCGCAGACGATGCCGCCGATAAATTGTGCCAGCCAGTTGGGCAAGGGCATTTGCCCCTGGTGAAACTGAATACGTTCCAGCACATGGCCTATGCCGGTGCGGCGGTGCTGGGCGAGCATAAAGTGAAAAATTCCCGCGAGGCATAAACTTCCGATAATCGGCAGGAAAAAACGCCACTCGCTGCTTACACTTTCAAAAGCTTCGCTGTCGCCGAGGGCCAGGTTGAGGGGAATTTCAATCGCCAGGCGGAATAATAAAATAACCAGTGCAGTAAAAGCCCCGGCAAAAACGCCGAGCAACGCCAGCAACGGCAGGGCATCCACATGGGCAAGGTGGATGCGCAGGTCGGCGAGGCGGGATTCGAATTTGTCCCTCAGGCTGGTTAAATTCATTACGGGCTTTAGGTATCACTTTTAATTCAGGCCCCTTATTATAGGGACCCTCGTCCAGATTGGTATGGAAAAACACAGATGATTGATGTAGGTCTCGTCGGCGGCACCGGTTATACCGGGGTTGAATTACTGCGGATTCTGGCCCAGCACCCAGAAGTAAATGTAAAAGTGGTGACTTCCCGTGGTGACCAGGGCACCAAAGTCAGCCAGATGTTTCCCAGCCTGCGTAAATTCACCGACGTGGAATTTACCAGCCCGGATTTAGATGCATTATGCGCCTGTGATCTGGTGTTTTTTGCCACGCCCCACGGTGTGTGTATGGAAATGGCGCCTGCGCTGATTAAAGCCGGCGTAAAAATTATCGATCTGGGTGCGGATTTCCGTATCAGCGATGTGGCCGAGTGGTCCAAGTGGTATCACATGGAACACACCTGCCCGGATCTGGTGGCTGAAGCCGTATATGGTTTACCCGAAGTGAACCGTGAACAAATCCGTAATGCGCGTTTAATTGCCAACCCCGGTTGTTATCCAACCGCGACCCAACTGGGTTTTCTGCCGTTAATCGAAGCAGGCCTGGTGGAAACCCATAATTTAATTGCTGACTGTAAATCCGGTGTGAGTGGTGCCGGCCGTCAGGGCAAAATTGATTTTCTGCTGTGTGAAACCAGTGAAAGCTTTAAAGCATATGGTGTTGGCGGTCACAGACATTTGCCGGAAATTAAGCAAGGATTGGCGCGCGCAAATAAAGGTGCAAATGTGGGTTTAACCTTTGTGCCCCATTTAACCCCTATGATCCGTGGCATTCACTCAACCCTGTATGCCACATTAAAAGCCGATGTGGCGGATATTCAGGCGTTGTATGAAAAACGTTATGCCAACGAATATTTTGTTGATGTATTACCAAAAGGTGATCACCCCGCAACCCGTAACGTGAAAGGCAGTAATTTCTGCCAGATCGCTGTGCACCGCCCGCAGGGTGGTGATGTGGTGGTGATTCTTTCGGTGATTGATAACCTGGTGAAGGGCGCTGCCGGTCAGGCGGTGCAGAACATGAATATCATGTTCGGATTTAATGAAAATATGGGTATGCAACAACCTGCATTAGTTCCCTGATTCAGTGAAAGGATAAGGACCCTATGGCAGTAGTAAAAGGCAGTAAACAGGATCATCTGGTAGTCGTGAGTTATGACCCCTGGCGGCGTTTCTTGCGGAAGTTTCTCTGGCTGGTTTTTTTCATTTCCCTTGCTGCTGCCAGTTATTATGTGGGCCGGTTTCAGGCACGCCAGGCCGGTGTCACTGCTGTGATGGAGCGCGATCAGTTGCAGGAAGATCTGGTGAAAAGCCAGACGGAAGCAAATGGTCTGAAACAGCGTATTGCCATGCTGGAAAAAGGCGGTGAGGTGGATCGTCAGGCAACCGAAGGGATGCGTACCAATCTGGTGGATATGCGTGAGCAAATCGCCAAATTGCAGGAAGAGGTTGCGTTTTATAAGGGGCTGATGGCACCTGCCAGCCAGGAAAAAGGTTTACGTATTCAGAAAGTGGATATGCAGACCACGGCGGAACCGCGCCGTTACCGTTATAAACTGATGCTCACCCAGGTATCGAGCAACGATACCTATATTGATGGCCTGGCAGCCATGAATGTGATCGGTTACGAAAAAGGCGTGCAGAAAATTTATGCCCTGCGTGATCTGGCCGATGACATTGATGATTATGGTATCAAGTTTAAATTCCGTTATTTCCAGGAAATCACCGGTGATTTAGTGCTGCCTGCAGGTTTTAAAGCAGACAGTATTGAGGTGGTTTTACAGTCCAAAGGTGCCAAGGCGACCCGCGTAGAAGAAAGATTCCCTTGGCCGGTTAAGGAGACACATTAATGTTAGGTAATAAAAATACAAAACCGACTGGTCATTACGACACCCTGATTTCCAACAAATCCGAAATCCGCGGTGATATCCGTTTCAGTGGTGGTTTGCATGTGGACGGCATCATCAAGGGTAATATTGTGGCGGATGATGAGTCCGGTGCTGTGCTGCGCATTTCTGAAACCGGCCACGTGGAAGGTGAAATCCGTGTGCCTAACGTGATTATCAACGGCGAAGTGATCGGTAACGTTTACGCCAGCAAACACATCGAGCTGGCTAAAAATGCCAACGTCAGCGGTGATGTGCACTATGTGATGATGGAAATGGTCATGGGTGCCCGTGTGAACGGTAACCTGGTGCATCAGGAAGAGAGCAAACAGCCACAGTCTAAAAAAGACAAGCGTGAAGCGGTTGTTGCGATTCCTGAGGTAAAAGTTGACTGATTTAGTCGGGCAAGGATAATAGAGCTGCTTTTTTCAGGTAGTGAAGTGAATATGTCCGCAGCCCCCATCGCATTAACACCCTCCGCGGTTAATAAAGTCCGTGATCTGCTCGAAGACGAAGGCGATGACAGCCTTTGTCTGCGGGTGTTTGTTACCGGTGGTGGCTGTTCAGGTTTCCAGTACGGTTTCACCTTTGATACGGAAGTCGCCGAAGACGATACCGTGATTCAGGACGGCATAGTCCGCGTGCTGGTGGATCCCATGAGTTACCCCTATCTGGAAGGCGCGGTGCTGGACTATAAAGAAGGGCTTGAAGGTGCCCGCTTTGTGGTGGAAAACCCCCAGGCCAGTTCAACCTGCGGTTGCGGTTCTTCTTTCTCGATTTAATCCCATACCGGTTTCATATCATCAGTGCTCCGCTGCCGCGGAGCCTCTGTTTTACATCTTTAAATTCCTAAGGAACCTCTGAATAACTCTGCACAGCGTCGCGCATGTGCTGCCAGATGAAAATGGCAAGGCGGCGATTGCAGTAAATGACGGGTCCTTTTCAAAATCGCCAACGCAGCCAGATCAGCTGGCAGCCTGCGCCCAAAGGGGCTTTGCGAAACAAACCAGCTCGGTGTTGCAGCTTTTTGACGTAACCTGTTATGCCTGCAAATCTGCGCCTTGATCTGATTTATTTCGCAAAGCCGACGCGGGCACCGAGTTATTCAGAGGTTCCTTAAGCCTTCAGGCGGGATAAAGTGCGCCGAGAATCCGTGGGCCTTTTGCTCCTGTGGCGAAGTGTGCTGCCACGGCTGTGCGCTGCGTGAATTGCGCCGCGAGCCAGGCAAATGCTGCGGCTTCAACAAATTGCGGGGCGATACCCAGGGTTGCGCTGCTGCAGACTACTGTGCCCGGCAACAGACATTGCAGGCGGGCCAGCAGATGCTGATTGAATGCGCCGCCACCACAAACGATCAGCTTGTTAATGGCATAGGGCTTGAGACTGTCACTGATGGAACGTGCCGTGACTTCGCACAGGGTGGACTGAACGTCCTGCGCGGCAAAATCCTGCAGGGTAAACTTTGCCAGCCACTGCGGATTGAAGTGTTCGCGGCCTGTGCTTTTTGGTGCCGGGCGGGCGAAATACTCGTCCTCTAACATGCTGCTCAATAATGATGGGATGATCTGTCCAGCGGCAGCCCACGCGCCGTTAGCATCATAGGTCCGGCCCAGATGTTTGTTGCACCAATAATCCATCAGCACATTGCCGGGGCCGGTATCAAAACCGGAGGATGTTTGCAGCAGGCTGATATTGGCCATGCCGCCGATATTCACAATGGCGGTGCCGGGCTGATTACCGGCCCAGTGGGCATGGAATGCGGGCACCAGCGGGGCGCCCTGGCCACCGGCTGCGATATCCCGGCTGCGGAAATCCGTAATGCAATCGATGCCGGTCAGTTCGGCGATGCGCGCAGCATTATTCAATTGCAGGGTAAACGGGTTTGGCCCATGGGGCTGATGACGTACGGTTTGGCCATGGCAACCAATGGCGCAAATCGCCTGTTTATCTATGCCATGTTCCCCAAGCAGTAAATTCACGGCATGGGCATAGTGCCCGGCAAGTTGCCAGGCAGCTTGCTGGCTGATGTTGATTTCATCCGCGCCGCTTTGGCAGAGGCTGAGCAGGGTGTCGCGCAGCTCGTTGGGCAGCTCATCTGTGCGCCCGTGTAACATGGTCAGTGTATTGTTTTCCCAGCGGCACAGAGCAGTATCCAGCCCGTCAAGGCTGGTACCTGTCATTTGTCCGATGAACAGCTTACTGGCTGGCAAAGTTGTTGCCCGAGCGCTGGGTTTCGAGGCGGCTCAGCATGGCTTCGGAATAGTGTATAAATTCCTGCTTGCGGCTGGCCTCAATCGGTTGGGAGTTGGGCAGTTTGACCTTGAGAGGGTCGCGGTGCACACCATCAACGCGGAATTCGTAATGCAGGTGCGGACCGGATGCCAGCCCCGTGCTGCCGACATAACCAATGACCTGCCCCTGACTCACCCGGCTGCCCACATGTATGCCTCGTTTGAAGCCGTTCATATGTCCATAAAGGGTTGTATAGCGACTGCCATGTTGCAGGATAACCACATTGCCATACCCACCTTTGCGGCCGGCAAAAATCACTTTGCCATCACCACTGGCTTTAATCGGTGTGCCCCGAGCAGCAGCGTAATCAACGCCTTTGTGTGCGCGGATTTTGTGTAATACCGGATGATAACGTGCTGTGGTGAAGCGTGAGCTGATACGGGCAAAATCCACTGGGGTGCGCAGGAATGCCTTACGCATGGAATCACCCTTCGGGGTGTAATACTGCACATAACCGCTGGCATCTTCATAACGGATGGCATTGTAGGTTTTGCCCTGGTTGGTGAAGCTGGCGACGAGAATATCGCCATCCCCAATTTTTTTACCCTGGAAATACTTTTCCTGATAAATAAAAGAGAAATGGTCCCCTTCGCGTATATCCAGTGCAAAGTCCACGTCCCATGCAAAAATGCCGGCGAGCTGCATCATCAGGTTATCACTCAGGCCGGAAGCGGAGCCTGCTTCAAACAGTGAGGATGTAATCGAACCCTGCGCAAAACTTTCTACAATATCGGGCGTAGCGACAAACTTTTCACTGGAGAAGCCCTGTTCGGACTGGTGAAATTGATAGGCCTCAAACAGGCTGCGCTCCAGGCGGAACGTATCCAGATTGCCTTGTGCATCGAGCTTAAAACCGATTTTGTCATTCGGACGAACCAGGGCCAGCTCTTTGCCATGCTCTGTTTTTGTCAGGGCATGCAGAATGGTGGGGGATAGCCCCTGACGCTGGAAGAATACGGCCATGCTGTCGCCGGGCTGCACGGATTGCATCTGCCACTGATATTCCGCAGGGGCCTTATTTTCAGAATTGTCTTCGGGCAGGGGAACTTCGTATTGGTAGGTGCGCCGGTCTAATTCTTCTTTTACTGGCAAAAGTATCAGTGTTGTTGCGACAAACAGGCCTGTTAATCCTATGGCCAGCCAATGACGCCTGGGCAGTACGCGGCCCAAATTGACTGTTGTGAACTTCATGGTATCTCTGAAATAAGGTAAATAGGGCTAGCATAACACTCCCTAGAGGCTTTCAGTAAACAAGAGTTCAAATCTCCCGTGCATCTTTTTGTATCACCAGCTCTGCTGCCAGGGTTTTGCACTTTGTTATTAGTGGTGCTTGGTGTATGTTTCGCGTTTTCGTTTTTTGAGCGGCAGAGGCAAGCATGACAGCGGCATTATTAGAGGATCTCAAGCAACGTGGTTTGTTTAACGACTGTACCGGCGAAGCAGAACTGACCGAGCGTCTGAATGCCGGCAGTTGCACCCTCTATTGTGGTTTTGACCCGACTGCCGACAGTCTGCACATAGGCAGTCTCGTGCCTTTATTGGTGCTCAAACGTTTTCAGATGGCAGGCCATAAACCATTGGCATTGGTGGGTGGTGCTACGGGCCTGATTGGCGACCCATCTTTTAAAGCCCAGGAGCGTAAGCTCAACACCCCGGACGTGGTTGCGGGCTGGGTCGACAAACTCAAACAACAGGTCAGCCAGTTTGTTGAATTTAACAATGCACAAAACAGTGCTTTGGTTGTGAACAACCTCGACTGGGTTGGCAAAATCAATGTGCTGGATTTTCTGCGGGATGTGGGCAAGCACTTCTCGATTAACCAGATGATTCAAAAAGAGTCTGTTAAACAACGTATTGACCGTGAAGGCTCAGGCATTTCCTTCACAGAGTTCACTTACATGATTCTGCAGTCCTATGACTTTGCTGAGCTGAACCGTTTGCACGACTGCATTCTGCAGATAGGGGGTTCTGATCAGTGGGGCAACATCACAGGTGGTATCGACCTCACCCGTCGCACCAATGGCAAGCAGGTGTTTGGCTTAACCCTGCCCTTGGTAACTAAAGCTGACGGTACCAAATTCGGTAAAACTGAAACCGGCACTATCTGGCTGGACGCGAAAAAAACATCCCCGTATGCGTTCTACCAATTCTGGATAAACACAGCAGATGCTGATGTTTATAAGTTCATGCGTTATTTCACCTTCCTGCCTCTGGAGCAAATCGCTGCCTATGAGGCGGCTGATGCAGAGGCGCAAGGGCGCAAGCAAGGGCAGGAAATTCTGGCGACTGAAGTTACCCGTCTTGTACATGGTGATGCAGGTTTGTTGGCAGCGCAGCGCATTACGGAAGCTCTGTTCTCGGGTGATGTAACCCAGCTCAGCGAAGCCGATCTCGAGCAAATCAAACTCGACGGTTTGCCCAGCAGTGAGCTGACAGAGGCTGATCTTGTTGATAAGCCCCTGACCCAATTACTTGCAGATGCTGAGCTGGCGCCATCAGGTAAACAGGTTAAAGATGCTTTGGGTCGAAACGCTGTCTTTATTAACGGCGTGGCAATCGGCATGGAGCAGCTGATGGATGCTGGTAAGTTGTTTGCTCCGCAAGCGGGTTTGTTTGGTCGTTTTTTCATCACTAAATTAGGTAAGAAAAAATACCATCTGTTTGAGCGCAAATAGTGTTGACCTTTATTTGGGAGTCCCTATAATGCGCGCCTCTTCACCGGCACGGCGCAATCAAAACCGGTGAAGACATTTAGTTTGTCGAATCGAAAGATGAAAAAATTAAATGAAAACAATGTGTTGACAGCGAATGAAAACACGGTAGAATGCGCCCCGCTGATCGAGATGAGCGAAAGCGAAAAGCGATAAGCGACTGAAAATCAAAATAAAATTTGAAATTCAGGTTGACAAAGAGATGTGATTCGGTAGAATGCGCATCCCGCTTCGAGAGAAGCGAAAAGATCGACCCGAGCGGCGATCTGGTCTTTAAAAAAGAATTCATGTAATTCGTGTGGGTACTTACCGGAATGCAGATGAGAGATCAAAAGCATATCGAGTAAGAACCACTGTTAATTCAGTAGTTTTGTACTTGAGCAAGAAAATAGACGCAAATTCCGCGTCGCATGATTTTAAACTGAAGAGTTTGATCATGGCTCAGATTGAACGCTGGCGGCAGGCCTAACACATGCAAGTCGAGCGGCAGCACTTCGGGTGGCGAGCGGCGGACGGGTGAGTAACACGTAGGAATCTACCTAGTAGTGGGGGATAGCCCGGGGAAACTCGGATTAATACCGCATACGCTCTACGGAGGAAAGGGGGCTTCGGCTCTCGCTATTAGATGAGCCTGCGTCGGATTAGCTAGTTGGTGAGGTAAAGGCTCACCAAGGCGACGATCCGTAACTGGTCTGAGAGGATGATCAGTCACACTGGAACTGAGACACGGTCCAGACTCCTACGGGAGGCAGCAGTGGGGAATATTGGACAATGGGGGAAACCCTGATCCAGCCATGCCGCGTGTGTGAAGAAGGCCTTCGGGTTGTAAAGCACTTTCAGTTGGGAGGAAAAGTTTGTGGTTAATACCCACGAGCCGTGACGTTACCAACAGAAGAAGCACCGGCTAACTCCGTGCCAGCAGCCGCGGTAATACGGAGGGTGCAAGCGTTAATCGGAATTACTGGGCGTAAAGCGCGCGTAGGCGGCTTGTTAAGCGGAATGTGAAATCCCCGGGCTCAACCTGGGCACTGCATTCCGAACTGGCTGGCTAGAGTGTGGTAGAGGAAGGTGGAATTCCAGGTGTAGCGGTGAAATGCGTAGATATCTGGAGGAACATCAGTGGCGAAGGCGACCTTCTGGACCAACACTGACGCTGAGGTGCGAAAGCGTGGGGAGCAAACAGGATTAGATACCCTGGTAGTCCACGCCGTAAACGATGTCTACTAGCCGTTGGGGTCCTTGAGACTTTAGTGGCGCAGCTAACGCGATAAGTAGACCGCCTGGGGAGTACGGCCGCAAGGTTAAAACTCAAATGAATTGACGGGGGCCCGCACAAGCGGTGGAGCATGTGGTTTAATTCGACGCAACGCGAAGAACCTTACCTACTCTTGACATCCAGAGAATTCCGCAGAGATGTGGAAGTGCCTTCGGGAACTCTGAGACAGGTGCTGCATGGCTGTCGTCAGCTCGTGTTGTGAAATGTTGGGTTAAGTCCCGTAACGAGCGCAACCCTTGTCCTTATTTGCCATCATTTAGTTGGGAACTCTAAGGAGACTGCCGGTGACAAACCGGAGGAAGGCGGGGACGACGTCAAGTCATCATGGCCCTTACGAGTAGGGCTACACACGTGCTACAATGGGGCGTACAAAGGGTTGCCAAGCCGCGAGGTGGAGCTAATCCCATAAAGCGTCTCGTAGTCCGGATTGGAGTCTGCAACTCGACTCCATGAAGTCGGAATCGCTAGTAATCGTAAATCAGAATGTTACGGTGAATACGTTCCCGGGCCTTGTACACACCGCCCGTCACACCATGGGAGTGGGTTGCTCCAGAAGTAGATAGCTTAACCTTCGGGAGGGCGTTTACCACGGAGTGATTCATGACTGGGGTGAAGTCGTAACAAGGTAGCCCTAGGGGAACCTGGGGCTGGATCACCTCCTTAAACGAACTCCACTGCTTCCGGCTAAGTACTCACACGAATTACATGAATATCTTGATATAGATGACGTTTTGGGCCTGTAGCTCAGTTGGTTAGAGCACACGCTTGATAAGCGTGGGGTCGGCAGTTCAAGTCTGCCCAGGCCCACCAAAATTTCGTGTAATGGGGCTATAGCTCAGCTGGGAGAGCGCCTGCCTTGCACGCAGGAGGTCAACGGTTCGATCCCGTTTAGCTCCACCATTACGAAATTCCTAAACATCAAACTTAAAAGCTCAGTTAGAGTTTTTAACTTTGGCGTTTACACGTCACTAGTTCTTTAAAAATTTGGAATCGATTCAAAAAAGTAATAATCAAGCGCAATCCGGCGCAATGTGTTGTCGAAGTTGCGACATGTATCCTTGAAACACTCATTGAGTGCGTTTGGGGTTATATAGTCAAGCGACTAAGCGTACACGGTGGATGCCTTGGCAGTCAGAGGCGATGAAAGACGTGGTAGCCTGCGAAAAGCTTCGGGGAGGTGGCAAACGACCTTTGATCCGGAGATGTCTGAATGGGGAAACCCACCTGGTTTAAGCCAGGTATCTTTTACTGAATACATAGGTAAAAGAAGCGAACGTGGGGAACTGAAACATCTAAGTACCCACAGGAAAAGAAATCAACCGAGATTCCCTCAGTAGCGGCGAGCGAAAGGGGACCAGCCCTTAAGCTTGAGGACGGATAGCAGAACGCTCTGGAAAGTGCGGCCATAGTGGGTGATAGCCCCGTATGTAAAATCCCAATCAAGTGAAATCGAGTAAGACGGGACACGTGGTATCCTGTTTGAACATGGGGGGACCATCCTCCAAGGCTAAATACTCCTGACTGACCGATAGCGAACTAGTACCGTGAGGGAAAGGCGAAAAGAACCCCGGAGAGGGGAGTGAAATAGATCCTGAAACCGTGTACGTACAAGCAGTGGGAGCAGACTTGTTCTGTGACTGCGTACCTTTTGTATAATGGGTCAGCGACTTATTCTTAGTGGCGAGGTTAAGCGATTAGCGGAGCCGTAGCGAAAGCGAGTCTTAATAGGGCGTTTAGTCGCTAGGAATAGACCCGAAACCGGGCGATCTATCCATGGGCAGGTTGAAGATTGAGTAACATCAATTGGAGGACCGAACCGACTCCTGTTGAAAAAGTAGCGGATGACCTGTGGATAGGGGTGAAAGGCTAATCAAGCTCGGAGATAGCTGGTTCTCCTCGAAAGCTATTTAGGTAGCGCCTCGGACGAATACCACTGGGGGTAGAGCACTGTTTGGGCTAGGGGGTCATCCCGACTTACCAACCCCATGCAAACTCCGAATACCAGTGAGTAATATCCGGGAGACACACGGCGGGTGCTAACGTCCGTCGTGAAAAGGGAAACAACCCTGACCGTCAGCTAAGGTCCCAAAGTTATGGTTAAGTGGGAAACGATGTGGGAAGGCTTAGACAGCTAGGAGGTTGGCTTAGAAGCAGCCATCCTTTAAAGAAAGCGTAATAGCTCACTAGTCGAGTCGGCCTGCGCGGAAGATTTAACGGGGCTCAAACCATACACCGAAGCTACGGGTTCATCGAATGATGAGCGGTAGAGGAGCGTTCTGTAAGCCTGCGAAGGTGAGTTGAGAAGCTTGCTGGAGGTATCAGAAGTGCGAATGCTGACATGAGTAACGACAAGGGGAGTGAAAAACTCCCCCGCCGGAAGACCAAGGGTTCCTGTCCAACGTTAATCGTGGCAGGGTGAGTCGGCCCCTAAGGCGAGGCTGAGAAGCGTAGTCGATGGGAAACAGATTAATATTTCTGTACCGCGTGTTACTGCGATGGGGGGACGGAGAAGGCTAGGCGATCTGGGCGTTGGTTGTCCCAGTTCAAGGTGGTAGGCAGAGATCTTAGGCAAATCCGGGATCTTAATGCTGAGAGCTGATGACGGTGAGTCTACGGACTCCGAAGTCGTTGATGCCATGCTTCCAAGAAAAGCCTCTAAGCTTCAGGTAACATGCGACCGTACCCCAAACCGACACAGGTGGTCAGGTAGAGAATACCAAGGCGCTTGAGAGAACTCGGGTGAAGGAACTAGGCAAATTGGCACCGTAACTTCGGGAGAAGGTGCGCCGATGTTGGTGAAGGACTTGCTCCGTAAGCTGACGTCGGTCGAAGATACCAGGCCGCTGCAACTGTTTATTAAAAACACAGCACTCTGCAAACACGAAAGTGGACGTATAGGGTGTGACGCCTGCCCGGTGCCGGAAGGTTAATTGATGGGGTTAGCGCAAGCGAAGCTCTTGATCGAAGCCCCGGTAAACGGCGGCCGTAACTATAACGGTCCTAAGGTAGCGAAATTCCTTGTCGGGTAAGTTCCGACCTGCACGAATGGCGTAATGATGGCGGCACTGTCTCCACCCGAGACTCAGTGAAATTGAAATCGCTGTGAAGATGCAGCGTTCCCGCGGCTAGACGGAAAGACCCCGTGAACCTTTACTATAGCTTCGCAGTGGACTTTGAACTTGCTTGTGTAGGATAGCTGGGAGGCTTTGAAGTCAGGACGCCAGTTCTGATGGAGCCAATCTTGAAATACCAGCCTGGTAAGTTTGAGGTTCTAACTCTGGTCCGTAATCCGGATCGAGGACACTGCGTGGTGGGTAGTTTGACTGGGGCGGTCTCCTCCCAAAGAGTAACGGAGGAGCACGAAGGTTGGCTAAGCATGGTCGGAAATCATGCGGTTAGTGTAATGGCACAAGCCAGCTTGACTGCGAGACAGACACGTCGAGCAGGTACGAAAGTAGGTCATAGTGATCCGGTGGTTCTGTATGGAAGGGCCATCGCTCAACGGATAAAAGGTACTCCGGGGATAACAGGCTGATACCGCCCAAGAGTTCACATCGACGGCGGTGTTTGGCACCTCGATGTCGGCTCATCACATCCTGGGGCTGAAGCCGGTCCCAAGGGTATGGCTGTTCGCCATTTAAAGTGGTACGCGAGCTGGGTTTAGAACGTCGTGAGACAGTTCGGTCCCTATCTGCCGTGGGCGTTTGAGATTTGAGAAGAGTTGCTCCTAGTACGAGAGGACCGGAGTGAACGAACCTCTGGTGTTCCGGTTGTCACGCCAGTGGCACTGCCGGGTAGCTATGTTCGGACGGGATAAACGCTGAAAGCATCTAAGCGTGAAGCCTCCTTCAAGATGAGATCTCACTGGGACCTTGAGTCCCCTGAAGGGCCGTCGAAGACTACGACGTTGATAGGCTGGGTGTGGAAGCGTTGTGAGGCGTTAAGCTAACCAGTACTAATTGCCCGTGAGGCTTGACTATATAACACCCAAACGAGGTGTGTGTGCGCTGAGACAGCAAGCACGGATTGTGAATGGTTATTACTGAATCGATTCCACGTATTAGGATGAAGTGTGCGGCCAAGGCCATAAGACACACGGAGTCCAGAACGAATTGCTTGACGACCATAGAGCTTTGGAACCACCTGATCCCATACCGAACTCAGAAGTGAAACGAAGTATCGCCGATGATAGTGTGGGGCCTCCCCATGTGAAAGTAGGTCATCGTCAAGCACCTAATAAATAAGAAACCCGAGCTGGGAGACCAGTTCGGGTTTTTTATTGCCTGTAATATTTCCCGCTAAAACTAATAGCCGCGTTGTGCCGCGATGCCATTAAGGTACTGCACACCAAGGCGTGCACTTAATCTGAATGCTTGCGCATTGCCCTGGGACCAGGCCCTGGATGCGGCTGGCGATTGATGTGAATACGGATTGCGTGCGTCGAACCCAGCCTTAAGGCCTTCGTGAAATGCCTGCATTTCAATTGCGGTGCGGAACATAGGGATGGCTGCCATAACAACTCCTGTAAACAGACCCGGTAAGTTTTGTATCGGCGTGTTCCAGATATTGTTTAGCGGCCAATGAGATTTTCTTTTATAAGTTTATCCCGCCAGCTTGTCATGCGCTTTTTGTTAACCCCCAGGTCTGAATATCCCACCCGTGAAGCGCTGCGGTAGTGGATATCAGTGCCTTCCATGAGCAGTTCCACATCATCTTTAAAACCAAACAGCCTGCTGCTCACCACGAAATGGGCGTATCTGTTGTTGTGCTCCAGCAGTTCTGTGCGCTCCTGCTGACTGAGTAGCTGCAGAATTTGCTGCCATGTTGCTTCCGGTTGCAGTTGCCAACTAGCACCATCGGCACTGCTGAAGCAATTGGGGGTTGCCGGGCATGGGCTGAGAGCAACTTGTGCTGGGTCTATTTTCATGGGAGCCGATGAGCAGGCTGCGAGCAGAAATAAGCTGGATACGGCGCATAATTTTTTATACACGGTGATGTCCTTTAACAGTCTGTTTCTTTTGCGGGCTGTCCTTACTGCATATTTATCCTTTAGTATCCGCTGACGCGTTTAAAGGAGGATGTTATGTCAGCGTTAGCAGTGTACGCCGGTTCTAAGGCTTTGGCCCATATACGTCAGCATGGATTGCGTGCCGAAGATATTAAACTTGTGGTGGGGGCTTCAGGTGGCCCTAAGTGGTTTGTGCTGAGTAAATTGGATCAGGAGTTGATCGGCTCCTTCTTGGCAGAAACAAAACAGCCCATAGATTTTCTCGGTTCATCCGTAGGTTCCTGGCGCATGGCCTGTTACGCCAACGGTGATGTAAATGCGATCCGTAAGCTCGAAGAGGCCTATGTCAATCACTGTTATTCTGAGAATCCTGATGCTGCAGAAATTTCAGGGGCCGCGCGCGAAATCCTCAATAAAATGCTCAGCGAGGATGATTGCCAGCATATAGTCGTTAACCCAAAGCGCCGCTTACATATTGTGATTGCCCGTACCCGCAAGTTATTCAATCACCCCGCGCGGGTTATTCAGATGCTCACGCTGGTCAGTGCTGCGTTTGTTAATGTATTTAGTCGCACCGCTTTACAGGGGTTTTATGCGCGCACTATGGCTACCACTAACAAACAATCTTTACCCTATGTGAATGTGGACAAAATCGAAAGTGTGCAAATTAACGCCGATAATCTGAAGCCGGCTTTGCTTGCATCGGGCGCGATTCCTTTTGTGCTTGAACCCGTGTTATTGCCCGGCAGCAAACCTCGCTTGCACTATGATGGGGGCGTTATTGATTACCATTTTTCCGGCCCGTTTCCTGTAAAAGACGGCCTTGTTTTATATCCGCATTTTTTCCCTAAGGTTGTACCGGGTTGGTTTGATAAAGGGCTGCCATGGCGACGTATGCAGGCAAAAAATTATGAGAATGTGGTGATGTTAACCCCTAGTAAAGAATTTATAGCGGCTCTGCCATTTGGAAAAATTTCTGATCGTAAAGATTTTTCTACAATGGATGATGCGCAGCGCATTCAGTACTGGAATACGATCGTGTCTGAAGGGGCGAAACTCGCCGAAGCCTTCCGTTCTGAGCTGAACAAAGATGGTTTTCGCTCATTGGTGCGCCCCATAGAAGAAATGTTGCAGCAGGCATAAGCCTGCTGAATTTATTTCACCTTGGCGCGGAATTGGTAATTAAAGGTTGGTATATAACCATCCAGGGCTGGTTTCATACTACCAGTAAAGGTGATACGGAAGTCGGTTACGGCAGCATCGTAACCATTAACATCCGGCGTTGGTACATAGGTAAATGTGCTGCCGTTGTTATTGGAAAACTCCAGTCCATCAGTCGTACTGGCGAGACTGGTGAAGATATAACTTAAACCACTGGCATTTAATCCGCTGCCTTGGTTAAGTGTTACCGGCCCTGCACTGCTTAAATTATTCACATACATTTTATTGCCACCGGTGATGGACTGCACCAGGCTAAGGCTACCGCTGTTACTGCTGTAATTGCCTTCATTTTTCAGTGTGATTGTGTATAAAACCTCTGCTCCCGGAATAGCTTTCGGATTGTTTGTGCCATTTACAGGATCATTTAAAATTTGTAATTGTGTATTAAGCGTTATATTGGCGTTACCGCTGCAATTGGCAAAATTAGCGGCGGGAATAATAACCGTGGTGCTGTCACCGGGTTTGCGCCAATAGAGGTAATAACTATCCCCGCCCTGGTATTCCTGATGGCGGTATTCAAGCAAATGATAACCTGCTTCTAAATTCACGCTCACCGGATTAACCGCTGTTGCACTCGCACTGTGTGGGCCGTAATAGGCAGTTAATACATTACCATGTAACCGAACCTCAACTGCGTCATCACCATCCACCCCAATTTGATACGTGCCATCCGTGGGGGCAAGTAAATACCCTTGCAGCAGGGTTAAATAATTATCACTGGCCGTGCTGAATGGATTGCCCGTGCCATTAATGTTGCCAAACTGGGTTTGCCCATAGAGATAATTCATATTGGCAAAATTAGTTACCATGGTCTGGAAATCCGTAGCGTTATTCGCGTAGTTATTGCTTGAGCTTACTGTGTTGAAAAAACGCGCAAGCAAACCTGCCTGTGTCGTGCAGGAGGGGACATCCGCTAATACCAGATCAAGCACGTTTACACTGGCGCTCACGTTGTTATTACTTGTGACGGGTTCATATTGCTGGCTGACCACCGTAGCGGATATGGTGCTGGGGTTGCTGGCACTGCTGTTGGCCTGCACCGCAAGAATTAAATCAGGGGCAGAGGTACCGGCAGCCATTGCCAGGGTGTAATTACAGCTGACAGTGCCACTGGTGCCTGTGCAGTTCCAGTTATTGCCAGAAACGTTTTGCACACTAATACCGCTTGCGAGGGTGATATTAACAACTGTATTGGGAATGCTGGGTTTAGGCCCGTTATTGTTCACTTTAAATACAATATTTTTGTTTGTATTGCGTGCCACCACAGTGGGGGCAGTCATAGTAAGCGCTAAATCAATTTGGCAAACCGTGTGGCCCATATTGGTAATGCTGGGTTCGGTGATAGGGCAGTGGCGTGAGCGAATATCGATGTTGTTCGTGCTAAAGGTTGTCCAGTTGCCACCGGGCTTTTTAAATTGCACAGTGATGCCACCGTCACAGCAACCTTCAAAACCGAGCACTTCTAATTTGTGATATCCCACAGCAAGGTTGATGGAACCTTCGAGGCGATCAGCATTTGTCCAGCTGTTGTTCCACCATAAATCCCTGTTCCAATCTTCTTCCAGTGCAACATCGTCTACATATAATGCGCCACCGCGGCCGAAGTCGGCACCATAACGTATGCCCCAGGTACCCGCTTCACCACTTTTTACCTCAAAATAACTTTCGGAATAGGCACCAAAGTCGCTGTTTTTTCCAGACGGAAAACTGGTTTGGTTACTAATGCCGGTGAAATCGGTAATAAATTTACAGCCGTAACCGGTTTTACCGTCTGTGGCATTATTAAACGCAGTAAATGCATTGGTTTTATTGGTGGGGTCAGCAGTTGAATTGCGGGTATGAAATTTTATGCCGGGTTCAACAAAGGTCAGCGGTACGTTGGCGAGGGTTGGCGCATTATTATTGCCGTAATAAAAATAAATACTGCGTGTCGCGCTGGCCGTTAATGTCGGGAATCGCACCCAGATAGTGGCGGTTTTGCTGCTTTGATTCCAGCTCTCGATCCAGAACTCCAGTGGGGTGCTGTCATCACTGTCGAGAATACGTAAATCAAAACCTGTGTTGGTCCAGCTATAGCCTGAATGCAGGCTGCTACTGGTAAGTGTTATTTTGATTTGATAGTTGCTTTGTGTTGCGCCGCTGTTTTCTTTGATATCGAAGCGGGTTTGAAAAGGCCACAGGCAGTTCCAATACGCATTTGCCGGATTCCCCACTAACAGCATCACCAGCAGCATCAAGTACTTCAGCATAAATCCCCCCTTAATTGCGCCTAGTGTAAAGCACCGGTGCAAAATGTGAACGTTTTCACGCTAAAGGATGGGATTAAATTCTCTCTGCGGGGTTTATTGCAGATAGTGGCGATAGAGCAAACGCAGGTTTTCCAGTTCCTGCTCAATATAAAACGGAATACCTTTGGCAAAACTGTCCAGAATAACCACTGCATTGACTAATGCGTCATTGCTGACCTGGCTGCGCAAGCGTTTCGCCATAGCCGCGTTAATAATCTCAAGGCCTTCATAACGCTCAATAAGATTATCCAGCGATTCAACTGGCAATCCGGCTTTGTGACGAAAATGCTGGCCCAGCAGAAAACTGCCACAGGCCCGCCAGGTGGTTTCCTCGGCACTGGCAAAAGGGGCGTGGAAACGGGCCATGGGTAAAAGAAATTCAGTATGGGGGCAGCCGCTGCTGGCAAATAACAGGCCGAGCAATGCACATAAAACCTGCTGTGCGCTGACGTGCTGCTGCAACGTGCGCTCAGGTAAACGGATAATCACTTCCAGTTGATCAAAGGATAACAAGTGCCCGAAATGGGGTAACAGACCATTCAAATTAACCGCAACCGGGCAATGTGCAGGGGAGTTCTCTGGCTGTTGGTAAGGGCAGTGGCGGCATTGCTGACACGACATCAGTGTCCAGTCCGCTGCCGCTGGGGCAGGATTTTGCAGAATATACCTGTCATTTTGCCAGATCATGCCAATGATCAGGGGCTCTCTGCCAGGCAGGATAAATTCATATTCAATCTTCACGGGCGGCTCCGTTATGCAGCCTGTGCAGTGTAGATTAAAAACCGACTGGCTGCGTAAGGTGCACATATGAAACACGAGGCAGTAGAAGCATTTCGCGGGCGTTACCGTGCGGCGATACACCCGTTGTACCGGGGGTGGTTGCACGGCGGTTTAGTGTTAATTACGGGCTTGAGTGTGATTATGCTGGCGTACTCTGCATTGCAGAATGTCAGCCTGACAGAATGGTGTGTAATACCTGTTAGTCTGTTGTTTGCCAATGCTGGTGAATATATTGCGCACCGCTGGCTCGGGCATCATAAGAGCCGTATTTTGCCGCTGTTTTATCAGCGCCATAGCGGTGATCACCACAGTTTTTTCGATGAAAAATTATTTTATTTTGCCAATGAGCGGGATTTACGCGTGGTGTTTTTCCCGCTGTATTTAATTTACCTGTTTATTTTTCTGCTGGTATTGCCGGTGGGGTTTGTGTTGCACAGTGCCGGGTTTGATAATGCTGCGTATCTTTTTGCAATCGGTGCTATTGGCGGATATTTGTTATATGAAATTCTGCATTTTTCCTATCATATCCCCGGTAACAACCCATTTCGTTTTATTCTGGGGTGGGCGTGGCTGCGGGACCTGCATCGTTTACATCACACCCATGCGCAGATGCGCCATGCCAATTTTAATATCACCCTGCCGTTGATGGATGTGCTGCTGGGTACCTATAAAAGGCACTGATGTGCTGCACATAAAAAAGGCCGCGCGAGCGGCCTTTTTTTATGCTGCTCTATTTATGCCACAGGCGGTAGGCAGCGGGTAATAAAATCAGGTTGAGAATTAAAGCGCTGAGCATGCCACCCACCATAGGTGCTGCGATACGTTGCATCACTTCCGAACCTGTTCCATCCCCCCACATAACAGGCACTAAACCTATAACCACTGTGAGGGTTGTCATCATAATCGGGCGTACACGGCTTTGTGCGGCGAGTATCATGTGCTGATTATCGATATGCCCGTGCTGGCGGCGCAGGGTTTCAAACTGGTTGAGCAGAATAATGCCGATCTCCACCGCAACCCCGAGCAGGGCAATAAAACCGACGGCGACGGCAACAGAAAAGGTGTAATGCAAAAGCGACATTAACCAGATGCCGCCAATCGCCGCAAAGGGCAGGGCTGCCATAATCAGTACAACGGGGCGCCAGGTATTGAAGCTCATCGCCAGCAGTAAGGTGATAATCGCCAGGGTAATGGGAATTAAAATACTCAGGCGCTGTTTGGCGCGTTGCATATATTCATACTGCCCGGACCACTGGATGCTGTAACCCGCAGGTAATTGCAGTTTTTCCGCGAGCAATTGCTGGGCATTGGCCACATAGGTGCCGATATCAATATCCTGCAAATCAATTAATACCCAGGCATTGATGCGGCTGTTTTCACTTTTAATCATGGGCGGGCCAGCTTCGATGCGTACATCGGCCACATCGGCAAGGCGCAATTTCTGCCCGCTGGCGGTGATTAAAGGTAAGTTCTGCAGGCTGTATTCGTTATTGCGGTACGTTTGCGGATATCGTACCTGAATGCTGTAACGGGCCTGGCCTTCGATAGTATTGCCTATGCTGCTACCGCCGATGGCGGTTTTAATCACGGCCTGAATATCGGCAATACTCAGGTTATAACGGGCTGCTTTGGCGCGGTTAATGTCGATCAGCATATAACGCCCCGCCGCGACTTTTTCACTGTAAACCGAAGCTGTGCCCGGCAGTGAGCTAAGAATACTTTCAATATCACTGCCGATTTTTTGCAGGGTATTAAAATCATTGCCCGCGATTTTAATACCGACCGGGGTTTTAATACCGGTGGACAACATATCGATACGGGTTTTAATCGGCATTACCCAGGCGTTGCTCAGGCCGGGCAGCTTGACGGTTTTTTCCAGCTCGGCCCGTAACTGTTTGTGTGTGAGACCCGCGCGCCACTCTGCTTGTGGTTTTAACTGTACCAGGGTTTCTATCATGGTCAGGGGGGCAGGGTCGGTCGCACTGTCAGAGCGGCCAATTTTGCCAAATACACTTTCCACTTCCGGGATGGTTTTAATCAGCTTGTCGGTTTGCTGCAGAATTTCCTGGGCTTTGCCAATGCTGATGCCCGCATAGGTGGTGGGCATGTACATTAAATCCCCTTCATTCAGGGCGGGCATGAATTCCGAACCTATTTTGCTGAGGGGCCACAGGGAAATGCCCAGCAATAAAATACCTGCGCTTAATGTTTTTAGCGGATGAGTTAACACCCAGCTTAATACCGGTTGGTAACAGGCATTTAAAAAGCGGTTAAGGGGGTTGTGCTGCTCGTTGGGCACTTTGCCGCGGATTAAATAACCCATTACCACTGGCACTAATGTAATGGCAAGAATCGCCGCAGCGCCCATGGCGTAGGTTTTGGTAAACGCCAGCGGGGAAAATAACTTGCCTTCCTGAGCCTCAAGGGCAAACACCGGAATAAAACTCACTGTGATAATGCTCAGGGCAAAAAACAGGGGTTTGCCCACTTCGCTGGCGGCTGCCTGCACCCGTTGCCAATGGTCCTGCTGTGGATTGTGCTCCATATGTTTGTGCAGGTTTTCCACCATCACTATCGCGCCATCCACCATAGCGCCAATGGCAATGGCAATACCACCGAGGGACATGATATTGGCGTTAATGCCTTGCAGGCGCATTAATAAAAATGCACTCAAAACCCCGAGCGGCAGGGTAATCAATACCACCAACGATGAGCGTAAATGCAATAAAAAAGCCGCGCACACTAATACAACGGTTAATAATTCTTCGCTGATTTTATTAAACAGGTTATCGACTGCGCGTTGTATCAGGGCGCTGCGGTCGTAGGTGGTGATAATTTCCACACCCGCTGGCAGGCTGCTGCGTAATTCGTCGAGGCGTGTTTTCACCTGGGCGATGACCTGCGGGGCGTTTTCTCCCTGGCGCATCACGATTGTGCCGCCGACCACTTCGCCTTCGCCGTTTAACTCGGCAATACCACGGCGCATTTGCGCGCCGACTTGGATGTGGGCCACATCGGATAACAGCAGGCTTTTACCGCGCGCATCTGTGCCGAGAGGGATTAAATTAAAATCCGCCACACTTTGCAGATAACCCGTGGCACGCACCATGTATTCGGCTTCACTGATATCAATGACAGAAGCACCGGCTTCGCCGTTGGCTTTTTGAATTGAGGTAATCACATGGCTGAGGGGCATGCCCAGCTGGCGTAATTTCTGCGGGTCAATCTGCACCTGATATTGTTTGACGTAACCCCCTACGGTGGCGACTTCCGCAACCCCGGGCAGTGACTGTAATTCATATTTTAAAAACCAGTCCTGCAGGGTGCGTAAATCGGCGAGATCCTGTTTGCCGCTTTTATCCAGCAAGGCATAACTGAAAACCCAGCCCACCCCTGTGGCATCGGGGCCGAGGGCAGGGCGTGCCTCAGGGGGTAATTGCGCACTGACCTGATTTAAATATTCCAGCACCCGTGAACGCGCCCAGTATAAATCCGTGCCTTCATCAAAAATGACATACACATAACTGTCGCCATAAAAAGAATAACCACGCACGGTTTTACTTTTTGGTACGGCGAGTAACGCGCTGGTGAGCGGATAGGTGACCTGATCCTGCACCACGGAGGGCGCTTGTCCGGGATAGGGGGTGCGGATAATCACCTGCACATCGGATAAATCCGGAATGGCATCTACCGCCGTAGTGCGCAGCGCATAAATGCCCGCGAGCAACAAGGCCAGGGCCAAGAATACCACGTAAATCCGCTGTTTTATGCACAGCTCAATAATGCGTGAAATCATTGTTAATGCCCCTGCATATTATGTTGGCTGTGGTCCATGGGCGCTGTTTCGTGCTGCTGCATATTATGCTGGCTGTGATCCATGGGCGCGGTTTCATGCTGCTGCATATTGTGCTGGCTGTGGTCCATGGGTGCTGTTTCGTGCTGCTGCATCTTGTGTTGGCTGTGATCAACGGCTTTGTTTGCTGCTTGCGCCGGCTTTTTAATATCAATACGGCTGATGCTGTAACTGCCGTCTTCATGTTTATCCAGGCAAAATTCAATCTGGTCGCCGGCATTTAATGGTGTGTGTGCCACGTTTTTATCCAGGCTGAATAACATGCTCATGCTGCCCCATTGCCATTCGGGAATAGCCTCATGTTCGATACGGGCGCGGTTATTTTCCATGCCCTGAAATACGCCTTTTACCCAGACATTTTGTGGCTCGGCAGTTTCTGCCTGCTGGTTATTTAATTTGGCGAGGGCGGCATCGAGGTTGGTTTCGCTGTCGAGCAAAAATTGCCCGCGGTTAACAATTAAATCACCGGCATTAATGCCCTGCAGAATTTCGATATTCACACCGTCGCTGTTACCGGTTTTAACCGGTACAACGGCATAACGGCCTTCAGCCAGCTGGCGGATGACGCGGTCCTGTTTGCCATCGCGGATTAAACTCTGGCGCGGAATTAAAATATGTTCTTCATCTGCGCGGATATTTAATGTGGCCTCTGCAAACATGCCCGGCATGGCATCACCCTTGTTATTGGGGATTACAAAACGCAGTCGCACACTGCGGCTGCTGTTTTCCAGTTCAGGGTAAATAAAATCAAGCGGCGCATTAAAGGTTTGTTGCAGGCCATCAATATTGATACGCGCCTCACGCACATTGTCTAATTGGCTGCGCTGGCTTTCATATACTTCCGCGATTAACCACAGGGTTTTGTCATCGGCGATTGTCATCATTTCGCTGGCGGGCATGACATACATGCCTTCACGCACATTTAATGCGCTGATAATGCCGGCCTGGCGGGCGCGGATGGCGACTTTCTCCTGCACCTGACGGCTATTTTCCAGGGTGCGGATATCCATATCGTCCATGCCTAATGCATTTAAACGGCTATGGGCGGATTTACGCATGGAGGCATCGTTATTCAGGGTGGATAAAAAATCACGCTGCGCATTAATTAATTCCAGGGAATATAAATACAACAGCACATCGCCCTTACGCACCCCCATGCCCTGGCTGCGGGTTTGCAGTTTTTCGACCCAGCCGGCAACCCGGCTGTGCACATGTTCAAGGCCATCTTCACGGTATTGCAGGCTGCCGCTGGCGGTTAAAGCATATTGCAGTTTGCCGCTTTGCGCAGGGCTGCTGCTGATCCCTAAATTCTGCACTGTCTGCGGGTTGATGCTGACCTCACTGGCATCGGCCTGCTCTTCGTAAACCGGCACTAAATCCATGCCCATGGGGCTTTTACCCGGCTGATCGCGGCGGTAATTCGGGTCCATGGGGGCTACCCAATAAAGTGGTTTTTTTGCGGCGCTGTTATCTGCGGGTGCGCCACTGCCGCCGTGCATCACACTGTAAAGAATAACGGCACCCAACACGGAGCCGAGCAGAAACGCTGTGAAAATACGCATAATGAATTCCTGAAATTTAAATAAACGCGGGCCTGTGAAGATGCAGGCGGGATCAGATGCGCAGGCGCTGGCTGCTCAGAAATAAGGGGGGCGGGTAGGTTTCACCGGCGTAAGGAATATGGCCGGCAATGTTATCGCGGGCCGTGCTGGCGAGTTGATAGTGATACGTAAAATGGGCGAGGGGGATATCCGGCGTGGCGGTTTGCAGCTGGGTGTCCTGTTTGCAGCATTTGTCGGCGCTGGCGCTGACTTTTTCTTCACAGCAACTGTGGGCTGTGTGTTGCTGAGTGTGTTGCGCATGGGCCATGGGCGGTGACGCAATATACAGCGGGTGCGCGCATAGCAGCAGGTTGCAACTGAGCAACCATGCAAACACAGCTGTGTACCAGGGGAGTTTGGCGCGCATAGGGTTCATCCGGCATTGGGCATGTGCAGTGTAAACCTGTGAGCGGGGCATGGGTCAATGATTTAAAGCACATACAGGCGCTTTTGCCTGTGAATCCGGTTGGCTTTTCAGACCCCATGGTTTTAAAACCCCTTTTTTTATACTGATTTAACCTTTTGCGCCATTTGGTTGGCTGGTGCGGCAATCAGGGTCTAATACTTTGTGTGCCCTGTGGCGGATCAAATGTGCTGAGGAAGTTATGCAGATTCAATACAAATGGTGGTTAATTCCCATTGCCAGTGTTGCGTTAACCGGTTGCCTGAAACAGCTTGGGCTTGAAGCGGATAAAAACTCGGGTGCTGAGGCCAGTGCCATATCGGGGAACGCGGCGGACGGTTACCTGAAAGGCGCGATAGCTTGTTTTGATATCAATGAAAACAAAGCCTGTGATGCGGGTGAACCGCAAACCACTACGGGCGATGGAGGTGCTTTTACCATCAGTGCTACGGCGGAACAGGCCAGTCATCCATTAGTGGTCGAAATTATCGCCGGTGAAACCATAGATGAAGATAACCCTGATACCCCAATTGCAGAGACTTACAGCCTCTCTGCCCCTGCTGGATATACCTTCGTCAGCCCCCTGACCACCTTAGTGCAGAACGAAATTGAAACCAGCGGCGCCAGCAAAGAAGAAGCAAAAGCGGCGATACAGGCCCTGCTGGGTACGGTGCTGGATCTGGAAGATGATTATGTGGCCGGGGGTGCGGTGGATGACAGCGCCGCCACGGCGGTTCTAAAAGATGAGTTTAAGCGCCTGCACAAAGTGGCGCAGGTGGCTGCGACTATTATCCGCACGAACGTTAGCGGCACCGCTTCAACTGAGGGCGTCACTGCAGAAGCGAAATTTCAGTTAATTGCGGGCAAGGTCACCGCCGCCCTGGGGGATATTAAAACCGCCGTGGATAACGCCGGGGATAGTTTTGACCCGGATGAAATTGCCGGCAGCGATGAAATTGAATCCCAGACCAAAGTTGATCCGGCCAAAATGGCCGAAGAAATCGAAGTTGCCACCACCTTAAGCAGTGCCACCCAGGCGAATATGGCAACGGTCCTGGCAGGTGGTGTGTATTGGCTCGAAGAACATACCTGGTTTGATTACAGCGCATCGGCCAGTAAATTATTTTTTGGCTGGGGCACAGTGAGTTATGACGGCACCACGCAAACTGATGCGTTTTATTATTACGACGGGGTAGGTACAGGTGCTGATGCATTTACCCAAGATGTATCTGAAAACAGTGGTGATAATGGCGGCAGCAATAATATGGCCCTGGTATTAGGGACTTCCGGTTGGGGCGAGCCCGTGAGCATGGATGGTGGCAACGGCCCTGATTTTGTTTCCGCAAACAGTGATGGTTCCGTCACCATGCAGCAGGGGCCAATCAAGGTCAAACTGACCGGTGTGCAGGTCGATGTCAGCAGCAAAAATATTGAGGCGACTTTAGCCAATACCCGCAATGGTTTATGGGCCGATGCAGTGGATTCTGAAGCAACTTTCCCCACTGGTTCGGTTGCCTATCGTTTGAATCAGGTGCTGGCGGAAAATATTTACATGATGCCCTGGGATCAGCCAGCCGTTTCCCAGCAGGATTACAGTAACTGCATGGCAGAAGATGCGGTGGGTACCACCACCAATTTAAAAAGCTGCAACAGTGTGCATCTGTTTGATGGCAGTAATCCACAAAACCATTCCGCGGCAGCGGATAGCGTTGCTCTGACAGTGGCCAGTGCCGGTAATGTAAATAACCCCCTGAGTTTTAAAGGTGTGGTGATTTACCACGAAGATGACGAGCAGGGCACCAAAAAAATGGTGTTAATGGAGCTGGTGACCGGCGGTACCGTGAATTACTACAAGTTTTCACGTAACAGTGCAGGTACCTTTACTGTTACTAAACTGCGCAGCGATAAATTCAGCAGCAGCACTGTGAATACCAAAACCCTGGTGCAAATCCCTGTGCCCTATGATTTCCCGAATTTCTTCACAGAACATGACGGTGACAATGGCGGCGGTGATGGCCCTAAATTCAATACCTTCTTCCTGACTAAATATGATGGTTTCTGGCGTTTTGGTATCGCCTTCAAAGCCGGTGAAAAATTGCCCGATGATGCACCTTTCGTGATGAACCTAACCGCTAAAAATGCTGTGGTGGATGCGTTTGATCCCGCAAACCTGAATAACTTTATCGACCCGATTTTAGTGGAGAATGGTCAGGACGGCCCAAGCGGCGATGAAATAAACCCTTGTTTCAGCGGCGATAGCAAAGGCCATGACAAATCTTTTGCCGATTACACTGCGGCCGTCAGTGGTTGCCGTGATCAGCAGGGCAGCACTGAAACCTTCAATACCGATGGTGGTTTTGAAAGCAGCATAGTGAACGATAAGAGCTTCCTGTTACCCATCTGGAAAGAAGATGGTGTGGCCCACTACGAAGAAGTGAGTTTTGCTTCCAGTGGTTCAGAATTCACCATTGCAACCTATGTGCAGAACAGCGAGGGCGTCTGGGTAGAGGATGTTAACGAAACCCGCAGCGGCACCTGGAGCGTGGACAGTGATGGTTACCTGGTGGTGAATATCGGTGATGATGAAAAAGCCTGGGTAAGCCTGATTATGAACCCCGGTGGTTATCTGGAAGTGAAAATCTACGACCTGAACCAGGACACAACGGATGGTTACAGTGCTGACCTGGATAACACCGATGGCGATAGTGACGGTGATGTCATGAGCATGATCTGGCGCGTACCGGAAATGGCTCCGTAATTGATGTAAGTGCTAAAAAACACAAAAAAGGCCGCAGATGCGGCCTTTTTTGTTATGGCTCTGGCAGATACCTCACACCTGTCAGATAGAATACCTGCTAACCTTACAGCAGCTTTTCAGGGAAAAACTACATGTTGATCAGAATATCCCCCCTGCTGCTGTGCCTGTTGGCCAGCTATAGTCACGGGCAGGACGATATATTCGAACTCAGTATTGAGCAGCTCAGCCAGCTGGAAGTCAGTGTTGCTTCCATGGTGCAGGAATCCATCCTCGATGCCCCCGCCAGTGTGAACCGTGTCGGGCGCGAGCAATGGCAATTGCAGGGTGCACGGCGTGTGGGTGATGCCCTGGAAAATGTGCCGTCCCTGGTAACATTAAGCTCCTGGGGTGGGGCGCAGGTACATAATATCCGCGGTTATGCCTCTGAATTATCCGTGCGTGGCCTGGCCAGTTCCCTCGAAGATGTGCCCCTCAACAGTTTTGCTTATTCATCCGCCGCCTACGATAAACCCAATTTACAGTTAGGTTTGCTGCAGGATATTGAAATTATCCGCGGCCCCGGCAGCACCCTGTATGGCACAGATGCATTTCAAGGGGTGATGGCTTACCACCTGCGTCACGCTGCGCAAATCGGCAATGAATTACAGCTCAGCATGGCGGACCCGCAATATGAAGGGGCTGATTTTTACAGTGCCCGGCAGTATGGCAACCTCAGTGTGGATGTGGGCGCGGCCTATCAGCACCAGCATAATCAGCATTTAAATTTTTATTATCAGGACCCGCTCAGCGGCGACACTGAATATGGCGAGCGCGCCAATCAATTTGAAAATGCCAGTGTTTATGTCAGCAGCCGTTACGATGCATCCTTTGGCAGCCTGCGTTTTGGGGTATATCAGGATGATTACCGCGCAGAAAATTTCAGCGGCCTGGGCCGGCAGTTTTTTATTAAATTACCCGCTGTTTTTCAGCTGCAAAGCCCGGATATGGAGCAAGATCTTGACCACTCCGATCAGGTTTCCCACTTCTGGATGACGTATCTGAATTTTGAAAAACAGCTGGCGGATATTCGTTTAAATCTCAAAACCTATTATTGGCAGTCAGAACAGGGCTGGATGTTTGATAACAGCCGTTACCCCGACAGCCTGACTACCCTTGGTAATACCACCTTGCCTTGCAAAGCCAATGCGCAAAGTGCCAATCCTAATCCGCTTATTTGTGCCCATGAATTATTCCAGTATGTGGCTAACGAGCGCAGCGGCGTGAGCGCAACCTTAAGTGGCCAGAATCAGTTATTTTTACGCCAGTGGGTCATGGGCCTCGGCATGGATTTAATGGGCGTGGATGATGGTGTGTTTATCCGCCGTGATGCGTCTGGCCAGGAATTAGAGCACACCGAATCTGAATACGATGGTAAAAAACGCCGTGTGCAATATGGCTTTTTTCAGGGGCGCAGTTCAGTCAGTACAAATAGTGAAATTAATTACGGCATGCGTTATGACGAATACGACGATATAGGCGGGCACAGCTCGCCGCGTCTTGCCTATATTTATGCGTTGAATGATGCAGCACGCATAAAATTATTATATGGCCATGCGTTCCGTGCCCCCAGCGCGATTGAAATTTATGGCTCAGGCTCTGTATTGGGTAACAGCACATTAAAAGCTGAAACGATTGATAGTTATGAAGTTGTGTATCAGCAGTTCAACGCCAGTCTGCAATTCGATTTAACCCTGTATTACAACGCTTGGCATGATGCGATCACGTTAGTACCGGTGGGCGGCACCAATAATCAATACCAGAATAATGATGAAAACCGTGCCCATGGCGTGGAAATCAGCCTCACCAAACAGCAGGCAAGTACCACCTTCAGCGGTATGTTAAGTTACGGGCGCAGTGAAAATATTGAGCAGGATTATAACTACCGCGCCAGCCCGGCGTGGATGATGAATTTTGCGGTACAGCAATTATTTGCCCCGCAGCGTTTAACTGCAGGTATCAGTACCCGCATTATGCTGGATTATGACCAGCAGGATTATTTAAGTGGCACAGAGGCCCATGCTGCGAATAATTACTGGCGGGTGGATATTTTCAGCCGCTGGCAGATCAACCGTGCGCAACAGCTGCGGGTGCAGGTGAAAAACCTGTTTGACCGGGATAATGAATTACCGGCCCTGTATAACGCGCCGGATGCATTGGCTGAAGTTTCACGCAGTGTGCAGCTTGATTGGCAGCTGGAATTCTAAATTCAAAATAACGGTCTGAAGCCATATCCGTTATCTATAAAAAAGGCCGCATAAGCCACTGCTGTTTTATAGTTTGAAATATAAAAAGCTTTGAATGAAAAAATTTCGTTCAAAGATTTTTATTTGTGCTGATTATAATGCTGTTAATTCAGAACACTTTTTGGGCGAACTTGCTGCGCCGGTTTTTTAAAGCGGCATAGCCCGTAGCTGGCATGGATGCCAGCAAAGCGCCGGCGGAGCTAGGCAGGATGCCGAATGGCGCGTGGGCGTAATGACGCGCGTAAAAAAACGGAAACAAGCAGCAGTGTGAGCGAAGGAAGGGTCTGGGAAGTCCCTTCCCAGAAAAGAAAAAACGGGATTTAAAAGTCGTTTAATTCGGCAACATCAAATTAGAATCATGCCTATCATGGGGGCTTGTACCCGTACCGAGCACAGGTCCTTGAGCGTTCATTATGTGCTTATCATAATGGGCGGTTACACCTGCTCAATCTAAACAAACAGGGCGCATAAGCGGTTTTTTATTGAATATCCGCCGTGGCTGGCAGGCTGATATGTATTAATAAACCGCCGCCCGCAGCATTTTGTGCCGTAATAGCCCCGCCATGAATATCCACCGCCCGTTTGGCCAGGGTCAGGCCCAAACCATGGCCACCACTTTGCCGGTCGCGGGCAAAACTGCTGCGGTAAAAGGGTTTAAATATCAAACCCAGTTCCTCTGCTGGCAGGCCGGGGCCGTGGTCTCGGATATTTATCTGCAGCATTGCTCCCTCATGGCGCAGGCTGACTTCCACCGCTTCTCCGGGGGCATTGTAATGCAGGGCATTTTTAATCACGTTGTTAAACGCGCTGCGTAATAACAGGCTGTTGCCCTGCACTGTGCAATCGCTTTGCATATTCTGCAGCTGAATTTCCCGGCCGGGAAATTCAAAACGCATGTCCTGACATAAATCCTGCATTAACAGGCTGACATCCACATGTTCCTGGCGGGCGATGTGTGGCTCCAGCTCATACAGGGGTAAATTCAGCAGGGTGGAAATAATCTGATTGATTTCCTCGCATTCATATTCAATGCGCTCAAAATTATGTTGCTGTTCGGGTGTTTCTTTTTTGCGGGTCAGGGCCAGGGCAATTTGCAGGCGTGCCACCGGCGAGCGCAATTCATGGCTGATGTCGTGTAATAACTGGCGCTGGCTGTTGAGGCTGCCCTCAAGGCGGCGCACCATATTTTCAAAATCCCGTGCTAACAGGCCGATATCATCTTTGCGTTGCAGGACTTTGTCCGGCAGATGGGTATTCAATTTACCTGCGGTTATATCTTTGCTGGCTTTACGCAGCTGGTGGATGGGGCCGGCAATTGAGCGGGCTAATAAAAAGCTGATCAGCATGCTGGCGGCGAGGGCGCACAACAGCGCCAGGCCTAGGTTTTCCATCAGCATGTTGCGCCAGTCGGGGTGCGGATCGCGCAGGAATAATAAGATTTTCACCGGGCGGCCATCGCGCAGCCAGATTAATCTGCCCATCCACACGGCCCGTTCGCGGCGGTTTTCAATAAAGGGGCGCTGGTTATTCAGGTTTTCGGCAAGGCGTTGCAGGGGAGGGGGAATTTCCCGTTGTAAAATATCCTGCCCATCGAGCAGCACAAAAATACGGCGCTTTTCCATGGATGGCAGTTGTGCAAACCAGTCGCGCACCTGCGGCACGGGTTCCTGCAGAAATTTAATGCCCAGTGCATGGGTAATTTGCAAAGGTGGCGCATCGGGCGGTAAGGGCGGGCGCTCGTCCTGGTGCAATATGATGGCGGTGCTTGCTATTACCAGTAATAACACCAGCCAGAAACTCAGGAATATGCGCCCGCTTAAATTTAAATTCAGCATGGGGGTTTTTCTTCAAACGGCACCAGCTGATAACCCATGCCCCGCTGGCTGAGGATGCAGTTGGCGTGGGCGCCGGCGGCAATCAGCTTTTTGCGCACGTTGCTGACATGTACATCCACACTGCGGTCGTAACGCCCCAGGGGGCGGCCCAGTGCAGCTTCGCTGAGCATATTTTTATCCACCATATCTCCGATATCCCGCGCTAATGTCTGCAGAATTTTAAATTCGGTGGCGGTTAATTCGAGATTTTTATCATACAGGCGAGCCTGCATTTGCTGGGGTTCTAATTTTAACGGGCCGGCATTGTGCTCGCGGGGTTTATGGCTGCGGCGCAAAATTGCACGGATACGCGCCACCAGCTCCCGGGGGTTGCAGGGCTTGGGCAGATAATCATCCGCGCCCAGCTCCAGGCCAACGATACGGTCGATATCGTCCCCGCGGGCTGTCAGCATTACCACCGGCAACTCACTGTCGTGCTGGCGGATACGCTTTAACACTTCGATACCGGAAATCTTCGGCAGCATGATGTCGAGAATAATCAGGGCAAATTCCTGCTGCTGCAGGCGTGCCAGGCCGTCTTCACCATCATGGGCGCTTTGGCAGTTAAAACCTTCTTGCTGCAGGTATTCCTGTAACAGCCCGGCAAGGGCGAGGTCGTCATCGATTAAGAGTATTTTTTCCATGGTTGTATTTTGCCCGTGGCCCGGCGGATAACAAGCGGCCCGTTGTTGCTTTACCCATCTTTACGCAAGTTTTACCCAGCTTGACCCTGCTTGATGTTGGCCGGGCGTAGACTGCAGTTGTTGGTTAATTGAGGAGCACAACATGAAATTCAAATTACGTCATTTAATGTTAGCTGGTTTTGTTACAACAGGTTTGTTAGCCGCTGCCGCCCAGGCATGCCCGGGTATGGAAGGGGGTAAACGCGACCATGGCCCGGATCGTATGTTTAAAGAGCTGAATTTAACCAGCGAACAACAAACCCAGATTGATGCCCTGCGCGAGCAGATGAAAACCGGCAGCAAAGAATATCATCAGAAATTACGTGATCTGCGCGAAAAAGAAATGGCGCTGATTGATCAATACGATGAAAAAGCAGCGCGCGGCGTGATCGCTGAAAAAGCCGATGTCATGCAGAAACTTGATTTTATGCGCCTGCAAAATATGCAGAAAGTCAATGCGGTATTAACCACTGAGCAGCGTGAAAAAATGCGCAGTTTGATGGAAAAGCGTAAAAATAAAATGGGTAAAGATCGCCGCGAAGATGATGCGGAATAATCAATAACGTTTTTCTTTTACGGCTACTTCTTCACCCGCCGCATGGGTTTTTAACCAACCCCGGATGCGGCGGGTCACTATCGTGACATTTCCCTCGTTATCGCTGCTGACATCCGGGATTTTTACCTGGCTGTATTTATCACGCTGATTGCGCTGCATGGCAAAACGGCGTTGTTTATCCTGCCAGCTGGTATCACTTTCGTGATCGCTGACCAAATCCAAAGCCGGAATATCCAGCTTGCTGATGTTGTCATTCAGGTCGTACTGCGGAAAAACCGAGGCATTCGCATTAATTAAAATTAACGAATAACCCAGGGCGCTGCCGTTTTGGGCAATACGTTTATTTAATGCCTCTACTGCCCAATTGGCACTGTCACCCACCGCAATAATCACCAGGTTAAATTGTCCGGAGTTATTTAAATAGGCCAGCCCGGCCTCAATCGTATCGGCCATTTTTTCCCGGTAACTTTTTTCGGCTTTTTCAGCATCCGCTGTTGGTGGCGGTGCATCCTGACGGAACTGGCTGATGTCGGGCACCTTATCTAAACCAGCGGCGATATTGGCCGAAGCATCATTGTTAGCGGCCGGAAAATTAAGGTCAGCAGCGCTGTTATCTGCAGGGCTGCTGGCGGCTGCGTTGTCGGCGGGGGCGGGGGCTGCTCCATCAGCGGTTGTGTTTGTGTTATCCGCAGCAGCCTGATTATCCGCTGGATTTTGGCTGGCGGGGGCGCTGGCCGCTGGGGCCTGCGGAGGTGGTGGATTATGTGGCAATGGCGCTTCGGGTTTATCTGCCAGGTTAATCGCCAGGGTATTCCAGCCGTAGTCGGGTAAATATTCCCGTAACGATGCCAGGCTGCGTGGCCAGTGGGCGTGCTGGGCGTTGTCATGCAGCAGTAAAATACCGCCCTGGGGGCTGCCGGTATTTTCCTTTAAATAAAAACCACTGAGGAATTTATTCGCCGCCGACGGGTAAATAATTTCCCCTGCCCGGCCATGTTGTTGCAGATAACGCACAATGCCAGCGACCTGCAGTTTTTGCTGATCCGGTAATACCCGCACCATGGGTGGCGGCGGTGGTGTGTCTCCAGCGGGTTTATCCGGTGGGGGTGGATTTGCATTATCCGCAGGTGCTGGCGGCGGATTGCCATTTTCTGCGGGCGGTGGCGGAGCGGGTTGCGGGTCCGCCGCAAATAACGGCAGGCTTAATAAAACAGCGCAGCTGATTAACAACAGGGTTCGCAACATAGGGCAAATTCCGTGGATGATTCACGGAATTTGCAAAGCCTGTTCCAGTTTTCCGGGGAGCTGCAGGGGCTGGTCAGAGGGTGGCGCCGTAATAGGCGTCGAGCAGTTCGCTGGCAGTGGCGCTGGCAATCAGCGGGTGGTCATTTAACCAGACGATCACTTGCTGGCGCTGGGTTTCTTCAACACTGCTGTAACGCTGGTCTGTCATTACCAGGCCCTGGAAACTTTCGGCTGTGCCCCAGCCGCTGAACAATAAACCTTTTTGCTCAATGGCCTGGTGGAAAAAATCCTGCATAAAGGCCTGGAAGTGACTTTCGTCCTGGCTTTCTTTAAAGGTGAGTTTGATGGTGAAACCTTTAACTTCAAATTCACCTACATGCAGTTTTTTACGCAGGCGGCGGGAACGGGAGCGGGAATCTTTTTTGATCATGACAGGGCCCTGAAAGTAATGGGCGCAGTTTAGCAGAAGTGGCCTGCGGCGG
>JACKOM010000003.1 GCA_024234265.1 Oceanospirillaceae bacterium
TATCGACCAGCTGATCACCCAGAATCAGTTCGATGCTGCACAGGCACGTTTAAATGCCATTCGCCCTGCCAGCCTGAGCCCGGTGCAAAAAATCCGTTTCCATTATTTATCTGCCCAGCTCGCCATTGCCCTGGGCCGCGGTGATAAAGCACTCGACTCACTGAATGCCGTAGCGCCAGGGGACTTTGCCCAGCTGACGGATATCGATCCAGCATCCCCCAGCCTGATGCGCGCCCAGGCTTTAGCCCTGAAAGGTGAATATCTGGCCAGCGCACGGGAGCGTATCTTTTTATCCGGCGCCCTTTCCGGGGCCGCATATGATGCTAATCACGAAGCCATTTGGCAAACCCTGCTGCGCGCCGATACCACACAAATTGAACACATGCTGCGTAATGAGCAATCCACCAACTATTACGCCTGGCTGCAGCTGGCCCTGATCATGAAACAAAACCAGCTGGATATGGATAAACAGCTCGCCGCCCTGCGGGTCTGGAAAGAGCGTTTTGCCACCCACCCTGCGGCGGTAAAATTACCCGGCAGTCTGGATAAACTCGAAATTTACGTACGCGAACAGCCTAAAAATATCGCCCTGCTGTTACCCCTCACCGGCAAACTGGCCAGCACTGGCATTGCAGTGCGCGATGGCTTTCTTGCGGCCTATTATCAGTCCCAGAAAAACGGCGCGCAGCTGCCGGTGATTCAGATTATTGATACCAACAGCGGTGAGTTTTTAAGCCTGTACGACAGCGCAGTGGCCAATGGCGCAGAGTTGGTTATTGGCCCGATCCAGAAAAACCTGGTGGAGCAATTACAGGCAAAGGCTCAATTACCCGTACCCACCCTGGCACTGAATTATGGCCAGCGCGACCGCAGTGAAAACCCATCGGGTTTAGTGCAATTTGGCCTCGCCGCCGAAGATGAAGCAGCGCAAGTGGCAACCTATGCCCGTCAGCTGGGTTACAAACGGGCCACAGCACTGGTGCCCGATGGCAACTGGGGTGACCGTGTGTATGAGCAGTTCGCCAGCAGCTGGCAAAACCTCGGTGGCGATGTATTAACCCGCAAAACCTTTACCGGTAAAGGTGATTACAACAGCGCCATCAGCAGCATGCTGAATGTGGATAAAAGTGAAGCCCGTAAATCCCGCCTTGAGCGCCAGCTGAATATCAAACTGGAAGGTTTACCGCGCCGCCGTGGTGATGTGGATTTTATATTTGTTGCCAGCCTGCCCGATCAGGCCCGCCAGATTAAACCAACCCTGGCCTACAACTACGCCGATGACGTGCCCGTGCTGGCCACTTCCCAGTTATATGAAGGCATTCCACAACCGGAAAGTGACCGCGATTTAAATGCCATGATTTTCTGTGATATGCCCTGGGTATTCAGCAACCCTGAATTACGCCAGCAGATTCACAGCCAGTGGCCACAGAATAAACTGAAATTCGACCGCCTTTATGCACTGGGCGTAGATGCCTACCGGCTTTACCCGCGAATTAATCAGCTGACCATGGTGCAGGACAGCCAGCTCAATGGTTTTACCGGTGTGCTGACAATTGATGCTTACCGTCAGGTGGTGCGTCACTTAGGTTTCGCAAAATTTATCGATGGCACACCACGCTTTATTCCCGGCAGCTTATATGTGGACACTCAGACTCAGCCCGCGCAATAAAGGCAAACAGCACGAAGAGATGGCCCGGCACTTTCTTGAAAAGCAGGGCCTGATTTTTATTGCGCAGAATTTTGCCTATGCCGGCGGCGAGCTGGATTTAATTATGCAACACGGCACGCAGCTGGTTTTTATCGAAGTGCGTTACCGTAAAAGCCAACAGTATGGCGGTGCAGCCGGCAGCATTAATGCCGGCAAAATACATAAAATCCGCAATACTGCGGGGCTTTATTTAGCCAAACATTATCCAAAAAATGCGCCGGCCTGCCGCTTTGATGTGATCGCCATGTCAGGGGATGCACAGCAACCGCACATTGAATGGATCCGAAATGCCTTTGAATAGGCCAGATAACCCGTATAAGCTAGGCCCTCGCGCTAACTGAGTTGAACATATGCATTTTCAAGAGCGAATTCAGCAACACTTCCAGCACAGTATCGAAACTAAAGTCAGCTCCCAGAGTGTGCTGCCCCCTGCAATTGAACGGGCGAGCCAGCTGATGGTCAATGCCCTGTTATCCGGCGGTAAAATTCTGACCTGCGGTAACGGCGGCAGTGCAGGTGATGCACAGCATTTTTCCTCTGAATTATTAAACCGCTTTGAACGTGAGCGCCCAAGTCTGCCGGCCATTGCCCTGACCACCGACAGCTCAACCGTTACATCTATCGCCAACGATTATTCCTATAACGAAATTTTCTCCAAACAAATCCGCGCGCTGGGTAATGCCGGCGATGTGCTGTTAGCCATTTCCACCAGCGGTAATTCCGCCAACGTGGTACAGGCGATTGCTGCAGCCCACGACCGTGATATGCATGTGGTTGCCTTAACTGGCCGCGATGGCGGCAATATGGCTGCCCTGCTGCAACCGGAGGATGTGGAAATTCGCGTACCTTCTAAGGTGACGGCACGTATTCAGGAAGTGCATCTGGTGGTGATCCACTGCCTGTGTGATCTGATTGATTACCAACTGTTTGGCCCGCAGGAATAAATTTATTCCCCATAAAAAAAGCGCCTTACGGCGCTTTTTTTATGTCCATGGATGGACTGTATACTGAAAATGCAGGAGCAATTTTCGGTGTATGTCCATGGATGGACTGAATACTGAAAATGCAGATGCAATTTTCAGTGTATGTACAAAAACAAACTGCCTACTGAAAATGCAAACTCATATTTCAGTAAACAAACCACCCGAAATTACTTCACAACCTTTAATGCAGGACGTGCAGCGGGTTTGGCAGTTTCTGTTTTTGTACCTTTTGGCGGCTGCGGATCATCCGGATCTGGTGCTCCTGCCTCGTGGCCAAACACCATCCCCTGACCATTTTCCCGCGCATAAATCGCCAGTACAGCCAGTACAGGTACAAAAATCTGATGGGTAATTCCGGAAAAGCGTGCGCTGAAAGAAATCTGTTCGTTTTCAATCAACAACTCGCGCACGGCATTCGGGCTGATGTTCAGCACAATCTGCCCGTTCTGAACAAACTCCTGAGGCACCGCCACACCCTGTGCATTGGCGTCCACTAAAATGTAGGGCGTCTGATCGTTATCGAGAATCCACTCAAACAATCCGCGCACTAGGTACGGGCGGCTCGGGGTCATTCGTTCATTTCCTGCTCAGCTTCGGACAAGCTGGCCTGGAATGATTCACGCTCAAACAAGCGATCCATGTAGGCACGCAAATGTTTGGTTTGTTTTTCAGGCAGTTCGATGCCCATTTCATCCAGACGCCACAGAATAGGGGCGACACAGCAATCCACCAGGGTGAATTCATCACTCATGAAATAGGGCTTTTCACCAAACAGCGGAGAAATTGTTACCAGGGAATCACGCAGGCTTTTACGCGCTGCTTCAACTTCTTCCACGGAACGGCTGTTTAAAATGGTATCCACATAACCGCACCAGTCTTTTTTGATGCGCAGCATCCACAGACGGCTTTCAGCACGGGCCACCGGATAAACAGGCAGCAGTGGCGGATGGGGGAAACGCTCATCGAGATATTCCATCATCACATTGGAGTCGTCATATAACACCAGATCACGGTCTACCAATACTGGCAGCGTGTTGTAAGGGTTATATTCGGCGATATCCTCTGGCGGGTTATCCAGGTCCACATCGTGGACTTCTACTGCCACACCCTTTTCTGCCAGAACGATACGCACACGGTGGGAGTAATGATCCTTGCCACCGGAAAAGAAAGTCATGGAAGAGCGCTTGGCCACCACACCCATAGATGTTTCCTCGTTGTACTTAAACAAAAACTCGGCTGCCGATTATACACCAACAGCCGAGTCTTGTGGTTCTGTTATAAGCGCTTTATTAGTGGATATCGCGCCAGAATTCGCGGTTCAGGTAGTACACAGGCACAAACATCAGCGCCAGGAACAGCAATACGAACCAACCAATAGTCTGACGTTCCATTGCCACTGGCTCACCCATATAAACAAGGTAGTTTACGGTGTCGTAAACAAACTTGTCATAGGCTTTGGCATCCAGGGCGCCGGCTTTTTCCACGTACAGCACATCACATTCTTCTTCTTTCAGGTCACGGCCTGTCAGAGGATCGAAACCAACGGTTACCGGCGCACAGCCTTTAACCTGCTGACCCTGTAAATCTGCCAGAACGTGTGGCATACCAACGTCTTTGAATACGGTGTTGTTCACACCCCAAGGACGGCTGGCATCTGCGTAGAAGCTTTTCAGATAGGTATATAACCAATCTTCGCCACGTACACGGGCAACCAGGGTCAGGTCAGGTGGTGTAGCACCAAACCATTTTTTGGAATCCACTGGACGCATGGCGATTTCCATCAGGGAACCGATTTTGGCACCGTTGAAAATCAGGTTTTCTTCCATCATTTTTTCCGGAATACCCAGGTCGCGTGCGACACGGTTATAACGGGCAAATTTCAGGCTGTGACAACCCATGCAGTAGTTAGCAAAGTTTTTCGCACCACGCTGCAGTGAAGCCTGATCATGCAGATCAGGTTTCATATCTTCGAGGTGCACACCTGCAGTATTAGCCAGAGCGAATGCAGGCAGCAGAGCAATTAATAATGCAATTACCTTTTTCATTAGCCTGTTACCCTCTCTGGTACTGGTTTAGTTTTTTCAATGCGGGTCCAGAATGGCATGCCGATGAAGAATGCGAAGTAAATAACACTCGCAATACGGGCAAACCAAGTGTACAGGACTGTTGCAGGCTGGGTGCCTAACCAGGTCAGGATGATGAAATCCACCGCAAAAACCAGGATAGCAACTTTGCTGAACAGACCTTTGTAACGCCAGGATTTAACCGGGCTGCGGTCTAGCCATGGCAATACAAACAGAATCGCAATTGCAGCAGCCATAGCGATAACACCCATCAGTTTGTCCGGAATCGCACGCAGTACGGAGTAATAAGCACCGAAGTACCAAACTGGCGCAATGTGCTCAGGGGTTTTCAGACCATTCGCTTCTTCGAAGTTAGCGTGTTCCAGGAAGAAACCATTACCTTCAGGCCAGAAGAAAATTACAAAGCAGAACACCATCAGGAATACCACGATGCCGACTAAATCGTGCACTGTGTAGAAAGGATGGAAAGGAATACCGTCCAGTGGGCGGCCCTGTTCATCTTTGTATTTTTTGATATCAACGCCGTCAGGGTTGTTAGAACCCACTTCGTGCAGAGCCAGGATGTGCAGGAATACCAGAGCAACCAGCACCAGCGGCAGAGCAATAACGTGCAGCGCGAAGAAACGGTTCAGGGTAATACCGGAGATCAGGAAGTCACCTTTAATCCAGGTCACCAAATCGTCACCCACAACAGGTACCGCACCGAACAGGGAGATAATTACCTGGGCCCCCCAGTAAGACATCTGACCCCATGGTAATACGTAACCCATGAAAGCTTCCGCCATCAGAGCCAGGTAAATACCCATACCGAAAATCCAGATCAGCTCACGTGGTTTCTGGTAAGAACCGTACATCAGGCCACGGAACATGTGCAGATAAACAACGATGAAGAAGAAAGAAGCACCGGTAGAGTGCATGTAACGAATTAACCAGCCCCACTCCACATCACGCATGATGTATTCAACGGAAGCAAACGCGCCTTCCTGGGTTGGGTTGAAGCTCATGGTCAGCCATACACCGGACAGAATCTGGTTGGCGAGCATCAGGAAAGAAAACACACCAAAGAAGTACCAGAAATTCAGGTTCTTCGGCGCGTAGTATTTTGACATGTGTTTTTCGAAGGTGGATGTCACCGGCAGGCGATGATCGATCCATGCCATAAAGGCATTTTTTGGCTTGCTCATTATGCGCTCGCTCCGTCTTCACCGATGATAATGGTGTTGTCGTCCAGGTAGCCGTAAGGCGGAACTACCAGGTTGGCCGCAGCAGGTGAACCTGAGAATACACGGCCGGCGAGGTCAAAACGGGAACCGTGACAGGGGCAGAAGAAGCCACCTTTCCAGTTGGCATCAAACGGTTCAGGTTTAACTTCGGGAATGTATTTAGGGGCGCAACCCAGGTGGGTACAAACACCTTCCAGTACCAGCAGTTCAGCTTTGCGTGAACGGTACAGATTGTCTGCGTACTCTGGCTGCTGACCTTTATTGCCGTTGCTTGGATCTTTCAGACGCTCAGCAAGACCTTCCAGGTTGCCAATTGTCTCCTCAGAGCGCTTCACCAGGTAAACCGGCTTACCACGCCATTCAACTACGACCATCTGACCGACTTCGATTTTGCTTACGTCAGCCTTGGCTGGAGCACCGGCTGCTTTAGCCTTTTCACTCGGATTCCAAGATTTGACGAAAGGAACAGCAACGCCCACAGCAGCGCCTGCCCCCATCCCCGCTGTTACTGCGATGAGCAGGGTACGTCGGCCTTTGTTTACGCCGTCATTACTCATTCGGGCACTCTCCCATCAACGGTTTTATTTAAAAACTTTTTACACTCAACCGACCCATGACACGTAACCCAGGGCACCGGCAGGCGTACCGAAAACGGCACGAATAGTAATGAAATAGCCCTATCCTTACAAGGATACAGATCAATTCCATCAATATTTGTAAGTGTTTATCCAGCTTAGTACGGAATAAAAAAACGCCCAGACCAGAGGCCTGAGCGTTCTTTGTACATCTTCAGCAGTCCAAGAATTAACGCTTGGAGAACTGTGGACGCTTACGTGCTTTACGCAGACCCACTTTCTTACGTTCAACTTCACGGTCGTCACGGGTTACATAACCAGCCTGACGCAGTGGAGAACGCAGAGTCTCATCGTATTCCATCAGTGCACGGGTGATACCGTGACGGATTGCACCAGCTTGACCACTCGCGCCACCGCCTTTAACGGTTACGTAAATGTCGAACTTTTCCAGAGTCTCGGTCAGAACCAGCGGCTGACGAACAACCATGCGGGAAGTCTGACGACCGAAGTACACATCCAGAGTGCGTTTGTTGATTACGATCTGGCCTGAACCAGGACGTAAAAATACACGTGCCGCAGAAGATTTACGACGACCGGTACCGTAGTATTGATTTGCCATTGCCAGTCCCCTTAGATGGATAATGCTTTAGGTTGTTGAGACGCGTGTGGATGTTCAGCACCTGCGTAGATTTTCATCTTTTTGAACATCGCACGGCCCAGAGGACCTTTTGGCAACATGCCGTTAACAGCCAGCTCGATTGCGCGACCTGGTTTACGGGCCTGGAGGTCCTGGAAGTTAACTTCTTTCAGACCACCGATGTAACCGCTGTGACGGTAGTACATTTTGTCCTGGGCTTTTTTACCAGTTACATGCACTTTGTCAGCGTTGATGATGATGATGTAATCACCGGTATCAACGTGTGGGGTGTATTCAGGCTTGTGCTTACCGCGCAGACGGCTTGCAACTTCAGTGGCCAGACGACCCAGAGTTACACCCTCTGCATCGATGATCAGCCACTCGCGTTTAACGCTTTCTGGTTTAGCTGTAAAAGTTTTCATATTCAAAAATCCGCCTAATTTGGATGTTTCTAGCTATGCACATGGGCTAGATGCGCAGTCGCTACACCATTAGGGCTAATATCGGGGGAAACGACTGGGCGCGAATACTAACGGATAACAAAAAGGATTTCACCTGTTTTGTCGAACTTAGTAGCGTTCGCCCTCTTTAAAGTGAGTCAGGCCCCAGGTCAGGGCCAGCAACGCGATGACAGCATTCAGCAAAATAGCGGCACTGAGCAATCCCTGACGGTCAGCATCCTGGGCGAATCCCAGAAAATCCCCCATGAAATAGGAGAGCGCCGAACAGGTAAATGCCGCCAGAATCATGCTGATCAGGTAATAACCCCGCCCATCATCCAGACTGAGCTGATGGTTGTGGATTTTACGTTCAAACAAACGGTAAAGGCCGAAACACACAGCGCAGGTAAGGGCGAGTACAACCAGCAGATAAACAAACATGACAATCGGACCTGAAGGAGTTTTGTATCTTTGAGACTAATACAAAACTCCTTTTCGGCAAGGCATTACCCGGCTTTTAATGCTCGCGGAAGGAAGCGTCTACGAGGACGCAGGAACGAGGCAAAAATGAATGAAAAAGCGCAGTTTATGAACAATAAATGAGCATTTTGAATTCATTTTTAACAAAGTTCCGGCAACGCAGTTAGCTTACCATCTCAATGCTCGCGGGTTTTGTGGAACGTCACCTCGGGATAACGCTCCATTGCCAGGGCCAGATTGACCGAAGTTGGCGCGATATAAGTGAGGTTATCACCACCATCCCAGGCCAGATTTTCGTGGGCTTTTTTCTCAAATTCAGCAAATTTCTTCGCATCTTTTGATTCCACCCAACGGGCCGTGGCGACGCTGATCGGCTCGTAAATCGCCTCGACTTTATATTCGTCTTTGAGGCGCTGGGCCACCACATCAAACTGCAGTGGGCCTACCGCACCAACGATCAGATCGTTGTTTTTCAGGGGGCGGAAAACCTGTACAGCACCTTCTTCCGACAACTGAATAATGCCCTTCTGTAATTGTTTTTGTTTCAGCGGATCTTTCAGACGGATGCGCTTGAACAACTCAGGGGCAAAGTGCGGAATACCAGTGAATTTGAGGTTTTCACCATTGGTGAAAGTATCACCAATCTGAATGGTGCCATGGTTGTGAATACCGATAATGTCACCGGCATAGGCCTCTTCCACCGCTTCACGGTCACCGGCCATAAAGGTCAGCGCATCGGCGATACGCACTTCTTTACCAATACGGGAATGAAACGCTTTCATGCCCTTTTCATATTTACCGGACACAACCCGCAGGAAGGCAACCCGGTCACGGTGTTGCGGATCCATGTTGGCCTGAATCTTAAATACAAAACCACTGAAGGTTTCTTCTGAGGCTTCCACGTTGCGGGTTTCGGTTTTGCGGGCCATAGGCGCCGGTGCCCACTGCACCAGACCATCAAGCATATGATCCACACCGAAGTTACCCAGCGCGGTACCAAAAAATACCGGGGTTAATTCGCCGTTGAGGAATAATTCCAGATCGAATTCATGGGAAGCACCGCGTACCAGCTCCATTTCTTCGCGCAGCTGTTCGGCAAATTCACCGATTTTTTTATCCAGCTCAGGGTTATCAATACCCTTAATCGAAACCACTTCCTGAATGGTGTGGCCCATACCGGTTTGGTAGAGGATCACTTCATCACGCAGGATGTGATAAACACCTTTAAATAACTTACCGGAGCCAATTGGCCAGGTAATAGGTGCGCAGGCGATTTTTAAAACGTCTTCCACTTCATCCATCAGCTCAATCGGATCACGGGTATCACGGTCGAGTTTGTTCATGAAGGTGATAATCGGCGTATCACGCAGACGGGTAACTTCCATCAGTTTGATGGTACGTTCTTCAACACCCTTGGCGCTGTCGATCACCATCAGGCAGGAGTCCACCGCCGTCAGGGTACGGTAAGTATCCTCGGAGAAGTCTTCGTGGCCCGGGGTATCAAGCAGGTTGACCAGGGCATCGGCGTAAGGGAATTGCATCACCGAGGTGGTAATCGAAATACCCCGGTCTTTTTCCATCTGCATCCAGTCGGATTTTGCGTGCTGACCGGATTTTTTACCCTTAACGGTACCTGCCACCTGTAAGGCGTTTCCGAATAACAACACTTTTTCGGTAATGGTGGTTTTACCGGCGTCGGGGTGCGAAATAATCGCAAATGTGCGTCGTTTAGCGACTTCTTGCTGCATGCTGGACATGGAAACCCGTTTTGCATAACCCAAAATAGTCGCGCATTATAACGGCCCATCGTCACGGGTGCGAGTTTAAACACCATGCAGCATGCCCTGCGGCATAATTTCCGGCGTCTGGCCAGTTTACGCCTGTTAACCTGCGCAGGGATTGCCGTCTCCCTTATTTTCCTCAGCCAGGGCCTTGCCACCTACGAACAGCTCGCCAATGCCTGGGTGGTATGGGTATTTCTGGTCAGCCTGTCGGTATTGCAGTTATGGCGCGCATCACGCCATGAACCCAGCCCGCGGGAGTTTTTCACCTATTTATTGCTGGATATGGGCCTGATCATCAGCCTGCTGTATTTCACCGGCGGTGCCACCAACCCCTTTATCACCTACCTTCTGGTATTAATTGTCATCAGCGCGGCCACCCTGAGCTGGGGCCACACCTGGTTGTTATGTCTGATCAGCTTGAGTGCCTACGGCCTGTTGCTCTTCATCCACCAGCCCCTGCCCCTGTTAGATGTACAACTCGCCAACCTCGGCCTGAATCTGCACATAGTGGGCATGTGGGCCACCTTTATTATGAGCGCCCTGTTCATCGCCTATTTTGTGGTGGATATGGCCATGGCCCAGCAACAGCAGGCCAAACAGCTCGCCCAGCTGCGCGAGCAATCCCTGCAGAATGAGCACCTCATGGCCATTGCCAGTCAGGCAGCGGCCACCGCCCATGAGCTTGGCACCCCCCTGACCACCATGGCGATTACCCTCAAAGATCTTGAACTGGACGTCAGCCCTGAGCTGCTGCCCGATATCCGCCTGCTGCAACAGCAAATTGGCCTGTGCAAGGGCAAACTGAATAATCTGGTGGCCAGCGCCCGCCTCAGCCACAGCGAACCTATGCCCCTTGGCACTTATATTCATCAGGTACTCGACCACTGGCTGTTAATGCGCCCCCAGGCCCTGTTTGAAATAAAACAGCCCGACAGCGCAGGACCGCAGGTCAGTTACCCGCAACTTCTGCAGCAGAGCCTGATTAACCTTTTGGATAACGCCATGAACGTCAGTGACAAAGCCCTGCAGCTGGAGCTGAGCTGGCAGGAAAAGCGCTGGCAATTAAGCATTCTGGATAACGGCCCCGGCATGCCGGAGGAGCTTCCCGGCCTTGGCATCAAACCCTCGGCCCAGGGCATGGGAATTGGCATGTTATTGAGCCAGAGCAGCATTGCCCGCCTCGGCGGTGAAGTAACATGGCAAAATCTGCCCGAAGGCTGTTTATGTAACGTAAAGGTACCGGTTGTTGATGCAAACACGCATTCTGCTCATTGATGATGATGAAACCCTGCTGCAGGTCCTGGCCCGCGCCCTGACCCGCCGCGGCCTGGAAGTGGCCACCGCACGTAACGGTGAAGAGGCCCTGCGTCTGTGTGATGAACTCGGCCCGGAATTAATCAGCCTGGATTTAAAACTCGAACAGGAAACCGGCCTGCAATTATTGCCGCGCCTGTTACAGATTCAGCCCGATGCACGCATAGTGCTGTTAACCGCCTATGCGAGTGTCGCCACCGCAGTGGATGCAATTAAACTCGGCGCAGTGAATTATTTATGCAAACCGGCGGATGCCGATCAAATCCTCGCCGCGTTTGATTATCAGCCCGGCGAAGAACACGACATCAAGAACAATCCGATTTCCGTTAAACGCCTTGAGTGGGAACACATCCAGCAGGTGCTGCAACAGAATGATGGCAATGTCTCGGCCACGGCGCGGGAGCTGGGCATGCACCGCCGCACCCTGCAGCGCAAATTGCAAAAACACCCGGTGAAAGAATAAAGGCGATTTTTAATCGCGGAAATACGTGTCCTGATCAAAGCTGCTCAGCCAGTGCGGCACAGTGCCAAACACGGTGGAAATCAGCGCGCCGTTCACAAAGGCTTCGGGGAATAACATCAGCGGCAAATACTGATAATACTGCTCGTAAACCAGTTCCCAGCTGTAAACACCGCTCAGGCCCAGCATCAGGGCCGTGGCAGAAGCCACCGCAAACATGCACAGGGCGCCATTAAAAAACGCACACACAAATAAATAGATAAACGGATTATGGGGCAGTTTGCGTTGCACCCAGTACAACACCGCAAACGACAGGGCCACGGGTAATAAAACAGTCAGGCAATACACCACACCAGCGCCCTGCCAGCTCTCCACCCCCAGCAGGCACAAGCCCAGCAAACCAAAACCACCCGCCAGCAAGGCTAACGGCCAGCCCATCAGCAGGGTCAGGGCCGTCATGGCCATAAAACGTATGCCCATGCCCGGCGATAAACCGGCGCGAATCTGCCAGAACAACACCAGCCCCAGGCTGATGGCAAAAAACATATGCTGGGCTTTACGGTTGTGCCGCAACTGCAGCCAGTTCACCCGCAACAGGGCATACCCCAGGGCCGGCACGGCCAGCAGCCAGCCAAACACATACAACCAGAGGGGTAATAAATCCGCCGCGAGCGACATTGCACATCCTGATTCGCTGGCCAAAAACGGCGTTTTACCCTTAAGTGATGCCATTGGCCAGCACTTAATTCATGGCACATGCACGGTTATTAAAGGTTTTGTTTGCCGCCTCACTTTAGTACCCTGCGCCCCTTTGTTTATTCACGCCCATATCTGATAGGAGGATCTGTGTTTACCCTGATCAGCAAAAGCGTTCCTAACGCCAAAAATGACCTGCTCTCCGGCCTGACCGTTGCCCTCGCCCTGGTGCCCGAAGCCGTGGCTTTTGCCTTTGTTGCCGGGGTGAATCCACTGGTGGGTTTATACGCTGCGTTTATGGTGGGCCTGATTACCGCCGTATTCGGTGGCCGCCCCGGTATGATTTCCGGTGCCACGGGCGCCATGGCCGTGGTGATGGTGGATCTGGTGGCCGAACACGGTGTGCAATATCTGTTTGCGGCAGTGATACTCACCGGGGTGCTGCAAATCAGCGCCGGGGTGCTGCGTTTGGGCAAATTCATCCGCATTGTGCCGCAACCTGTGATGCTGGGTTTTGTGAATGGCCTGGCCATTGTGATTTTTTTAAGCCAGCTCAGTCAGTTTAAATTTCTGGATGCCAACAACACCCCACAATGGTTAAGCGGTCATGCTCTGTACATCATGCTCGCCCTGGTGGCCCTGACCATGGGGATTATTCATTTCCTGCCGAAATTCACTAAGGCCATACCGGCAGCCCTGGCCGCTATTTTAGGGGTTTCCCTGCTGGTGATTTTTGCCGGTATCGATACCCGCACCGTAGGTGATGTGGCCAGCATTGCCGGCGGCCTGCCACAGTTTGCCCTGCCTGTGGTGCCGTTTAATTTGGAAACCCTGTGGATCATCCTGCCCTATGCGGTGGTTCTCGCCGGGGTTGGCCTGATTGAATCCCTGTTAACCCTAAACCTGATCGATGAGTTAACCCAAACCACAGGCCGCCCGAATAAAGAATGTATCGCCCAGGGTGCCTCCAACACGGTAAACGGCCTGTTTGGTGGTATGGGCGGCTGCGCCATGATTGGCCAGAGCATGATCAACATTAATTCCGGCGGGCGCGGGCGTTTATCCGGTATTACCGCCGCCGTGGTACTGCTGATGTTCATCCTGTTTGCGGCGGATATTATTCAGCAGATTCCCCTCGCCGCCCTGGTGGGTGTGATGATGATGGTGGTGCTGGGCACCTTTGAATGGTCGAGCTTTCGCATCATACGCAAAATTCCGCGCGCCGATGCCTTTGTGCTGGTGCTGGTTTCCACCGTCACCGTATTTACCGATCTGGCCACGGCGGTGATTATCGGCGTGATTGTTTCCGCCCTGGTCTTTGCCTGGCAACACGCTAAACATATCCGCGCGGATATCGAGCTGCAGGGCGACAGCAAAATTTACCGTCTGCAGGGCCCGCTGTTTTTTGGCTCCGCCAAATACTTTGCCGAGCTTTTTGACCCGGCCAATGACCCGCAGCAGGTCATCATTGATTTTGCCGGCTCCCGTGTGGCGGACCATTCAGGTTTAGAAGCGATTGATGCCCTGAGTGAGCGTTACCTGCAGGCCGGCAAGCAGCTCAGCCTGCGCCATTTAAGCCCGGAATGCCGGCAGCTGCTGCAAAAAGCGGGGAATCTGGTGGAGGTGAACGTGATAGAAGACCCCTCCTACCACGTGGCGACGGATAAACTCGCCTGAGTAGAAATCAGGGCTAAAGGCTCAGGGGAAGTGCCATCAGAATGGCATTTTCCCGCCCGCCCGGCACAGGGTAATAACCCTTACGCAGGCCGATTTCGTTAAAGCCTTCGGATTCATACAAATGCCGCGCCGGGGCATTGGATTCACGCACTTCCAGAAACAACGTGGTATTGCCACTGCTTTCACTGAGCAGCACTAAATGCTGCAACAACTGACGCCCTAAACCCTGCCCCTGGGCGGAAGGCGCAATGCTGATATTCAAAAGCTCAGCCTCACCCACCACAAACGACAAAATGCCATAACCCACCAGCTCACCCGCCTGCAGCATGCTGATGCAGCGTTTGCTGGAATGCAGGGCATCGGTAAACAGGATTTTGCTCCAGGGGAATGGGTAGTTAGCGTTTTCTATCGCACAAACCTGTGCAATATCGCTTTCCTGCATGGCACGGAATTCAATCATCACGGGCAAACTTTCAGTTAAAGGCGTGGAACAGAGCGCGTTTGGCGCTGGTTTCGTTCAGGCAGGCAGTAAGGCTCACCGGCAGCTTATGCATAACCGCGGCGGGCAGTTCAGCGTTATTCAGCCAGTCCCGGGCATCGGCAAATACCAGTACCTCACGGGCGGCCTGCTGCTGGTGCAGATTGGCCATAAACATCCCCAGATGGCGGCGCGCCTGTTCTGCACCCTGGTCGATTTTGCCATCGCGGATATAGGGCCATACAAAGTCCGCCATAAAGGTTGGGCGGGCAACCTCACTGCCGCGCCAACGGGCGATATCCGCCAGCAGCATGGCATGGGCGGGGCTGATGTCCTGGCGGCTGAACACCAGCCAAACATCACGGAAACATACAAACTGCAGGGTAAATTCAGGTACCTCAGTTACGACAGGGGCTTGCAGGCTTTGCTGCAATTCGCTGATGCGCGCGGCAGGTGATTTAGGCACAGCATCCGCCAGGCTGGCGGGCATGGCTGGCTGAGCATTCACCTGCGGCGCAACGGCCTGCACTGGGGATTGCGGGCGGCCCGCTGCCGACTGCACGGCCTGCGCTACGCAAGCCGGCACTGCGGCACCTTCAGGCACTGCGTGCGGCTCATCGGCAAAAGCCTCGCAGGGCCACCAGACATCAATGCCCAGTGCCCCTAGGTAGGCAATACGCGCCGCTTCGTTCATGTTTAAACGCCGGAGGCCTGTGGGTGGGCTTTATCCACCTTGTTGGCCAGCAGGTTCAGGGCATTGAGATAGGCCTTGGCGGATGCCACGACGATATCCGTATCCGAACCCAGACCATTCACGATACGTCCGGCTTTTTCCAGACGCACTGTCACTTCACCCTGGGAATCGGTGCCGCTGGTAATCGCGTTTACGCTATAGAGCTGCAGGCTGGTGCCAGACTGCACAATGCTTTCGATCGCCTTAAACGCCGCATCCACCGGGCCGCTGCCTTCGCTGGCCTGTTTAACTTCATTGCCTTCCACATTCAGGGTTACCAGCGCACGAGGTTTTTCACCTGTCTGACTATGGGCTTCAAGGGTTACCAGGCTGTATTTCTCTTCCATTGTGCTGGTTTCGTTGACCAGCGCCTGTAAGTCTTCATCGAAAATTTCGTGTTTTTTATCGGCCAGTTCTTTGAAACGGGAGAAAGCCAGGTTCAGTTCCTGATCGCTGGCGAAGGTCACACCCAGCTCTTCAAGGCGGGTACGGAAAGCATTACGGCCCGAGTGTTTACCCATCACCATACGGTTGGCATTCCAGCCCACATCTTCGGCACGCATGATTTCATAGGTTTCGCGGTGTTTTAAAACACCATCCTGGTGAATACCGGACTCATGGGCAAATGCGTTGGCCCCCACAATGGCTTTGTTGGGCTGCACAGGGAAACCTGTCACAGAGGAAACCAGACGGGAAGTCGGCACAATCTGAGTGGTATCAATGCCAGTGGTGACATTAAACAGGTCAGAACGGGTACGCACGGCCATGACGATTTCTTCCAGGGAAGCGTTACCGGCACGTTCCCCCAAACCATTGATGGTACATTCCACCTGACGGGCACCGTTTTGTACCGCTGCCAGGGAATTCGCCACCGCCAGGCCTAAGTCGTTATGGCAGTGCACGGAGAAAATCGCTTTATCGGCGTTAGGAATACGCTCCAGCAGCTGTTTGATTTTGAAACCAAACTCTTCGGGAATGGCATAACCCACGGTATCCGGAATATTGATGGTGCGGGCACCGGCGTTAATGGCGGCTTCGATCACGCGGCACAGGAAATCCAGCTCAGAACGGCCGGCATCTTCACAGGAGAACTCAACGTCTTCCACCAGATTACGCGCACGTTTAACGGCATACACCGCACGCTCCACTACCTGATCCGGTTCCATACGCAGTTTGTATTGCATGTGAATCGGCGAGGTAGCGATAAATGTGTGGATACGGGCGCGCTCGGCCTGTTTTAAGGCTTCACCGGCGCGGTCGATGTCGTTATCCACAGCACGGGCCAGAGAGCAAATAGTACTTTCACGCACGGCCTTGGCAACCGCAGCAATCGCATCAAAATCCCCGGGGCTGGCGGCAGCAAAACCCGCTTCGATAACATCCACCCGCATACGCTCAAGGGCTTTACCAATGCGCACTTTTTCATCTTTGGTCATGGATGCGCCGGGACTTTGTTCACCGTCACGCATGGTGGTATCAAAAATGACTAAGCCTTGTTTGCTCATGGAAACTCCTGAACCCGTTTCGCCGGGAATAAATACAAATATGCTGCCTATGATAAGCCAAACAGGCGCTGAATGCTTGCCCCCGCTCTTCGGCTTTTCAAGCGCCAATAAAAAAGGCTGCCCATGGCAGCCTTTTTTAATAGCCTGATTTTATTGGATCGGCGTCGCCGTCAGGTTGGATGTGAAATTGAAATTCTGCAGAGTCATACCACTGATCACCGGAGCGGGGGTTGGATCGTTGGCATGAATTAATTGCACAGATTCAATATTCATTTCTTTAAAGCGCAGATCAGCCGAAACCGCAAAACCTTTTGGACGATTAGCTTTTTGTGCTGCGCTCGGATTGGAAACATAAACGTATGTGGAATCACTGGTCATGATTTTTTCATCACCCTTGTTGCCCGCAATACCGTTTGAATCCAGACCCGTGGTTTTTTTAATTACTTTGGTAGGGGCCACGTCTACGGCGATATCAACCTGCAAACCGTAATCGTTAGTGCTGTTGTTATAACCGTCGGTCGTGTAGTAGTTATCAATTAATAATTGAGTGCCAGTGCCATTTACCGGATTACCGTCTACATCCACAGTGCGGTTGTTTTCCCACATAAAGCTGTTGCGCTTGGATGGATCCACCAGATCCGCCTGCATCAGGTTTTTCTTCAAACCAATTGTCACACCCTGACTGCCACGGTCAGTCCAATAACCACCGGATAAATCACAACTGACCTCATTGGCCCCCGTACCACCGATACAGGCAGTGCCACCGGCGCCACCAGCTTTAATCACCAACTGACTGTCGGTTTCATAACGGGTCATACGAATACGCCCCAGGCTGCTGCCGGTGTATTTATCACCCCAGCGCAGATTGCCGATATCCAGGTCACTCCACACCTGCCCCTGTACCAGCTTAATACCGTCACTTTCCACATCCAGAGTGTACTCACGGAAGTGATAAGCCTGGGTCACATCATCAGCCCAGATACCCACAATACGTTCACTGGCAGTACCCGGGTTGAGAATGTTGGTCGACAGGGCAAAGGTGCCGTCGGTAATTAAAATATCGCCATCAAACGTCAGACCGTTACCACTGCGGCCACCGGTGCGCATTTCCACCAGACCATTGAGGTTGAAATCGTAGGCAGGGTAAATACCCAGCGGTAACAGCAACTCGGTGCCGCCCTGTAATTCCGCGTTTTTACTACCCACACGTAAACCATCAATACTGTAGCTGCCACGGATATTACGCATACCAATGGCGAGATAATCCTCAGTCCCGTCATTGCGTACATCCACAGATGCAAAGCCAGAACCGTAACTCTGGAAATTACTGACGATAATGGTGTTTTTCACCACATCCGCTGCGTTGTAATCGTCGCTGTATAAAGCATCGGCGGTCATATTCCATTCAAGGTATGCACTGATACCCTGGTTTACATCACCGGCGTAGAAGTTATTAAACAGAGTATCGAATCCATTAGCGGCCAGCACTGCATCGCCGGACCAGTCGACGTCAAACTCGGTTAAACCCGGGGAGAGTTTCACTGTGTTGTGATAAGTGCGCAAACTGCCGGTGGCCGGGTCAGTACGCTCAGCGTCTTCAAATACATAATCCACCTGGAACTGACCAATGCTGCCGGCACCAATGCGTAAGTCACCGGCACGGAAAGTACCTTCGAGGCGATCAAAGCTGATTTCGATATGGTCAACCGGGTCACCCTGCATCACATCAAAAGTCAGGTTGCTAAGCTGGGTATAACCCGTCATATCACCGGCACTGAGGGATTGGCCATCATCTGTGTAGGTCAGATAGTTGGTTTTGGTATCGTCAATTTCGAAATAACTGTCGAGGGAAATACCCGCCCCGCTGCGACCACCACCGAACACATGTACATAGCTGTTGCGGTAAGCCATAGCACCACTGAGGGAGCCAAACGATTGGTTAGCAGCACAATCCATCAGACTGGTAAAACACAGGCCGGCCATGGAGAAGGTGTATTCAAAACTGGGAATGCCAAGAACTAACGCTGTGCGCCCGGAAACATCTTCGATATCCAGGGTCATGTCGGTTAATTTACTTGTATAGGCAAGATCATCAATTAACAGGCTGTGGCCGTTGGTTGTCCACTGCACGTCGGATTTGGTGATATCGGTTTCACTGTTAAAAATAAAACCATTTGTGCCATCACTTTTACCGCGAATTTTCAGCAGATTGTGGCCTTCGTAATCATAACGGAATGAACCAAAACTACTGGTGCCGCGATAATCACCCACAGAAATAGAACCAATCTGCAAACTGGTTGGCTCATAGGTGCTGTCGATGATAATGCCGTCAGTACCATCCACATCAATCACATGGGTGGTTTTAGCCGTTTGAGTAATGTCGTTGGGATTACCAATTCTAATATCCGACAACTCCAGCATATTGCCTTCGTCGGAATAAATTATGCTGCCAATGGTATATGCCTGATCCATTTCCAGGGTAATACCAGTTTGGCCGGAAATTGTTTCCAGATCGGTTTCGTCCATGCCGGTTAATTCCGCATGGGCATAATGCATATTGGCCGCAAGTACAGCGAGGGTAAGCAGTTTAACTTTCATTATGGCGTCCCCGTTGGAAACACCAGGAGATTACCCTGCATGTTGATGGTGCCGTTCATCTGCACACCAAAAACATCGGTTTGCTGAAAACCTGTATCGGTTGGGCGGGCAGTGGAACTGGTAGCAATCGTGAATTGCACATCTTCAAAACGCATTTCATTTGGCAGGCCAATTTCGAGCACTGTCAGGCCGTCAAAATCTGCCTCATCACCGCCAAATTCACCTGCATCGGCAGTAGCGCTGATTTCACGGGCACGAATGGTCAGACCCTCGAAGGACATTTTGCCGCGCATTTCATCGAGTACAAAATAACCTTCGCTGTTATTGGTTTTAACCGCTAAACGGGCCCCACAACGGCTGACGGTACCCGCATCTTTTTCCGCACAGGTACCCCATACGGCAGTCAGAGGGCCAACACCATCGGGGTCGATATTACCGGTATCGCCGACAGCCAGTGGGCCACCGGTTTCGTTTAAAGCAATTTCACCGGAGAGATACACACCATTTTGGCCGGTCACATTCTCCAAACCTTCATCACTCATATCTTCAAGTGCAAAAGCGCTGAGCTGCGTAAAACAGCAAACAATAAAAAGAGCCTGGCGGACATTAAAGATCATGACTGGTGACCTCCAGATACTGTATTTGCAACCCGCGAATCGTCGAGGAGCCAAAGCTTTCACTGCCCACGGTCAGGTTATCAATACTGATCATGGACTTGGCACCATTGGTGTAATAATCGTTATACCAGTCCCAGGTGGCCGTATCTGAGCCGGCACGCAGACCATCGGAAGCAATTACGTGGGTTGTACCTGGAATACGCGGGTCATTCGGGCTGGGCAATTTATGAATTTTGAAGACAAAATTACCACCGGCATCCACATCAAAGGTGGCTGGCTGGAAGTATTTTTCATCACCCAGTGCCAAGCGGATTTTCACCCCGGTCATAACCATGGCATCACCACAGTTAGTCCCGTCAATCTGGCAACTATTAATAAAGATTTCATCGGCATGCAGATGCAGGCGGGCTTCCATGGACAGCCCCTGATACTCAGTGGCTTCGATTGTGCCATTGCCATTTTCGTCAATTTTATCGCCCCACAGGCGAATATATGAACCGTCAAAGTTTGCTGACTTTGCATGAAAATTCAGGTTGGTGTTTTTAACATTGCTGATGCTGTTGTCATAAACCGTATAAAGGCTCATGCCGATATCCATACGCTCGCCTTTATAACCTGTGCCTGAATCGGCAGGCCGGCTGGTACATTTACCGCCAACCCCAGGATCCGTCACACCCGCGCAGTTATAACCATCGAGCTGATTAGTTGCATACATTTCAGGGGCAGCAATTTCCAGTACCGCTTTATCTGTCCAGCCACCGCCACCTAAGTTGTTACCATCAAGCACATCGATTTTATAGGGATGACTTAAACGTCCCAGGTTGACCGTTTTGCCCTCCAGATCGGCACCATAATTAGTACCCGTACCTGCAATGTAAAACTGCCCCAAACTAACATCCACTGCGTTACCGTTTTGATCTTCAATGCCGGTTATCTTGAAGGTATAACCATCCGTATCATCCAAGGGCAGATTGTCTTTGGCATTGAACTGAAAATCTTCAAATACAAGACCTATGCCTTCACCACTGACAGTGGAAAGCTCGTCTTCAGAGAGGTTCTGCAGAGCAAACACACCTGAAGGCAACAGGGTGCAGAACAATATGATGTTGGTGAGTAGGTTGTTACAACCCATGGCTTTACGCCTCGTTTTTTATTCTTTTATAGGCGGGCTTAGGATATAGGGATTAAGACTGAAAAAACAGTGTTACAAAGTATAAAAATGCATGGGTGACCTAACCTGCATAGGCAAAAAAGCAATGCAATCTGGATTTAATGCGCCATAGTACCAAGTTGATTTGGGTATCCGTCCCGGGGAGCTATGAACCCCGCATTTAATCCACTTTCTCGCGCGCAATAAGAAACCCGAGCTGGGAGACCAGTTCGGGTTTTTTATTGCGCGCGAGAAAGTGGATTAAAACCACCTGAGTTAAAACCGCGGCTAAGGTTCGCTCATCTGAGCATCCGACACGCATCCAAAAAAGGCCCAACAGGGCCTTTTTGTTTTCATGCCTCTCAGGGACGAAGGTGCAGAAACTATATGCTGATTAAGGCATTCGCCTTGTAGCCCGTTAAACCGCATTGAATGTTGCTTATAAAGCCTATCAACAACGGGAAGCCAACGACGGCAAGATCACTAACTGGTCGGGGCTGTTGATGGCGGCAGCGCCATTGGCCGGAGATTTTGGTTTTGATAAGACCGCAGAGGTTATCGCCGATTATGGTGATTATGCCTCCCCATGGTTGGGCTTAGCTGAAAAAGCAATCAATGGTGATGAAATCACGTCTGACGATTACATCATGGCCGTTGGTAATACCTTATCTGCCGCCGCTGGTGGAATTGGTGGCGAAGGTGAAGCTAAATTCAGCCTGCAAAATATAACGGCTAGATTAGGTGCACAATTGGCCATCAGTGGTGCCATGTATGATCAGCTGGATGATAAAGATTTAGCCATCGATTATTTTGCGAATGCTGTTGGCCAGGAAGTGGGCGGGCTTACAACCCAGGCATTAAAAGAGTCCAGGCTTGGTCAAGCGGCTGAGAGCTTTAAAGCTCAAAATATCGCAGATCGCCAAAAAGCCCAGCAAGCTCGCAACTTCGAAAACACCATTCGTGATCTAGCCGTGGATGAATTGGCTCGTCAAAACCCAGGTATGACCGAGACAGAACTGAAACAGCTAAAACAAGACATGGCCGATGGCACAGTGCCGACACCGACTATTAAGTTCATGGAAGGTCAAAAAGACGCCGATGGCAATAAAGTCTACGGTGCCTTTGATGCAGAAAATAATGAAATTCGGCTGGATAAAGACTTATACGACCAAGCCGCCTCTGGCGATATGGATGCCACCGCGAAACTGCTGGGCGTATACCTGGAAGAACAAGGTCATGCGGTTGCCTCTGTTATGGAACAACGCATGGGCGTACAAGACTTCCGCTTCGATGAAGGGGGCATGGTCGCCCGTGAACTGTTGAAAGACTTCTCGGCCAGCGGTGGTAACTTCGGTTTTAGTTTGAATATAGCCGGTAATACCACGGACTTTGTGACCAGTGCGGAGGCGATTGATAATGAGGTCGCAACACACTTCACAGCTGGTCGATTACTAAGTGATAAACAATTAGGTAGTTTAGAGTTTAGTTCGACGAATGCGGCTGGCACGGTTGTGACGATTCAGTCTGGTGATACGCTAGGTGCAATAGTGAAGGCTGAGTTAGGAGCTGGCGCGACAGCTAAGGATATTGCAAATCGTATTAATGAATACAAAAAGGCCAATGCGGGGCTTAATCCTAACAAGTTGAAGGTGGGCCAGGAACTGAATATTCCTGGGGCCATAGGTAACGCATTAACTCTTGAAGAGAATATGGCAGCAGGTGGTATCGATTTGAGACATCCATGGGCATCTTTCTCAGAGGATTTGGTGAATGGAGCCATGGATACGCTATGGGCTGGTAGTGGCGTGTTAGCACTTGAGGGAGATAACGTTGAAGCCAAGCCGCTAGTACCTGATTTTTTACAGAAAGGACAATTTCTGTCTATAGGTGATAAAGGTGAGTCTGTCGTTGATTTGCAAAAAGCGATACTCGAAGCGGGTAGCGGATTAAACCTTCCGGAAGTTGAAGCTCTAAGAGAAGAATTATCTGGAATGGAGAAAAACTCTGGTTACTATGGAAAAGTTACTCAATATGCATATCGGGCTTTACTAGGATCGATGGATAACATCGGAATCAACAACATAAGTGGTTTAACGTCCCAAGGTGTCTTTGATATAAGAATGTCTGGCGAAAAAGTTAAAGTTGGTGATTACAACCTTCCTTCAATAACGGGTATTCAAGATCAAGTTGGTTATTCACGTGGGGCTGTGGGTCGATTATCTCCACAGCAAAAGGCTAGTAATCTTGATTCTCTCCAAGGTTATGTAGATAGTGCTGTTAAAAAGTATGGGAATGTACCTAAAGATCTACTTAATTCCGTTATTACTTATGAATCTGGTGGAATGATAAATGCTGTCTCAGGTACAGGTGCTTTGGGACCAATGCAAATAACGTCTCAAAATTATAACGCTGGTGATGGCTTTAATCCTTTTGATCCAGAGGCTGCAATAGATCATGGTGCGGGTATGTTAAGCTCATATATTAAGAAGTTTGGAAGTGACCAAGAAGGTATAAATAAGACAGTTGCTGCTTATAATCAGGGACTGGGCGCTGTTGACACTGCAATTTCGACAGCTAATAAAAATAACACAACCAATTGGTCGCAATATATTAAACCTGAAGGGCAGAAATATATTAAGGGTATACAGGAAGTTCGTGCAGGTGGATACAATATACCGAGCTATTTTGGAGATTAAAAAATGAAATGGATAGTACTATTACATGCAGGCTTAATAGCATCCTGTTCTATAGAAGCTAATAACTCCTGTACAAGTTTATTTGATGAAGCAGAGAAAGTATTTAGTTATAGCATGGTGGTTTCGAAAGAAAACTTCGAAGAAATGAAAAGCGAAATGAAACTCTGTTTAGAGAGTGAGAATAATGTATGTAGTATTACAAAAAATGATTCTACATATGCTTTGAGTAATCGAGTATTTGATAAATACAGTTCACCTACTTTAGATTTTGGTCAAGATCCAGCGATAGTTATGCTGAGTGGAGATACAGGGTGTTTCGTTGCAGTAAATCACTTTGTAATGGCTGAACCATGGGGAATTTATAAGATCCGTAATAAAAAGGATGCACCTGACTATTTGGCTGAAAACGACCCGCGATTAAAAATGGGTATTAATGAATTAGATTTGCTGAAAATAATTAAGGATTACGATAAATAATCTATCAAAACTAAGCGAATCAAGGGGCCAAGCAACTAGGGAGACAGTCATCATAAGAAAAACGCCTGATGTTTTTTGAAAGACTCCATCAGTTAAGTGTTTATAAAAATGTTTCCGATTGCGCGGTTAATTTTGGCAACTAGGGAGACAGTCATCATAAGAAAAACGCCTGATGTTTTTTGAAAGAATCCATCAGTTAAGTGTTTATAAAAATGTTTCCGATTGCGCGGTTAATTTTGAATGGCTGTTTTGTAGGGTTTATTACGTAAAAAATCAGAAATTTTTATTGTTAGGCGTTGTTAGGCGAGTTTTACCCTGCCGGTATCGACATTGATATATTTTTAGGTTGGTTTGTTAATCAGGCCGCAAATAAATAACGGCAGGCGCCAAGGCCGCGTATTCGTTGCGGTGTTTTTCCTTGACTGAAATGTTCCACATTGTTTTGCAGATTCTCTGCATCACCCACTAAAGCCGTAAAATGCTCACCAAAGTGCTGGCTGAGGGATAGCCATTTTTCAGGGGCGATGCCGAGACGCGCCAATATGGGCGGCAGGTTTTTAGCCATGCTGCCTTTTTTGTTGTTACGAATTTGGCGGCCAGTCCAGTCGACTAACTCCAGATAATCACTTAACCGGAACGGAATGCCAGGTGGCATATCCTGGCGTAAATAACCGGCAAAGGGTTGTAAGTCCTTGATCTGCTGTTGCGGGTGGTTGGGATTATGTGCGGTTTTGGCTTTTTCGCAGCGTTTCTGAATGGAAGTAAACTCTGATGTTTCGGGTGTTTTTGCCATTTGTGCGCGAATGGGATTTAAATCCACATAGGCCATGCAGGCGGCGAGAGCTTTTTCATCCAATAATGCCTGGGATTTAAACCTGCCCTCCCAGAAGTGCCCGGTGCAGGCATCTTCTTCATTGGCTTTGCGTGCAATACTTTCATTTAAACGGCGCATAAACCAGCTGATTGACATTAAACGCTCGCGCCATAAGTTTGCGTATTTTTCCACGGCATCGAGTTCGGCTTTAATCAGTGGCTCACCCTGTAAATAACGCTGGGTAATTAAATTACCTTTATACAGGCTGTGCCAGTGTTCGATTATGTCGTGGGTGGACCAGCTTGCGGCTTGTAACTCATTAATATGCAACACCACGTGAAAGTGGTTCGACATAATCGCATAGGCGGCAATATCTACGGCAAAAATCTTACTTTGCTGAATCAGTAATTCTTCAATCCAGCCGCGGCGGTGCTCAAAACACTGACCGCTGTTCTGATCTATGCCGCATAAAAACGCGCGGCGCACACAGCGGGAAACACAGTGGTAATAGGGTGTGGCGGCGAGAGATACCAGTTCCTTCCGTGGTTTTGGCATAATTGGCTCCGGCTGAGGGTGCTGCTGAAGCATAGCCATTGACGGGGAAAGTGGTATCAGGCATTTTTCTTATCATGACTGTCCGTGTAGTACCCTTTTAACTGATGAAATCCTTCAAAAAAACATCAGGCGTTTTTTATCATGACTGTCCATGTAAGTTTATTAGCTGATGGAATCTTTCAAAAAACATCAGACGTTTTTCTTATCATGACCATCCATGTAGTAGTCGGTTATGTAGTTATGCTGACCCTATATGCCTATTTATTTTACGCTTTAAAAAATCAAGGCCATGTTTTTTAACTAAATATTTTGCATAAATTATATTAAATGAATGAAATAGCCCCAAAAAAGACATCAATATCCCTGCAAAATGCCATAAGATAAATCCCTTTTCCACATATGATGCATAAGTGCCAATTGAAAAGAAAAGTGAGCCCAAAAAAAACAACCTGAGATTATAGGCATTAAAGTAAGCATATATCAGCAGTTTCCTGTAATAGTTTTTAATTCCATCCCTTATTTTATACGGCTTATATTCACAATATTTTTTCTCGTGCCACGTTCTTAGTTTTATTGCAGTAAGCAAAAAAATAATAAATGGCACAAACAATAAATAAGAGTTAATCCAGACCAGAGAAATTGAGATTGCCGGCATACTGGCGGCATAGATCCACTCCTTAGCAATTGCCTCCTCCATCTCTTCCTTTCTGCCCGGTTTAACAATCATGTAAATATCAGGGTCTGTATGATAACTAAAGGGATAGTATCGCCATTCGCCCTTGATTTTTTTGAACTGAATGCCAATATTAATTGTCATTATTTACCCAGTCACTAAGCCCACGAGTAATGTCTTCCCAACCATGCTCGACCATATCACCAAGACCCGAAAAGTAATAGATTCCAGTGCCAATAATCGCGCCACCACCGTAACCTAGTAAAGCCCCCAGGCCTGAAGGGGAAAATAGTGCAGCTCCTGTGAGCCCGCCCAAATGTGCAGCACCGAACGCACCTCCAGTCTCCATAGCTGCTCCCGTCATCTGAATAGAGGCTTCTTGAAAGCGATCATATTGATCAGCATCCGCAGGAAGATCCTGAGAATAATAACCACCGACAGTATCAAATCCAACACCTGCAACAGCTAATGGAATCCCTGCTGCTCCTAAGCCTTTAACCACATTGCTATTCATGGCAGCGTCTAATGCTTTTGCCGATTGAGCTGTGGGGGAGCTTATAATATCCCTAGCAGCTTCTAGACTGCTTGCTTTTGCGATACTCGTCATACGATCAAGATGGATCTTAGCTAACCCTGGGTTAGAGTTCATCGGTGCAATGGCTCCAGCTTTCGCTGCGAACTTAGTAGCTTCTTCAGCAATAGCTTGTACCCCACCTTCTAAAGTCACAAGACCACCACTTTCATTAGCCATATATGCCATAGCTTCGGAATGTACCCTCTGTTCTCTAGCAATTTTCTCATGCTCGACTATCTCTGGATTCCTTAAATCAACCCCACCAGCCGCAACAATCTCGTCAAGCGTCATCGCATCAGAAAACCCCATCCCCGGAATCACAACCTCTTGCCCTACTTGCAAGGCATTGGGATCAACCCCTTCATTCGCTGCAAGGTATTGCTGAGTTCTTGCTAAGATTTCTTGTTCTGATGCGTTAGTACCTAAATCGGCTTTCGCTAGATCCCAGAAGGTATCGCCAGACTGTACTTTATACATGTTGGAATTGTTGCTTGAGCTGAATTCCAAGGAGCCCATCTGACGGTCACTTAACAAGCGTGCGCTCGTAAACTGTGTGCTAATGACATTATCAATCGCCTCCGCACTGGTCACAAAGTCCGTGGTATTACCGGCTATATTCAAACTAAAACCAAAGTTCTCACCGCTGGCCGAGAAGTCTTTCAACAGTTCACGGGCCACCATGCCCCCTTCATCGAAGCGGAAGTCTTGTACGCCCATGCGTTGTTCCATAACAGAGGCAACCGCATGACCTTGTTCTTCCAGGTATACGCCCAGCAGTTTCGCGGTGGCATCCATATCGCCAGAGGCGGCTTGGTCGTATAAGTCTTTATCCAGCCGAATTTCATTATTTTCTGCATCAAAGGCACCGTAGACTTTATTGCCATCGGCGTCTTTTTGACCTTCCATGAACTTAATAGTCGGTGTCGGCACTGTGCCATCGGCCATGTCTTGTTTTAGCTGTTTCAGTTCTGTCTCGGTCATACCTGGGTTTTGACGAGCCAATTCATCCACGGCTAGATCACGAATGGTGTTTTCGAAGTTGCGAGCTTGCTGGGCTTTTTGGCGATCTGCGATATTTTGAGCTTTAAAGCTCTCAGCCGCTTGACCAAGCCTGGACTCTTTTAATGCCTGGGTTGTAAGCCCGCCCACTTCCTGGCCAACAGCATTCGCAAAATAATCGATGGCTAAATCTTTATCATCCAGCTGATCATACATGGCACCACTGATGGCCAATTGTGCACCTAATCTAGCCGTTATATTTTGCAGGCTGAATTTAGCTTCACCTTCGCCACCAATTCCACCAGCGGCGGCAGATAAGGTATTACCAACGGCCATGATGTAATCGTCAGACGTGATTTCATCACCATTGATTGCTTTTTCAGCTAAGCCCAACCATGGGGAGGCATAATCACCATAATCGGCGATAACCTCTGCGGTCTTATCAAAACCAAAATCTCCGGCCAATGGCGCTGCCGCCATCAACAGCCCCGACCAGTTAGTGATCTTGCCGTCGTTGGCTTCCCGTTGTTGATAGGCTTTATAAGCAACATTCAATGCGGTTTAACGGGCTACAAGGCGAATGCCTTAATCAGCATATAGTTTCTGCACCTTCGTCCCTGAGAGGCATGAAAACAAAAAGGCCCTGTTGGGCCTTTTTTGGATGCGTGTCGGATGCTCAGATGAGCGAACCTTAGCCGCGGTTTTAACTCAGGTGGTTTTAATCCACTTTCTCGCGCGCAATAAAAAACCCGAACTGGTCTCCCAGCTCGGGTTTCTTATTTATTAGGTGCTTGACGATGACCTACTCTCACATGGGGAGACCCCACACTACCATCGGCGATACATCGTTTCACTTCTGAGTTCGGGATGGGATCAGGTGGTTCCAATGCTCTATTGTCGTCAAGCAATTCGGTTTGGAGTCCAGTACGTCTTATGGCCTTGGCCGCATACCTTCTTCCGAATGCTTGGAGTCGATTCTACGTAATAATCATTCACAATCCGTGCTTCGCTGTCTCAGCGCACACCCCTCGTTTGGGTGTTATATAGTCAAGCCTCACGGGCAATTAGTACTGGTTAGCTTAACGCCTCACAACGCTTCCACACCCAGCCTATCAACGTCGTAGTCTTCGACGACCCTTCAGGGGACTCAAGGTCCCAGTGAGATCTCATCTTGAAGGAGGCTTCACGCTTAGATGCTTTCAGCGTTTATCCCGTCCGAACATAGCTACCCGGCAATGCCACTGGCGTGACAACCGGAACACCAGAGGTTCGTTCACTCCGGTCCTCTCGTACTAGGAGCAACTCTTCTCAAATCTCAAACGCCCACGGCAGATAGGGACCGAACTGTCTCACGACGTTCTAAACCCAGCTCGCGTACCACTTTAAATGGCGAACAGCCATACCCTTGGGACCGGCTTCAGCCCCAGGATGTGATGAGCCGACATCGAGGTGCCAAACACCGCCGTCGATGTGAACTCTTGGGCGGTATCAGCCTGTTATCCCCGGAGTACCTTTTATCCGTTGAGCGATGGCCCTTCCATACAGAACCACCGGATCACTATGACCTACTTTCGTACCTGCTCGACGTGTCTGTCTCGCAGTCAAGCTGGCTTGTGCCATTACACTAACCGCATGATTTCCGACCATGCTTAGCCAACCTTCGTGCTCCTCCGTTACTCTTTGGGAGGAGACCGCCCCAGTCAAACTACCCACCACGCAGTGTCCTCGATCCGGATTACGGACCAGAGTTAGAACCTCAAACTTACCAGGCTGGTATTTCAAGATTGGCTCCATCAGAACTGGCGTCCTGACTTCAAAGCCTCCCAGCTATCCTACACAAGCAAGTTCAAAGTCCACTGCGAAGCTATAGTAAAGGTTCACGGGGTCTTTCCGTCTAGCCGCGGGAACGCTGCATCTTCACAGCGATTTCAATTTCACTGAGTCTCGGGTGGAGACAGTGCCGCCATCATTACGCCATTCGTGCAGGTCGGAACTTACCCGACAAGGAATTTCGCTACCTTAGGACCGTTATAGTTACGGCCGCCGTTTACCGGGGCTTCGATCAAGAGCTTCGCTTGCGCTAACCCCATCAATTAACCTTCCGGCACCGGGCAGGCGTCACACCCTATACGTCCACTTTCGTGTTTGCAGAGTGCTGTGTTTTTAATAAACAGTTGCAGCGGCCTGGTATCTTCGACCGACGTCAGCTTACGGAGCAAGTCCTTCACCAACATCGGCGCACCTTCTCCCGAAGTTACGGTGCCAATTTGCCTAGTTCCTTCACCCGAGTTCTCTCAAGCGCCTTGGTATTCTCTACCTGACCACCTGTGTCGGTTTGGGGTACGGTCGCATGTTACCTGAAGCTTAGAGGCTTTTCTTGGAAGCATGGCATCAACGACTTCGGAGTCCGTAGACTCACCGTCATCAGCTCTCAGCATTAAGATCCCGGATTTGCCTAAGATCTCTGCCTACCACCTTGAACTGGGACAACCAACGCCCAGATCGCCTAGCCTTCTCCGTCCCCCCATCGCAGTAACACGCGGTACAGAAATATTAATCTGTTTCCCATCGACTACGCTTCTCAGCCTCGCCTTAGGGGCCGACTCACCCTGCCACGATTAACGTTGGACAGGAACCCTTGGTCTTCCGGCGGGGGAGTTTTTCACTCCCCTTGTCGTTACTCATGTCAGCATTCGCACTTCTGATACCTCCAGCAAGCTTCTCAACTCACCTTCGCAGGCTTACAGAACGCTCCTCTACCGCTCATCATTCGATGAACCCGTAGCTTCGGTGTATGGTTTGAGCCCCGTTAAATCTTCCGCGCAGGCCGACTCGACTAGTGAGCTATTACGCTTTCTTTAAAGGATGGCTGCTTCTAAGCCAACCTCCTAGCTGTCTAAGCCTTCCCACATCGTTTCCCACTTAACCATAACTTTGGGACCTTAGCTGACGGTCAGGGTTGTTTCCCTTTTCACGACGGACGTTAGCACCCGCCGTGTGTCTCCCGGATATTACTCACTGGTATTCGGAGTTTGCATGGGGTTGGTAAGTCGGGATGACCCCCTAGCCCAAACAGTGCTCTACCCCCAGTGGTATTCGTCCGAGGCGCTACCTAAATAGCTTTCGAGGAGAACCAGCTATCTCCGAGCTTGATTAGCCTTTCACCCCTATCCACAGGTCATCCGCTACTTTTTCAACAGGAGTCGGTTCGGTCCTCCAATTGATGTTACTCAATCTTCAACCTGCCCATGGATAGATCGCCCGGTTTCGGGTCTATTCCTAGCGACTAAACGCCCTATTAAGACTCGCTTTCGCTACGGCTCCGCTAATCGCTTAACCTCGCCACTAAGAATAAGTCGCTGACCCATTATACAAAAGGTACGCAGTCACAGAACAAGTCTGCTCCCACTGCTTGTACGTACACGGTTTCAGGATCTATTTCACTCCCCTCTCCGGGGTTCTTTTCGCCTTTCCCTCACGGTACTAGTTCGCTATCGGTCAGTCAGGAGTATTTAGCCTTGGAGGATGGTCCCCCCATGTTCAAACAGGATACCACGTGTCCCGTCTTACTCGATTTCACTTGATTGGGATTTTACATACGGGGCTATCACCCACTATGGCCGCACTTTCCAGAGCGTTCTGCTATCCGTCCTCAAGCTTAAGGGCTGGTCCCCTTTCGCTCGCCGCTACTGAGGGAATCTCGGTTGATTTCTTTTCCTGTGGGTACTTAGATGTTTCAGTTCCCCACGTTCGCTTCTTTTACCTATGTATTCAGTAAAAGATACCTGGCTTAAACCAGGTGGGTTTCCCCATTCAGACATCTCCGGATCAAAGGTCGTTTGCCACCTCCCCGAAGCTTTTCGCAGGCTACCACGTCTTTCATCGCCTCTGACTGCCAAGGCATCCACCGTGTACGCTTAGTCGCTTGACTATATAACCCCAAACGCACTCAATGAGTGTTTCAAGGATACATGTCGCAACTTCGACAACACATTGCGCCGGATTGCGCTTGATTATTACTTTTTTGAATCGATTCCAAATTTTTAAAGAGCATCCGATAACACGCTTTAGCGTATTATCAAGAGTCATATAATTCGTGTGAGTACTTAGCCGGAAGCAGTGGAGTTCGTTTAAGGAGGTGATCCAGCCCCAGGTTCCCCTAGGGCTACCTTGTTACGACTTCACCCCAGTCATGAATCACTCCGTGGTAAACGCCCTCCCGAAGGTTAAGCTATCTACTTCTGGAGCAACCCACTCCCATGGTGTGACGGGCGGTGTGTACAAGGCCCGGGAACGTATTCACCGTAACATTCTGATTTACGATTACTAGCGATTCCGACTTCATGGAGTCGAGTTGCAGACTCCAATCCGGACTACGAGACGCTTTATGGGATTAGCTCCACCTCGCGGCTTGGCAACCCTTTGTACGCCCCATTGTAGCACGTGTGTAGCCCTACTCGTAAGGGCCATGATGACTTGACGTCGTCCCCGCCTTCCTCCGGTTTGTCACCGGCAGTCTCCTTAGAGTTCCCAACTAAATGATGGCAAATAAGGACAAGGGTTGCGCTCGTTACGGGACTTAACCCAACATTTCACAACACGAGCTGACGACAGCCATGCAGCACCTGTCTCAGAGTTCCCGAAGGCACTTCCACATCTCTGCGGAATTCTCTGGATGTCAAGAGTAGGTAAGGTTCTTCGCGTTGCGTCGAATTAAACCACATGCTCCACCGCTTGTGCGGGCCCCCGTCAATTCATTTGAGTTTTAACCTTGCGGCCGTACTCCCCAGGCGGTCAACTTATCGCGTTAGCTGCGCCACTAAAGTCTCAAGGACCCCAACGGCTAGTAGACATCGTTTACGGCGTGGACTACCAGGGTATCTAATCCTGTTTGCTCCCCACGCTTTCGCACCTCAGCGTCAGTTTTTGTCCAGAGAGCCGCCTTCGCCACTGATGTTCCTCCCGATCTCTACGCATTTCACCGCTACACCGGGAATTCCACTCTCCTCTCCAAAACTCTAGCCAGCCAGTTCGGAGTGCAGTGCCCAGGTTGAGCCCGGGGATTTCACACTCCGCTTAACAAACCGCCTACGCGCGCTTTACGCCCAGTAATTCCGATTAACGCTCGCACCCTCCGTATTACCGCGGCTGCTGGCACGGAGTTAGCCGGTGCTTCTTCTGTTGGTAACGTCACGGCTCGTGGGTATTAACCACAAACTTTTCCTCCCAACTGAAAGTGCTTTACAACCCGAAGGCCTTCTTCACACACGCGGCATGGCTGGATCAGGGTTTCCCCCATTGTCCAATATTCCCCACTGCTGCCTCCCGTAGGAGTCTGGACCGTGTCTCAGTTCCAGTGTGACTGATCATCCTCTCAGACCAGTTACGGATCGTCGCCTTGGTGAGCCTTTACCTCACCAACTAGCTAATCCGACGCAGGCTCATCTAATAGCGAGAGCCGAAGCCCCCTTTCCTCCGTAGAGCGTATGCGGTATTAATCCGAGTTTCCCCGGGCTATCCCCCACTACTAGGTAGATTCCTACGTGTTACTCACCCGTCCGCCGCTCGCCACCCGAAGTGCTGCCGCTCGACTTGCATGTGTTAGGCCTGCCGCCAGCGTTCAATCTGAGCCATGATCAAACTCTTCAGTTTAAAATCATGCGACGCGGAATTTGCGTCTATTTTCTTGCTCAAGTACAAAACTACTGAATTAACAGTGGTTCTTACTCGATATGCTTTTGATCTCTCATCTGCATTCCGGTAAGTACCCACACGAATTACATGAATTCTTTTTTAAAGACCAGATCGCCGCTCGGGTCGATCTTTTTGCTTCTCTCGAAGCGGGATGCGCATTCTACCGAATCACATCTCTTTGTCAACAACTTATTTTCAATTTTTGTTTTGATTTCAGTTGTTTAGCGAACTTCAGATTTCGTCTTTCGACTCTCCTTTCGTTCAGCGAGGCGCGCATTATAAGGACTTAACCTGCTGCGTCAACCGCTTTTTAAAACTCTTTTTCAGATCACCTAGCTTTCAGAAAATTCGCTTTAAATTCAACAACTTAGCTTTGTTTGCGTCGTCGTTGTGGGGGCGCATTATAGAGACTTGGACATTCTGCGCAAGTCCTTTTTGTAAATATTTTACAAATTTATTACTGCGCCCGATTTAGGCTGTTTTTCGTACAGTAAAAAACAAAAACCGCCCTTAGGCGGTTTTTGTTTTGCGCTTATCGCTGATGCAATCAGAACTGCTCGGCAGTCATCATGTACAGGGATTCAGCGCCACCTTTCACGGCTGCAGTTAAGGAAATATAACGTGGCAGCAGACGGGCGATGAAGAAACGGGCAGTTGCCAGTTTAGTATCGTAGAAAGGCTCAGTGCCGGCTTTTGGCAGAGCAGCTTTAGCCATCATGGCGTACATATAAGCAAAGCTGGTGTAACCAAATACCTGCAGGTATTCAACGGAAGACGCACCGATTTCGTTGGCATCATCTTTCGCTTTGGCCATGATCCACTGGGTCAGATCATTGAGGTTCACCATAGCCGCTTTCAGCGGATTGATGAATTCAGCCATTGCTGCATCACCTTCACAGGTCGCAATGAAAGCATTGATGTCAGCTTCGTAAGTTTTCAGGAACGCGCCACCGTTAGCAGCAATCTTACGGCCGATCAGGTCCAGGGACTGGATACCGTTGGTGCCTTCATAGATCTGGGTAATACGAATATCACGTACGTGTTGCTCCTGGCCCCACTCACGGATGAAACCGTGGCCACCAAATACCTGCTGACCTGCGATTGCAGATTCCAGGGCGGTATCGGTCAGGAAGGCTTTAACCACTGGGGTTAACAGAGCAATCATGTCTTCTGCGTGTTTTTTCTCTTCCGCGTCATCACTGAACTTGGAGATATCCAGCCATTTGGATGCATAGGTAGAGAACGCACGACCACCTTCAGTCAGTGCACGCATGGTCATCAGCATACGACGCACATCAGGGTGAACAATGATTGGGTCAGCCGCTTTTTCTGGCTGTTGCGGACCCGTTGGCGCACGGCTCTGGATGCGGTCTTTGGCGTATACAACAGCGTTCTGGTAAGAGTTTTCAGCAGCGCCGATACCCTGAATACCTACCGCTACACGCTCGTAGTTCATCATGGTGAACATAGCGGCCAGACCTTTGTTGATCTCACCTACTAACCAGCCTTTAGCACCGTCGAAGTTCATTACACAGGTAGCAGAAGCTTTGATACCCATTTTCTTCTCAATGGAACCACAGCTGAACTGGTTACGCGCACCGAGGGAACCGTCTTCGTTCACCAGGAATTTTGGCACCAGGAACAGGGAGATACCTTTAGGGCCAGCCGGAGCATCCGGCAGTTTAGCCAGCACTAAGTGGATGATGTTCTCAGCCATGTCGTGCTCACCCCAGGTGATGAAAATCTTAGTACCTGTGATGTTGTAAGAACCGTCAGCCTGAGGCTCGGCTTTGGTACGGATAATACCTAAGTCAGTACCGCAGTGAGGCTCGGTCAGATCCATTGCACCCGCCCACTGGCCGGAGTACATGTTTGGCAGATATTTTTCTTTCAGTTCCTGGGAACCGTGGGCGTTCAGTGCCAGGGCTGCACCGGCGGTCAGCATAGGCGCCAGACCGAAGGACATGTTGGAACCCTGCATCATTTCTTCAACCTGGCCCACCAGCATTTTTGGCATGCCCATGCCGCCGAATTCTGGGTTACCACCTAAACCACCCCAGCCGCCTTCGCTGTAGGTTTGGTAGGCTTCTTTAAAACCGTGGGGAGCAGTTACATTGCCGTTGTCCCACTTAGAACCTTCTTCATCCGCTTCGCGGTTTAACGGGGCCAGCACCTGGCCTGCAATTTTACCGGCTTCTTCTAAGATCGCATCGGCAGTATCAGGGTCCACAGTCTCAGCCAGACGTGGCAGTGAGGCCCACAGTTTGTCAGCTTCAAAAACTTCATTCAGCAAAAAGCGCATGTCGCGCAGGGGAGCATTGTACTCAGCCATGTTATTTCCTCTGTCCTGGTTTGGGCGGCAAGAAACTGTGTCGAGCCCGTTAAAGCGGCTGGCATTCTACATCAAGCCAACGGATTTCGCGCGTTTTTGACTGGCGCGTGTCCGCTTTTACGTGAAGCTACGGGCAACAGACCTGCAAACCCGGTTTTTTTGAATCGTTATAAACAAAAAAACCGCGCCGAAACGCGGTTTTTTTGTGAGCCGAACATTAGAACGCGAAGTGATCCTGTTCTAATGACATCAGGCTGTCAGCACCGGCCAGCATGGTAACTGCGTGGGCACGGGTACGTGGCAGGATACGCTGGAAGTAGAAACGCGCGGTTTTGATTTTCGCGTTGTAGAAGTCCACTTCGGTAGTACCTTCAGCCAGTTTGGTCTGGGCGATGTAAGCCATACGGGCCCACAGGAATGCCAGGGTGGCGTAACCAGAGTACATCAGGTAATCAACAGAAGCAGAACCTACTTCATCGCGGTTCTTCATCGCAGACATACCCACTTTCATGGTCAGGTCGCCCCACTCTTTGTTGATGGCGTTTAACGGCTCGATGAATTCTTTCATCTCAGCGTTGCCTTCAACGGACTGGGCAAACTTGTGAACGATCTTGGTGAAGTTCTTCAGGGATTGGCCCTGAGTCATCAGCACTTTACGGCCTAACAGATCCAGTGCCTGGATACCGGTAGTACCTTCATAGATACACGCGATCTTGGTATCACGTACCAGCTGTTCCATGCCCCACTCGGCGATGAAACCGTGGCCACCGAATACCTGTACACCCAGGTTGGTAGACTCGTAACCCACTTCGGTCAGGAATGCCTTAGCGATTGGGGTCAGGAAGCCCAGCAATTCGTCAGCAGCTTTACGCGCTTCTTCAGACTCAGCACCGTGAACGATGTCGTTCTGTTGTGCAGTCAGGTAAACCAGCGCACGGCCACCTTCAGCGAAAGCTTTCTGGGTCAGCAGCATACGACGTACGTCAGGGTGAACGATGATTGGGTCAGCAGCTTTCTCTGGTGCCTTAGGACCAGTTAAAGAACGCATAGCCAGACGGTCTTTCGCGTACGCCAGAGCGCCCTGGAAAGAAGCTTCAGCAGCGGTAGAACCCTGCAGAGCGGTACCGATACGGGCAGTGTTCATGAAGGTGAACATGCAGTTCAGACCTTTGTTTTCTGGGCCGATTAACCAACCTTTAGCGCCGTCGAAGTTCATGACGCAGGTAGCGTTACCGTGGATACCCATTTTGTGTTCGATAGAACCACAAACTACTTTGTTGCGCTCGCCTGGGTTGCCGTTGGCATCTGGCAGGAACTTAGGAACGATGAACAGAGAGATACCTTTGGTACCTTCTGGAGCACCTGGCAGACGGGCCAGAACGATGTGAACAATGTTGTCCACCATGTCGTGCTCACCGGCAGAGATGAAGATTTTGCTACCAGTGATGGCATAAGAACCATCCGCGTTTGGCTCAGCTTTGGTTTTCAGGATACCCAGGTCAGAACCACAGTGGGATTCGGTCAGACACATGGTGCCAGTCCACTCACCGGAAACCAGTTTGGTCAGGTAAGTTTCTTTCTGCTCAGGGGTACCGTGCAGAGAGATAGTGTTCATTGCGCCGTGGGACAGGCCTGGGTACATACCCCAAGACCAGTTAGAAGAACCCACCATTTCAGACATCACGATGCCCAGGGACTCAGGTAAACCCTGACCGCCGTGCTCTGGATCGTGAGCCAGTGAAGGCCAGCCGCCTTCTACGAATTGTTTGTAAGCTTCTTTGAAGCCTTTTGGCGTGGTTACGCTGCCGTCTTCGTGACGGGTACAACCTTCGATGTCACCAATACGGTTCAGTGGAGACAGAACGTTTTCACAGAATTTCGCACCTTCGTTGATGATTGCATCAACCATGTCTGGAGTGGCTACATCAGCGTACGCAGGCAGGTTAGCGTAGTGAGCAGGAGTATCCAGCAGTTCGTCCATTACGAATTTAATGTCACGTAAGGGGGCTTTGTATTGTGGCATATCAGATGACCTCTTCAGCCTAGCGTCACGGTTATGGGGTAGATCGTTGTCACTGCTACCCAGGTTAACTGGTTGGGTTGCCGTGTTACGGGCGCAGGTATCCCAACCTCCAGTCAAACAAGTGTTTGAAACATACGTTTGCCACCAGAACTTGTCAAGCAAAATCCAGCGCACACCTGCTCAATAAACGACCAAGTATAGGGCAAATCCCAGTGGTGGTTTATTTGCTCAGAATACGTGCAAATGCCCGTTTCAGCTCACTGTACGGGCAGAGGAAATACACAGGGGGAATTAAACCGCGACGTCGAGCTGGTTTTTGGCCTTCACTTTTTCGTCGAGCTGGCTGATTTCATAGAGCTGCTGATGGATACGGGTCAGGCGCTCGTTATAGCGGGCGATATCTTCCGCCACCTTGGCGGCAACATCTTTGGTTTCCTGATCAGATTGTGATTCAGCCTGTTGCTGAGCCTGGTCAGTAGCAGAGCTTTGTTGTGTATCGCTTACCGGCTTATCCAGCTGATCGGTAACGGCCTGCTCTTCGGCGACTTTTTCCTGCTGTTGCTGCTGGGCAATATCAGCCTGGGCCTGCAGGGCCATTTGCTGGGCCTGGGCGGCAACACGCCTGTCCTGTGCTGAGGGCTGTGCCGGGGCTAGGGCTGCTTTGCGGATAGTATCGGCCTTACGGGCTGTGGCTTGCGGGTCGTTGGCAACAGCGGATGTATCTATGCCCACTTCACCTGCTACCGCATAACGCCCGCCATCGGGGCCCCGTTCGTATTCAAGGGAAATACTGCCGGTGTATTGGCCGCCCACACTCTGGTGGGCCTGTTCATGGGCACGCACTTCGCGATCTCGCTGGGCAAGCTCCCGCACCTGGGCTAATTCTTCATCCTGCACCTGCTGTTCGGCGCGGGCATCGGCACGTTCAGCATCTTGCTGTTCGGTGTTATTACGCTCTTTTTTGTCTTTACGGCGCAGGGCTTCCTGGTCTTTGTTTTCCAGGCGGCGCTCATAAACAACTTCGCGCTCTTCAATACCCTGACGATCGTTATCCGCCGTATTGGATTTCAACGTAACATCCGCACCGGCGACGGAAGCAAAACTGCGGCTTTTGTTTTCCGCATCGGGCACAGGCGCAGTGGCTTTCGATTCCTGGGGAACCGGACTCACGGTTGCGACACTGAAGTTTTGCCCGAATTGCACGTTCACGATTACACCTTTACGTCGATAAGACTGCCGAGGGTTTCATTACCGGCCTGTATGGCGCGGGTGGAAGCTTCCACCTGACGCTGCCCTTGCTTTTGGTCGAGCATGGCTTTGTCGATATCACCATCGTTATCGCGCACATTAGCGCTGGCAATGGTTTGCGCCGCCTGGTTCAGCTGAGCCTCGCCCCGCTGAATACCCTGCATACCTGAGTTATACACATTTGTGCTGCTGCCAACCTGCATGGAGACCCTCCTGCAACGGTTTACTCTGATCATAATTTAACCAGAGCATTGACAGGCACGCCACCGCAGCCGGCAAAGCTTTAAGACTGTTTTCGACTATAAAGCGGCAAGGGTTTGCCGCTTTATAAATAAAGGCAGGAAATAAAAGGGAGCCTCTGACTAACTCTGCACAGCGTCGCGCCTGTGCTGCCAGTTGAGATTGGCAAGGCGGCGATTGTAGGAAATGACGAGTCCTTTACAAAATCGCCAACACAGCCAGATCAGCTGGCAGCCTGCGCCCTGCGGGGCTTTGCGAAACAAACCAGCTCGGTGTTGCAGCTTTTTGACGTAACCCGTTATGCCTGCAAATCTGCGCCTTGACCTGACTTTTTTCGCAAAGCCGACGCGGGCACTGAGTTATTCAGGGGCTCCCTTCGTTCAGCCCAGCTCGAGGGCGCTTAAATCCAGAAAATTGGCAGCTTCGGTCCCATCCGGGTTGTCCAGCCAGGGCACCACACCCAGGCAGGGGGCCGCAATCATGCGTTGCAGGGTATCAACAATGGCATCACATTCGGCCACATTCTGATCCACCTGGCAGGCGATAAAACCGGCGAGTTTCACACCATCGCGCAGTATGGCTTCCACTGTTAACAGGGCGTGGTTGATACAGCCCAGCTTCACGCCCACCACCAGAATCACCGGCAGCTTCAGCTGTTTGGCCACTTCGGAATAGGTTTGCCCAAGGTACAGGGGCACCCGCCAGCCGCCGGCACCTTCCACCAGATTGAACTCGGCTTTGCTGACCATCAAAGTGCCACGCACAAAACCGCTGACCCGGTCGGCATTGAGGGAACGGGCCTCTTTGCGGGCAGCAATGTGGGGTGCAATGGGTTCTGCAAAGGTAATGGGGTTGATCATGTCATAGGGATATTTCACCGTGCTGGCCGCCATCAGGGCCAGGGCATCGGCGTTGCGCAGCCCTTCTGTTGTTTCTTCACAGCCCGATGCCACGGGTTTCAGGCCCAGGGTGCTTTTGCCCATGGCCGCCGCTTTATGCAACAGAGCAACGCTGCACAGGGTTTTACCGGCGTCGGTATCTGTGCCCGTGATAAAAAACGTATGTTTAGCCACTGACTTTCTCCAGCTGAAACTGCACCACACGGTAACGGGCCGGCAGGCCCGCAGGGGTGCGGAAAGATTCCATTGCCTGCATCCAGGCTTTTAAACGCGCCCGACCACCGAGCCCACCATGCTGGTGTTGCATGTTGTGCGCCCCTACCCGCTTGAGGGAATCACTCAGGGCACGCACATCCTGATACCAGGCGATATCATCAAAACATTGCACGTCGTTCAGGCGCAGGCCACTGTCACGGGCCTGCATCACTAACACCTGTTCGGTTGGAAATGAATGCACATGGATGGTGTCATCCACCTCTGCCCAGGCCTGACGCAGTTCCGCCAGGGTGCCTTCGGCAAGGGTGGTGAATATAAATTGCCCGCCGGGGCGCAGAATGCGTTTGATCTCCGCCAGCATGGCACTGAAGCTTGCACACCACTGCACCGCCAGATTGGAAAACACCAGATCCATACTGTTATCCGCCAAGGGGGTTTGCTCGGCATCGGCACATAACCAGGTGAACTGATCGCCATAACGTTCGGCGGCGAAGGCCAGCATACCGGGGGCGATATCCAGCGCATTGATATGGGCGCAGGGGTAATGTTGTTGCAGGGAGGGCAGGCAATAACCTGTGCCACAGCCCAAATCTAACACCTGTTCAGGACTGCCCGCCGGCAAGCTGGCGAGCAGGCGTGTCGCAAGGCGCTGCTGAATCAGGGCGTAGGCATCGTACTGCCCAGCTGCCTGGCTGAAAGCCCGTGCGACATCCTGCCGTGAAATCATTCAGCGCCCCTGCTCTCAGGCATAGGCCAGCACAAAGGTCATAAGGGCGTTGGCGATTTTCTGCGGGTGGAATACCACACCGGCATGGGCCGCATCGGGCACCATGTTCACCGTCTGGCCTTTGCACAGTTTGGCGATATCCCCACTGCAGGCTTTGGGCAGCACAGCATCATTGGCGGATAAAAGGTGCATCACCGGCATGGATAACAGCGGGGTGATTTTACGCAGATCCAGCAGGCCGAGTAATTCCAGGGAGGCACGCAGGGTTTCGGTGCTGGTATTGGCATTCTGGGTATTCTGTTGCAGCCATTTGAGGTGCACCAGCATGTCTTTGGTTTCACCTACTACCTGCAGGGCGGCAAAACGGCGTTGGGTGACACGCACATCACCGATAGCATCCATAAAACCGCGGTAGAGGGGTTCGGGCACGCCGTTTGGCCAGGATTTATCCGCCACAAACTTTAACGATGCCGCCACGGATACCACCGCCAGTACGCGGTCCGGGAAACGGGCCGCAGCGGCCTGGGCCAGCATGCCACCTAATGACCAGCCCACCCACACGGCGGTTTCCGGTGCGGCGCGGCCCAGTTCATTTAATAGATGATCCAATTCATAACTGCCGGCGGGTGATTTACCAAAACCGGGTAAATCCACCGCATAAATGCAGAAGTGTTCTTTGAGGGTTTCCGCGAAGGGTTCCCATGCCCTGGCACTGGCAGCAAAACCGTGAATACAGAACAGCGGTGGTAACTCAGGGTTACCATAAGTAGTTACAGCTAACGCCATGACGGTGCTCCGGCAATATCGGCAAATACATCTAATAAGCGGTTTACCTGCTCCAGACTATGGCTGGCAGACAGGGTTACCCGTAACCGGGCAGTACCCGCTGGCACTGTGGGCGGCCTGATCGCGGGCACCAGAATACCGGCCTGTTGCAGACGCTGGCTCATGGCCAGGGCGGCATTGGCATCCCCCACCAGCACGGGCTGGATAGGTGTAGAGGAATCCATCAGCTGAAAACCCAGGGATGTCATAGCAGAGCGGAAGTGCGCGATCAGCAGATTCAGATGATGCCGCCGTTCGGGTTCGCTTTTTACCACGGATAGGCTTGCCAGGGTAGCGCCGGCAAGTGCTGCGGGCATGGCGGTGGTATAAATGTAGGGCCGCGCAAAGTTTGTCAGGTAGTCGATCAGCTCGCGGCTGCCGGCCACAAAAGCCCCGGCAGTGCCAAACCCCTTGCCCAGGGTGCCCATTAAAATCTGCACATCATTCTGGCCAAGGCCGGCTTCTTCAAGGCAGCCCGCGCCGGTTTTACCCAGCACACCGAGGCCATGGGCATCATCCACCATCAACCAGGCGTTGTGTTGCCTGGCGCAGGTGGCTAAATCTGTGAGGGGCGCAGTATCACCATCCATACTGAATACACCGTCAGTCACCACTAACTTGCGGCGTGCATCAGTGCGCTCTAAACGGCTGGCAAGGTTGACCACATCGGCATGTAAATAACGCTGAAAACGCGCGCCGCTGTGCAGGCCCGCATCCAATAAAGAAGCGTGGTTCCACTTATCCTCAAACACCGCATCGTCTTTGCCGAGCAAAGCCTGAATAGTGCCGGTATTGGCCATGTAACCGGTGGAAAATAACAATGCAGCTTCGCGCCCGGTGAAAGCGGCGAGCTCTTCTTCAAGCTGCTGGTGCAGGGTGCTGTGGCCGTTGACCAGATGGGCAGCCCCGCTGCCCACGCCATACTGCGCAGCCGCTGCCTGGAATGCCGCCACCACCTTAGGGTGGTTGGCAAGGCCGAGGTAATCATTGGAGCAGAAGGTTAATAACGCCTCACCATCCACCTGCATTAACGGCCCCTGGGCGGAGCCGCTGATGCGCACCTTACGGTATAAACCTTCGGCCTGGCGGGCTGCTAAATCCGCGTGTAAATCAAAGCCCATCTATCACACACTGGCATCGAAGAACTGCGCGGTTTTATCCTGCTTCTGCAGTTGTTTGTGCAGGGCGCTGGCCTCTTCGGCATCGTCACGCTGCACAATACGCTGCTCGGGTTTGATGCCAAGGCGTTTGAACAACTGCATGTCTTTGTGGGTTTCAGGGTTTGGCGTAGTCAGCAGGCACTCACCGTAGAAAATCGAGTTAGCACCGGCAAAAAAGGCCATGGCCTGGGTTTCTTCACTCATTTGCTCACGGCCGGCGGAGAGGCGCACATGGGATTTGGGCATCAGAATACGCGCCACAGCGAGGGTGCGAATAAAATCTAACGGGTGTACGTCTTCGGCGCCATCCAAGGGGGTACCTTCCACCCGCACCAGCATATTGATCGGCACACTCTCGGGGTGCTCCGGCAAATTGGCGAGCTGCATTAACAGGCCAACGCGATCACGCTGGCTTTCACCCATGCCGATAATGCCACCGGAACATACTTTAATACCCGCACCACGCACGTGGTCCAGGGTGTTGAGGCGATCTTCATAGGTACGCGTAGTGATAATTTTGCCGTAGAACTCAGGGCTGGTATCCAGGTTGTGGTTGTAATAATCGAGACCCGCCTCACCCAGCTCTTTGGCCTGTTCATCGGTGAGCATGCCTAAGGTCATGCAGGTTTCCAGGCCCATGGCCTTCACGCCCTTCACCATTTCCAGCACATAGGGCATATCTTTTTTGCTGGGATGTTTCCACGCCGCACCCATGCAAAAACGGGTGGAGCCTTTTTCTTTCGCTTCGGCGGCTTTTTTTAATACCGCTTCCACTTCCATCAGGCGCTGTTTTTCCAGGCCGGTATTGTAGTGGGCAGATTGCGGGCAATATTTGCAGTCTTCCGGGCAGGCGCCGGTTTTGATGGATAACAAAGTGCTGGTCTGCACTTCATTCGGATTAAAAAACTGGCGGTGCACACTGGCCGCTTTAAATAACAGATCATTGAATGGCAGGTTATACAGGGCAGTGACTTCCTGTTCCGTCCAGTCGTGGCGGATGGCATTATCAAAACTGGCGCCCATGGCGAATCCCTCAAAGCGATAACACGGATGTTATGGTGATGTTGAGCAGAATCTTACCTAGGCCGGGCACGCAGTCAACCGGCATTTTTAAGCAGGTTTACAACGGGTTATTTAATAACCAGTGCCTATTATGTGCTGCCCCTTGCGAAACCGGCCACAGCCTGTGCCCCGCCTGCTTCGCCGAATTACCCCGCACCACACCCTGCTGCCCCCGTTGCGCTGCCCCCCAGCCCCATGGCCTGGTATGCGGTGCCTGCCTGAAAAAACCAGTTTTTACCCGGGCGATTATTCCCTTTCAGTACACAGGGCAGAACCTGCGCCTGATACATTTATTTAAATTCAACAAACGCCCGGTGGCGGTTGCCAGCCTGTTGAGTGAATTAAAAAGTCAGCTGCTGCAGGAAAAACAAAAACCCGATGCCCTGTTACCCATCCCCAGCCACTGGCGGCGATTAATATGGCGCGGTTACGACAGCCCACTGTTAATTGCGCGTTATTTAAAACGCCATACCGGCATCCCCCTCCGACATGCCCTGCGCCGCATCCGCCATACGCCCCACCAACTGGGGCAGCCACGCAAACAACGCCTGAAAAATATGCGCGGCGCATTTAGATGCAGACAAGATGTGCGTGGATTACATATCGCCCTGATTGATGATGTTTACACCACCGGCAGCACCGCCCGCGAAGCGGCGCAAACATTATTAAAAGCCGGCGCCAAACAGGTGGATATTTATTGCCTGGCGAGAACGCCTGAAAAATTCTGAACAAGCCCAATTTTGAGGCGAGTGTAAAACGTTGGCGAGGACGCCTGAACAAGGCAAGAACGGGCGATAAAGCGCAGTTTATAACGAATAAATATGCGCTTCGCTAACCCTTCGGGCCGCCTTATGGCGTTCTGCCAAAGGCAGTGAGCATTTAGAGCTCGTTCTTAACGATGTTCTGGCAACGCAGATAGTTTTACAACGCCTCAATTTGTACAAAAAATGTAACTTTCCTGTCACTTGTTTTCCCTAAGGTTTGCGCACTTTTTATAGGGAAGCATCACCATGATTAAAAAATATCTGATTCTCGGCACACTGCCCCTGCTGTTTGCCTGCACGGAAGAAAATACCAGCGAAAATCCCCTGCTCAGCGTCAGCGCAAATGGCGCGGCCCTGCCCTACAGTGTGATGGACGTAAGCCTGTTTGATACCGACAGCAACAGCATTGAACTACGTAACGGTGGTTATGGTTCAGGCGCAGCAATTAACCCGAAAAATCCGCAGCAATTTTTTGCCCTGACTGACCGCGGCCCGAATGGCGATTACGTGGATGGTGAATTAGGCGAAGGCAAAATATTCCCCGTGGTGGATTACACACCGCGCATCGGCCTGTTTGAAATCCGTGATGGCGCCGCCGTTAAAATTAAAGATATTCTGCTGCGCGACCGCAACGGCAACCCGGTAACCGGTTTACCTAACAGCGCGAATTTAGGCGGCACAGGTGAAATCCCTTACCACACAGATTTAACCCCCATCCTGGTGGACGACAGCAAAGCCTATGACGCTGAAACCAACCCGGTAAAACTCGACGATTACGGCATCGATTCTGAAGGCCTTGCCGCCATGAAAGATGGCACTTTCTGGGTGAGCGATGAATACGGCCCGCACATGGTTCACTTCGATGCAAACGGCAAAGAAATCGACCGTATTAACCCCTTCAGCAACGATACCCGCACCCGCTGTAACCTGCCGGCAGAATTTAAAAACCGCCGTGCAAACCGTGGTATGGAAGGCCTCGCGGTAACACCGGATCAAAATACGCTTGTGGGTATTATGCAATCCGCCATGTACAACCCCGACAAAAGCGTTAAAAAAACCGACATTACCCGTATCGTTGCGGTAAGCCTCGGCGACTGCACCATCCGCCAGTATTTATACCGCCAGGACCAACAGGGTTTATCCAACTCTGAAATTGTTGCCCTGAACAACGACACCTTTATCGTGATTGAACGTGATGGTGATTACCTTGCCGATAACGCCGCCACCGTGAAAAAGGTTTATAAAATTACCCTTTCCAGCGGCACCAACCTCGAAGCAGTAAATGCCATGGGCACCAACCAGGATGCCAACACAGGTTTAATGGTGGGCGGCAAAACCCTCGAACAAGTGGTATTTGGCAGCGATGGTAAAAATCTGGATGCCGGCTGGCAGCAACTGGCAGGCCTGAATATTACCCCCGTCAGCAAAAGCCTGGTGGTGGATATGGCCGCCAAAGGTTATGCACACGACAAAATGGAAGGTTTAGTGGTAATTGATGAACACCACCTTGGCATTCTGAATGACGATGACTTCGCCATGGGTTCCAATGAAAACGGCACCCTGTTCCAGAAATACCTGCCAGGTGCGGATATTGATGGCAACGTGTTTTATGTAGTAGACGCCGATTTAAGTGTTAAAGAATAACAACCATAAACAATAAGAAAGCCCAACAATAAGAAATAAAAAAAGCCGCATTAAATGCGGCTTTTTTATTTGCTGAAGATGATATCCGCTTAAAAACTATCCTGCGGAATACGCACCCAGCCTTCCATTAATACCCGCGCGCTGCGGCTCATCACAGCGCGGGTGGCTGTCCATTCACCATTGACCTGTGCAGCGCTGGCACCGACACGTAATGTGCCGGAGGCATGGCCGAAGGTAACTGCATCACGCTCGCCACCACCGGCGGCAAGGTTCACCAATGTGCCGGGAATGGCCGCGGCGGTGGCAATCGCCACTGACGCCGTGCCCATCATGGCGTGGTGTAATTTACCCATGGATAAAGCACGCACGTGTAAATCAATTTCGCTGGCGGCCACATTTTTACCACTGGAGGTGGTGTAATGACTGGCCGGTGCTACAAAGGCAATTTTCGGAGTGTGCTGGCGCTCGGCTGCTTCGTCGATGTGTTTAATTAAACCCATTTTCACCGCGCCGTGGGCACGCAGAATTTCAAAACGCTCGAGGGCTTTGGCATCGCTGTTAATATCTTTTTGCAGTTCGGTGCCGGTATAACCAATATCCGCTGCGTTAAAGAAAATCGTCGGGATGCCGGAATTAATCATGGTGACATTAAATTCACCAATGCCGGGCACGTTTAAGGTATCCACCACATTACCGCTGGGGAACATAGCACCTTCGCCGTCGGCGGGGTCCATAAATTCGATGACCACTTCCGCAGCGGGAAAGGTAACACCGTCTAATTCAAAATCACCGGTTTCCTGCACTTCACCGTTGGTGATAGGCACATGGGCGATAATGGTTTTTTTAATATTTTTTTGCCAGATACGCACGGTGCAAATACCGTTTTGCGGCACACGGCTTTTATCGATTAAACCTTTGCTGATCGCAAATGCACCGACCGCCGCAGTTAAGTTACCGCAGTTACCGGACCAATCCACAAAGGCTTTATTTATAGCCACCTGGCCGAATAAATAATCCACATCGTGATCGGGCTGTTCGCTTTTGGCGAGAATAACGGTTTTGCTGGTGCTGGACGTTGCGCCGCCCATACCATCGATTTGCTGGCCGTAAGGGTCGGGGCTGCCAATAACACGCAGCAGAATTTTATCACGCACTTCACCCGGCACCTGGGCGGCTGCGGGTAAATCGGTGAGGCTGAAAAATACACCTTTGGAGGTGCCGCCGCGCATGTAAGTGGCGGGGATTTTAATTTGGGGCTTGTGCATAAAATAATTCCGCTTTTTGCTAAACGGGAGACGGGAGACGCAAACCTCCGCCAATTCATTAACCGCGAACAATAAGGTAACACAGCGCTTCGGTTGCCATGCATTGCATACACTCAAAGCGTTTTAACAAATAAGCCGCTCAGGCTTATCAAACAATTTTATTAAAACGCTTTTTTCCCGCGTCTGGCGTCGGGCTTTTTCTAGCTGCTAGCTTCCAGCTTCTGGCCTTTTTCAATGAAGCGTCGGCGAGGACGCCGGAACAAGGCGCCCCGCAGCGAAACCCCGAGACATACCGCATGGTAGGCGACGGGGTGAGCGAGGACGCAACGCAGTTCCGGCTACGCAGCCAGCTTCAAGCGCGGCCAAGGAAGTCCTGGGCGAATTTTTGCAGAACTCCCCCCGCGTTATACACCTCCACTTCCGCAGCGGTATCCAGACGGCAGGTCATCGGCACTTCCAGCACTTCACCATTGCGGCGTGTAATTACTAAAGTCACATCACCACGGGGGCTGAGTGCGCCTTTTACGTCGTAGGTTTCGGTGCCATCAATGCCTAAGGTTAAACGTGTGGTGCCGGGTTTAAATTCCAGCGGCAATACACCCATACCAATTAAGTTGGTGCGGTGAATACGCTCAAAACCTTCGGCGGCAATGGCTTCAACACCGGCTAAACGCACGCCTTTGGCTGCCCAGTCACGGGATGAACCCTGACCATAATCCGCACCGGCCACGATAATTAACGGCTGTTTGCGGTTCATGTAGGTTTCAATTGCTTCCCACATGCGCATCACTTTACCTTCGGGTTCTACGCGGGCGAGTGAGCCTTTTTTCACTTTGCCGTTTTCATCACGCACCATTTCGTTCATTAATTGCGGGTTAGCAAAGGTGGCGCGCTGTGCGGTTAAGTGATCACCACGGTGGGTTGCATAGGAGTTAAAATCTTCCTCGGGCAGGCCCATTTTGGCGAGATATTCACCGGCGGCACTGTCCAGCAAAATAGCGTTGGACGGTGATAAGTGGTCGGTGGTGATGTTATCCGGCAGTACGGCTAAGGGCAGCATGCCTTTTAAAGTACGTTCACCGGCTAATGCACCTTCCCAGTACGGTGGGCGACGAATATAAGTACTCATCGGGCGCCAGTCGTACAGTGGGCTTGGGGCTTTTTCGGTTTTGCCTAAATCAAACATCGGAATATAAATCTGGCGGAATTGCTCAGGTTTTACGCTTGCAGCAACAATTGCATCAATTTCCGCATCGCTTGGCCAAATATCTTTCAGGCGAATTTCTTTGCCATCCACCACGGCGAGCACGTCATTTTCAATATCAAAACGCATGGTACCGGCAATGGCATAGGCCACCACTAACGGTGGGGATGCTAAAAATGCCTGTTTGGCATAGGGGTGAATACGGCCGTCGAAGTTACGGTTACCGGATAAAACCGCGGTGGCGTATAAATCACGCTCGATAATTTCCTGCTGGATTTTTGGATCCAGTGCACCGGACATACCGTTACAGGTGGTACAGGCAAACGCCACAATACCAAAACCGAGTTTTTCTAATTCAGGTAATAAACCTGCTTCTTTTAAATATAACTCGGCCACTTTAGAGCCGGGTGCAAAAGAAGATTTGACCCAGGGTTTACGCACTAAACCCAGTGCGTTGGCTTTTTTGGCGAGTAAACCTGCCGCCACCACGTTGCGTGGGTTAGAGGTGTTAGTGCAGGACGTAATCGCCGCAATAATCACCGCGCCATCGGGCATGAGGCCCTGGGCTTCCTGGGCTTTGGCAGCGTCTAAATTCACAGCAATGCCTTTGGCTTTTAAATCCGCCGTGGCAAGACGTGCGTGTGGGTTTGAAGGGCCGGCCATGTTGCGGCCCACGGAGGATAAATCAAAACGTAAAACACGCTCGTATTGTGCGCTTTGCAGTGCATCGGCCCACAGGCCGGTTTCTTTGGCGTATTTTTCTACCAGGGCAACCTGCTCAGGTTCACGGCCGGTGAGTTTTAAATAATCGATGGTTTGTTCGTCGATATAAAACATCGCCGCGGTGGCACCGTATTCCGGTGTCATGTTGGAAATGGTGGCGCGGTCACCGATGGAAAGGCTGCTGGCACCTGCACCGAAAAATTCCACGTAGGCACCCACGACACGCTCTTTACGTAAAAATTCAGTCAGCGCTAATACGATATCGGTGGCGGTAATGCCGCTCTGGCGTTTACCGCTTAATTCAACACCGACAATATCCGGCAAACGCATCATGGATGGCAGGCCGAGCATTACGTTTTCAGCTTCAAGGCCGCCCACACCTACGGAAATAACACCCAGTGCATCCACGTGTGGGGTGTGGGAATCGGTACCCACACAGGTGTCGGGATAAGCAACACCATCACGGGCCTGAATAACCGGTGACATTTTTTCCAGGTTAATCTGGTGCATAATGCCGTTACCGGCAGGAATGACATCCACGTTATCAAACGCGGTTTTTGTCCAGTTAATAAAATGGAAACGGTCTTCGTTACGGCGCTCTTCAATATCACGGTTTTTCTGGAAAGCATCCGGATCAAAACCACCACATTCAACCGCGAGTGAGTGGTCAACAATTAATTGGGTTTGTACCACAGGGTTTACTTTGGAAGGGTCACCACCCTGCTCGGCAATGGCGTCACGCAGACCGGCTAAATCCACCAGCGCGGTTTGGCCTAAAATATCGTGGCACACCACACGGGCCGGATACCAGGGGAAATCCAGATCCTGTTTACGTTCAATTAACTGGCCGAGGGCGGCATTTAATTCCGCAGGCTCGCAGCGGCGCACCAGTTGCTCCGCCAGAATACGCGAGGTATAGGGCAGGGTTGCATAGGCACCGGGTTTAATCGCATCCACTGCGGCACGGGTGTCGAAATAATCCAGTTCAGTGCCGGATAATTTTTTGCGGAATTGTGTATTCATATTTCACTCATTGTTCACACGGGGTGAACCATAGGTTTTTTAACATCATGGCCGTTACACGCACTATCAACGCAATAACCAGCCTTCAAACTTTATGCACTGCCTGCATCCGGAAGCGTCGGCGAGGCCGGCAGCGCAAGGCAGCCGTAGCGCAGCGGAGACAACAACCTTTAGGTTGGCCCGCGAGCGGGCTTCAGTAAAAAATTCAGAAAAAGCGGAGCTTATTGTAATAAGCGAGCAGTTTTCTGAATTTTTTAACGCCGCGCTGGCCACGCAGCCAGCTTCTTAAACTCAGCGGGCAGAAATTGCCGGCACAGCACGCGGCGCCTCACCCACATAATCCGCACTCGGGCGAATAATGCGGTTATCGGCACGCTGCTCCATCACATGGGCGGCCCAACCGGTTAAACGGCTGCATACGAAAATCGGGGTAAACAGCTTGGTTGGAATAGCCATGTAGTTGTAAGCCGATGCGTGGAAAAAATCCGCGTTACAGAAAAGTTTTTTCTCGCGCCACATCACAGCTTCACAACGCACGGAAATATCGTACAGGCTGGTATTACCATTAGCCTTCGCGAGTTTTTCGCTCCACTCTTTAATCACGGCATTACGCGGGTCAGATTCAGAATAAATCGCGTGGCCAAAGCCCATGATTTTTTCTTTACGGGCCAGCATGCCCATTAAGGTTTCTTCGGCGTGCTCAGGGTTTTGCATGCCTTCAATTAATTCCATTGCCGCTTCGTTAGCACCACCGTGTAACGGGCCACGCAGGGAGCCAATCGCACCGGTAATGCAGCTGTGCATATCACTCAGGGTGGAAGCACACACACGGGCGGTAAAGGTAGAGGCGTTAAATTCGTGCTCGGCGTATAAAATTAATGACGCCTGCATCACGCGGGTGTGCAGCTCAGCGGGTTTTTTACCGTGTAATGTCCACAGGAATTGTTCGGCAATGGATTCTGCGCCGGTTTCCACTTCAATGCGTTTGCCGTTGTGGCTGTAGTTGTACCAGTAGTTAATTAAACCCGGGAAAACCGCCAGCATACGGTCGGTGGCATCCTGCTGCTGGGCAAAACTTAATTCGGTTTCCAGGTTACCCAGCATGGAGCAACCGGTACGCATTACATCCATCGGGTGGGCGGATGCAGGAATACGCTCCAGCACTTCTTTTAATGCCACCGGCAGGGCACGCATGGATTTTAATTTGGCTTTATATTCAGCGAGCTGCGCAGCATTAGGCAGTTCACCTTTTAAAATTAAATAGGCGACTTCTTCAAATTCACAGTTTGCGGCTAAATCTTTTACATCATAACCACGGTAAGTCAGACCTGAACCGGATTTACCCACGGTGGACAATGCGGTTTTACCGGCCACCTGACCACGCAGACCTGCACCGGATAATTGTTTTCCTGCTGCCATGTTGTGTCTCCTTTATTTTAAATTCTTGTTTGAGTCGGGTGTCGGGTGTCGGGCGCAAAAAAACGCAGATTTATTTGCCCGTTACACCCGGATATTGACAATTAAACTCCAGACTCCAGTAAAACGAATTATGCGCAGCCCAGGCCAGGCAAAAATGAACGCAAAAGCGGAGCTTACATTTGTAAGTGAGCATTTTAAGTTCATTTTTAACGCCGCATGGGCCAGCAGAAACGTTTTACTCCTTATTTATTTTTGCCTTCGGCAAATAAAGCATCCAACTTCTGCTCAAAGCTGTGGTAATTCAGGTAATCGTACAGCTCCATACGGGTCTGCATAATATCCACCACTTTGCGCTGATCACCTTCGAGCAGAATGCTTTTATACACGGTTTCCGCCGCTTTGTTCATGGCGCGGAAAGCGCTGAGCGGATATAACACCATAGCCGCGCCCCATTCGCCCAATTGTTCGCGGTTCCATAATTCGGTCTGACCAAATTCGGTGATGTTTGCCAGAATTGGCACATTCACGCGGCTGGCAAATGCGCGGTAGTGTTCTTCGGTTTTAATTGCTTCAGCAAAAATACCGTCGGCACCGGCTTCCACACAGGCTTGCGCACGCTCAATGGCGGCATCCAAACCTTCCTGGGCGAATGCATCGGTACGCGCCATGATAAAAAAGTCTTTATCGGTACGCGCATCCACTGCGGCTTTAATGCGGTCAACCATTTCCGCCTGGGAAACAATTTCTTTATTCGGGCGGTGGCCACAACGTTTTTGTGCAACCTGATCTTCAATGTGTACCGCTGCGGCACCGGCTTTTTCCATTTGCTGAATAGTGCGCGCGATATTAAATGCACCACCCCAGCCGGTATCAATATCCACCAATAATGGCAGGCTGGATGCCGCGGTAATACGGCGCACATCTTCCACTACATCATTTAAAGAGGTCATGCCTAAATCCGGCAGACCATAGGAAGCGTTTGCCACACCACCACCGGATAAATAAATCGCCTGGTGGCCAATACGTTCGGCCATCATCGCGGCGTAGGCATTAATAGTGCCGACGATTTGCAGGGGGTTATTGTCGGCTAATGCCTGACGGAATTTCTTACCTGGAGTCATGCTCGACCCTCCTGAGCGGCTAAGAGTGTTTCAAGGTTAGTCAACGACGCCTGAATATGGCGGCGCATTAAGAGTTCAGCGAGCTCGGCATCGCGGTTGGCGATGGCCTCAACAATCCGCTGGTGTTCCTGCAGGGCCTGCCCCGGGCGTTTGTGGCCGGTGCTGGTCTGATAACGATACATACGCACTATGTGGTAGAGATCACCGCACAACATCTGGTGCAAACGGCTGTTCTGGCTGCCTTTAATAATGCGGTAGTGGAAATCCAGATCGCCGGCGCTCTGGTAATAACTCTGCCCCTGCTCGGCGGCAATCGAGGCGGCGTGGGCCTGCAGCAAGCCCTGTAATTCGGCGATTTCAGTGTCGCTCATGCGCAGCGCAGCGAGGCGGCAGGCCATGCCTTCCAGCTCAAGGCGCACTTCGTAGATATCTTTTAATTCGTCGAGGCTCAGGCTCACCACCCGCGCCCCGGCATGGGGAATGCGCGCCACTAAGTTGCGCGCTTCTAACTTCTGAATGGCTTCGCGCATGGGCGCACGGCTGCCACCAAAACGCTCCACCAGCATCTGCTCACTGAGTTTGGTGCCCGGCGGCAACTCACCACGCTCGATGGCGATGGTCAGCTCGCTGAAGACTTTTTCTGCAAGAGTGGGTTTCTCGGCCATGTTTTTGTCTACAATCTGGCGAAAGTGCGGCAAGAATACACCCAAAAACGGGGTTTTTAAAGGTTAAATTTCGATCAGTGTATACAATCCACTCCCAGCTCCCAGCTCCCAGCTCCCAGCTCCCAGCTCCCAGCTCCCGTCATATTGCCGCCTTGCGCCAGGAGTACTACTATAGTGGCACTTCACGAGGGCCCGCCCATGAAAACCGAGTTAGTCACCACCCTGAAACGCTCCGCCACCAAAATTCTCGCCGAGCTGCATGAATCAAAAGAACCCGTGTTAATTACCGAACACGGTTTGCCTTCCGCCTATTTGCTGGATGTGGCCGATTACGAAAACATGCTGAAACGCATGCAAATTTTAGAGGGCATCGCCCTGGGTGAAAGAGCTATCCTGGCAAAACAAACCAGCAGCCATGCACAGGCCACGGAAAGGTTGGGGAAATGGCTCAAATAATCTGGGCCGACACGGCAATCACTGACTTAGAAAATATCGCCGACTACATATCCCTCAGCAACCCAGCCGCAGCCAAAGCCTTAGTGCAGAGCTTGCTGAATAAAATCGAACGCCTTGAGCGTTTTCCGCTATCGGGGAAAATCCCGACTGAAATCCCCGAATTAGAATATCGTGAAATTATCGCACCACCTTGCCGGGTATTTTATCGTCTGGCGGATGAGACGGTTTTTATTGTGCATATCTGCCGCGAAGAGCGGGATTTGCGCAAGCTTTTAGCAGCACAGTTAGAGTAACCAGCTCGGACGCCGGGCTTAAGCTTAGAGCACACCCCGACAGACACAAGCGTTTAGCTCTTGTGGATAAAAATGGTGGATTATTAATAGTTACAATGGTTATTAGGAAAAATTAAAAATAAAATTGTGAATTTTCAGTACCCTAAATGTAATTAGAATACATTAAACCTCAAGAAATTAGTCATTAAGACACGCTGAAAATACTTGAATGGCTTGCCTTTCGGAGACAAAAATTTCATCAGAAATAAATTTTACACCCAGAAGAAATCTACCATACTCTGATTTAACTTCGTAAAAGCATTTATCTCTATTGCCGGCCAAGTATTTTTCAAATATTGATGGCTTCCGAATGAAAATGGTACTGGAAATAAAAAATTGAGATTCGGGTGTTATCTCAACCATCTCTCCGACCGGAAATTTCGATGTTATATACCCAGAGAACCCACTCTCCTTTATTAAAGTAGTTTCAACATCCTTTTCACCCCCATTAAAATAGACAATAAACGGTGATTCCTTGCTGTTTCTTATAATCTCTTCGCCATAAATTGATCTAGCTTGAATGCAGTCTTTTACTGATATTAGCGATGGGTTAAATATATCAGCCAGAAGGCTTGGTGATATAGATATACATGCCAGCAATAAAAGAAAACGAATATGCATTCCAAATTCAGCTGTAAAATTGCTAAATTTTAGCAGCCGCATACTTGCTTCGAATGTTTGAATTGAAATGGTAATCCCCCATTTTTAACTGATACCAAAAGTAGAAATCAAACCACCATCAGCGGAGATTTACCACCATTCGCTGTGTGAAGGCGGTTGTGATTGTAAAACCAGAGCCATTCTGTTGCATAGCCCTCAATTTCCTCCAAAATTCTAACCAATACTTGTTTACTATAATTCTTGTTGCTGAGCTCCTGTTGAGTGAAATCAATGTGGTTTTCTATTTTCCCATCTGCGTAACCATCTGGCGTTTCCCCGCCCATCGGCCTAACATGCCAGCTTTATTCCGGCGGGCATTTTCCCATGCAACACCCCTACGAAAATCTTGGCCCCGAGGTCATTCTGAATGCCATCGACAGCACAGGCCTGCTGACGTCCGGGCATTTAACCGCGTTAAACAGCTATGAAAACCGTGTATATCAGGTGGGCATTGAGGGTGAAAACCCGCTGATCGCCAAGTTTTACCGCCCGGAGCGCTGGAGCGATAAAAGCATTCTGCAGGAACACGCCTTTGCCATGGCCCTGGTGGAAGATGAGCTGCCGGTGATTGCACCGCTGGAAATTAACGGCGACACCCTGTTTCACTACCAGGGTTTTCGTTTTGCGTTATTCCCGCGTAAGGGCGGGCAAGGTGGGCATTTAGAGCAGGATGAAGATTTCCGCCAGATGGGGCGTTTTTTAGCGCGTATGCATCAGATTGGGCAGGAAGTGAACGCCAGTGCGCGCCCCCATTTAAATCCGCAAACCTACGGCCACGACAGCCGCGCAGTGGTGCTGCAAAGCGGCATGCTGCCACCCGATTTAATTCCGGCCTATGACACCATCAGCCGTGATTGCCTGAATCTGATTGATGAAATCTGGCGTGAGCACAGCCCCCATTTGCAGTTAATCCACGGCGATATGCACGCGGGTAATATTTTATGGCGTGATGAATCTTTCCATCTGGTGGATTTGGACGACTGCTGTTTAGGCCCGCGTATGCAGGATATTTTTATGCTGCTCAACGGTGAAACCGACCAGCAGCAGCGCCAGCTGGAAGTGCTGGCAGAAGCTTATATGCAATTTATGCCCTTCCCTGCGCAGCAACTGGCGTTAATTGAAAGCCTGCGCACCCTGCGCATTCTGAAATACGCCGCGTGGATTTGTCAGCGCTGGCACGACCCGGCATTTCCGATTGCTTTCCCCTGGTTCGGGCAGGGCCGTTTCTGGCCGGATCATATTTTAAGTTTGCGGGAGCAGTTCGCAGCTCTGCAAGGGCCCTCTTTGCAGCTGTATTTATAGTGGTAAACTGCCCGTGCCCTAAAATTTTCAATGGAGTGTATTACATGTTCAAACAAAAACTGCTGCTCGGCGCCCTGTTATTAACCAGCACAGCCGCATTTGCCGCCCCTGCTGCACCTGCCGCCAATAAAAGCCACAACCTGTATGTGGGTGTTGGTCTGAGCCACAACCGTGTGGATTTTGAACCCTTCAAAGGTGATGTAGAAACCGCCGGTGGTATGCAGGTATTTGCCGGTTTAAAAACTGGCCAGCGCAACGGCTTTGATCTGGCCGTAGAAGCCGGTTACATGGACACCGCCGATTTCTCCCACACCAATACCGATTTCAGCGGCATCTGGTTCTCCGGTGTTGGCAAACGCACCATCAGCGAAGTGGACAACCGCTTAGCCCTGCTGGGCCGTGTGGGCGTGGATTTAGGCGATGACGACGGTATTTTCATGGGCGTGGGCGCTGAGTTCAAACTGGCTCCGGCTGTGTTTGTACGTGGTGAATACGTTGCTAAAGATATCAGCCAGTCCTACCAGCTGAACGCCGGTTTTGAGTTCTAAGCCAAACCTCAAGACTTAACATCGCGCCGCGTGTAACTCGATTATGCGCGGCCGTTACAAACGTCTGCACGCTAATACATGCCGATTGACCGGATTTCCGCTAAAATCCCCCTATTGTTTTTCACCGGCCACGGGCCCGAACACCTGCGCCCTGCCCACCATTTAAAAGCGGAATACCATGCCCCTGAGCCAACCCAGCCAGCTTCTGGAAAAAAACCTCGAATTATTCGACCGTAAAACCCTGCTGTTAAACCCCCCGGCGGATGGTTTTGCGCAACTCTTAAACGCGGAAGAAAAAACCCGCTTTTGCAGCATGGCCCTCAGCCAAAGTGCACTGGATGATATGGCCGCCAGCGGTGTGCAGGATGTCGGCCTGTTTGGCGCAACGGACTGTGTGGATTTTGTGCTCTACCTGCCCAAAATGAAAAACCGCGCCGATATGTTATTAAACTATGTGCGCAGTGTCTGGCAGGAAGACAGCCGCCTGTTTATCGTCGGCGAAAACAAAGGCGGGATTAAATCCATTGAAACCCCGCTGAAAAAACAATTCGGGCGCATTTACAAACAGGCCAGCGGTAAACACTGTGTATTGATGTTTGCCGACCAGTGCCTGGAAAAAACCAGCTTTAAACTTGAGCGTTACCTCAAATACAACAAAATCGAAAACATTGATCTGGAACTGGCCAGTTACCCCGGTGTATTCAGTGAAGCGCGCCTCGATAAAGGCACCTCGATTTTATTTGAATTTTTACCGGATGATTTAAAAGGCCGTTTTGTGGACTTTGGTTGTGGTGCCGGTGTCATCGCCGCGTACCTGCGCAAACACCATGTCAAACCCAAAATGACGTTATTAGATGACGATTTATTATCCCTCGCCGCTGCGCAGGCCACCATGCAGAAAAACGGCCTGGAATACGAAGAGGCCCTTGCCTCCAACGGCCTGAAAAAACTCGAACGTAAAAAGTTTGATTGCATTATCAGCAACCCGCCTTTCCATCAGGGCCTGAAAACCGATTACGACGTGGCAGAAAACCTGCTGCACAACGCTAAAAAATACCTGCACCCCCACGGGCGTTTAATTATTGTGGCGAACGATTTCCTGCAATATGAGCCGATACTCAAACAGCATTTTAAGTTTGTGGATTTATTAGGGGAAAAACACGGCTTTAAGGTGATTTCAGCGAATAGCTGATTTGCAGTCGGGGGCTTGGCGACGGGTGTCGGGAGCAAAACCGCGCCAGACGCCAGACGCCAGACGCCAGACGCCAGACGCCAGACGCCAGACGCCAGACGCCAGACGCCAGACGCCAGACGATCTTATCTCTCAACGTTCCGGCAATATCAATTTTTTTAGCGAAATCCATCTTTGTAAAAACGTTACCGAGGCAGTCGGAGCGAGGCAAAAACAAACGAAAAAGCGCAGTTTATGTTTTATAAATGAGCATTTTGAGTTTGTTTTTAACAAAGCTCCGGCAACGCAGGTAGTTTTTACCCCCGGTTCTTTTTATTCGCCCGATAACGCAAATACTCCGGCACATAGGTCTTGCCCATAAATCTATCCAGATAGGATAAAAACCCGGCGTAATTTCCCTTAAAACGCGCATGGTGAAAATCGTGATAAACCGCGCCGTGGTAAAACGGAATTAACTTCACCGGGTTATAGGGGAAATCATAACCACAGTGGCCATCGGCGGCTTCAAACTGGCGGATAATAATCCACAGCCAAAATACGTATAAATGCGCGCCCAGCAATAAGGGGCCCAGGGCCTGTTAGCACTAAGTGAACCGGGCCTGCTGAGAGCCAGTTTTTCTCAGAACAAGGAGCGAAGATTGATATTAGTGGGCTAAATGAATGATGAGTGACGAAGTTAATGGGGAAAACTGGCCTCAGCCCGAAGGGTTATGGTTAAAAATCCCCCATGCTGCGTTGCTGTTCGTTTGCTTAACCCGTTAGGCCACACTCTCAGCGCCTTGCCTGAAATATTTTTAACCAATAACAGGCCTCGTTTAATTAGTGTTAACAGGCCCTCGCATAGTTAATAAACCTGTGGCTACAAATTCCAGCCAGTGAAAATAATTACCATCCAGCGCACAGGTATTTTTAATGCGGTGGTGCACCACATGCACATGGCGCAACAACAGGGGGTGATGCATGGCGCGGTGCATCCAATAATATAAAAAATCATCCAGCACAATAAAAATTAACAGCTGAAGAACCACCCAATACCAGGCCGGTAATTCCCCCACATGAATCGTATTAAGCTCGCGAAACAGCGGCCAGGCCAGCACCATCAGACTGAGCATAATGCTGCTGTTAATCGTTATGCGCGCGATATTCGGCCAGAAATAGGTACGCACCTGAAAGGGTTTTTGCTGAATTTTAAAACGGCGCAGTTTGATAGGGTCGATAAATGCCAACAAAGTCCAGGGCAGGGCAAAACATAAAAACGCTGCCGCGCTGAGTAATGTGCTGCCCACCACCAGGGGTATAAACAGAGGATCGTGATAACTTTGCAGTGCCGCCTGCCAGAGGCCGGCAAAATCCAGAGGGGCCATGGTCATACCCTTTATTATTGTTATGGGACCACTTTAGGGATTTTGCCGTTTTATTTCTTGTCATTTACTGCCAGGGTGCTGGCAGATTTCAGTTGCCGAATAAGGCACTCAGTTCGAACAGCACAGCTTCAGAGGCATGGCTGGGGGAATTTTCATAGGCCAAGCCAAGTTTGATTGCCGGCACTGGGTGCATATTCAGGGCAAGGCCCCACTCCTGTTCGGTTTTATTCAGGGCTTCAAAACGGCGGAAATAGGGGGAAATCTGCGCCTGATAACGGGCGGTTAAATCCGCTTGCACACCGGCCTGCCAGATGTAACCGATTTTTTGATCTTCCACAATGTAGTCAACCGCTGTGCCACTGTCGATGCTGGTAATTGTTGCGGAAAAATCCGTATAACGCACACCGCCTGACAGGTAAATAACAGGGTTCATGGCGATTCCTTGCGGCAAGGCAAAATAACGCCCGAAAATAATATTGGCCTCTTGCTGTTCATGTTCTTTGACACGCCACAGGTTGCCATTGGCGACATATTCATCGGCGCTGGAATTAATATCACGCAGCACCAGCTGGCCAAACCAGTTTTCTGCAAAATTTTGTTGGAAGTTCAGACCGAGTATTTCCTGCTGAAAAGTAGATTTACCCGAATAGTTAATCGCGAAAGGTAGTTCCACATTGCCCTGGCCATATTCCAGGCTGATTTCGCTGTTGTTTTCTGCGGCATGAACCGCATTGGCGAATATACCAGCACATAAAATGCTGGCGGCGGCAGAGGTTGTTTTTTTGCTGGCCGTTAATACATGCAGGGCAAGTTTTTTCACACAATATCCTTATCGGGTTAAACCCCATTGCAGGGCGCGCGCATCTTAACACAGGTTTTTTGATTTAACTCCGCAGGCGCAGGCTTTTAACCCCGTCACACCCCCACACAATTATGACCAAAGTTATAGGCCCCTCCCCCTTAGTGCCGATTCCCCCTTGCACCTGAAAACCTAGTATGGCGGCACTTCATATTGGGACGGCAACCATGCAACTTAAACTGGCATTTTTATTCAGCGTCACACTTGCCCTAACCGGCTGTGGCAAACCCTATGGCGGCGCGGTGGATACCACCCCCAGCGCAGGTGATTTAAATATCAGCGGGGCTGAAACCCGCCCGGATGAAAGCAGCCTGCTGGCAGGTAAAGAGTTATACCAGGCCCAGTGCAAAGCCTGCCACGGTGATGCCACCACAAAAGCCATCAGCGGCAATATGCTGCGCGTGGGCAGCCATTTAACCAGCCGTGATGCCTATATCACTTATATTGCGGCCACCATGCCCCCTACGGATAAAACCCAGTGTGACGCCGACTGTGCCGCGCTGGTATTTGATTATGCCTACCATGAATTACTCGCCGACATGGCGGCCAACGGCGGCAACAACTCCGGCAATAACAATGGTGCTGACGTGAACAGCACAGGTGCCGAACTGTATGCCGCCCAGTGTGAAACCTGCCACGGCAACGCCAGTAAAACCGGCCCCTACGGCAGCATGTTTTTAAATAACAGCCCCCTGACGGACCGCGCCGCTTACATTGCCTACATCACCCAATATATGCCGGCTGCCAACGCCTCTGCCTGTGATGCCGATTGCGCCGCCGCGGTGTTTGATTACGCGGTTATCGCCCTGCCCAATGCCTTCAACGGTAATAACAATTCCGGTGATACCAACTCAGGCTCAGGTTCCGGCACTGCGGTTACCCTGCTGCCGGTGGCCGCTTTAAATGCAGTGGCCGAAGGCAATAACGCCATCAATTTAAGCTGGAGTGACCCCGGCAACGATGAAAAAGGCTTCAGCATTGAGCGCCGCGTCAACGATGGCCAGTATGAAGAAATCATGCGCCTGGCGCTGAATATCAACGCCCTGCGTGATGCCAACCTGACCCCGGGCAACCGTTACCGTTACCGCATCCGCGCGTTTGTGGGCACTGAATTTTCCGCCTACAGCAACAGCCAGGAAATTACCTTAGCCCTGCCACAAACTGCACCGGCGGCACCTTCTGCCCTGGCCGGCAGCAGCACTGAAAGCCAGATCAGCCTCACCTGGCAGGACAACAGCAACAACGAAACCGCATTTATTATTGAGCGCCGCAGCGGCAGTGCCGCCTTCGCGCAAATTGCCAGCCTGGCCGCCAATACCACCACCTATAACAACCTGCAGGTCAGCGCCAACACCCTGTACGATTACCGCGTCAGCGCCAGCAATGCCAATGGCACTTCCGCCAGCGTGAGCATCAGTGGCCTGCAATTAAAAGCCGCCAGCAGTTGCACCAGCAGCAGCTCCAGCGCCCCCCAATATGTGGCCGGCACCACTTACCAGGTCGGTGACAAAGTGCTCAACCAGAGCAACATTTACCAGTGCACAGTGGGCGGTTGGTGCAGCTCAAACGCCAGCAGCTATTACGCCCCCGGCAGCGGCCTTGCGTGGCAGGATGCGTGGAAACTGGTGGGCGCCGCGAGCAGTTCATCCGGCAGTTGTGCCACAACGACGATTCCGGCAGCGGCCAGCAACCTCAACGCCGTATTAAGCAGCGACCAGAGCAGCATTGCCCTCTCCTGGACCGACAACGCCCAGGACGAAAGCGGTTACCTGCTGCAACGTAAAGTGAACAGCGGCAGCTGGAGCAATCTGCAGGAACTCGCCGCCGGAGCCACCACCTACCGCGATGCGGCCATCAGCGTGGGCAGCACTTACCAGTACCGCGTGGCCGCCTTCAACAGCGCCGGCAGCTCCGCCTATGTGCAGAGCACCAGCCTGCTGGTGGAACAAAAAGAAATCATCCCCGCCACACCCACTAACATGCTCGCCACCCCTATGCTCAGCAGCATAGTGCTGAGCTGGGAAGACAACGCCGGCAACGAAGCCAACTACCTGCTGGAGCGCCGTGTCGACAACGGCAGCTGGGCCCTGCTCGCCACCCTCAACCCCAACAGCCAGAGTTATAACGACACCGGCGTGGCCACAGGCAAACGTTACGATTACCGCGTCAGCGCCAAAAACAGCGCCGGCACCTCCATGACCGCCAGCATCTTTGGCCTGAGCCTGGCCAGCGCCCCCGTGGCCGATGCCCGCGAAAGCGCCTTCAACAGCAAATGCGTGAACTGCCACGTGGCCGGTGGCCTGGGTGGTGAGCTCAACGACAGCCGTATCAAAAGCAAATGGAACGGCAAAAGCTTCGACGCCTTTATGGTGAAAGTGAAAACCATGCCCGTGGCCAGCTGCGATACCACCTGCCTGGAAAACGCCGCCAGCCATATCTGGGAAACCCTGTGGGGTTATACCCGCAGCACCGCGAATAATGCCGATGGCCGTGGGGTGCGTGGCATTCGCCTGCTCACCGCGTTTGAATACCAAAACGCCGTGAAAGACTTAACCGGCGTGAGTGTAAGTGCTGAAAACCTGCCCAAGAGCCGTTTTGATGAGCACTTCAAATACGCCAGCGATGCCGACAACGGCAAAGTGCAATACGATGAAGCCAACAAATACCTGCAACAGGCCAATAGCATTGCCGCCGCCGCCAACCTCAGCCTGCTCGGCTGTGGCAGCAGCAGTTGCAGCAGCAGCCAGGTGGCAACCGCCGGTTTACGGGTATTACGCCGCCCCCTGAGCAGCAGCGAACTGAGCACCTACAGCAGCATCAACAGCGCCAACGGCAGCCGCGCCATGCTCGCCAGCATGCTGCTCAGCCCCTATTTCCTCTACCACATTGAATTAGGCACCTGGAACAGCACTGCCCAGGCCTACCAGTTAACCCAGTATGAAATTGCCAGCGCCCTGTCGTTCCAGATTTTAGGCACCACCCCCAGCGCGGCCCTGCTCAACAAAGCCGCCAGCAATACCTTCAGCAGCAGCGCCGCCATTGCCAGCGAAGCCGATGCCCTGATGAGCGGCAGCGCCTTCAACAAAAACATGCTGGAATTTGTGCGTTATTACAGCAAAACCTACGAAGCCCCCGTGCCAAAAACCGGCCTGAGCCAAAGCGTGATCGACGCCATGCTCGCCGAACAAAACAGCTTTGTGGGCCAGTGGTTAATTGACGGTGGCAACTTCGACAAACTCTTCAGCCCGGGTTACACCTACGCCAACAGCACACTCGCCAGCCACTACGGCCTGAGCGTGACTGGCAGCAGCATGCAGAAAATCAGCACCGACCGTAACCGTGGTGGCCTTCTGCACCTCGGCATTACCCAGATCATCAACTCCGACTTTGCCGCCACCTCACTGGTCAAACGCGGCAAAATGATCCGCGAAAACATGCTCTGTCATACCATGGGCGTGCCCGTGGGCGTTGACCCGGCCACCATCACCCTGCCGAGCAACCCCATGACCACCCGCGAGCGCTGGAATTACATCACAGGCCCGGATGCCTCCGGCGGCCAGTGCTGGAAATGCCACCAACTGATGAACGAACCGGGTGTTGCCTTAGAAAGTTTTGATGCGGCAGGCCGTTTCCGTACCCAGGAAGAAGCCTACAACCTCAAAGGTGTGATGCTCGCCATCGATGCCAGCGGCATACTGCGCGACAACACCGGCACCCAGCAGCTCGGCACCTTTAACGATGCCCGCGACCTGGCCAACTTCTTAGGCCAGAGTAACGAAGCGCAGAACTGTTTTGTGAACAACTACTACCGCTTTGCCACCGGCCACCGCCCCGACAGCCAGAACCAGGATGATTTGGTCAGCCTGCAGAGTGGTTTTGGGGCCAATAACAGTGTGAAAAATCTGATACGTAACCATGTGGCCAGTGCAGGGTTTATGTATCGGGTGGATAGATAACGGGAGACGCTTGGCGGGAGAAGGGAGACGCTTGGGCTTAAAGCCTGAAGCTTGAAGCTTGAAGCCGGACGCCAGACGCGAAAAACAAAACGCCGCAGAAATGCGGCGTTTTTTATTGGGGAATTAAACCCGAATTTTTGAACACTTTCGTTTCCGCCAACAACCGCCTCAAGTTCCTCAAAAATGGCCGATATTTAAGGGAAACCCTACTCAGTTGGAAGACCCGTATGGACATCAATACTTCAATGTCAAATGTCGCTAGTACCTTATACAGCGCCAAACAGACCAATGCACAGCCCGTCGCACAAGCCCCTCAGGAAGACGATTATCCCGGGATATTGCATCGCGACTATCTTGTTAAAACGGGTGAAGAGGGAGATGCGATTATTACAGTGGCGTCACCAACGACCAAGGTATCCTTGCAGGCATGGCAAGATGCACAACAATATGTGGGTTTTCAACAACATGGCAGCGATTCCGCAAGTCAAATTCGCCTGTTAGATGATGATAAGGCCACAGTGGATTTTACCCGAGACCAATCCCTCTCCTATCTAGAAATATCCAGTGTCAAAGGGGTGACAGACCCAGACAAACTTCAGCAGCTAAACGAGCAACTTATTGATTCCAAATTGAACCCAGGAAGTGAGTTATCCGTGTTTAGTGGAGGCCAAACTGAAGGAAAGCTCAAATTAGAATACGGCGTTGCTGAATTCTCTCCTTCTATGATGTACAAACAAGACGGGGCAACTTATGCGGCAAACAACTCAGCTAACCGAAACAACGTTGCTACCAATGAATTTAATGTCAGTGCATCCATCACCCTACCTAGTGGAAATTCGGTTAACTTAACTTTCAGCTATACAGAGGAATTAGAACAACCCCATTATTCTTGGAGTAAAGGGGCTTTCGAAACTTTTGAGGAATATAACGCCCGTATTAAACGAGATGAAATGCAAGAGCCTGTATCTAAAAGTGATTATCGCTCTTTGGCCATTCAATACGCATCAGGAAGGCCGCTTAGCGAAGCTGATGCCAAAGATCTGGATAAAATTAATCAATTTTTAATGAGTATGGCTAAATCGGCAGGAAATGGGCAATTAAACACCCAAAGTGCGGGTCTTGATCGAATGTTAGATCAAGTGCAAACCTTTGGTGTTGACATGAAAATGACCGCCACTTATACGGGTTACGCACAGGGTGATACGGATATAGCCTTGGCCCTAATCGGCGATACCCGTGATGTCAGTGTCAAAACAGATACTGTGTTGCCGGTCAATCAAAAGACAGTAATTAAAGAATTCTGGTGAAATAGGTAAAACCAAAATTTAAAAAATGTTTAACCCGTTAAAAAACTGCGTAATTAATCCCCGTAATACGCATCCACCAGCGGCCCAACCTCAATCTGCTGCATAAAACCCTGGGCGGCTAACCAGTGCTCCACTGCATTACGGTCTTCCTGTGTGGCAGAGGCATAACGGGCCGCCGGGCAGATAAAAACATCAAACGCGTTTTTATCAAAACCACCACCTATCAATAAATTGCGTGATTCAATCAATGCAATGAAATCATCAATAAATTTATCCGTAATCTGCCCTGCACCCTCGGCGCATTGCCCCGTGGCAGCAAAGCCCAATACGGCAAATTCCTCTAAAAATAATTTTTTACGTAACCGGCGGCTGCGTTTTGCTTGTGCATTTTTTGTCATCATTTCGTTTCTTATTTAACTTTCGGCGATGGTTTTACAGGGGGCAGATTTAAAAATCAAACATATGGGCTACATCTCACGCAACGCGTCTTCCGTCTCCCGTACAGCGTCTTAAAGCCGCTCCCGATTCCAGCTTCCGGCTGATACGCCCCCGAAAAAGTAGACACCTTATTGAAGAGATAAGGTGTCATGAAAGTTCATCACAAACGTCAACATACAACTGAATTCAAAATAGCCGCCGTACAACGCTCGCTGGCTACCCACCATACAGTACAATCCGTCGCCGATGAGCTGGGCATTCACGCCGCATTGCTCAGCCGCTGGAGAGTTCAAATGACCCGCAAAGCTGACACACCCGATACTTCCCTTGAAAACCAGGGGCCCGACAAAAGTTACGCTGATCTGTTGCGTGAAAATGCCCGCCTCAAAAAACAACTGGCCCGCGCTGAAATGGAGGCCGAAATCCTAAAAAAGGCGAAGGCGTACTTCGACAAAAAGCCCAAATAAAGTACGCATTCATTGCGCACCATACGCTGCGCTGGCCCATCAAACTGATGTGCGATGTGCTGGATGTATCGCGCTCGGGTTTTTATAAATGGCGGAACCGCAAGCCCTCGGCCCGCGCCCGTGAAAATGAAACATTACAAGCGCGGGCATTAGCCATTGCGCAGCATGAGCAAGGCATACCGGGTTACCGGAAACTGTGGCAGGCGCTGCAACATGAAGGCTTTTGCTGCAGCCAGAATCGTGTGCAGCGTTTATTACAGGCGATTGGCTATCGTGCTGGCTCGGCGTTAAAACCGGGCCACCGTAAAGCAGATAACGGCTTGCTTGTTTTGCCGAATTTATTAAATCGTGCGTTTAACGCTGAGAAGAAAAACCAGCGTTGGGTATCGGACATTACACAAATTAAATGCGCAGAAGGCTGGATATATCTCGCCGTGGTGCTGGATCTTTATTCCCGCAAAGTGATTGGCTGGGCAACCAGCCCTATGAACAATGCAGAGCTTGTGAGCAGCGCATTAAAACAGGCATGGCAGAGGCGCAAACCAACAGGCGGAGATTTATTATTCCACAGTGATCAGGGCTGCCAATTCCGCAGTGAATCTGTCATGAAATGGCTGCACCAAAGGGGAATTACGATCAGCATGTCACGGCGAGGTAACTGCTGGGATAACGCGTGTATGGAAAGTTTTTTTGCGCAAATGAAAAAGGAGTGGATAAAACACCAGGGATTAATGAATCGCGCAGCCATGCATGAGCAAGTGCGCTGGTACATTGAGCGTTATTACAATAGGATTCGGCGTCATGGGGCATTAAATGGTTTAAGCCCCATGCAGTTCGAATTACAAGCAACCCACTGAGTGTCTACTTTTGTGGGGGCGTATCAAGCTGGAAGCTGGAAGCTAGCAACTAGCAACTAGCAACTGGCAGCTGAAAAACTAGTCGCTGGTTACGCCCTTCAATTCAAACTCCGCCTGCGCAATCACTTTGCCATTTAACCGAATATCCAATAATTGCGCACCGTTGTAATACACCCGTGTGGTAATCGGGCGTATGGCATGGCTGCGTTGCGCATTTAATGCGCCGTTTTCGGCAAACTTACCTTTTTTCCATTTAAAAACCTTGAGGGCCTGGCTGCCGTTGGCTTTTTTAAAGTGGATACCGTAATCCAGAATAAAATCTTTACCGGCGGGGCCCTGCAGGCTCAGCTCAAATTCCAGCGCGTTGCCATACTGCACGGTTTTGCGCGTCAGGCTTAACTGCACATTTTTCACCGGTAATTCGGCTGCACCCAATAAGCCTAAAGCGCGCTGATTACCCTGTTTAATTAAAGTGCGCAGGGCGTGGCGTAATAACCGCTGCCGGTTTTTATCTGCGTTTTTAAACCAGGGTTCGATTACATCCAGCAATAATTCCGGGTGATCTTTACTGATATCGTTTAAATGATTCGCCACCGAGCGACGCACATATTCTTCGTTATCGTCCTTGAGTAATTCCAGCAAAGGCAAGACGGGGCGCGGGTCTTTTTTAAAGTGATTTAACGCCATGGCCCAGGGCAGGCGTGGGCGTGAACCTTCAGACACTAAACGGCGCACGTGGTGGTTTTCATCCAGCGCCCAGTGCTGCAACAGGGCGAGACTTTTTTCAGGCTCACGGATTAAAAAATGGCGAATCGCCAGTTCACTGCTGAAACGGCTGGTCATGGCTTTTAAAACATCCATAGCCAGCGCAAAATGCTCTACCCCGTGGCGGCCAATATATTCCGCACAGGGCACAATTAACCAGCCGTGTATGCCGGCATCGTCGTGCAGTTTATCCTGCGGTGCGAGGGCGTTGCGCAACATAACCGCGCCCTGGGTAAAATCCTTTGGCAGGGTTTCATGCAGGGCATGCACTATCTGCTCACTACGTTGCAATAATTCCTGTTGTGCATTGCCTTCGCTGGCAATGCGCACAAAGCGGGTATAATCAAACGCCCCATTCACCCGTAATAAATGTTTGCCCAATAATTTAATGCGCGCCGGTAAAAATACATCTTTAAATAATGCCGCCATCTCACACCTTTGCACCCGCAGGAAATGGGCATACCATAGCCGCTTTGCAGCAAAACCGGAACCAGCATGTTACAGCCGATTACGGGTTATCACCTTGATGAAGAAAAGCACTGGGTCGCAGAGTTAGCCTGCGGGCATAACCAGCATGTGCGCCACCAGCCGCCGTTTATTAACCGCCCCTGGGTCACCACGGTTGAAGGCCGCAACAGTATGCTGGGGCATGAATTAAATTGTGTGCGTTGTGACAGGGGCGAGCCAGCGCAAAGGTAGGAATAAGCCACAGAAAGTTATGTCAGCGCAAAACATAACGACAATGAAATCCCGTTTTTTCTTTCTGGGAAGGGACTTCCCAGACCCTTCCTTCGCTCACACTGCTGCTTGTTTCCGTTTTTTTCGACGCGCCATTACGCCCACGCGCCATTCGGCATCCTGCCTAGCTTCGCCGGCGCTTTGTCAGCATCCATGCTGACTGCGGGCTATGGCGCTTTAAAAAACCGGCGCAGCAAGTTCGCATAAAGTGTTCTGAATTAACGCTGAAGAAATCGGCACAAATAAAAAGCCCGGAATAAATTTACATTTGATTCCGGGCTTTTCATGTTGAAACCGTAAAAATTAACGCGCCATGGCAGGGTTTTAAAGTTTAAAACTCCGGCTCACCTTCCAGCCAGCTAAGATCATAATCCCGCAGCCAGTTAAAACTCTCTTCACTTTTGCCCGTGGGTTTATATTCTGCCGCCACATATCCGCTATAACCGGATTGTTTAATCAACTCAAAAATCTTTTTGAAATTTAAATTACCTGTGCCGGGCTGGCCACGGCCCGGGAAATCTGCAAACTGAATATGGCCGATCTGGTGGGCGTGGTGTTGCAGGGTTTCATCCACATGGCCATCCATAATTTGCATATGGTAAATATCAAATTGCATTTGCAGGTTGGGGTGATCTAACTCGGCCAGAATATCCAGCATTTGCTGGGTGTTGTGCACTAAAAAGCCCGGCATATCTTTGGTATTGATTGCTTCGAAGGTACACAGAATACCGTGTTGTTCTAATTCACTGGCGGCGTAAGCCAGGTTCTTTTTGAAGGTATTTAAATAAATCTCCTCCTGGCCTGCATATAAACAACGCCCCGCCAGTACGTTGACCACCCGCGCACCTAAACCTTTTGCATAGGTAATGCATTGTGCGACGGCTTCCTTAAACTCATCTTCTTTACCCGGCACACCGGCCAGCCCCTCTCCACCCTGCATTAAATCGCCGGCGGGCACGTTGATTAACGCAACATCGACATTGGCGATTTCCCGCGCGGACTGTAATACCGCCAGTTCCACTGTGTAGGGAAATTGAATTTCCACGGTTTTAAAACCCGCCAGATGGGCAGCAAAAAAACGGTTTTGCAGCGGGACTTCGGTAAATATCAGCGAGATATTACAGGCCAGACGCATTATTTTTTCTCCGCATACATCTCAATTAAGGTGCTGGGGTCTTTTTCCAGATTGCCCTTGCTGCCGTGCAGGCGCATTAATTCTGCCCCTAAACCGGCCATAGGTATGGCACTGCCCATTTCCTTGGCCAGGGCATTGGCCATGTCCAAATCCTTGAGCAGGGTTTTAACGTGCCATTTCACTTCGGCAAAATCATGTGCTGCCATGCGGGTGCCGGTTAACTGCAGGGGGATAGAATCGGCAAAACCCCCTTTTAACGCGGCGGGTATCTGCGTGGCATCCACGCCGGATTTTTCCGCAAGGGCCAACACTTCGGCCATCACCAATACATTACAGCTGACAATCATCTGATTGCATATTTTGCTGGTTTGCCCGGCGCCATTGGGCCCCATGTGGGTAACACGCGCACTTAAGTTCGCCAGCAGCGGGCGCAGCTGATCAATCACACGGGCATCACCGCCGGCCATCATCGCCAGGCTGCCGGCCTCTGCCCCGGCCACACCACCGGATACCGGGCAATCCACCCAGGCCACGCCTTTTGTATTGACCTGGGCCGCCAGCGCGCGGGTGACATCCGGCGCAATGGAGGAGAAATCCACAATCACCTGCCCGGCACGCAGGTGCGGCAACAAACGCGCAGTGACTTCGGCCACCACATCCGTATTGGCAATACACAGCATGATGACTTCACTGTGGGCACACAGGGCCGCCAGATCAGCTGCCTGTTTGGCACCGGCGGCGGCAAGGGGTGCGCATTTATCCGCGCTGCGGTTCCACACCATAAGATCGTAACCCGCCGCCAGTAAACGACGGGACATGGGCACACCCATCAGGCCCATGCCAATAAAACCCAGGCTTTGCATAGTTTCACCTTCATAAAACAAGGGCTTAAGTGTAACGGAGAGAGAATTTACAAACAAAGTTAGCGCACTCGCTAAGGCTGGCCTAAGCTGAATTTCAGAATGGATTGGGGTCTAGGATATGAATTTAGCCAGCCTGTTTGAACAAACTCACACTCTGCCAAATATTCCCAAAGTGGTGCAGGAACTGATCGCCACCTTCAATGACGATAACGTCAATATTGATGCAATTGCCGGCAAAATCAGTATGGATCCGGTGCTCACTGCTAAGGTGCTGCGCCTTGCTAACTCCGCCCACTACGGGGTTTCACGTACCATCAGCACCACCAACGATGCCTCGGTGTTACTCGGCTTTTCCACCCTGCGCACCTTAGTGCTGGCCTCCGGTATTACCGGTGCCATGAAGGCCCCCCAGGGCTTTGACCGCAAAGGCTTCTGGCGCAATAACTTCACGGTTGCCGCCATCGCCAAGTGGATGGCGAAGTACACCAAACTCAATAAAGAAACCGCATTCACCTGCGGCATGTTACACAGCATTGGTGAAATGCTGCTGCGTATGTTGTTACCCACCGAAATGAAAAAGGTGGATGCAGCCGTGGCCGCCGGCGGGCGCCTGCATGAAGTTGAATACTCCATGTTAGGTTTCCATTACGGTGATGTGGGTGCAGAACTCGCCAGCCGCTGGAAATTCCCCGAAGAAATTGTCACCGCCGTTAAATACCACTGCAACCCTGCCAAGGCTGATCCCATGAGCCCCCTGGCCAACCTGCTGTATTTAGCTATTTATGTGAACGACAGCCACCATGCGGGCCTGAGTGAAGAAGAAATTCTCAATCGCTTCCCTACTAAAGTAGCCAGCGCCATTGGTATGAACCTGGAAAAAGCCCTCGCGGATTTACAGGAAACCAACGGTATGGAAAGCGGTATGGATGCATTGCTGGAAGATTAAAACCGGCAGATGTAAAAAAAGCGCCTGCGGGCGCTTTTTTTATATCTGGTTTTCAAACCCGCACACTTTATGTTGATGCATTACGTTCGCTCAGCATCCAGCGCCCTAAAAAGAATAATGCCAGCAGCATTAACGGCAGCGCGACTAAATTCAGCACATACCAGCCATAGTGACTGACCAGCCAACCGGCAGACAAAGCTGCTGCTGCCTGCACACTGAAGACCAGCATATCGTTGAGGGCCTGGGCTTTAAAACGCTCTTCCTCTTGATAGGCCCGCGGTAATAATGCAGTGCCGGACAAAAATAAAAAATTCCAGCCACAACCGAGTAATACCAGCGCCAGCCAATAGGCCCAATAATCCGGGCCAAACATGGCAATACTGATCGACGCGCAAAATGCCGCAAGACCGAGCAACATCAAACCCTTAATAGCAAAAATGCGCAGCAGGCTGGCAGCAAACAATGAGGGTAAAAACATCGCGATAATATGGCTTTGAATAACCAGCTTGGTTTGCTGCACATCATATCCCGCAAAACTGGTCATGCTTAACGGCGTAGCTGTCATGATTAAACTCATCACCGCATAGGCACAGGCACCACTGGCAATCGCCGCCGGTAATACCGGCTGTTTTAATAAACTCAGCATACTGCGCCCGCTGCCGGAATTTTGTTGGGCACTGAATTCTTTGGCCGGCATAAAGGCCAGCAATAAAATCAGCAGCCCATAATCGGCCACCAATAATAAAAAACTGCCAGCAAAAGGCGCATCCGACAGTCCCATGCCGCGGCTGCCTAATTCAGGGCCGATAAATGCTGCAAATAATCCCCCCAATAACACCACAGCTGCCGCGGCCCCGGATTGCGCAACCGGCACCCATTCAAGGGCGGCAAAGCGAAATTGCTGAATAAACGCGAGGTGCATACCAATTAACATGGTGGCAAAACAAAAACCCCAGAAATTATTTGTCTGCACACTGAAAGCGGCGAACAGTGCAGCTAACACCGCCATCATACTTGCGCCGATAAATACCGGTTTGCGCCCGAAACGTTGCATCAATAAACCTGCGGGCATAGCTGCCAGGGCACTGCCCACCACAATGGCGGCAATGGGTAAGGTTATGAGGGATGGATCCGGTGCGATACGCGCCCCAATTAAACCACCCACAAAAATAATCAGCGGGGCGGCCGACATGCCGAGGGCCTGGGCTAAACCGTATAAATAAACAGGCAGGGGAAGTGTGAACATAATGATCGGCCACTGAAGTGATGGCCGATCATAACCAGCGCGCCGGCAAATGCCTACGAAAAGTTAAAATGCAAAACCGACGGCCAAACCGGCAGTGGGCATTCTTTTCACGGGCACTTCTTCAAGGGTGGTTAATTTGAAATAAATCTGCAACCAGGCGTCATCACGGCTTTTAATATCAAGCCCCGCTTTCACAAAACCATTGCGCCCGGTGTGGCCAGCCTGGGCCAGCTCGCCATTTGCCCAATCCGCCAGATGGCCACCGATTTCCACAAACGGGGAGATCGGAGTATTCAGCGCAATACCACCAAATAAAAATACCGAGGTCAGTTCGTTTTTAGCTTCCGGATCAAAACCATTATCCGGCTCACCAACACTGCCAGGATTGGCGAGATAATAACGTTCTGCGCCTATACCCACATAACGGTAAAAATCACGCCATGCGCGTGAGAATGTACCCACACGGATATCAAAACCATAGGCGGCATGGTCGGCATTTTCGCCTTTCATATTGTATGTGCCGGTATCAAAACTGCCCTGCACAAAACCACCGTTCTGCGCATGGCTTAATGCGCTGCCGAGCAGCAATAAACACGCGATTATTCGGATTTGCATATTGTCCCTAATGCTTCGTAACGGGCCAATGCTTCGGACATAGTACGCTGCACTATGGTTTCCACACTGACGATATCGTGAATTAAACCCTGGGTCTGACCTACAAACTGCACACCCTTATTCAGGTCACCGCTCACTGTGGCCGCCTGAATTTTTTCAGTGGCCGCACCGAACTGGCTCAGCATACGGATTTTATCCGGCTGTGTTAATACACCGGCCATGATTTTCCACAGGGGTAAATTCATTACCCGCGCCATTTTCAGGGATTTAAAACCGGCGAGAATAATATTCATTGGGCGTTTAGTGGCTTTAACGGCCGCAGGGGTTTTCATCACGCGCGCGTGAATACCATCAAAATTCTTGGAATAAATAGTTTCACTTTCATTTTTGGCCACTATGGCCTCTTTGGTTTTTTGATGCAGGGGGCTGTCGCTGCTGGTCGCAAAACGCGAGCCCATGGCGATACCCGATGCACCTAAGGTTAATGCCGCCAATAAACCTTCACCATTACCAAAACCACCGGTGGCAATTACCGGGATTTTCACCGCGCGACTGATGGCGGGAATTAAAACCAGTGACGTTACATCACCACCGTGGGCGGCAGCTTCGTGGCCAGTTACCAATAATGCGTCAGCACCGATTTTTTCCGCGGAGCGTGCATGTTTTTCACTGACCACTGTGGCAATGACTTTACCGCCGTAGGTGTGGGCCTCACGCACAATCCAGTCACCCTTACCCAGGGAGAAATTAATCACCGGGACTTTTTCCTGCAACGCAACTTTGGCGTTATCATCCGCACCCGGCATTAACAGGGTGACACCAATGCCAAAGGGCTTATCGGTTAATTCGCGGATACGCGCAATCGCCTCACGGGTTTGCTGCGGATTTAACGGGCCACTGGCGAGAATACCCAGTCCACCGGCATTGCTCACCGCCGCCACCAGTTCCGGAGTTGATATCCAGCTCATGCCGGGCAGCATCAGGGGGTAACGGATGCCAAACAATTCTGTCATTGCGGTTTTCATAACATCACCTTCAAACACAATGCGCCGATTATAAACATTGCAGCCCCGCAAAAAACTGGCTTTAATGCACAGACTGCTGACTGGATATTACATATGCACCCGCTGTACATAACCCTTCCATCATTTTCTGTAAAACCCTGGCTACTGCTGAACTCATAGCGGTCAGGCATCTTTTTGTTTCTGGCTGCGTGTTGCAGCCAGTCATCTGACTCACTTCTTCCCGCAGCCCCTATCCACCACTGTCACACTAAGGAGATGATTGTGAACAGGGCGTTAAATTCGGGTTTGATCATGGCGCTGTGCGCCAGCCTGTTATTTTCTCTCAAGCCGGTTTTAATTAAGCAGGCCTACCTGTGGGGCGCTGACAGTGAAAGCCTGATGTTGCTGCGCATGTTATATGCCGCGCCTTTTTATCTGCTGATTTTATGGATATTCCGCAGTGGCTTGCCGGGTAAAAGCCGCGCGCTGCCCATGGTGGTTGCCGCAGGTTTTCTCGGTTATTTTCTGGCGAGTTATCTGGATTTACTTGCCCTTGAGCAGGTCAGTGCTCAGGCGGAGCGGATTATTCTCTACGCTTACCCCAGCATTGTGGTGTTAATTCGTTGCCTGCTCACCCGCAGCATGCCCGGCAAACATATTTTGCTGGCCTTAGGCTGCGCCTATGCCGGCATACTGGTATTAATTCCCGGCGAATTAAATCTGCAGGGCACAGGCACAGGTTTATTTATCGTATTTGCCAGTGCGCTGAGTTTTGCCATTTATGTTGTGATCAGCGGGGATTTAATTAAACAATTTGGCAGCATGCTGTTTACTGCTGTGTCGATGTTAATTGCCACCCTGTTTACGCAAATTCACTGGGTCACCACCACGCCGGCAGAATTACAAAATCTGCCCGCGCAGGTGCATGGTTATGCATTGGGCATCGCTTTTTTCTGCACCGTATTACCGAGTTTTGCGATGGCACGCGCCATTAATTTACTCGGTGCGGAAAAAACCGCGATCAGCGGCGCAACCGGCCCGGTATTTACCACCTTGCTGGCCATAGTGCTGTTAGGTGAAGCAGTCACCCTGTTCCATATGCTCGGCATGTTGCTGGTTGTGGGCGGAGTGTTGATTATGCAGCGCGCCAAAAAAAGCGCATAAAAAAAACGCGCGTCCGTTACCGAGCGCGCGTTTTTTTGTGGTGCTTAAAAACCTGATCAGAGGGTCAGGGTTTTTTCACCGCGGGCAATACCGGAAACACCGGTACGCACGGTTTCGAGCACGCAGTTCGGGCCGATAGCCTGAATGAATGCATCTAATTTGCTGGATTCACCGGTCAGCTGAATGGTGTAAACGGTAGCGGTTACATCCACGATCTGGCCACGGAAAATATCCGCAGTACGTTTAATTTCCGCACGCTGGGCACCAGTCGCTTTTACTTTAATCAGCATCAGCTCGCGCTCAACGTGGGCACCTTCGGATAAATCCACCAGCTTAACCACTTCAATCAGTTTGTTGAGCTGCTTGGTGATCTGCTCGATCACACGCTCAGAACCCACTGTGGTGATGGTCATGCGCGACAGGGTTGGATCTTCTGTCGGCGCAACGGTTAAGGTTTCGATGTTGTAGGAACGCTGTGCAAACAGACCTACCACACGCGCCAGTGCACCCGGCTCGTTTTCAAGCAGAATGGAAATAATATGACGCATGATCAGGTACGCTCCGTCTTGCTCAGCCACATATCGCGCATAGAACCTGTGGGCACCTGCATCGGATATACGTGTTCTTCAGGGTCAACTGCTACGTTCACAAATACCAGACGGTCTTTGTATTTACCGAAGCAATCATCCAGCGCACCTTTCAGTTCGCTCTTGTCTTTCACGTTGATACCTACGTGACCATAGGCTTCAACCAGCTTGATCCAGTCAGGCAGGGAATCCATGTAGGAGCTGGAGTGGCGGCCTTCATAGTTCATGTCCTGCCACTGACGTACCATGCCGAGGTAGCCGTTGTTCAGACAGAAGATTTTCACCGCGATGCCATATTGCAGACAGGTGGAAAGCTCCTGGATGTTCATCTGGATAGAACCTTCACCGGTCACACATACAACCATGTCGTCCGGGAAGTTCATCTTGATGCCCATGGCCGCTGGCAGACCAAAGCCCATGGTGCCCAGACCACCGGAGTTGATCCAGCGGTTAGGTTTATCAAACTTGTAGTACTGGGCAGCAAACATTTGGTGCTGACCCACGTCGGAGGTAATGAATGCATCACCCTTGGTGGCTTCATACAGACCTTCGATCGCTTCCTGTGGTTTGAGCAGACCGTCATCACGTTTTTCATAACGCATGCCGTGACGCTTACGCCACTCTTCGATCTGGCTCCACCAGGATTCCAGCGCCTGCTGGTCTGGCTTGTCACCGATTTCGGCGATCATTTCGAGCATTTCATCCAGTACGGAATCCACTGGGCCAACGATAGGCACATCCACGGAAACGGTTTTCGCGATGGAGGACGGATCGATGTCGATGTGAACGATTTTCGCGTCCGGGCAGAATTTGCTGGTGTTGTTGGTTACGCGGTCGTCAAAACGCGCGCCCACACACAGCACTAAATCTGAGTGGTGCATAACCATGTTGGCTTCGTAGGTGCCGTGCATACCCAGCATACCCAGGTGCTGACGGTCGGTCGCAGGGTAAGAACCCAGGCCCATCAGGGTATTGGTTACCGGGTAGTTCAACAGGCGGGCGAGCTGGCGCAGTTGCTCACTGGCTTTACCTAAAATCACACCACCGCCGGCGTAAATGATCGGGCGTTTGGCGGCCAACAGCAGCTCAACCGCTTTGCGGATCTGACCGCTGTGGCCTTTCTGGGGTGGATTGTAAGAACGGATTTTCACTTTCTTCGGATAGCTGTATTCGAAGCGCTCGCTTGGAATAGTCATATCCTTCGGAATATCGATAACCACAGGGCCTGGACGGCCGCTCTGGGCGATGTAAAACGCCTTGCGCACAATCTCAGGAATATCCTGCGGATTTTTTACGCTGAAGCTGTGTTTAACCACAGGACGGGAGATACCCATCATGTCGGTTTCCTGGAATGCATCGTCACCCACCAGGTAGCTCATTACCTGGCCGGAGATCACCACCATAGGAATAGAATCGGTGAACGCGGTGGCAATACCGGTAATGGTGTTAGTCGCACCCGGGCCGGAAGTAACCATCACCACGCCAGCTTTACCTGTGGCGCGGGCATAACCGTCCGCCATGTGGGCAGCAGCCTGCTCGTGACGGACCAGCACGTGTTTGACAGAATCCTGTCTGTAGAGTGCATCATAAACATGTAACAGGGATCCGCCTGGATACCCATAAACGTATTCAACCCCTTCCTCATGGAGGGAGCGAATCAGCATTTCACCGCCGGAAAGTAATTCCACCGTACTCTTCCTCTGCATAATCCACCCGTTCGTCGGATGGCAACCAATAATCGCGCACAACAGTGTGCCTGCTCTGTTCTGGCAACCGCCAGCAAACCAGATGGATGATTAACTTGTAGTCTTTCACCGGGACCCTGGACGCGTTTTTTACGCTCCGGGTTTAAGGCTGGATGCGAGGGTGGCCACATCCAGGAGAATCCGTATTCACATGCCGCGGGATGTCCGCGCAAGGCCCTATTTCAGGGGTCCTAATTGTGACACCGGAGCATTTCTTGTCAATAGAAAGCCCTGATTTTGCTTGACATTTCACGGCATTATTACAATCTGGTGGGCTTTTGCACCCATTTGGGTACAGTACCCTTAAAGATGCTAAGGACAATAAGGCAGAGCCCACCATGAAGACCCTCTTGTTTGTATTTTGCAGTATGCTGATCAGCCTCTCGGCAACAGCCTCGGTTTACCGCTGGGTCGATGCGGAAGGCCAGGTACATTACTCCCAGTTCAAACCCGCCGGTGTGGATTCCACCGAACAGGGCAAACCCAATACCAACCAGGGCCCTAACCCGGAAGAAGCGAAAAAACGTCTCGAAGAATTACGCGCCAAACTGCAAACCAGCATTAACGATCGCGAAAAAAGTAAAAAAGAACAGGAAGAAGCCAAAGAAGAAATTGAGCGCAATAAAGAAAACTGCGCCAAGGCCAAAGAGCAACAACGTAACTACGAAAATAACGGCCGTGTGTATAAGATTCTCGAAAACGGCGAACACTACTGGTACTCCGAAGAAGAGCGTGCCGAGCTGATCAAAAAAGCCAAAGAAGATACCGCCAAATACTGCAAGGGCGAATAATTCAAACGCTTCCCAGCATAAAAAAGGGCCTCACAAGAGGCCCTTTTTTATGGGTGTTCGTTAAGGTCAATCAGGCCCTGCGCCAGATGCAGCTGGCCATACGTCCGGTTTGCGCACCGCGCCGGTAGGAAAAAAAACGCTGCTCATCGGCCACAGTACACAGCCCTCCACCGTGGATATCCGCCGCAGCCATGCCCGCCGCCTGCAAATGAATCCGCGCCAAGGCATAGATATCGGCATACCACTTACCGGGTTTACCGGGTTTGAAACAGGCCTCGCTGGCTGCGTGGCGCGCCATAAATTGCGCACGCACTTCCTCACCCACTTCAAACGCAGCCTGGGAAATGGCCGGCCCTAACCAGGCCTGCACCCGGGAAGCATCACAGGCAAAATGCTGCAGGGTATTTTCCAGCACACCGTTTACCAGCCCCCGCCAGCCCGCATGGGCCGCAGCGACCTGCGAGCCATCTTTCGCGGCAAACAATACTGGCAGACAATCCGCGGTTAATACGGCACACACTTCACCGGGTTGCGATGTTATCAGGGCATCGGCATCCCTTGGTGGATTTGGGGTGTCCATATCCGCTACGTCAATGCCATGCACCTGGCTGCGCCAGCGCACCGGACGCGCACCGCGACTAACCAATAAATCCGCCAGCAGCTGACGGTTATGGGCCACATGCTCAGGGTTGTCCTGAACGTGGTCACCTAGGTTAAGGGCCCCGTAGGGCCCCTCACTGATACCACCGGCGCGGGTGGTTACAAATGCACTGACCCCGGGAATTTCCGGCCAGTCAGGGGCAAGGCCGTCAGTCCAGGTCAGCATTGAGCACGTCTTCGCGCAGCACTTCGAGCAGCTCAATAAAATCCGCCGCCAGGGGGACTTCCCAGCTCACCAGCTCATTGGTGGCCGGATGGTATAACTCGAGCTGACGTGCATGCAGGGCCTGACGGGGGAAGTCCCGCAGGCGGGTGCGCAGCTCTTCACTGACACCTTTGGGCAAACGGGTGCGGGAAGCGTACAGTTGATCGCCCACAATCGGGTACTGGATATAGGCCATGTGCACACGGATCTGGTGGGTGCGGCCGGTTTCCAGCTTGAGGCGGATATGTGTATGGGCGCGGAATTTCTGCAATACACGGTAATGGGTAATGGCTTCTTTACCCGTGTTGGTCACCGCCATTTTCAGGCGATCACGGGGATGACGGCCGATTTTCTGTTCGACCGTACCGCCGCCCGTCATCACGCCCATGACAATGGCTTCGTATTCACGACCCATTTCACGGCTTTGTAATTGCTCAACCAAATGGTTCTGGGCCTGCAGGGTTTTTGCGACCACCATCAAACCTGTGGTGTCTTTATCCAGACGGTGCACTATGCCGGCACGGGGAATTTTGATCAGTTCCGGGCAGTGGTGTAACAAGCCATTGAGCAGGGTGCCATCATAGTTTCCGGCAGCCGGGTGCACCACCAGATCGGCGGGTTTGTTGATCACCAGAATGTGCTCGTCTTCGTACACCACATCCAGGTTGATGTCCTGGGCTTCCCAGGTGCCTTCATCCTGTAATTCAGCAGCTATGGTCAATACTTGCCCGCCAAAGGCTTTATCTTTGGGTTTACCGGCCTTGCCATCCACGGTGAGCTGACCATCCTTAATCCAGGTCTGCAGGCGGGCACGGGAAAAATCGGGGAACAATTCGGCAGCAATCTGATCCAACCGGCGGTTACCCAGCCCGTCAGGAATTACTGCACTCAGATTTATTTGGTCAGACATGATTGGTGCTGGTAGACCTATGTGTTTAAATTACGCCCTTTGGCAATCACGGAAGTATACCTGTTTTCATTATGCGATTAATCATTTTAATCCTGCTCAGTGCAGGTATCGTCGCCTGCTCTTCCAATGGCAAACACGATGACGAGCTCACCGAAAAACAATATTACGATGAAGCCATCGCTGCGATTGACGATGAAAACTTCTTCCTGGCCATCGAAAAACTACAACTGCTCGAATCCCGCTACCCGTTTGGCAAGTATTCTGAGCAATCCCAGCTGGAGATGATTTACACCCAGTTCCAGGCCCAGGAACTGGAAGGTGCCAAAGCCGCCGCCGAGCGTTTTATCCGCCTGCACCCCGAACACCCCAATGTGGATTACGCCTATTACATGCGCGGCCTGTCGACATTTTTCCTCGGCCTGAGCCTGGTTGAACGTTACCTCGCCGACGAGCAAGCCCTGCGTGATCCTGCACCAGCCCGCGATGCGTTTGGTGAATTCGCCGAACTGCTGCGCAAATACCCCGACAGCCCCTACGTGACCGATGCCCGCCAGCGCATGATTTACCTGCGCAACAAACTGGCGGCCTATGAAGTGCACGTCGGCCAGTATTACATCAAACGTCACGCCTACCTCGCAGCGGCCAACCGTGCCCGCTACGTAGTGGAAAATTACCAGGGCACACCTGCGGTGGCCGATGCCCTAGCGGTCATGACGGAAGCCTACCAATTACTGCATATGCCGGATCTGGCCGACAAAAGCCTGAGCGTATTGAAACTGAACTTCCCCGAACACCCGCAGCTCAAGAACGGCGAGTTTGTGCACAGCGGCTTTGATACCAAGGATCACCGCAGCCTGCTCAACGTGATTACCTTCGGCCTGTTTGGCTGATAACAATCCTGAAAATCCCCATAAAAAAACCGCCTGTTGGCGGTTTTTTATGGGGATTTACCGGCAGTCTTTAGCGTTAAAGACCTTGTTTCCAGCCATTGGTAATTGGATAACGACGATCACGCCCAAACCCACGCTGGGTTAAACGCACCCCCACCGCCGCCTGGCGTCGTTTGTATTCATTGACATCCACTAGACGTACCACACGCTTAACATCGGCCTCACTGAAACCACGCTGCATAATGCCAGCGGCACTCACATCCTCTTCGATATAAAGGCGTAGAATTTCATCCAACACTTCATAGGGTGGCAGGCTGTCCTGGTCTTTCTGATCCGGTGCCAACTCTGCTGACGGTGCACGTTCAATCACCCGCTGGGGAATAACTTCACCCAGGCTGTTACGGTAACGGGCCAGTTCATATACCAGGGTTTTAAATACATCCTTCAAGGCGTTGTAACCGCCCACCATGTCGCCATACAGGGTGCAATAACCCACCGCCACTTCGGATTTATTACCCGTGGTGAGCACCATGTAACCCTTTTTATTGGAGAGCGCCATCAGCAGCACGCCACGGCAACGGGCCTGTAGGTTTTCCTCCGTAGTATCACGCCCGGTGCCAGCAAATTCATCCTGCAGGGTGTGCATAAAAGCATCGAACATGGGCTCAATTGAGAACACCTTGTAACTCACGCCCATGGTATTGGCCTGCTGCTCGGCATCGGTGAGGCTCATGGCGGAGGTATATTTAAACGGCATCATCACAGCTTCAACCCGTTCAGGGCCGAGGGCATCCACCGCAATCGCCAGGGTTAAGGCGGAATCAATCCCGCCGGATAAACCCAGCAACACACCCTTAAAGTGGTTTTTATTCACGTAATCCTGCACGCCCAGCACCAGGGCCTGATAAATACTTTCCAGACGCTCACGGGACGGATATAGGGCTTCATTGCTGATCACACATTGCTGGCCATCGTAATGCACGCCCACATAAGCCAGGTGCTCAAGGTAAGTTGGCGCACTGACTTTGACATTACCCTGCGCATCCAGGGCCAGGGAGCCACCGTCAAACACCAGTTCATCCTGCCCGCCCACCTGATTCACATACAACACAGGCATCTGCCCTTCGGCCACCCGGGCTTTTAACATTTCCACCCGGTGCAGGGGTTTATCAATGTGGAACGGGGAAGCGTTGATATTCAGCATCAGGCGGGCACCGGCGGCCCGCGCCTGGGCCATCACACCCGGGTGCCAGATATCCTCACAAATGGTGAGGGCCACCGGCAGGCCCTGAATATCCACCACACAGGGAGCATTACCGGCTGTGAAATAACGTTTTTCATCAAACACCTGAAAATTCGGCAGATGCTGTTTGGCATATTCCGCAACCAGCTGCCCGCCCTGAATAACCCCGGCCATATTCAGCAAATGGCCATCACGGTGGCGCGGATAACCCAGCACTAGGGTTAATTCCGGCAGGGCCTGCTGAATCTGTTGCAGGGCTTGATTGATGCGAATTTCAAGACTGGGGCGCAGCAGCAGATCTTCCGGTGGGTAACCTATAAGACTTAACTCAGGAAACACCACTACATCCGCACCCTGCTCGGCAGCAAGGGATGCGGATTCAATGATTTTCAGGGTATTACCGTCGATATCCCCCACCAGCATATTCAGCTGGGCCATTACGATATTTAATTCTGTTGTGTGCACAGATAACAACCTTGCATGCCCGTCGATAGCGACATATTCTCAGCCAATTTCGACGCTGCCGCAATCAAACTCAACACAGCTTGTGTGCATAAAATCACCCAGAGGGGCACGGATGTTCAACAAAGCCGGGAACGATATCCAACGGATTTTCCGCATTTACAGTTTTTACACCCTAGCCCTGGCCGGGCTTTTTATGGGTTTTTACCTGACCGACGGCGATAATAACTGGTGGCAAACCCATAACGATAAACTATTGCCGGTTATGCTTACCGCCTATTGTTTTCTTGCCGCCGCCAATCTGCTGGTGAGTTACACGCAAAATCTGGATAACCGTAAAAACATCGCACCTTATTTTTTAATCGACATTTTGTTAATTGGTATTTTGCTTCTGTTTGTGGCACCGGCGCACGATGAATTCGGCTTGATGATGTTAATCAGCGTGAGTGTGGCGGCAATTGTGCTGCCGCGCCAACTCGGACTTTTATGCGCAGCCGTAGCATCAATCATTTTACTCAGCACCAGTATTATCAGCGAAAATTACGATAAATTATTTCAAAACGGTGTTTTGGCATCGGTGTATTTTTTCACCAGTTCCCTGTTAAATTTTTTCCAGCAACGCCTGCAATCTGCACAAAGCAATGTTGCCCAAACCGTGGGGCAACTACGGCAGATTGAAAAACTAAATGAATTAATTATTCAGCGCATGCAAACAGGTATTGTTGTGTGCAATGGCTGGGGGAAAATCCTGTTAATTAACCGCGCCGCCCAGGAAAAAATCGGCAGTTTTACGGTGGAAAAACCCCTGCCCGAGAATGTTATCGAACGGCTTAAAGAATGGCTGGGCAGCAACCGGCAAAATCCAAACCCTATGCCCTCAGCCAATGGCAGCACCAGCATATTATTGTTTTTTGCCATGATTGATGACAAAACCAACCTGATGTTTATTGAAGACAGTGATGTCTACAACCAGAAAGCTCAGAATCTGAAGCTGGCATCCATGGGGCGTTTTGCCGCCAGTATTGCCCATGAAATTCGCAACCCCCTGAGCGCCATCAACCATGCAGCGCAATTATTGGATGAAGCTGAATATCTACTTCCTGCCGATAAACGCCTGTGCTCCATCATAGGCCAGCACATTACCCGGGTTGAATTAATCATCCAAAACGTATTACAGATTGCCAAACGCCAACCCTCACAAACCCAGTCTTTTGATTTAAAGAATTGGTTATATACCTTCGAAACGGATTTTTTAAACCGCTTTCCGGCGGTTAAATTTCATATCGACGGTCAGGAGATGGCGGTTAACTTTGATCCCAGCCAATTGCACCAGGTGTTATGGAATTTATGTGAAAACAGCCACCGCTATGGCAAAAACTCCGGGGGGGTTTGCGAAATTGAATTACTCTGCACCCGCGATGAATTCAGTGACAGACCCTGCCTGATTATCAGTGACAGTGGTGCCGGTATTGCCGAAGATAAACGTAACTTCCTGTTCGAACCCTTTTTCACAACCTCCGTAGATGGTACAGGGCTTGGCTTATACATCGCCCAGGAGCTGGCCCAGGCAAATCAGGGGGAATTGCGGTATTATGACAACAAAAAACCAGGGGCTTGTTTCCGTTTAATATTCCCTTACAGCCCCACGAATTGACAGGCGAAACCATGGCCAACGCCAATATTCTGATCATAGATGATGAACCCGACCTGCTTGAACTGCTGGAATTAACCGTCAGCCGCATGGGCATGACTGCTTTCCCTGCCGTATCTAAAGCCGACGCATTACATCAACTTAGCCAGCAAGGTTTTGACCTGTGCCTTACCGATATGAGCCTGCCCGATGGCAATGGCATGGATATTCTGCGACATGCCCAGCAACATTACCCTTTGATGCCGCTCATCATGATTACCGCACACGGCAGTATGGAAAATGCTATCGAAGCCATGAAAGCCGGCGCGTTTGATTTTCTTGCCAAACCAGTTGATCTGCACAAATTACGCACCCAGATTAACAACGCCCTCAACCTGCAACACGCAGTGAGCAATGAAGATACTCCCCTGCAAACCCTGGTGGGCGATTCGGCAGCAATGCAGATACTGCAGGATCAAATTCGTAAACTGGCCCGCAGCCAGGCACCGGTTTTTATTCATGGTGAATCGGGTAGCGGTAAAGAATTAGTCGCCCATGGCATTCATAGCTTAAGTGGCAAATCGAAAAAGCCTTTTGTGGCGGTTAACTGCGGAGCAATCCCCAGCGAATTGATGGAAAGTGAATTTTTTGGCCATAAAAAGGGCAGTTTCACCGGCGCCATCAGCGATAAAGAAGGTTTCTTTGCGGCTGCTAATGGCGGTACTTTATTCCTCGACGAAGTTGCCGATCTGCCCCTGAATATGCAGGTTAAATTGCTGCGCGCCATACAGGAAAATAAAATACGCCCGGTGGGCAGTGAAAAAGAAATCGCCGTAGACGTGCGTATTATTTCCGCCAGCCATAAAAACCTGGATGCAGCCGTCAACAATGGCGATTTCCGCCAGGATTTATATTACCGCCTGAATGTCATCGACCTGAATGTGCCAGCACTACGCGAACGCAAAGGCGATATTCCCTTGCTGATTAAGCATTTCCTGGAAAAAGACCATAAATCCCGTTACCAAATCAGCCAGCAAGCCATGGACATGCTCAGTGCTTACCATTTCCCGGGTAACGTACGTGAACTGGAAAATATATTACAACGGGCTGTCACCCTGTGTGACGAGCAGATCATTAATGCATCCGACATTCAGCTGAAAGTTACACACAAGCCTGACTTACAACCAACTCAGCAGAAATTACCAGACCAACTGCCCCACTACGAAATCCCTCAGGGCCACAATCTTGAGACCTATCTGGAAGAAATTGAACGCAGCCTGCTAATGGAGGCCTTGGAAAGCAGCCGCTGGAACCGCACCGCCGCGGCGGAAAAACTCGGCATCAGTTTTCGCTCCATGCGCTACCGCCTGAAAAAACTCAATATAGAGTGACAATATCCACAATTTATTTTCTCGCCTAATACCTACCTAATCTCATCTTTTTGCCTGATTGCCGCCAGCAAGCAGAGCCATTAGATTGCCGCATTGCTTATTTCCAAAAAAAGAAACAGGACGTTTCTTTTATTAACGCGAATGCAGGATGCACAAAATGCGTTATTTCCACCCTCAACGGGGCATCGGCATGGTCGAAGTGCTGGTTACCCTGTTTATTTCCAGCGTTGCAATTACCGGTCTTGCCGGCTTGCAAATACAAGCCATTAAAGCCACCAATGACGCATCTCAATCCAGTATTGCCATGTGGGTAGTGCAGGATTTAATCGAACGCATCAAAAGCAATCCTGATGGTGCATATGATGGCAGTTATAACGCCCATTTAAGCGTGGCGCAAAACTGCGGCATGCAGCCTGCAAAATATTGCACCCCTTATTTCAGCCAAAACAGCCAGAATGGTGATAGTTGCGATGCAAAGGAGCGGGCTGCATTTGATACCTGGGATGTTTTGTGTGGCGCGTCCAGCGGCGCGAATATCACGGCACATCAAGCTGCCTCCTTAGTAAATCCGCAACTCAGTGTGCAATGCTCTCCCCCTTGCAGTCACTACTCAATCACTCTTGTATGGCAGCAACAGGACAAAAAGACCCAGGATAACAAACTGACTTTTGATCTGGATATTTAATATGCCAAAACAAACGGGCTTTACATTAGTTGAGATAATGATTTCCATCCTGCTTGGCTCGCTGATCATTATTTCAATATCCAGCCTCTATTTGACCACTAACAGATCCATGTGGTTAACCGACGCCCTTGCCCAAAACCAGGAAAATGGCCGATTTTCACTTGAGGTATTATCCCATCATATCCGCTTTGCCGGCTTTAACCCCGGCACAGGCCAGACCCCGCAGGCCATACTTAAAAATGATTGCGACAAAATTTTCTGCTCACAAAATAATATTAACGGTTCAGATGAACTGGTTATCAGTTTTATGGCACCGGAAGGTTACCGTAATTGCGCCGGCGGCCCCGTTGATAAAGGCGATTTGATCATCAGCCGGTTTTGGGTGGAAGACAACACCCTGCACTGCGCGGTCTCTATGGATAACGGCGAAAGTATATTCGACAGCGCCCCTCTGCTGGATAATGTGGAATCGATGCAGATACTCGCGGGCAGTCAAAGCCAATTTTTACACCTGGATGATGTGAATTTAAAAATCAGCAATGTGCAAACAATTCGTATTGCACTGTTGTTAACTTCGGGGGAGGTTTCTCAAAATAATAAACCCGCCATCGAAGAAAAACCTCGCAGCTATGCATTATTAGACGAAAAAATTGGCGACTTTAACGATACTAGTTTGCGCCAGGTTTTCTCCACCAGCATCTACCTGGTAAACAACCTGTGAAATCCATCAAAAATCAACGGGGCCTGACCCTCGCCATAACCCTCGTTCTGCTGTCGATTATTACCCTCGCAGCCGTCAGCGCCATGCAGAATTCCGGTCTGCAAAATAAAATGACCGCAAATTACAGGCACAACACAGTAGTATTCAATGAAGCCAACAATGCACTTAACCGGAGTTTCGGAAAACTCAACACCGGGAGCCACCTGCAAAATTTAATCTCTAATTTTGATGGCGCACACACCAGTTTGTCATTTGATGCACCAACACAATCAACCAGTGATATAAACACCCAAATCACCATTATCTACACAGGCAGCTGCATAACCTGCATGAAAGGTTTTGACCTAAACCAATTCAAGGGAATATCCATGGAGATAAACGCAGAAAGCCATGACATGCATATAAACTCCAGCCAATACTCCGGCAATGTGGTAGTCGCTCCCAATATTTAGGCACTATGGATATGAAACGGTATTTATTTTCTATTATTTTATTTTTAATCCATTCAACCAGTCATGCTGATGACAGGGATCTGTATTTCTCAGCGATTAACGACAATGCTAAACTAACAGGCAGGCCTAATATACTGTTTATCATCGATACATCTGACAGCATGAATAAGCCCGTTACCGACAGCCACACCACTGAGTATGTACCTGAGTATGAATATATGCCCGGCACCAGCGGGCGTTTTTCTAAAAATGAATACTGGTATGCAAAATATTCAAATTCCAAGAATCCCAGCGCATACAACCGAACTGTCAACATCAACTGCCAGGCTATCAGTTACTCACTGCAACAAAATTACATTTATAACGGCCCCGCCAGTGTTGATTCATATGGCAACATAAACTGCACCGCTGACTCCACCACCATATATCAAATAGCACTTGGCAATTACCTTAATTGGCTGCAGATCGGCAGTGGCGATGTTGGTTTACGCAGCAGATTGAGCATTGTAAAAGACGCATTTAAAAAACTTATTTCTAATCTTAGCGGCGTCAATATTGGCATTATGCGCTTCGATGAGGGTTCTGCAGGCAACATGGGCAAACATGGCGGGGCCGTGATTATGCAAATGCAACCCGTCGACAATGTTAAGCAGCTGGCTATCAGCACAGTAGAAAATCTGACTGCAAAATCCTTCACACCCTTGACCGAAACCCTTGATGAGGCAAGGCGATATTTTTATGGTTTAAATCCTGTATATGGCAAAGGTAGTTACAACAATGCCACCACATCAAAAAGCATCCCCCTGGCAATGAATGCCGACGGCAGTTACCACTCCCCTATAAATGCAGCCTGCCAGATGAATCACCTAGTGCTGTTTACCGATGGTATTGCCAATGAAGACATGGACTCACAAACAACGGTCAAAAATTTGTATCAATCCCTCAGTGCATCAAGCCCCGAATTGCCGCCTCTTAAAACCACCAGCAACTGCACATCTACAAGTGGGGATGGCTCATGCCTTGACGAACTCACCTATTACCTGCGTTACGCTGATGCGTCTTCACTTGAAGGTCAGCAATATATTACATCCCATATGATAGGTGGTTTTTTAGGCGCACAGGACAGCGGCTTTCTGCAACAGGCTGCCAACGCCGGTGGTGGTGAATTTTACAGCGCAAATGATCCCAATCAGCTCGCCGCAGCATTGCAGGCAATTATTGATGGCATAGTATCCCTCGATTCTACATTCACTGCCCCCGCCGTATCGGCCAGCAGTGCAAATCGTTTAACCCATGACAGCTCATTATATTTCTCACTTTTCAGGCCGGTTAATAAAATTCGCTGGCCGGGAAATCTGAAGAAATATCAAATGGGTAAAGATGGAATTCTGTATGGTAACAACTTATCAACACCTGCCATCAATGAAAAAACAGGGGCATTCAGCAGTAAAGTATCGGATTTATGGAATAAAGATTCAGAACCTGACGGACAAAAAACAGAAGCAGGCGGCGCAGCCAGCGTCATCAACACCCAAAATAACCGCACTATCTATTTCAATAACAATAACGCCCTGCAAAATATCTCTAGCCTGGATCCTAATATATTCTTGGGCGCCAATATTAATAGCGAGCAATTAAAGTCTTGGATTTCAGGCATTGATATCACCGACAGCGATGGTGATAATGACGATAACGATCTGCGCTACCCAATAGGCGACCCCCTGCACAGCGAACCTAAAATAGTCAGCTATAGCAGTGGTGAACCATTAATATTTTTTGGAGATAACGAAGGTTATTTACACGCCATCAACAGCATCAGCGGCACAGAAGAATATGCCTTTATCCCACAAACCCTGTTAAAAAATCAGATTATTTATATGCAAAATACGGCAGGGTACAAAGATAAACCCTACGGCATGGATGGTCTGATCAGCGTGTTTTATGAGAAAAATACCGCTAACAAATATCTTTATACAGGCCTGCGGCGCGGTGGCAGGGATTATTATGCACTGGATATTAGCCAGCGCTCTGCACCTAAATTTTTATTTAAAATAGAAGGTGGTGCTGGCGATTTTGAGCGTCTTGGGCAAACCTGGGCAAAGGCCATGCCCACAAACATTAAATTAAACAATGAAATTATACCCGTATTAATTATCAGCGGTGGGTATGACCCCGTAAACGAGAATAATCCTGCTTGGGCAAAAGATACCATTGGCAACGCTATTTATATTGTTGATGCCAGAACAGGTACCCGCCTGTGGTGGGCCAGCAACAAAGATGCTGACGTTAACCACAGCGCCATGCAAAACAGCATACCGGCATCAGCAGCCCTGGTAGATATTAATGCCGATGATCTCTTGGATTATTTTTATTTAGCCGATACCGGCGGGCATATTTTCAGGGTGGATATCAACAACTCAGCAACTTCTGCCAGTGATTTGGCTAAAGTCACCCTGCTAGCCAGTTTGGGCGGAGATACCGGCAGCGGTGGATTCAGCGGCGCAGAAAACAACCGTAAATTCTACACCACACCCAGCATTGCTTTTTGGCCAGATGCCGATTACGGCGATTTTATCAGTATTGCTGTGGGCTCAGGCTTACGGGAAACACCGCGCAGTAATACAGTGCAGGATCATTTTTATGTATTACGTGATAAGTACCCATATCCCAAAAATCAACCCAAAAACCCAGTAGCTACAAGTTATGCGCGGATTTATCACAAGAATATCCCCCAGGGGGATAGTGCACTGGTGAATATCAGTCTGCCTGCAAACCAACTCGACAATCCTGAATATCAGCAAATAACAGCCGCCGCAAAAAAACAGGAATTGCTGAAAAAATTACAAAAAGCTGATGCATGGTATCTGCAATTGAATAAACACGACGGTGAAAAAATTGTCAGCGAAGCCATCACATTTGATGGCAGTGTCATGTTTTCCAGTTTTGCCAATAGCAGTGCCGCAAAACAGGATATGTGCACGGTAGATTTAGGCCGCTCACAATTTTATGCATTGGATTTATTGTACGGCTCCGCCACCCTTGATCTAGATGGCGATGGCGTTATCACCCTCAACGATCTGAAAAAAGATTTGCACTCCACCGGCATGGTCCCGCGTCCCGTCGTGATATTCCGTGAGGATAATAAACGCAGCATTGCACCCGGCACAGAACCCATAGAAGACACCCGTTACGACGATGACAAGACCAACGATGATGGCCAGGGGCCTGGCTCAGGTGATCGCAGCCGGATATTGCTCAAAAAGCTCTACTGGCGGGAAAAAATGTAAAAGGAGGTTATATGCGCGGATTTACTCTGTTTGAAGCCATGATCAGCATCGCCATCCTGGCGATTGCCACCTCGATTATTATTCCGGCGGGTAACAGCATGATTGCCGCGCAACACAGCTGGCATGCTAGTCAGGACATGCAAACCCTGCTCAATACCGCACGCAATATCGCCATCACCCGCGCCACCGATATCACGCTCTGCCCCCTTTCTGGTGGCAAATGCCAGTCTGACTGGAATCAGCCTTTAGCCATATTTGAAGATATCAATGCCAACATGGCGCTTGATGCAGGCGAACCCCTGCATTTTCAGCTGGAACAAAAACCCAGCGGCCAGTGGCTGAGCAAGCGCCCTGCCAACAGCCCGTTTATCCGCTTCAGCGCCCAGGGTTACAGCCTGGGTTCCGCCACAACCTTAGTGTTTTGCCACCAAAGTCGCATCCCTTCACACCACAAACAGGTTATTCTCAGCCGCCAAGGCAGGGTCAGAATCAATAATTATCTGACCGGTAATGGCCTTCCAGACCCGAATTTAGACCACTTATCGTGTAGCAATTGAAGTAGCACAGGCCCCTGATACGCTGGCACTGTGCAAAAGTAGGTGAATTGTATGGTACAGCGTCAGAAGGGCTTTTCCCTTATCGAACTCATGATTGTGGTATTTCTGCTGGGCATTCTGGCAGCCATGTCCACCAATATCGGCAGTTTTTTCTCCAACAACCAAACTCAACCCTATGCCAGCAGCCTGCAAACAGCTATGGCACTGGCCAAAAGTGAAGCCGTGAAATACAAACAGGAGGTACGTTTATTACCCCTGAATGCCACCTGGAACAGCGGCTGGAAGATAGTCAAAATCGAAGCCGATGCCAGCCAGACCCTTATACGGGAATTTCCTGCCCTGCCCGACACCATGAATATGAGCAGTAAAGATTTTACCACTGCCAATCCACCTACCTTTTTACCCACCGGCATTATCACCAAAGCGGGCAGCTTCAGCCTGACAGCCGATGGTGCAAAAGCCGGTGCCAACCGTGAGGTGACAATTCTCATCTCCGGTCAGGTTCAGATTAAACGCAGTTAAGGGGGTTTTATGATGCGTATTAAGCAACAAAAAGGTGTCACCCTGCTTGAAGTCCTGCTGACCATTTTTATCAGTGGTGTAGGTCTGATGGGTCTAGCAGCCCTGCAATTACGGGCGATACAAGCCACCAACGACTCATCACAAAACTCCCAGGGCATGTGGGTGTTGCTCGATTTAGTAGGCCGTATTCAGGTCAATACCACTGCCGCCAGCACGGGGGCCTATGTGACCGATCTTAAAGGCTCTACCTTTTGTGATGCAGCCAACGCGCCTGCAAAAATGTGCGCTACCTATTACAACAGCGGCACAATAGCCGGGCAAAGCTGCAGCGGCGATGAATTAGCCCGCTTTGATTTGTGGGATACCCTATGCGGCACATCCCGCGATGGCACCACTATTGGCCATCAAGCCTGGAATCTGGTCGAGCCTGAATTAACAATTACCTGCACTATCGTCGGGGTTAAATGTCAACACTATGATCTTAACCTGAGCTGGAATAATCAAAACGACCAAACCCAAAGCAATAGTGCCAGCTTCGAATTGGAGTTACCGCTATGAAAAAACACAGTGGTTTTACCTTAGTTGAAATAATGATTGCACTATTTTTAGGTTCATTATTACTTGCCGGCCTGATGAATATTTTTATTACCACCAACCGCTCCATGTGGCTCACTGATGGACTGTCACACACCCAAGAGGCAGGGCGCTTTTCCATGGATTACATCAGCCGGTATGTTCGCATGGGCGGGTATATGGACAAAAACTCCAACGATAGCTCAGGCACTGCCCTGTACAGCAAAAATTGCGGTGTGGGAGCCTGTGCCGCCAACGATGTTGCCGGCATTAACGGTGATCGCCTTGCGGTGTTTTATTATGCACCGGCAAGCAGCACTACGCGGAATTGTCAGGGCGGTATTGTCGCCGCCGGTACTTCGGTAGTGAATGTTTTCTGGGTGAATGCTAACCGTGAACTGGTATGTGGAGTTTTTGATCCCACCGCAAACGCCTGGTCTGCCGTGGCGGCGCCTTTAATTACCGATGTTGAATCCCTGCAGTATCTGGTTGGCACCCGCAGCGGCAACGATATTATTTATCAACCTATTGATAAAATAGCTGCCAATAATTGGGACAATATTTCCTCTATTCGTATCGCTGTATTAATTGCATCTCAGGCGCAAGACGTAAATGGCAAAAAAGCCAATCAGGCAATGGATGAAAAACAACGCACTTACGCCCTGCTAGATCAAAAAATTGATACCTATAACGACGGTCTAATTCGCCAAGTATTTTCCACCACGATTGATTTAATCAACCAATCTATTTAAGGGTGTGTTTATGAAACAAAAAGGCTCAACATTAGTCGTCGCCTTGGTCATTTTATCTATCATGACCTTAGTTGCGACTTTTGCGATGCAAAACTCAGGCATTCAAAGCCGAATGGTTGCCAACTCAATTCATACTGCCGAATCTTATCGTGCAGCAAATAATGAGAACAACGGCCAATACCGCACCTATAACAACTTCGATGAATTATCTAAGCTAACTGTCGCGAAAAGTGTAAAAGGTGCCAATTTACTTAATAACGTTACTCAACCAGATAATACAACACTGAATGCATCATTCGAGTATATGGGTGAATGCCCCACTTGCCTGATTGGCGAAGAATTGGGCGCAGATAAAGAAGTTTTGCTGTTTGAGTTTACTGCTGATGCAAAAACCGGCGGTGCAGAGTCCAACCAAACCATTGGCACCGCAGCCCTGGCGCCAAAAATGAATCCTACTTAAGCATTCCGGAGTCCACTATGAAAATACTATTTGCGTTTATCTTTTGTTTGTTTTCAGCGGCCAGCTTTTCTGATATGACAACCATTACAGAAGTATACGAAGCCAGCAGCGCCCGCCTGGAAAATGTCGGCAGTTTGCAACCTGTAGCCATTGTAAAGACCTGCGATAAATGCGCAGAAAAGAAAATCAATCTGGCCGATGGCGTAAAAATTGTTTACCAGAATAAAGAATTAACCCAACACGAGTACCTGATGAATTATCCGCGCTTTAAGGGCTTTTTGGTTAGCCATCACCTGCCCACCAACAGCGTTACTTTAATTCAGGCATTTTAAGGAGACCGCCATGAAACGTTTAGCCCTGCTCCTGTTTGCCACTGCATTAAATATCAGTGGCACGGCATTCGCCGACGACCGGGATATTTATTTTTCAACCGATGCCACCAGCTCATCCGAAACCCGCCCGAATATTCTGTTTGTGATCGACAACTCGGGCAGTATGGGAGGTAACGTCGATACCGCACCCTCCTATGACAATGGCACCACCTATACAGGCTCGTATAACACCAGCTACTGGTATTATAAATCCAATAACAACTGGTATTACTTCGACAAATCCAAACTGTCCTGCTCATCCATCAGCAGCACCATGGCATCTACCGGCCAGTATATCGGCCGCATCAAACAATCCGGCGGTTCTTATTCATGCTCTACCAGCAACAGGGACAGCAAATATGAACTGGGCACAGGTAGCTATGTTAACTGGTTAACCGGCGTCTATTTACCCGGCCAGAAAACCCGACTGGAAATTGTCAAAGAATCCTTCACCCAGGTATTAAATGCCCTCAGCGATGTCAACGTTGGCCTGATGATTTTTGATACCGTAGGCAACACTCACGGTGGTGCCATAACGATGCCCATGGGCAAAATTGAAGTTGTGCGCGCAACTGCAATTAACTTAGTAAATAATCTGGATGCCGAAACCTACACACCATTATCCGAAACCCTTTACGAAGCTGGTTTATATTTCCGCGGTGAAGCACCCTATTTCGGCAGCGGATCTGTAAAAGAAAACGGCAATACTTATTCCACCTTAAAAAGTGTAAGTACCTCTATCAGCGGTGGTAAATATATTTCGCCAATTACCCAGGACTGCCAGAAGAGCAACCTGATTTTGTTTACCGACGGCGATCCAACAAAAGACCTGGAAGCCAATGCATGGATTAAAACTAAATACGATGCACTGCGTGCAGCCAAACCCAACCTGACAATTCCATCCGGTTTAGGTAACTGCTCATCTTCCTCCAGTGACGGCACCTGCCTGGATGAGTTAACTTTTTATTTGAAAAATGCCGACCAATCTTCCAGCTTATCCGGCGATCAGACGGTAACCTCTTACATGATTGGTGGTTTTATGGGCGATTCAGAAGCCGCCTTCTTACGTGCAGCAGCAACCGCTGGCGGTGGTAAATATTATGCAGCTGATGATACCCAGCAATTGGTTAACGCACTGGCGACTATCGTATTGGATATTTTATCAACCGATACCACCTTTACTGCTCCCGCAGTTTCAGTAAACGCCTTTAACAGCTTCACCCACCGTGATGAACTCTTTTATGCGTTGTTCCGCCCCATGGAAAATATCCGCTGGCCCGGCAACCTGAAGAAATACAAACTTACAACTGATGGCATGGTGATTGGTCAAGGCGGTAACGAATCTGTTATCGACAGCGGTACTGGTTTCTTCACGCAAAGTGCCATGGATTTCTGGAACAACACCTCCGAGCCAGACGGCTCAAAAGTAGAATACGGCGGTGCCGCTAACCTGATTACCACTCCAGCTAACCGCAAGATCTATTACAACACTGGCACATCATCACTGGCACCATTAACTCAGCTGACCGACTATGCCTTGTTAAATGTACCCACTACCGATACCACCTTGTTTAATCAGGTGAAAAACTGGGCCTTGGGGTATGACTCAAAAGATGAGAACGGCAATAACTCTACCACAGATGCGCGTTATTCCATCGGCGACCCATTACACAGCGAGCCCAAAATCCTGACCTATGGCGGTACGCAAGCCATACCTATTGCCAGTATTTTCTTCGGTGATAACGAAGGTTATTTGCATGCGATTGATTCGGTCAGTGGAGAAGAAGTTTTTGCATTCATTCCACAGGATTTATTAAAAAATCAAAAAATTTATTTCAATAACGTTGGCACCATCAGTGACAAACCCTATGGCATGGACGGCCTGCTATCGCTGCTGGTAAATGATGCTAACGCCAACAATATGATAGCCCCAGCCGGCACAGTGGAAAGTGGTGAATATGCCTATTTATATGCCGGTATGCGCCGCGGGGGTAAAAACTATTACGCCCTGGATGTCAGTAACCGCACGACACCTAGATTAATGTTCACCATTGAGGGCGGAAAAGGCGATTATACCAAGCTGGGACAAACTTGGGCCAAAGCGATTCCCGCCAAAGTAAAATGGGGTAGCGACACCCGTGACGTGCTCTTCATCGCCGGTGGTTATGATGACAGTCGCGATGCCCTTGACACCTGGGCCAAGGATAACACTGGCAACGCAATTTACATGGCGGATGCCAAAACCGGCCAGCGCCTGTGGTGGGCAAGTAACTCCGGGGCTGATCTGAATATCAGCAGTATGGTTAACAGTATTCCTGCATCTGTGGTGCCGATTGATATCAATGGCGATGGTAACATTGACTACATGTTTGCAGCCGATACCGGCGGCCATGTATTCCGTATCGACGTCAATCAAACCAACTCTGGTGCTGCCGATTTTGCTCAAGGCACCTTATTTGCCAATTTAGGTGGAGATACGAGCTCCGCCGGAGGCCAGAGCGGCGCGGAAAATAATCGTCGTTTTTACACTAAACCCAGTGTTTCATTCATGCGTGACCGGGTTACAGGCGATTACCTGACCATATCCCTGGGCTCAGGCTTCCGCTCCAGCCCACGTAGCAGCACGGTGCAGGATAACTTCTATGTATTACGTGACCGTAGCCCCTTGCGCAAACCCACTACCTACCCCGAGCCGATTGTGCACATCAATGGCACCAATGGTGACGATACATTTGTGAATATCGGTCTGCCTGCCAACCAGCTAAACAACGTTACAGATGTAACAGCAAAAAATACTTTACGCAGCAAACTGGTTGCGGCTAAGGGCTGGTATTTGCCCATGAAACAAATCAACGGTGAAAAAGTAATTGCCGATGCAACTACCTTCAGCGGTGCAATCATCTTTAACAGTTTCTCAAAATCAGGCCGCACCACCACCAGCTGCGCCCCTGACAGTGGTTATTCTAAAGTGTATGCAATTGATATGGTTTTTGGCACAGCAGCCATGGACTTAAACGGCGATGGCAATGTAGATATTAACGACCTCAGCAAAGAATTAACCCACAGTGGTATTGCCCCGCGACCTGTGGTGATATTCCGCGAAGGTGGTAAAAAATCCATTGCCATTGGCACAGAAACCTTCGATGACACACGTTTTGATGACAATAAAACCAACGATGGTAACGAATGTTTTGGGCCTAGTTGCAAAGACCCCAATAAACCAAAACAGGCACTACAATTGAATTACTGGCGCGAAAATGCACAGTAAACAAGGATAACAACATGAGAAAACAAATGGGTTTTACCCTGATCGAACTGATGATCACTGTTACCATAATCGCTATATTATTTTCCTTTGCGGTGCCGGCTTATCAGAAGTACACAGCCCGTGGTGCACGTACCGACGGTGAAGGCATTCTGCTTGATCTGATCCGTATGCAGGAAAGTTACTTTGTGCAAAACCGCACCTATACCAAAAGCCTCAAGGACTTAGGTTATGCGGCGGATACCACACAAAGTCAGCAGGGTTATTACACGATTTCTGCCGCCGAATGTGCCGGCCAGAAATTAACCGAATGCGTGCTGATTACGGCAACACCGAATGCGGGCAGCCCGGTTGCCGGTGATGGCAACCTGACCCTCAACACACTTAACCAACGCACTCACAACGGTGCGGCAGGCTGGCCGAAATAACATCCAGCCTGCTCGGTATGCCGTTATTTATGCACAAGCATTAACGGCATAACAACTAGCAATAAAAAAGGGCCTGTAACAGGCCCTTTTTTATATCAGCACACTAAACGCTGTTATTTTACTTCGGTCAGACGCAGTTCTTTTGGCAAAGAGAACATCACATGTTCTTCACGCCCGGCAAGTTCCTGGGGCACCTCACCACCTAACTGAATCAGCTTATCAATCACCTGACGCACCAAAATTTCCGGTGCGGATGCACCTGCTGTCACACCAACTGTATTAATACCTGTAAACCACTCCTCGCGGATTTCACTGGCATCATCAATTAAATAGGCTTTTGCGCCCATGCGCTCGCCGAGTTCACGCAGACGGTTAGAGTTAGAGCTGTTGGGCGAACCCACCACCAGAATTAATTCGGACTGCATGGCCAAATCTTTTACCGCATCCTGACGGTTCTGGGTGGCGTAACAAATATCGTCTTTTTGCGGGCCGGAAATATGCGGGAATTTAGCGCGTAATGCGTCGATAACAATGGCAGTGTCATCCATCGACAAAGTGGTTTGTGAAACGTAAGACAGGGCTGTCGGGTCTTGCACCACCAGGTTGTTCACATCGTCCGAATCTTCCACCAGATAAATAATACCGCCGTGGCGGGTATCATATTGCCCCATGGTGCCTTCCACCTCAGGGTGCCCTTTGTGGCCGATTAACACCACTTCACGGCCCTGTTTGGCGTAGCGGGTCACTTCCATATGCACCTTGGTTACCAGCGGGCAGGTGGCATCAAATACCTTGAGATTGCGTTCCGCCGCTTCCTGCTGCACGGCTTTGGAAACACCGTGGGCAGAGAAGATAACAATCACATCATCCGGCACTTCATGCAGCTCATCCACGAATACCGCACCGCGCTCACGCAGGTTATTCACCACAAATTTATTGTGTACCACTTCGTGGCGCACATAAATCGGCGGGCCGAAAATATCCAGCGCACGGTTGACGATATCAATTGCGCGGTCAACACCGGCGCAAAAACCTCGGGGATTCGCCAGGGTTACTTTCATCAGTTGGCCTCAACCTTTTCGATCTGCACATCAAATTGCAGGGTTTTACCCGCCAATGGGTGGTTAAAATCCACCACAACTTTGTCTGCATCAAAAGTTTTAATCACACCCGGCAATTCGGTTTTTGCCGCATCGGCAAACGACACAATCATGCCCTCTTCCAGGGTGATATCACTGCTGAAGGTGCTGCGTTTCATTTCCTGCACGTTATTCGGGTTTACCTGGCCGAAAGCATGCTCGGGTGTTACGCAAAATGATTCTTTTTGTCCGGCTTCCATACCCAGTAAAAACTGTTCAAAACCAGCGGGTAAATTACCATCACCTATCACCAGCGTTGCTGCTTTACCACCAAAGGTGGAATCCACCACCTGGCCGTCTTCCAGTTTTAAGGCAAAATGCAAAGTAACCTTTAAACCCTGGGCAATTTTCATAAATTATTTTCCTTTACGGGCAGCTAACAGGCTGTCGATCGCCAGCATAATGGCGCCGATGGTAATGGCGCTGTCAGCAATGTTGAATGCCGGGAAATAGTGTTGATCCCAGTGCACATGTAAAAAATCAATAACGTGGCCATACAGCAGGCGATCATGCAGGTTACCCAGCGCACCACCAATGATTAATGTCAGAGCCACCGATAACCAGCGCTCGCTGGTTTTTAAACGTAATAACCAGCCGAGCAGCACAGCGCTGACACCAACAGCAATTAACGCAAATAACCAGCGCTGCCAACCGCTTTCTGCGGCGAGGAAACTAAAGGCTGCGCCTTTGTTATACAGCAGGGTTAAATCAAATACCGGCAGGATATACACAGACTGGGCGAAGTTTAAAAAATGCTCCGCCATCTGTTTGCTGATGTAATCCAGGGCTAGTACCAGAACGGCTACCCACATCCACTTTAATTGTTTCAGATTAAAAGCCTGCATTATGCATACGCCCGTTTTTCGCCTTCACCCGCTACGTTATCCACGCAGCGACCACATAAATCATCATATTCCGCGTGTTTACCCACATCGGCACTGTAATGCCAGCAGCGTTCGCACTTGGCATGTTCAGTCACCGCAATTTGTACACGCATGCCTTTAATATCGGTTACCACACCGGCATCCTGTGCAAATGCCTGCACTTTTGCCTGGGAGGTTAACAACACAAAACGCAATTCATTGCCGAGTTTATCCAGATCAGCCTTGATTTCTGCATCGGCAAATAACGTGACTTCCGCTTCCAGACTCGCACCGAGTTTTTTCTCGTTACGGGCATTTTCCAGCAGTTTGTTCACTTCACTTTTCACCGCCATGATGCGGCGCCAGTAAGCGTCGTCATAGGTGGCATCGCTGACATCAAATAAACCTGTGTACCATTCTTCGAGCAACACACTTTCACTGCGTTTACCCGGCATGATTTGCCAGATTTCTTCCGCGGTGAAACTTAATACCGGTGCAATCCAGCGCACCATAGCTTCGAGTACATGGTACAGGGCAGTTTGTGCACTGCGGCGTGCAACGGAATCTTTTTGTGTGGTGTATTGGCGGTCTTTAATAATATCCAGATAAAAACCACCTAATTCCTGCACGCAGAAATTCTGAATTTTCTGGCAGATGTTCTGCATCTGGTAATCGTCATAGGCCTGCACAATTTCTTTTTGCAGACGGGCGCTATAGGCCACAATCCAGGCATCCAGCGGTAATAACTGTGCGGGTTGCAGGGCATCACGGGCCGGTTCAAAACCGTTGATATTCGCCAGCAGGAAACGCAGGGTATTACGGATACGGCGATAGGCATCGGCGGAGCGGTTTAAAATCTGATCGGAAACCGTCATTTCACCGCTGTAATCGGTTGCGGCGACCCAATAACGTAAAATATCCGCGCCCATTTTATTCACCACATCCTGCGGGGATACCACGTTACCGATGGATTTCGACATTTTGCGGCCATCGGCATCTACGGTGAAACCGTGGGTTAATACGGTTTTATAGGGCGCTGCGCCACGGGCTGCCACGCTGGTTAATAAGGATGACTGGAACCAGCCGCGGTGCTGGTCACTGCCTTCCAGGTATAAATCCGCAGGCACACGTAAACCTTCGCGCTGCTCCAACACGGCTGCGTGGGTTACACCTGAGTCAAACCATACGTCGAGGGTGTCGGTCACTTTCACATAATCTGTGGCATCGGCACCGATTAATTCTTCGGCATTTAAATCGAACCAGGCATCAATGCCCTGCCCTTCAACACGCTTGGCAACCTGTTCAATTAATTGCTCGGTATTTGGGTGTAATTCGCCGCTGTTTTTATGCACGAATAAAGCAATCGGCACACCCCAGGTACGCTGACGGCTGATACACCAGTCAGGGCGATTACCCATCATGGCTTCGATACGGGCTTTACCCCAGCTTGGACGCCAGCTCACGCTGTTTTCAACTTCAAACATGGCTTTTTCCAGCAGGCCGGCCTGGTTCATGGAAATAAACCATTGTGGGGTTGCACGGAAAATAATCGGGGTTTTATGGCGCCAGCAGTGTGGGTAACTGTGGGTGATATTCACTTTTTTCAGCAGCGCATCATTAGCAGCTAAAATGCTTAATACTTTGAAATTACCGTCAGACGAAACGGATAAACCGGCTAATTCCAGTTTTGCCAAACCTTCGTCCTGAATAAAACAACCATCGGCATCTACAAGTAGTGTTTTAGAGCCAATTCCAAATCTAATTGAAACAGCATAGTCGTCAGCGCCGTGCGATGGTGCTGTATGAACTGCACCAGTACCAGAATCAGCAGTCACATGCTCTCCAGTTATTACGCACACTTTTTTACGTTCAGCCAAATTATGATCTCTCATCATAAATGGATGATATACATACGTAGGGTGCGTTGTTTTCTCGGAATTAATTACCCAACCAAAATCCGAGCCTTTTGCAATTGCAACAACATCATAACCTGACGACTCATACCCATATCTCTTTAATGCATCTTCGACGAGGGCTGCCGCAATAACAAGATGCTCACATTTATCTTTTAGATAAACTAAGCTGTATTCAATATCAGGATGAACACATACCGCCTCATTGGCAGGTAAAGTCCATGGAGTTGTAGTCCAAATTACAATACTTACTTTTGCAATATAATCACTAGAGTCAAAACCATTTAAAAAAGTAAATCGGTCCAAAATTTCATGATGATTTGAAAATTGAAATTTCACATCGATAGCGACGGATTTTTTATCCTGATATTCCACTTCCGCTTCTGCCAGGGCAGAACCGCAATCCATACACCAGTTAACCGGTTTAGCGCCTTTATGCAGGTGACCATTTTTCACAATACGGCCAAGGGTGCGGATAATATCCGCTTCGAATTTGTAATCCATGGTCAGGTACGGGTTTTCCCAGTCACCTAACACTAATAAACGTTTGAAGTCCGCACGCTGGCCATCCACCTGCTGGGCAGCATATTCACGGCATTTCTGGCGGAAGGTTTTGGCATCCACGTTAACACCGGGTTTGCCTACTTGTTTTTCCACGTTTAATTCAATCGGCAGACCATGGCAGTCCCAACCCGGCACATAGGGCGCATCAAAACCTGACATAGTACGGGCTTTGATAATGATGTCCTTGAGCACTTTGTTAACCGAGTGGCCAATGTGAATGCTGCCGTTTGCGTAGGGTGGGCCATCGTGCAGAATAAATTGTTCGCGGCCTTTACGGGCCTGGCGAATCTTCTGATAAATTTTATCTTTTTCCCAACGGGCCAGTTGTGCAGGCTCACGTTCAGCCAGATTACCGCGCATAGGAAAATCGGTTTCTGGCAGGTTCAGCGTGTGTTTGTAGTCGCTCATAGGGGCTGATCACTTCCGTTAGTGCCAAAAAAGGCTTTGCTTATTTTAATATCGTTTTCAATGGCGGCTTTGAGGGCATCCAGGCCATTAAATTTTTGTTCTTCGCGGATTTTTTTGCGAAAAATAACGCTGATCCGCTTGCCGTATAAATCGCCGTTAAACGCAAAAATATGGCTTTCCAATACGGCTTTTGTACCATTCACCGTGGGGCGCATGCCGATATTGGCAACCCCCTGATGCAGGCTGCCGTTAATATCCACTTCAACGGCATATACCCCGGTAAAGGGCACTTTATTGCGTTTTAATAACACGTTCGCGGTGGGCACACCCAAGGTGCGCCCAAGCTTTTGCCCGTGGGCAACTTTGCCGCTAATGCTGTAGGGGCGGCCTAATAAACCCGCGGCATGATCAAAATGGGCCGCCTCTAATTCTGCACGTACCCGGGTGCTGCTGATGCGCTCGCTGCCCGCCTGCACTGTGCAGGTATCTTCCACGGAAAAACCGTAAGACTCACCGGCGGCCTTTAAAAACGCAAAATCCCCGCTGCGGTCGCAACCAAAGCGGAAATCATCACCCACAATCAGCGCCTTACAATTCAGGCCGCGCACCAGCACATGCTCAACAAATTCGGCAGCACTGAGCTGACGCAAACGTTGGTTAAACGCCATGCAAGCTACCTGCTGCACACCATAACGCTGCAGCAGGCTGAGTTTTTCCGCCAGACTGGTGAGGCGTGCCGGCGCATCGGCACCGGCAAAAAATTCCTTGGGCTGGGGCTCAAATACCATGGCCAGGGCCGGTAAGTGACGTTGTGCAGCAATTTCATTGAGGCGATTGAGTATCGCCTGATGACCCAGGTGTACCCCGTCAAAATTGCCGATTGTCAGCACACAGCCCTGCTCAAATGGCCGCAGATTGTGTAATCCCCGCAAGCGCCACACCCTTAAAAATGAGAAAAGCGGGCATTATAACCAAAGCCCGCCATGACAGACAGTCTGAAAGCCCGTGGGATCAGGCCGGGCCGCGAAGGTGACGTAGCCTCAGACCCTGGAACAACAACGCCGCTGCGTATACCACTATGCCCAATACCACCAGGGTGCAGGTCCAGCCGGCACGCTGCCATTCGCTGAAGTGCAGCCATTCATCGATAGAAGGATTCACATAAATCAGCGCAGCAGCCATCAGGGCGTTGGCGAGCAGCATTTTAAAAATCCACAGTTTGGTTTCCGCACTGGCACGGTACACACCCTCACGGCGCAGTTCCCAATACAGATAACCGGCGTTGATAAAGGCCGACATTGTGGTGGCCAGGGCCAGACCCGCATGCCCCCAGATATAGGCCATCGGCACGTTGAACACCATGTTCAGCACCATGGCAACTATGCCGATTTTCACCGGGGTTTTGGTGTCCTGGCGGGCAAAAAAGCCCGGCACCAGCACCTTCACCAGCATGAAGGCCAGCAGGCCGGAGCCGTATGCCATCAGGGCATAGGACATCTTAGTGATGTCGTAGGAAGTCACTTCACCGCGGTAGAAGATGGTCGCCATCAGGGGTTCAGCCAGCAGGGCAAATGCCAGGGAAGCAGGAATACCCAGCAGCATCACCATGCGCACACCCCAGTCGAGGGTATGCTGGAAAGATTCAGGGTCTTTTGCTGCATGGCGCATGGATAAACTCGGCAGAATCACTACCCCCAGGGCAATACCAAAAATCCCCAGGGGCAGCTGGGCAACACGGTCGGCGTAATACAGCCAACTCACCGAACCATCCTCCAGGAAGGAGGCCAGCAACACATCCAGCAGCATGTTGATCTGGCTGATCGACACCCCAAACAGCGCCGGTGCCATCAGAATCAATACCCGTTTTACACCCGGGTCGCGCAGGTTAAAGGTCGGACGCACGAACATACCGATGCGCACAATAAACGGAATCTGAAACGTAAACTGCACGACACCCGCCAGAAATACACCCCAGGCAAGGGCCATAAGCGGCTCATCAAACCAGGGCGTCATCCACACTACGGCAAAAATCATCACCAGGTTAAGCAACACGGGCGTAAAAGACGGCACCGCAAACTTGCCGTAGGTATTAAGCACACTGCCGTAAAACGCCGTCAGGGAAATCAGCAGCAGGTAAGGGAAAGTAATGCGTAAAAGCTCTGCGGTGAGTTGGAATTTGGCCGGGTCCTTGTAATAACCCGGCGCAAAAATCCAGGTCATGATGGGGGCTGCGGCCACACACACCAGAGTCAAAACACCCAATGTGCTGAGCAGGGTGCCCGCCACGGCGGCAATTAATTTACGAACATCCTGTTCAGTTTGCTGGGTTTTGTATTCCGACAGCACGGGCACAAAGGCGGCAGAAAAAGAGCCTTCCGCGAACAGACGACGGAAGAAATTGGGTATTTTGAACGCCACAAAAAAGGCGTCCGCCCGCGCACCAAAGTAGTTGGCGACCACCACATCACGAATCAAACCCAGCACACGGGACATCAGTGTCATCAGGCTGACCACACTGGAGGAGCGCAACAAACCGGGTGACTTTTTCACAGGCTCTTTCTGAACGGGGGGCTGGGCAGACATACGGCTCTTAAACAGGCAGGAAGTAATGGGCGGCTACTATAAACAAGGCGCAGGCACAGGGCCATGGGACGGGGGCTATTCCCGCAGGTTTTTTTACACAAATCCGCCCGTATGCCCCAGCAGGCCTGGGCCCAGGCACCAGGGCAAAACATGTTTGACATTCCCCCCCTTCATCGGGATAATTGCGCACCCTGAATTCTGTTAAAACAATTTATTTCCAAGGAGCCTGATAGTGGCAAACTCTGCTGGATCTCGTAAACGCGCCCGTCAAGCTGTCAAGCGTCGTGCCCACAACGCTAGTCTGCGCTCCATGGTTCGCACCTACATCAAAAAAGTACGCGCTGCCATCGAGACTAAGAACTACGAACAAGCACAAGCTGCTTTTACTCTGGCTGTTCCTTACATCGACAAGATGGTTACCAAGGGCATCCTGAGCAAAAACAAAGTTGCTCGTACCAAGAGCCGTATGAACGCTCAGGTTGTAGCTCTGAAAGGCTAATTGACTGCTTAAGCGGCCAAAACAAAAAAACCAGCTCCGGCTGGTTTTTTTGTGTCCGAAATATGACCAATCGCTAACCAAAGGTAATAACTTACTCCTGCATTAGGCTTTTTTGTCACGCCCCCGGCAAACAGGCAAAGCTTGTCTAGGCTGATTTTTAACGGACTGAGAATATCGACCCGGCAGGAAGTCAGGTCAGCAGTAAGGATCGGCCTATGAAAGCGGTTATCTTTGTTTTCAGCCTACTGGCAGGCTTAGCTGCAAACGCAGCCAATTACCAGGATACGGACTCCCTCACCCTTGCACAGCTGGACAGCATTATTTCCCGCATGCAACTGAAAAACTCGATCGGCCTGCGTTATGGCACACCGTCTGAACAGCAGATAGTGCCCATCAACACCAAAGAACTGTATTACCAGCACAGCTTCCGCCCCCTGCCCGGCACACTCATGATTCCCATGCTGGAGACCAGTATTTCCCAGCTCAACGTAGGGGAAAAATCCGGTTATGTGTGGGGTATTGGCCCTGCGGCAAGCGTGCCGATTACAGGCACCGGCGGGCGCTTATTTCTGGTGGGGCACGGCAAAGTACATTACCTCACCCGCACGAATTATGACCGCAAAGACTACGGCGGCCCTGTGCAGTGGACCTACGGTTTTGGCCTCAAATCCAAAATTTCCGTGAACACCTTTGCCAGCTACATGTGGCAGCACATGTCAAACGCAGACCGTTACTCCGTCAACCCTGCGCTCGAAACCTATACCATGACCCTTGGGGTGTATTTCTGATAATCCCAAGTGTCTTCATGTAAGGCACAAGATTATCCAATGTCATAGGCAGCTTGCTATAAAAGCTGCCATTGATCTGACCATGCTCGACAAGATAGTGCCGAAAGCTATCCGCCAACAAGGTATCCGGCTGCTGAGGAGCATGCCAGAAATCTTCGAGGGGTTTTTGGTCCGTCAGGCCCGGCATGTCAAAAAATGCATCCCCCATCACCTTCACCGGTGCCGCATGATAAAACGCCTGCAGAGCTGTGGTGGAATTGATGGTAATCACACCACTGACGTGTTTAAGCAATGTGGGTAAATGCAAGTCGTGTACATAATGTACTCGATTAGAAACGGCCAACTCCGCGCTGATTTCACGAATTAACCGCCCATAATGCACATGCCCCCTGTCCATAGGATGGTGTTTAAATACCAGCTGCGCAGTAAGCCCTGATTGTTGGTAGGATTCCAACACCTCACGAATAAACTGCGCTATCGATGTATAGCAGGAGTGGTGCAGCAATTGCGCGTCATTAAACACCTGCAGGGGCACCAGAAAAAAAGGTGCCTCACAAATGGCTAACAGCACATTTCGCTGCGTGAATTTATATAACTGCTTACGCAACCCCGAGCGCACCCAGCAAAAAGCTTCAGATACAGGCGAGAACGATCTGTGGTGCTGATAAGCACGAAATGAGAGCTTTGTAGCCGCCGCCGTGCAGTAATATGCACTGGCATACCAGGCTCTACGCAAGAAGTTGCCCCCAACATATTGCTCACCTGCAACACTGTGCAGGGGTTTAAGCCCCCTAAAGTCGGCCAGGCGTAACGGGGAGTGACCATTTACACCACCAGCTTCCAGAGTGATGTAATTGGGGCGCAGATATCCTTCTTCAAAAGCAAAATAGGGAATATCCAAATTCCCACAGGTTTTTTTAACGTCAAGGTGATAAACCCGGCAATCGCCATACACCAAAACAGCGTGCACATTAAGACGCTTAAGCAAAGCAGAAAAAAAGGTTTGCCATTGCTGACCTGGAGCACCGCGGTAACGAATCGCGTTTTTATCGGCAAACAGGCTATCACCTCCATTAAAAACGACACGATGGACCGTTTCACCCTCTTTACGTAAACGCTCTGCCAACGATTCAAAAAAAGGCCCTAACGGCCCCTGTAACAAAAGAACAGACATCCAATACTCTTCCGAACGCAGGCCAATCCCTGATCGATAATGGCGCGATTATGCCACAGCAGCCCCCATCTGCCCTGTATTAAATTGTAACCAAACAGACAGGGGGTCAATTGAATAACGCTTCCCACAGATAACCCAACTTACGCCACTGCCGGGCCAGCCAGGAGGATTTCAACACACCTGCTTTCTGACCTGCGATCTGCCCGACCAGGATTTCCACTGTCGTCAACCGGCGGAAACACCAATCAATGTAACGGGGATAAAGCACCAGCGTGCAATAAACCAGGGTGGCCAAATCCAACTCCCGTTTGCGCCTTGGGATTGCACATGCATCCTGGGTTAAACCCCAACCGGCATAAAACGGAATGCCATAGGTGCTGACCGGCACCCCGCGCAACAAAGCTTCAAACCCAGAGAGTGAACAGAGGGTGCACAGCCTGTTAATCTGCGGGAACAAATCCGCAAGAGCCACATCAGTCAATTGCAAATCCGCATACTGCTGTATGTCGGCATCGGCCAGACGCCCAGGCCTAACGCCGGAATAAACATCCGGGTGTTCTTTGTAAATCACATAGGCACTGGGAAAATCCTCCCGCACCCTGCGCAATAAACTAAGATTGTCACGCAGATCCCGGCAACCGTATGCGATGGATAAATCCTGCTGAAACTGCCCCACCACCAGTACAATCTGTTGACCTTCAGCCTGGCTAGGCAGCACATAGGGCGCAGCCCCTTGTGCCACCTCGTTATATTTACTGGTGCCACGCTCACGCAGCAAGTTGATTAAACACTCAGTACGCTCGAGCTCATAGGCATTCAATTGTGTGTGTTGCAGCAGGTATTCAAGGCGCGACTCACGGGTGCCGTCGTAATAGATGCCCAGATCATCCAGCACCAATGAAGACGGGCGGCGCAAATCCGCCCCCAAACCCACCGAGCGGATAAAACCATCTTCAATCCGCCAGCAAGCCGTATTCTCAGGCTCTGTTTTTAAGCCCCACATCAGGGGCCATTCCCCCTGCTTTAATGCCTGTGTATTGGCAACAAAACGAATTTCCCTGGCACTTGCCGCAACAAACTCCGGGATAAAACTACGTTTCCACAGACTGAAATCCACCGCAGCTAATGCTGGCACACAGGGTGAACGCCCCTGCAGTTGGGCCTGTAACCAGTTGAGAATATCCTCCAGTTCGCAGGGCTCCGTATTGTGGGGGTGAAAATAACGTGGATACATAATGTAAGCTGCCGCAAACAACTGCTCTAAACTGGCTGCCGCGCGCATCACGGGCAGCGCATGCTCAATGGTAAGCCCCCGCTGCGCATAAAACGGAATGGCAAAACAATGCACGGACTTGCCCGCCAGCAAGGCTTCAAAACCCAGCTGCGAACAAACAGTCGCCACTTCATCAACCTGCTCAAACAGCGCAAAGGGGCACACATCATCCGTCAGCACATGGATATTCTCCCCCCGACACAACCCCAGATACCCCTGTTTTTTGCCTAAAAGAACATCCGGATGGGTTTTAATAATCACCTGTGCGCCACTGGCACAGGCCCATTGCAGCATACGCTGAAAACTTGATTCATCCGCGCCAGCACCTGCAACCGAGGCATCACCGACGGTTTGATCAACCAATAAAATACGCTTCTGCCCAACCGTTAATGGGGGCAGTTCAGGCAAGGGTTGGCGCGCATGGTTGTATTTACTGATACGCAATTTCAGAAGCTGCTGCAATGCATTTTGCGCGCGCCGCGCCATGCTGGCATTCCACCATTGCGGTAGGTTTTCCAACAGCTGTTCTAAATCACCACGGCTTTGGTGATCGTAATAAATCCCGGATTTATCCAGAATCAGACTCAGGCGCTGTTTATCAGAACTGGGGTGGCCAAGGGTGGCAATAAAACCATCTTCCATGCGCCAGAATGGCAAAGCGTGTTGCGCTGCCAGTTGTCGTGTTTTGAGGGTATTGGTCTTATGCCCCCACCCCAGCAGCGCCACATCCTTTTTTTTCGGGGGCGGCACAAAACGAAAGAGGTGGATTTTATCCACCTCTAACATTTTGCTTAACTGCCGGTTACGGGCAATACCAACGGAGCGGGTATAAAACAGCATCAGTCGATAATAACTTTCTCGAAAGACTTCACCAGTTCATCCACGGCTTTCATCTGCTGCAGGTACGGCTCGAGTTTATCCAGTGGCAGTGCACATGGGCCATCGCATTTAGCTTCGGCTGGGTTCGGGTGGGCTTCCAGGAACAGACCACCAATGCCCAGTGCCATGCCGGAACGGGCTAATTCAAATGCCTGGGCGCGGCGGCCATCGGCGGAATCCGCACGGCCACCCGGACGCTGCAGGGCGTGGGTTGCGTCAAAAATCACCGGCGCCATAGCTTTCATATCGTTCATGCCCAGCATATCCACCACCAGGTTGTTGTAACCAAAGCAGCTGCCGCGTTCGCACAGCATCACACGCTCGTTACCACCCTCAGAGAATTTCTTGATGATGTGGCGCATTTCATGGGGGGCCAGGAACTGGGGTTTTTTCACGTTAATTGCAGCACCGGTTTTTGCCATGGCCACAACTAAATCGGTTTGACGGGCCAGAAAGGCCGGCAATTGGATGATATCCACCACCTCAGCCACAGGCGCAGCCTGGTAAGGCTCGTGCACGTCAGTGATCAGCGGCACGTTAAAGGTCTTTTTAATTTCTTCAAAAATTTTCAGGCCTTCGTCCAGACCTGGGCCACGGTAAGAGTGGATGGAAGAACGGTTGGCTTTATCAAAAGAAGCTTTGAACACGTAAGGGATGCCCAGCTTGCTGGTGACCTTCACGTAGTACTCACAAATAGACATCGCCAGATCGCGGCTTTCCAGCACGTTCATGCCGCCGAACAATACAAACGGCTTGTCGTTGCCGATCTCGATATTGCCTACTTTTACCTGTTCAATCATCGTCCGCTTCTCAAAACAAAGGGCTGAAAAAATTGCCGCAACTATACCCGTATCAAGGGGGGATATAAAGACAGCAAGCCGCTTTATAAAAAAACAAACCCGGGTGTCGGGTGTCGGGTGTCGGGTGTCGGGTGTCGGGTGTCGGGTGTCGGGTGTCGGGTGTCGGGTGTCGGGTGTCGGCAGAATTTTGCAAACACCCGCTGAACAGTAAACGTTTTGCTTCCAGCTTCAGACTTCAAGCTATTAGCTGATACCCCAGCCCCCTGACGCCGCCCCCAAACTTAAGAAGGCATCGGCTCTAAATCACCGCAGTGTTTCTGCATAAACGCCTGCATGGCGGCAGCGGTTTCCGGGTGCTGTAAACCGTATTCCATATTCGCCAGCATATAACCGGCTTTATTTCCGCAGTCATGGCTTTTACCCACAATGGCATAAGCTTCTACCACTTCGTCAGGTAACATAGCGGCGATGGCATCGGTTAACTGAATTTCATCACCGGCACCGGGTTTAGTATTTTCCAGTAGCTCCCAGATGCAGGCACTGAGTACATAACGCCCCACCACCGCGAGGTTAGAGGGTGCTTCTTCCACAGGGGGCTTTTCCACCATGCCGATCATTTTTGCCCCCTGGCCGGCATGCACATCCACACCAGCACAATCCACCACGCCGTATTTGCTGACGTCTTTTTTCGGCACGGCTTCCACCATAATCTGGCTGGCACCGGTGTTGTAAAATCGCTGCACCATGGCAGCAAGGTTGTCTTTTTTCAGATTACAATGGTACTGATCCACAATCACGTCCGGCAGTAACACCACAAACGGGTTATCCCCAACGATGGCACGGGCACAACTCACCGCATGGCCAAGGCCCTTGGCTTCACCCTGACGTACATGCATGATGGTCACACCTTTGGGCACAATGCCGCGTACTTCTTCCAGTAACTGACGTTTAACACGCTTTTCTAAGGTGGCCTCTAATTCAAAGCTGGTATCAAAGTGGTTTTCGATACTATTTTTGGAAGAGTGGGTCACCAGCACAATTTCTTTAATACCCGCAGCAACCGCTTCCCCCACCACATACTGAATAAGGGGTTTATCAACGATGGGCAGCATTTCTTTAGGCATGGCCTTAGTGGCGGGTAACATGCGGGTGCCGAGGCCGGCTACGGGGATAATGGCTTTCATCAGGAAAATCCAAACTCAGAAAAAATATCACTGTTAATCAGGGAACTAACAGCACCTCAAACATTAGGGGACAATATAGCGCCGAATCGACGCCACTGAAATATAATGCCCAACACGAATATTCTATGACCGTCATTCCTGCCTGATGGCAACACTTAGGATATAATCCGCAGGTCATCCGGGAAGTAACCATGTCTCAAGTTTTATTTGTCAGCCATTCCAAGCGTGAAGACCGTTATTATTATGATGCCTCCGCTCGTTACCGCTGTATTTTCCCCGCCGAGTATCTCAACTCCACAGGCATTATTGCGCACGTAGTGCATGTCAATGATTTGCACAAAATCGACCTGCAACCTTACAGTCATCTGATTGCACACCGCCCACAGGATGACCGGCGGTTGCGCCGTTACCTGAAAAAAGCACGGGCACTGGGCATTGAGTGTATCGCCGACTTTGATGATTTATTGTTCAGACCCGAACTTGCAGATGAAAGCCCGGCGGTACAATCCGGGGCGATGGATTTACGCAGCGCACAAAATCAACATCGCGCATATCTCAAAGCCCTGCGTCAGTTCCGGCACTGCTGGGTTTCAACTGATCACCTGGAAATACATGCAGAACAGGCCGTGCCTGATTTAAACGTGAACGTCTGTTACAACCTGATGAGCACACGCTGGACAGCTCTTGCTGATATGCTGCCGGCCGGCGAACGGCTACAAAACAAAGTCATACGTTATATGCCGGGGACCGCCCACCACAGCCATGACTTCGCACGGATTCAAACGGCCCTGGCCAGCATACTGAATAACCACGCGGATATCCGCCTGGAAGTGGTAGGTGACATGGCAATCGATGCAAACACCTTCCCGGCAGATCAGTTCGCGCGCCTGCCCTTCGTTGCCTACGATGCATTACCGCAATTAATCGCCAGCAGCTGGTTGACCATAGCCCCCCTGGAAGATACGGAATTTAACCGCTGTAAAAGCGGCCTGAAATTCTGGGAAAGCGGTATTTTTGGGGTACCTGTGATCAGCAGTTCGTTGCCGGATATAGAACGTTTCAGCAATGCAGGATTATTGATTGGCGGGCCTGAAAAATGGCCGCAATTTATCGACCAGCTATGTAGTGCCGAGGTGTATTGCGCCAGCTCAGATGCCGCATACATTCAGGCTAAAAATGCCGTATTCAGCCCGGCAACAGACATACGGGCCGCCTTGTTGGGGCTAACCACGAAGGCGTATAAACCAGCATTATCAACGGCACAGATACGCAACCAGCATATTTATATGTGCGCCCATTTTGGCCCCCGCTGGCTGGCCGATTCACTCAATCCGGCATCTAAAGATTTTCAGACCATCAATGCGTTGCAACCCGCAGCATTACCGCAGGGCTGCAAAGACACCGCAGATATCAGAATTAAAAATGACCTGCACTATAAAAATCGTTCCGCAGGGCGCAGAAAAATACGCAAACTACTGCGCAATCCCCGTTTGTTTTTTATCGATATGCTGAAAAAAATGTCACAACGAATGAGCAGAAGCAACAGGCGTTAAACGCAATATGCCCTCCCAGCCCACAGGGTAGCTGTCCATGTCCCGCTCAATTTCAGCCACATATTGCGAACAAATCGTCTCTACTGTGCTCCCTGACAGTGCCTGAGTACGGATGTGATAACGCCCATCCTTAAAAATAACTTTTACATATTGGCAGCTGTATCCTGCCTGTAGCGCCAGCTTTATTGCCCCCGTCACCAGTCGGTATTGGCCGTGTTTTCCGTTCACAACCCCCGCCGGGCGCACTTTCATGAAGTCCTCAAACTGGTCAATGGCAGCATATATAGCCTCACCTGATACCAGTACTGCATCTAAACGCGAACGCCACGAGCCACTGTTTTCACGGTCGACTTCCAACATCTCGCCACCGGCCAAATATTGCAGGCCCTTTTTATAGGCCATTGTGGTCAGATTTCGAATGAGCGGATCTTCAATATTCAAAGGCGAATTCCCGAACAGGGATAACGCTGTGCCAGCCCTTGCCAATAAGGCAGGTGCCATCAACTGGTAAAAATCGTGGCTGCCAAGATACAGAGTGTTGGGCTGTGCAACATTTTCCCGTGCTGCACATGCAATGTCGTCATCCGAGAACAGAGGCCCGGATGACAAAGCCAAACATAAAAAAAGCAGATCACGCCGTATGTAATTTTCGATAATCTGATCAATAAAGGATTCACTGCATGCAATGCCTATCGCATCCAGCTTGCCGACATACGCCTGAACAGAGTGCATCCAGGGAAAATGCTGTTTATCTATGTTGCCTGCGGCAATTTCAGCAGGGCGCTGAGTTGCCAACGCAGCCAGTAATTCTGATAAATAAGCTTCCATTTTTCTCTCACATAAAATCCGTATCACCACAACTGATCCAGATTTTCTGACTCAGGGAAACCTGTGTTTTAGAACGCCAGGCAAACGCTGCACTGCTATCGTTAACCGAAACCCACTGTGCCGCATCGATTAAGAAACGCCACGCGTCCAGTATCCAGAACATCAAACCTGTTTTCCCGGTGCTGAGGAGATATTGATGGGTGGCACCTAAAATTTGCTGAAAAAAACGCACATCGCCGATAAAGTCCATCACCCGCAAATAGCTACCCTCCTGCTTGACCACCAGCAGGGCATTTAATTCTGCAAATACCAGAACCCGGTAGCAGTATTCCGGATGGAATAAATAGCGGCTTTTAAAATAGGCAAAATCCCGCTTCAGGCATGCCATGCCCAGCTCATCAAGGGATGCCTCAAAACGGCGTAAACAATTGTGGTAAATATCCTCAGAAACAGAATCAGCTGTGACGTCCCTGGGCACAGACAGACAATTCAGCGCAGGGCCGTCAAGCTCACCCGTTGTCACACAATCATAAATCGCTCCACCATATTCATAGACCCCGGTACGCATACCCAGTTTCATAGCCCGCCCATGAGGAAAACCGTAGAGAAAATCTGCGCCCTGCTCAAACGCATTGGCGACAAATAATCTGGATAGCCGATTAAAAACCCCTGAACGATAAAAACCACGCTGGGCATCTGAAACAGCGACATCCGCAGACTGCACCGCTAAACGTTCGCAGCCATTCAGCCTGAGCATCCTGGGTATACCGCCATCGTACCCGACAACCCGGCCCTGGCTAACGACTAACACACTGAACCTGCCATTTGACGAGCCGTACTTCCAGGCCCAGAATTTTTCATTAATCCCATGCCCAAATACTGTCCCGAACAAGCCCCTTGCAGAGGTAGCAAATAAAGTATTACGGGTGAAAATATTACCATCGTGTCCTGCATCATTACGCGTCAGCCGCACAGCCCCTGACGCAGCGGCAGGATTTATGTCATGGAAATATCCCATTTCGCTGTTTAAAACCCGCAAACGATACAAATTCAGAAACATCTGACCATGGGTTATATCCACAGGCAGGATAATTTTTACTGTCCCGCCGGCGGGGGTAAGAAATGCGAGAAAAGACAGTATTTCCAATACGTCTTCATCCGCCGTTTCAAGGGAATAAACCAGACCTGGTAAACAGCCGGGCCTGCAGGACAAACTCCTGAGTGCCTGCAGGCCAGACATCCGGTACGGGGCTTGGGGTATATTCATCGCAATCTTTCAGCCCTCTTTCGCCCTGCGGCTGACAGAGGCCACTATTCGGTTGGATTCAACCGCAGTCCATTTTACAGCCCATTTATCCCGCACCCTGTTCATATGACTTGCCACATCCAGCACCGCATGCATGTGGGGCGAAGCCGCAGAATTTCCCGTCATATTATAGGTAGCGGTTATCTTCTGATCCCGATGAAAACGGGTCAGACGCGAGAGCTGAATCCAAAAATCCCAGTCCTCAAAGAACTCCAGGCTTTCATCAAATCGGCAGCCAATATCGATAAAGCGGCGGCTGAAAGTTACTGCGTGAATAGGGATATAGTTAGTATGCATCAACAGGCCAGGATCATAGGGTTCGTTATACTCCCTTAATAATTCACCCTGCGGACTGACTACACGCACGCCGCGATAAAAAACCTCAATATCATTGTTGCGGCGCCAGTTGGCCAGAAAAATCTGTACATGGTCAGCGTCCAGTTCGTCATCATCATCCAGAAAGTTTACAAACTGTCCTTTAGCCTGATTTAAGCCAAGGTTTGCAGCGGCAGCACGCCCGCGGCTAACCGGAAGATTAACAAGATTCAAACGCCAGAAATCGTTCTGATAGGGTGCCAGCACGCTATCTACTGCGCAGCCACCATCATTCACGACAACCAAGTCAATGTAACTTCGATAGGTCTGGGATTTTACGGATTCCACCGCCCGGATTAACGTATCTGGCCGATCTTTTGTGCGGATTAAAATGGATACAACGGGCCTGTCTCCCGGCTGAGAATCAGACAATTGAATAAAAGCCCGCTCACGCATATGGCCCTGTAATCGCCCGGTGGCAGAGGCATATGCATAAAAAGCCTCCGCAGCCTTAACCTGCTCCGGCAATGTGTAGGTGCGGGCCACATTAATCCCCTGCATAACCTGCACATAATTATTCTGGCTTAGCTGGGATTGATAAAAATTCAGCAAGCGCAGCTTTTCTTGGATTACTGCAGAGATATCCAGCAGAACATTAGCCTCCCCCTGACGGGAAATTTCATAGTGGAAAACCTGGCCGCGGAAATGTGTTTTTTGCAGCGCCGTCCAGGTCAGAACAGATGCCGCGCGGTGATCTGGATGGAACTCTTCGGGGGAAGGAAAAAAGACAACATCGGGTTTAACTTCCTGCAGCACAGCATGCAGGGCAGTGACCTGCTCATCATGGCAGGATACCCCCCTGTCCGGCAGGCCAAGAAAAACCGCCTTCGCATTCAGTTCGGCACACACGGCAAGGGCTTCCTGCTGGCGCACTGTCGCGTCCCCGCCTTTATCGCCAGAGGTCAAATAAACAACCGTCACCCGCTGGCAATTAGCAGCCGCTAATGCGAGAGCCCCCCCCATGCCGATAATTTCATCATCCGGATGAGGGGCCACGACCAGCCAGTGTCCCTCTGGTAATTGGGATGTTTTAAAAGGGATTAACGAGTGTTCAAGAAACATAACGCCTCCGCTGCATCATGTATGAAAATGTGAGCCGTGTCACATCTTAATTTGAGACCTAATGGGCATGAAAGCCCCTTGAAAAAATACTGTATGGGAATAGTCCCTCTCTCTTTACTCATAAAAAAGCGTGGCATTGCCACGCTTTTTTTACCACGTAAAAACCTGTTACTTCAGCAGTTTGGATACGTCATCCGCATTCCATTCCGGGAAATACTTACGCACCAGACCGTTGAGCTCCAATGTAAACAGCGCCATGCGTTGCTCATAGGAAAGACCGGCAGAACATTCGGTTTTTTCACGAATCATGCCCGCCGCCAGAGTCAGGTTGGACATGCGATCAATGATCACAAAACTGCCCGTGCCCTGGGTCTGATCGTAGGGATCAATCACCAGCTCAGCACTCAGCTCCACTGTCACCAGGCCCACTTCGTTCAACCCGAGCTGATCCGCCGCGAGGTGCTGCATGGTGTTCACATCCACCCTGTGCTGAACAGAAGCAACCCGGCCATACACGTTTTTAGTGGCGGCTTTGAAAATATATTCTTTGCCAACCACCAGGGGTTCTTCGTTCATCCACACCACTTCAGCACTGAAGGCTGTAGTCACCTCTGGGCGCATTTCCAGACTGACGATCACATCTCCACGGGAAATATCGATTTCATCTTCCAGGGTCAGGGTCACAGCCTCACCGGCGCCCGCCCATTCCAGATCGCCGTCGGCCGTGACAATGCGTGCAACCTTGCTCACTTTGCCGGACGGCAACGCCATGACCGAATCACCTGTTTTTACCATACCGGCGGTAATGGTGCCGCAGAAACCACGGAAATCCAGGTTAGGACGGTTCACATACTGTACCGGTAAACGCAGCGCCGGGAATTCAACCGTTGGGGTTGTATCAACACTTTCCAGCAGCTGAATCAGGGTTGGCCCCTGGTACCAGGCGGTACTGGCACTGCGTTCCACAACGTTGTCACCTAGCAGGGCAGACATAGGCACAAAATAAATGTTTTCGAACTTCAGTTGCTCTGCAAACTGGCGGTAATCCTGCGCGATCTGCTCATATACGCCCTGTTCAAAACCCATGAGGTCCATTTTGTTAACGGCCACAATCACGTTTTTAATGCCCAGCAGGCTGACGATATAACTGTGGCGGCGGGTCTGGGTTTGAATGCCTTTACGGGCGTCGATCAGAATAATCGCCAGATCACAGGTCGAGGCACCGGTTGCCATGTTACGGGTGTACTGCTCATGCCCGGGGCAGTCAGCAATAATGAACTTGCGTTTATCCGTTGAAAAATAACGGTAGGCCACATCAATCGTGATGCCCTGTTCACGTTCGGATTGCAGGCCATCCACCAGCAGGGCGAGGTCAAACTCCTGGTTGGTGGTATTGAACTTCTGCGAGTCCTTTTTAATAGCTGCCAGCTGATCTTCAAAAATCAGTTTGGAGTCGTGCAGCATACGGCCAATCAGGGTCGATTTACCGTCATCCACGTTACCGCAGGTTAAAAAACGCAGAATGTCTTTTTGTTCGTGTTGCTGCAGGTAGGCAAGGATATCCTGCTCAATCAAATCAGATGCGTGTGCCATATATCCCCCTTAGAAATAACCTTCCATCTTTTTCTTTTCCATTGAACCCGACGAGTCGTGGTCAATGGCCCGGCCCTGACGTTCCGATGTGGTCGTCAGCAGCATTTCCTGAATAATTTCCGGCAGGGTATTGGCAGTAGATTCCACCGCGCCGGTCAGCGGATAACAACCCAGGGTGCGGAAACGCACCATTTTCATCTCGGGTTTTTCACCTTCAGCAAGGGGGAAACGTTCGTCATCCACCATCAACAACATACCGTCGCGCTCCACCACCGGGCGCTCAGCGGCGTAATACAGCGGCACTATTTCGATATTTTCGAGGTAGATGTATTGCCAGATATCCAGCTCAGTCCAGTTTGAAAGGGGGAATACACGTATGCTTTCACCCTTGTTTACCCGGCCGTTATAAGTGTCCCATAACTCCGGACGCTGATTTTTGGGGTCCCAGCGGTGATGTTTGTCACGGAAAGAATAAACACGCTCCTTGGCGCGGGATTTTTCTTCGTCACGGCGGGCACCACCAAAGGCGGCATCAAATTTGTATTTATCCAGGGCCTGTTTAAGCCCCTGGGTTTTCATAATGTCGGTATGTTTGGCTGAACCGTGGGTGAAGGGGCCAACACCCTGTTTCACACCCTCTTCGTTGATATGAACAATCAGGTCCATACCGAGTTTTTGCGCCATCTGGTCACGGAACTCAATCATCTGGCGGAATTTCCAGGTGGTATCCACATGCATCAGCGGAAACGGAGGTGTGCCCGGATAAAAGGCTTTTGCGGCCAGGTGCAGCATCACCGCGGAATCTTTACCGATGGAATACAGCATCACCGGGTTATCAAACTCGGCAGCCACTTCGCGGATAATATGAATACTTTCAGCCTCAAGTTGCTTGAGGTGGGTCAGACGCTTTTTACTGATCTGCACGTTAGGCTCCTTCTGTCTCGGATGTTGTGCATAGCCCGGTAAATACCGACCCCCACGCCGGATTAAGCTGTGCGCAAACAATAAAATAGGGGTTTAAAAGATCTTCTTTCTGGCCATATTGCAGTGGCAGCAGGTCCGGAGTCAGCACAGCGCCGCCGGCAATTTCGACAATGGCCTGGGCTGCACCGGTATCCCATTCACAGGTAGGTGCCAGACGCGGGTAAAGATGCGCCTGCCCCTCTGCCACCAGACACAACTTCAGGGAACTGCCCATGGAGACGGTTTCTACTTCACCCAGGCTCCGTGCGAATTTCTCCAGCGCCTCGGCACCATGGCGGCGTGAACCCACCACGTTCCAGGTCTCACCCGCCACGGGTTCAGGACTTACGCGAATCTCAGTGGGTTCAGCCCCCTGGCCATCCTGACGGAAGGCGCCTACACCCTCTGCTGCGAAATACAGGCGGTCGAGGGGCGGGCAATAAACCACCCCCAGTACCGCCTTACCATCGCGGATAAGGGCGATATTGACGGTAAATTCATCATTTTTGTTAATGAATTCCTTAGTGCCATCCAGCGGATCCACCAGCCAAAATTCGTTCCAGTTTCTGCGCACATCCCATTTCATCTGCTCTGCCGGAGACTCCTCCGACAGCACCGGCAGGCTGCTGATGGCCGCCAGGCCGTCACAAATAATGTGATGGGCCGCGAGATCCGCTTCCGTCAGGGGGCTGCTGTCCGCTTTGGAGTATTGGGTAAAATCCGTGCGGTAAATCGCCATGATGGCCTCACCGGCCTGACGGGCTACAGACGATACCTGTTCAACCAACTGCTGCATTTCAGGCCTCCACCACAGGTTTCAGATAACCCTTGTTTTCCAGATAGGCAATCACCTGGTCCGCTGCCGCCTCTACTGCCACCCCAATATTGCGGATATGAATTTCAGCAGAGGCAGGTGCTTCGTAGGGTGAATCAATACCGGTGAAATCTTTGATCTGCCCGGCACGGGCTTTTTTGTAGAGGCCCTTAGGATCGCGGCGTTCGCATTCTTCAATCGGGGTATCAATAAATACCTCGATAAATTCACCCTCGCCCAACATGGCGCGGACCATTTCACGGTTTTCACGGAAGGGTGAAATAAAGGCTGTCAGCACAATCAGACCGGCATCCACCATCAGGTGTGCAACCTCCCCCACACGGCGGATATTTTCAACCCGGTCCGCTTCGGAAAAACCTAAATCCTTACACAGGCGGTGACGTACGTTATCGCCATCCATCAGGTAGGTGTGTTGCAGACGCTGGGCGAGTTTATTCTCAACCGCACCGGCAATGGTCGACTTGCCGGAACCACTCAGGCCGGTAAACCACAGCAGACAAGGCCGCTGTTTTTTCATATCCGCGCGGATGGCTTTATCCACCGGATGATCATGCCAGACGATATTTTCATCTTGCATTTGTACTCTCCTCAAAATGCCCAAATCTGTGGAATCAGCAGTAACGCAATCAAACCTACAATCAGGCTGAGGGGCGCACCAAATTTAACGTAATCCAGGAAGCGGTAACCGCCCGGGCCCATCACCATCAGGTTGGTCTGATAGCCCGTCGGGGTCATAAAACTGGCGGAAGCGCCCACCATCACCGCAATTGCAAAAGGCTCATAATTCACCCCCAAGGTATGTGCTGTGCTGATGGCAATCGGCAGCACTATGATGGCGGCGGCATTGTTGGTCATCAGCTCCGTGAGGAATACCGTGGTGATGTAAATGGCCACCAGTGCTCCCCAGGGGGTTTTCACAAACTCCAGCAGGGCCGAAGCCAGCGCCGATGCCAGCCCCACATTCTGCACCGCCGCCCCCAAGCCAAACGCACAGGCAATCACCAGTAGCACAGGGTAATCAATACTTTTGCCGGCATCCTCAAACGAAATACAACGCGTTACTAACATGGCACCCGCAGCCACCACTGAACTTTCAAATATCGATAACAGGCCCGTGGCCGAGGCAATGATCATGGCCAGAAAAATACCCACCGCCAGCAAGGCTTTGCGGTCCTCGGCATGGTTGGTATCCGCCAGTTTGCTGACCAGGAGAAAATCACGGCTGTTGCGGTAGCGCATCAGAAACCCTTTTTGCGCTTCAATCAGCAGGGTATCCCCCGCTTCCAGGGTCAGGTCACCCAGTTTGCCTTTGAGACGCTCCCCATGGCGCGACACACTCAGCACAACGGCGCTGTATCGGTGACGGAAGCGGGCTTCTTTAATACTCATGCCGATCATAGGATTCGACGGGGACAACACAGCCTCAAACAGGCGACGGTCGGAGCGGTTGCCATCGAGTTTAAAACGCTGGTCATCGGCCAAGGTTAGACCATGAATATTGCGCAGCTCCAGCACAGATTCAGGGCTGCCCGCAAAAATCAGCCGGTCGCCGCTCTCCAGCACTGTGCGCGGGCGCACCGCCGACAACACTTGACCTTCACGCTCAATCTCAACCAAAAACAGGCCGGGAAGATTGCGCAAACCCGCATCCTGAATACTGCGTTTCACCAGTTCACTGCCGGGCTGAATCACCATTTCCACCATGTACTCACGCACATGGTCAAACTGCTCCATGGACCCCTCGCGGGCAGGTAACAAAAACGGCGCCGCAAATTTCATGTACACAAAACCAACCAAGGCAATGGGTAACCCCACCCAGGCAATTTCAAACAGGGAAAAACCTTCCATGCCCTGCTGCTGAATTAAACCATCAACCACCAGGTTAGTGCTGGTGCCAATCAGGGTACACAGGCCACCGAGTATCGAGGCATAACTGACCGGAATCAGCAGCCCGGATAAACGCAACGAAAAACGCTTCGATAAACCCTGGGCCAAGGTTGTAAACATGGCAACGATGGGCGTGTTATTCACAAAAGCACTGAGTGCCACCGTGACCGGCAACATACGATTAAATGCGCTGGACTGGGATTGAGGGCTACCCACCAGGTAACGGCGCAGCAAATGTGTGGCACCGGTATCCTTGAGGCCACCCACCACCACATACAATGCAGCAATGGTAAAAATCCCGACGTTGGCAAACCCCGTCAGGGCCTCTTTTGCTGTCAGCACTCCCGTCAGCAACAGTGTGCCAAGCACCAGCAAAAACAGCTTCTCGGGGGCAAGGCGGTTGAAAACCAGCGCCACCAGGGTACAAACCAGCACAACAGAAACGATGGCAAAATTCAGCATGGGCATGTCATCAGGCCCTAACATGCTTATTTTTGCTCCCGGAAAACTTTCTCACGTAAGCGCTGCCCTGTGCGGCTGACGATCGCAGCCACACGGTCACCCTCTTTCAGATCCGCGGCCAGGGTAAAACCGACATAACCACAGCGGGGGGTTTCATATTGCTTGAGATTCGGGCGCGGCTCCGTGGCATCCACATGCCCTATCAATTCATCGTTGACCAGAATATCCAGCCCCACCGGCTCATCATTCACGGCACCGTAGGCCCAGCCCTGTATGGATTGTTTCGTCAGGTTGCCGATCACCCCGTGGGTCCATTCAAGGCCCTGTTCAAACAGGCGCCAGCGCTCCGTGTGTAACGCAACACAACGCTGATAAAGATGCATGTCCTGCCGGTTACGCTCCCTGAGCAGGGCCCGCAGTTCGGCATCCAGCGGCTCCCCGGCAAAATCATTGGTATTGTCGGTGCGGTGGGCAAAACCCAGCCCAAAGTGCGCATTAAACATATCCAGTGACTGATCATATTTTTCAGTAATACCAATCAGCCCGAACAGCTCGGGATGCAAGCCCGCCATATAACGACTCTGCAGGTTCTGGGTACCGCCATTCAGAATGAAGGCACGCAGATCACCATCAAAACCGTTCCAGCGTTTGGCATGGCGATAGTGGGATACCACCTGCTCTTCCGGATTACGCACGAAGGTCACCACGCGCCGGGCGGGAAATAAATGCACCGCAGTATCCACTCTGACATGTCCGGTATACATAGGCGCATCCAGTTCAGCAATCAGACGGAACAATTCAAACGGGTCACGCCCCAGTTCGCTGATTTTCTGGCTAGTAGCGGGACTTTTGGGGCCATAGTTACGCAGCACATTCGCCGCACCCCAGAAGTCTTCCGCGGCCTGGCGGAAACTGGTGCCGGCGGTTTTGGGAATATGCACAAAAAACAGGCTGCTGAGGTCTTTGCCGGCAATAGCATCTGCAGGGCCGGATGTATTCACAACCCGCGTCGGGGTCTGCACATCAGGGACATGGGGCTGCACATCGGGGCCTGAGCGCTGGGTATCAGTGCGCGGCGCCAGCAACCGCTTCAGAATAGGTAAGGTCATAATACGGAAAAGTCTTCTCGTGAACGGGTCAGGTTCGGGCTGTAATACGGATCATTTGCTAGGCTGCTCTGCCAGCGGCTGAAAAGACGCTGTTTTTCACCATCAAAACGGCGCTGTTTTTCCGGGGTAATATCCTCACCGCGGGTTTTGGATTCGTGATGGATCAGTTCGGCATAGGGGGTGTAAAGGTTGCGCAGGCCGGTTTCCTGCACCCGCAGGCAAAAATCAACATCGTTATAGGCAACCGCAAATGACTCATCAAAACCAGAGACTGAGCGATAAACACCAGCACGCACCATCAAACACGCAGCCGTCACTGCACTGAGATTCTGTGTAACCTGCGCGCGGCAGAAATACCCGGACTCATGGCGGCCAATGCCACGATGGGAATGCGCGGCATAACCGCCCAACCCAAGAATGACGCCCGCGTGCTGAATCGTCATATCCGGATACAAGAGCTTGGCACCAACGCAGCCGATATCCGGTCTGCTGGCATGAGCCAGCATTTCTTCCAGCCAACCATCCTGAATAGCCTCAATATCGTTATTCAGTAACAACAGGTATTCGCCGGAAGACGCTTCAGCACCGACATTCATCAACCGCGAAAAATTAAAGTCACCCTCATCACGTACTATTTGAACGCCGATATCGGCATTACCTTCACGGTGCAAGCCGTTTGCCGCAAGCGCCATAAAATACGTGATCGCCGCAGGCGTAACCGAATGGTTATCAACAATAACGACCTCAAGTGTGGGATACGCCACTGTTCTGGCCAAACTATCCAGACACGGCTTCAACACCTCTAATCCGTCACGGGTCGGAATGATCACACTGACCAGAGGATCGGCATCCGGTAGCGGCCAACGAACCCGATAGAAGTTGTCCGTTTTATGATGAGTAACATCCACGTTGACGGCCGCCCGCAGAAAATAATCCGAAAGCGCCTTAAGGCCCGCTTCGGTCGCGTAACTTTTCGCGTCTGCACTCAGCGCTGTCGAGCCTTCTACCATGCGCCAGTGGTAAAGCACTTTCGGAATATGCTGAATAAATTCGGGTTTAATGTACGACAAAGTCCGCAGCACCAGATCATAGTCCTGCGCACCTTCAACGCCTTTACGCAGACCACCCAACGCTTTAAGTACGTCTGCACGGTAGCAAGAGAGATGCGTCACGTAATTGTGACAAAGCAAAAGATCCGGATTCCAGTCAGACTTAAAGTGCGGGGCTATGCGCTCGCCGCTTTCTGAAATAAGGTCTTCGTCGCTGTAAATAAACTTAACATCCGGATGATCAGTAATGCACTGAGCCAACTCGTTCAGCGCCTGCGGTGCCAGGGTGTCATCGTGGTCAAGGAAAGCAACAAAATCGCCGGAGGCAGCACGAATCCCCGTATTGGTGGCTTCGGATATATGGCCATTTTGACTACGAATCAGAACTTTAATCCGGCTGTCGCTGTCTTCCAGTGTAGAAAGATAATCGCGGGTAGCGGCTTTATCCGAGGCATCATCAACCAATATCAACTGCCAGTTCGGATACGTCTGCCCGAGCACAGAATCGACACAAGCTTTCAGCAGAGCGACCGGAGTATTAAACACCGGAACAACGACAGAAAAACAAATGTTCTGATTATCAACAACCGAACACCAGAGACCAGCCTCATTGTCAGCCAGCCATTCTGAATAAGCCTGAGTTGAACCCTGCGCCAGCTGATCATACAGCTCAAACATAGCGACGGGATCCTGCGAATCGTACTCGGAAAAATTGCCGAGCTTGGCCGACAGCTTTTTCAGCATCCGTGACCGGGCGAAAGCAGGTGACAACTTTTTAAGGGTGACCCGGACACCGGCAATACTGCCCGGTTTATCAGACGGATCCAGACGAAAACGAATAACATTTTCAGGGAAATAACAGATGCGCTTTGCACCTGACCGCCCCTTTTTAAGCAGCTGAAAAGCCTGTTCTTCTTTGAAACCGCGACCTGTGTCGAAATAAAGCTTAACGTTCATAGGGCTGTCGTTTTTGCCCTGAACTTCGAGCATGTAGAAACCACAGAGCGGCACCAGTGAAGTCAGCTTAGGCCGGATCATGACTTTAGGGTCATCCGAGTCCCAGCTCCAATTCCCTTGCGATACCGTCATATCGATCGCACGCCCGTGCGTCAGCTGACGGCGAAAACCCAGCCAGGATGCGAGCTTCAACAAACCAGTAACACCCGTCATTCTTCAGAACCATGAAAACAGGAAAATACCGGGCAGGACACGACGATATCCTTTATTGTCCGGCAAATTACGTTACGCACCATACCCACCCGGATTCTCCGACTGCCAAACCCATGAATCCCTTACCATATCGTCAATCGTGAGCCTGGTTTTCCAGTTCAGTAGTCTTAACGCCTTTGAGGCATCCGCCCAATAGGCGGCAAGGTCTCCGTCGCGACGAGGCTTTACGTCATAGGGAATTGCAACACCATTGACAGATTCGAAAGCCTGAATCACCTGAAGCACAGAGTAACCATGACCAGCCCCCAGGTTGACGGCTTCATACCCAGAGTGCGCACTCAGATATTCAAGCGCCCGGATGTGGCCTTCAGCCAGATCCATCACATGGATGTAGTCGCGCACGCCGGTTCCATCCACGGTATCGTAGTCATCACCAAACACACCCAGCGATTTAAGCTCACCAACGGCCACTTTGGTGATGTAGGGCATCAGGTTATTGGGAATACCTTTCGGGTCTTCGCCAAGTTTGCCACTCGGGTGCGCACCAATCGGATTGAAATAACGCAGCGCCATCATGGCGAGACCCGGATCGGCCCGACAGGCATCTTCCATAATATCCTCGACCATCGATTTCGACTGACCGTACGGATTGAACGGTTTCTTACGGTGGTCTTCGGTATAAGGGTTAAACTCGGGAACGCCGTAAACTGTCGCAGACGAGGAAAACACAAGCTTTCTGACGCCACACTCGGCCATCGCCTGCAGCAATACCACACTGCCATATACGTTGTTATCGTAATATTTCAGAGGGTTCTGAGTTGATTCCCCAACGGCCTTATGACCAGCAAAATGAACAACAGATTCGACCTGCTTTTCAGTCATTACACGCGTCAAAAGCGCTTTATCACGAACGTCACCCTCAACGAAATCGGGTGCGACACCGGTAACGTCCGCGATTGCCTTCAGTACCTGAGCAGAACTGTTATCAAAATTATCCAGAATGACAAGCTTCATGCCCTTGGACAGAGCGAGACAGACAAAGTGGCTTCCAATATAGCCTGCGCCGCCAGTAACCAGAATGGTCATACATACTCCCTGTTCTTACAGCAAACACCCCACACACCAAACAGCGTATGAACCGCAGCCGATTCTAACACAGAGAGTCGGATATCTCAGCGCAGGTCCTCATCAAGAATGGTGAAACTACCTGTCCAAACTGATCAATATTTCATCAATCGAAACTTCTATTCACTCAGACACTTGCCCGACGGACGTATTCCGTATACTGCTCGACCAGAGCCACCTTCAGCGGATCTATCTGCTTCTGTGTTTTTACAGCCGCAGCCTCATATTCTGCGATCTTCTGAATGCCTGCCCAGACATACAGCCTGCCAAGCCACTGGCTAACATTAAGGAAATTGAATCGCCGATTAGGATATCCAGCGTTCAGCAACTCCTGTAAAAAAACTTCCTTAACAAAATCGATCTTGAACTCTTCCGACTAACGTTTTTAGCTCACACACGCCTCTGTCTAAATCACTTTCTCTCACGGAAAGGAGCCCGTCAAACTGGTACAACTCAATATAGGAACGGGCCAAAACCGGCCCGCTACAAGCATCTTTTAAGAAAATCCGCTCTCACGCGATGGTCTTCTCCAAAGAGGCTGCATAATTTTTAAGAAAGGACTCAATGACCACAGAGACTTCCGGATGACGAAGACCGTATTCCAGATTAGCGAGCATATACCCCTGCTTACTGCCGCAGTCGTGGCTTTTACCCAGCATGGAATAGGCTTCCACTTTTTCGCTTTTCATTAATTCTGCAATGGCATCGGTCAGCTGAATTTCATCGCCAGCGCCCGGCGGGGTACGGGCCAGAATATCCCAGATAGCGGCCGATAAAACGTAGCGGCCAACCACCGCCAGATTGGAAGGTGCCTCTTCTGGCTTAGGTTTTTCGACCATACCGACCATAGTCACGGACTCACCCGGTTTGATGTCTGCCCCCTGACAATCAACAATGCCGTACTTATTCACCTGACTGTATGGAACTTCTTCGACCATGATCTGGCTGCGGCCAGTGGCGCGGTAGCGGTTGATCATATCGGCCAGATTGTCTTTGCTCAGATCCGACGCCGCGTCGTCGAGAATCACATCCGGCAGAATCACAACAAACGGACTATCACCCACCAAAGGGCGGGCGCAACTGACCGCATGCCCCAGACCTTTCGCCTGTCCCTGACGCACATGCATAATGGTGACATCTTTCGGGCAAATAGCCTGCACTTCTTCCAGCAACTGACGCTTAACGCGCTTTTCCAGTGTCGCTTCCAGTTCAAAACTGGTGTCGAAATGGTTTTCGATGCTGTTTTTACTGGAATGCGTGACCAGTACAATTTCTTTTACGCTGGCGGCAACCGCCTCGTTCACCACATACTGAATCAGTGGCTTGTCGACAATCGGCAACATCTCTTTGGGAATTGCCTTGGTAGCCGGCAACATGCGGGTTCCGAGACCCGCAACAGGAATAATGGCTTTCATATTAAATTTCCTTCCGTGCAATTTCTTGCCTGTAAAATTCTAATTTGCTTGCGATCACCGGACCGGTCGGCCGACAGGCAGCCGCCAGAGACATCAGGTACTCTGCCTTCATAAGATCTTTATCTTCGAGCGCAATCGCTGAATCCCGCAACGCATTGGCATCAAGCGAACTCAGTGCCACATTGCCGGTTTTCGCGTTAAACGAGCGCTTCCCCGCCTCTGACAGCTGAGCAAACTCTTCGGCCAGCAGATACACCCTGACCCGCTCAATCAAGGCCGCGTCGGCCGCCATCGCCACCATGCAATTCAGTAAGTCTCGAATTGCGGTATTGTTTCGCATCGCAAAGATATGCAGTAAAAACTCACCGACATTGTTCCCTGCCGCATGCAGACTGACCAACGAAACAGCCAGCGACTGAATGGCAGAGAGGTAACTCATCTGACCAAAATACGGGGAAAATCCGGTGACATTTTCCTTTTTGTAACCCGTGCCACTCAAAAATTTGAGGGCATTCCGCTGGCGGTATTCCCAGGTCATATCGTCGCTGGCCATCTCGACCATGAAACGCTCCCTCGGCAGCGACAACACATGGGTACAACCCAGTTGCTGTACCACGTCCCAGTCAATGGCCTGAGTCCAGAAATGGAACACCGAGTCGAACTCATGGGCGAAGAAGCTGATGATCTGTTCGCTGGACGAACCACCAAAGATCACTAACGACCGACCTGTCTTGGCGCGGTCGTGGCGGGTGTGAATCCGGATGCGCCCCACATGAATAATGCCGTTGTCATACTCATGAGCAACCCGCCATTCATCAGCCAGTGCCAGCACGTCTTCAGTGCCCGCGCTGTGGGTCAGATCACCCACGTGGCGCTTACGAATAAAGGCCTCTTGCCCGATACCCGCAGCCGGCGTGATGCCGAACGCCTGCATAATGGCGCCGAACGCCAGATACGCACCATAGTCGGTCCAGTGTGTATCATTTTTATGAAAGCAGGCGTCTGATCCGAGCAGATCAACACCGTACACAACCGACGCCGGGGCATTGGCCTGTATCCTGGCAGCCAGCCTGTTTTCAGAAACAGTTACCGAATCTGGCAGGTAACGAGCCAACGCGCAGTGTTTGTTGGGCACAATAAAGGTGGTCAGGCTGACATTGCGGCTGCGAGCCTCAAGATTACGGGCAGCAAACAGCGCACACCAGCTGGCTGCCAGCGCCTCGCTGCCGGCGTGCTTGCCGGAAATTTCGTCGATAACCCCGTTACGGTCATTGTCGAGAAACAACCAGCCGGACTTACCTTTAATGTAGCTTACAGTCGCACCCATATTTATTTCCGCCAACCAATAGCAGCCTGATTCTACCCAGAGACCACCAAAATCCTTTACACTAAAACATCAGTCGACTACATTGCCAGAATAAACTCAATCGCCGCATTTAATTAGGCGACGAATTCAAAAAACGACATACTGATTAATAAAGTCTTATTTCACTTCCAATGCCTCTTCCGATACGCATCCAAATGAAGCGGGTTACGCCAATAGGTCGCGTATGAGCGCTCAGAAAAATCCCTAATATCAACCTCAGCACCATTAACAAGTAAAGCACCATCCGTCATACCGATGACATTTTTACTCACACCAAACACTACTTTGTCGAGATTCTCACCTTGAGTATCTGGCTCAATATTTGGTAAACCAGCAAAATCCAAAATCCTCCCAACAAGTTCGTTCAGGAGCGACCTGGATGGATGATTGAAAGTGTGAAAGCGGCAAACTCCCCTCAGATAGTCTGACCAGACGATATCCGACACTACTACATCCAAATGCCGCTCTCTCTCAATCAACTCTTCAATCGAATTCTGAGCCGCATTCGCATAGGTGGAGACTGCATAATCCGGTGAATACATACGACAAATAGCATCATCAACAGAGAGACCTTCCAAAAAAGATGTTACTAGAGTTCTGCAGTGATAGTCACCAATTGGAGATTGACAGCGAACACCACCCACCGTAGGTAAATAGGTCCAATCAGGATGATAGTCCGAGAAGAATACATTGGGGATCTTGATCAACTTATCTTTATATTTTGACTCAAGAAGGGAAGTTGATATTCCAGAAAAAGCATCACTAATATTTTGCGTTACGATATAGTCAACCAAATCCAGCCGTTTATAGATATCATCTGAAGCATGCTTATAGAGATGAGCCACAACCACAAGGTCAATCTCAATTGTCGGATTCTTTTCACGCAAGAGAGAAGCAATAATTTCTGCTTGGCAGTTTCCGATCACTACAAAACTCTTAATACCCAAGCTTTGCTTTAGCTCTTTATAATTTGAAGCAATATATGGCCCACCTGGCCTACACAAAAAAGCCAATCGAAACAACCTATACGAAAGCCGCGAATCCGCATCCTTCAATGCCCTCGCTGCATCCCTAATAGCATCCACTTCACTAACATCAAGCATCAAAACACCTGAAAATCAACCCATAGAACTGACAACCAGAACCAAATTTTGAAACCTCACACTCAGGAAATATAGCCACAACGCTTTTGCATGTACTCATACAATTCGAGATCCAGTGAGTTTTCTTCTACCAACTTCAAATAAAATTCGTCGCCAACAACCTTACGCAGATCATCCATTTTTTCTTCTATACTTTTCGAGGCTCTAGAAACGTTCTTTTCAACATTTCGCAATTCTATACCCGAAAAACCACGATCGTTAAGCAGCACACTCAATCTATCTAAGGATTCCGAATAGAATCCAACATCCCCGACAAATGGCAAGGAATCGACCGCTCTTTTTGCTCGGACAATTTCACTACCCTCACTGCGCGGGAACATTTTTGAAAACTTATCTACATGAAAGTTTTTACACTGACGATCGTTCTTTATCGCCCACCGAACTTCAATGTAGCCTTTGAGATCCGTATTTCTTGCCAGGGTAGAACCAAAGCTTTCACCACCCTGTTTTTGTTCAAAAGAATATGCAGAAACAATACGATCGATGGGATGACGCATAAAGATCACAGGAAGTACGTCAACACCTGAAATACTCACAACAGGAAAATTAGCTGAGTGAGAAGAAAAACAAACCGCATCTTTCATTTCATTCACCCAATCAACTTGCTGGGAATAATTCTCACTCTTATCAGATGGAAACTCCTTTGTAACCCACAAAGAATCAGGGAAATTTGATATCAAGGTATCATCGAAAGAGGTGCCGGCATTCTTAAATAAGTGATAGTGATAAATAATACTTCTCATTAAAATTCCATCCAAAATAAATATTCGAACAATGAGCTAGACAAACAAAAATAACAAAGGAGCTCTCTTAACCATTCCATCCAAGAGAGCACCTTATCGTCACCAAAAATCCATGGTCAATGCACCTTATCTGGTACCGGTTTAGTACTACGTAAATACCTTTCTGAAAATGACTCATCCAAACTCATCAGAAGGTGCTCCATACCTTCACCGGACCTCTCAAATTTCCGCTTAAGAAGAGCTGCCCTTGACATTCTCAGGAGTCCGTCCTCCATAAACCGATCTCCAATATCACCCGTATCAATTCTAGCGAACACAGAATAGATTGCAGACAGTTCCCTCCCGTCCACTGGAAAGTCAAACGACTCAAACAATTCCAGCTTTACGGACTTTCTGATGAAACATTCACGGAGCTTGTTCGCTGTGGCAACACTGATACTTGGTGAATAAACAGACTCTGCTTCCAATCTGGCATTGGCACAGTTTTTAACATCAAAGCATCCATCCAGCAGCTTCAGTGCCTTTGAAAACGCAAACTTACCGGCTGACATACCCAACGGGGAAAAAGCAATTGTCAAACCGCTGTTTCCTTTCCGCTCGTGCCGAATGAAAGAATGATTAACTTCCATACTTTAGCCAGTGTACAAACCAATAAATTCAAAAACATCACGCATCATTTCTACACCCTTAGACTCACTGTACATCTCTTCCACTAAAATACGTGAGTTTTCGGAAAACTTTTTCCACATAGTCTCATCATTAAGCAGACTTACCACGCCTTCCGCCATCAGTTTAGGATCGTCCTGAATCCAGGCAGAAATCTTATGACTAAGACCTGTCGCTTCTGCGGCCACTTTAGTAAGCACCTGTGGAGCCCCGTACGACATAGCCTCCAGAACCTTACCCTTAATACCTGCACCTGATAAAAGTGGAGCAACAATCAGTTTGTGATTAAAGAAAACATCATCCAGATTTTCTACAAAGCCTTTTACCACGACATGTTCGCTTGCCAGCGCTTCGATTTCGTCGGTCGGATTACTGCCGTAAATGTAAAAGCGAATATCAGGCACTTTTTTAATCAGATCAGGCATTACCTCTTTGACAAAAAATTTGACCGCCTCAACGTTCGGGTGATGACGAAAGCCACCCAAAAACGCAATACCTTGGCGCTCTATAAAGGGCTTACCTTCTGGTTTTTTCGTCAACACCCAAGGGCAACGAAAAATGTTATCGCCACGCAGATTATGAGACATTATCACTGCGTGCTCTGTTTCATTGTAACTGAGAACGGCATCTACCTTACGCATCACGTCCAGTTCACGCGCTCTAGTCTTAACGGCTTGCTCGATGCTGTATTCGCCTGTTGATGTTGCTGCACGTAGCTCACGCAGAAAATGCAGGTCGGCATTATTGAACACTATCTTTGCAGAGGTTCTGGCGCGAATAGCGTCGATATATTTCTCAGCTACCGAATAGCGCGTAATATAAATGGCATCAAACTCGGCAATGCGTTTTTCAACAACATCAAAAACAGAACTGTAGAAAGGCGCATACAGCGCTTCAACCCCCATTCGCTGCAAAGTGCGGGTAAACTTCCCCATATGAGCCATATTCTCAGGCACGAAGGTTACCTTCATACCCAACTTCTGCAGCAGCTTGATCTCCTCGACAGCCGCATAGCTACCAGCATCCGCACTGGCATCCGGAGTCGCATAGTCGATAACAAGCACGCGATAGTCTATGCCGCGGTCCTTCTGCAGCAGTAGATCAACCCCTTCATCGCCATTGTGTTTGTATTCCTTGAACCACTTAGCACGGAATTTAGATTCATTGACAACCTGATATTGCTTGAGGCCCTTTGTCACGTCTTTACCGTGACTCTGCCCCTCAAAATGCACAACCGACGACATAGGACAGTACAGCGTTTTATACCCTGCAGCTCTGACCTTAAACGCAATGTCTGTATCTTCGTAATAACACGGTGCGTATTCTGGACTAAACCCACCAATTTCGTTCCATACATCAGTCCTGATGCACATAGAGGCCCCAGTCAGATAATCTGCCTGACGGGTATAGTTAAATTCTGGCGCTAACGGATTGGCACCATTTCCGACATTCCATGGCTGACCAGAGCCCCAGATAATGCCGCCAGCCTCTTGAAGACTGCCATCCAGATTCAACAATTTAGAACCTGTCAGACCAACAACAGCATCACTGAATGGAGCAACAAGTTCGTCCAGCCAGCAACTTGTAGTCTCCGTGTCATTGTTGAGAAATACGAGATACTTACCTTTAGCAACGCGGGCAGCATTATTGCAACTGCGCAGAAATCGTAAATTCTCTGGATTTCGCACGTGAATTACATTTTTAACAATATCTGCAATATTCGCAGTAAGATCACTGGAACAATCATCAGCAACAATGACTTCATAACTGGCCTTATTGAAGGACAGTATTATTGAGGCTATTGAATGATACGTCAGTTCCAGTTTGTTATAAGCAGGAATAATGATACTGACATCTGGCTTCTCATAGTACGGAAGCGTTAAAGGCGGAAAGTCTCTTCTACCCTCCCAGCCTTTGACTACCGCATCATGAGCGGCAAGAATATCACCCGCCACAACGCCTGGAATCTTGCCTAAAGATACCGCTTCCATCTGCAGTCTAAGCGATTCATATCTGTGTTTCGACTGATTAGAAAATCCGATAAAGCCTGGCTCTTTGTAAGAGCTTTTCAGGTATTGCCATGGGGTAAGAATTCCCGAGAACTTCCTGCTGTCAGTCCAAAGACTGAACGGATAATCCCGCACACCAATGGAAATAAGGTGATAACCATCGTCAAAAAGTTTGATAGGCAAAGGAATAGCAACATGATTCGTTCCCTTCTGAAGATGGATATCCAGAGATGCAATCTCATTACCCTCCTCCAGAATTACAATATTTTTGGTGCCTTCAAACTTTTCTGAAATCAGGGTTCCAACGACATGGCAATTTTCAATCTTTTCTACACCGGCCCAGAACTTTCCATCCGGCTCAGTCAGCGTAATCTCAAAATTTTTCGCGAAGCGCTTGTTAACGTAGAGCTTCACATTCTGACCAATTTTATCTTTCAAAGATTCTTCAAGCGGAATGCGGAATCCGCTGTAACCATCAGAGATACCTGCATCCAACAGATCACGCCTGAATTCATTGGCTTTCGCACGACCATAAAGTCTGCCGTTTACGTCAATAGACACCCAGGTATCACCGGCAGGAGCTTCTGGATCATGTGCCCAGCCCACAGCATATCCCGCCTCAAATTTATCGATGTGCCCTTTTGCCGGATTCTTCGTATCCACTATAGTACCGCCAGAAACATTGGAAGATTTGACAATAGACCCGCTGATTTCCCGGGCCTTGCTAACTATTTTATTAATACCCATCCTATTACGCCCTCCCGTAGCGGTCCTCAAAGCGCACAATGTCATCCTCTCCCAGGTACGCGCCAGACTGAACCTCAATCAACTCGAGAGGGATTTTTCCCGGATTTTCGAGCGCATGAATGGCACCCACAGGGATATATACGGATTCATTCTCAGCAACCAAACGCGTGATATCATTAATCGTTACCTTGGCTGTTCCTTTTACGACAATCCAATGTTCCGCCCTATGGTGATGCATTTGCACTGACAGCTTTGCCTGAGGCTTGACGGTGATACGCTTTACCTGATGCCGCTCACCAGAATCAATAGAATCGTATATTCCCCAAGGCCTGTATACCTCGCGATGGGTATCTGTAAGATGGCGACGACCATCCTTAAGCTGGTTAACAATGGCCTTAATATCCTGAACCTTATCTTTTGACGCGACCAGCAACGCATCCTTTGTATCTACCACCACAACACCCGACAGGCCGAGTACCGCCGTCAGTTTGTCCTTACTGTGTACATAGGTGTTTTCTGTACCGTAAAACATAACATCACCAACAGATGAATTACCCTGACCATCTTTTGCACTTACATCCCACAGACTGGACCAGGAACCCACATCACTCCATCCCGCCATCAGCTGAATCACTTTGGCATCGTCCGTATGCTCCATAACTGCATAGTCAATAGAATCTTCCGGACACATCAAAAATGCTTCTTTGCCTGGGCGAATAAAGTCGAGATCGTGAGATGCGCACTTCATTGCGGCCTGACATGCAGTCAGTATTTCCGGATTAAACTTCCCAAGCTCACTCAGGTAAGTTGAAGCTTTAAATACAAACATGCCGCTGTTCCAGAGAAACGAGCCATCAGCAAGGTACGCTTCTGCTGTTTTCTTATCTGGTTTTTCAACAAAGCGTTCAACGGAATAGAGACCATTACCACCCCCTTCACCTGATTGGATATAACCATAACCGGTTTCTGGATTTGTTGGCGGCACACCAAAAATCACCATACCGCCTTCTGCAGCACTGTCTGCAGCACGCAATACTACGGATGCAAAAATTTTAGGATCATGAATGTAGTGATCTGCAGAAAGAACAACCATAATTGCGTCTTCTGCCTCGCACAAACTGAGTGCAGCCAGCGCAATAGCTGGCGCAGTATTTTTACCAACTGGCTCAAGTATCAGCTTCGCACCAACAATTCCCGCAAGGCGAATTTGTTCCGAGGCGATAAAACGGTGTTCTTCATTACAAATCAGCACTGGCGGCTCATCTGTAAACTCTCTTGCTCTCAGGCAAGTCTGCTGCAACATTGTCTGTTCGCCGAGCAGGGGCAAAAATTGTTTCGGGTACAACCCTCGACTAAGCGGCCAGAGTCGCGTGCCGCTACCACCCGCCATTACCACCGGAATAACTTTCATTACTTTGCCCCCTTCAGCAGCGGCATCCACCAGTTCTGATTGTGCAGATACCAGCTGACGGTTTTACGGATACCACTTTCAAAACTTTCTGCAGGCTTGTAGCCAAGTTCCTGCTGGGATTTGGTCGGGTCGATGGCGTAGCGACGGTCGTGACCGGCGCGGTCGGCTACATAGGTAATCAGCTCGGCGCTTTTGCCGGCGATGGCTTTGGTGGCCGTTGGATACTGAGCAGCCAGCTCGGGCTCGGCGGCAAAGGCTTCGTCCATCAGTTTGCAGATCAGATTAACGATGTCGATATTCGCCCATTCGTTGATGCCGCCGATGTTGTAGCACTCACCCACACGACCCTGTTTGATTACCAGATCGATACCGCGGGCATGATCGGTTACGTACAACCAGTCTCGAATCTGCTGACCATCGCCGTAAATCGGCAGTGCTTTGTCGTGCATGATGTTGGTCAGTACCAGCGGAATCAGTTTTTCCGGAAAATGATACGGGCCATAGTTGTTCGAGCAGTTGGACGTGGTGACGTTCAGACCATAAGTGTGGTGGTAGGCGCGCACCAGATGGTCGGATGCGGCTTTACTGGCGCTGTAAGGGCTGTTCGGCGCGTACGCAGTGGTTTCGCTGAAGGCCGGGTCGGTAGGGCTCAGCGTGCCGTACACTTCGTCGGTGCTGACATGGTGAAAGCGGTGTGCAACCGGGCTTTCGCCGCGCGCTTTCGGCTCGTCAATCCACAGCTTTTTAGCGGCCTTCAGCAGGCTGTAGGTACCAATAATATTGGTTTCAATAAAGGCATCAGGGCCTGTGATTGAACGGTCTACGTGGCTTTCGGCGGCAAAGTGCACCAGATTATTCACCTTGTGCTCTTTGATCAGGGTCTCTACCAGTGCGGTGTTGCAGATATCGCCGTGCACAAAGGTAAAGTTCGGATTGTCTTCGACGCTGGCCAGATTCGCACGGTTACCGGCGTAGGTCAGCGCGTCCAGTACAATTACCTTGTCCTGTGGGTAGGTTTCGAGCCAGTAGAGAACGAAATTCGAACCAATAAAACCGGCACCGCCGGTCACTAACAACGCATTCATTGAGCAAGTTCCTGAATCATATTCTTTAATGCGGTACGCCAGTGAACTCCGTTCACGGCTATGTCTTTACGCAGGGCGGAGGTGTCGAGCACGCTGTAGGCCGGGCGTTTGGCGGGTGTCGGATACTGGGCAGCAGTGATCGGATTTACCGGAATGGCTTTTTCGAGCAGATTGGCTGCAACCGCAAGTTCCTGAATTGCAACGGCGAAGTCGTACCAGCTGGCGGTACCCAGATCGGTCCAGTGATAAATAACCTGAGTGTCCTGCTGACTGAATTTGCGCTCTGCCAGCAGCCACAGGGCATTGGCCAGGTTACGGGCCGACGTTGGCGTGCCCACCTGATCAGAGACAACACCCAGCTGCTCTTTTTCGCGCATCAGGCGGATCATGGTTTTAACGAAGTTATTGCCATGAACGCTGTAAACCCAGGCCGTACGGACGATGCTGACATCGGCACCGAGAATGGTCTGAGCCTGCTGTTCACCGGCCAGTTTGCTGGCGCCATAAACGCCCAGCGGGGATGTCGCGTCCGACGGCTGATACGGGGTATTTTTATCGGCTGCAAACACAAAGTCGGTAGAAACATGCAGTAACTTTGCACCGAGTGTTTTACAGGCCTGCGCCAGATTTTTTACGCCGGTTTCATTAACCGCGTACGCCGCATCCACGTCGGATTCGGCCTTATCGACAGCCGTGTAGGCAGCCGCGTTAATGATGAGATCAGGTTTAAACTCACCGGCAACGGCATTAACCTGCACAGCGTCGGTGATGTTGAGTTCGGAGGAATCACAGAATAACGCTTCAACGTTCTGTGCCCACGCGGCACCCGACTCACGGGCCAGTTTCAGAGTGTGCTGCAGTTCAAAACCGAGCTGACCATTTTTGGCCGTAACCAATACGCGCATTTGTCTTTCGTCCCTGTTCAGTATTCGAATTTATCGGCTTCTTCGAATGACTTACCCGCTTCGTCTTTGGCAGACAGCAACGGAGCTTTTCCATCAACCAGCGGCCACTCAATACCCACGGTCGGGTCGTTCCATTTGAGCGAACGGTCGTATTCAGGCGCGTAATAATCTGTGCATTTGTAAACAAATTCTGCACTGCCTGACATCACATAGAAACCATGAGCAAAGCCTTCCGGCACCCAAAGTTGACGTTTGTTGTCTGCCGACAGAATCTCACCAACCCACTGCCCGAAAGTCGGCGAGCCTTTACGCATATCAACGGCCACGTCGAATACTTCACCAGCCACAACACGCACCAGCTTGCCCTGGGTTTGTTGCATCTGATAGTGCAGACCACGAAGAATGCCCTGCGCCGATTTGGAATGATTGTCCTGTACGAACGGCTTACCGCCGGTCAGCTCGTCCATGATGCTGGCGCGGAAGGTTTCCATGAAGAAACCACGCTCGTCGCCAAACACCTGAGGCTCGACGACCACAACATCCGGAATGCGGGTGCGGATCAATTTCATACGATGTCCTCTTCAAACTGGCCAGTCTGCTCAATGGCTTTCTGCATCAGGTTCATTTTCAGACGATCTTCAGCGCGACGGCCGAATTTTGCCGGATTGAATTTCGACGGATTCACCCTGGCATTGGCGTGTTCAAACAGAACGCTGAACAGGTATTGGCCATAACCGTTTTTCTTCATGGGTTCAGCCAACTTACGCAGCTGTTCGGCATCGATCAGACCCAGACGGAACGCGATCTCTTCTGGGCAACAAACCTTCAGACCCTGACGTTTTTCGATGGTGGCGATAAAGTGGCTGGCATCCAGCAGACTGTCGTGGGTGCCGGTATCGAGCCAGGCAGTACCACGGGACAGCAACTGCACATTCAGTGTACCGTCGGCCAGATAGGCGTTATTTACGTCAGTAATTTCCAGCTCGCCACGAGGTGACGGTTTCACGTTTTTGGCAATTTCCACAACGCGGTTGTCGTAGAAATACAGACCGGGAACGGCGTAATTGGATTTCGGCTGTTCTGGCTTTTCTTCCAGAGAAATCACCTTGCCGGACTCGTCAAATTCAACCACACCATAGGCGCGGGCGTCCTGAACGTGGTAACCGAAAATAGTGGCACCTTCACGCTCGCCGGCCGCGGCCTGCAGCATATCTTTGGACATATTCTGACCAAAGAAGAGGTTGTCACCCAGAATCAGGGCAACCGAGGCATCACCGATGAAGTCTTCACCGATAATAAAGGCCTGAGCCAGACCGTCCGGACTTGGCTGTACCGCGTATTCAATGGAAATACCCCACTCGCTGCCGTCACCCAGCAGGTTGCGGAAATTAGCGCTGTCCTGCGGTGTGGTGATGATCAGGAATTCAGAAATACCGGCCAGCATCAAAGTGCTCAGCGGGTAATAAATCATGGGTTTATCGTATACCGGCATCAACTGCTTACTGACGGATTTTGTCAGCGGATACAGACGGGTACCTGAACCACCTGCCAGAATAATGCCTTTGCGTTTGGTCGATTTGATTGCACTGTTCATAGTTCTCTCCTGAGATCGTCCCTGTTCAATTTGCCTCTGATACTCCGCAAAGGCCTTACCCATTGTTTGTTTAAATCCGTCAATCTGACCAAAAATCCCCAGCCGGAATACAGGTGAAACAGCACACCACCAGCTCTGATTGTTATTCTTATTGGCCTGATCAACCCATTGGTGAATTACCCGGACCAGCGTTTACTGGCCCGGCAAAGCGATTAAAGCGCCAGCACCACCGCCGCCGACACAGCAACCTGATAAATGACCTGAGTAATGTCCTTGGTCAGCTGCAATGCCTTGAGATCTGGTTTTGCCAGCACAAAAATTTCGTCGCCCGGCTCAACCAGCTTGCTGTCATCCAGCTCGCCATTGGCCGAAACAAAGGTTCCGTTGGTTTTCATCACCAGCGTATTGGTGTCGTCCAGATCCTGGGTAGCACCACCCGCCTGATTCAGATATTCCTCAACACTGCGGCCTTTTTCCCAGGTGATCGCCGTAGGGAACCAGACCTCGCCGTGAATCATGACAAGGTTACGCTTAGCCGGAATTACAACCTTGTCGCCCTGTTGCAAAATAACCGCCGCAGGATCGAAGCCTTCGGTGAGCAACACCTGGCCACGCGGTTGAACGTCTTTTGCTTTGTCGATCCAGCGCAGCACAATGTCGGCTTCCGTTTTACGCAGTTCGGCTGCGTCTTTGGTTGCGGAACGTGCCGTCAGCACACTTTGCTCAAGCGATGTCAGTGAGGCGTCCAGCATTTCTTTCTGACGCTGAGCCACAGAATCGCGAAACAGCTGAACCGCTTTGGTGTTCGACAGCGCTGTGTATTCAACCTGAGCCAGCAGATCTTTCAGCGTGGCACCCCATGGCAGCACAATTTCTGTCTGTGAGTTGTGCTCACCGAGCAATTCAACACTGATGCTCTTAGGACGTAACTGAGAGCTGACTTTGATCAAGGCACCCGGGCGGACCTGCACGTTCTGAATGCTGTCGATCGGGTACTGTACCGCATTTACTTCAGTACCGGTTGGCTCAACCACGGTGACATGAGTGGCCTTTTCATTTTCAACAACAGCATTCACGACCTCTGCCAGAAAACCGGTATTGCCCTTCAGTTCGTATTTACCGGTAAAGCCAACTTCGCCCTCAACAGACACTTCACCGCCTTTGCGGCCAATGAAAATCACATCGCCATCCTGCAGCTGAATGTCCGGCATCTGACCCCGTTCAATAAAGGCATAAAGGTCGATGTTGTACTGAGTTTTACCGGCACGCTTCAGCTCAATGTTGCGGTAGCTGCCGAGATCGCGGCGGATACCACCGGCCTGATCGATAAAGCGCAGAATGGAATCGGCACTCTGCCCCTCGTACAGACCCGGATTGGTCACCAGCCCCGACAGAAAGACTTTTACTTTCTGACTGGAGGCGAGGGTTACGTAAGCTTCAACGTTGGATTTATAAACGCGCTTAATGGACTTGAGAACGGTGTCATTCAGCTCACGGTTCTCAACGCCCAACACTTTAACCGGGCCTACTTTGGGGATAAAAATATTACCCTGAGCATCAACGGTGACGTCCTGCTGGACATCGAGTCCACCCCAGAGCTGAACCACCAGAGTATCACCCTGCGCAATGCGGTAATTCGGGTTAATACCTGTAAATGACGCCGCCTTGAAACCACCGGTAAACAACCAGCCGCCAAACACAGTATTAATTTTTTCATCCGGAATCGGAGGCGCTGCCTGAGCGTCTGCATCCTGCGCCAATTCAACAGCCTGCGCCTGCATTGTTCCAAACAGCAGCACTGCATGAAGCGGCAACTGGCGAAGAAATTTATACAGTTTCATGTTAGTCCCTATGTTCTTTAACGATGGCCACCAGTAGACGCCCGATGAGATAAATCATCAGCACCGCCGCGAACCAGGTGAATATGTTGTACAAGCGACGGGGATATTTATCCTCTTCCGCGAGTGATGGATACTGCACGATCAGCAGGTGTTTTAATTTACGGTAGGCTTCCGCACGCACAACCTCCAACCCTGCCAATGACGATTTATAAAGATCAGAAACCAGCTCAGCACTTAATTTAATTTCCTGATAATCCAAATTCACTTTATTGAGTGAATTACCGTTTTCCGATGTGAGACGCGCCTTTTCCTCTTTCAGTTGTCTATTCAACGAATTTATCAAGTTTTTCTGTGCAAGAACCTGCGGTGCATCCTCACGCATAATTGCAGTCAACTCTTTGAGGCGAGCGTCTGCCTTTATAACTTCTGCCTGTAAATTATTAATGGCCTGCAACAATGCACTACTTTCTTGCTCCGGGCTGTAGAGCTTATTTTTATCCTGGAAATTAAGCAGTTTATCTTGTTGAGACTTCATTACACTATGCGTGCGTTCAACTTCTTCCTGGGCATAGCGCATTTGTTCACGGGCCATCTTATCGCCCAGCCTGTTAATAAATTGCTCACTAATCTCAAGTAATTTTGAGGCATACAACAGTGAATACTCCGGATCAAAAGCTTGAACCTCAACATAAACGATGTCGGACATTTCATCGTGAATAACCTGAACATGGTCGATGTAATACTCGACATACTCTTCTGTTGTCGCATCCAGTGAGAGACGACTAAACATATCTACATCCGGGTTCTGAAAATGCTTTTTAAGCCCAATTGCATTATCCAGAGCAACAGCCATATCGCGGGACTCAATATATGCCTTAATAATCAGCGCATCACGCATACTAACGCTGATTGAACCCAGTGAGGCGAGGCCCGCCAGAGACACATCATTACTGCCAGCTTCTTTTACTACGAACTGAGCCTCACTTGCATAACGAGGCGTGGCAACGATGCCGAAATAAATAATCAACACCAGTGAAATCAATACCACCAAGGCAAAAGAACCAAGAACAGCTAATGTACCCGAAACTTTCTGCTGGGTAATGTTGTAGGCTTTTGAATCAACAAGGAAGGCAACCGGATCACGGCGTAATTTATTTAATTTACGCGAGGCTGAACTACCCGACGCTTTTGCCTGAGCAGCAGAGTTTTCCTGTTCATTATTAGGCATGGGTTTTGGCCCTGCTTTTTTTTCTTCAGCGATTTCGGACATAGGTTTCCTGATAATTCCGGATTGCTTCTTCCAGATCGTCGTAGTATTCAAGGGTTTTATTTTTAATAACCACGCCGCCATCGCAGAACTTTTTTAACTGCTCAACAGAATGGTTTACCATAATCACTTTTGTACGTTCGTATTTTTCTAGTAGCAATGCCTGGCTTTTGTTTTTGAAGGTTGCATCGCCTACCGCGGTCAACTCATCGATCAGCAGCACGTCGAAATTAAAATCAAATGCCATCGTGAGGCCAAAGGTCACGCGGGCGCGCATACCATTAGAATAGGTACGCACAGGCTCATCAAAATAGACGCCGATCTCGGCAAAATCTGCCACCTGTTGTTCGATGACCCGGGTATCCTTATAACCGTGTATACGTGCGACAAAACGCACGTTTTCCCGACCAGTCATATTCCCCTGCAAACCACCTTGCAGACCCAATGGCCAAGATACCCTTACATCACTCTCAATTGTTCCCCTGGATGGAATATCAGCGCCGCCCATTATCCGAATAAGTGTCGATTTACCTACTCCGTTGGGACCAAGAATGGCCAAATTACGGTCTGTTGGCAGCTCGATATTCACATCGCGGAAAATGTAACTTCTGCCATTACGTGTCGGATAAAATTTGCTGAAATTCTGAAACCGAATCATGATTCCATAAACCTTTGCCGATTAACCCGATAAATCATCAAGGCAACAGTCATTGAAATCAGTGCACAGGCCCCCAAGTAGAACCAGCTACCAACGGGAGTGGTATAGGATGGAAAAAAAGCATCACGACTCAGTTCAATCGCATGAAAAATGGGGTTCCAGGTAAAAAAATGCCAGTATTGTTCCGGAATCATAGTGGCACTATAAAAAACACCAGAAGCAATCATCAGAGGTGTCGTAACAATCGATACTATTTTGCCTGTATCTTCCCAATACAATTGTGCGACACAAAGCATGATGCCCAGACCGACAGCAACAAACATCAATAACAACATTGCCATTAACAATTTCAGGAAGTTATCCGGAATGACGGATAACCCTAGCCACCCCATAACTGCAAGCAGCAATACATAAATAATAATGACAGTTGTGAACTCAATAATCAGACGAGTAACAATGGGGTCGATTGGGGTCACCTGGCGGTAACTTATCAAACCTCGGTTAGCCTTCACGGCTGCCCCCAAATGGGTTAATAATTTAGAAAATAACTTATATGGCATGATGCCGGTTAGCATAAACAATGCGACTGGCACCCCGGATAATGAATGCCGCCCCATAGCGCTGAAGACAACAACCATTATTCCGGCCTGAAGGGCAGGCTCAGCAATCGCCCAGAAGTAACCCAGACGGTTAGCGCCAAAACGGGTACGCAGTTCACGCATAAACAAGGCGTGCACAACATCCAGCATGATTTGCATCGAACTACGTGCAGGGTTCACTCGGCTTCCCAACTATTTCATTAACAGCACAAAAAGAGATCAAAAAACATACAAACTTTTCAGGGGATTCTTACGCCGACTGTGCCGGTCTTATGTGTTTTTTATTACGGCAAACGGAGACTGAATTGCAGGCTGAACGATTTTCAGCAGAGGTATTCGACATCCAAAAGCCTGCGCATTATAAAAACAAAGTTTTACACTTCCAATACAATAACTGACTAAGCCCGGATCCAAACCACTACAAAGTGTGTAAGCAAAAACTTACACGCCTTGAATAACGGGGCTTCTAGGGCTATTTCTACGATCAATCCAGACGGATTTTTTTTGTAACTTTGTGTGTTTTTTATTCAGCACAGACACCCAAAAAACGCTTGCATTTTGCATTCGTTTTTTGGCTGGCAAATGTGGTTGTTTTTTTGATCAGGCAATAACAAGATTATCGCGGTGAATCAATTCTGGTTCAGCCACGTAACCTAACAGGGCAGGAATTTCTTTGCTGTCTTTGCCGGCAATTTTGGCGGCATCCGTTGCGCTGTAGTTGCTCAGGCCTTTGGCAATTAAACGCCCGCTTTCATCAAGCAGGGCAACCACTTCACCACGCCCGAAATTACCCACGACTTTTTTCACGCCCACGGGTAACAGGCTTTTCCCCTGTTTGCTCAGGGCATTAATAGCACCGGCGTCGATGGTGATTTCACCGCGGGTTTGCAGGTGGCCGGCAATCCATTGTTTGCGCGCAGCCATGGGGGTTTGATCGGAAGTTAACAGGGTGCCGAGCACTTCACCGCCCTGCAGACGGGTTAATACGTTGTCGTAACGCCCGCCGACAATCACAGTGGCGCAACCGGAACGGGCCGCTAAACGAGCCGCACGCACTTTGGTGACCATACCACCACGGCCTAATAAACCACCGTCACCGGCAACGGCGGCAACCTGTGGATCTTCGGCGCGGGCTTCGGTGATTAATGTGGCGTTAGCATCTTTGCGCGGATCGGCTGTGTATAAACCATTCTGATCGGTGAGCAGAATTAAGGCTTCGGCTTCCACCAGGTTGGCCACCAGGGCACCTAATGTGTCGTTATCCCCAAAGCGGATTTCATCCGTTACTACGGTATCGTTTTCGTTAATAACCGGAATAACGCCGTGTTTGATCAGGGTACGCAGGGTGCTGCGCGCATTTAAATAACGCTGACGGTTGGATAAATCCGCGTGGGTTAATAACACCTGGGCGGTCTGCAGGTTGTGGCGCATGAAATTACTTTCGTAACACTGCACTAAACCCATTTGCCCTACGGCCGCTGCGGCCTGTAATTCGTGTAATTCGGTGGGGCGGGTTTTCCAGCCGAGGCGGCTCATGCCTTCGGCCACTGAGCCGGATGAAACCAGCACCACTTCAATGCCCTGGGCGCGTAATGCAGCGACCTGATCAACCCAGTGGGCGATACCGGATTTATTTAATCCGGCACCGTCGTTGGTTAATAACGCACTGCCAATTTTTACGACCCAACGTTTGGCTTTAACCAGTTTTGCGCGCGTTTGCATGATTCGTCAGATTATTCCCTAACCCAGATAAATTCAGGACCGTCGCCATTATCGTCATCATCGTAATCGTCGTCATCCAGATCATCGGATAAATCATCGCCATCTTTGGCGGCCTGCTTGGCGGCTTTACGGGCAGCACTGCGCGCAGCGCGTTGCTCGGCCAGCTCTTCCATACGTTCACGGGCTTCTTCTTCGACTTTATTACGGTGTTCATTTTCCGCTTCGGCGAGGGCCGGGTCAGCCAGCATAGCGGCGGTTTTTTCTTCCAGATAGGCCATGATGTCGTAACACAGCTTCTGGGTGCCTTCGCTCTTAATGGCCGATACGCGGTACACAGGGCCTTTCCACTGCAGGCGTTCAACCACTGCATCACAGATGGCATCGGCTTCGCCTTCGGGCACTAAATCGAGTTTGTTGAGCACCAGCCAGCGGTCACGCTGGGTTAATTCGGGGCTGAATTTCTCCAGCTCTTTCACGATGACTTCGGCATGTTCAGCCGGGGTGCCTTCGGTATAAGGGTGCATATCCACGATGTGCAATAACAAACGGGTGCGCACCAGGTGTTTTAAGAAACGAATACCCAGGCCAGCACCTTCAGAGGCACCTTCAATTAAACCGGGAATATCCGCCACCACGAAGCTGCGGTGTTTGGCCACACTGACCACACCCAGGTTCGGAATTAAGGTGGTGAAGGGGTAATCAGCCACTTTAGGTTTGGCAGCAGAAACAGCACGGATAAAGGATGACTTACCGGCATTCGGCAAACCGAGCAGGCCCACATCGGCCAGCACTTTTAATTCGAGTTTGAGGTTACGGGATTCACCCATCAGGCCATTGGTGGTCTGACGGGGCGCACGGTTAACCGAGCTTTTGAAGTTGGTATTACCCAGACCGTGACGGCCACCCTTGGCCACCAGCAGCTGATCACCGTCTGCGGTTAAATCACCCAGCACTTCCTGGGTATCTTCATCGATAATAGTGGTGCCGACCGGAACACGTAAAAAAATGTCCGCACCGCCTTTACCTGTCATATCGGAACCACGGCCACCTTCACCATTTTCGGCGCGGTAACGGCGCACATAACGGTAGTCGATCAGGGTGTTAACGGATAAATCGGCCTGCAAATACACTGAGCCACCGTCACCACCGTCGCCACCATCCGGGCCACCCATGGGGATATATTTTTCACGACGAAAACTCATGCAGCCGTTGCCGCCTTTTCCGGCTTCAACACTAATACTGGCTTCATCAACAAACTTCATGGTTTCCTCCGCGTTAAACAAAAAAAGCCCTGCCAGCGGCAGAGCTTTTTCAGGTACTACCTAAAACAAACTTAGTTGGCCGCTACAGGCACAATGCTAACTTGTTTGTGGGAATCAGCACCTTTACGCTCGAATTTAACGTAACCGTCAACTTTCGCGAAAATGGTGTGATCTTTACCCATACCAGCGTTCAGACCTGCTTTAACAGGAGTGCCGCGCTGACGAATGATGATAGAACCAGCGGAAACCAACTGACCACCGAAGGCTTTTACGCCCAGGCGTTTCGAGTGGGAATCACGTCCGTTACGGGTACTACCACCGGCCTTTTTGTGTGCCATTTTTTACTCTCCTACCCGATTAACCGTTAATGCCAGTGATTTTGATTTCAGTGAACCACTGACGGTGACCCATTTGCTTCATGTGGTGCTTACGACGACGGAACTTGATGATGCGCACTTTCTTGTGACGACCGTGGGCAACAACTTCTGCAGTCACTTTAGCACCGGCAACTACAGGCGCGCCGATTTTCACGTCATCGCCATTGCCGATCAGCAGTACTTTTTCGATTGCTACGGATTCACCGGTAGCAACTTCGATTTTTTCAACTTTAAGGGTCTGACCCTCTTCTACACGGTATTGTTTACCGCCAGTCACGATTACAGCGTACATATCTTATCTCCAGTAACGCTTGTTGCTCGCCGGGCCTGCTTGACCACACTTCAAGGGGATGTCCCTGACAACCCTATTGTGGGGAGGTTTCCTGCAAGTTGGGCGCGCGATAATACTCTATTGCCCGCCACGAGGCAACTGCGCAGCCGCTTTAATTGCCCTGAAGGCCAGATTATATCAGGGCGCGGCCGTGGCGGCGGTTGCCTTGCACCCGCTTAGGCCCTAGCATAAGCGCCTCATTGATCAATGTGGCCGCTATGCAAGTTAAAGAAATCTACGAAGTTGTCGCCGAGGACTTTGCCCGCGTCAACGCACTTATCCTGGAACAACTGCACAGTGACGTGCCTATGGTCGAAAAAATCGGCCATTACATCATTGAAAGCGGCGGTAAACGCATGCGTCCCCTGCTGGTTCTGCTGTGCGCCCGCGCCCTGAATAAGGCAGGTGATGACAAAGCCCTGCTCGCCGGGGTAATTGAATTTCTGCATACCGCCACCCTGCTGCACGATGACGTGGTCGATACCTCCGACCTGCGCCGTGGCCGCCCCACCGCCAACGCCAAATGGGGCAATGCCCCCAGCGTACTGGTGGGTGACTTCCTGTATTCCCGTGCCTTCCAGATGATGGTCAGCCTGCGTGACCTGAAAGTCATGGAGATTCTCTCCAACGCCACCTGCGTGATTGCCGAAGGCGAAGTGCTGCAACTGATGAACGTGAAAAACCCCGACACCTCCGAAGCCAAATATATGGATGTGATCAAGGGCAAAACCGCCATGCTGTTTGAAGCCAGCTCCCACAGCGCCGCCGTATTATCACAGGCCAGTGCCGCTGATGAAGATGCCCTGCGCCGTTACGGCCACCACCTGGGCATGGCATTCCAGCTGATTGACGACATTCTCGATTACCAGGGTTCAACCGCAGAACTGGGTAAAAACGTGGGTGACGACCTTGCCGAAGGCAAACCTACCCTGCCGCTGATTTATGCCATGGCCAACGCCAGCAGCGACGATGCCCAGTTAATCCGCCAGGCCATCCGCAAAGGCGGTGTGGAACACCTCGAGCAAATCTGCAAAATCGTGCAGGACTGTGGCGCGCTGGATTACACCCTGCAAAAAGCCCTGGCCGAGCGTGATGCGGCTAAAGCCTGCCTGCAGAACCTGCCCGACAGCCCGGCGAAAAGCGCCCTCAGCGCACTGGCGGATATCGCCGTGGATCGCCGCAGCTGATACAAAACAGCATGCGAAAAAAGCCCGCCCATGCGGTACTGCTGCCCCACAATTTTTCACCTAACAAACAGGGCCTCATTTGAGGCCCTGTTTTTTGGCTTGAGCAGATGTAACCGCCGTTTGTGATGGGCACACAATGAACGCTCTAGGGCGCCGAAACGTAAACAAAAAACACGCCCGAGCCAGCAGGGATGCTGGCGAAGCGAGGGAGCCCAGGGCAGGATGCCCCATAGCGCGGGGGCGAATGTTTTTTGTTGGAGTGAGGACAAACGCCCGATTGCGTTCAAAGCGGGGGTATGGGGGCAAGACCCCCACGATAGGCAGTTCTGCTTTGATGTTTCAGAATTAAACGACTTTTAAAACCCGTTTTTTCTTTTCTGGGAAGGGACTTCCCAGGCCCTTCCTTCGCTCACACTGCTGCTTGTTCCCGATTTTTTAGGCGCGCCATTACGCCCACGCGCCATTCGGCATCCTGCCTAGCTTCGCCGGCGCTTTGCTGGCATCCATGCCAGCTGCGGGCTATGTCACTTTAAAAAACCGGCGCAGCAAGTTCGCATGAAGTGTTCTGAGTTAACGCTGTGAAAAACCGGCATAAACAAAAAAGCCCTGAATGAAGTTTTAATTCATCCAGAGCTTTTTGGTGTCCATGGCACAGATCACATCTCCCCTGAACCATTCATGTTAAAAAGTGCCAGAGTCAGCCTGAGACTGGACTTTGGTAATAGCCATACTCTACCTTAGTCGCCTGCGTTACATGGCCCGACCCGTTAAGCTGCCTGCGCTGAAAATGGGCGAAATTAAAGGATATCCGCATGTTTAAACTCACACACAGGTTACTGGCTTATTGTCTGGCAGCCACACTGTTATTGCCGAACCTGGCCAGGGCCGATTTATTTGCTGGCAGCGCCGCCGTATTACCCGTGGAAGAGGCGATAAAATTCAACCTTGAAGACACCCCGGGCGAAGTAATTCTGCACTGGCAATTAGCCGATACCGTGTATTTATACCGCGATAAATTGCACCTGCGTTATGCGGATAAATCCGAATTCACGGATTTTAAATTCATCGAAGAAGCCGTGGTTTTAGACGATCCGGGCTTTGGCAATGTGGCGGTATTTTTTGAAACCGCCACCACTGTGATTGATAAAAGCAAACTGGCAGCCGGCAGCAACAGCCTCACACTGAAATACCAGGGTTGCCAGAAATCCGTAGGTTTATGTTACCCGCCACAAACCGCGCAAATTGAATTCGGCGCGTATCAGGCCACAAATAAGACACAAGCTGCGAATAACAATACAGCTTCTGCGGGCAGCAATTTAGATAACGCCAAAGGCATTACCGCATTTTTAAATGAATCCGGCCCACTGGTAATTATGCTGACCTTTTTAATTCTCGGCATAGGTTTAACCTTCACCCCCTGCGTATTACCTATGGTGCCGATTTTATCCAGCATTATTGCCGGACAAAACCAGTTAACCGCGCGCCGTGGTTTTATGCTGTCGAGCAGTTATGTACTGGGCATGGCCAGCACCTTTGCCATTGCCGGCACAGTGGTGGGCCTGCTTGGGGCACGTTTTAATTTACAGATTTATATGCAAAACCCCTGGGTTTTATCGGTTTTTGCCGGTTTATTTGTATTACTGGCCCTGTCCATGTTTGGTTTTTATGAATTACGTTTACCGCGTTTTATTCAGGAGCCGCTTGATCGCCTTAACCAGCAACAACAGGGCGGTAAATTCATCAGCGTATTTATCATGGGCGCATTATCAGCCGTGGTGGTCAGCCCCTGCGTTTCCGCGCCATTAGCCGGCGCACTGGTTTACATCAGCACCACAGGCGATGCACTGCTGGGTGGTTTCAGTTTATTTGCCTTAGGTTTAGGCATGGGCCTGCCGTTAATTGCCATCGGCACCACGGGCGCAAAATTATTACCCAAGGCCGGCGACTGGATGGACCAGGTAAAATATTTCTTCGGTGTATTACTGCTTGCCATCGCCATCTGGTTACTGGGGCGTTTTATCAATGCGCAAATTTATCTCGCCCTGTGGATTATTCTGCTGGTGACTTACGCCAGTGTGCTGGGTGCATTTGAAGCCGCGGCAACAACACGGCAACGCATTGTCAAAGGCTTTGGCCTGCTGCTTGTTTTAACGGCCATTCTGCTGGCGCTGAATTTTGCACCGCAGGTTGTGCAAAGCCCGGTGCAGGTGGCAAGCACCAGTGTCACTGAAAACAATGCTCAGCCAAACTCTGCTTTTATCACCATCAGCGAACAGGCCGTATTTAATCAGGCCCTGGCCGATGCCAAAGCCGAAGGCAAAATTGCCATGGTGGATGTGTATGCCGACTGGTGCATTGAGTGCAAAATCATGGCGGATACCACCTTCAAAAGCCCTGCGGTGGTGGCTGAGCTGCAACACTTTAAAGCCATTAAACTGGATATCACCGCGTTTGATGAATTCCACAAAAGCTTTTTAGCGGAACGCGGTATTTTTGGCCCGCCGGCCATTTTATTCTTCGGCTTCGATGGTAATGAAATCAGCGAAGCGCGGATTTTAGGTGAAATGCCGGAAGCGGATTTACTGCGTCATTTAAATCAGTTTGAGCATTAATACCCAACAAAAATAACAACTATCTCCGAAAAAACAGAAGCCCGGAATAAACAGAAATGTATTCCGGGCTTTTTTATACAGATTTTCCATGGCGTAAATCCAGAACACCCCAAGTTCAGTTGTCACGCTATACAAAACCCCTTTAGAAGCCATTTCTTGCAGTGATATTCAATTAAACGACTTTTAAATCCCGGCTTTTTCTTTTCTGGGAAGGGACTTCCCAGACCCATCCTTCGCTCACACTGCTGCTTGTTTCCGATTTTTTAGGCACGCCATTACGCCCACGCGCCATGGGGCATCCATGCCCTGCTTCGCCGGCGCTTTGTCAGCATCCATGCTGACTACGGGCTATGGCGCTTTAAAAAACCGGCGCAGCAAGTTCGCATTAAGTGTTCTGAATCAGCGCCGAGATAAAACAGCACAAAACAAAAAGCCCGGAATAAATATTGTTTTATTCTGGGCTTCTTAAATTCACAAACTTAGTCTGATCAGAAATCCAATACGGTAAATTCCACGCGGCGGTTTTTACTGCGGCCTTCTTCGGTTTGATTGCTGGCCACCGGCTGGCGCTCACCCATGCTGCTGGCATTGATACGTGCAGCATCCACACCTTTATCCAACAAATAACGGCGCACCACGTCGGCACGGTCCTGGGCAAGCTGCATATTCGCTTCATCCGAACCTATGTCATCGGTATGGGCGGTAATTTCCAGTTTCAGGCGCGGGTATTTTTCTAAATTATCCGCCACCTGATCGAGGGCTTGTAACCCAGAGTGCAGCATCACACTGCCACCGGAAACAAACTGAATGGTCGGCATAGTGCCTTCGAATTTTGCGCATCCGTTTGTCTGCACGTTTAAACCGGGGAAAGTTTTTGGGCATTCATCCACATCGTCGGTTATGCCGTCGTTATCACTGTCACCCGCTGCGGTGGGCGGTAAATTCTGAATGGCTTCCAGCGCTGCTAAACGTTCCGCTTCTGCTTTTGCCGCTTGCTCTGCAAGGTAACGTTTGCGTTTGGGGGAAGTGAAACCAAAACGTTTGATAAAGTTTAAGCTGATCATATCGGCATCTTTATCAAAGGACTCATATTCAAAACGCACGCTGAATTTTTGCGGAAAATAATACTCCACACCACCGCCGCCATAAATTTGCGCAACGGAAACCTGCTCGTAATTCACATCGTGGGCTTCGTTCACAATTTTCGCACCGCCCACACGGGCAAACAGGGCAAGGCTGCCTTCCATACGGTTAAAGCCCCGCAGCCAGTGGTTATAAACCACACCACCGCCGGTAACCTTGTAAGCCAGGGTGCCACCCGGGGCCACATCCACGCTGCCTAAATCCGCCCAGAAAGCCTCCACCGACCAGATGCGGTTTAAATCCCAGCCCCCCTGAAATTTAAAACCCTGGTCCTGGGATTCAGCGATTTCATATCCGCTGCTGCCGGTTTCCGGCTCAAGGCGGGTTTGCCCCGCACCAAAGCCCACGTACAAATCCATCTCGTCATAAAAAGACGCTTTGGCGGACATGCTCAGGGCCAGCAGCAGGGCCGCCAGTGAACCACGGCGCAGCAGGCTGACCAGCATTAACAGCAGCATCATGGGGTAAGAAACCGCACCCATGCCGTGCACGCCGGCGCGGATTTTACCCAGACGGCCATCTTCGTTGTCGAGGTAATCCGGAATGCCGTCGTTGTCGCTGTCGGCACAGTTTGGCCAGGCGCTGCATTCTTCGCTGTCGCTCACACCATCACCATCGCTGTCACCGCCGTTGGCACCACCTGCGGTATCCACGTAATCCGGGATGCCATCACCGTCGCTGTCCTGGGGATGTTCCGGGTCACTGCCCGCTTCGTCCGCATCGCTGATGCCATCATTATCGCTGTCGGTATCCTGATAATCCGGGGTGCCATCACCGTCGGAATCACGGTCAGGCGTGCCGGCACCATGGGGTGGGTTCTCCACCGAATCCGGAATACCGTCGTTGTCATCGTCCGGGTCCAGACCATTGGGGGTGCCATCGCCGTCAACGTCGCCCAATGGGCCATCGTTGTGGTTCGGGTCCTGATAATCAGGAATGGTATCGCCATCCACATCCGCACAGTTTGGCCAGCTTGGGCACTCTTCGCTGTCGCTCAGGCCATCGCCGTCACTGTCGTTGCCGGAGGATGCATCGCTGTCATCCACATAATCCGGAATACCGTCGCCATCGTTGTCCAGCGGGTTGGCGGGGTCACGGCCCATTTCATCCGCGTCACTGATACCGTCGTTATCGGAATCGGTATCGCGGTAATCCGGCACACCATCGCCATCGCTGTCACGCGGCAAGGTGTTTTCATCGGTATTGTTGGCATCACCGTCCGCTTCCTGGTTGTCGCTCAGGCCATCGTTGTCGGAGTCTTCATCCATGTAATCCGGGGTGCCGTCGTTATCGGTATCCACGCAAGGCTGGCTGCTGCACTCCACGCTGTCGCTGATGCCGTCGTGGTCAGAGTCATTGCTGCCGTCTGTGCTGTCGCTGTCGGCGTCCTGATAATCAGGGATGCCATCGGCGTCGCTGTCCTGCGGATTAGCCGGGTCGATGATTTCATCGGCATCGTTAATACCGTCGTTATCGTCGTCGAGGTCTTTGTAATCCGGGATGCCATCGGCATCGGTATCACGGCCAGAGCCACCCACTTCTTCACCATCGGCAATACCGTTGTTGTCGGAGTCGGTGTCCATGTAATCCGGAATGCCATCACTGTCGCTGTCTTCACAGGGCGAGGTGGTGCATTCCAGATCATCGGCAATGCCGTCACGGTCGGAATCGTTGTTGCCATCTGAGCTGTCGCTGTCAGCGTCGAGATAATCTTTGATGCCATCGTTGTCGCTATCGGCTGTAGTGCCTTCGTCGGCGGTGCTGATGCCATCGCCATCATCGTCAGGGTCGAGGGCATCAATAATGCCATCACCATCTGTATCCCGTGGGTTGGTCGGGTCGAGCACTTCATCTGCGTCGCTGATGCCATCGTTGTCGGAGTCGGCGCTGTTCGGGTTAGTACCCAGTTCGGCTTCTTGACCATCACTCAGGCCATCGTTGTCGGAATCCGCAGCATTCGGATTGGTGCCATTGGCCAGCTCATCCCCATCACTCACACCGTCGTTATCGCTGTCGGCATTGTTCGGATTAGTACCGTTAGCGGCTTCCTGATCGTTTGTCAGGCCATCACCGTCGGCATCACAAATACCCACACTGTTGTCCGGTGAACAGGGGTCGGTGGCGTTGTCGTCTGCGCCATCATTTACGCCGTCACCATCGGAATCCGGGTTGAACGGGTCTGTGCCGTTGGCGGTTTCATCCCCATCGCTCACACCGTCGTTATCGTCATCCGGGTCGGTTACGTCGCTCACGCCGTCGTGGTCGTTATCCGCCGGGAAGTCGGTGCTGTCTTTGGGGTCGGTACCGGCGGCGATTTCATCGGCATCGGTATAACCGTCGTTATCGTCGTCGTTATCGTTTACATCGCTGATGTAATCGTGATCGTTGTCGGCAGGTACTGAGGCTGCGTCATGGGGGTCTGAGCCTGCGGCGATTTCATCGGCATCGGTATAACCATCGTTATCGTCATCGTTGTCATTACTGTCGGTGATGAAGTCGTGGTCGTTATCCGCTGGCAGGGAGGTCGCATCGTGCGGGTCGGAACCTTCGGCCAATTCATCGGCATCGCTGTAACCGTCGCCATCGTCGTCGCCGTCGGCAGCGTTGTTGATGCCATCCTTGTCGAGGTCACACAGACCGTGGGCCGGGTTAGGCACACAGGCGTCGTCCTGGGCGGCGTCGATATAATCCGGCACACCGTCGCCATCACTATCAAGCGGTGGGGTGTTTTCATCGGTATTGTTGGCGTCGCCGTCCGCTTCCTGGTTGTCGCTCACACCGTCGTTGTCGGAGTCTTCATCCATGTAGTCCGGGGTGCCGTCGTTGTCAGTATCCACACAGGGCTGGCTGCTGCACTCGACGCTGTCGCTGATGCCGTCGTGGTCAGAATCATTGCTGCCGTCGGTGCTGTCGCTGTCTGCGTCCTGATAATCAGGGATGCCATCGGCGTCGCTGTCCTGCGGGTTAGCCGGGTCGATGATTTCATCGGCATCGTTAATGCCGTCGTCGTCATCGTCCTGATCTTTGTAGTCAGGAATGCCATCGGCATCGGTATCACGGCCCGGGCCACCCACTTCTGCGCCATCGGCAATGCCGTTGTTGTCGGAGTCGGTGTCCATGTAATCCGGGATGCCATCACTGTCGCTGTCTTCGCAGGGCGATGTGGTGCATTCCAGATCATCGGCAATGCCGTCGCGGTCGGAATCGTTGTTGCCATCTGAGCTGTCGCTGTCGGCGTCGAGATAATCTTTGATGCCATCGTTGTCGCTGTCGGCTGTAGTGCCTTCGTCGGCAGTGTCGATGCCATCGCCATCATCGTCAGGGTCGAGGGCATCAATAAAACCATCACCATCGGTATCCCGTGGGTTGGTCGGGTCGAGCACTTCATCCGCGTCGCTGATGCCATCGTTGTCGGAGTCGGCACTGTTCGGGTTGGTACCCAGCTCAACTTCTTGACCGTCGGAAAGGCCGTCGTTATCGCTGTCGGCATTGTTCGGGTTAGTGCCATGGGTGATTTCATCACCATCACTCAGGCCATCGTCGTCACTGTCGGCATCGTTTGGATTAGTGCCATTGGCCAGTTCGTCCCCGTCATTTACACCGTCGTTATCGCTGTCGGCATTGTTCGGATTAGTACCGTTAGCGGCTTCCTGATCGTTTGTCAGGCCATCGGCATCAGCATCACAAATACCCACGCTATTGTCCGGTGAGCAGGGGTCGGTGGCGTTGTCGTCTGCGCCGTCATTTACGCCGTCACCATCGGAATCAGGATTGAACGGGTCAGTGCCGTTGGCGGTTTCATCCCCATCGCTCACACCGTCGTTATCATCATCCGGATCGGTTACGTCACTCACGCCGTCGTGGTCGTTATCCGCCGGGAAGTCGGTGATATCTTTGGGGTCGGTACCGGCGGCGATTTCATCGGCATCGCTATAACCGTCATTATCGTCGTCGTTGTCGTTCACATCGCTGATGTAATCGTGATCGTTGTCGGCAGGTACTGAATCTGCGTCCATGGGGTCTGAACCTGCGGAGGATTCATCCGCATCGCTGTAACCGTCACCGTCATCGTCGCTGTCACTGGCGTTGTTCTGGCCGTCATTATCCAGGTCACACAAATCGTGGGCCGGGTTGGGCACACAGGCGTTGGCAGGCTCGGCATCCACATCATCGGCAATACCATCGCCGTCTGAGTCGATCAGCCCCGTGGCCACAAATTCAGCGTTCGGGTTACCGGCGCTGTCAAACAGGCTGTTGGCCAGCACGGTTAAGGCGTAAGCACCTGCACCTGCCACGGGTGACACTGTCACCTGGTATTGGGTGGCGGAAATTGCGCTGAAGCTCTCCAGGCTCAGGCCATTTAAGAACAGGCCCGCCGCGCTGAAACCTGTCACGGGTTCAGACACATTTAAGGTCAGGGTGAAACTGCCAGCGCCAATGGTGCCGGGCATACCGGCCACACTGATGGCAGGTTTAACAGTTTCTTTATCGGCAGTCAGGGTCTGGCTGAAGCCACTGTTATGCTGGGAGTCACACTGGTTGGCGCTGACATGGATAACGCCCGCACCATCGGCCAGGGCTGACACATCAAAGCTGGTACTGAAAGTACCGTTACCTTTACACACCGCCTCTTTGCTTTTAGTACCAAGGGTAACGGTTACTGTGCTGTTACCTGCGGTGCAGGTACCGCTTACCGGGTAATTCAGCTGGTTAACACTGTTGGCCGCCACCAGCGGGTTAAGGCTGACTTCCGGTGCTGTGGTATCACCCAGGCCGGAAATCTCAAAACGATAATCTTCCACTTCACCCGAATAATACTGGCCATCGAAATAGGCTGGCAGCATGGCTTCGTCATCGTTACTGATGCGCACCCGCGCGTAACTCATACCACCTACCACAGGGGTTTTGCCCGCCGCAGTGCCTAAGTTGCTCCAGTGCAGGGTGATTTGTTTGTTCTCACTGTTCATGGGCACGCTGACTAAATCAGACGCTTCGTTTTCCGCGAAGGCACCATCACGGTTGAAGTCGATCCAAGCGCGCACATGGCTGCCTTTGCCGTTAAAACTGCTGGCCAGCACATTAATGCTGTAACCGCTGTCGGTATCCAGCAGCGCTGGGAAAGTCAGCACGCCGTCATCGTTGACGTCATCGGTTGCGCGGCCCTGGCTGTCATCCACACCATCCACAAAACCGTTTTCATCACCCGTGGCGCGGGTACCCAGATACACACCTTCCACGACTTTGTGGCGCGCACCATCGGCTAATAAGTTAGTGCCGTAGGTATCGGGCGCATCACCGTAATCGCTGCCGGGCTGGGCACTTAAGGAACGGGCACTGAAAAACGCCCAGGAGTTATATTTGCTGTCGCCCACATCGGATAACACCACTGTAATAGTGTTAGCCTGGTTGGCATTTACATGGGTGCGGCATGACAACACCTTAGTAAAACCATCCATCTGGGTCAGATAGGGAATAGGTTTTAAATCGCGGTCATTATTGCGGTACAGCAGTTTGTTTTTATTCAGGTTCAGGGCATTGATGCTCAGCACCTGACCATCGGGGGTTTGTGCGCAATTCTGGCCGTTCACCAGAATCTGCATTTTGTCGTTGTACTTGGAACCTACGTATTCGTTGTATTCCTCCGAGCCAAATACGTAGTCAAAAATCAAGGTGTCGAATTGCGGCGTTACAGTGAAGGTCAGTTCGACCGTGTCATATACCCACTGCCCCAAAACCGCATCGTAAATGCCATCGCTGCTAATGGTATTGGAAGTGGAATTCGACGTATTACCGCCCAGCACGGATGTTACTTTGCCGGAACTGATTAACAGGCCGCGGTTAAAACGCGGGCCAAATAAATCTGCAAAACCGTCAAACTGGCCAAACTGCGCAACATCACCGCTGATTTGCGGATTGCTGATCACCAGGCCATCACCGGCCAGGGTATTCACTATGGGTAATAAAGATACCGGCGAACGGTCGGAAATTTCCGTGACCGCTTGTTCAGCATAAAGAGAGGAAAAAAAACACAGGCCCGAAAACAGAACAAACAGGCGTACAGCAGCCATAAAGCCTACCTCCATGTAAGTGCATAAAAACAACCCGGACACGTCCGCCCAGGTCAGTTCAAAAGTGAGAATTGGTGCGCATTATCCCTGCCAACCAAGCCGCCAGCAATGCCAAAAACCGATATTGGCGCAGCTTAGCTCCATTATTTTGTTATAAGAAAATTAACCTTATTCCAAATAAGTCAAAATTCAAACAAAACCAATTCTTTGGCATTAGTTAATTTTTGAAATGACAATTTATTGGCATTAGAGATGCCAATAAAAGCAGCAAATATCAGACCGAAGTACCCCCTGAATAACCCAGTACCCGCGTCGGCGTTGCGAAATAAATCAGATCAAGGCGCAGATTTGCAGGCATAACGGGTTACGTCAAAAAGCTGCAACACCGAGCTGGTTTGTTTCGCAAAGCCCCTTCGGGCGCAGGCTGCCAGCTGATCTGGCTGTGTTGGCGATTTTGTAAAGGACTCGTCATTTCCTGCGATCGCCGCCTTGCCATTTTCACCTGGCAGCACATGCGCGACGCTGTGCAGAGTTATTCAGAGGTTCCTAGTTCCCAGGCGGAAATAAAAAAGGCAGCCCGAGGGCTGCCTTTTCGACTAAGACCGGGAGGGGATTAATCCTCTTTTTTGGTCGCTTTTTTAGCTGTGGTCTTTTTAGCCGTAGTTTTTTTAGCGGTGGTTTTTTTCGCTGTCGTCTTTTTAGCGCTGGTTTTCTTAGCGCTGGACTCAGAGGTTTCTTCCGCCGCTTTTTTAGCAGTCGTTTTCTTCGCAGTGGTCTTTTTAGCGGTTGTCTTCTTGGCGCTGGTTTTCTTAGCGCTGGAAGCAGCTTCGTCACCGTCTGCTTTTACGGCTTTTTTAGCCGTGGTTTTTTTCGCAGTGGTCTTCTTAGCGGTGGATGCTGGTTTTTCTTCAGCATCGGCCTTCACTGCTTTTTTCGCCGCAGCCTTTTTCGCAGTGGTCTTCTTAGCGGTAGTGGCAGGTTTTTCCTCTGCTTCCGCTTTCACTGCTTTTTTAGCCGGGGCTTTTTTCGCGGCAGGTTTTTCTGCAACAGGCGCTGGCGCTGGAGCGGCTGGTTTGGCCACACCGGTACGCACAAATTCGCTCAGTTCAGCCAAACGCTGCTGACCGGCTGCATCGAGCTTGCCGATTTTATTCAGGTTCTGCAGGCGGCGAACTTCAACCTTGGCATCCGCAAGTTGTTTTTTGAGCTCTTTTTTGCCCTCAAACTCTTGTTTCAGCTTTTCCTGTTCTTCTTTATAACGGGCTTCGCGTTCTTCCTGCTGCTTGATCAGGCTTTCCTGCAGCTCACGGCGCGCCTCTTCACGGGCACGGCGTTCTTCTGCACGGGCCTCTTCACGGGCACGCAGTTCTTCTTCCTGGCGAGCGCGCTCGGCAGGATCGATATCCGGTGTTTGTTGAACGTCAGCTGCTGCTTCAGCTGCGGAGTCTTGTGCCGCAGATTCCTGAACGTCAAAGCTCATGCCACCACCCAAGAGGGCTTCTAATTTGGCGATTTGGTCTTCGATGGCAGTAGGGTTAGTTTGCTGCTTTTTGAGAAGCTTTTTATAGGCAGGACGTTTACTTGATTTAGACTGCTTTCCAGGTTTTGCCATTGTATAGAGTGCTCGCTCCCGGCCGGTCGGACAATGTCGCGCGGATTATACACAGATTGCAGAATAGAACAAATTTCCGTACACATTCTGTGCAATTACAAATCCCCTGCGCCCCTGACTGAGATCAAAACCCCACCCCGGCAAAGGCCTAGACTGAAGCCATACATCAACAGGAGCACACAATGATCGACAACCACAGCCTTGCCATGGAACTGCCTGAGTTCAAAGAACGCATCCATGAAATGAAAACCGGCAACAACCACTTCGCCAAACTGTTTGATGCTTACCATGCAGTTGATAAAGACATCCAGCGTTTTGAAAGCGAAGCCGAAGTTACCTCTGACGAACATCTGGAAGAGCTGAAAAAACAGCGCCTGCATCTGAAAGACCAGCTCTACGCCATGCTGACCTCCGCCTGAGCGCAGGAATAAAGAAATGAAAAAGCCCGCTGCTGCGGGCTTTTTTTATGGGCCAGTAGGCCGCTGCCAACGGAACAGAATTAACCCTGCCCCACATCGACGCCTTTATGCTGCTGATCGGCGTGGTATGAGCTGCGCACCAGGGGGCCGCTGGCCACATGGGTAAAGCCCATTTCACGGGCGATATCACCCAGCATTTTAAATTCATCGGGGTGCACAAAACGCGCAACCGGCAGGTGGTCACGGCTGGGCTGTAAATACTGGCCAAGGGTGATCATGTCGATGTCGTGGGCGCGCATGTCTTTCATCACTTCGATGACTTCATCATTGGTTTCACCTAAACCCAGCATCAGGCCGGATTTGGTTAATACCTCAGGACGGCGCTTTTTGTATTCCTGCAATAATTTCAGTGACCACTGGTAATCGGAACCGGGGCGGGACTGTAAATACAGGCGCGGTACGGTTTCCAGGTTGTGGTTAAACACGTCCGGCGGGGTTTGCTGCAGAATATCGAGGGCCACTTCCATGCGTCCGCGGAAATCCGGCACCAGTACTTCAATCTGAATTTTTGCGCTGCGGCTGCGGGTTTCGCTGATGCAGTTGGCGAAGTGCTGGGCACCACCATCACGCAGGTCGTCACGGTCAACGGAGGTGATCACCACATAACTCAGACCCATATCGACGATGGCTTCGGCCAGCTCGCGGGGTTCATCCTGGTTGAGGGGTTTCGGACGGCCGTGGGCCACGTCGCAGAAGGGGCAACGGCGGGTGCAGATATCACCCATGATCATAAAAGTGGCAGTGCCACCGCTGAAACACTCACCCAGGTTCGGGCAGTTGGCTTCTTCACAAACCGTGTGCAGCTTACGTTCACGCAGTTTGGCTTTCACTTCATTGATTTTCGGGCTGGCAGGAATACGCACCCGGATCCAGTCAGGTTTACGCGGCATGGTTTCGGTGGGAATGATCTTCACCGGAATGCGGCTGGTTTTATCTGCACCACGCAGTTTTTCGCCCTGCACTACGGCCTTGGGTTTATCGGGATTGCTCATGGCAAACAGGCTCCTGATTCCTGCCACTGGTCGTAACCCAGTTTGGCAGCTAAATGGGCGATCAGCTTCTGGCCAACCACGTCCGGGTTGATCGCCACGGTTAATTCGGCGATCTGGGTCATCTGCATATCCGCATAACCACAGGGGTTGATGCGGCGGAAAGGTTCAAGGTCCATCTGTGTATTGAGGGCCAGACCGTGAAAGCTGAAGCCTTTACGGATGCGCAGCCCAAGGGAGGCGATTTTCGCACCGTGCACGTAAACACCGGGGGCATCGCTGCGCGGCTGGGCCTCGATATGGTATTCGGCAAGCAGGGCGACAATCGCCTGCTCAATGCGGGTCACCAGCTCACGGGGGCCGATGCCGAGGCGGTTGATATCCACCAGCGGGTAGAGCACCCACTGGCCGGGGCCGTGGTAGGTCACCTGGCCACCGCGGTCGGTTTGCACCACCGGGATATCACCGGCAAACAATACATGTTCGGGTTTGCCGGCCTGGCCCTGGGTAAATACGGGTTCATGCTGCAGCAGCCAGAATTCATCATCCGTGCTGGCGGTACGTTGCTCGGTAAAACGGTGCATGGCATCGAGTACGCCCTGGTAAGGCATTAAACCAGGAAAACGCCGCACGACTAACGCCATCAGATCACCATTTTTACGCGGCCACTGGCCATAAAGGTTTTATGCAGGGTTTCGAGCTGTTCAACACCGGTGGCGGTGATAAACACGGTAATGGCCGTAAAACGCCCGCCACTGCTCTGGTTGATACGAATGGTGCTGGTATCAAAACCGGGGGCGTGGGTTTCAAACACTTCCATCACAAAACTGTGGTAGTCGTGGGCGGTTTCGCCTAATACCTTGATCGGGTAGTTTTCGCAGGGAAACTCAATTTTTGGTGGTTCTTGGTGTGTCATAGGCCTGTGCGCCGGGGGTGAGCCCGGCGTTATTTCATCAGTTAAACAGCTTGAAGAAGAATAGCTTAATGTAACCCCAGGTCCGGGCGATAAAACCAGCTTCTTCGACATCATTCAGGGCAACCAGGGGGCGCTCGGCCAGCACCTGATCTTCCAAAGTTACTTTCAGGGTGCCGAGCTGGGCACCTTTGGCAATGGGCGCTTTGAGGATGTTATCCACGGCGTAACTCACCACCAGATTACCTTCCTGACCACGGGGAATGGTGATGACCATGTCTTTATCAACCCCGAGGCCCACTTCATCTTCTTTACCCAGCCATACATCGGCTTTCTGCAGGGCAGTGCCCGCTGCCAGTACCTGATGGGACTGGAAATAACGGAAACCGTAGGTCAGCAGCTTCTGGCTTTCCTGGGCGCGGGCGCGGTCAGAGGCGGTGCCCATCACCACGGAAATCAAACGGGTGCCGTCGCGTTCAGCCGAGGAAACCAGGCAATAACCCGCTTCATCTGTGTGGCCGGTTTTCAGGCCATCCACGGAAGGGTCCCAGTACAGCAGCAGGTTACGGTTAGGCTGGTGAATACCGTTGAAGGTGAATTCTTTTTCTTTATACAGTGGGTAATAACGGGCGTGATCGTAAACGATGTGGGTCGCCAGAATCGCCAGGTCATGGGCTGTGGTCAGGTGACCTGCCGCCGGTAAACCCGTGGCGTTTAAAAAGTGGGTGTTGGTCATGCCGAGGTTGGCAGCAAACTGGTTCATCATGTCGGCGAAGGCTTCTTCGGAGCCGGCCACGTGCTCAGCCAGGGCAATGGAAGAATCGTTACCGGACTGAATAATCACACCACGCAGTAAATCAATTAACGGCACTGTGGTGCCTTCGCGGATAAACATTTTGGAACCGCCGGTGCGCCATGCGTTAACGCTGATCTGCACATCGTCGGTTTCTTTGATCGTGCCCATCACCAGCTCGTGAATCACCACATAGGTGGTCATCAGTTTGGTCAGACTGGCCGGTGGCAATTGCTGGTCTGCGTTTTCCTGCACAATGATTTCGCCGCTTTTGGCATCCATCAGAATGTAGGAGCTGGCCGCAATCGTCGGTGCTTTAGGAATAATCGTCGCGTGGGTTTGCAGGCTGAAAATAGCCGCACACAACAAAAGGATTTTTTTCATGGGATTCCTGGGGAAATTACGTGGAAAAACTGCGCAGCATTGTAACAGACGTGACACAGGATTAAAGGGCGGGCCAGACTTGCCCGGCCTTATATTTGTAGCCGCCGGGCCTATGCCCGGACGGTTCAGGGCAGCAGAATTCCGGGGTTAAAATTAGCCGCCTTCAGGCTGGTTTGAATGGCCGGCACATCGGCGGCGCGCAATGGGCCAACACGCACTTTATGCAGCACTTTGTTATCGCGGGTTTCATTACTGATAGTAACCGGCAGATTCAGGCTGGTGGTGAGACGCTCACGCAGGGCATCGGCGGCGGCTGCATTGGAAAAGGCTTCAATCTGCAGGTATTTGGCATCACTGGCATCAAAGGGTGCTTTCAGCACTTCAATGCGGACTTTGGCTGTGCCCTTTTTGTCATAACCGAGGCGCACCGCCGCGGCATAGGACAAATCAATCATGCGCCCGCTGTGGAAAGGGCCACGGTCATTTACGCGCACCACAACGGTTTTATTATTTTCCAGGTTAGTGACTTTTACATAACAGGGTAATGGCAAGGTTTTATGGGCTGCGGAGAATTTATAAACATCGAATAATTCACCGTTTGAAGTTTCATAACCATGAAATTTCTGCCCGTAAAATGACGCAATGCCCTCCTCCACATAACCATCCGCCATGGTCATCACCTGATAGGTGCGCCCACGCACCGTATATTCAGGATTATTACCACGGCGGCTAAGGGGTTCAGAAACAGGTTCAGGATCGGCAAGTTCCTGTATGGCCGCATCAAATTCAGGATGGGCATCCTGATCCTGGGCATAACGGCTGGACTGGGCAAAATCCTCGGCAGAAACAGGCTGATCAACTCCTGCAGGAATATCCGCAGATGCACAACCACCGAGTAAAAAACCACATACGGCAATTAATAAAAAACGCATTATTTTAATGCCTGACTTAACTGATAAACCGCCATGGCGTACAGGCGGCTGTGGTTATAACGGGTGATGGTATAAAAATTATTTAAACCCAGATAATAATCCACACCGTCTTCACGCTGATAACGGAAAAATGCGGCTTTTTGCTCCGGTAAATTTTTCGGAATATCCACACCCAGTTTGTACCAGTCGCTGAGCATTAAGGTGGGTTCAAGGTTGTCGTTGGCCTGCTGGTCAATTAACGGATCATGCAGGGTGACTTGCTCGATTACAGGCTCACCGGTTTTCCAGCCATGTTGTTTGAAATAATTCGCAACGCTGCCGATGGCATCGGCCGGGTCTTCCCAGATATCTTTTTTACCATCACCGTCAAAATCCACCGCAAAAGAGCGGTAGCTGCTCGGAATAAACTGCCCGAGGCCCATGGCACCTGCGTAGGAGCCTTTCAGCACTAACGGGTCGAGACCTTCTTCACGGGCCATCAGGAAAAAGGATTTTAATTCGCGCCAGAAAATCGGACGCTGCGGATAATCAAATGCCAGGGTGGTTAATGCATCCAGTACCCGGTAACCGCCGGTCTGGCGGCCATAAAATGTTTCCACACCGATAATAGCGGCGATAATTTCTTTCGGCACACCGTAGGTTTTTTCTGCGCGGGCAAAAGCCTCAGCATTGGCTTCGAGGAATTCTTTACCAGCTGCGATACGTTTTTCGGTGATAAATAATTCTTTATATTCAAACCACTCTTTGGTTTTTTCCGCCGGGCGGGAAATTGCATCGAGAATACTACTTTTACGTGAAGCATCGCTGATCCAGGTGCGCAGCAATTGCTCATCGAATTTTGATTCCTGCACCATTTCCTGCACAAAAGGCTCAACCATAGGGTGCTCGGCATAATCAGCACCAAAAATAAGACCCGACCACAACACCACTAAACTGGAACTCAACATACAAAACCTCAGTGTTTGTGCATATACACAGACATAATCACACCAAACGTGGAAAGCAGCGCCACCACAGATGTACCACCGTAACTAATCAGGGGAAGCGGCACGCCCACCACGGGTAAAACCCCGCTGACCATGCCGATATTCACAAAGACATATATAAAAAATGTGATCGTCAGGCCCCCGGCGAGCAATCGCCCGAACACATCCGACGACTGACTGGATATGTACAACGCGCGCATAATAATCGACGCATATAACAAGAGTAGTAGCACCACCCCGACAAAACCAAACTCTTCACAATAAACGGCGATAATAAAATCCGTGTGCCGTTCCGGCAGAAATTCCAGCTGGGATTGTGTGCCGCCGGTCCAGCCTTTACCCGATAAACCACCGGACCCTATCGCGGTTTTACTCTGGATAATATTCCAGCCGCTGCCCAACGGGTCAGACTCAGGATCCAGGAAAGTTAATACGCGCTGTTTCTGGTAATCATGCATTACCCCGTACCACATCAGGGGGGCTACCGCGCATAACACCAGCATGGCACTGAAAATCCAGCGCCAGCCTAAACCTGCGAAAAACAGAATAATCAGCCCCGATGCTGCCACCAGAATAGAGGTTCCTAAATCCGGTTGTTTTAATACCAGTAATACCGGTACGAAAATAATCAGCATAACCATCGCAATATGTTTGAATTTCGGCGGCAGAATTTTGTGGGATAAATACCAGGCCACCATCATAGGCACGGCGAGTTTAACGATTTCCGCCGGCTGAAAACGCATAAAACCCAGTGAAAGCCAGCGCTGTGCTCCTTTTGCACCCACACCTATCAGTAATACCAGCACAAGTGCAATAACCCCCGCGCCGTACAACCAGGGTGCCCAACTGGCCAGCCATTTAGGGTGTAACTGGGCGATAAAAATCATCGCCGTAAAACCCACCACATAATTCAAAAATTGTTTTTGCACCATGCCCCAGTCCTGACCGCTGGCACTGTACAGAACAAATAAACCCAGAATGCTGATGCCCACCAATAATAAAAACAGGGGCATATCCACATTCAGACGCTGCAATATTGAAGGCCCTTTACCATGGAACGAACCGGATAAAGTGCGCGAATAATCACCGGCCATTTAATAATTCCTGTTTTGTGAGGCTTTCAAGGTAGGCATCAATTACTTTACGGGCAATCGGCGCGGCGGTGGCACCGGCGGATTCACCGTTTTCCACAATCACGGCTACGGCAATTTTGGGTTCGTCGGTTGGGGCAAAAGCAATAAATAATGCGTGGTCGCGGTTACGCTCGGCCAGGGCTTTGGAATCGTATTTGGCGTTCTGGCGGATACCCACCACCTGCGCGGTACCGGTTTTACCCGCCATGCTGTATTTCAGATCGTGGCTGATGGCACGGGCCGTACCGTGGGGGCCGGAAATAACATCGTGCATGGCGCTGACCACCCGCTCCCAGTATTCCGGGCTGGACAAGATTAGTGGGTCATGGGGTGTTTCATCTTCAACCAATGTCGAGCCGACATACTCCACTGCACGGGGCCTGTGCCATTTACCCCGGTTCGCCAGCACGGCTGTGGCCGTGGCCAACTGCAGGGGCGTTGCCAGCATAAAACCCTGGCCGATACCGAAGTTGAGGGTATCCCCCGGGAACCAGCCAAGGCCGCGGGTGGCTTTTTTCCAGTCTTTATTGGGTAACAGGGCCGGCAGGGCATCCCAGATGTCCACGGATAAATCCTGCCCGAAACCAAATTGCTCAAGCATTGGCTCGATGCGGTCTACACCGGTCTTAAAGGACATTTCATAAAAGTAGGTATCACAACTTTGCACTATGGCCTGGTGGAAATTCACCGGGCCATGGCCTTCACGTTTCCAATCGCGGTAGATACGTTCATCGTTTTCCAGCTGATACCAGCCGTGGTCATAAATGACCCGGTTAGGGTCCACCACTTTGTTTTCCAGAAAACTTAAGGCCACGAAGGGTTTCAGGGTTGAGCCCGGCGGGTATTGGCCGCGGCTGGCGCGGTTAAACAGGGGCACATCCAGGGAATCACGCAGGGAGGAATATTCATCCAGACTGATGCCGGTCACAAAGGGGTTTGGGTCAAACGAAGGGGAAGACACCATCGCCAGGATGCCGCCGGTTTCGGTATCCAGCGCCACCAGCGCACCGCGGCGGCCATTGAAGGCATCCATGGCCAGTTTCTGTAATTCAATATCCAGGTACAGGGTGATGTTCTGCCCCGGCACAGGTAACTGGCGGTCAAGGGTGCGGATCACCTTACCACGGGCGTTGGTTTCCGCTTTCTGGTAACCCACTTCACCGTGCAGCATACGCTCGTAATAACGCTCAAGGCCGATCTTACCGATACGCTTGGTGGCCTTGTAGTTAATCGGGTCTATGTTGTCCTGTTCTTTTTCACTGATCTGCCCGACATAACCTAACAGGTGTGAGAGATACTGGCCGTAGGGATAATGGCGCACCAATTCGGCTTCCACATCCACACCCTGCAGGAAAAAACTGTTCACCGCGATGCGCGCAATCTGCTCTTCATCGAGGTTTTGTTTAAGGGTGATAGGTTCAAACGGACGGTGCCACTGGGTGGCCTCTTTCATGAACACTTCACGTTCACGCGGGGTAACCCCCACAAGGTCAGTGAGGTAATTCAGGGTGGCCTCAAGGTCGGGCACACGCTCTGGAATTAATACCAGGGAATGGGCCGGCAGGTTTTCCGCCAGCAGTACACCATTGCGGTCAAAAATCAGGCCCCGCGCCGGGGCGATGGGTTGCAGGCGAACACGGTTGTTTTCGGACTTGGTGATGAATTCGTCGTACTTCAGCACCTGCAGATAAACCATGCGCGTCACCAGCGCACCAAACATCACGAGCATAAACACCGCAGCAATAATTGCGCGGCGTTTAAAGAGTGCCCTCTCCTCTTTTGCATCCGTGATGGAAAAGCTCATCTGATTTCAGTATGCCTTAAAAAACAGTCACTTATGGTAGGGGTGATTATGCAGAATAGTCCACGCCCGATACAGCTGTTCCGCCAATAAAATACGCACCAGCGGGTGGGGTAATGTCAAAGGCGAGAGTGACCATTTTTGTTTTGCCTTCGCCAGACATTCAGGTGCGAGGCCATCGGGGCCACCCACCAGCAAACACACATCTTTGCCCTGCATTAACCAGTCGGACATGTGCCCGGATAACTGCTCGGTGCTCCAGCCTTTACCCAGTACATCCAGCGCGACTATATGTTCCTGCTCACCCATGGCCGCCAGCATGGCCTGACCTTCTTTTTCCATCACCTTGCTGACGTTGTGATTTTTACCACGGGGGCCAAGGGGCAGTTCGACCAGCTCCAGACGCACATCGTTCCCGAGGCGTTTGGCGTATTCCTGATAGGCCTGCTCAACCCACTGGGGCATTTTGGTGCCCACGGCCAGAATGCGGATACGCATCAGTGACGAACTACCTGACCACCCTCACCCCACAGACGCTCGAGGTCGTAATAGGCGCGGGCCTGGGCTGTCATCACATGTACGACAACATCGTGCAGGTCGAGCAGAACCCAGTCAGCCTGACCACGGCCTTCAGAGCCTAAGGGCATCACACCGGCGGCTTTCACTTTTTCATGCACATGATCGATCACAGCCTGTACGTGGCGCGAGGAAGTACCGGTGGCGATGATCATGTAATCGGTGATGGAGATTTTGTGTTTCACATAAATCTCTGCAATGTCCTGGGCTTTTAAATCGTCCAGGGCATCAATCACCAGGGCTTTCAGTTGTTCAGAATCCATTAGGTGGATGACCTCTCGTACAAGTGATGTTCTGCAATTATATCCAGCACCCCGTCGGGGGTGAGGTAGCGGGCAGAATGACCCGCGGCAATCAGTTGCCGGATTTCCGTGGAGGAAATATCCAGCTGGGTGAGTTCCACTCGCCTTGCCAGGCCACAGGGGCTGGCAAGATAGTCCTGCTGATCCGCGCACCAGGTGGCGGGCCAGTGTTGTAAATCGGGGGCCGGCACTCCCGGCCTGGCCACCACTAACACGTTAGCCAGTGCAAAAATGCCCTGCCAGTCATGCCAGTGGTGCATTTCGCGGGCGGCATCATCGCCGATTACCCAGCTGATGTGCACCCCCTGCGGTATTTCCTGACGCAGGCTGCGCAGGGTATCCACGGTATAAGTAGCGCCGCCGCGGATTATGTCACGCGGGTCCGCCAGCAAACACGGCTCTGCGGCCACGGCAACCTGCAGCATACGCAGGCGTAAATCCGCCGCCGCACAGGTGCGCGCCTTGTGGTAAGGATCCGCACAAGGCACCAGATGCACCCGGCTGAAACCAGCCTGCTGCTGTAACGCCAGAGCGGTACGCAAATGCCCGGCATGCACCGGGTCAAAGGTACCGCCCAATACCGCGATGGGCTTACTGGCGGATATGGCCGTCACCCAGCACCACCCATTTCTGGGAGGTCAGTCCTTCCAGGCCGACGGGGCCACGGGCGTGGATTTTATCGGTGGAAATACCGATTTCAGCACCGAGGCCATATTCAAAACCATCCGCAAAACGGGTGGAGGCGTTCACCATCACGGAGCTGGAATCCACCTCACGCAGGAAACGGCGGGCTTTGCTGTAGTTTTCGGTGATGATGCTGTCCGTATGGTGGGAGCCATAGTGGTTAATGTGCAGCATGGCTTCGTCCAGATCGGCGACGATTTTAATCGATAAAATCGGCGCCAGATACTCAGTGGACCAATCTTCTTGTGTGGCGGGCAGCGCGTCAGGCAGCAGGGCGCGGGTTTTTTCACAGCCACGCAGCTCAACACCGATTTCGCCGTAGGCTTCCGCCAGCTGGGGCAGCACTTTGTCGGCCACAGCGGCATTCACCAGCAGGGTTTCCATGGTATTGCAGGTGCCGTAACGGTGGGTTTTGGCATTGATGGCAACATTCACCGCTTTGCTGATATCCGCTTCGTCATCGATATACACATGGCAGATACCGTCGAGGTGTTTAATCACGGTCACACGGGCATCACGACTGATACGTTCAATCAGGCCTTTGCCACCACGGGGCACCACCACATCCACATATTCAGGCATAGTGATCAGCGCGCCGACGGCCGCACGGTCAGTGGTTTCCACCACCTGCACCACCTGCGCCGGCAAACCTGCCGCCGCCAGGCCCACGCGGATGCATTCCGCCAAAGCGCGGTTGGATTCAATCGCTTCACTGCCACCACGTAAAATCGCGGCGTTACCGGATTTCAGACACAGGCTGGCCGCTTCGATAGTCACGTTCGGGCGGGATTCATAAATAATGCCGATCACACCTAACGGCACACGCATCTTGCCCACCTGAATACCACTTGGGCGGTAGTTCAGCTCGGACATGCCGCCCACAGGGTCTGGCAGGGCCGCAACCTGATGCAGGCCTTCAACCATGGCATCGATACGGCTGGGGGTTAATTCGAGACGATCCAGCAACGCGGCATCCAGGCCACCCTCACGACCTTTTTGCATATCGGTCTGGTTCGCGGCGAGCAGCGCCGGACGGCTGCTTTCAATGGCGGTGGCAATGGCCAGCAACGCCTGATTTTTCTGGCCGGATTCAGCACGGGCGATGGCCCGGGCGGCGGTTCTTGCCTGCTGACCTAAGGTCTGCATGTAGTTATTCACATCCATCTTCTGCGTCCGCGTCACTTTTACTTGCGAAATAATCGGGGGATTATACCCTTTTGCTTAGGGCCTGTTTACACTAATTGAATCGCGCCTGCTGAGAGCCAGTTGTCCTCAGAACAAGGAGAGAGCCGTGAAATATGCCAGAGCATCCATGCCCTAGCCCTGTGGGCTACGCGCCCGTTTATTCCAGATAAATGGGTAGCGGGCTAAATGAATGGCGAACGACACTGTTATGAGGAAAACTGGCCCCAGCCCGAAGGGTTATGGCTAAAAATCCCTCATGCTGCGTAACCCATTAGGCCGCACTCTCAGCGCCTTGCCTGAGAAGTTTTTAGCCGATAACAGGCCTGTTTAATGAGTGTAAACAGGCCCTAATAACAGCCTACACTTCCCACATGCCTATTTATCAATCTGTCACACATATCAAGATTCTGTTTTGCCTGCTGACCGGTGTGGGGCTGGGTATTATCGCCTGGCTCGACCTGTTGCAGGGTGCCACTGAGATTGGCCTGGCCACGGGCTGCCTGTCGTTTACCATGCTGCTCAACGGGGTTTACCTGTTAATCCGCCGCGGTAAAAGCACCTCAAATTATCTCGAATGGCTGTTTATTGTATTGCTGTGCAGCTTCAGCCTGCTGGCCAGCCAGGGACTGCCCCAGGGCGGCCTGTACTGGGTGTATTTTTTCCCCCTCGCGGCGTTTTTTCTGTTCAGCCTGCGCGCCGGCATTATTCTGATTGTGGTTTATACCCCCCTTGCGGTGTTGCTGATCAGCAACTTTGCACCAGATATGGCTGTGCCGCAGATGGTATTCAGCCTGCTCGCCATTACCCTTGTTGCCCTGACCATGGCCCTCGCCCAGGCCCGCACTGACCAGCACCTCGAACCCCTGATTGATACCGACAGCACCACGGGTGCCCTGTTGGAAAAAGGCCTGTTACCCAGCCTGAATAAAGAAATTGCCAGAGCCGAACGGGAGGGCACAGGTTTGCTGCTGATGAGCCTTGCCTGGCAGCCCCTCGGCAATACGCGGGAGGATATGCAAAGCCTGCTGGTCAGCCTCGCCCAGGAAGTGCGCCTGCACCTGCGCGCCTTCGATAGTTTTTTCCGTATCGGAGATGACCAGATTCTGGTGCTCATGCCCCATGCCGACAGCCATGAAGCCAAGGCCCTGGCCAATCGCCTGCAAACCCGCCTGCACCGTAAGTTAACCGTCACCGCGGGTCTTGCCAGCCTCAACGTGGGAGACACCGCCAGTGTGATGCTGGATAAATCCGGCCGCGCCTTAAGCCATGCTATCGCCCACCAGGAACCCGTGGGCATTTTCCGGGAAGAAAACGATGTTTAGCCCGCGCCCCATCGCCAACACAGGCCTGCCCCTGCTGTACACAGTGGTTGCACTGCTGCTGAGCATTCTGGCCTTCAGCCATTATCTGCTGGGCATGCTGGATCTGCTGCTGATCACCCTGATTGCCGTCGCGCCTCTGCTGTTCGCCGCCGTATACCTGTACATCAACCATGACGACCGGGCAGGGCGTTTCATCAACCCGGCCCTGATCTGCATGCTGGCAGGCCTGATGATTTACCAGCTGCCCTACGCACCTGAAATCACACTGCAATGGAGTTACAGCCTGCCGGTGCTGGCGTTTCTGGTGCTGCCGATTGGCAGCGCAACCCTGATCTGCACAATTCTGCTGCTCGCCATGGGCGCAAGCCTGTTTGGCCATGACTTGCTACCACCCCTGCATGCCCTGCGCAGCCTGGTGATTCTGGTGCTGCTGAGCATCTGCACCTGGTGTTATGCAAGCATCAACAACAGCCACCGCCGCAGCCTGCGCGCCCTGGCAGTCACCGATTACCAGTCTGGGGCATTTAACAGCGCCCACCTTAAAGCCGTGCTCGATCAGGAAATCGCACGCAGTTATGTGACCCACAGAACCCTGTCCCTGATTGCCATCACCTTGGAAGATCACCAGCAAATTATTGATATCCACGGTGCCGGCAACAGCCGCCAGCTGCTGCACAATATCTGTCAGCAAATACGCACCATCATCCGCGCCGGGGATGAAATCTTCCACGATGGCAAAGGCACCTTTTACCTGCTGCTGCCCAATTGCCAGATGGATGGCGCGGTGATTCTCAAGGAACGCATCAGCCGCCAGCTGGGGGAAAAACAGTGGGACCAGATTGGCGAACTGAATTTCACCACAGGCATTGCCACCTTAAACGAAGGCGAGGATAGTGCGGGCTTTATGCAACGCGCGGCCCGCCACCTGCTGAAGATGCAGAGCACCGCCCTGAAACTGGTAGCCTTCAGTCAGTGAACGAATTTATCCATTACATCCACCAGTGGCCGCTTGCGGTCTTCGCCGCCGTATTTGTTATTTCCTGCGCAGAATCCCTAGCCGTTGTCGGCCTGCTGGTGCCCGGCATCGGCCTGTTGCTGACTATCAGCGCGATTTCCGGCCAGGCCCATATCAACCTGTATGGTTTATTGGCCGCCGGCACCCTCGGGGCCATTTTAGGTGACGGGCTGAGTTATATGCTGGGCCGCCATCTGCACCCTTATTTACCCCACTGGCGGATTTTCCAAAAACACCCGCACTGGCTGCAGGATGGTGAAAACTTCTTCAACCGTTATGGCAGCCTGAGCATATTCTTCGGACGTTTTATCGGCCCCCTGCGCCCGTTTGTGCCCCTCACGGCCGGCATGCTCGGCATGTCAAAACGTCTGTTTTTCAGCCTGAATGTTGTCTCGGCCCTGTTCTGGGCACCGGCTTACCTGCTGCCCGGTTATTTCGCCGGTGAATACCTGCCCTGGCAAAACTGGATGAACTGGAAAGGCGCCCTGTTACTGGCGGGCATGACGCTGCTGGCGCTGGGGGTGATCTGGCTGGTGCAGAAAAAGAAAAAGGCGGATGTGGAATCCGCCTTGTCCTAGGGTGCTTTGGCGTTCGCCATCGCTATTCTGAATACTAGCCGACTCTGCGCGCCAGCTTATACCGATTTTGGTTAAGAATTAACCTGTTATGCAATGTAACCAGACGTAAGTTTGCAGGTACTTACATACCTGAAATCACCTTCCAGATTTAAGGTACACACTTAATCAGCACCACTTTTTTGTACTGGTTATTTGCCTTGTCATAAATGCCCAACTGGATGCGGTTTTCACCTTTAGCCAGCTTCACCGGCACACGGAAGTGATTGGCATAATCAAAGTAACCCTTGAATACCTGGCCGTCCTCATTGGTGGCCTGAATGGATTCAATGCCCACCCCGGTATCAATCGCCATACCGCGGATATCAAACTCGCGGCTGGTCACCACCTCAGGAATCGGCAGGATATCAACCACAGGTAAATCCTGATCGGGGAAGTCTTTGGGATCGTTCGGATTGGTACCGGCTTTTTTCTCTGCGGTGTTGCTGTAACCATCGCCATCGCTGTCACCGTCAGCAGTGTCACCTACGCCGTTACCATCCATATCCCCCCATTCTTTTGGATCACGCGGGAATTTATCGCGCCAGTTATCAACGCCGTCACCGTCCATATCCAGATCGTATTCATCGGGAATGCCATCGCCATCCAGATCGGCTGGTTTGCTGGCGGGGTTTTTAGGGTCGGTTTTCAGTAACAGCTCAAAACGATCTTCAATGCCATCACCGTCTGTATCCTGGCCGGCTGCCAATACAACGGGGGAAAATAAAACCGAGACAAACACAAGGGATGAAATAAAACGCATGGATTTTCACTTGGTTGTTTTTGTTATTGTGGGCGCATTATGGCCCAGGCATAGCGCCACTGTCACGCCATGCCTGCGGTCGCGTTTCAGGCCGATGCCAGATGGGGTTCGCGCAGGTGCTGCAGCTGCTCAACCCGCACACGAATGCATTCGCGGTACGCATCACGGATACGCTGATGGGTGTCGTCGGTTTCACCTTCGATACCCGCCAGCCATTGTTCAAATAACCAGATTTCCCTTTCGAGTTTACTGATCAGCTCATTATTTTTATTTTGCATGCTGATGGAGCCTGTTACTGAAAGTGGCGACAATTTAGGGCGCCACTTTGACAATTCTGCGACAAATTAAAGATTCTTTGGTGACGGCAAATCCGCACTGCAGGTTACGGGCCGACTTTTTTCGTCCACTAATAATCCGGCTACTTTATTGCCGGTTTCGTTTTTCTGCGGGTGCATCATCAGATAACCATCCACACAAAATGCCTCTTTATTGGAGGGGCGGTTGGAAACACGCATTTCGCTGTTTTCGGCAATATGAATTAATTTGAACTCACCAATCACAGACGCATCGGCGGCACTGCTGTGGCGGATATAACCGTTGGTATCCAAAGCAATGACCGACACAATCACCGCCAGCACTGCGCTGGCAATGGCCACTTTGATTTCACGTTCGTTCAGTTTAAAGGCCATGTTTTTTCCTTACTGCTCGCCCCAGAAGGGCACCATGTTCTGTTCAATACCAAGGTGGCTGAGGATACGCGCCACCACAAAATCGACTAAATCCTGCACAGATTGAGGTTTGTGATAAAAACCCGGGCTTGCCGGTAAAATCACTGCACCCATTTCCGAAAGACTCAGCATGTTACGCAAGTGTACCGTACTGTAGGGGGCCTCACGGGGGACCAGGATCAAGGTGCGGCGCTCTTTGAGTGCCACATCGGCGGCCCGTTCAATTAAGTTGTCACTCGCCCCGTGGGCAATCGCCGACAGGGTGCCGGTCGAGCAGGGGCAAATCACCATGGGGCCGTTACGCCCGGAGCCTGACGCCACCGGCGCCATCCACTGCTCACGCCCGAATACCTGCAACTGCCCTTCTTTAGCGCCATATAACTGGCTTAAGTAGTGCTGCATTTTTTCCGGCGTGCCCTGCACCTGTAATTCGGTTTCCGTGGCGAGCACCACCTGCGCGGCTTTGCTCACCAGCAGGTAAACCTGACGGTCAGCGGCCAGCAGACACTGCAACAAACGCAGGGCATAAGGCGCACCGGAAGCACCGGTTATCGCCAGGGTAATGGGTTTATTTTGACTCAAGGGCACTCACCAGTCGGCCATGGATACCGGCAAAACCACCGTTACTCATGATGACAATTGCATCACCGGGGGCAGCCTTTTCCACAAGGCGGGCGATTATAGCGTCAGTATCATCAAATGTGGACGCGGGTTTTACACTGGCCGCCACCACAGGGCCAAGGTCCCAGTTCAGGCCCTTGGGCTGGTACCAGATCACCTCATCGGCATCCTCTGTGCTCATCGCCAGGGCGTCGCGGTGTACACCCATGCGCATGGTATTGGAACGGGGTTCAATCACAGCCCAGAGTTTGCCACCGGGGTGTTTGGCACGGGCCCCTTCGAGGGTAGTTTTAATGGCCGTGGGATGGTGGGCAAAATCGTCATACACACGGATACCGGCCACATCACCCACACATTCCATGCGGCGTTTCACCCCTTCAAAACAGTTGAGGGCTTCGATGGCATGCGCAGGCTGCACACCCACATGGCGCGCCGCAGCAATGGCCGCGAGGGCATTTTGCATATTGTGTTCACCCTGCAGTGACCAATTCACCTTGCCAACCGCGCCTCCCTGGAACAGCACATCAAACTGACTGTGGGCACCATCGGCATTCTGCGCCTGCCAGTCACGGCCCAGCACCTGGGTATCGCTCCAGCAGCCTTTTTGCAGGGTTTCATGCAGGGATGGCTGATCCGCATGGATGATCAGCCCCTGGGACGGCACAGTGCGGATCACATGGTGAAACTGGGTCTGAATGGCGGCCAGGTTGGCAAAAATATCCGCGTGGTCAAACTCAAGGTTATTCAGAATTAAGGTGCGCGAACGGTAATGCACGAACTTGGAACGTTTATCAAAAAACGCGCTGTCGTATTCATCGGCTTCAATCACAAAAAAATCGCTTTTGCCGAGGCGCGCTGAAATACCAAAGTTCTGCGCCACACCGCCGATTAAAAACCCCGGTTCAAAACCGCAATAATCCAGTATCCAGGCCAGCATACTGGTGGTGGTCGTTTTGCCGTGGGTACCGGCCACACCCATCACCCAGCGCCCTTTGAGTACATTATCCGCCAGCCATTGCGGGCCTGAGGTATAGGGCAGATTGTTATTCAGCACGTATTCCACTGCCGGATTTCCGCGCGACATGGCATTACCCACAATCACCATATCCGGGCGCTGCGCAAACTGCGCCTCATCAAAGCCCTGGTAAATCAAAATGCCGGCATTTTCCAGCTGTGTGCTCATGGGCGGGTAAACGTTCTGATCGGACCCCGTCACCTTCAGCCCCATTTCCCGTGCCAGCATGGCCAGGCTGCCCATAAAAGTGCCGCAAATTCCGAGAATATGTACGTGCATGCTCAACTCTTTATTACCCCAAAAATAATCGTCGCATTCTGCACTATAAAAAACCCGATGAAAAAATATATGTGCGAAGCGCTGCCCTTTTTTAGCACATTTTCAACTATCTGCTATACCCAATGAATATCCGCCGGTTCTGCCCCACGGCTGATCACACCCACAACAACATAAGGACGGGTTATGGCTAAGAAATACATCCTTCCCGCGGCAATCTCACTCGCGTTTGCCCCGCTGGTGACACAAGCCGCCACACTTGAGCAACTTGAAAAACAAGTGCAAAGCATGAACCAGCGCATAAGTGCGCAGGATCAGAAAATGCGCGTCAATGGTTTTGCTTCGTTTGCGGTCAGCAGCTCAGATGCCGACAGCGGTGATGCTTTATACAACCCAGGCGCAAGCAACGATACAAACGGCATAAATAACGAAAGCAACTTCACTCGTTATTCCAAAATCGGCGTGCAGATGACGTTTAACGTCGACAGCGATACCAGCATCATCACCCAGCTGGTTTCCCGTGGTGAAAACGATTTTGCCACCAAAGCTGAGTGGGCCTATATCAAACACAATTTTGGCAACGGCATTAGCGGCAAAATGGGCCGCCTGCGCAAACCTAACTACCTGTTATCCGAATACTTCGACGTGGGTTACGCCATGCCCTGGGTACAACCACCGGTTGAGGTATACGGCGTACTGGAAAGTTCCGCCAACTACGATGCCTTTGAATTAAGTTACGACATGAACTTCGGTGATTGGTCCGCCAACGCACAGGTGCAATATGGCCGTTATGTCGGCACTGAGACTAAATCCGATGATTTAATGGCGTTTAACTACTCCATGAATAATGGTGTATGGACCTTCCGTGCAGGTTATTCACAGGCTAATGCCTCTGTAATACCCGGCTCAGACACCGCAAACGATTTAGCTACAGCCAACGCAGGTATGGTCTTTATCGGTAAAGCTGATGAGCAATTTAAAGCATCAAATCTTGGACAATTCATGGGCGTGGCAGCCATGTATGACGATGGCACTTTCTTAGCCATCACTGAATACACATCTTTGACAGTTGAAAGCTTCATCGCCGACCAGGATGCCTATTACGGCATGTTTGGTATGCGCATGGGCAAAACTATGCCTTATTTGTCCTACGCTACAGTTAAAACCACTGATGATGACATTCGCGAGCTAATTAGCGCCCTGCAAGCAGCCTACGACAAAGAGCAAATCCGCCAGACACTCGGGGTAAGGTACGACTACAAACCCGGTATCGCGGTGAAGTTCCAGTACGATATGGTTGACGCCAAAGATACCAAAGGTGAGTTCGACTCCGTGCCTGCCGATGGCAAAGTCAACGTTATGACTTTCTCAATTGACACCGTGTTTTAAGGGAGGGCGACACTATGAAAATGTATAAAACCCTGTTTTCCGCCCTTATTCTGAGCGGCGTTACTATGGTGTCCCAGGCCGGTGTGGCCGTTGTGGTCGGTGCCAGCAGCCCATTAGCCGGCAGCACCATGAGTGAGGACGACGTTAACAAAATATTCCTTGGCAAAGCCAAAGATCATAACGGCGTGCAGGTTGTGCCGGTTGATCAGAACGAAGGCGCTGCGGCACGGGATGACTTTTACACCAACGTGATTAAAAAATCAGAAGCCCAGTTAAAGTCCTACTGGTCACGTCTGATTTTCACCGGTAAAGGCCAGGCACCCCAGGTGGTAGGTAGCGATGCCGATGTGAAGGGCATGGTCGCCTCCAACCCTAATCTGGTGGGTTACATCAGTGAAGGTGCGGTGGATGGCTCGGTGAAAGTGCTCTACAAGCAATAAACCTTAAATAAGGGGGCGCATGCCCCCTTATTTTTTTGTCTGCCACACTGACGGAATTGTTATGACACTGAAATCATTACTACCCGTACTTTTTTCAGCATCGCGGCCCAGGCCCAGGCGGAACTGGTGGTGATTGTGAACCCCAGCAGCCCGTTAACCAGCATCAGCGAAGATGATGTGCAGCAGATGTTTCTCGGTAAGAAAAAAGACCTCGGCAGCGGCATGCTGTTACCCCTCGACCAACCCGAAGGCAGCGACAGCCGCAATCGTTTTTACAGTGAAATAATCAAAAAAACCGAAATACAGCTGAAATCCTATTGGTCACGCCTGATATTTACCGGCAAAGGCCAGGCCCCCCAGGTGATTGGGGTGGATGCTGATATCGTGAATATGATTGCCACTAACCCGAATCTGATCGGTTACATAAATGCCGACAGCCTCACCGATAAAGTGCGTGCGGTTTATCGCCACCCCTGATCAGCTGCGGTTATACCAATAAAACATCACCAGCAAGGCAATGAATTGCACTGTGCTTAGCGCCTGCCAGAAACGCAGTGGGTTGCGCTCAAGCAGGGGTTTAAATTCTTTTTCGCTGAATTTTTTATTGGGTGTTTGTAAATCATAAATAAATTCCGACATAGCCGGATATCGGTGTGACGGCACCGCGGCCAGGGCTTTGTGTAACGCACCATCCATCCATGCGGGCACCAGCGGGTTATGGGCATAAGCATGTTCATATTTCAGGGTGTGCAAATCACGTTCATTCGCCAGCTGCGCGAGTTTATCGCCAAAGGGCAATTTACCAGTGAGCATTTCGTAACACACCACCGCCAGGGAAAATAAATCCGACTGGGTAGTTTTTTTAGCGCTGAAACGGGTTTCCGGCGCTGAATAATCCGCGGTACCCAAAGCATTTTCACGCTCAAACGGTGTGCTGATTTCTTCAATACCCGCTGCATAACAGGCACCAAAATCGATTATTTTCACCACGCCGTTTTTATCCAGCATGATGTTGTCGGGTTTAATATCCTGGTGCAGCACATCTTTACGGTGAAACGCGCGTAAACCACGGGCCACCATATCCACCAGAGAAATCACTTCATGGATATTCGGGCGCGGGTTTTCCTTTATCCATTGGCTGAGGGTAACGCCCGGCACATATTCCATCAGTGTGTACAGGCAACTGCGTGTGCGCGGGCTGTCGATTACCCGCACCACATAGGGGCTTTCCACCCGTTTACCAATCCATTGCTCAAGAATAAAACGTTCGATATAGGCAGGGTCATCAACAAAATTCGGTGACGGGGTTTTCATCACACGTTTTTCGCCCGTGGCATTATCACGCACCAGATATAACTGGCTGCGCGCACTGGCGTGAATTTCTTTTAAAACCTCATAACCATCGAGTGTTTGCCCGACATTCAGGGGCGGCGGGAATGGCAGCTCGGATAATTTGCGGTAAATATCTTCATTGTTGGCATCCGGCAGGCCGGTAACTTCCATTATCTGGCAACTTAAATTATCCGGGCTTTTATTGGCCAATGCTGCATCAATTAATGCACTGCAACCTTGTTCATAATCACCACGGTTATCAATAATAATTTGCTTCATTTGTTTGGGCGTCAGGTACTCGTGCACACCATCTGTGGTGAGTAAAAAAATATCCCCCAGCTCCACATCAAGCTGGCGGTAATCCATTTCCAGGCGGTTATCCATACCCATAGCGCGGGCCAGGTAAATTGTTTCACTGTTAATCACAGTGCTGTGATCACGGGTCAGGCATTGCAGCTCATCATCACGCAGACGATAAATGCGGGTATCACCCACATGAAAAATATGCGCCTGCTGGGATTTAAGAATTAACGCAGACAATGTGCTGACATAACCACGGCGCATCGCCTGGCTGTGACTTTGCCCGTATAACCAACGATTTAATGCGGTAAGGATTTTTTGTCCGGCGGTTTTAACCGCCCACACATCCGGGCTGGCGTAATAATCACTGATAAAATTGCGCACACAGGTTTCACTGGCTTCTTTGCCCGCCTCTGCGGCACTCACCCCATCGGCGATCACCGCGACAATGCCTTTTACGGTTAACTGCGGCTGATCGGGTATACGCGCACCGATGCAATCTTCATTTTGCTTTTTTATACCGGCAATGGATTTTTGCCCAAGCTCAACCCGTAATTGCGCATCAAGATGCATGTGAAACCCTCAAAAAAAAGCCAACCTGTGAATGCTCAGAGGTTGGCTGTTTTTAATATCTAAATCAATTGGCAGTGTTTTATTGAACTGCGCAATTATTGCACTTCGATCAGTTCAACAGAGCCGTCTTCATTTACTTCGGCCATATGGCCTTCTGGTTCTTCCAGGAATTGCACCGCAATCCATACCAGTGCAGCACAACCGGCGATCACCACGAAGAAAGTGCTGTAATCTACGAATGAAAGCACGGTCAGGAAGGTCACACCACCTACGTTACCGTAAGCGCCAGTCATACCGGCAATCTGGCCAGTCATACGGCGCTGCACCAGTGGCACCATCGCAAATACAGCACCTTCACCGGCCTGTACGAAGAAGGAACACGCCATAGTTGCCGCAACAGCCACCCAGATCCACCATGCACCGGTGATCTGACTTAACACCATATAACCTACCGCAAGGCCGGCAATTAAAATGGACATGGTTTTACGACGGCCAAATTTATCGCTGATCCAACCGCCACCTGGACGTGCTGCTAAGTTCATGAACGCAAAACCAGATGCCAGCATACCGGCCTGCACAGCGCTTAAACCTGTGAAGGTATCCAGGAAATACAGGGGCAGCATAGACACTACCGCCAGTTCAGAACCGAAGGTTACAAAATAAGACAGCTGTAAAATCGCAACCTGTTTGAATTTATAACGCTGCATTTCAGGTACAGGCTGGGCAAGACGTTCTTTGTTCACGTGGAAAATCTGCTGGGTTTGCACCATAAACAGCAGGGCCAGGCCGGCATACAGGCAGTAGCTGGCATATTCACCCAGCAAGCCTAAATTGCTTGGGGATAATTTCCATACCAGTACTGCCAGGGCGATAAACATAGGCACGTTCATGGCGATATAGAAATACAGATCTTTTTTGCTGGACACTTCCAGACCACGGGATTTTTTCGGTTTGAAATAGGTAGAGCCTTTAGGGGTGTTACGTGCGAAGTAATAAAATACAAAAGCATATAACAGGGCCATCACACCTGTGGTGGCAATGGCAAAACGCCAGCCGTTTTCACCACCGTAGATCAGTGCCAGGGTTGGCAGCACCATGGCCGCAGCCGCAGAACCGAAGTTACCCCAGCCACCGTATACACCTTCAGCCAGGCCCACTTCTTTTGCAGGGAACCACTCACCCACCAGACGAATACCGATAACAAAACCCGCACCCACAAAACCTAATAAGAAGCGGAACATCGCCAGCTGTTCATAGGTTTGTGCCAGGGAGAAGGCAATACACATAACGCCGGCAGCAATTAATAAACCGGTATAAATATTACGCGGGCCAAATTTATCCACCAGCATACCAATCACGATACGCGCCGGAATGGTTAATGCCACGTTAAGAATTAACAGGGCTTTTACCTGCTGGGTGGTCATATCAAATGCTTCTTTCATAAAACCAATCAGCGGCGCGTGGTTAAACCACACAACGAAGGTCAGAAAGAATGCAAACCAGGATAAATGCAGAGTGCGAATTTTCGCCTCTTTAAAATTAAGCAGATTAAGACCGCCGCTGGACATGGGACAACTCCTCAAGGGTAAGAATATAGTTACCCACCCTAAAGCAGCCATCGTGCCAACTATTCAAGCTGTTGATTTTAAAGGGTTTTGTGCCAGTTACCGGCTATCAAAAAGCCATTGTCGCACCACTTTGGTGCACACCATTGCACAGGGTAGAAAATTTGCGCCCCCAAATAACGCAGCATGCGTGCCACGAAAAAATCCACGGGCACAGACAACGTGCAACCCGTGCGCCGCTTTAAAATTCACCCCCCGCCCCAAAAAAAATCCCTTGCACCACTGCGTGCCAGAAAACAGCGCACAACAGGTGCACTGCAAAAAAACACATTGGCAGGTTTGCTGAATTTTTGTGATCCGAATGGGCGCAAAAATATAAAAAAGTTTATTAAAAATAATTTTTTAATTTCTGGCATATCGGTTGCTCTAGGGTATTCAGACAGAAAAAAACCAACCTTGGAGAGACCCAATGAAAAAAGTTCTGCTGAGCACTGTTATCGCTTCCGTATCTGCAATGGGCGCAACCAACGCCATGGCCGCAGAAGATTTAGCCAGTGCTTTTAAAGAAGGCAAAACAGAAGTGAGCTTCCGCCTGCGTAATGAAACCGTAGATGTGGACAACACTAAAAAAGATGTGGACGCCACCACGTTAAAATCACGTATCACTTATACCACTGCTGATTTAATGGGTTTCAGTGCCGTTGCTGAAGTGGACAGCGTGTCTGAATTATTCGAAACCAAATACAACGACGGCGTAAATAATAAAACCGCTTATAACAACGTGCTTGATCACGAATACACAGATTTAAACCAGGTGTATTTAGCCTATAAAGGCTTTGGCAGCGTATTTAAACTCGGTAACCAACGTATTCTGCTGGATAACCAGCGTCACATTGGTGGTGTAGGTTTCCGTCAGGACGAGCAAACCTTTGATGCTTTCAGCGTGACGAATACCTCCCTGCCGAACACCACTATTTTTGTAGCCGCCATTAATAACGTGCATGACATTAAAGGCAACAACACCCTGGAAGACGATACCCTGGTAAACGTGAAATACGCTGCCAGCAAAGCGGCCACGGTTTCCGGTTACGCCTATTTATTAGCAAACAACGTAACCACCGCCGGCCTTGTTGATTACACCACCTACGGTCTGCGTGTTGTGGGTGATACCGATGTGCTTGTTTACGAAGCTGAATACGCTACCCAGAAAAAAGAAACCGCTACTGCTGATTTTGATACCAGCTATTACAACCTGATCGTGGGTGCAAAATTCGCAGGTTTCACCGCCAAAATTGGCCAGGAATCCTTAGGCTCTGATGATGGCGCAGCTGCGTTTGCTACCCCACTGGGCACCAACCACGCATTCCTCGGTTGGTCTGATGTGTGGATACAGCCAGGTAATAAAGGTCTGGTGGATACCAACCTGAGCATCGCCGGTGATGTTATGGGCGTAAAAGTAGTTGCGCAATACCATGATTTCGCCACCGACAAAGACGGTGATGATATGGGTACAGAACTTGGCCTGATGCTGAGCAAACAATTTGGAGCCTACGGTTTAGAAGCCAAAATGGCGGACTACAAAGCCAGTGACGAAGCTGAAGCTCTGGCAGCTCCCGCCACCAAAAAAGACACCCAGAAAGTATGGTTAACCGCCACTGCTAAATTCTGATTGTTTTAATAGTTATAAAAATGCGCACTATCCCTGCACGGCAAATAAAACAGTGACAGGGATAATGCCGCACCGGGTTCCATTCCCTTTTACGCCCGGTTCACCGGGCTTTTTTGCCGTTGTAAACATTATTCAGGAGAATTTATGCGCACCCTGCTCTCCATATTAAGTCTCAGCCTGCTGGCAGGCATAAGCCACGCCGCCGATGTTAAAACCGAAAAAGAAATTGCCCTTGCTGTGGTGGCCGTATCCAGCAATGTGGTGGTGGAAAATTATTCCCAGGCAGTCAACGAATCCGGCCGTTTGCGTATGCTTTCGCAGCGCATGGCTAAAGCCTATTTATTAACCGCAATGGATGTAAATCCGGATAAAAACCAAACCCAGCTTGAGCAAAGCATGCAACGTTTTGCCAAAAACATTGATGCATTAAAAACCTTCACCCTCGCCCAGGGTTTGAATATGGATATTGTCAGCAGCGTGGAACGCCAGTGGCAGGATTATCAAACCCTGCTGAAAACCCCCGGCCAAACCCGCGGTGCCATTTTGCAAAAAAGCGATCAGGTATTAAGCGCCTGTGAAACCTATGTCAGCCAATTGGAAAGTGCCTCCGGGCGCAGCAGTGCCCGTTTGGTGAATATGGCCGGCCGCCAGCGCATGTTATCCCAGCGTATTGCCAAGCTTTATTCAGCCCTTGCCATGGACAGCCAAAATGCAAACCTGCAAAAAGAGCTGCAAACCGCCATTGGTGAGTTTGAAAATGCACTCAATACCCTGAAGCATTCCCCAGACAATACCGCCGACGTGGCAAAAGCCCTCAGCCAGGTGGAAACCCAATGGAACTTCTCCAAGGCAGGTTTCCGCAGCATGGAAAAAGGCAGCAGCACGCCGCTGGTGATTTCACTGACCACGGAAAAAATCCTCAATCAGATGAACGAAATTACCGCCATGTATCAGGACATCGACCAGCACAAAGGTGCTGCCCAAGCTAAATCTCTGGCTGCTTCGGCAGCCGGAGCCAAATAACCCTTTTTATATATAGCTACGCCCCCTCTTTCTTTATCCCCTCGCTTTACCTATTTTTTCACGCCGATTAACAATCTGATCCGCGCACCACGAGTGCACACCACCACCGCAAAGCAATGCACCAAAAACAAACACCCGCAAAAAATCGCCCGCACCAAATTGCACCAAAACAATTCAGACACTCCCTGCTATGGCCCGTTTTTTTGCCCCAAAATAATCAAAAATGCGCTACAACCCGCATGAACATTGGCGTTTAAAAACATGGCACAGCGGTTGCTCTACTAAGCGCAACTGATGAGAGAAATTACCCTGGGGATTCACCATGGCAAACAAACAAAATCTGGTAGTAATAGGCAACGGCATGGTTGGCCACAAATTTGTGGAAAGCCTGGTGGAATCCGGCACACACGTTAATTACAACGTGACTGTACTGTGTGAAGAGCCACGCCCCGCCTATGACCGTGTACATTTATCTGCATTTTTCAGCGGCAGCACAGCTGACGATTTAAGCCTGGTACAGGGCGATTTTTATGCCGATAACAATCTGAATTTAAAATTAAATTGCGCCGCGCAAAACATCGACCGCGCCAGCAAAACCATCACCACCAATACCGGTGAAAACATTGCCTACGACAAACTCGTGCTGGCAACCGGTTCTTTCCCGTTTGTGCCACCGATTCCAGGCCACGACGGTGATCACTGCTTTGTTTACCGTACCATCGAAGATTTAGAAGCCATTACCAAAGGCGCACAAAGCTCTAAAGTGGGTGTGGTTGTCGGTGGTGGTTTATTAGGTTTAGAAGCCGCCAAAGCATTAAAAGATTTAGGTTTAAAAACCCACGTTGTGGAATTTGCCCCACGCCTGATGGCCGTACAGGTTGATGAAGCAGGCGGCAAATTACTGCGCACCAAAATTGAAGAACTGGGTGTATCTGTGCACACAGGTAAAAACACCCAGAACATCAGCAGCGGCGAAACCAGCCGTTACAAAATGGAATTTGCCGATGGCTCTTCTTTAGAAACGGATTTAATCCTGTTCTCCGCGGGTATTCGTCCACAAGACAATATCGCCCGGGCCTGCGAACTCGAAGTAGGCCCCCGCGGTGGCATTGTAGTTAACAACTACTGCCAGACCTCCGATGCCGACATTTATGCCATCGGTGAATGTGCCCTGTGGTCAGGCCGTATTTTCGGTCTGGTAGCACCGGGTTACAGCATGGCAAAAGTGGCTGCTAAACACCTTACCGGCAGCGGCAGCGATACTTTCGAAGGTGCGGATATGAGCACCAAATTAAAATTAATGGGTGTGGACGTTGCCTCCATCGGCGATTGCCACGGCCAAACCCCGGGCGCATTAAATTATGCATTCACCGATGAAGTGAATCAGGTTTATAAAAAGATCGTTGTCAGCGCCGACAAAAAAACCTTATTAGGTGCGGTATTAATCGGTGACGCAGAAGATTACGGCAACCTGCTGCAATTAGCCCTCAACGGCATCGAATTACCTGAAAAACCCGAAGCCTTAATTCTGCCTTCCCTGGATGGCGCCGCTAAACCTGCGATGGGTCCGGACAAACTGCCTGACACCGCGACTATCTGTTCCTGTAACGATGTGAGCAAAGGCGCTATCTGCTGCTCAGTGCGTGACGGTGCGCGCACCATTGGTGATGTAAAAGCCGCCACCAAAGCTGCGACCTCCTGCGGTGGTTGTACTGCCTTGGTAACCCAGGTATTAAACAGCGAATTATCCAAACTCGGTGTAGAAGTTAACACCGACCTGTGTGAACACTTCCCCTACACCCGTCAGGAGCTGTACAGCTTAGTGCGCGTGGGCGAAATTAAATCCTTCGCCGAATTAATTCACAAACACGGTAAAGGCCACGGCTGCGAAATTTGTAAACCTGCGGTGGGCAGCATTCTCGCGTCCTGCTGGAACGATTACGTACTGGATAAAAAACACATCAGCCTGCAGGACACCAACGATATTTTCCTCGGCAACATGCAGAAAGACGGCACCTACTCCATAGTGCCACGTATTGCCGGTGGTGAAATTACCGCTGATAAATTAATCGTGCTGGGTGAAATTGCTAAAAAATACGGCCTGTACACCAAAATTACCGGTGGCCAGCGTATCGACTTATTCGGTGCACAATTACACCAGCTGCCTGAAATCTGGAAAATTTTAGTGGATGCAGGTTTCGAAACTGGTCACGCCTACGGTAAATCCCTGCGTACCGTTAAATCCTGTGTGGGCAGTACCTGGTGCCGCTACGGTGTGGATGACTCGGTTGGTTTAGCCATCGAAGTGGAAAACCGCTACAAAGGCCTGCGTGCACCACACAAAATTAAATTTGCTGTTTCCGGTTGTACCCGTGAATGTGCGGAAGCACAAAGCAAAGACGTAGGCATTATCGCTACCGAAAAAGGCTGGAACTTATACGTGTGTGGTAACGGCGGCATGAAACCACGCCACACCGATATTCTCGCTACCGATTTAGATAAAAAGACCTTAATTAAATATATCGACCGCTTCCTGATGTTCTACATCAAAACCGCTGACCGCCTGCAGCGTACCAGCGTGTGGATGGATAACCTCGAAGGTGGCATTGAATACCTGCGCGATGTGATTGTGAACGATTCTCTGGGCCTTGGTGCTGAATTAGAAGCGCAAATGCAGGCGAACGTTGATAACTACCAGTGCGAATGGAAAACCACCATCGAAAATCCGGAAAAACTGAAACGTTTTGCTCACTTCATCAACGCCGATGAAAAAGACAGCAACATTAAATTTGTGAAAGAACGTGGCCAGATCCGCCCCGCCAGCGAAGCAGAACGTAAAAGCCTGCCCAGCGAAGATCTGATTGCCATCGGTTAAGGAGAAGAACATGAGCGAATTTATCAAAGTTTGTAATTTAAAAGACATCGATCCGGACACAGGCGTGTGTGCATTAGTCAACGGCAAACAGGTGGCGGTATTCCGCCCCGTGGCCAGCGAAAGCCTCTACGCCATCGGCAATTTTGACCCGATTGGCAAAGCCAACGTGTTAAGCCGTGGCCTGATCGCCGATGTAAAAGGTTATTTAACCGTGGCATCGCCGCTCTACAAACAGCACTACGTGCTGGCAAGCGGCAAATGCCTGGAAGACGAAACCGTATCCGTACCTACCTACCAAGTGAAGGTAGAAAACGAGCAAGTTTGGGTGGCAGCCTAGCCCGCCCCTGCGGTAACAGTCATACGCACAAAGGCTTCTTGACCGGATTTTTTATGCGTATGTCTGACCGCTTTTTTATTCCCCGCCCTGCATCGCAGGTGTGGAAAACGAGTCAGACAGTTGCAGCCCAATACTGCAACTGAAAGACAGCGTTCCTTGCGTTAGTTTTAACGCATCCCCTTGGCGGCATCCGAATGCCTAATCCGGATGCCGCCGTTTTTTTGTTAGCTGCGGGAAGCTTGAAGTCAGAAGCCTGAAGCGTCGGGAGTCAGGAGTCGGGTGCAAATAATTCCGCTGGTGAAAAATATTTCAATTCAGAACACTTACAAGAAGACTGCTCGTTAGTCCTGCACCACTAAACCAGGATAAAAAAATAATCTTGGAATATGACAGCAAACCTATTCCAACGACGATCAATTAAAACCCTGAAAATAAAACGACTACCTTTTCACAAATAAGCCCTGTGTGATTATAAAATTCATTCATAGCTTTTTGTTTTTATCGATTTATATCTGCGTTAACTCAAAACACTAAATGCGAACTTGCTGCGCCGGTTTTTTAAAGCGCCATAGCCCGCCGCTGGCAGGGAGGCCAGCAAAGCGCCGGCGGAGCAGGGCATGGATGCCCCATGGCGCGTGGGCGTAATGGTGCGCCGAAAAAACCGGAAACAAGCAGCAGTGTGAGCGAAGGATAGGTCTGGGAAGTCCCTTCCCAGAAAAGAAAAATCGGATTTAATTGTCGTCATTTTTTACGTTTTGGGGCCGTTACCCGTGCTGGATATCAATCCCGGATAGGTTTAAATACCTACCAAAATGAAAAATGGAATTTATTGCATATCAAGATACAAAGCAGTAATGCCATACCCGTAAATCCAACGTACACTGCAACACACTTCACTATTTCCCCGCGCAAGGAGCCCCCATGCATTCACCTTTAGTCACCGCCGAGTGGCTCGCCGCACAGTTACCCACTGGCAATGTAATTGTGCTGGAAGCCTTTATCGCCAATATTATTGGCCGCGAGCCCGTGTTGTATGATGCGCCGCTGTGTATCCCCGGCGCATTGAAAGTGGATATTGATAAAGACTTGTCCGCAGATATTCCCGGTGAGGTGCATCCGTTTCCCGGCGCTGCGCACATTGCCACACTGGCACAGGCTTTAGGGTTATCAAAAAAATCCCACATAGTGATTTACGATAACCAGGGCATTTATGCCGCACCCAGGGCCTGGTGGATTTTTAAAAGTGCCGGTTTTGAAAATGTATTTCTGCTTGATGGCGGCCTGCCGGCCTGGCGCGAGCAGGGTTATGCCGTGGCAAAAACTTACGGGGCGGCGCAGCCACTGAAACAGGCCGAAGAATTTAATTTAAATAACGCCATGCTCTGCCCACGTGATGCCGTGCTCGCCAATATCAGCCGGCCACAATTTACCCTGCTCGATGCCCGTGGCGCGGCGCGTTTTAACGGCGAAGTACCCGAACCACGCCCCGGTTTACGCAGTGGCCATGTGCCGGGTTCATTAAATTTACCCTTTGCCGCTGTGCTGAACGGGCACAGTTATAAAAGCGTGGATGAATTAAACACCCTGTTTCATAACCTCGGCCTGAATCCGGCGCAGCCCGTTGTGGCGTCCTGCGGTTCTGGTTTAACCGCCTGCATTATTTTGGTTGCGGCGCTGATTGCCGGCTTTCAACAGGCCAGCCTGTACGATGGCTCCTGGGCGCAATGGGGGGCCGATGCCAGCCTGCCCATCGCCTGAAAGCGCAAGCTGCCTGTATAAAAATTAGCCGCCAGCGCTTGAGCTGGCGGGCCGCCTTCTGGATAATGCCCGCCCACTCTATTTCCGGGAAGTTCGATGTCGCCCTTAGTTACCCTGCGTTTGTTTAAGCTGGCCCGCGCGGTTCTGATTTTTGCCGGGGTCTATGGCGTCACCAGCGCCCTGTTAAATCAGGATTTTGCCCGCGCCCTGGGCATGACAGTGTTTAGCCTCTACGGCCTGATGACCTTAGGTGCCTCCCTCTACTGGAGCCTGCAACTGGTGGAGTTTTCACGCTTTAACCGCAGCCATTTACCCGCATTGCTGGGCCGCCTGTTATTGAGCTGCGCGGCGGCTGTGGTGGTTGCCAACACCCTGGGCACGTTGCAGGGTTTATTATTGCTGCCCTGCGGCGCAGTGCTGGCCATGACACGCATCCGCAAACACCCCCAAGCCTGATCTTCAGCATGGCGCACCCGGCGCCGCAGGCATACACTCTGCAAAAGCCTGCCGGGGAGCGCGTTATGTTTAATCACATTCTGGTGCTGGTGCACCACGAAAAAGACAACAGCGATGCCATTGCCCGCGCCTTAATGTTTGCCGGGCCGGATACGGATATCACCCTGTTAAGCCTGGTGTATAACCGCAGCCTGGATGTGGAATATCTGTTTGATAAAGCGGGCCGTGATGCCGCGCAACAGGCCTTCTGCCAGCAGCACAGCAAACACCTTTCCCACCTGCTTGATGACTTTAAACAAAAGGGCCTGCACTGCCAGCTGGAAGTGCAATGGAGCAAACACAAGCACCTCGATTTAATCGCCTACCTGCAGGGCAGCCATACGGATTTCATCATCAAAACCCAGCGTGAGCACAACCTGCTGCAACGGGCTTTTTTCAGCCATAACGAATGGCATTTAGTGCGCATGAGCCCGGTGCCGGTTTTGTTGTGCAAGCCCGGCATCACTTATCCGGCCCAGCCGGTGATTACCGCCGCCATAGACCCCTGCCACGGGCAGGATAAACCCGCCAGCCTGGATCACAAGCTCGCCAAAACCGCGATGAAACTCGCCGCCAGCTTCCACGGCAGCGCACATTTTTTCCACAGTTATGACCCTGTACCACCGAGTTTATTAACCGACGTGGACAGCATGGGTTATGAGGATTTAAGCAACAGCATACGTGAGCACCACCAGGGGGCTTACCGCCAGTTTTTAAGCCACTACAACATGCCCGCCGGCCAGACCCACCTGCTGGAGGGGGATATCTACATCACCCTGCCGGAATTTATCAGCCAGCAGCACAGCCCCCTGACCGTTATGGGTGCCATTAGCCGCAGCCAGCTCGACCAATGGCTGATTGGCAGTACAGCCGAACGCCTGCTGGAAGTGCTGCCCTGCGACCTGCTGATACTCAAACCCGATCAGGCGGTTTAGCCTTAGCGGCGGGCTTTGCACCAAAATGGAACCACCACCTATAACAGCATGAGCTAATATAGTGCGTGTCGTATTTCAGCCAACTCAAGCCCTGCGCAAGCACATGATTTTAAAGGCATTTATTTGATTTACAGGGTGGCACCAGTATTGCAAAAACCCGCTATCAAACATTTTTGGGGATAGGTCATGGGGCGCAGATTAGTAGTCATAGGTAACGGCATGGCCGGCGGGAAACTGCTGGAAGAGTTGGCCCTGGCCTGCCCGGGCAAATACGAGATTACCGTGTTTGGTAACGAGCCCTACGGTAACTACAACCGCATTATGTTATCGCCCCTGCTCGCCGGTGATAAAACCCTCGACGACATTATGTTAAACGGCCGCGAATGGTATGCGGCCAACGGTTTTAATTTACAGGCCGGGGCGGATAAAGCCGTGGTCGCCATTAACCGTGGCCGCAAAACCGTACAATGCGCCGATGGCAGTGAAACCCCCTACGACAAACTGGTTATCGCCACGGGTTCCAACCCGTATTTTTTACCGGTAGAAGGCAATGATTTACAGGGCGTGATGGGCTTTCGCGCCATTACCGATGTTAACCGCATGCTCAGCGCGGTGGGTGAAGGCAAAAACGCCGTGGTGATCGGCGGTGGTTTATTGGGCTTAGAGGCTGCGGTAGGTTTAGCCGGGCGTGGCATGCAGGTAACTGTGGTGCACCACAACGCCACCCTGTTAAATCGCCAGCTGGATGCCTACGCCGCGAATTTATTGGAAGAAAATTTACGCAGCCGCGGTATCCATTTTAAAAAACCCGCCGATACCGCCAAACTCAGCGGCAGCAATGGCAAACTGGAACACATTCATTTTGCCGATGGCAGCAGCCAACCCGCCGATTTAGTGATTATGGCCCTCGGCATCCGCCCGAATATTCGCCTCGCCCAGGAAGCCGGTTTATTTTGCAAAAGCGGCATTGTGGTCAGCGATAGTTTGCAATCCTACGACCCCAGCATTTATGCCTTAGGTGAATGCATTGAACACCGCGGCGCCACCTTTGGTTTAGTTGCCCCCCTGTATGATCAGGCCAAGGTGCTGGCCAACCATTTAAGTGAACATGGCGTGGCGCAATATAAAACCCTGCCCACCGCCACCAAATTAAAAGTCACCGGCATACATTTATTCAGCGTGGGTAATTTCAGCGGTACCGACAGCAGCGAAAATTTAATTTATAAAGACCCGGCCAACGCCATTTATAAAAAACTGGTGATCGACAACAATCGTTTAATCGGCGCCGTGGCCTATGGCGATACCAGCGAAGGCAGTTTTTACAGCGAATTAGTGGAAAGCGCGCGGGACATCTGCGACCTGCGCCCCTATTTAATGTTTGGCCGCGCCCTGTGTGAACAGATGGCCGGCACCCCGGTAATGGAAAACGCAGCATGACATTACAAACCATTCAAACCACCTGTGCTTATTGTGGTGTGGGCTGCGGCATTAACAGCAGTGTGCAGGCCGATGCCCACCACGCCAGTGTGCAGGGTGATCAGCAACACCCTTCGAATTTTGGCCGCCTGTGTTCCAAGGGCACGGCCCTGGCCGACACCATCAGCTTAAATGAGCGTTTATTAGTGCCGGAAATGAACGGCCACAAAACCGACTGGGATACCGCCTTAAATGCCGTGGCCCACGGTTTTGCGCAAACCATTGCGCAATACGGCCCGGATGCAGTGGCCTTTTATGTATCCGGCCAGTTATTAACCGAAGATTATTACGTGGCCAATAAACTCATGAAGGGGTTTATGGGCAGCGGCAATATCGATACAAACTCACGCCTGTGTATGTCCAGCTCAGTGGCCGGCCATAAACGCGCTTTTGGTACCGACACTGTGCCGGGCTGTTATGCGGATTTTGAACTGGCGGATTTAATTGTGCTGGTGGGCAGCAACACCGCCTGGTGCCACCCGGTTTTATTCCAGCGCATAAAAGCCCACAAGGAAAAAAATCCGCAGGTAAAAGTAGTGGTCATCGACCCGCGCAAAACCCAAACCTGTGATATTGCCGATTTACACTTACCCTTAAAACCCGGCAGTGATGTCAGCCTGTTTAACGGTTTATTAGTGGCCATTGCCGAAGCCGGCAAACTCGATGCTGATTTTATCCGCAACCATACGGATAACATTACCGATGCGATTAACTGCGCAGAAATTAACGGCGATATTAACAGCGTGGCCGCTACCTGCGATTTAAATGCCGAGGATGTGCGCGAGTTTTACCGCCTGTTTTGCGCTACCGAAAAAAACATCACCCTCTACAGCCAGGGGGTAAATCAATCCAGCGCCGGCACAGATAAAGTCAACGCCATTATCAATTGCCATTTAGCCACAGGTCGCATTGGCAAAGCCGGTATGGGGCCGTTTTCCATGACAGGCCAGCCCAACGCCATGGGTGGCCGCGAAGTGGGTGGTTTAGCCAATACCCTTGCCGCACACCTCGAATTTAATGCCACCGATCTCGATATCGTGCGCCGCTTCTGGCGCGCGCCGAATTTAACCGAAGCACCGGGTTTAAGCGCGGTGGATATGTTTGATGCGGTAAAAACCGGGCGCATTAAAGCCATCTGGATTATGGCCACCAACCCAGTGGTCAGCATGCCCGATGCGGATAATGTAAAAGCCGCCCTGGAAGCCTGCCCCTTAGTGGTGGTGAGTGATTGTGTGGCCGACACCGATACCCTGCGCCTGGCACATATTAAATTGCCCGCCACCGGCTGGAGCGAAAAAGACGGCACAGTCACTAACTCTGAACGGCGCATCAGCCGCCAGCGCGCGTTATTTGCCAAAAGTGGTGAAGCACAACACGACTGGTGGATTATCAGCGAAGTGGCGCGGCGCATGGGTTTTGCCGAGGCCTTCCCCTACCAGCATCCATCAGAAATTTTTGCTGAACACGCCGCATTATCCGGCTTTGAAAATAATGCCACCCAGCGTCTGCGGGATTTTGATATTTCAAAATTCGCCCATATCGAACGGGCCGCCTACGATGCCCTGCTGCCGGTGCAATGGCCGGTGAATGCAGAATACCCCGAAGGCCGCGCACGCTTTTTTGCCGACGGTTTATTTTTTACCCCGAGCCGCAAAGCGCGTTTTATTCCCGTGCGTCAGCGCTGGCCAAAACATAAAACCTGCGCCGAATATCCGCTGGTATTAAATACCGGCCGCATCCGCGACCAGTGGCATACCATGACACGCACTGCGTTAGCCGCGCAATTAAATCAGCATATAGACGAAGCTTATGTGGATATTCACCCGCAGGATGCGCAGCAATATGCCCTACAGGATAATGCTATTGCACACATCAATAGCCGCTGGGGCAAAATGCTGGCGCGGGTAAAAATCAGCGCCAACCAGCGCCGCGGCGAAATTTTTGTGCCCATGCACTGGACGGGTGTATTAAGCCGCGCCGGGCGCATGGGTGCACTGGTTAACCCTGTTATAGACCCGGATTCCAAACAGCCGGAATCCAAACACACCCCGGTGCACATCAAAGCCTATCACGCAAACTGGTATGGATTTATTTTAAGCCGCGAACCACTGCCCTGGCCCGAAGCAGAATATTTAATCAGCATTAAAGGCAAAGATTTTTACCGTTATGAATTAGCCGGCAGCGGGCAAAAAAATCTCGCCGATTTACAACATTGGTTAAATGGCTGCACAGGTGACAGTATTTCCTACGAAGATGCCAGCCTTGGCATGTACCGTTATGCCCTGCTGCACAATGGCCGTTTAATAGCCGTGGCCATGCTCAGCCGCGATACCAACCTGCCGCAACGCCAGTGGCTCGGCAGTTTATTTAATAAAAGCGAAATCGACAGCCGTGGCCGCGCCGCCCTGTTAAGTGGCCTGGCCCCCGCCGGGGAAGATATAGGGCGTATAGTGTGTGCCTGTTTCAGCGTGGGGGAAAACAGCATTAAAAACGCCATAAAAGGCGGTTGCTGCAGCACAGCGCAAATCGGTGCGCAGTTAAAAGCCGGCACTAACTGCGGCAGCTGCATTCCGGAGATTAAACAATTATTGGGGGCTAAATAGTCTGGAGTCTGGGGTCTGGCGCAGCTTCTAGCTTCTGGCTGGCCCCAGACAGGGGCCAGCTGCTAAACTGCGCCCCACGCCCAATTATCAGGTAAACCCATGTCGATCCCCAATAAAGAAATCACCCTCGAAAGCCTGCGCGAAATGTTCGCCAATATCAGCGCAGACACCGACTGGGATATGGACCAGCCCATGTTATGGGGCCATTATTTCAGCCACCACGAACCAGGTGCCCTGGAAGAAGTCATCCCCGCATTAATGGAAATGGGCCTCACCCCGGTGGATATATTCAAAGCCAATAAAGAAAACGAAACCGACCCGGATATTTATTGGCTGCAAATGGAAGAAGTACGCGCCCACAGCCCGGAAAGTTTAGATAAACGCAACGACGAGTTTTACCTGTTTGCCGCCGAGCATAAACTTGATGCCTACGATGGAATGGATGTCGGCCCCCTGCCGGAAGCGGAAGAATAAATCATCGGAAATAAAAAACGCGCCTTACGGCCACTGCTGTCCCACAGTTTGAAACTAAAAAGCGTTGAATGAAGAAATATCATTCAACGCTTTTTTATTTGCACCGATTTATCACGGCGTTAATTCAGAACACTAAATGCGAACTTGCTGCGCCGGTTTTTTAAAGCGACATAGCCCGCAGTCAGCATGGATGCTGACCAAGCGCCGGCGGAGCTAGGCAGGAAGCCGAATGGCGCGTGGGCGTAATGACGCGTATAAAAAACCGGAAACAAGCAGCAGTGTGAGCGAAGGAAGGGTCTGGGAAGTCCCTTCCCAGAAAGAAAAAACGGGATTTCATTGTCGTCATTTTTTGTCTAGACATGGCTTTATGGGGGTCTTACCCCCATGCCCCCGCTTTGAACGCAACCGGGCGTTAGTCCTCACTCCAACAAAAAACATTCGCCCCCGCGCTATGGGGCATCCTGCCCTGGGGTCCCTCGCTTCGCCAGCATCCCTGCTGGCTCGGGCGTGTTTTTTGTTTGCGTTTCGGCGCCCTTGAGCGTTCATTTTGTGCCCATCACAAACGGCGGTTACATCTGCTCAAACCAAAAAAACAGGGTCTCAAATGAGGCCCTGTTTTTTTGGATGAAAAATTGTGGGACAGCAGTGGCCTTACGGCGCGTTTTTTATTTAAGCCAATTTGTCAGATTTAATCCTCTAAATGCAGCAGGCGCTGAAACTCAGGGCGCTGGCGGGCCATATTAAAACTCGCATCCTCTATTGCTTCCCACTTGAACGCTTCGGATAAACGAATCGCCTCTTCCAGATCACGCAGGGCCTCATCAAAATTCTGTGCTTCCGCATGGGCACAGGCCCGCTGGTAATAGGCGTGGGCATTTTCAGGGTCAAGTTGCAGAGCGCGGTTGCACAAGCTCACGGCCCACAGGGTTTCACCCAGTTGCAAAGCCGCATCGGCTTTATAGGTGAGGGCCTCCATATCATCCGGGCGTATATCCAGTATCTGATCATACAGGGGGATTTTATTGTGCGGGCTGTTTTCCTGGCTGGCGCGCAGCCACAGGGAGTGTATTTCGTTGGTGGTATTAATTTCTTCCTGGGTTTGTTTAATGCGGCTGGATTTTTTATTAAGCTCATCTTCGATTTTTTTCAGGCGGTTTTCATACTGGGAAGCAATACGTTGTACTTCCTCGTTAGCAAGGGAATTCACGCGCTGTTTAATATCTTTCAGGGAATTCCAGCCCACTAATACCATCAGGGTTGAAACACCGGCAATCAGGTAGAAAAAATACGTTACGGTATTAATCGCATAGGTCATGCTTTTGTCCGCAAGGGTTATTTGTTTATCCACCTGTTTTTCAATCAACTCGGCACGCACTGTGTATAACTCAGTGCGCAGGTTTTTCACTTCATCCACCAGATAACGCTCAATAAAAGCGTTGTACATGGGCTTTTCCAGTTTATCGATGGCGTGATCCAAACCTTCCGGCTTGGGTGTTTCAGCAGCCTGCAGGGGCAGGCTCAGAAACACCACTGCCATCAGCAAAGCCTTAACCAGCACGGCGTAATTGTGCTTCATCAATTAATCCTCGGTGCAGGGCCGTGACGGCAGTTTCATAATCGGCAGGGGGCACTGCCAGTAAAATATCCACCTGGCGCATGGCCTGATGAATCGACAAGATATTCACACCGGCGGCGGCCAGTGATTGCACTGCACGGTTTAAAATACCCGGCACTTTCATATTGCTGCCAATCGCTGCCACCATCGCAACCTTGGTAAGGGTGACATCAGCATCCGGATAATTTTTTTCAATCTTTTGCAGCAGGTTGCGAATTAAATCCAGCGAGCCCTGCAAATAAAAACTGAAGGTATTGGCATTCACATCTTTGGTGAGAATACGTAAACCTGCCTTGGCAACCATTTCATTTAAGGCCAGGGTGTAATGGTTATCCCCGGTCATTTCCTGATCAAAAACCTCTAATGCAAATACATTGCGACTGCCGGCAATAATCTCCACACAGGGTTTTTCGCTGACATAATCGTAGTGAATCAGTGTGCCTAAATGTTCCGGCTCGAACGTGTTTTTAACCCGCAAAGGAATTTTTTGCTGGCGCATACCTTTTGCGGCCCGCGGGTGAATAGCTTCCATACCCAAATTGGCCAACTGATCGGCAACGTCATAATTTGTGCTGCCAATCGGGCAGACTTCCTGTACGGGCACTATGGCCGGGTCGGCGGTACTGAGGTGATATTCTTTATGAATGATGGCTTCACGGGCATTCGTGCGGCAGGCAATACGACTGAAGGTCATTTCGGAATAACCCCGGTCAAAACTGCACATTAAACCTTCCGAACATTGTGCATACCCGGTAACCACCGGCAGCAGATTGGTTAAATCCATGCCGGCAAAACGCTCGTCAATTAAAGCATCCAGCGGTTTTATGCTGTCATCTTCCCAGCCGGTTAAATCCACAAAACAAGCATTGACGTTATGCTCACGCAGCAACAAAACAGAATTAAATGCGCTGTGGGCCTCACCTAAGCCTGCGAGCATTTCACGCACTTTTTGCAGATACTCACTCAGCTGAAACGGGCCGTAGGCGCAGATACCGGCAATTTGCTCCAGGCAGGCACGGGTGCCATCAATTCGCTGCTGAATAAAATTATCCGCTTTGCGTTGCAGCACTTCGTTTTGCGAAAACATGCTCTGGTTTATTTCCAGCATACGCGCCAGGGTTTTATCCAGCGCGGCACGCCACTGAGCGCCGTTGCCGGCACTGGCAAAGTGGGCATATACACCGCTTTCGCCTGTTTTTTTGTGTTCCAGCAAGCTGTCCGTAATGCCCGCATAGGCCGACACCACAAAAATGCGCTGGTATAAATCAGGGGCCGGGCGCAGCCATAAATTCTGCAGCACCTCGGCATGGCGGGACATTGAAGTGCCGCCGATTTTTTCCACGGTATGCATAGTTATTCCTGTGCGCTTAATGCAGGTTCATTTAACTGGTATGCGCCATTTTTATCGTGTACTTCACGCCCGTTGAGGGGCGGATTAAATACACAGGCCATTTGCATTTCACTATTGGCACGCAGCAGGTGCTTATCGTTTTTATCCAGTATGTAAAGTGTGCCGGGTTTGATCGGATAAATTTTACCGTCGGCACAGGTTTCCACTTCACCCTCTCCACTGATGCAATACACAGATTCCAGGTGATTCTGATACCAGATAGGGGTTTCGGTATTGGCAAATATGGTGGTGATATGAAATGAAAAACCCATGTTGTCGTCAGCCAGCAACATGCGCACACTTTTCCAGGTGGCAGATTTAACACAACGCTGGCTTTGTTCGGTTTCCTGCAAAGTACGAACTATCACTGTTAACCCCTTAAACCGCTTTTTTCACATTTTTTGCCATAACACTGGCAACGCATTGCTCAAGAATTAACAAGCCTTTTTCCAGCAGTGCCTGTTCTATCGTTAGTGGCACTAAACATTTCACCACTTGCCCATCGCTGCCGCTGGTTTCGATTACCAGGCCCTTTTCAAATGCAAGGCTGGTAATTTCACTGGCAATATCACCATTGGCAAATTCAATACCCTGCATCATGCCGCGCCCTTTAAGACGGGTTGCACCATGGCCATAACGCTTGGATATTTCCTGCAGGCGTTTGTGTACAAATGCAGCTTTTTCGCGCACACCGGCAGCAAAGGTATCGTCCTGCCAGAATAATTCGATGGCTTTGGTGGCAGTAATAAACGCATGGTTATTACCACGGAATGTGCCGTTGTGTTCACCAGGGTTCCAGCAATCCAGCTCACGCTTAAGCAATACCAGCGCAAACGGCAGGCCGTAACCGCTTAAGGATTTTGACAGGGTAACAATATCAGGCTGAATACCGGCTTCTTCAAAACTGAAAAAACGCCCGCTGCGGCCACAACCGGCCTGAATATCATCAACAATTAATAAAATATCGTGGGCTTTGCATAATGCGGCTAAACGCTGCAACCACGGAATACTGGCGGCATTTAAACCACCTTCGCCCTGAATAGTTTCGACTAAAACAGCTGCCGGTAAATCCATACCTGAGCTGCCGTCTAGAATTGATTTTTCGAAATAATCCAGCGAGTCCACACCCTCGCCGAGATAACCATCAAACGGCATATGGCTGATGCCTGCCAGGGGCATATTCACAGAACCACGGTAATAACTATTCGCCGTTGCCGCCAGCGCACCCTGGGTTACGCCGTGAAAGCCATTGGTGAAAGCAACGATATTGCTGCGCCCGGTTTTTTTACGCGCAATTTTCATCGCCGCTTCTACTGCGTTAGTGCCAGTAGGGCCGGTAAATTGCACCACAAAATCCTGCATGCCGCGGGGTTTTAAAATATGGGTTTCAAGGGCGCGTAAAAAATTGGCCTTGGCGCAGGTAAACATATCCAGGCCATGGGTAATTCCATCGGCAGTTATGTAATCAAGCAGAGCCTGCTTTAATTGCGGATTATTATGGCCGTAATTCAGGGTACCGGCACCGGCCAGAAAATCGATATACGCGGTGCCATTTTCTGCAATTAATAATGCATTACGCGCAGTTTTAAATGTCACCGGAAAGGACCGTGAATAAGTACGCACATCGGATTCGCGCTGTTCAAAAATATTCATACATATTTTCCTTTATTGAATTTTAAATGGGCCAACGTCGATCAGATGCTCAGGATCATGTAAGCCAGCAAAGTGAATGTCAGATTCCAGCCAGGGGCTTGCGCTGACAGGGCAATTCAAATCCTTCGCCAGGCTGGCGAAGGTAGCGTGGGACGCCTGATTGCCGGGGGTAATACTGGTGTGGATATGGCGCACACCCGCCAGTGCCGGGCGGGCCAGCACATGTTTCAACATTTTTTTGGCCAGGCCCTGGCCACGGGCCTGTTCTGCCACCACAACCTGCCATACAAACCATACGTGGGGTTGGCCGGGCAGCTGATAGCCGGACACAAAGCCTACCAGCTCACCATTGTGCTCAGCCGCCACCCCGGTTCCGGCAAAGTGCCCGCACTGCAGCAGGTTGCAGTACACGGAATTGCCATCCAACGGTGGTGATGCCGCCACCAGGTGGTTCAAGGCCACACCATCTGTCACCTGCGGCATCCTCAGTTTAACCTCGGACATACACCCTCCTCGGCGCAAAGTACTTAGAGTGCAAAGCATTCTAGAGGCACTCTCGATTAATTACAACACTAAGTATATTTTGCATATATCTTTCAAATACGTATGATAAATAGCCAAAATACGCTCAATTATCGCAATTATTGGCATCGACACTAATAAACAGGCTTTAACATTTATGTAGTGTAGAAAGCAAAAGAAAAGCACTACTTCGTCAACAACGGCAAAAATACATTTACGAAGCTAAATTTCTATTCAGACTAAGGAGGTGACAAGGCTATAATGGAGGCACTTTTCCGGAGCGATTTCATGAGCGACAAACTGGATGATGTACTCGTTGCCCTGCGCCGCATCATGCGGGCCACTGAGCTGTATTCGAAAACCCTGAGCAAGACGTCCGGGCTGACCTCGCCCCAGCTGATTATTTTGCAATTTGTGCGTGAAAACCCCGCCTGCGCCCCCAGCGCGGTTGCCAAGGCTGTCAGCCTGAGCCAGGCCACAGTCACCACTATTATTGACCGCCTGGAAAGCCGCAGCCTGATCCTGCGGGAAAAGGGTATTATCGATAAACGCACGGTTTCCCTGCGTCTCACCGAAGCCGGCATGGAACTGATTGCCAAAGCGCCACGCCCCCTGCAGGAAGAGTTTTTACGTCAGTTTGACAGCCTGCACGACTGGGAACAGGCGGCGATTATTTCCAGCCTGCAACGGGTCGCGGAAATGATGGACGCCCAGCATATTGATGCATCCCCCCTACTGGATGTTGGTGCCGCCGACCGCGACCATCACTGAGCCATTACCTGCCAGAGTCGGCAAAAGAAGCCGAATGAAAGGCACGCTGTTATACTGCGCGGGTTTTTAACTCGCAGATGAGGGTATCAGCATGACTGAAGTGGTGATCGTTGCAGCGGGCCGTACGGCCATTGGTAGTTTTCAGGGTTCACTGGCGGGCCTTTCCGCCGTTCAGCTTGGCACAGCCGTGGTAAAAGGTGTTTTAGAGCGCGCTAAGTTAAAACCCGAGCAGGTAGATGAATTAATTTTTGGCCAGGTGCTGACCGCAGCGGCCGGCCAGAACCCGGCCCGTCAGACCGCCATTCACGCGGGCCTGCCGAACACCACCCCGGCCCTGACCATCAATAAAGTGTGCGGTTCAGGCCTCAAGGCTGTGCACCTCGCCGCCCAGGCCATTGCAAACGGTGATGCGGATATCATCATCGCCGGTGGCCAGGAATCCATGAGCAACGCGCCCCACGCCCTGCCCAACAGCCGCAGCGGCCAGCGTATGGGCCCGTGGAATATGGTGGATACCATGATTGTGGATGGCCTGTGGGATGCCTTTAATGATTTCCACATGGGTATTACCGCGGAAAATCTCGCCGAGAAATTCAATGTCAGTCGCGCCGAGCAGGATGCTTTTGCCGCCGCGTCACAAAACAAAGCCGCCGCCGCATTAGCTGCCAACCGTTTTGCCGATGAAATTATTCCTGTAGTTATTCCGCAGCGTAAAGGTGAGCCTTTGGTATTTGCCAAGGATGAAAACCCCCGTGCGGTGAGCGTGGAAAAACTCGCCGAAATGCGCCCTGCTTTCAAAAAAGACGGCACAGTAACCGCCGGTAATGCGTCCTCCCTGAACGACGGTGCCGCAGCTGTTGTGCTCGCCAGCCGTGCTAAAGCCGAAGAACTGGGACTGCCCATTCTGGCCACTATCCGTGGTTACGCCAATGCCGGTGTTGCACCGGAAATTATGGGTATCGGCCCTGTGACCGCCACCCAGCGTGCCCTGAAAAAAGCCGGCTGGGCGATTGGCGATTTAGATTTAATCGAAGCCAACGAAGCGTTTGCGGTGCAGTCTTTATCTGTGAATAAAGAGCTGGGCTGGGATAGCGATAAAGTAAACGTCAACGGCGGTGCCATTGCCCTTGGCCACCCGATCGGCGCATCAGGTTGCCGTATTCTGGTGAGCCTGCTGCACGAAATGCAAAAACGTGATGCTAAAAAAGGCCTTGCGACTTTGTGTATCGGTGGTGGTATGGGTGTAGCACTGGCGATTGAATTAGCCTGATAAACGCGACATTGAGTGCATAAAAAATGGCCCCTCAGGGGCCATTTTTTTATGGGTATTCAGATACCATCGGTTACCTGCTGCATTCACCTGCCAGTCACAATCAGTTGCTAATTTTATGTGCGTATCTACCCACGACCTCTGCACATCTTTCTGGCGATCTACATGCATCTTAACTTATACACCGCAGCACTCTTATTTGCCTGTTCATCCCTGCCAGCCATGGCCGATGAAACAGCCAATCTTCAGATTGCCCCCGTTGATTATCTGGAGGATTTTTCAATATCTTTAGGTGCCGGCATAACCTACAGCAGAATGGGGGGAAATATTAATTACCGCCCTATACGTCAAATTGAGCTGTTTTATGGGCAAGGCAATTATTTTAGCAGGAATGGGGAATCCTATGGATTCAGGGCCTACCCGTCTGAGAGTTACCAATCTCTTTACCTGGGGCTCTCCCATAATCCAAATACAGATGGCCGCTCATCAATGGCCTGGGGTAACAAGGATAGCGACTTACGGCGTAGTTATTCAGGTTATAACGCGTCCATAGGCCTTGCTCCGCAACATGGCAAGAGCGGTTTTGAATGCGATATGAATTTTATTCTGACCCGGGAACACTACGCAGAAGATTTAAAAATAGCGCGGCAACATGGTTATACCGAGGGAAGGGACAAGGATAAAGTGCGAGTCTCGCTTGGTTACCGCTGGAATCTGTGATTTATACGTTTGTAAAAAATGGCCCCTCAGGGGCCATTTTTATTTAATCAAACAATTACCTATCGTTTTCAGCAACGGGTAACTTTTAATACATCGTCATCCACACCGGTAATTTCTACCGTCGCACCTTCGGCGATATCCGCGCCGTCAAAAATCACCGGCCAGCGAGTATCACCAATTTGCAAAAACCCACTGCCATTTTGCAAGGGTTCGCGGGTTTGTATTTTACGCCCCACGTATTGTGCAAGGCGGTGGTTTAATAACGGCGCACTGGTTTTATTATTAAAACGGCGGAATATCTTCCAGTAACCCACGCTGGCCAGGGCTGATACCACAGCAAAAACCAGCAATTGGGTTTGCCAGCTGACGGGCATTAACCACATCAGCGCCGCGGCTGCGTAAGCACCAATAGCAATGCCAATGAAAAATCCGCTGGTAATAAATAATTCCAGCAGTAATACCGCGCTGCCCAGTACTATCCAGTGCCATGCGGCTAATTCGTTTAACATGTGCAGCATGTTATTTACCTGTGTTTTGCAGTAAATCACGGATGCCTTCAATCGAGCCGATTACGCTGCTGGCTTCGAGTGGCATCATAATCACTTTGCTGTTCGGGGAAGCGGTTAATTCACCCAGGGCTTTGACATATTGTTGAGCCACGAAATACTGAATGGCCTGGTTATCACCCTTGGCAATTGCCGCGGATACAATTTCGGTGGCTTTTGCTTCTGCTTCTGCGGCACGTTCACGGGCTTCGGCCTGTAAAAACGCCGCCTGACGTTCACCTTCGGCTTTTAATACTTCAGCTTGTTTCTGGCCTTCTGCCACGGTAATGGCGGCCGCACGCTGGCCTTCGGCTTCGAGAATATAAGCACGTTTATTACGCTCGGCTTTCATCTGGTTATTCATGGCCTGTTGCAGGTCAGCCGGTGGATTAATGTTTTTAATTTCCACACGGGTCACTTTAATACCCCACGGAGTAGTGGCTTCATCCAGCTTGCTTTGCACTGAATAGTTAATTTTTTCGCGGTTGGAGAGCATTTCATCCAGTTCCATACTGCCCAGCACAGCACGGATATTGGTCATCACCAAGTTAACCAGGGCATTTTCAATATTCGCAACCTGATAGGAGGCTTTTTCGGCGCTCATAATCTGAAAATACGCAACACCGTCGGCTTCAACGCTGGCGTTATCTTTAGAAATAATTTCCTGGGGCAGCACGTTTAATACCTGCTCCATCATATTCTGGCGGCGGCCAATGCTATCCACCACGGGCACAATAAAATGAATACCGGGTTGCAGGGTGCCGATATATTTACCAAAACGTTCCACGGTAAAGTTCCAGCCCTGGGGCACGGTTTTCACCGCCATAAAAAACACCAGCACCAGCACCACGGCAAAAACAATAATTGCGTAATCCATAACACATCCTCATGCGCAGCCTGCGGTATTACAGGCCTGTTATCGTTAATTTCTGCGCCATCATAACGGCCCATGCCCCGCACCACAATTAGGGAAACTCTTAACCAGCCAGTGCCTGCAACGGCGGTGCAGATTTATTCAGATGCTGCGGAGAATTTTTAAGTTAAAATACCGGCCATGAATATGCCCTTAAATACCCTGATTAAACGCATGCTGCACGACGCCAGTGTCAGTGTGCAGCACATGCCAAAATGCCCGCAGCTGCCACTCTGGCTGGTGGACCCCGCCGCCATGCAGCGCCCGTTTGATATGGATGAAATCCGCGCCATCTGGGAAAACACCGCCTACTGGGCGTTTTGCTGGGCATCGGGGCAGGTGCTGGCCCGCGCCATACTCGACAACCCCCAGTGGGTAGCCGGTAAAAAAGTGCTGGATTTCGGCGCAGGCTCCGGGGTGGTGGGCATAGCCGCCGCCCTGGCCGGTGCCAAACAGGTGGTGGCTTGTGATATCGACCAGGATGCCCTGCTCGCCTGCCGCGAAAATGCCGCTCTCAACGGGGTAACACTCGATTACAGCGATGACCTGTTCAAGCTGCCCAAGCAGGATTTTGACCTGCTGATCGCCGCGGATGTGCTGTACGACAGGTCTAACCTGTCATTCCTCGATGTATTTTTTGATTATGCCCCCGAAGTACTACTGGCCGATTCGCGCATCAAAAACTTCAGCCACAGTGCCTACCAACACCACAGCCGGGTGGAATCCTTCACTGTGCCAGACTTAGACGAGCTGGATGAATTTCGTTTTGTGAACCTCTATTGGGGCCGCCAGGTAAAATAATTTCACCGCTCGAAAACTCCGCCAGGCCTTGCCCTGCAAGGCCTGCGACACTATGCCGCATACCCGCTTACAAACTTTTACATTAAAATTCTGCATCAGGTTGAACTTACAACAACGACATGGCTCTGAGTAACATCCTGCTAATCATTGTTGTTGGAATTGCAAGCGAGTTGCCCGGTTTATGAAAATAAACTGGGCTTTTTTTATGCTCATGGATGAGCGGTATCCTGAAAATGCAGGAGCTATGTGCATGGATGAACAGTACAGCGAAAACGCAGGAGCAGTTTTCGATGCAGGGTATGGCATGGATGGCCGGTATTTCAGAAGCTTGAAGTCTGAAGCTAATAGCTTGAAGCAAAATGCACAATAAAATGCTCAGAAATAAACATTAAAATAATGGCAATTTCATTTAAAACCGCCCGGCTGGATATAACAGAGCTGACAGATAATCTGTCACCGACAGAGCGTATCGCCCTGTTAAAACAAATACCCGCTATTTTAAGCCCACGGGTGGTTGAGCAGCTGCCATCTTATTTCCATGGCATTGTTTGTGAAAAAACAGCCGAAATCTGGTTGATACGCATGCAAAGCGAAAGCCGTTTATTACAGGTGGCGGATAACAATGCCCGCATTCTGGGGTTTATGTTTATTTATCCGGAAAACGAGTTTACTGCCCATATTGGTTATTTACTCGCCGAAGAATACTGGGGCAAGGGCCTGGCCAGTGAGTTATTGCAGGGGTTTATCGGCCACATCAGGGCAAATGGCCCCTGGCAAAAATTGATTGGCGGTGTAGCGCAATCCAATATCGCATCCTGCGCCTTATTAACCAAGGCAGGTTTTGTGGCACTCGCACCTGAAAACGGGGTGATTTTTTATGAATATACCATCCCCAAAAGTTAATTTTTAACACGTCTTCAAACCGACAAACGCCATTGCATAAAAATTTTCTGCCGGGCCGGAACTTAGCATTGCCCCCTAAGTCTTAAGATTTGTACATCTTCCCCGGATGTCGTGTTGTTAAAGCAATGTCAGTCAGTAAAAGCCCGGTTAATTCCCTCAATTAACCGGGCTTGATTATTGGTTATTCCCCTGCAAATCATTAATACATCGCATAAAAATTTTTTGATTTATTTTGCAATGCGCCGGAACTCTTTTTAAAAACGCCGTTCTTACCGAGTACATCTCTCCCTAGATGTTGTGTGTTGTTGTGTATATTGCCCGGTTAATTCCCCGTTAACCGGGCTTTTTTTATGCTCATGGATGAGCGGTATCCTGAAAATGCAGGAGCTATTTTCAGGGTGTGGCATGGATGGCATACAAGCTTGAAGCCAGAAGCGAATAGCTTGAAGCGCCGGCGTCTGGCGTCTGGCGTCTGGCGTCTGGCTTCAAGCTTCTGGCCGATCTAACATCCTGTTTACACAGCCCAATCATCAAGGTTTGTATTATGCGTGTGGAGCTTCTTAACCTGCATCAGGACGAATTGCCCAAGCTGGCCAACTGGCATTATCAGGAATGGCATAACCTCTACCCTGAAAAAACCGCAGCCGATTTTGCGCTCGATCTGCAAGAATCCCTGCAACAGGGTTTTGTTCCCAGCACTTGGGTTTTAGTGGATAACGGCAAAGTGGTGGGCAGCACTTCCCTGTTAGAACAGGACATGAGCGCCAATACCGATTTAACCCCCTGGATTGCCAATGTGTTTATTGAGCCGGGGCACAGGGGCCGCGGTTTGGGAAAAGTCATCATTAAAGAGGTGATGCGCCAGGCCAAACTCAACGGCCTGAGCCGTTTATATTTATTTACCGAAGATCAGATGGCGTTTTACCAGAACCTTGGCTGGCAGATTATCCGCCAGCATGATTATAACGGCGCTGCGGTGTCGGTTATGTCGATTGAGCTAAACACCCTGACGGGCAACTAAAATCCGTCCATTTCTTTTCTGGCATAAAAAATCTGAACCATAACACTGCTTTCCCACAAATTTTCACCCAAAAGCAGAGCCTCAAACGAGGCCCTGTTTTTTTGGGTTTAAGCAGAGGCAAACGCCGTTTGTGATGAGCACACAATGAACTCAGAGGGTCATTGCCCGGCACGGATACAAGCCCCCGCGATAGGCAGCTCTGCTTTGATATTGCAGAATTAAACGACTTTTAAATCCCGTTTTTTCTTTTCTGGGAAGAGACTTCCCAGACCCTTCCTTCGCTCACACTGCTGCTTGTTTCCGGTTTTTTAGGCGCGTCATTACGCCCACGCGCCATGGGGCATCCACGCGCCATGGGGCATCCATGCCCTGCTTCGCCGGCGCTTTGTCAGCATCCATGCTGACTGCGAGCTATGGCGCTTTAAAAAATCGGCGCAGCAAGTTCGCATTTAGTGTCCTTCATTAACTCCGTGATAAATAGTCACAAACAAAAAAGCCCTGAATGAAATTTATCATCATCCAGAGCTTTTTAGTTTCAAACTGTGGGACAGCAGTGTCATGGTTCAGTTTTTTTACTGCACTCACAACAAAGACGCTGTGGCTTATTTCAGGCGTTCTATACCCATGCTTTTTAAAATACGTTTTTCAATCCAGGGTTCGCTGTTGCCGTATTTCATTTTACGCAGGAAGTATTTTTCAAACGCCACTTTTGCCCAGTGCACCCATTTACCTTCTTTAAACCAGGTGACATTACGCGGGCCAATTTGCGGCACCGCCACAAAGGCCGCGCCGGTATCGCCCATATCTGCTAAACAAATCGCGTTCCAGCTGGCGCGGTATGAAGGCTGCTGGCCATCGAGTTCGCTTTTAATGTTGTGGGCGATGGCGGTCATCATGGATTCAATCATATAACCGGTTTTAGGTGTGCCAATGGGCACCGGGGTTGCTTCCACCGGGGGAATGGCCACGCATACACCCGCGGAATAAATACTGGGGTATTTAGGGTTACGCTGGTATTCGTCGATATTCACAAAACCCTTGGGGTTGCATAAACCTTCTACGGCGGCCACGGCATCCACCCCTTTAAATGGCGGAATTAACATGCTGTGTTTAAAGGGCACTTCGTGGTTGGCAAGCACTTCGCCTTTGCTGTTGAGTTCTTCCACCAGCATTTTGCCGTCCTGCACTTCTGTCACCCGCGCATTGCAAATCCATTTGATGTGTTTGCTGCGCAGGGCCGATTCGAGCATACCTTTACTATCACCCACGCCCGCCAAACCAAGATGGCCGATATAGGGTTCGCTGGTGATAAACGTCATGGGTACTTTGTCGCGTTTTTTAGCGTCGCGCAGGGCTTTATCGATGATAAAAGCATATTCGTAAGCGGGGCCAAAACAGCTCGCCCCCTGGAATGCCCCCACTACAACCGGGCCGGGCTGGGCCACCAGTTGCTGGTAATCCTGATAGGCGTGCTCGGCGTGGTCCAGGGTGCACACAGATTGGGTGTAACCCTGGGGGCCGGCACCTTTAATTTGCTCAAACGCCAGGGCCGGGCCAGTGGCAATCACTAAGTAGTCATAACTGACTTTATCGCCATTATGCAGGCTGAGCACCTTGGCCACGGGGTCAATGTGATCCACCCGGCTGGCAATAAACCCGATATTTTTCTTCGCAAAATAGGGCGCGATATGGAAAGAGGTTTGCGGGCGCTTACGCCAGCCTACGGCGATCCAGGGGTTAGAGGGCACAAACTGAAAATCCGCCCGCTCGTTAATCACCAGCACTTCGTGGGCAGCGCCCACTTCGGCTTTGATGTCGTAGGCTCCGGCCATGCCGCCGGTGCCGGCACCCAGTATCACTATCTTGGCCATGTGGCGCTCCTTGTAGCTGAGGTGGTTTATCTTAGACAAACTTAATTTAGCACCTGCTAATGTATTTCACATCCTGCATTTGCGGCACCTGAGTACAAAGAGCCTAGCCGATTAATGAATAGTGCGCGGCAACCACACCACCATGACTAAACAGAAAACCACCACCAGCCAGAACCAGTATTGAAACAACACCTGTTTGCCACGGCCCTGCCAGGGGCGGCGCAATAACCTTGGCATGCCACAATGGGGGCACAGATCAAGGTGCTGATCGTTTTTGTGGTGACAATAAAAACATTCACTCTGATAAGGTTTAACCATGCTGCGCTCGATATGTCTGCTGCTGTTCTTTTCCCTGCCCGCGTTTGCGGTGGATATCGGCAATGAACAGGCGGATTTAGCTGCCCAATTTTACGAGGAAGCATGGCAGATTAACTGCGCGGCACTCTTGCGTGAAATCAAGGCCGGGGCAGACATCAACAATCAACGTCTGCAGGGGGATATTTACCGCTGCGGCCTGATTTATAACCAGCGCGATACCGCCCGTTACCGGCCCTGCCCGGACTTTATGCAGATGCATGAGCAGATGCGCCAGGGGCAACAGCCAAAAATAGCGCCGTGCCCAAGCGCGAATGAATAAATATCAGGCTTTACGTGAGCGGCTGCGGTACTGGCTGGGGGTCATATCCGTCCAGTTTTTGAAGGCATGAATAAACGCGGCGCTTTCGCTGTAACCCAGCTTACCGGCGATGGCATCAATACTGAAATCCGTATCGCGCAGCAGGTGGTAGGCCTGTTGCTGTTTAGCCTGGGTCACCAAATGCTGGAACTGCACATTTTTATCCGCTAAACGGCGGCGCAGGGTGCGTGGTGACATATGAAAATGTTCTGCCACCTCATCGAGTTTGGGCATAGGTTGGCGGCTGACCAGTATGCGCCGCACCTCGTCCACCCAACCACCGGATTTTTGCACGCGCCGCGCCAGATCATCACACTGGCCCTCCAGCAATTTGAGCATCAGCGGGTTGGCCTGGGGCAGCTTCTGTTCAAGGAAATTCACATCCCAGATGAGCATGCTGTGCTCGGCACCAAAAAAAACCGGCACCTTAAAAAAGGCATCGTAGGGGGCACGCACCGCGGGTTCCGGGTAAGCGAGGTACACGGCCTTGAGGAAATTCTGATGGGGGAACACATCACGCTGGGCGGTCACGGTAAAGGCAAAATCCCGGTCGATAAAATACCGCCGCAGGGCACCAAGCGGATATTGATCGAGCAATTTCAGGCCAAACTCATTGCCGGCCTGCTCGGTTTTCAGGGCGAAATAGGTGTAAGAAAGGTGGATATAACGCTTAAAAAACTCCACCGCTTCTTTGCCTGAACCATTGTGAATAACCGCAGCGCCCAAAAGCCCGAGGGCACTGAGGCGGTAACGTTGCCCGGCCATCAGCCCCCAGTGGGGTAAGTCGATACGGGCGCGGATATTATTCAGAAAGCTGATTTCCTGCTGGGCGGTGACATGCGCAGTCGGATCTTCCAGCAGGACAGCATCAATGCCGGTGCCGGCCAACACACTGGCGCGGTCAATCCCCAACTCTTCACACAGGCCCACCATCTGGTAAATACCCAGAATGGAGATGCGCCGCAGGGCGAATTCCGTGGGTGACGGGCTTAATGTGTCCTCTAATATCAATTTATCTACCGCTCTGATCATGCCTTTTATGGCAGGAAGTTTTTAGAGTAAGCACTCTAACCATAAGCTCAGGATTCGGCAATATGGCCTTTGAGATGGATGAAATCAGCCTGCAGAGCATGCTCGACCCAATCAGCCGCTATGCGCAGCAAAAACTCGCGCCCCTCTGCCAGCGCCATGAAACCCCGCTCAGCGCCCATCAGCAGGCTCAGGTGTGGCAGGATTTTGCCCAGCTCGGCCTCTTGCCGGAAAACGAAGAGGGTTATGCCCCCTGGGAACATAACGATGCCACGGGCCGCAGTTTTTCCATCCACGCCCTGCAAAACATTGCCCGCGCCAGCACCGCCATGGCCCTCGCCCTGCACCACCATAACCTGAGCCAGGCCCTGCGCCGTGAACTGCACTGGCCCTTGGTGCAATACAGCAGCCTGAGCCTTGCCGGGCGTTATGGGCTTTTGGGGTTATTCGATGCCCCCGCCGTGGCGCGGGATAATTTTTCCGCCCACGATGGCCCCCTGCTGCGCCAGCACCACAGCCTGTTCGAAGGCGCGAACATACTCGCCCTGCTCTGGCAGGATGGCCCGGTTTTATGTGAATTGCGCGATTACCACAGCCGCAGTGAGCACAACCATGGTTTTGAAAGCCAACTACTGTACAGCTGGTCAGGTGGGCAGGAATTACACTGCGCGCCCATCCCTCAGCAGGCCCTGCAAAACCTGCTCAGCCGTGAATGGCTCGGCCTGTGTGCGATAGCCGCCGGCACCCTGCAACGGGCACTGCAACTGGCGGAAGATTACGCCGCCCTGCGCCGCCAGGGCGGGCAGGTGATCGGCCACTACCCCGCCGTGCAAAGCATGCTGCACAGCAGCGCCAGCACCCTGCACCACAGCCGGGTATTGCTGGATGATGTGGCCAACAGCCTGAATTTTAATGCCGCCTGTTACCTGTACAGCGACACCCTGCCCGCCCTGCGCAAAGCCGCGCAGCAGTGCCTGCAGGTATTTGGCGGCATGGGATATATGCAGGATACCGGCGTGGAAAAAACCCTGCGTGAAATTAACCACCTGATGCACATTACCGGTAACCCGGCAGAGTGCCGCCTGCTGCGCCGGGGTGTCGCATGATGAACAGCCCACTGCAACAGGCCCATTTGCAGGGTTTTCTTGAGGCCACGCACCCGCTTTCACCGCGCAGCGCATTCGGCCAATTACCCGCCCTGAGCAAACCCCTGATCGCATACAGCCCTGCGGATATCTGGCAAACCGATACCAGCAGCCTGCCGCGCCGTTTGCAAAAAATCCGCCGCCACAGCCGCGATTTTGCCGCGCAATTTATCGCCCCCAACGCCCTGGCCCTCGACCGCGCCCCCCACTTAAACATGGGTGAATTACACCCCGCCCAGCGGGATTTATTAATCGCCGCAGGGCGCGAGGGTTTTCTCACGGATTTATTACCCGCCCCCATCGGCAGTGCGCCCCTGCTTAATTTCCGCTACCCACTCACCTTGCAGGTAGCCTTAAAAATTGAAGAATTTGCCGCCGCCTGCCCAGGGCAAATGTTATTGCTCGGCGCCCATAATCTCGGTTTAGGCCCACTGTTAATGGCCGCCGATATAAAAGCCTTATTTAAATTTGTGCGCCCCGCGTTCCGCGAAACCCTGCGTGGTGATCCGCATTTATTTGCCTTTGCGATTACCGAACCCGCCGCCGGTTCCGACGTGGAAGAAGGCCACGGTGCCAGCCAGTTAAAACCCGGTGTGGTGGCACGCAAAGTACCGGGCGGTTATGTATTAAACGGGCGGTTATGTATTAAACGGGCGGAAATGTTTTATCAGCGGCGGGGATATTGCCAAAAGCATTACGGTATTTGCCGCCCTTGAAGGGGAAGGCATGCAAAGCTGGAGCTGTTTTTTAGTGCGCAGCGATATGCCGGGTTTTGAGCGGGTGCGCAGCGAATTAAAAATGGGTATGCGTGCCTCCGCTGCGGCGGAATTAAATTTCAATCAGGTATTTGTGCCCGCCAGCCATTTAATTGGCAAAGAACGTCAGGGCTGGGCACTGAACCGCGCCACGTTAAATTATTCACGCATACCGGTTGCCGCCATGGCGGTGGGCATTGCACGCAGCGCCTGTGAAATCAGCGCAGCTTTTTGCAGCCAGCACAGCCTCGGCGGCAAACGCCTGCTCGATTTCCAGCATGTGCAATTAACCCTGGCGGATATGATTGCCAGCACCCGGGCTATCCGCGCCATGACATGGCAGGCCGCCAGCCAGTGGGTGCCCCGCCAGGGCATGTCCGCGGCGAGTAAATTTTATTGCACCGATGTGGCCATGGACGTGTGTGAAAAAGCCATGGACTTATTGGCCAACCAAAGTCTCAACCAACAGCAGGGTGTGGAAAAATTATTCCGCGATGCGCGCCTCACGCAAATTTTTGAAGGCACCAATCAGATTAACCGCCTGAGCCTGATCGAAGATATGCAGGAACAATTCCTCACCCTCGCCCGCCAGCCCAAAGAATAAAAAGGAAAAACCATGCGCCACCTACACGATGCTTTTTTCAAAGTACCCAACACAGCCAACCACACCAGCAGCGGCGCGGTGGATTTACCGATTTTGTATTTTGATGTATCCAACAGCATTGCGTTTTTTCTGGCCGATAAAAAAGCGGTGTTGGATTTATTGCACGGCACCCCGTTTAAACCTGTATTAACCTTCGGCAAAAAAGCCCTGGTGGGCATTTCGTTTTATCAATACCGCGCCACCAGCATTGGCCCCTACAACGAAGTGGGCATTGCCATTCCCGTGGTGCCACGCAACGGCAAAAAACCTTTTTCCAGCCTGCTGGATTTATACAGCAATATAAAAAACCGCCGCACAGGTTTTTATGTGCTGGACTTACCCGTAACCACAGCCGCCGCCAACGCAGCGGGGCGTGAATTATGGGGCTTTCCGAAATTTGTAACCCAGATTGATTATTTTCAGGCCGGACGGCATATGCATATGCGCGTCGCCGACCCGGAGGGTAACGGGGATATTCTCAGCTTCAGCGGTTGCAGCAATGCCAGCATGAAATTAGCCCCCCTGAGTGTGATTACCTATTCACAATTAAATGGCCAGCCACTGCGCACCCCGGTGAATGTGCGCGGTGATGTGCACACCTCTTTCGGGGGCAAACTGCGTTTACAGGTTGGCACATCCACCCACCCCATGGCGCAACACCTGCGCCAGCTCGGCCTGCACAATGCAAAACCCCTGCTGGTGCAATTTACCGATGAGTTTCAGAGCCGCCTGAATGCAGGGGAAATAATACCCGGCTGAAAATCACCCACCGACACTCAAAAACGGCGGAGGTTGGCAGAAATAGCTAATGCCTGCGCCTGGTATTGGTTATACACTGCGCACATAACAATAAAAAACAGGCTTTTACATGCAGGCAAATTCCCCTAAAACCATTTTTATTACCGGTGCCGCCTCCGGCATTGGTGCCGCCACCGCCCGTAAATTTGCCGCCGCAGGCTGGCAGGTGGGCCTGGCGGATATCAATGCAGATGCCATGTACGCACTGCAAAAAGAACTCGGCGAAAGCGCCCAGGTATTTTCTTTGAATATCTGTGATGCGGATGCCGCCGCCATCGCCCTCGAAGCTTTTACCGCGCCCTATCAGGGTAAATTGCAGGTGTTATTCAATTGTGCCGGCCTGCTGGAAATTGCCCACTTTGAAGAGCAAAGCCTGGCGCGTAAAAAATTACTTTGCGAAGTGAATAATATCGGCATGTTAACCATGACCCACCAGGCATTCCCTTACCTGAAAGCCAGCGGCGGGGCCATGGTGATCAACATGAGCAGCGCCTCCGCCAGCCACGGCGTGCCGGATTTTGCCGTATACAGCGCAAGTAAATTCTGGGTGCGGGGTTTTACCCAGGCCTTAAATATCGAATGGAAACGCCACAAAATTCACGTGGGCGATATTATGCCGCCGTTTGTGAACACCCCTATGCTGCAAAACGCGCAGCATGTCAGCATCATTGACCGTTTAGGGGTGGATTTAAAAGCCGATGACGTGGCCGATGCGGTATGGCAAATGGTACAAAAACCCGTATTGCACAAGGCGGTTAGCATGAAATTCAAACTGCTGAATGCCCTCAGCCAGATTACCCCGGTGCGGATCAATCATTTGGTGATGCGCTTATTGGCGGGTTATTAAAATACCACCCATAAAAAAGCTCTGCATGGCAGGCATATCATGCAGAGCTTTTTTGTTTGTGCAGATTTACTACGGCGGTTAATGAAGAACACCAAATGCGAACTTGCTGCCTGAAATAAAAAATTTCTCGATTGCGCAGGTTTAATCAGCGTTTGTAATGGGCACCTAATGAACGCTGATGGCCTGTGCCAGGAGCGGGTATAAAAACCCCAAGAACGAACCTTAATAATTCAGCATTCGGCATTCGGCATTCGGCATTCGGCATTCGGCATTCGGCATTCGGCATTCGGCAATTAAACCGGTTTTTCTTTTTCTGGGAAGGGACTTCCCAGACCCTTCCTTCGCTCACACTGCTGCTTATTTCCGGTTTTTTAGGCGCTCCATTACGCCCACGCGCCATGGGGCATCCCTGCCCTGCTTCGCCGGCGCTTTGCTGGCATCCATGCCAGCTACGGGCTATGCCGCTTTAAAAAACCGGCGCAGCAAGTTCGCATTGAGTGTTCTGAATGAACGCCGTGAGAAATCGGCACAAACTATGGAACAGCAGTGAGGTATCAGGCATTTTTCTTATCATGACTGTCCATGTAAGTTTTCCTGCGACAAGCGCAAGGCAAAAAACAACAAAAACTTAATACGAACTGTCGATTTATTCATAACACACCATTACCTCTTATCATGACCATCCACGCCAGCTCAAAAATCAACTAACCCCTCAACACTAAATGCTCCACCCCTCCTCACAAATTCAAATCCAACGATAAAATCGTTATATACGAAACATGATCCCACGAATTCATTATTAGATAAGTTATACGATTCTATGTATTCCTCATCCCTAATCCCATTCAAATTATCCATAAGCTCATAAAATCCATACACATCCTTACGCCCATTAACAGATAAATACCTCCGCTCAGATCTTGATTTTGCGAATTTTACTAAAAACCTTTCATGGCAACCTTCCCCAGCCATTGCACTTCCAGAGTTTATAAATGAATCAAAAAAATCAATTCCTACATTATATTTTTTCTGATTAATGAGCGATTTTAAATAACCGATTACCGTATTATTCATCTGATTCAAAAACCTCTATTCCCTTACGAGTACCTGTTTGAGACATTTTGGTATTAAAAATTAGTCACCCCAACTTGAACTATCACTTTCCTGCGGTGCCCCCTTGGAACTCTTAACATGACGACATGGACAGTCGCGATAAGAAAAATGCCAGATACCACGTCGACGGCTATGCTTCAACGATCCCTCAACCTGTGCCGATTATACTAAAACCAAACAAGAAACAGGTATCTCTCGCCGCCACACACAGTTAACACAGCGCCCTTTTACCCCACAAACACCACAACTTTCAGCGGCCCACTTAAACAAAAGCCCCGCATAAATTTATTTATGCGGGGCTTTTATGTTTCAGGCAGCAAGAAGCGCTACCTGTAGTGGCGGGTTTTTATTAACGGAAATACTGGCTGTTATCTTTGCCGGTTACAAAATCCTTCAGCATCACCCAATCCCCCATAAAACTGTACAGCGGGTATTGAAATGTCGCCGGGCGGTTATGCTCAAAGAAAAAATGCCCCACCCAGGCAAAACCATAACCTATCAGCGGCAGGGCCAGCAGCCACAGGTAATCGGCGCTCAATATGGCATAGGCCAGGCAGGCCAGCACTAAACTGCTGCCCACATAGTGCAGGTTGCGGCAGGTGCGGTTGGAGTGCTCCGCCAGGTAGAAGGGGTAAAACTCAGCAAAACTCTGGAAGCGTTTTTCAGGTGTGCCCATAGATTTCTCCTTTTTTTGGCCATTATGGCCAGTCTGCCACGGGAAGCCAGTCACCCCAGGGGCCGGGCAGCTGGCGTTGTAAGACAATACGGCGCTATCAATCGAAAATTTTGTCCATAAGCGTCTACTTTTTGCATTTTATTATCGAACTAACTCGCCCTATGCTGTATCTCACTGATCTCACATACCTCTGGGGGCCATATGCAAAAGTACACCCGCACCGCACGCAGCCTGCACTGGCTTATGGCCGCCGGCATTATCGGCCTGTTTGCCTTAGGGGTATGGATGCGCGAGCTGGACTACTACAGCCCCTATTACGAGCCCGCACCCTACTGGCATAAAAGCATTGGCATTGTGATGGTGCTGTTATTTGCCCTGCGTATTGTGTGGCGTTATTTAAACCCGCCGCCTGCGCCTTTGGCCCACCACCAGGCCTGGGAGAAAAAACTCGCCCACGCCATGCACCTGTTTTTTTATGTGGCCCTCGCCCTGGTATTTATCAGTGGTTATTTAATTGCCACCGCCGACAACCGCCCGGTGCCTGTATTTGGTTTATTGGAATTACCGCCGCTGTTCACCCCCTTCGACGGGCAGGAAGACATCGCCGGTGAAGTGCATGAATACGCAGCATGGAGTGTGATTGTCGCCGCCCTGTTACACGCAGCCGGTGCCATCAAACACCATGTGATCGATAAAGATTCGACCCTGCGTCGTATGCTGTAAAGAATTATTGAAGTTTAAAACGCACCAGAGGGTGCACCCATCAAAAGCAAGGAGAAACCTATGAAAAAATTTATCGCCGCCAGCGCCATCAGCCTGGGTTTATTTTCCGCACCATTATTTGCTGCTGAAAATTACACCATCGACACCAAAGGCATGCACGCCTTTGTGGAATTTAAAATCAGCCACCTTGGCACCAGCTGGTTAAAAGGCCGCTTCAATGATTTTAACGGCACCTTCAGCTACGACGACAAAACACCCGCCAATAACAAAGTGAGTGTGACCATTAAAACCGCCAGCGTGGACACCAACCACGCCGAGCGTAACAAACACCTGCGCAGCAAAGATTTTCTGGATACCGATAAATTCCCGGAAGCAAAATTTGAAAGCACCAAGGTAGAAAAAACCGGCGCCAAAACCGCTAACATCTACGGTAAATTAAGCCTGCACGGTGTTACCAAAGATATCGTGATTGCCGCTACTGAAGTGGGTGCAGGTAATGACCCATGGGGTGGTTTCCGCCGTGGTTTTGAAGGTACCACTACCCTGAAATTAAAAGACTTCGGCATTAACTACAATTTAGGCCCAGCCTCTGAAACCGTAGAAATGCACCTGAATATCGAAGGTATTCGCCAGTAATAAGCCAAAGGGCATGCAGGCTTGCCTGCATGCCCTTTTTTATTGTGCTTAGTTAACACCCAAGGTGATTTATGAATATGCCGGTTGTTTTTATCCCCCACGGGGGCGGCCCTATGCCGGTGTTAAATGAACCCGGGCACAGGCCATTAAGCCAATTTTTACGTAATTTACCGGCACAACTCCCCACACCCAAAGCGATTGTGGTGATCAGTGCCCATTGGGAAACGCCCAATGTAAGTATCACCGCCAACGCCGCACCGGATTTATTGTTTGATTATTACGGTTTCCCCCAGGCTGCCTATGAACTGCAATACCCAGCCCCCGGCCAGCCGGAGTTAGCCGCACGGATCCAGGGTTTATTACAAAAACAGCAGATCAACAGCGAATTAAATCAGCAGCGGGATTTTGACCACGGGGTGTTTATTCCCCTGTTATTAATGTACCCGCAGGCACAGATTCCCGTGGTGCAGGTTTCCCTGTTACACAACCTCAACCCAGCACAGCATATTGAACTCGGCCAGGCATTAAGCGCGCTGCGCGAAGAAGGTGTGTTAATACTGGGCTCAGGATTATCGTTCCATAATATGCAGGCGTTTTTTAATGGCTCCGCCAAACAGCCAAGCCAGCAATTTGATGCCTGGTTAAATGCCACCCTGTGTGGCGATGCGGATATTCAAACGCAAACGCTTGCCCTGCAACACTGGCAACAGGCGCCGGCGGCGCGCTTCTGCCACCCCCGTGAAGAGCATTTATTACCCCTGCATGTGTGTTTTGGCGCAGCCGCTGGTGATACATGCCAGCGTATTTTTAATGATGATTTATTGGGCGCGCGGGTGTCGGCCTTTATGTGGCAATAGGTTTGCTGCAATCATTGTTATTTAATAAGCATGGCCCGCTCAGCGGGTCATTTTTTTCACAAATACCACCACAAACAGCGCCAGGGTAAAACTGCCGGTAAAGGCTTCAAATGCGGCGACAATTTTACTCCAGCCCACCGGGGTAATATCCCCATAACCCAGGGTGGTGAAGGTCACCACACTCATATAAAAACTGCGCAGCAAATCTTCAATATTCAGGTACAGGCTATCGTTGAAATCCAGACGGATAAAATGATCCTGCCCCTGTACCCCCAGCACAAAAAACAACAGGGCACACAGGGCGATCAGCGCGAGGGAAAATACAATTACGCGCAGGGGTTTTTCACCGTAACCACAAAACACATCCACCAGCTTGGAGATAAACCGCTGAAACGATAATTCCGGCATCTGGTAACGGCGCATCTGCATTTCTTCATAAAAGAATTTGCCCGCCAGTTCGAATAACCCCTGGCGTTCACTGACTTTACGCAGATTGCGGCAGATTTCTTCGGCTTGCTCAAACTGATCTAATGCATTGTTTTTATCGCCGGCCCTGGCGTATTCAAAACCTTTTTCTTCCTGCAACAGGGCTTTGCCCCATTCAATATTTTCGATTTTGGCGTGATCAAAACGGGCACCGAGTAAATTACAGCCGCTTAAATTGGCAAAATGCAGATTGGCATCACGGCAATCCGCTTTCATTAACGAAGTGCCGCTTAAATCAATATGAAACAAATGGGCACCGCGTAAATCGGCGCGGTATAAATCCCCATGGCACAGGCTGTAACCGCCTTTCACACCGTGTTGCACCAGGTTGATATTCTGTAAATCGGCACGGGTTAAAATAAAACCTTCGAGTTTGGCGCCGTTGCGGGCTAATTCTTCGAGGCGGGCTTTAACATCGGGTGTGGTTTTATCGGCTTTGGGGTCATGCCAGAAACACAGGCCATTGGCATGCTCCGGCAGGGGACAGAGGCTGTTATCACGGAATTGATGCTGGCACATAATCCCCTCACGGCACGGCTGCGGGAATGTTTTAACACTAGTACAGCAGGTTTTTGTGCTTAGATTTTAGCGGCCCATGGGGAGGGGTTATTAGTGCTTTCGGGGCTAAAACAGGGGCATCCATGCCCTGCTGCTAGCGTCTGGCGTCTGGCGTCTGGCCGCATTAACTCTCCACAAACGCGCGCTCAATAACATATTCCGCCGCTTCACCATGGCGGGTTTCACGGAAGCCATTTTTATCCAGAATGGCGGTGAAATCTTTTAACATGCTCGGGCTGCCGCACAGCATAAAACGGTCGTGCTCGGGGTTGGCCTGGGGCAAGCCTAAATCAGAGTAGAGTTTGCCGCTTTCCATCAGGTCGGTTAAACGGCCCTGGTTGTAATATTCCTCACGGGTCACTGTGGGGTAATACTTCAATTTGGCACGTACCATTTCGCCTAAAAATTCATCGTTGGGCAGCTGGTTTAAAATTAAATCCTGGTAGGCCAGTTCCGACACATAACGCACACCGTGGGTGAGGATGATATTGTCGTACAGCTCATAGACTTCAGGGTCTTTAATAATGCTGATAAAGGGTGCCAAACCTGTGCCTGTGCTGAGTAAATACAGGTTTTTACCTGGCAGCAGGTTATCGGTCAGCAGGGTGCCGGTAGGTTTGCGCCCCACCAGAATTTCATCACCCACTTTGAGGTTTTGTAATTTGGAGGTCAGCGGGCCGTCCTGTACTTTAATGCTGAAAAATTCCATTTCTTCTTCATAGTTAGCGCTGGCAATGGAATAGGCACGCAGCAGCGGGCGGGTTTCGGTTTCCAGCCCTATCATGGTGAAATGGCCGTTTTTAAAACGGAAACCCGGATCGCGGGTGGTGCGGAAACTGAACAGGGTATCGTTCCAGTGGTGTACGGCAGTAACACGTTCGCGGTTAAGATTGCTCATGGCTGGCCCCTTCAAAAGATGTACACAGGTTAAGCCCGGGGCTTTTATTTATAAAACGGGTAATTCTGATATTTGTTATTGAGTTTATAGATATAAGAATAACTTTGCTGACTCACATCCATGTAACTTGCTGATATTTATGCAAAACTCTGCCGTTAATGATTCGGCACACTACCGGGGGAAATACGCAACATGGAGTTTATCTGGATACTGGTGGCTTTTGGCTGCGGTTTTATCGCTAAACACCTCAACTTGCCCCCGCTGATCGGTTACTTGGTGGCCGGCTTTGGCCTGAACGCCGCAGGGGTTGTGGCCCACCCCGGCCTGCAGGTGCTGGCGGACCTCGGTATCACCCTGATGCTGTTTACCATTGGCCTGAAACTGCATTTTAAAGATTTAATGCGCCCCGGGGTGTGGGCGGGCACCAGCCTGCATACCCTGTTGTGGATTATCGCCGCCGGCCTGCTGTTTTTTATATTTACCCTGTTTGGCCTGCCCCATTTCAGCGGCCTCAGTGTGGCAAGCTGCGCCCTGATTGCCTTTGCATTAAGTTTCAGCAGCACAGTATGTGTGGTGAAATTACTCGAAGATAAAGGCGAATTAAAAACCAGCCACGGTAAACTCGCGATTGGTATTCTGGTTATGCAGGATATTATCGCCGTATTATTTTTGGTGGCCGCCACCGGCAAAATGCCGTCCATTTATTCCCCGCTGCTGTTGTTATTAATTCCCGCTACCCCTCTGATCGGGCGTTTATTAAGCAGCGCCGGCCACGGTGAATTATTACCTTTAACCGGTTTTTTACTTGCCGTTGGGGGCTATGAATTATTTCACCTGCTGGATTTAAAAGGGGATTTAGGTGCACTGGTGATGGGCATATTGCTCAGCAACCACAGCAAAGGCACAGAGCTGGCAAAATCCCTGCTGAGTTTTAAAGATTTATTTTTAATTGGTTTTTTCCTGTCGATTGGTTTTATCGCCCTGCCGGATATCAGCATGTTCTGGCCGGTGATGATTCTCACCGCACTGTTATTACTTAAATCGGCGCTGTTATTTGGCCTGCTGGCGGGCCTGCGCGAACCCACCCGCGTGCAATTTCTGGCCAGTTTAACCCTGATGAATTACAGCGAATTTGGCCTGATTGTCGCAGCCCTGAGCGTTAATGCCGGCTGGTTAAGCAAAGAATGGCTGGTATTAATTGCCCTTGCGGTTTCCCTGTCATTTATTATTACCAGCCTGGGTTATGAACATGCCCACGCCCGTTATGCACGCTGGAAAAACCTGCTGAAACGTTTTGAGCGCCGCCAGAAACCACCAGCCTATGCACGGGCATTAAAAGATGCACGGGTACTGGTGATTGGCATGGGCCGTGTGGGCATAGGTGCCTATAACGCCCTGCAAAAAGAACTGGGTGATAAAGTCTGGGGCGTGGATGCGGACAGCGATAAAATCACGCAACACGCCAAGGCGGGCCGCCATGTATTAGTGGCCGATGCGGAGGACGCCGAATTCTGGGAGCGCACCGCACAATGCGAGATTGAACTGGTGATGCTTGCCATCCCTTCCATCAATGATATTCGCGATATTAAAACCCAATTACAAATGGCCAATTTTAAAGGCAAGGTTGCCGCCATTGCGCGGTTTGAGGATGAGCGCCAGCAACTGCTCGACTTTGGTATCGACCGGGTATTTAACTTTTTTGCCGAGGCCGGTACAGGTTTCGCCGAAGAAAGCCTGCAATTGCTGCAACATCCGCAGCAGATCATAGACCTGACCCAGGGATAAATATGGAACTGCAAATTATTCAGGCTAATTTCCACAATCCGCAACACGCCGAACACCTGCTGGAATTACTCGACATGTACGCCCGTGACCCCATGGGCGGCGGTGAACCATTAAGTGAATATGTGCGGCAGAATTTAATTCAGGAATTAAACAACCTGCCCCACGCCGTGAGTTTATTGGCCTATTACCAGCATCAGCCGGTGGGTGTATTAAATGGTTTTATGGGCTTTTCAACCTTCCGCTGCAAACCCCTGCTGAATATTCACGATATTGCGGTGCGCCCTGAGCACAGGGGCCTCGGCATTGCCCGCGCCCTGCTCGATAAAGCCGAACATATTGCCCGCCAGCGCGGCTGCGGCAAGCTCACCCTTGAAGTATTAGAAGGCAACCACAACGCGCAAAAACTCTACCGCGCAGCGGGTTATGCCGGTTACGCCCTCGACCCTCAAATGGGCCATGCCCTGTTCTGGGAAAAACATCTTTAGGGTGCTGGCCCGGCGCAGCGGCACACACTAATATATCGACATTCTGGGTTTAACTTACCCGCCAGATCGGATTTATCGATATGCGTTTTACCCTGCGCCAGTTACAGATATTCCTCGCCACCGCCCACGTGGAAAACATCTCCAAGGCCGCCGACAGTCTCGCCATGAGCCAATCCGCAGCGAGCAGCGCCCTGAAAGAGCTGGAGCAAATGTATGATGTGCAGCTCTTTGACCGGGTGGGTAAACGCCTGCAACTCAATGAACAGGGCCGTCTGTTACGCCCCAAGGCCCAGGCCCTGATCGCCCAGGCGGAAGAGCTGGAACACATGCTCGCCAAACACGTGCAGACCGGCAGCATTCAGGTGGGTGCGACCCTCACCATAGGTAACTACCTGGCGGTGGGCATTATGGCGCGCATGATGCGCGAAAACCCCGATACCGAAGTGCGCCTGGAGGTGGCCAACACCGCCGCCATCGTCAAAAAAGTGCTCAACTTTGAACTGGACCTCGGCCTGATTGAAGGGGAATTCCAGCACCCGGATTTAGAAGTCATGCCCTGGCTGGATGACGAACTCGCCGTGTTCTGCAGCCCGGAGCACCCCCTCGCCAGCAAAGAACAACTCAGCGATAAAGACCTGAAAAACGTGCAGTGGATATTGCGTGAAACCGGCTCCGGCACCCGCCAGGCCTTCGACCGCGCCATGCACGGCATACTCTCCGACCTGCATGTAATGCTCGAACTGCAACACACCGAAGCCATCAAACGGGCGGTGGAAACCAACCTCGGCATCGGCTGTTTATCCAAGGTTGCCCTCACCGATGCCTTTAAACGGGGCTCGTTAATTCAGCTCAACGTGCCACACCGGGTTTTTGACCGTAAGTTTTATATCATCCTGCACAAACAGAAATACCGCACCGCGGGTATTAACCGCTGGATAGAACTGTGTAACGCCACCAAACCCCTGCTGTAAGCCATAACCGGCAAAATTCACAGGCATCGTTATACTCAATAACAGCGATAAGGAAGACTCACCATGAAAGTACTGATTGCAGACGACCACGGCATGTTCCGCCTCGGGCTGAAGGTCAAACTTGAGCAGCAGCTGTCCGAAATACAGATTCTGGAAGCGGAAAGCGGCGAACAGGTGCTGGATGTGCTCGGCAAACAGCGCGGCGCGGTTGATCTGGTGCTGCTGGATTTAAATATGCCCGGCAATACCGGACTTTCTTTATTTATGCAGATTCAGGCAAAACACCCTGAACAAAAAGTGTGTTTTATTTCCGGCACCGAAGACATGGAAATGGCCGCGAAAATTATGGATGCCGGGGCCAAGGGTTTTATTCCCAAAGCCGCCGCCAATGAACTGGTATTAACCGCTATTCAGCTGATTGCCAGCGGCGGCAGTTATTGGCCGGATAATATGCATAATCAAACCCGCCAGAAAACCCGCAACCTCACGGTGAATCTCACCCAACGCCAGATAGAAGTGCTGCAAAAAGCCGCTGACGGCCTTTCCAATAAACAGATTGCCGCGGATTTATTTATTTCCGAAGGCACAGTGAAATCCCACATGACCACGATTTTTGATGAACTGACCGTCAAAAACCGCACCCAGGCCATCAACAAAGGCCGGGATTTAGGCATAGTGGTTTAAGGAAACTCTGAATAACTAAACCAGGGTACGAAAGCGTGCCAGCACCTGCTGGTATTCTGCATTCTGGTGTTTAAGACGGTTTTGCAGATAATCCCGCTCTTCAATATCCGCCAGGCTGCAAATCTGTAATTTATGACGCGCACGCTCCAGCTTACCAATTGATAACCGCAAACGGATAATTTCACTGCGCAGACATTCTTTATAGGCGGCATGGGCAATCACATTAACCCCCGGAATTTTGCAGGTTTTATTTTTGAAAGCAGCAAAACTGGCTGCTAACTCCTGGCTGACCTCTATGACGTCAGGTGTTTGATCAAACTGGTAAGCAAACATCGCATAAACCCTTATTCAGATGTGCCCAGTATCCTGCTTTGCACAAGCCCCCACCTGCACGGAAAGTCAGAATTATCTGCAACCAAAGTCACAACCGCCGGTGCCGCGCCACAGCATTGCTATACTCCTGACATCCCGGGAGACCTTTATGCAAATTCTGGTTGTCGATGATCACGCCCTGTTCCGTATGGCGCTGGTCAGCATAGTGCAGACCCTATACCCCAATGCCACTGTGCATGTGGCGGGCAGCGTGGCCGAGGCCCGCAACCAGCTGCAACAACAGGCAGTGGATGCCGCCAGCGTGGACTTCAACCTGCCAGATGGTCAGGGCCTGTTGCTGGCGCGGGAGATTCTGGAAATAAACCCCCAATGCCAGATCGCTATGATTACCGGCAACGATTTCCCCGGTTTACCCAAAGCAGCGGCCAGCCACGGCATTGCCGGTGTTATCAGCAAAGTCAGCCCTCCACCTGAGATTCGCGAACAACTCGCCCGTATCTGGGAGGGTGGTGCCTGCCAGAACAGTGGCCAGCAACAACAAAGTCTGGATGGTGCGGTGGTGGGGTTTAACCCACAGGTATTTGAAGCCCTGCACGATGCAGTGATTCTGGTGGAAAACAAAGGCAGCCATAACCTGCGTTATGCCAATACCGCCGCCCTGGTGCTGGGCTTAAGCCACGTGCACGTGCCACTCGATTTTTTACCCTGGTTAAAACCTTTGATTCCCCTGATCGAACACGCCGGCGAAGGCTGGCTTGAAGGCCACGTGATGCTTACCCCACCCGGCGGCAAAGAACTGGCCATGGCGGTGCACCGTATGCAGGTGAATTACCAGGGGGCAGCGCACATAGTGCTGCAATTGCGTAATGACAGCGCCAACCTGGCGCGCATCAGTGAACTGGAAACCGCTTCGAATACTGACCCCCTCACAGGCTGCCTTAACCGGCGGGGTTTCAGCCAAAAAGCCAGTGCCGAATTGCAACGCGCCCAGCGCCAGAAAGCGAGCTTGTGTGTGTTGTGCTGCGATCTGGATTATTTCAAAAAGCTTAACGATAACTTCGGCCATGACGTGGGGGACATTGCCCTGCAAGCCTTTGCGCGCAGCTGCAAAAGCCAGTTACGCCCCCATGATTTGCTGGCCCGCATGGGCGGCGAAGAATTTGTCGTGGTGCTGCCACAAACCAGCCTGCAGGATGCACGGCAGGTGGCCGAACGCATCCGCAGCAGCTGGCAGGAAGAAGGAAAACAGCTCGCAGGGCACAATACTAACAGCACCGTCAGCATAGGTTTATGCAGTGCCCAGCGGCAGGATGATATGGCAAGTTTGCTCAAACGGGGGGATGAACTGCTTTACCAGGCCAAACAAAAAGGCCGCAATTGTGTAGTGCTTTAATAAAGCAACCCAGGAATAAATACGCACTAGAATCAAACAGTTAGAGAATTTTTTAAAATAAATCATGCGCTCTTTGCGGGCATAAACTACGCTAAAAAGTAATAAATAAACGCATTCTTATAAAAAACACCCGTTGACCGTTATCTGTTACAAAAAAACCTGAACATTCGTTCATTATTCTGATGACTGGTCTATTAATAGCCACTTTCAATGATTATCATACGCCCTTAAATTTTGCTCTCTCTTGACCAAAGGATGATATCCATGGAACAGGATATTCTTGATAAACCGTTTTTGCCGTTAGACCGCCTGCGTATTCTCAAATACTTCAGTTTGTACAGTGCCACCGTGGCGATTGCCTTGCTTGCACTGTTTTTAAACGGTATTGATCTGGATTTTCTCGGGGTGGTGGACCCCAAGCTCTACCCGATTATCGTCACCCTTTATGCCGCCATGACAGTGGTATTTATGGTGCTGGCCTTTAGTACAGGTCAAGCCAGTTACGACCATTTAATCGCCTTCTTTTTAATTGATATTACCCTGCACAGCGGCCTGATTTATTGCAGCGGCAGCGGCACCAGCCTGAGTTATTTAATGATTCTGACCATTGCCGTGGGTAATGCCCTGGTGAGTGGCCAGAAGGGTTTATTATTAAGTGCCTGGGGCGCCATTTCCCTGATTTTTGTCGAGCACCAGTTTGATATTAAGGGGCTTGAATACGATTACATGAAACCCGGCACACTCGGGGTTATTTTCTTCCTCACAGCTTTAGTCATTCACGCACTGGTGAAACGCCTGCAATTATCCGTGGATATTAACGCGGTACAGGCCGACAACCTGCTGAGCATGGAACAACTCACCAAGCTGGTATTAAAACGTCTCGAAACCGGTGTGCTGGTGCTGAATAATCAGAACGAAATTATTTTCCAGAATATCGCTGCACAACGTTTATTAGGCTTCCCTGAACCTATCCGCGCGGTGCCGGAAAAGCTCAAAAAAGAGCTGGATTTATTCCGTAAATTCCCGAAATACCACCCGCACACCCTGAAAGCCGGCCCAACTACACCTAAGGTGCAGCCAATGTTCGCACCTTTAATGCCTGGCTCTGACCGCGGTACGGTTATCTTTTTAGAAGATACCAATATCGTTTATCAGCAGGCCCAGCGCCTCAAACAGGCCTCCCTGGGTAAACTCGCCGCGAGTATTGTGCGGGAAATTAAAATTCCGATGCAGGGCATTCATAAAATCGCCCACGAGGTCAGCCTGGCGAGTGTTTCTACGGGTGATAAACAGCGTCAGCTGCAAATTAAACAGTATTCCCAGCAGATTGAGCACATCATCAGCAACGTGCAAAACATGGGTAATGCCAAGGCCACCGAATTTGCTAAAACCTCCCTGAGCAACTGGGCAACCGAAACCGTTAAAGCGCTGCAGCCCAGTATTTTGCGTGGCATTAACGTTGAAATGAATATCAGCAAAAACGCGCAGGATGCTTATTTCGATCCAAGCCAGCTGCGTCAGGTATTAAGCAATTTGCTGGAAAATGCGGCTTATTTTGCACGCATGAAAAACAGCGAAAATCCGGACAATGCCCGTGTGCAGATTGTGGTCACCCGTACCAAGGTCAGCCAGCAGGGTATTATCGAAGTACGTGACAACGGTTACGGTGTGGGCCTGGATGATCTGGACCACATTTATGAACCCTTCTACAGCTCTGAGCAAAATAAATCAGGCCTGGGGTTATATATCGCCCGCCAATTCTGCGATATGAACATGGCCCGTCTGGATTATATTGCGGCCCAGGAAGGCGCGGTATTCCGTATCACCTTCCCGACTAATGAGCAGATCGAACGTATGCTGGCAACCCGTGAAGACTTTGTTCTGCGCGATGCCACTAAAGATGCAATGAGTGCATAACGTAAAGTAGTTATGCATCACCATAAAAAAAGCCTGCATCAGCAGGCTTTTTTTATGGGTGGTTATATCAGTGGCTGGTACCCTGTACATAACGGGTTTTGTTATACACGTTATATTTGCCTGACGGCTTACTCATGGGAATGCGTTTAATTTCCTGCAGTGTGGTGGCGTCATACACAATCACAGCACCATCGTCCTCCCAGATACTCACCAGGGCATATTTACCATCTTTGGTAAATTCCACATGGGCCACGGTTTTACCCGGTGCAGGATCTAACACGGCTTTCATTTCCAGGGTCTTTTTATCAATCACATGCATTTTGTCTTTATTGGGGCCAAAAAAGACATCCACCCAGGCATAGGGGGTATTTTCATGGCTGCGCATAAAAAAGCCCGGGCCTAAGGTTTCAATGGTTTTCACCACCTGCCAGTTGTCCATATCCACCACAGTGACCGCACCGGTTTTTAAATTAGGGGTCGCCAGTACGGGGTGGCCGTTATATTCAAAGTCGATCCCACTGCCTAAATGGGGCATGCCGGGAATCGCCACAGTGGCGATTTTTTTACCGCTGTCCAAATCAATTACACTGGCGTTGTTTCCGTCGCGGCTCGCGCCCAATAAATGCTGGTATTGCGGATCAAAAAAGAAATCATCCAGGTAATCATCTGTGCCGATTCTGCGCAGCGGGAAATCTGCTTTATCGTAGGCAATCTCCCACACTTCTTTACTGTCTTTCATCGCGGCAATAAAACTGTTGCGCGGTGGCGCTGTATACACAGCACTGACACGGCTGACAATACCATCCACATCGGTGTTGATCATTTTGGCAAGGGATAAATCTTCCGCGCTGAAAATCACCAGATTGTGCGGCAGATAATTTGCTGCAATAACCCACTTACCATCTTCGGAGGTGGCGATATTGCGGGTATTGATACCAGCCCGTACTTCCGCCACCACTTTTAAATTATAAATATCGTATTTGCTAATCCAGCCATCGCGGCTGGCAAAAAACACATAACGCCCATCGGGGCTGTATTTAGGCCCACCATGCAGGGCAAAACGGGTCTGGAAGCGGGTAATAGGCTCAAACGTATCACCATTTAAGAGGGTGGCATGGTGATCGCCGGTTTCCACCACAATAAACAGATTCATTAAATCCGCATCAAATACCGGTTTATCCCCTAATTTTTCTTTATTGAGAATACGGCTGGCGTTAATTTCAGCGGCGGACCACACGGGTTCCTGCGCAGGCTGCTGATAAATCAGCGCAGTGAGTTGTTTAATTTCATCATCATTCAGCTTATTGCCAAACGCAGGCATCTGTGTGGCTTTACGGCCATTTTTAATCACTTCTGCCGCCTGGGCAGCTTTTAAACGCCCGAGATTTTCGGGTAATAACGCCGGGCCTAAGCCCCCTAAACGCCCCATCCCGTGGCAGGACTCACAATTATTTTTATACAGGGCTTCTGCCCCCTGCGCGGTTGTTTCCAGCGCCTGGGTATTTTGTATCACGGCCGCCAGGCACAGGGCGCTGATAGGTAAAGACCACATCAATTTTTTCATACGCTCACCGCTATTACATCGTCGCTGTGGGGCTGGTAACCGATTTCGGCATCAGATAAATAACAACCAGGGTCTTCCGCCCAGGCATCACCACTTAAGGCATAGGCGCGGGTGCGGGTATTACCACCACAGATACTTAAATGCCGGCATTCTGCGCAACGCCCTTTCACCGGACGCGGGGTTTCACGCATGCCGAGCATAAGCGGGTCACGGGTTTTGCCCCATATTTCGGAAAACGGTGTTTCTTTTACATTGCCTAAATCGTATTTCCACCAGAAGGTATCGGGGTGCACTGTGCCTAAATTATCGATATTGGCGATATTCACACCCGAGGAATTACCGCCCCAGTTGATTAAATGCTGGCGCAGGTTTTCAACTGCCTCTGCCGGGAAACGCTGCGCAGCCCATTGCAGCATATACACACCGTCGGCATCGTTATTACCGGTTACAAATTCTTTGCTGCCACCGTTTAAGGCATCCTGCCAGGCACGCTCGAATAATAAATCCATGGCAGCACGGGTTGCCTGAAAATAGGCATCTTCACCACGGTGACGTTTACCGCGGCCGGAATAATTGAGGTGGGATAAATAAAATTTATCCAGATTATATTCATCCATTAAATCCAGCAGGGCAGGTAAATCCTGCACGTTATTCTGGTTTAACGTAGTGCGGATACCGACTTTAATGCCCTTTTCTTTGCACAGGCCTATGCCATGCATACTGGCTTTAAATGCACCCTGTTTACGGCGAAACTTATCGTGATTTTCTTCCAGGCCATCGAGGCTGACACCCACATAGTTGAACCCAGCCTCGGCAATGGCTTCGATATTTTCCTCTGTGATTAATGTGCCGTTAGATGAAAGACCAACATAAAAACCCTGCTGTTTGGCCCGTTTGGCAACGCTGAAAATATCCGGGCGTAATAGTGGCTCACCACCGGATAAAATCAGCACAGGCACACCAAAGGCTTTTAAATCATCCATAGTGTCAAATACCTGCTGGGTACTTAATTCACCGGGAAAATCCACATCTGCCGAGATGGAATAACAGTGTTTACAGGTTAAATTGCAGCGCCTGATTAAATTCCAGATGACTACCGGGCCTTTGGGTTTGCGCACAGGGCCTGCCGGGGTATTGTTCTTCAGCACCTGCATATAATGACTGATACGAAACATATAACCCCCGCTTAATCTGCTTTAAAACGCAGGCCCGTTTTTTTCAGGATGCGTTTGGAATATAAAATATCGTGCCCTAAATCGAGCGCATCAATCAGGTGGGACATTTCTGTCACCTTTGCCTGCACCTCACTGCGGTCACGGCCATGCACCATGGCAAATACACTGTAGGGCCAGGCGGGTAAATGCCGTGGTCTGTGGTAACAGTGGCTGACATAATCGAGCGAACCAAATAATTTACCCACCCGGGCAATATGCTCGTCGGCAATATTCCACACGCTCATACCATTGGCACAAAACCCTAATTTATAGTGATTGGGTACTACTGCAATGCGCCGGATTTGTTTGTTATCCAACATGGCTTGCATGCGTTGCTGAATTAACTCAACCGGTAATTGCAGCTGCTCGGCGAGGGCATGGTAAGGTTTTGTGGTCAGTGGCAAGCCCGCCTGGGTTGCAAGAATAATACGTTCATCTATGGCGCTGAAATCCTCAGCATCATTGGCTGCCGCTAAGTCAGAGGGTAAAACGTAAGCCGACATAAAACTCCTCCTTTTTAGGCATGTTGTACACAGGGTAACCTGTGGTCTGCTCAATTTTGCGGATGGTTTCTGCAATGCCCTGCGGGGTTTTAGTCGCCAGAACAAACCACATATTTAATTCGTGTTCACGCTCGTAGTTATGGGCCACTTCATCAAAACTGTTAACCTGCTGATTAACCCGCTCAAAATCTTCGGCGGGAATTTTCATGGCTGCGAGGGTTAAACCGCCACCTAATTCCTGGGCGTGGAACATGGGTCCAAAACGGCTTAAATAACCTTCATCCAGCAGACGCTGAATACGCGCGACAACTTCGTCCTGACTGATACCACACAGGGTGGCAATTTCTGCGAAGGGTTCATCTGTAACGGGAATACCGTCCTGCAGATGATTGATGATGAGCTTGTCTGAAATATGCATACCGCACCCCGCTCACGGGTACTGCTTACGCGGCACCCGCACTGGCAACCGCATACCGGCCACCACGCTGTTTATACTGAAAAGTACTGAATAACACCTTGTGTTCAATATGCTGCAAATTCTGCTGCTGCACTATGTCGTCAATATACGCGAGCACATCCGCACGGTTTTTGCCGTGGATCATGCAAAACAGATTAAAACGCCATTGTGGCAAACGCCGCGGACGCTGATAACACAGGGTTACACCGGAAAAGCCGATCAGCTTGGCGGCTATGCTCTCGACCGCATCATCCGGTACATCCCACACCACCATAGCGTTGGCCACATAACCTAATTTGTGGTGGTTAAGTACCAGGCCAAAACGTTTGATTAATTTGGATTCCTGCCAGTCTTTTAATATGGCCCGCACGCTGTCTTCATCACTGCCAATCTGTTCTGCCAGGCAGGCATAGGGGCGCGATACCAGGGGTAAACCTTCTTGAATCAATAAACGCAGGGCATGTTGCTGTGCTGTGTTTAACATGTGGCACGCTCCCGTAAGCTGAATCCAAGGTCTATATGAAAGGCTTTTTCCATTGGCAGCATTAACACAGGACAATTACAGGCTTTTTCAATGGCGCGGATGTTGTCGTGCAGTTTGTCCTCATCGGGCGCAGTGACCACAAACCACAGGTTGTAATCATGCTCACGGGCGTAATTATGGTTAACACAGGGAAAAGCATTGATGATGGCCGCAACCGCTGCTTCATCTTTTTTTGGCACTGCCACGGCAGCCAAGGTGCTGGCCCCGGCTTTGGCATGATCAAATACCGGGCCAATACGGGAAATAATACCCGCCGCTTTTAATTCGGCGAGGCGCTGTAATACCCGGTTTTCGTCCACCCCCAGTTCACGCGCGATGCGCAGGTAGGGCTGCTCATCCAGAGGGAAATTTTTCTGATAGGCGTCCAGCAGGCGCAGGGTAAATTCATCCATATGCCCTCCTATAAGCCAATTTTGTGGGCACGGTTAGTGAAGAAAATACCACTGGGGCTTTTGGCCTCCAGGGTTTTTAATTTTTCAAAGGTGCGTGTGTCATAAATTTGCACCTGATCGGAATCACGTACTGAAACCCACACAGCCTCACCGCGAGGGGTAAATTCCATGTGCAATACACCTTTGCCGGGTTCGAGCTGTTTCACAACCTTTTGGGTTTGCACATCAATAATCTGAATATACTGATTATCCGGATGGGCGAAATTGACCCAGATATAACGATGATCCGGGCGCGCCATCACAAACACAGGCTGGCCGGCCATATCGATGCTGCCCACCTGCTGCCAGGTGTGGGTATCGATCACCAGCACTTTGTGTTCGCCTACCGCAGGTACAAAGGCTTTATCTCCGGCAATTGTCCAACCTTCTAAATGGGGCATTTTATAAACCGGCAGTTTTTCTTCACCCATGCCGTAATGATCCAGAATACGCTGCACGCCTTTATCCGTATTCCATAAATCCAACAAAGCCATGCCATCTTCGCCGAATAAACCGGCAATGTAATAACGCCCTTCCGGCGACATCAATGCGTCGTAAGGTTGTTTACCAATGCCTGGGAATTTTTGCAGTTGTAGTTGATCGCCGCTTAAATCCGCTACCCAGATTTCACCTGTATCAAATAAACTGAACACAAATTTGCTGTCCGGTGCGTCAACCAAACCCACCGTTTTAGAATTTTTACCATTGCCCAGGGCTGTCGCCGGAATATCAAATTTTAATTCCAGGGTGTTGGCATCAAAAATTTTCACGCCACCGGGTTCATAATTGGAAACAGCCACATAACGTCCATCCTGACTGATGGCACCACCGATGGAATTTCCCCCCTGTAAAATGCGTTTAGCAATTTTATGGGTGGTGATATCAATCTTGCTTAAACCACCATCGCGGCCAAAAACATAGGCGTATTTTTCATCCCGTGAAAAAACAATTGATGCGTGGGATAAATCCCCAAGACCAGCCACTTCGGCAATAAAGGTTTTATCTGTGGTATTGGCTATTTTGACTTTGCCATCGGCGCGTTCAATCACAACCCCCAAATCCCCGGTGGCCATATAAGCAGGCTGTTGCGCACAGGCGGCCAGCGCGCCTAACAGGCTGGCAAGCACAATCTGTTTAATGCTGTTCATGTTGTATTCCCTGTAACAGGGTCTGACTTAAATAGTCAATTTCGTCATCCTGTAATAGGGCCTGCCAGGGCGGCATAGCCGTGCCGGGGCGACCATATTTGATGACGGCTTTAATATTTTCGAGACCCATTTCACGCATACGTTCGGGTAATAACGCAGGGCCTAATCCACCTTTTAATGTCATGCCGTGGCAGCTGCCACAGTCCTGCAATAACAGATGGCGTAAAGCAGACTGCTGCTGGTCATCCAGTGCATACGCACCGGATGAAACAGCAGCAGTGAGAAGAATGCCGCTGCGTAAGCAGCGGCTGAAGCGTTTAATAAATGTCATGCTGAGTGTTGTACACGTTGAATTTACCGGTTGGGGTAATCAGACGTTTATCTTTAATCACTTTTTTCAGTTTTAAAGTTTTATCGTCAACCACCACCAGTGCAGATTCCTGCTCGGTACCATTCCATACGGAGAGCCATACCTCATCACCCGCCTGGTTATATTCAGGCTGCACTACACGGCGCACACCATCTTTAATGCCAGACCACTCACCAATCGGCAGCACAGTGAAGCCTGCTTCTGGTTTGTTGATGTCGTATACCGCAACAGACTGACTCATGTTGGCATCAGGGTTAAGCGGTGTATCAACATACAAGTGGGTGGATTTAGGGTGAGTTTTGATAAACAGGGAGCCACCGCCCTGGCCATCAATGGTACGCACCACTTTCCAGGCATTAGCTTTGTGTTTTTCAGGGTCAGTACCAATCAGGCTGATGCTGTTATCACCCAGGTGACTGGTTGCCCACACAGGACCAAATTTAGGATCAACAAAGTTCGCACCACGGCCTGGGTGAGGAATTGCGCCCACTTCCACCAGTTTCACTAACTTATCGGTTTTGGAATCGATAACCGCAATTTTGTTGGATTTGTTTGCCGCTGACATGAAGTAGCGGTGAGTGCTGTCCCAACCACCGTCATGCAGGAAACGCGCTGCATCAATGGTGGTAATTTTCAGCGCATTGATGTCGGTGTAATCCACCGCCAGTACTTTACCGGTTTCTTTTACGTTAACGATAAATTCTGGTTTCTGGTGGGAAGCAATAATCGCTGCCACACGGGGTTCTGGATGGTATTCCTGGGTATCCACAGTGTAACCGCGGGTTGAAACCACTTTTTTAGGTTCCAGGGTTTCGCCATCCATCACCACAAATTGTGGTGGCCAGTAGGCACCGGCAATGGCGATTTTATCTTCGTAACCTTTGTATTTAGAGGTTTCGACAGAACGGGCTTCTAAACCAATTTTGATTTCCGCCACGATTGCTGGGGTTTTCATCCACAGGTCAATCATGTCGATTTTGGCATCACGTCCGATAACAAACAGATAACGGCCGGAATTCGACATACGCGAAATATGCACGGCATAACCGGTATTCAGTACAGTGATAATTTCTTTTTTATCACCATCTACCAGGGCGACCTGGCCTGCATCACGCAGGGTCACACTGAAAATATTTTTCAGGTTGTAATTGTTAAGCTGTTTTTTCGGACGATCTTTTGGCTGCACCAGTACTTTCCAGGTGTTTTTAATTTCAGCCATGCCGAATTCAGGAGGTGTTGGTGGCTCGTGCTGCAGAAATTTAGCCATCATAGTGACTTCTTCACCGCTCAGGGTGCCGGAAGTACCCCAGTTTGGCATACCCGCTGGAGAACCATAATTAATAAAGGTTTCCAGATATGCGGTGCCTTTTTCTTTGGTGAGATCCGGAGTCAGAGGTTTACCGGTAGCACCTTTACGCAATACACCGTGGCAACCCGCGCAACGTTCAAAATAGATTTTGGTGGATTTTTCAAATTCGGCCTGGGTTAAATCCGGAGCGCCGGGGGAAGTAACAATTTTGGCACTGGCCGCATCCAGGGTGGTTGGTGCACCTTCATATTTAACATCCGGCCCCTTATGCTCCTCACCCGCAAAGGCACTGGCGCCACCAATGGCCAGCGATATAGCGCTGGCCAGGGTTAACAAACGGTATGTTTTCATAGTGTGTTCCTTGTGAGACTAAAGGCTGGAGAAATACGCAGCTAAGTTAGCGATATCCGCATCAGTCAGGCTTTTTGCCATACCACCCATCATAGGGTCCTGACGCTGACCATCACGGAAAGCTTTGAGCTGTTTAACCAGATAATCCGCTTTCTGACCTTTTAAATTTGGCCAGAGGTTGTTGGCGCTTACACCATTCGCACCATGACAACCGGCACAGGTAGCAGCTTTCGCTTTGCCTGCCGCGGCATCACCCGCTGCAGAAGCTTGCATAGCCGCAACAAGTGTTAATGCACTGATAAATACCATTACAATTTTTTTCATTTTTATAACCTCTCTCCTGATCGTGAATTCATTCTAGGTGAGGCTTAACAGAATGCGATTGACGTGCATCAACCCACTGCAAGGGAAAGTATGAAAACTTAACGTGCATCAAGATTTCGGGTAACCACCATGTCCATTACCGCCAAAAGCAGCCTAAATATGCCACAAATAGCGCCATTACCCTTTTACGCGGCACAACATGCGGAGGTGGAATTATTTGAACATGCCGCCAAAAACCGCCTGCCCCTGTTAATCAAAGGCCCCACAGGTTGCGGTAAAACCCGTTTTATTGAACATATGGCCGCTAAATTAAATCGCCCGTTATATACCGTGGCATGCCATGACGATTTAAGCGCCAGTGATCTGGTGGGGCGGCATTTAATTAACCACGCCGGCACCTACTGGCAGGATGGCCCCTTAACCCGCGCAGTACGTGAAGGGGGTATTTGTTACCTGGATGAAGTGGTGGAAGCACGCAAAGATACTACAGTGATTTTGCATCCCCTGGCGGATAACCGGCGTATTCTACCCATCGAACGCACCGGTGAATTACTCGAAGCCCATCCGGATTTTTTATTGGTTATATCCTATAACCCGGGTTATCAGAGTTTTTTAAAAGGCTTAAAACCCAGTACCCGCCAGCGTTTTATTGCCTTGCAATTGGATTATCCTGAGCCCGCTTTAGAAGCTTTAGTTGTTAGCCAGGAAGCCGGTGTCAGCATGGAAATTGCTGAGCGCCTGGTTAAAATTGGCAATGCCCTGCGCCGTATTGCGGAACATGATATCGAAGAAGGTGCATCCACCCGCCTGTTGATTTATGCAGGTAAACTTATCCACTCAGGTATGCCTGAAGTTGCAGCACTGCGTTCTGCATTAGCGGAACCCTTAAGCGATGACAGCGAAACCGTGAAGAGTCTTTATGATGTTATTCAAAGCCATATCGCCGGATGACAAACGCTGGGCGATTATCGCCCAGAGTTTCTATCTGGCGAATTTAACCGTGTTACCCGTTATCAGTTTTTTATTACTGGTATTTTTTTATTTTAAACACGAAAAGAACTTCTCAGACTATAACCGCCAGCACTTTCTGGCGGCCATTATTGCCGGTTTCTGTGCCGGCACCCTGTTAGTCATCGCCCCCCTCTCAGTCCTGCTATTTTTTCACTTCTCCGATATAGCCCTACTCAGCGTAGTGGTATATGCCGTGATTATGCATGGCCTGCTAGTATTGACCGGCATCATCTTTTTAGCAAAAAGCCTCGCAAACAAACCTCTGATTACGCCTCCCACGAATTAAGTTGATAATTATCAATGGCGGAAAATGAATATCTGCTAATTTTAGTCAGGTATTCAACCGCTATAAGGAGGCCGTGATGGCTGACTTCTTTACCAAGGGAGCGGCCCGCAACATCTATTATGGAGGAAGTGTGTTCTTCATATTGGTGTTTCTGGGTCTGACCCTGAACACAGTGCAGCAACTACCCAAACGGGATCACCGGGAAAATATCACCGAGAGTGTTGAAAAGGGCAAATTGCTCTGGGAAGAAAACAACTGCATCGGCTGCCATACCCTGTTAGGTGAAGGTGCCTATTTTGCACCTGAGCTGGGCAACGTCTTTTACCGCCGCGGTGGTGGGGACAGCGCAAGTTTCCACGCATTTTTACAGGGTTGGATGGCTGCACAGCCCATCCCCGTGGAAGGCCGCCGCAAAATGCCACAATTTAACCTGAGTGAAGAACAGGTTAAAAATCTGGCGGACTTTTTAGAGTGGACCGCCAAGGTGAATACCGAAAAATGGCCACCAAACATTGAAGGTTAAGGAGCAGACGATGAAATTTGCATCACAGTCCGTCGCCAAACCCTATTTCATGTTTGCCTTAGCCCTGTTTGCCGGTCAGATTCTGTTTGGTCTGATCATGGGGCTGCAATATGTTGTAGGTGATTTTTTATTCCCTGCCATTCCGTTTAACGTTGCACGTATGGTGCATACCAACCTGTTAATCGTATGGTTACTCTTTGGTTTTATGGGCGCAGCTTATTATCTGATCCCGGAAGAAGCCGATACTGAATTATACAGCCCTAAACTGGCGTGGATTTTATTCTGGGTATTTGCTGCCGCAGGCACCCTGACCATTCTGGGTTATCTCTTAGTACCTTATGCCGGTCTCGCGCATATGACAGGTAACGATCTGTTACCCACTATGGGCCGTGAATTCTTAGAACAACCCACCATTACCAAAATAGGTATTGTAGTGGTTGCCCTGGGTTTCCTGTTTAACATCGGTATGACTGTGCTCAAAGGCCGTAAAACCGTTATTAATACCATTTTAATTACCGGTTTAATTGGTCTGGCGGTGATGTTCCTGTTCTCCTTCTATAACCCTTCCAACCTGATTCTGGATAAATACTTCTGGTGGTGGGTTGTGCATCTGTGGGTCGAAGGCGTGTGGGAATTAATCATGGGTTCTATCCTGGCCTTCGTATTAATTAAAACCACAGGTGTGGACCGTGAAGTGATTGAAAAATGGCTGTACGTGATTATCGGTATGGCATTAATTACCGGTATTCTCGGTACAGGTCACCACTACTACTGGATTGGTGCGCCTGAATACTGGCAGTGGGTAGGTTCAATCTTCTCTGCCTTTGAACCATTACCTTTCTTTGCCATGACACTCTTCGCCTTTAACATGGTGAACCGCCGTCGCCGTGAACACCCCAACCGTGCCGCTATGCTGTGGGCCATGGGTACCGGTGTGATGGCGTTCCTCGGTGCTGGCGTGTGGGGTTTCCTGCACACATTAGCCCCGGTGAACTACTACACCCACGGCACACAAATCACCGCCGCCCACGGCCACATGGCCTTCTACGGTGCCTACGCGATGATTGTGTTAACCATTATTTCCTACGCTATGCCACAACTGCGTGGCCAGGGTGAAGCCACCTCACGTAAAGCGCAGGTCGTGGAAATGTGGGGCTTCTGGTTAATGACTATCTCCATGGTATTTATCACCCTGTTCTTAACCGGTGCCGGTATTCTGCAGGTGTGGTTACAACGTCTCCCTGAAAGCAGTGCTGCACTGAATTTCATGGCGGCACAGGATCAAGTGGCTATCTTCTACTGGCTGCGTGAAATTACCGGTGTAGTCTTCTTGATTGGTCTGATCTGTTATTTCACCAGCTTTGCCATCAAAGGCAAAGATGACAGTGCAGAACAAAACGCCTGATTAAATACGGCGTGATATAGAAAAACTGCGGCTCTGCCGCAGTTTTTTTTTGCCCGGTTATAACGGCCAAACAGCACGACTTAGGCGGGTTTTATTAGCCCATATCAAGTTACGCGCACCGCCTGTGTTCTACACTGGGCACAGTTTCAGTAACAGGCATCCATAATGGAAGAGCTGGTTGGCAACCTCTGGCATAAATACATTACCCACAAAGCGCAACCACGTTTTGCAGCGGCAGCCGTTGAATTAAAAGACCAGCATAAAAAGCTGAATCTGTTATTACATGCCTGGGGCGCAGATGCAGGTCTACAAATTCAGAATGCGGTGCCCGCCCATTTTGAAACCTACCAGGGCAACCTGAAAAAAATTGCCGGCACGGGCCATCGCCACGATATTGCACAGAAATCCGCCGAGCGTTTGTGCCTGCCCGGTAAAATCGACCTATACCCGGATGCCAGCTTGAATCTGGATTTGTACCGCTGGTTAACCGCCATGGCCGCCTATTGGCCCGATGCCTGCCAGAACTGGTTTTTATTAAACCAACAGGTCAGTGCACAGGTATTAACAGAATTACCGGGGTTAACGCCGCTTTATCAGCGTCTTTGTGCCGCAGAAATTGCCCGCCGGCCGGCCCTGTCGTTATTACCCGGAGAAATTGCCGAGCAGGAAATGGTTATTCGTCACGCCCTGCAAAATCCCGGCAGTGAATTGCAGTTACCCGTCAGCCATTATGCCCCTGTGCCCGTGACCATGTGGCTGTACCCGGATATGCAGCGGCCGGCAGCGGCAAAATCCAGCACAGATACGCAGGATGACTCCGACAGCGAAGGTGGCCACAAAAAAAACCAGAAAGAATCCGATATCCGCCGTGAGGCAGAGCGCAGTGAACACAGCAGCGGGCGGACCGGGTTATTATTATTCCGCCTGGAAAGTTTATTCAGCTGGTCGGAATTTATGAACCTGGATCGCACCCAGGATGATGCCGATGATGGTGCGGAGGAAATTGCCGAAGATCTGGATATGCTGCATTTATCCAACGAGCAAAACCGCAGTGCAAGTAAAATCAAATTCGATCTGGAAGTGCCGTCTGCCTACAGTGACGATGAAGCAATCAGTGGCAACATATTACTGCCCGAGTGGGATTATAAAAAACAGCAGTTACAGGAAAACCATGTCAGCCTGCATATGCTGCAGAACCTGCATTGCCAAAACCGCGACATTCCCGAACATCTGCAAAAAATTGCCCGCCAGATCCGCGCGCAATTTTCCCAGTTAAAACCCCAACGCATGTGGCGTAACCGCCAGGAAGATGGCTGTGAAATTGATATCGACAGTTGGATTGAATTTAACGCAGAAAAAAGCGCCGGCCACACAGCCTTAAAAGCTTACCGGGATTTAAACCAGAAACAGCGTGATATCTGTACTTTGTTACTCGCCGATTTATCACTCTCCACCGATGCCTATGTGAATAATGAACAGCGGGTATTGGATGTGATTAAAGACTCGCTGGGTTTATTTGCCGAAGCCTTAAATACCCTGGGTGATCCGTTTGCCCTGTATGGTTTTTCGTCCAAACAGCGTCAGATGGTGCGTTTCCACGAAATTAAATCCTTTGCTGAACATAATATGGGCAAAGTACGCGCGCGCATTGAAGCCAGCAAACCCGGATATTACACCCGCATGGGCGCCGCTATCCGGCAAAGCACTAAACTGCTCGCAGGCCAGCCACAGCGTCAGAAACTGTTATTGTTGTTGACCGATGGCAAACCCAATGATTTGGATAAATATGAAGGCCGTTATGGGATTGAAGATACCCGCCACGCAGTGCAGGAAGCGCGGCAACAGGGTATTCACCCGTTTGCCATTACCATAGATAAAAAAGCGGAGTTATATCTGCCATACATTTTTGGCAGCCAGGGTTTTGTATTAATCCACCAGCCAGAACAATTACCCTTATTGCTGCCCAAACTTTATCAGCAGCTCAGTGATTAACCTGCTGCTGATCACTGCGCGGGCCAATAACCCAGGGTAAATCTGTCATTCCCGGTTAAATCTTTACCGGTTTGCACATCGTGATAACCCAGCTGGGTTAAATAAGCTGAGGTTTTTGCGCCCTGCTCAAAACCATGTTCCATAATTAATAAACCACCGGCATGCAAATAGACAGGCGCGTGCTGCGCGATATGCCATAAATCCGCATAACCGTTTTCAGCCGCAACCAATGCACTGCGCGGTTCAAAACGTACATCGCCTTGTGCCAGATGCACGTCCTGCGGATCAATATAGGGTGGGTTACTGACAATAATATGAAATTTTTTACCGGCCAGGGCACTGAACCAATTACTGCGGAAAAATTCTGCGTTGTTAATCTGATTGATCTGCGCATTTTGCCGGGCCAGGGCGACGGCCTCATCACGTAAATCCACCCCGGTGACTTGCCAACTAGGGTTTTCCCCGGCCAGGGCCAGGGCAATCGCACCTGTGCCTGTGCCTAAATCCAACAGGGTTAAATCAGGTTGTGTGTGGTGTTCTAAAATCCATTCCACTAAGGACTCAGTATCACTGCGTGGAATTAAGGTACTCGGTGCGCAGTTTAATTCCAGATTCCAGAATCCGCGGCTGCCGGTTATATAAGCAACCGGCTCACCACCTATTCGCCGTGCCAATAATTGTTCAAAGGCATGGATAACATCGGGAGCCGGCACTGCATCCCTGTGGCTGTATAAATAACTGCGGGGTTTTTGCAGAACATGCAGCAATAAATATTGCGCATCCACATCCGCAGAGGGGGAGATTGCCTGCAGGGCGGTCATGCCCTGCTGCAATAACTCACGCAGGGTCATGGATTAATCCGCACCCATTTCGGCAAGTAATTCGGCCTGATATTCCTGACGCAGCGGATTAATAATACTGCCCAGGTCACCCTGCATCACATCTTCCAATTTATAGATGGTGAGGTTGATACGGTGATCGGTAATACGCCCCTGCGGGTAGTTGTAAGTGCGGATACGCTCGGAACGATCACCGCTGCCCACTAAACTTTTACGGGTGGCGGCCTGCTCGGCATGGGCTTTCTGACGTTGTGCGTCATTAATACGTGACGCCAGCACCGACATGGCCTTAGCACGGTTTTTATGTTGCGAACGTTCTTCCTGACACTCCACCACAATTCCGGTGGGTAAGTGGGTAATACGGATTGCCGATTCAGTACGGTTAACGTGCTGACCACCGGCACCGGATGCACGGTAGGTATCCACTTTTAAATCATCTTTGCGGATATCGATTTCTTCACCTTCCGGCACTTCCGGCATGACCGCCACAGTGCAGGCGGACGTGTGAATACGCCCCTGACTTTCGGTGGCAGGTACGCGCTGTACACGGTGGGCACCGGATTCAAATTTTAATTGTGAATAAACATTTTCGCCGGTTACACGGGTAATAATTTCTTTATAACCGCCGTGTTCACCTTCGTTTTCACTCACCACTTCAATACGCCAACCCACGGTTTCGGCAAAACGGCTGTACATGCGAAATAAATCCCCGGCAAAAATCGCCGCTTCATCACCGCCGGTGCCGGCACGGATTTCCAAAAATACGTTTTTACCGTCGTCTGGATCTTTAGGCAGCAGCGCAATCTGAATATCCGCGGCTAATTGCTCAAGACGTTGTTTGCTGTTTTTAATTTCTTCCTGGCCCATTTCACGCATTTCTGGGTCACTGTCACTGGCGAGTACTTCTGCTTCAGCCAGATCATCCTGTGCGCTGCGGTACTGATTAAATACTTTTACCACCTCGGATAAATCCGCATATTCTTTGGAATATTTACGGAATTTTTCCTGATCATTAATCACGCTGGCATCCGACAGCAATGCGGATAATTCTTCGTGACGTTCGCAGATGGTTTCGAGTTTGGTTACAACGGAGGCTTTCATTATGCGTCGGGAGTCTCTACATCGAGGTCGGTCAGGGCGAATAATTCCTGCGCCCAGGACATCACTTCATGACGTCCATCCGCACTGGCTTTACGCATAACCACACTCGGGGTGTGCAAAAATTTATTGGTCAGCTGGCTGGCGAGCTGACGTAATATCTGCTCGGCATCATCACCGGCATTTAACCGTTTCAGGGCTTTTTCCAGCTCCGCATCACGCAGTATCTCGGCATGATGGCGGAAGGCGCGCAGGGTTGTTACCGCATCCAACGAGCGCAGCTGGCGCATGAAATCCGCCGCCCCGGCGAGAATAATTTCCTCGGCATCGCGGGCTGCATCCTGCCTGGCGCGCACGTTATCTTCGATGATGTCTTTTAAATCATCCACTGTGTACAGATACACATCGGACAAATCACCCACTTCCTGTTCGATATCCCGTGGTACGGCAATATCCACCATGAACATAGGCGCGTGTTTACGTTTTTTCAGGGCACGCTCCACTGCACCTTTACCTAAAATCGGCAGGGGGCTGGCGGTAGACGAAATAATAATATCGGCCTGGGGCAGTTCGTCGGGAATATCCGAGAGTAATACCGCACGTGCGCCAAACTGTTCAGCGAGCGCCTGGGCGCGGGCCAGGGTGCGGTTGGCCACCACAATTTCTTTCACGCCGGCTTCCACCAGATGGCGGGCGACTAAGTCGATGGTTTCACCTGCCCCAATCAACAGGGCGCGGTTTTTCGACAAATTCGCAAAAATGCGTTGCGCCAGACTTACCGCCGCAAACGCTACGGATACGGGGTTCTGGCCAATGGCGGTATCGGTGCGCACCTGTTTGGCAACACTGAAGGTCTGGCGGAATAAACGGCCTAATTCAGGCCCGATTGTTCCGGCTTCCTGGGCCACGGCAAAAGAAGACTTCATTTGCCCGAAAATCTGCGGCTCACCCAATACCAGGGAATCTAGCCCGCTGGCCACGCGCATCATGTGTTTAACGGCGTCTTCATCCGTGTGGCTGTACTGGCAGCGCCGTAATTCGTCCATACTCACACTGTGGTTCTGGCTCAACCAACGCAGCAGCTCTTCCTGGGGATTATGTTCTGCCGCACAGTAAATTTCGGTGCGATTACAGGTGGAGAGAATAACCACCTCGTGGATGCCCCCCAAACCATTGGCCCCCTGCAGGGAAACCTGCATGGATTCGGGAGCAAACGAGACTTTCTCGCGCACGGCCACGGGGGCGGTTTTGTGATTTATGCCTAAAGCCAATAATGTCATGGACAGTAATTCAGTGCCGTAATGCAAGCAATCGTGTAAAAAAGGAGGGTATTATATCCACAAAGTCTGCAAAAGTTCGTATCTTTATAGGTGTGTTGCCCGCAAGGAACCCATTGCGTTGCTTTGCGTCAAACCCCGGCACATTAATACAAGGTGATTTATGGCCCGAACACTGTTGTTAATCCTCGCCCTGAGCCTGAGTTTAGGTTCCCATGCGCAAGGCGATGAGGAAAGCGCAGAATACGGCGCAGAAACCCTCTATAACCTGTTGGTTGCCGAATTAGCCGGCCAACAGCAGCAATTTGATATTGCCCTGGGTAATTACCTGCTTGAAGCCCACCGCACCCAGGATGCCGGAGTTGCGGCCCGCGCCACCCAGATTGCGCAATATATAGGTGCTGAACAGGCCGCCCTGGACGCCGCCACCCTGTGGAGCCGCCTGGACCCACAAAGCGCCCTGGCCCAACAGGCCATGAGCATAGAACAACTGCGGGCCGAACACCTGGCCGATGCCATGTTAGCCCTGAAAAAAGCCCTCGAACTGGACCCCGGCCTGCAGGTGCAGTATTTAACCGCCTATACCAGCAGTCTGAATAAAAACAGCCGCAGCCAACTGCTCGAACGCCTTGGCAGCCTGCACAACAGTCATCCGGATAATGCCAGCATCAGCCTGACCCGCGCCATACTGCTGCAACAGCAACAGGATTTAAGCGCAGCAGATACAGAGCTCAATAACCTGCTCAAAAAGCATGTGAAGTACTATCCGGCCTGGATGTTAAAAGCCCGCCTGCTGACCGCGCAGAACAAAGATGATGCCGCCCTGGACACAGTAAAAAGTGCCCTGAAACACTTTCCTAAAGATAAAGCCCTGGGGGTGCTCAAGGCCCGCCTGCAGGTCAAAGTGAAAGACATTAAAGGTGCGCGTAAAACCTTCGCCCAACTCAGTGAGCAATTCCCGGACGACGGCGCTATTCGCCTGCCACTCGCCCTGACCCTGCTGGAGCTGGGGGAATACCCAGAATCCCGCGAGCAGTTTCAGATTCTGCTCGAACAGGGGGACTTACCCAACGAAGCACATTTTTATCTGGCGCGCCTGGATCTGCATGACGGCCAGTACGACGCCGCCCTGGAACACTTTCTGGCAATGGACGGCGGACGGGATTACCTCTCTGCCCAGGCGCAGATAGTACAGCTGTATGTCAAAAAAGAAGCCTACGGCCAGGCGATTGCCCATTTGCAGAAACAGCGGGAGCTCGACAGTGATAACCGTCAGACTTACTACCTGATGGAAGTTGAACTGTTAAACCGCCAGAAACGTTATGACGATGCCGCCGACCTGCTCAATGAAGCCCTCAGCGACTATCAGGACAATGTGGATTTACGTTACAGCCGCGCCATGGTGGCGGAAAAACTCGGTAACTACCCACAACTGGAGCAGGATCTTACTTTTATCATCAACGCCGAGCCGGAAAATGCCACCGCCCTCAATGCCTTGGGTTACACCCTGGCGGACCGGGCACAACGCCTCGAAGAAGCCCTCAAACTGATTCAACGGGCCCGCGAACTGGCCCCGGAAGATCCGGCCATTCTCGACAGCCTGGGCTGGGTATATTTCCGTCTGGGCAAATTACAGGAGGCACTGAACAACCTGCGTCAGGCCTATAACCTGATGCCAGACCCGGAAATCGCCGCCCACCTGGGGGAAGTACTCTGGCAGCAGGGTTTGTTTAAAGAAGCCCGCAATGTATGGGATGAAGCCCTGAGCAAACAGCCCAATAACCTGATTATCAAACGCACCATGGAACGCCTGATCAAACCATGAGACGTTTCCTCTGCCTGTTATGTCTGGCTGGCCTGCTCAGCGCCTGCAGCTCCCTGCCCCAATCCGGCAACACCGCGCAGGACAGCGGGCAACACTGGCGGCTGGAAGGCAAACTGGGCATAACCACCCCCAAAGAATCCGTCTCAGGTTTTGTTTCCTGGAAACAGAATGATGGGCAATACCTGATCAATGTCTCCGGCCCCCTCGGCAGCGGTGCAATCGAGATTGAAGGGACACCGCTGATGATCACCCTGCGCCAGGGCAACCGTGAAATCAGCAGCGAATCCCCTGAAGCACTGATTTATGACCAGCTCGGCTGGTTTTTCCCAGTGCGCCACTTGCAATATTGGGTGCAAGGGCAAGTTTCCCCCTACGCCGCAATCGACAAACAAACTCTTAATGGTCAGCGCCTTGAGCACCTCTGGCAGGATAATTGGGAAGTGGAGTACTTCCGCTGGGATGAATACCACCAGCTGCCCAGTAAAATCCGCATATCCCAGGGCGACTGGCGTTTTATGTTAGTTATCAAACAATGGAATCAGGGATGAAGCAGTTAACCCTTCCCAGCCCGGCAAAACTTAATCTGTTCCTGCACATCAATGGCCGACGCGCTGATGGTTACCATGAACTGCAGACTATTTTTCAGTTTATTGACCATGCCGATACCCTCTACCTGAGTGAACGCCAGGACAGCGACATACGTTTATTAACGGATTTCCCCGGAGTCCCCGCGGAGCAGAATCTGATCGTGCGCGCAGCTCGCCTGCTGCAGGCTAAAACCGGCTGCCAGAAAGGCGCCGATATTCGCATCGATAAAATTCTGCCCATGGGCGGCGGTTTAGGCGGCGGCTCATCCAACGCAGCCACCACCCTGCTCGGCCTCAATGCCCTTTGGCAAACCGGTGCCAGTATTGATGAACTCGCCCACTGGGGTCTTGCCCTGGGGGCTGACGTGCCGGTTTTTGTACGCGGCGAAGCCTGCTGGGCAGAAGGTGTGGGTGAAATTATCACCCCCATGCCGGAGCTGACAGAAAACTGGTTTGTCGTGGTTGTCCCCCCCTGCCAGGTGAATACCGGCAAAATTTTTTCGTACGAGGGTTTGACAAGAGACACGCCTAAGTGCAAAATTAGCGCCGCCTTGAGGGGCCAGGGTCGAAATGACTGCGAACCGGTAGTTAAAAACCTCTACAAAGATGTTGCTAACTCACTGAATTTGTTAGATAATTTCGGAACTGCAAAAATGACAGGCACCGGAGCTTGTGTCTACACAGAGACAAGTACTGAAGAAGAAGCTAAACAGATTCTTAGTCAGCTACCGGAAAGCGTAAAAGCGTTTGTAGCCAAAGGGATTAATCGCAATCCACTGCAAAACACGCTGCATGTCATATCTTGAATACAGGGGTGTCGCCAAGCGGTAAGGCAGCAGGTTTTGATCCTGCCATGCGTTGGTTCGAATCCAGCCACCCCTGCCAATTTTCTTCTAGACTCCATCCAGTATCTCTACCAGCAATAGACAAGAGGGCTTAACGTGTCCAAGTTAATGGTCTTTTCCGGCAACGCCAACCCAGAATTAGCCCGTTTAATTGTTGAGCATCTGGATCTGCCCCTGGGCGATGCAGTCGTGGGTCAGTTCAGCGATGGCGAAATCACCATCGAAATCCGCGAAAACGTACGTGGTAAAGATGTTTTTGTTATTCAATCCACCTGCGTACCGACTAACGACAACATTATCGAACTCTTATTAATGGTGGATGCTCTGCGTCGTTCTTCCGCAGGCCGTATCACCGCCGTTATTCCTTATTATGGTTATGCCCGCCAGGACCGCCGTGTGCGTTCCGCCCGTGTACCTATCAGCGCCAAAGTGGTTGCCGACATGGTGCAGGCCGCCGGTGTTGACCGCGTATTAACCGTCGACTTACACGCTGACCAGATCCAGGGTTTCTTCAATATCCCTGTGGACAACGTTTACGGCTCACCGATTCTGCTCGACGACATTGAAAAACAAGCTTACGAAGACCTGATCGTGGTATCCCCTGACGTGGGTGGTGTAGTGCGTGCCCGCGCAATCGCCAAACAACTGGACGATGCCGATCTCGCCATCATCGACAAACGCCGCCCGCAGGCCAACGTATCCCAGGTTATGCACATCATCGGTGATGTACAGGGCCGTACCTGTGTACTGGTTGATGACATGGTCGATACCGCTGGCACCCTATGTAAAGCAGCTGCCGCTCTGAAAGAATTTGGCGCGAAAAAAGTTGTGGCCTACTGTACACATCCTGTACTATCCGGCCCCGCAATCGACAACATCAAAAACTCTGCGCTGGATGAACTGGTTGTTACCGATACCATCCCGCTGAGTGAAGCAGCCAAAAGCTGCGGCAAAATCCGTCAGCTGACCCTTTCCGGGTTGCTGGCCGAGTCGATTCGCCGCGTAAACAATGAAGAATCTATCAGCGCCATGTTCCGCTAACGCAAACGGGCACTGACAGTTGCGGGCTCACAAGGCCTGCACCCGAACGCCTTAACTCTGGTCGCGGAGTTAAGGCTGTTTTCATTATTGAGGATATGAAAAATGACCACTTTTAATTTGAACGCCGAAGTGCGCCAAGACCTGGGGAAAGGTGCGAGCCGCCGCCTGCGTCGTGGTGACAGCGCACAGACTCCTGCCGTTGTTTACGGTGGCGAAGCTGCGCCTGTGAGTTTGACTCTGGCCCACAAAGAAATCGTTAAACTGCTCGAGAACGAAGCTGTTTACGCCAGCACCATCAACCTGAACGTTGCTGGTAAAACTGAACAGGTTCTGCTGAAAGCTCTGCAGCGTCACCCTTACAAGCCTGTAATCGTGCACGTTGACTTCCAGCGTATCTCTGCAAACACCGTGATCAAAGTTCACGTACCTGTACACTTCACCAACCAGGAAAACTGTGCTGGTGTGAAACAGGGCGGCGGCCAGATTCACCACCACCTGTCTGACATCGAAGTTTCTTGCGCTGCTAACGCACTGCCAGAATTCATCGAAGTTGACATGACCAACGTGGCCCTGGGCACCGTGATCCACCTGTCTGACCTGAAACTGCCAAACGGCGTTCAGTCTGTAGCTCTGGCTCACAAACACGATACCGCTGTGGTATCTGTTGATGCTCCTAAAGGTGCTGCTGCCGCTGAAGAAGCTGCTGAGTAATCGGCACGTAGGGATTAGCTTGTGACGGATAAAATTAAGCTCATTGTTGGCCTGGGTAACCCGGGTGAAGAATATGCTCAAACCCGTCACAACGCTGGTGCCTGGTTTTTGGCTGCAGTTGCGGATTACTTCAACTGCAGCTTAAAACCTGAAAAAAAATTCCATGGTTTAGCCGGTAAAATTTCCATCGCCGGTGAAGATGTGTGGCTCCTGTTCCCCGCCACCTACATGAATTTAAGTGGCCAGGCTGTTGCAGCCCTCGCCAACTTCTACAAAATCTCCCCCAGTGAAATTCTCGTTGCCCACGATGAACTTGATTTACCCGTTGGTGTTGCCCGTTTCAAAAAAGATGGCGGCCACGGTGGGCAAAACGGTCTGAAAGACATCATCAGCAAACTGGGTGGTCAGAAAGATTTTTACCGTTTACGCATTGGCATTGGCCACCCCGGTGATAAAAGCCTGGTAACCGGCCATGTACTGGGCCGCCCCAGCGTAAGCGACAAACAAAAAATTGAAGCCGTCATCGACGAAGCCATGCGCGAAGTGGAAAACACCGTGCGTGGCGACTGGGCCAAGGCCATGACACGCTTACACACTTTCAAAGCATAAGGTGATCTGACATGGGTTTTAAATGTGGCATTGTTGGTTTACCCAACGTAGGTAAATCCACCCTGTTCAACGCATTAACCAAAGCCGGTATCGGTGCCGAGAACTTCCCGTTCTGCACCATCGAACCTAACTCCGGTGTGGTGCCAATGCCTGACCCACGTTTAGATGCACTGGCTGATATCGTAAAACCAGAGCGTGTTATTCCTACTTCGATGGAGTTTGTGGATATCGCCGGTTTAGTAAAAGGCGCGTCCAAAGGTGAAGGTCTGGGTAACCAGTTCCTGGCCAACATCCGTGAAACCGACGCCATCGCCCACGTAGTACGTTGTTTTGAAGACGACAACGTCGTGCACGTTGCCAACCAGGTGAACCCAGCAGAAGACATCGCGATTATTAACCTGGAATTAATTCTGGCTGACCTGGAATCCGCTGAAAAACAATTACAGCGTATCGTGCGTATCGCCAAAGGCGGCGACAAAGAAGCCGTTGCCGATAAAAACCTGCTGGAGCGTATTGTTGCCCACCTGCAGGAAGAAAAACCTGTGCGCTCCCTCAGCCTCAACGATGACGAAAAAGCGCGTATTAACTCCTACCACATGATTACCATCAAACCGACCATGTACATTGCCAACGTGGCCGAAGACGGTTTTGAAAATAACCCCCACCTGGACACAGTGCGTGCCCTTGCTGCAGAGGAAAAAGCCGTTGTGGTACCTATCTGCAATAAAATCGAAGCGGAAATCAGCGAGCTGGACGACGAAGACAAACAAATGTTCTTAGAAGAACTGGGCATCGCTGAACCGGCCTCAACTTAGTGATCCGCGCCGGTTATGAATTATTAGGCCTGCAAACCTATTTCACCGCAGGTGTAAAAGAAGTGCGTGCCTGGACAGTTAAAGTAGGTGCCACTGCACCAAAAGCCGCCGCGGTTATTCACACAGACTTTGAAAAAGGTTTTATCCGCGCGGAAGTCATTTCCTACGCCGATTTCATTCAATTCAAAGGTGAAGCGGGTGCCAAAGATGCCGGTAAATGGCGTTTGGAAGGCAAAGACTATATCGTCAAAGACGGCGATGTAATGCACTTCCGTTTTAACGTGTAACCTTATTTCGCATACCGGCCATTCCTGGCCCCGTTAATTGCTCCTGCATAAACGGCATACCGGCCATCCCTGGCCCCGTTAATTGCTCCTGCATTAAACGGCATACCGGCCATCCCTGGCCATAAAAAAACCCGGCATTGCCGGGTTTTTTTATACATAAATCAATTCAGCCCGCGCAGATTCCCTGCATACGGATTTTATTGGTCCAGTATAAAAAGCCATGGTCGGTGGAATATTGTGTGCTCACCGCACTTACCCCCGCCGGGCATTTTTCAATTAACTGTTTTTTGGCGTCATCCACATATTGCGTATCAAACGCAAAACCTAAAATCACCCGTTGACTGGTTTCCACCACCACAACTTTACGCTCAGTGGCATTGGCCTTAACCGGGTCAAAATCACTGATATGTTGCAGGTGAATCGAGTGGGTGCAGCCGCCTGTAAAAAGCAGCGTAAGCACCAGCAGGCTTAAATAAATACGTTGCATAATTTAACCCTTGTTGCAGTAACCACTGGCCACCACTTCCCGTTTAAATACCAGCACATACGCTGTGTATTGGAACTTGGTTAAAATACCTTCGATTTTGCCGCCCTGGCACTGGCTTTTTAAATCCAGAATGGCTTCATCCACAAAATCATTGCTGAAGGCTATGCCTAAAAAATTCCAGCTGCTGGTGGTCGCAAATACTTCATGGCTGCGATTTGCCGGCACCTGGGTTAAGGATACGGAACTTAAACTCACACAACCGGTAAAACTGCTCAGCAGCATGCCCAGTAATACAAAACGTTTTAACATCATCACTCCTTAATTAACGGATGCAGTCGGCCTTCACGCCTACAATTTCACCGGTTACCGGGCCAAAACCTTTGGCCTCACGCACCGAACGTATGCTGGTTAAACGGCCACTGGGGCACTTCACCAATAAATATTCCTGTAAACGCTGCGCATAGGTATCATCAAACACCGGGTTGCCTGTCTTAGGCCCCATGTTAATTAACGCCAGAATATCGCGCAGTTCTTTAAAATCCTGGGATGCCTTCCCCCGGGTGGCAATGCGCCCGGTCTCCGCGATACCCGCCATATTCAGGCCCAGCTCACTTAACTGAACCTCAACCTCCACCAGTTCACCGCGGCTCTGGTCTATGTCCCCTATCTGCACCCGGTCCAGACGCGCACAACCACTGCTGCCTATCACCAGTGCCAACAGCACTATCCAACGCATGTTTCCTCCTGAAAAGCCAATGGCAACACAATTGCCGGGGCCATTATAAACACACCGCAAACAAAAACGATGGCATTTAAACTTTGGCACACAGGGCGGATATGTTTAAATCCTGCTCACTTTCAGCGTGTCTGCCACTATGCCAAATACACCCATAATGTTTATGGGCTGCACCAGCGATGCGGGTAAATCTTTTATTACCGCCATCGCCTGCCGCCTGCTCGCCCGTCAGGGCAAAAAAGTTGCGCCCTTCAAAGCGCAGAATATGAGTAATAACGCCGCGGTAACCGCCGATGGCGGTGAAATTGGCCGCGCACAATATTTACAGGCTATTGCCGCACGCCAGACTCCGCGGGTGGAATTTAACCCGGTATTGCTCAAACCCCAGGCCAACGTGCTCAGCCAGATTATTTTATTGGGCAAGGCCGATCGTCTGCTCAGCAGTATGCAGTGGCATGAGCGGCGCGATTATTTATGGCCCGTGGTGCAAAACTGCTTAACCCAATTACAAGATGAATACGAGCAACTGGTGATTGAAGGGGCCGGCAGCCCCGCCGAAGTAAACCTGCGTAAATCCGATATTGTGAATATGGAAGTGGCGCTCGCCTGCAATGCCGATGTGTATTTAATTGCCGATATTAACCGCGGTGGTGCCTACGCCCATTTGTACGGCACTTATTTATGTTTAAGCCCAGCCGAGCAACGACGGGTGAAAGGTTTTATTTTAAATCAGTTCCGCGGTGATGAGACTTTATTAAAAGATGCCAACGATTGGCTGCTGGAAAAAACCGGCATCCCCATTGTGGCCGTGATTCCTTACCTGCCCCACCAATTGCCGGAGGAGGATAACTTTTTCCACCGCGGCCAAACCCGGCATGGGCACATTAACATAGGTTTAATTTGTTACCCTTACGCCAGCAACATGGATGAGTTTGATCCACTCGCCTATTGCGAAGGGGTCTCCCTGATTGCGGTGCGTGATGCCAAACAACTTGAAAATCTGGATGCGTTAATTTTACCCGGCAGCAAACACGTGGCTGCAAGCCGTGAATTTTTAGCCGAAACCAAACTCGATGCCGCCATTCAGCAATTTGCGCAAACCGGCAAACCCGTATTGGGCATTTGTGGGGGCCTGCAATTACTCGGCGAACAGATTAACGATGACCACAATATCGAAGGCGGCAGCTTCAGCGGCTTAGGTTTATTGCCCCTGCACACCCAATTCCATACGCAAAAAACCACAGTGCAACGCAGCCTTAACTGGTTAGGTTCGGATTTACAGGTTTATGAAATTCATCAGGGGCAATCCCAAGCCATCACACCCCTAAATAGTTTTGTGGAAGATGGCAGCGGCTGGCAAAGGGATAATATCAGCTGCAGTTATTTACACGGGTTGTTTGAAAATAAAACCTTTTTGCAGAACTATCTCAACAAACTCGGCTGGCAAGGCACCATTACAGATAACTGGCAAGCACATCTTGAGCATGAGCTGGAACGGGTCAGCGATTTATTAGCCGATAGGTTTACGTTTTTACAAGCGGAAAATAGATGAATATCGAATACAAAATAAATGCGTCTATCAGCACAGAACAATTTATTGCGCTGTTAAATTCATCTGGCCTAGCAGAACGACGCCCGGTGCAGGACCTGACCTGTATGCAGGGGATGATCACAAACAGCAACCTTACCGTCAGCGCCTGGAATGAAGGGGAATTAATCGGCCTTGCGCGCAGCATGACGGATTTTCATTATGCCTGTTATCTGTCAGACCTGGCTGTCAACCAGCAATATCAAAAGTCAGGCATTGGTAAAGAGCTGCAAAGGCTCACTCAGCAGGAGTTAGGGCCACGCTGCAAATTAATTTTAATTGCGGCTCCATCCGCCAATACCTATTACGGACATATTGGTTTTAGCCATAACCCACGTTGTTGGGTGCTAGAACCTACTAAACAAATTATTGACTGACCCCTGAGTTTTTAACGATTTTCCCTGCGACATAAAAAACGCCGCATTATGCGGCGTTTGTTTTTCCAGCTTCAGACTTCAAGCTATCAGCGACTCGCTCAAGCTATCAGCTGCCCGCTCAAAACTGGCGACTAATAATCCACCCCCTGACGGGCTTTCACCCCGGCGCGAAATGCGTGTTTAACATCATCAATATCAGAAACCGTATCGGCAATTTCACGCAGGGCGCTGCCACCACCACGGCCTGTCACCACCACGGTTTGCTCACGCGGGCGGTTTTGCAGGGCATTTAATACGCGCTCTTCATCCAGATACTGGTAGGCCAGCATGTAGGTGAGTTCATCGAGAATGACGAGGTTATAGGCCGGATCTTTGAGCAGTTTTTCCGCATGGGCCCAGGTGGCTTCGGCGGCGGCGATGTCAGAACTGCGGTCCTGGGTGTTCCAGGTAAAACCCGTGCCCATTTGCTGGAAATACACCTGGGGCAGATGGTCGCGGATAAAAATTTCTTCGCCGGAGAGCTGCACGCCTTTAATAAATTGCACCACACCCACTTTATGGCCATAACCCAAACTGCGCAGCAGCATGCCAAACGCGGAGCTGGATTTACCTTTGCCATTGCCGGTTAACAATACAATCAGGCCACGCTCGATATCCGCCGCGGCGATATTGGCATCCACCTTGGCCTTCTGCTTTTGCATGCTGGCTTTGTGTTTGGCATTTTTTTTATCGTTGCCGTGCAAATCGTTGTTTTGTTCGTTTTCCATACCGCTCACCCCGTGAAGATGGCGGCCATTGTAGGGATTTAAGCCCCTGCATTCACCCCGCTATTTTGTGCGGGTATTTATCCGGGGAACCCTGAATAACTCAGTGCCTTGCGCTTAAACTGCGATTTTGTCTTGCAGCTCTGCCAGATCACGCTGATGTTTTAAATGCACACGTTCGATCACTTCCAGAAAATACGCCGGGCGGCCGTATTTTTTCAGGTTCTGCATGGCCATCAGCTCACGCACGGCGATGGATTTATTTAATTCACGCACTTCGGGCATACGGGTTAAGTAGCTGTTTTTTTCCATGGCGGGCTCCTGTTACATGGTGCAACAGATTACTTACACAATGCCCACAAAACAGGGCACCTAGGTGGGAAGTGCCTCTTACTTTAGTCACATGCAGCTCAATACCGAGCAGGGGAAAATAGGCGTCTACACTCAATGGGTTAGCCGTGAAGGAGTCTGCCGTGTTACGCCTTTTTGCCCTGCTGCTGTTATTGCTCAGCCTGCCGTGTTCTGCGGCACAAGGCGTTTGGGTGGAAAGCATCCGTCTGCAGGGTTTTATTGCCCACCCGGCCCAGGGTATTACCCAGAATGATTTGCTCGATCACATAGACCGCTGGCGCCTCGCCTACAAACCCATCATGCAGCTCAGTGAGCTGGATGAAATCGTGCATCAGATTAACAACTACTACATAGACCACGGTTTCACCTTCGTGCGCGCCTACCTGCCCGAGCAGAAAGTGCAACGCGGCGTAGTAACCATTGGCATACGCGAGGATGTGTTATCCGAAGTGGTATTCCGCCAGGATGCCGATGCAGTGGTGGGCACCTACAAACACACCTTCAAACGCATGGTGGGGCGCCCCGTTTACAAACCCGCCATTGAAGAAGCCCTGCTGCTGCTCAACGATAACCCGGCCTACACCGCCTTTGCGTTTTTCTCCAAGGGCAACGGCGATAATGAATCGCGCCTGAATATCAACGTGCAGGAGGCCGATGCCATTACCGCGCGTATCGGTGCGGATAATTACGGCAGCAAAGCCACAGGTGAAAACCGCATCTGGCTGCACACCGGCTGGAGCAACCCATTCAACTCCGGGCACCAGATCCGCCTTGCCCTCACCGCCGCACAAACCGATCAGAACAACCTGTTTGGCACCCTGAGTTACGACATTCCCCTAAGCGCCCGCTGGTTACAGCAACTCAGCTGGAGCCACCAGCAATACACCCTCGGGCAGGATTTAGAGAGCCTTGAGATCCACGGTGAAAGTGATGTGTACAGCCTGAGTTGGACCTACAAACCCCTGCGCAGCATGGCCCTCACCCACCAGCACAGTTTTACCCTCGCGGCGCGCAGCAGCCAGCTGCAAAGTGATGTGATTATTGGCCTGTTTGATCAGCAGGAAAGCAGTTACGCCGCCGGATGGAGCTGGTCGCGCAGCGCTTACAACCTGGAAGACGGTGACCACCTCGCCACCACCCTGGGGCTTGATGCCATCCATGTGCCCGCCGCCGATGGCAGCAATGAACCCACCCGCACCCTGGGTAAATTCAGCATTGGCCTGCAGCAGGGTTTTACCCTTGGCCGCCACCTGCCCTGGCTGCGCAGCGTATTGATTAACCGCCTGAATATACAGGCCAGCCAACACCCTTTGCCCGGCATCGACAAACTGCCGCTCAGCGGCCCCTACGGGGTGCGCGCCATGCCGGCCAACAGCCTCAACGTGGATGACGGTGCCATCTGGCAAATGGAGCTGGTTTACCGCAATACCGCCCTGCTCGGCAGGCTCGAACCCTTTTTGTTTTTTGATGCCGCCGCCGGCGACCGTTATGCCGGCGTGCAGGATAAAGTAAGTGGTTACTTCGCCGGTGGGGGTTTAGGTCTCAAGGCCACCCTGTGGCACGGGCTGAGTTTCAACCTCACGGCAGGAAACGCCACGGCCGCTAAACTGGAAGACAGCGACCTGGAAAAACCGGCCACTGTATTTGGTCAGCTGAGTTATACGTGGGAATAACGTGAAAACACTTAAGGTGCACCTGGCGCCGTATTACCTGATCTGTTTCTGCCTGCCGGCCTTCAGCCCCGCAGGCCATGCCCTGCCCGCCATGCCCGTCACCGAGCAGGGCAGCGCCAGCGTGAGTATCAGCGGCAACCGCATGGATATCACCCAGCACAGCGATTTACTCATCAGCCGCCACAGCCAATATGACGTGGGCGCGGCGGAGAGCGTGGTGTACCTGCAACCCTCCTCCAGCGCTCTGGCCATCGCCAAAATCGACGGGGGTATGTCGCAGATACTCGGCCATATCAGCGCCAACGGGCGCCTCTGGTTAGTTAATGCTAACGGGTTTTTTGTGGGGCAGAACGCCAGCCTGGATACCGCCGGGCTGATGCTCGCCAGCCACGACCTGCAACAGGATGGCGCGGGTTTTAGCCTGCAACAGGGGCCGGGCAGCATCACCAACCTGGGCAGCATCACAGTGCAGGGCGATGGCCAGCTCACCCTGTTAAGCCGCCAGGTGGATAACCAGGGCCAGCTCAGCAGCGGCGGTGATCTGCTGATCAACACAGGTGAACGTTTATTGCTGCAGCCCAAAGGCCAGGGTTTTGCGGTGGAAGTACAACAAAACAGCAATGCCGGGCAGATCAGAAACAGCGGTGATATGCAGGGCCACTATGTTGCATTAAACGCCGACCGGAATATCAGCAGCGCAGAAATCACTATCAACAATACCGGCAATATCAGCGCCGTGGCCGTGCTGGAAAACAACGGCGAAGTGTATTTAAGCGCCCGCGGCGGGGATGTGATTCAGGATGGCACAGTGCAGGCCGCAGGTGGGCTGATTGATATCCATGCCGATACTTACCTGCAACAGGGCCAGCTCGATGCCAGCGCCGCCCCCGGGCAAAACGCCAACGGTGGCATGGTCAACCTGTGGGCCGACAAGGGCTTTGAGCTCAGTGGCAGCAGCCGCATCGCTGCCAACGCCAGCGGTTATGGCAACGGAGGGCAACTTAATTTAATCAGCCCGGGTTATGCCCTGCTGCACAGCGGTGGCTGGCTCAGCGCACGGGGTGGCGAGCTGGGGGGCAATGGCGGTTTTGCCGAGCTTTCCGGCTGGCAGTTTGTGCTCAGTAATGGCCTCGCCGATATGCGCGCCCCCAAAGGCGCCGCGGGCACCTACCTGATCGACCCTTACAACATCGAAATTATCGCCGGCAGCACAGACACCAATACTGCGTTTGGTGCGGGCAGTTATACCGCAAGTAATACCCCGGCGCAGATCGGGGCCGATAACATCACCACCCAGCTGGGGCTGGGCAATGTGACCATCAGCACCGCCGGTGCAGGAGGTGAAGCAGGCGATATCACCATTACCGGCGCGGTGGATCTCACCGGCAGCAATGGAAATACCCTGACATTCACCGCCGATGGTTCAATCGCCATCAATAACGATTTAACCAATACCGCCGACAGCACCAATATCAGCATGACCGCAGGTGGCAATATCACGTTTTCCGCCGGCTCGCAGATTGATGCCGGTGCCGGCACCATCTCCCTGACCTCCGGCGGCAGTACCCAATTGCGCAGTGGCAGCCTGCAAACCACCAGCGCCAGCAATACCGCCATTAGCGTAACCACGACCAACAACCTTACCGGCAGCACCGATGACAGTGCCGATATCATCGCCACTAATGGCGGCATCAGCCTGACTGCCGGTGCCATCAGCAGCCTGGAGCTGAATGTTAAAAAAGCCGGTTTCAATACCAGCGGAGTCTCCGGGGTCAGTGTGCGGGTGCAAGGCGATATGGAACTCACCGCCCTGAGTCTGGCAGCCTCTGCGCCACTGGGCATTCTGGGCTTCAGCACTAACAGCAACCGTATGGGCACCCTCACCCTGCCCACCACAGGCATCACGGTGAGTGGTGCACTCAACCTTTACACCGCCGATATTCTCGATGGGGATGGCGGTGATGTGATCATCAACAACAGCTCAGCCACCAGCATTCAACTCAACAACCCGGCGGCGGCTCGCTCCTTTGAACTGGGCATAGGTAATACCGGCCTGACAGTGGGCAATGCGCAGGGTCTCACGGCGAAAAACAGCACTGGCAATTTGCAGGTATCGGGCACCTTAAGCGGCGGTAATCTGACCTTAAGCAGCAGCGGCAATATGCAGATCAGCAGCTTAAGCGGTGCCGCCAGCTTGAATGCCAGCGCCACCGGCAGTATTACCATTCCCGATGCGGGCCTGAGTACCACCAGCGCTATCACCTTAAATGGCACAGATATCATCGACAGCACAGCGCCGCGGGCCATTACCCTCAATACCAGCAGTCTGAATGTCACCACAGCCCTGGCGGGCGGTGATACCAGCATCAGCACCACGGCCACTAGTCTCGCCGTGAATAAGGGCACGGCCACGGGCCTTTTGAGTGTGAATAAAAGCAATGCGGGCAATCTCACCGTCAGCACAGTCGATAGTGGCGACGGGGATTTAAGCCTGAACCTGACTAACGGCGACCTGATAGTGTCCGATACCCATTTGCAAACCACGGGCACCCTCACTGTGGTGGCAAATGATATTCACGATAGTGACCGCATTGTGACCCTCAACGGCACGTTATTGGATATCACCCTTAATGGTACCAATATCAACGGCCTGACCCTGCGAGGCCTGGCCAATACCAGTGTGGCCATCGCCGGTACCTCTGCCACCGATTTAACCCTGTTAAGTGATTCAGGCAGTTTTACTGTGACCAGCATGGGCAACTGGGCGGGTGCCGTCACCCTGGATGCATTTAACCGCATTACCGTGCCCGATGCGGGCATCAGCAGCGACAGTACCCTCACGGTTAACGCAGGTTATGTGCGCAGCGCCAGTAGCGGCACCAGCGCCACCCTCAATGGCGGATTTGGTTTAGTACTCGACCTCGGCCTGGGTAACGGCAGTGCCACGGTCAATACCACCAGCTTGTTTGGCGCTATTACGACCAGCGGCACCAGCAACACCCTGACCCTGAATAAAACCGATGCGGGTGATTTTGACCTCGGCAGCGCCAGTATCAGTGGTGGTTTAAATATCGCATTAAATAATGGCACCTTAACTTTGCCCGCCAGCATTACTGTGCCCGGCACACTCACTCTTAATGCTAATGATTTAAACGATACCACCATCAACGGTGGCACACTGGCTTTAAGCCTGGATGCCCTGGCCGATGCCTTAACGTTAAATACCGCTTTGGATAATGCCTCCATCAACATCACAGGAGCCAACCAGACATTTTCGTTAACCGAAACCGATGATTTAAACCTGAGCAGTTTTACCAGCACAGGCAATGTAAATATCACCACAGCTGGTGCACTGACCATTGCCGATACGGGTTTAAGCAGCAGTGGCGTCTTAACCTTGGATGTCGGCGATATTCACGACAGCGACCGAAGTGTGATTTTAAATGGCAGCACAGGTTTAACGCTTAATACGGATTTAAGTGGTGGTAACAGCACGGTCAACACCAGCAACAGCAGTGCGGCATTGAGCACCACTTCGGCGAATACACTTACCTTAAATAAAACCGACGCGGGGGATTTCACCTTAACGAGCGCCAGCATAACCGCGGGTGGTTTAAATATCGCGTTAAATAACGGCACCTTAACTTTGCCCACCAGCATTACTGTGCCCGGCACACTGACGCTTAATGCCAATGATTTAAACGATACAACGATTAACGGTGGCACATTGGATTTAAGCCTGGATGCCCTGGCTGATGCGTTAACCTTGAATACGGCACTGGATAATGCCGCGATTAATATCAGCGGTGTCGCACAGGATTTTGTTTTAACGGAAACTGACGATTTAACCCTGAGCAGTTTTGCCAGCACAGGCAATGTGAATATCACCACAGGTGGTGCACTGACCATTGCCGACACGGGCTTAAGCAGCAGTGGCGTCTTAACCCTGGATGTGACGGATATTCACGACAGCGACCGCAGTGTGATTTTAAATGGCAGCACAGGCCTGAATATCACCACAGATTTAAGTGGAGGCAACAGCACGGTCAATACCACCAACAGCAGTGCGGCATTGAGCACCACTTCGGCCAATACACTCACCTTAAATAAAACCGATGCGGGTAATTTCACCTTAAATAGCGCCAGCATAACCGCAGGTGGTTTAAACATCAGTTTAGCTAATGGCACCTTAACCCTGCCCGGCACTATTACAGTACCCGGCACCTTCACCATTAATGCCAATGATTTAAACGATACAACGATTAACGGCGGCACACTGGCTTTAAGCCTGGATGCCCTGGCCGATGCATTAACCTTAAATACCGCTTTGGATAATGCGACGATTAATATCAGCGGCGCGGCACAGGATTTTGTTTTAACGGAAACTGACGATTTAAACCTGAGCAGTTTTGCCAGCACAGGTAATGTGAATATCACCACAGGTGGTGCACTGACCATTGCCGATACGGGTTTAAGCAGCAGTGGCGCGTTGACGCTGGATGTGGCCGATATTCACGACTCTGATCGCAGTGTGATTTTAAATGGCAGCACAGGCCTGAATATCACCACAGATTTAAGTGGAGGCAACAGCACAATCAATACCACCAACAGCAGTGCGGCATTGAGCACCACTTCGGCAAATACCCTCACCTTAAATAAAACCGATGCGGGGGATTTCACCTTAACGAGCGCCAGCATAACCGCAGGTGTTTAAATATCAGTTTAACTAATGGCACCTTAACCCTGCCCGGTACAATTACAGTACCCGGCACCTTAAGCGTAAATGCCAATGATTTAAACGATACCACCATCAACGGTGGCACACTGGATTTAACCCTGGATGCCCTGGCCGATGCCTTAACCTTAACTACATCATTAAGCAGCGCGGCAATTAATATCAGCGGCGCAGCGCAGGGTTTTATATTAAATGAAAGTGATGCATTAACACTGAGCAGCTTAAACAGCAGCGGTGATGCGGCCATCACCACGGGGGGCACCTTAGGCGCCAGTGGCACACTGACGTGTGCAGGTTTGTGCAGCATTAACAGCGCAGGTTTAAGCACGGATTTAAGCGTCAGCAGTGCCGATTTCCTGTTAGTCGACAGCGGCAATAATCAAACCCGCAGCATCACCAGCGATGCACAAAATAATGATGTAACGTTCAGCGGCAGCAATAATGCCCTGACATTAAACCTCGCGGCTAACGGCCATTTAGCGGATTTAAACAGCGATAATTTGGCCATTAACATCACCGATGGCCATGCCACCCTTAATTTTGCCGGTGCCGGTTTTATCGACAGCGCCCTCAACATTGCCGATGACGGCAATGATGGCAACCGCCATGGCTGGTTAAATATTGTGTATGGCGGCGCACTGGATATTAACGCCGATATTGATGTGCTCAGCACCTTTGAAACCAGCACAACCGGCCTGCCCAAAGATGCCAGCAACAGCTACGCAGGTTTATTGGTGCTGGAAAATCAGGGCAGTGGCACATTAACCCTGGCCGCCGGCACACAACTCAGCAGCACAGGCGGTGATATTGTGCTGGATATTCTCGGCACCGAAGGCAATTACAGCGCCATGGTGATGGGCAGCGGCAGTGCAATTAACGCCTTAAATACGCCCGCCGACAGCACCACAGCAATTGATTCTGCCGCGCCCTATGCCAGCCAGTTACTCGCCGCCAGCGGGCGCACAATTTATTTATTACCCGATGCGAGTAATCCCCCCATTACCCCCGGGCCGGATATTAATGATGTGATTGATGAAGCCTTAAGTGGCGCCGAAGAAACCCAGATTCAGGATCAGCCTGCGGGTAACAGCGCCGCTGAAGAAATTATCAGCAGCACCCAGGAATCTCTGGATAACAACCCGAATATCAGTTTTGCCATGGAAACTATTTTCAACCGTTGCACCCGGCAAAACAGCGATAAATGTGAACTTAAAAAAGAGCTGAGCCGCTTTTTAGGTCAATACCTGATTGGTGGTTCCATGCCCAAGGCGAAAAAATGAAATACTTGCGTTATCTGCTTATTATTCCCTGCCTGCTGCTAAGTGTGCACAGCATGGCGATCAGTGAAAGCGAAAAACAGCTGCGCGCCATGTTTATTTATAACTTTGCCAATCTGGTGGAGTGGCCCAGCAAAGCGTTTGCCAAACGTTCCGACCCGCTGAAATTATGCGTGGTAGGTGATGTGCCCTTTATTGATTATTTATACCCCATGGCCGGCACCTTTATCGGCCCGCGTGAATTTCAGATCACACAAAGCAACAACCTGCAAAAAACCGGCAAATGCCAGATTTTATTTGTGGGGGATGATATCCGCCCCGAATTACTCAAAGCGTTTAAATCCGGCCAGTACATTTATATTCTGAGTGTGTCAGAGCAAAGCGGTTTTATCGAAAACGGCGGCATTATCAATATCGTTAACACAGTGGAAAAACTCAGTTTTGATATCAACCTCGACAGCGCCCGCAAACAAGGCTTACAGGTCAGCTCTGACTTAATCAGCCTGGCAAGGAATATCCGCAAGTTACAGGAGTAATGGCTCTGAAAAGACTGTTCAACCGAATATCCGTTAAAGTCAAACTTATGTTAATCGTCATGATTGCCGTGACGATTGCCATTTTTATCGCCGCAGCACTCTACACACTCAAAGACCGCCAGGACTTTATCGCCGAGCAACAAAATGAGTTAATCGTTTTAAGTGATGTGATCGGGCAGCGCAGCAGCGCTGCCCTGATGTTTCAGGATAATAAAGCTGCAGAAGCCAACCTTGCATCCCTCAGCCCTAAAAAAAGCATTATTGAAGCCTGTATGTACCTGCAGGATGGTAAATTATTCGCAGAGTTTCACCCGGTTTCCGGCAGCTGCCCGGATTTACCGGCCACACCTGATGATAAAACCAGCATCAAAAACTCCCAGGTACAAATTATTATCAGCGCAATCCGTTTCAACCAGCGGCCCATTGGCTGGATTTATATCGCCGCCAGTACTGAAGAAATTTCCAAGCGTCTTCGCAATATACTACTTGCTTCCATGGTTATTGGTTTTATTGCTTTACTGGTGGCCATGTTAATCAGCTGGCGCATACAGCGTTTTATTGTGCGACCAATCAACAACCTGAAACTTATTACCCATGCTATCGCTAAATCCGAAGATTATTCCCTGCGCGCGCCCCACGAAACAGAAGACGAAATCGGCGATCTGGTCACCACCTTTAACCGCATGTTAAACACCATACAACAAACCAATCTTCGCCTCAGTGATGCGGTGGCCGAACTAAAATCCGCCAAAGAAGCCACCGAACACAAGGCCATCAGCGCCGAAGAAAAAGCCAAAGCGGTACACGAATTTTTTGCCGGCATGAGCCACGATTTAAAACAGCCGCTCTCGGCCATGAATTTATTTATGGATGTATTAAAAAGCGAAAAAAATGAAGATAAACGCACCCAATACATAGATAAGGTGCACGCCCTGGCCCTCAACCTCAGCCAGATGTTCAGCGACATCATGGACCAGGCAAAAATTGAAAATCGCATTAATAAAGTCAAACTGGATAAAGTTGCACTTAAACCCCTGCTGCAAAAAATCGTGCAGGAATTTGATGTGATCGCACGGGATAAAAAAATTGGACTGCGTATTCACGTACCCGACTGCGACGTGCTCAGCAATGCCTCCATGCTGGAGCGTATTGTGCGCAACTTGTTGGCCAATGCGATACGTTATACCGATAAAGGCGGTGTTTTACTGGCGGCACGGCGGCGTGATGGTTTTATCGATATTCAGGTGTGGGATACCGGTATCGGCATTCCCGCCGATAAACTCACAGCCATTTTTGAAACCTTTACCCAACTGAATAACCCCGATGGCAAAGTCGAAAAAGGCTTTGGCCTGGGGCTTTCGATTGTCAAAAAACTCGCCGGCGGTTTAGGCCACTGCATCGAGGTTAAATCCCGCTTCGGGCGCGGTACGTTATTTTCCATCAGCGTACCCGAGGTAGAGCCACCCCTGCCCATGCTCAGCATTGTCGATGACTGGCAGCACAGCACAGGGGGCGACAGCCTGATTTATATTATCGACGACGAGCGGGCCATCGCCGAAGCCCTGCTGGCGGTAACCATTGCCTGGGAAATTGAAGCCGAGGTGTTCTGCAGTATCGCCGAATTAAATACCTACCTGGCGGGTAACCCCCGCGAGCCGGATTTTATCCTCACCGATTACACCCTCTCCGCCACGGAAACCGGCCTTGATGCCCTGGAGCTGATCGAAACCCACTTCGATGCCCCTAAACCTGCGGTGGTGATCAGCGGCGAAACCGACCCGAAAATTATCCAGGCCATTGCCGATTCCGGCTGTTATTTCCTGCCCAAACCCCCGGATCTCAACCGCCTCTGGCAACTGATTGAGGATATCCGCGCCGGGCGCAGTTTCAGCGCCTGAAACAGGAAGTTTTTACTTTTACAGTTTAATGCTGCGTTTTTTCAGAACACTTCATGCTCACTTGCTGCGCCGGTTTTTTAAAGCGGCATAGCCCGTAGCTGGCATGGATGCCAGCAAAGCGCCGGCGAAGCAGGGCATGGATGCCCCATGGCGCGTGGGCGTAATGGCGCGCCTAAAAAAGCGGAAACAAGCAGCAGTGTGAGCGAAGGATGGGTCTGGGAAGTCCCTTCCCAGAGAAAAAAATCTCAAATGCCAGTCATTCAATCACATAAGCCCCCCCTGCTCTGTATCGGGAAACCTATGATCCTGCGTATTGAATGCTAACGGCCCTATTTCCGGCCAAGGATATAGCCCCCCTGCAACTTTGGTCAGACGTTATACAGGCCCCACCCCCGCACAATATGCCCATCGTTTTAAGGGGCATCAGCATGCAAAATCAGGTATTACAGGTGATGCGTGAAATGAAACTCAACATCAGCATGCACAACACACGCATCTCCAGCGTGATGAATATTGTTAACCGCGTGCTGGATTATTTTGAATTCGAAAGTTTCAATTACCGCCAGCTCAGCCGCCTGCTGGAAAATGACCCGGTGATGAGCGCTTATATTTTAAAAGCCGCCAACGTTTGCATGTTTAATAAACCTGAAAACGTCACACGTTTAGATCAAGCCTGCATGATGCTGGGCACCAGCATGTTAAAAACCCTGATGATCAGCCACCGCTGGCGCGCCTGCATTGCCATCCGTAATCCACGTATTAAAAATGCCCTGATTACCGAATGGCAAAAAGGCTTAAATCTGGCGGTCGCCAGTTACACCCTTGCCCATCAGTTACGCCACCCGAAAAAAGATGATGCTTTTCTGAGTGTAATGCTGGATAACATCAGCTTGTTTTTATTCGCAGAACATTGTGATGATTTGCCTAAAAAGAAGGCATTGTGATATTCCGCGTGCTGGCGCGGCATTTTAAACGCCAGTATTCGAATATTATTTTATCGACTTTCAGCCTCGCCCATTTTGAAAAAGCTGAATATTGCGAAGGGGTTAACCGCATCAATCTGCGTGATATTAAAGCCCTCTGCGCCATCCATACCCAGGCTGATAGTAGTGTGCAGACCATGCAGGAATGTTATGCCTTCCGTAAATTACCCGCACATATCGCCATTACCTACGGTAAAAATCAGCTGTTATCCCTGCGCAGTATGCGTGATGAAATGGATGCCATGCTCGATACCATTAATTTCGCCAATGCGGTGCAACAGGATGTGCGCCTGCAAAAATAAGCAAACGCTGGAAATTGCGGCATAAAAAAGCCCGGCATTGTTGCCAATGCCGGGCGAAGGGTATGAAAACTCATACCACGCTAACAACTCTGTATTTATTGCCCTTCAATCAGGGCAAGCATATCTGCGGCGGCTTTTTTCGGCACCTCAATCATAGGTGCATGGCCAACCCCAGGCATAATGTCCAGTTTGGAACCCTTAATCAGGCCCGCAAAAACATCCGCATTTTTATAATTAATAATGCGGTCTTCCTGCCCCCACATAATCAGGGTAGGCGCACTTATTGTGCTGATAGAATCGCGGAAATTATAGCCATCAGGGTGATTGAATTCAGCAAAAATCTTATCGTGCAGGGGCTTTAATGCTTTGGCACGTTCAGCAGCCACTTCGGTAATGGGCCATGGCACAAAGGGTTTTTGCTCAAGGGCAAAATCCATCAGCTTTTTAAAATCTTCGGTATTTTGCACCACCAGAGGGTTTTCACCTTTATCCAGATAATCCTGCAATACTGCGCGATGATCGTGTATGCCCGCCGGGTCAATCAGGGTTGCGATTAATACCTGCTGCGGATAGGTTGCGGCATACAAAGCAGTAATACCACCGCCCATGGAATTACCCGCCATATGGAATTTCTGCAGGCCTATTTTTTCGGCAAATTCATGTACCCACGCTACCTGGTTATCAAAGTCATACCGCAGCTCAGGGCGTTTAAAACTTTCCCCGTGGCCCGGTAAATCGACAATCACCACATGGTATTCATTTAACGGGCGGGCAAAACGCAGCCAGTTTTCTTTATACGCACCAAAACCATGGACTAATAAAATGCTGGCCTTTTTACCTTCAGGCGCACTTTCCAGGTAACTGATGGTGCCATCGCTGATCTGCACCTGTTTTTTTTCTAAATGGGAAAGGCTGGCCTCCATGGCCATGGCCCCGTCGTACATTTCATTTTTATAGGCCGAAGCGAGGGCAACATAACCACCCGCCAGCAAGGCCAGGGCGGCAGAGCCCCACAGTAATTTTTTCATATCCCCTCCTTTTTTATTTTTATTGTGTCGTGAAAATATCAGGCGCTGTGCTGTTTTTTCAGGGCCGGTGAATGTTGCACCACATGGTAAGCTGCCATATCCAGCTTACGGGTCATGCGCCGGTAAGCAAAGGTAGTGCCCGGCCAAATGGTGAAGTTACGCCCGTCGGCCTGCTGATACCAGCTGTTACAACCACTGCTCCATACGGTATTGCGTAAATCCTGCTGAATTTTTTCATTAAAGGCGTTTTGCACTTCGCGTTTAACATCCAGATACAGGGCGCCACTTTTTTGCTGCTGGGTGATGGCATCAACAATATATTTAGCCTGGCTTTCAATGAAATAAATCACCGAGCTGTGACCTGTGCCGGTATTTGGCCCAACTAACTGGTGGAAATTCGGAAAGCCCGCCACGTTAATGCCCTTGTAAGCTTCTGCGCCATTGGCCCAGGCATCCAATAAAGCCCGGCCATTTAAACCGGTAATCGGGAAACCCTGCATATATTCACGGGGGTCTGTCACAAAACCTGTGCCGAGAATAATCACATCGGTTTCGCGGCGCACACCATCACGGCTCTGGATATAATTTTCACCAATTTCGCTGATGCCTTCGGTAATTAACTGCACATTACTGCGGTTAAAGGTCGGCAAATAACGGTTGCTGATTAAAATACGTTTACAGCCAATGGTGTAATCCGGGGTGAGTTTTTTACGGATTTCTGCATCACGCACCCGCACGCGGATATGAATACGTGCTAATAATTCTGCCAGGCGTGCAATCGCCGGGTTGCGCATAGGTAAAATACGCATTTCATTTTTGACATAAATAAAACCGCGGTATAACTGGCGCAGGGGCGGCACGGCTTTAAACAGGAATTTTTCTACTCTGGTATAAGCACGTTCATTACGCGGTAAAACCCATGCCGGGGTGCGCTGATATACATCGAGGCGCGCAGCTGCCGGGGCAATTTCCGGCACATACTGAATGGCGCTGCCACCTGTGCCAATCGAGGCAATACGTTTACCGGCAAGCTCACAGCTGTGGTCCCACTGGGCGCTGTGCATCACTTTGCCACGGAAATTTTCCAGCCCTTTAATTTTCGGAATAGCCGGCACATGCAGGGGGCCTGTGCCCATAATAAAATGCCGCGCCTGGTACTGCTGGCCATCTTTGCAGCGGATATTCCACAGGCCGCTGTGTTCATCAAAATGGGCGGCCTGCACTTCACGGTTGAAGTGCACTTTCTGACGTAAATTTAATGTTTGTGCGGTGGCGAGAATATACGCCTGAATTTCGTGCCACGGAGAAAATACGTGGCTCCAGTTCGGGTTGCCCGCAAACGAAAATGAATATAAATGGCTTTGCACATCGCAGGCACAACCCGGGTAGGTATTTTCCCGCCAGGTGCCACCCACTTCAGCGGCTTTTTCCAGAATCACATAATTATTCAGGCCGGCTTTCTGCAGCGCATGGGCCATGCCCAGACCAGAAAAACCACTGCCCACGATCAGGGCATCCACCACGGGTACTACCGCCATATCCACCTCGCCTTTTTTGTTATTGTGCAGGCCGCCGGAATGGAAGATTCCGGCCAGTTTGAAGCGCAGTATAGGCAAGGTGCTTTATGGCCTGATATGCTGGCCCCACAACAAACTTGATAACAACGGCCATATGAGCACACGATCCATTCTGGGCTTTTTGTATACGGTGCAGGGCCTTGCGGCACGGGGCATCACCACCAGCGACATACTTGCCGCCCATGGCCTGGACCTCAACAAACTTGACCCTAACGGCCAGATATCCCGCGACCGTGAATTACAGCTGCTCGCGGAGCTGTTTGCGCGGGTGCAGGGCAGCAGCATAGGCCTGAGCCTGGGCGGCAGTTTTGGCCTGGCCGGTTACGGCCCTTTTACTATGTTGCTGATGACAGCCGCCAACGTGTTTGAGGCCTGCAAGGCCGGCATTCAGTACCAGAAACTCACCTACCTGTATGGCGAGCTGAGCATGCAAATTGAAGGCAGCCGCGTGGGCCTGTGCATCACCCCCAGCCACCTGCCCGAAGGTTTGCAGCGCTTCCTGATCGACCGGGATTTAGCCGGCATGTACCGCCTGTTGAAGGATATGTCGGCCAGTGTCAACGAACCCATGGACCTCGATGAAGTCTGGCTGCCCTACCCGGAACCCGCCGACAGCCAGGTGTACCAGAAGTACTTTGCCTGCAAAGTCAGATTTGGCCAAAGCGGCAGCGCCCTGTGGCTGAAAAACCCCAATCTGGGCCGCGCCTTCCCCCAGGCTAACCCCATGGCTTTTCGCCTCTACCAGCAGCAATGTGACCAGCTGCTGCACCAGCAACAGCAAAGCAGCAGCGGCAGCCTTGCCGAACGGATACGCGAATACCTGCAGTTATACGATAACGGCCTGCCGCGCCTCGCCGATGTGTGTGTGAATATGGGCATACCGGAACGCACCCTGCGCCGCAAACTCAGCGCCCAGCACACCAGCTATCAGCAATTGGTGGATGAGGTACGCCAGCAAAAGGCCCTGCACTGGTTACAACACAGTGAAATGAGCATTGAACGCATCGCCGAAAAACTCGGTTATGCCGAAGCCGCCGCCTTTAATCATGCCTTCCAGCGCTGGACAGGCAAAAGCCCGCGGGCGGTGCGCAAGCAGAACCGCAGCTGAATTGCAGGCCAAGACAGCCCCCCTTAAAACGGCTACAATCCTCCGCGTTTTTCTCCGACAGCAAAAAGAAGATTCCCCATGGGCAGAGCGTATCAGAACCGTAAAGAATCCATGGCCAAAACGGCCGGCATGAAGACCAAGGTATATTCCAAATTTGGCCGCGAAATTTATATTTGCGCCAAAGCGGGCGGCACCGACCCCATGGGCAACCTGGCCCTGCGCAGCATGATCGACCGCGCTAAAAAAGCCCAGGTACCTGCCCACGTCATTGAAAAAGCCATCGATAAAGCCAAAGGCGGCGCGGGTGAAAACTTCCTGCCAGCCCTGTACGAAGGCATGGGCCCGGGCGGCGCCATGGTATTAATCCGCGCCCTGACCGATAACGGCAACCGCACCTTCGGTGAAATCCGTGGTGTATTCACCAAGTGCAAAGCCAAACTCGGCACCCAGGGTTCGGTTTCCCACATGTTCGATCACCGCGCCATGTTTGTATTTAAAGGCGAAGATGAAGAAAAAACCCTCGAAGCCCTGATGGAAGCCGACGTGGATGTGAACGACATCGAATGCGATGACGGCATGATCACAGTACTGGTACCACCCAACGACTTCTTCAAATGCAAAACCGCATTAAACGAAGCCTTCGGTGAAGTGGATTTTGAAGTGGAAGAAATCACCTACCTGCCACAATCCGAACACGAAATCACAGGGGATGATGTAGCGGCGTTTGAGAAATTCGAAGCCCTGCTCAACGACCTCGAAGACGTGCAGGAGATTTACCACAACGGCGTGTTTAACTAAGCCGCCCAGGTAACAAAAAGGGAGACGGGAGAGGCTGATAAACTGCCTCTCCCGTCTCCCTTTTTAGCTTCTAGCTTCTGGCTTCTGGCTGATTATTTCCTGCGGCTGATCGCCGCCGACACCATTTCCCCTTCCTGATAAATCAGCGCGCCCTCAAATTTACCGGCCATATCCCAGTATTGCCAGGTGCCCACCATAGCGCCGTTTTCATAATGGCCTTCGGCATTTAACTGGCCATTGCCCCACCAGGCTTTATAGGGGCCATGTACGGCTGCGTGCTCCTGATATTCACCCTCACACCACTCTTCACGCACACCGGCTTTCTGCTCGGTTTTATAACGCGTGCCCGGCGGGCAACTGATGGCAGCCGCCGGTGGCAGCGCCTGTTGAACAGGCGGCTGGGCCACGGCCGGCGGCGGGGGTGTTAATTCAGCGGCCAGCGCTGCCATGGGCAGCAAACAGGCCAGCATCAGGCGTTGCATCACAAGATCCTTTTGGCGGAATTCCACAGGGTTTTTCAAAGGCGGGCAGATTACCCCATAGCAGGCCCAAGGCGGATTATGGACAGGGCTAAATACGCAGAGAGTATGAGACCAAAACGTTTACTGAACAGTTCGTACCCGCAGGGCATCGGCGTATAAAAGCATCCATAGCCCCAGCCAGAAAAAAACCAGCGGAAACATAGCCATGCCGGCCAGCACAAACAGGCATAACCAGGCACGCTGCAGCCCCCACAAAAACAGGCCAATCAATACCGAACCCAATAACAGACGTAAAAAATCAAAGACCAGCCGCGCAAAATAATCCTGCGGCCACCAATAAAGCACCACACAGATCAGCAGGGCCATCACCAGCACGGATACTTTAAATAATTGCGTATATTTGCGTGTTACCTGAACTTCCTGCCAACCCACGATACAGCCCTTTTTATAAATCAAAAAACGAATCCGGAATCACATGCAACAAGTGCATTAATTCAGAGGTTCCCCAGGGAACCTCTAAATAACTCGGTGCCCGCGTCGGCTTTGCGAAAAAAATCAGATCAAGGCGCAGATTTGCAGGCATAACGGGTTACGTCAAAAAGCTGCAACACCGAGCTGGTTTGTTTCGCAAAGCCCCTTCGGGCGCAGGCTGCCAGTCGATCTGGCTGCGTTGGCGATTTTGTAAAGGACCCATCATTTACTTCAATCGCCGCCTTGCCAATATCAACTGGCAGCACATGCGCGACGCTGTGCAGAGTTATTCAGAGGCTCCCTGGTAAATATCCGCCGATTTTACCGCTAAAAAATACATTGGCGGTAAACACCTTAGCCATTTTTCAGTAAAAAATGTATTGCATACTCGCGATGGCCCAAGGCCACCCACCCACGTCGAGGATAATAAAAATGAAAAGCTATCTGTTAGCCGGCCTGCTGTTATGCAGCACTTTCAGCCACGCCAGTGATTTTGCCAAACTGGACGAAGCCCTGCCCGCCAACGGCATTATTAATAACCACGAACCCGTATTTGATTTTGATGGGGATGGCTGCCTGCCCAGTGCCGGCATCAGCCGCCTGGGTGAACAAAACAGCGGTTTAAAAACCTCCGGCAGCATTACCGGCGGCTGCCGCTCCGGTAACTTTATGCTGCTCTCCAACACCCTGCACCGCTACATGTGTAAAACCAGCGGTAGCGATAAATACTGCGTGCATTTTTATGCCCTGTATTTTTTAAAAGACCAATTATTTAACACCTTTGGTGGTGGCCACCGTCACGATTGGGAGCATGCCGCCGTATGGACAAAAAATGGTACAGTGACACACGGCAGTTACAGTGCCCACGGTGATTTATACACAGACGTGGCCGCTAATTTACCCTTCCAGAATGGCCATTTAAAAATTGTGTATCACAAAGATGGTGTCACCACCCATGCCTTTCGTTTTGCCAAAAGCGGTGAAATTGCGGAAAACCCCTATGGAGCATTTATCACCCCCACTATTACCAGCTGGTATGTGATGATAGGTGACGGGGTCAGCAACCAGCAGATGCGCGATAAATTAAATAGCTTTGATTATGGTTCGGCCACCATTCCCATGAAGGACAGTAACTTCGTGAATAATGTAAATAATTATAAACCTGCGGAATATCCGACTTTTACCACCGCGGATATGACAGCGGCGCAATAACGCTGGACGCTGGACGCTGGACGCTGGACGCTGGACGCTGGACGCTGGACGCTGGACGCTGGAAATTATTTTGCTTTAAGCCGGCAATGCAAGCTGCACGGCGCTTTATTTACCGCCCCTAAAATCCCTCCCCCCCTGTGACCGACGTATCACTCCTGAAAAGAAAGCTTTCAAACCGCAGCGAGTGACTGGTCACAAGCAGTGAAATACCTTAATTTACCGGCGCGAAAAAACACCACACTCTCACCCAAAGGAATGATAATGAAAAATATATTTTTAGCGCTGTGCGCAGCCAGCCTTTTTTTAACTGGTTGCGGCTCACACCAGACAGTGCCCGCTGTTGAACAAGCCAAGTTAAGCGATAAATTTCAGTTAAAAAATGTTTCACTGACCCTCACCGAGAGTGTAACCCCAAAAACTGAGTATCACAGCGAAGGTGAGTTTCAGACATTAATTCAATCCGGTATTCAGCAAAACTTAACCCAGGCCGACTTATTAACATCTGATACTTCGGCCAACAGTATAGATATTAAAATTACCTATAAACGCCAATTTATGCTTGATGCAACCCCGTTTCCGGCAGATGCCCTCCGATATCCAAGCATTGATTATGTAATCAATGTAACCGATGGAGATAAAACCATCCGCACCATCACCCGCAACGATTTTATGTTTAGAGGCGGTATTTTTACACCATTCAAAATCATGTTTGGTGTATTGAATGAAAAAGATGATGAATCAATATTTATTACCGCATTAAACAAAAAATTAGCCAAAGAAATTCAAAGCCTTGAATAAAGTCGTTATCGAATAAAAAATCCCGGTGCAGTTACCCGCACCGGGATTTAAAATAGCTTCTAGCTTCTAGCTTCTAGCTTCTAGCCTCAATTCAAACTCGCACGCCACTTCTGCTGATTGGTATCATTACTGTTCCACAGACCAATTGCTGCGCCGTTATTTTCACCGTAAGCATCAATCACCTGATTACTGTTTAAACGCGCACGGAAGCGGTTGCCATCTTTATTAAACTGCTGATTGAGGTTGCCTGCCTGGCAATCCCAGATTTGCAGCTGGGTATTGTTGGCGGTATTGCCGTTGGGAATATCCAGGCATTTATTGCCCGCCAGCTGGCTGCGTAATGTGCCTTTAATCGGGTCGTAATACCATTGCTGGGCAGCACTGCCATTGCAGGCATATAACTGCACCGGGGTGCCGTTAGCGTTATTACCACCAGCAACATCAATACATTTGCCACTGCGTTTATCACGGAAATCCACCCAGCGGTAAATGGCGCTCATCGGGCGTAATTCCCATTGCTGGTTAGTGCCACCATGGTAACTCCACTGTCCGACGTTAGCGCCATTATCGGTGCCATAGGCATCGGCCACTATGTTGCTGTCGTGTTTACTGGATAATTTATTACCGCTGAAATTCCAGCGTAAATTATCACTGTCCACACAATCCCAGATAACAATTTCCCCGCCTTTATAGGCCTGGCCACGGTTGTCGAGGCACTTAGTACGATCCGCACGGTTTTCAAAACGCTGTTCGGTTTTGTTGTAATACCAGAACTGATCGTAGGATTCGTCATCACAATCCCACAGCTGCACGTTAGCGCCGTTCACTAAATTATTATCGTGCCCCGCAATATCCATGCAGCGCCCTGCCGCACGGTTATAAATCTGCACGTAACTTTCCAGCGGATCGAAATAACTGATATCCGTATTGGCGGCAGCGCGTTCCCACATTTGCAGGTAAGCTTCGGCGCTGTTCATTACCGCTTCATACACACGGCTGGATGCCTGTTCACGGATATCTTCAATATGGTCCGCCAGCATACCGTAGTGGGCGACACCGTCTTTATTTAAATCAAATACCCGGTTGCCGGAAATTTGTTTATTAAAGGTTAAACCAAACTCACTGGTGAACGGGTAATTCAGCGGATTATCTGCCACATCCCCACGGGGGCCAGCCTGACCACCTAAACCACTCATATCTGAGCCAACACCAACACCGGCGAGATAGGGGGTTTGTTCGATAATATCCAGGTAGGCCGACACGCTGCCTTCCATACCATGGGCATTGCTGTTATAGGGACCAACAAAACCACCGGCGCGGATTAAACGCTGGGTATCTTTATACACGCTGCCATCGGCGGAGCTGTTCATCCAGCTGTGGGAAGAAATTACCCCGCTGTAATTACGCGCTTCGACAATATCCATGACCTGGGTGGCGGTATCGGCGCCCATATGGTCCAGCTCAATCAGCATTTTTTTATCAATCATGCGATTCACCAGATACACACCTAATTCCGTCAGGCCGTGTTTATTGCAGTGAGCAATGCTTTCATCATATTCAGGATTCAAACCGATAATATCGAGAATATCCTTGATAAAAGGTACCTGACCAATTAACGGGAAACCGGTATTAAAGTGCGCGCCGTGCACATCCGCATCACACTGTTTGGTTTCAAAGAAACGTCCGGTGGATAACCATTCACCCACGTTAATAAATCCATCCTCAACCCGCGAGCCACCCAATTGGTTGTCGAATTTGTGGGTTGGGAAAATCGAGCGCACACCTAATGCATATAATTCATTTAAAGCGGCTTCCACGGTATTGCGGTTGCAGTCATCTTTTAAACCACAGTTAAAGGTTTCAGATGCTTCAACCCCCATAATCACCGCCAATTTGCCATCGGCAATCACGGCGCGGGCTTCTTCAGAGGAAGTGACTATCCGGAAAAACCCTTTACCGGGGCCGCCGGACTGGGCGTCGATATAATCCTGCATTTCACGCAAACGCCGCGCCTGCAGGCGGATACTGGCCATGGTGTTGCAGTCATTAGGATTTATCCAGCTGCCGGGTTTAACGGTTTTCTGCACATTACACAGCACTTCGTTTTCCACTAAATCGGCAACCATAATGCGTTCACCTGACAACCAGGCACGCTCAATCCATTTATAATAATAACCGGAATGGCTCAGCTGTTTGGCGTTCGGCCAGAAGGGAAATTCAGGCCAGCCACGGGTGTCGTAGCGGAAATTAACATCACCATAGGCATATAAATTACCGATAATATCCAGCGAACCATCGGGGCCGTGGATATCCGAACTGTCTTTTAATGCGCTCTGCACACCCCAGCGATGGAAAGGTTTACCTGCCATCATTTTGCCGCCCATAAATTCATAGGAAGTAATATGGGTATGGGGGTCAATCCAGCCGCGCACCGTATCATCGGCATAACCTTTTAATGCCGCAGTATCACCGCTGACATTCACTTGCACTTCGGGGAATGGCAGACAATCATTTTGTGCCACCAGATTAAAACTGCTTTCGCTGGTGTAATTGTAGGGATTTAATAAATCAAAAAAATACATGCCACCGTCGCTGTAATTATGCCGCACCTGCATATCTAAACCTGTGCCGTGCAGGCTGTACTGGTAGCTGTTGCCCGCTTGCTGCGCGCTGATTTTCCACTCCGCAAATTCACCGGCATACCTGCCTGCGGAAATTTCCGCCGGATAATGGCTCGCAAAATAACGGCCATCTTTGTCGGTTAACATGTAATACTCAAACGAGGTGGGTTTGAGATAAAAATGCGCCGCCTGGGCAGCAGTATCCGCATCAAAGTGATAACCAAGGCCATCATCCACTGCGCCGCCTTTATAAAATTTACGCAGAAATTTGCCATTGGTGGGGGATTGAATGGCGTAACACCCCTGGGCCAGGCCATATACAGCCTCCTGCTCAGGGCTGCCAGCAGTGGCGTTCTGGCTGAATAAAGCCAGCCCCGCCACGGCGAGGGTGCCGTAGAAAATTGCTTTCATGTTGTGTGCTCTTTTGTTGTGATGAAGCGGCCTTTCGCACCACTGCAAAAACGCAAAAGAATCCGCAGCCAAAAAAGGCTGCAACATATGTAGAGCACAATGCAGGTTTTGCCCGTGTGCACTCTGGCCACACTTATGTGCAATTTTTTAAATCGTGCGGTGATTTAAGACAGGATTTTTGCGCTGGCTTTTTTGGCAACAAACAGTGTTTGCCATAACGGCCATATTGCAGAGTCAGCGGAAAATACAGATCGCGCAGCGCAGGATCGAAATATTTATCTGGCCTGCGCTGCGTTGCGCCATTTTTTTATAATGGCGTTAACAACCACAACACTTCTGTCGCCGAAGTTTTACCTTTTAAACCACCTTGCAGAACCTGGCGTACCTGTTCGTGAATACCGTACAGCAGCGCATAATGTTGCTGTACTTCAGCGGCGGGGATTGCAAACGGCGGGCCGGGCATTTCATGCTGGGCATATTCATAGGTAATGATTAATTGCGGCGCAGTTTGCCCCAGCTCGATTAATTGCCGGGCATAATCAGCACGCATAATTTCTGGTAAAGCCACCAGCGCAGCACGGTCATAAATAGCATCCACCCTGCCGATATCCGCCTGGCGCAGCTGAAAAATATCCCCCACCAGAATATCGATCTGCGCAGCCTGGTAGTGGCGATAATTTTCTTTTTCTATCACCACAGGGGTTAAACCCAAACCGGCAAATAATTCTTTTACCGCCAGCTCACTCAGTTCTGCACCCACCACCTGATAACCCTTATCCAGCAGCCAGGCGATATCACGGGTTTTACCGCACAGGGGTAAAAATACCCGGCTGCCCACGGGCAGATTTAATGCCTGAAAATGCTGCTCGAGCAGACGGTTAACCTGACCTTCGTGGAATGCGGTTTCACCTTTTTGCCAGCGTTGATGCCAAAATTCTGCGTCCATGGTGCCTCCTGTTAAATGTTGCCCACATTGTCAGGGGCAGCCGCAATAAACGCCACTGAAAATTGGCAGGCGTAAATGCACTCAAAATAAAACGTGTCCAGTGCTGATTCAGCATAGATTTTGATTTGTGCCGATTTATCACGGCGTAAACTCAGAACACCTTTGGCGAACTTGCTGCGCCGGTTTTTTAAAGCGACATAGCCCGTAGCTGGCATGGATGCCAGCAAAGCGCCGGCGAAGCAGGGCATGGATGCCCCATGGCGCGTGGGCGTAATGGCGTGCAGAAAAAACCGGGAACAAGCAGCAGTGTGAGCGAAGGAAGGGTCTGGGAAGTCCCTTCCCAGAAAAAGAAAAACCGGTTTAATTGCCGACCACCGAATTACAAAGGTTCTTTCTTGGGGGGCTTATACCCGTGCCGGGCACAGACCCCCAGCTTCCATTTTGCGCCCATCACAAACGGCGGTTACATCTGCTCAGCCTAAAAAATAGGGCCTCAAAAGAGGCCCTATTTTTTAGGTGGAAATGAAAAATTGTGGCGCAGCCATGGCCTTACACCTTACGGGCGCTGGTACAGGGCCTCCAGGGATTTTTTCGCCAGGGTATGGCCATTGAGGTAATACCCCACCAGGGCACCGGAACTGTCAGGGGCCAGGTCGAGTTTTTCCACATCCAGTGCAAATACCGTGAACTGATAACGGTGGGCTTTATCACCCTGCGGCGGGCAGGCACCACCAAAACCGGGCGCGCCAAAATCGGTACGGCTTTCCACCACACCTGCCGGCATATGCCCGCTGGCACCCGCAGCCAGCTGATTTACAGATGTCGGAATATTAAACGCCAGCCAATGCCACCAGCCGCTGCCGGTCGGGGCATCCGGGTCGTAGGCGGTAATCGCATAACTTTTTGTGCCTGCCGGTGCGCCGCTCCAGCTCAACTGCGGGGATTTATTGCCCCCATTACAACCAAAACCGGCGAATTCCTGGGCCTTGGGCATCATTTTACCGGCCTGAATATCCGCACTACTGAGGGTTAATTCCCCATGGCTGGCGGCGCTGAATAAACTGAGGGCAAGCAGGCTTAAGGGCAGTTGTTTCATCAGAGGTTCTCCTTTTATTCCGGCCCATGAGCATACGCAATTCAGATGGCAGGCGTGCGCCTCAAAACGCCAATTTAGCGCCTGAAAGCGCCGTTCTGCTGTGGCGCAGTTCAGACGGGCTCATGCTGAAACGTTGCCGGAAGCGCTCACTGAAACGGGACGCAGACTGATAACCACAGGCATCGGCCACCTGCTGTACGGATAACGGGCTGGTCTGTAATAAATTCAGGCCGTGACTGAGGCGTACCTCTTCGAGTAATTCGCGGAAGGTGCACCCTTCTTGATTTAATTTACGCCGCAGGCTGGATTCACTCAGCGCCAGCCGCGCACAGATATCTGCCAGCTGCCAGTCGCGGCTGAGGTCGGCCCGCAACAGGTTCTGCACCCGCCCGCCCCAGTCCTGCAACAGGCCGCTGCGCAGCTGGGCAGCACAACCCAGGGCACTCAAATGCTGCACTAACTCCACACGCCTTTGGGGTAATAAATGGGCGGCCTGGGGGCCGTGCCCCTGTAATAACAACCACTGCTGAAATAAGGTCAGTAATAAATCATCGGCGGGCAGTTGCTGTATTTCATGTTGCACTGGGCCATGGCCAAGGCCACTTAAATCTTCCTGGTTAAAGGCCACCACCCAGGCCTGGTACATGCCCGAGATATCCGGCTGATTGGTAAAACTTAATTCACAACCGGCGGGCACCAATAACATTTGCCCGGGGGATAAATCCTGCAGCACCTGGGCATGCAGCTGTTTCACCCCCTGCAAAACCAGCATTAAACAGGGTTGAGCAAAGGGCACACGGCGTAATTGTTGGGCGGAATGGGCAATAAACGGCAGGATCAGGCCGTTGTCGGCGGGCACACTTTGCGCGGCCAGCAAATCCAATCTGTGCGTTATATCCACATCCCACCTGTGTGCATGCCTTAAAACCGCTGAATTAAAACATAAATCCCCCACAACGGGGCGCCGGGGTTAGAATACACACCATATTTCAGCGGTAACTCTCCATGGATAAACAAAACAACAATCCCCTGCACGGCATTACCCTTGAGGCCCTGTTAAATGAGCTGGTGGCCGGCCTCGGCTGGCAGCAGATGGCCGCAGAGGTAGATATCAACTGCTTCAAAAGTGAGCCGAGTGTGAAATCCAGCCTCAAATTTTTACGCCGCACCCCCTGGGCACGGGCAAAAGTGGAGGCCCTGTATCTGGATTTTAAAGCCGGCAAGGTCCGCAACAGCACCACAAGCCCGTTTAATCCCTGGCTGGCCGGGCGTAAATAAGCGCCGCAGCCCCCGTGGTTAAAGGGGCTGACAGGTGAGGCAGGCAGATTTACAGCAAAATCAGGTAAGTCTTTGAATAAAAACATAAACCAGGGGTTGACATGCCCTGCGTTTCTCCAGATAATGCGCGCCACTTTATGGCTACATAGCTCAGTTGGTCAGAGCACATCACTCATAATGATGGGGTCCCAGGTTCAAATCCCGGTGTAGCCACCAAGTTTCCAAAAGGGTCGCAATGCGGCCCTTTTTTTATGCCTGTTAGCCGGCAAAACACCACTTCCGCGTGGCTTGTATTTCCCCTTGCCCACTCTTAGTCTGGCGATTCCCCATAACAACAAAAACGGGACTCACCATGAACTTTGCGCAAAACCTGGTCAGATGGCGCTGGCTGTGGACCTCATTCACCCTGCTGAGCATGTTGCTGCTGGCCTACGGGGCGAAGAACCTGACCTTCCAGTCCGACTATAAAATTTTCTTCAGCAAAGATAACCCGCAGCTCACGGCCTATCAGAATATCGAAGAAACCTTCACCCATACCGATGGCATCGCATTTTTAATCAGCCATGCCGATATGACGGTATTACAAAAACCCCTGCTGGAAATTCAGCAGCAAATTACCGCCGATGCCTGGCAAATGCCGTTTTCGCGCAGGGTGGATTCCATCAACAATTACCAGCACACCGAAGTGGATGGCGATGAACTCACCACCCGCCCCCTGGTGGAAGAAGCAGAGCATTTAACGGCTGAGCAACTCGCCCAAATTCGTGAAATTGCCCTGAGCAGCGATGAAATTCTGCACTGGTTAATTTCCCCCGATGAAAAAATCGCTGTGGTCAGTGTGTCGTTATTATTCCCGGAAAATGCCGCGGAAAAACAACAGGCCGCGAAAACCATTATGGCCAGTGCCAATGCCATAGTGCAGAAATATGAAAACCAATTACCGGGGCTGAAGGTGCAATTAATGGGGGTTGCTGCCTATAACGGCACCTTTGTGGCGCTCACCGAGCAGGATGCCACTACCTTAGTGCCGGCCATGTATTTAGTGATTGCGGTTTTATTATTGGCCCTGCTGCGTTCCGTCAGCGCCATGCTCAGCACATTATTATTAATCACCATCAGTATTATCAGTGCGGTGGGTTTTATGGGCTGGTTAGGCTGGCCGCTCAATCAGGTCAATATTTCAGCGCCGACCATCATCATGACATTAGCCGTTTGTGATGCGGTGCATTTGTATAACCGCTTTTTATTTTACCTGCGCGAAGGGGCCGATAAATACGACGCCATGCAACACGCCCTGCGCAATAATATCCGCCCGATTATTTTAACCAGCGTGACCACGGCGATTGGTTTTTTAAGTATGAATTTCAGTGATTCCCCGCCCTTCCGGGAATTAGGCACTATCACGGCATTTGGTGTGGCCGTGGCCTGTGTGTACACCTTCACCCTGCTGCCCACCCTGATGTTAATTCTGCCGGGTAATTTCCGCGGCCGTCAGTCACGCCTGCACCCCATTGCACTTAGCGCAGGGGAAATTGCCATTAAACATAAACGCAAAATTGTGTGGCTGGCGGCGCCCCTCAGCCTGCTGCTTGCTGCATTTATGCTGCGCAGTGATTTAAACGACGATGCGATTGGTTATTTCAGTAAAAACGTGCCCTTCCGTCAGGCCGCTGAATATATGGAAGAGCACCTGCCGGGCTTTGACACCATTGCTTATATGGTCGACAGCGGCAGCGCCAGTGGTATTAACGATCCGGCATTTTTAAAGAAAACCGAAGAATTTGTGCAGTGGTTAAAAGCTCAGCCGGAAGTCACCTATGTGGGCAGTTATACCAACACCTTAAAACGCCTTAATAAAAATATGCACGAGGGGGCGGAGGATGCTTACCGCCTGCCGGAATCTGCGGAGCTGGCATCCCAATACGGGCTTATGTATGAACTCTCCCTGCCCTATGGCCTGGATTTAACCAATCAGGTGAGCAGCGATAAATCCAAATTACGGGTTTATGTGAAAATCCGCGACCAGACCAGCAGCGGTTTAATTGCCTTTGAAGAAAGGGGCCAGGCCTGGATTCAACACAATATGCAGCCCTATAAGGTTGATGGCTCCAGTGTGCCGGTGATGTTTGCGCATTTTGGCCTGAGCAATATTAAAAATATGCTGTGGGGCAGTTTGTTTGCGATTTTATTTGTATCACTCACCATCGCCATCACCATGGGCAGCCTGCGTTATGGTTTGTTAAGCATGATACCCAACGCTTTTCCGGCGGGCATTGCCTTTGGCCTGTGGGGAATTTTTGTGGGTGAAGTGAACGTGGCGGTTTCCGTTATTTTTGCCATCACCCTGGGGATTATCGTGGATGACACAGTGCACTTCATGAGCAAATACCAGGACGCACGCAAACTCGGCAAAAAACCTGAAGAGGCAGTACGTTACGGCTTCAGCTCAGTGGGCAGCGCGTTAATTGTCACCACCTTAGTGCTGGGCTGCGGTTTTATGGTATTGGCCCTGTCGGATTTTAACGTCAGTGCCTATACCGGCATTATGGTGTGCCTGACAATTGTTATCGCCCTTGCGTTCGACTTTTTCCTGCTGCCGGCGATTTTATTATTAACCGATAAAAATACCGGGCTTGCGCAAACAGCCATTGCTGATAACGCTGAAAATGCTGCGCTGCAAAACCCACAGGAAAGTCCGGCAGTAAAAAGCGCCTGATATTCTACAAAAGAAAAAAACAATAAAAAATGCCGCACATCTGCGGCATTTTTTATTTCCACGTTATCTTTTAAAACGTCAGCACTTCGGCCTGCTCCCAGTGGCGGGAGGATAATCTTGGCACCAGCAACCACTCCACAGCATGGGGATAACTATCAAAGGTTTTAACCGCAATGCCATGCTCAGCGAGAATATGGGTTAATTTTTGCCGCGCCGGATTATTCGGGCGCTGGGTAACAAACGCGAATTTTTCCAGGTCAGATGAATCAAGCAGCAGCTCGAACATTTTAAACGCGGCATCTGCCCCCTGTTCCAAAGCGCCTTCCATCTGTGAAACATCGGATAACCAATAGGTCAGATGTTTGGTTTTTAACTGGGCAAAGGTATAACCCAATACCCCGGTCAGATTATGTTCGCTGCCAAAATCACCCCGCCAGGCATCCAATAAAATACCCTGACGCTCATCGGCATAAATGCTCGCAAAAATTTCGCCTTTTTCATTTTTGAATTGTTTTACCGGTGCCATGTTCGCCTCCCGCATCAAATGTGATGCAACGCACACACTTAAGGGAAGTAAATCACAGCGCACAAAACTTACTGTCACAGTGCGCAGCAATATGGTCATGGCTGATGGGATTTTTGTAACGACGGGTAATTTTCTGCTGCCGCGGGCCGTGGCAGATGCAATGGCTTACGCGCCGTTACACCACGGCCTGCTGCGGCAATATGACGGGGGTATTTAATTGGAAAGGCTCTTCACTGACCACGGCAAATACAGCATCACCCGCCGCCTGCCAGACCACATGCCAGACGATGCCAGCATAATGAATCAGCCCCATTTTGTGGTTGTAAGCATGCACTGCCATGTCTGCCTGCGGCACGCGGTTATCAAGCCCGCAGGCTTTGCGTAAAGCCTGTTTAGCCGACAACACCTGATAATAAAAACCACGCCGCTGGGCCGGGGCTAAATCCGCCAGCTGCTGTAACTCACCGCGGCAAAATAATTCACCCGTCATGGCCGGATAATTCTGCAGGCGTTGTTGCTGTAAATTCAGCCCAACAGGCCGGGGGGACCATACACAGGCCACCAGATCGGCGCTGTGGGTGATGGAAAAATGCCCGGCATTCTCCAGATAGGGTTTGCCCGACGGGGTGCATTTGAATTCAAGGGAAGCCGCCTGGGGCTGGTAACACTGCAATAACTGGCGGGCAAACTTACGCCCTGTGTAAAAAGCTGCGCTGCGTTCAGCGCTACTGAATCGCGCGAGCTGCGCCCGCTCCTGCTGCGTAATGCCGGCAAACCCATCCCGCGACGGTTGCCGCGCTGCCCCCAGCACCAGGTAGATATCCTGCTCCACGGCGACTCCTTTTTTTATTCTGCCGGACTTAACTATAGCCCCCGCCCACGACTTTGCCCCAACAAAAAAGGGGCAGCAGCCCCCTTTTTGCGTAACAACCTGCAGTGCCCATCATGTATTGCTGAGCATTTTGCCGATATGGCCCATGTTGTAATACACCAGGAAATAGGCGGCTTCGTCTTTGTAGTTCACCACGGTATCTTCAATAAACTTCCATTTGCCCTGTACCGCTTCGAGGTTTTTCAGCATCGCCGGCGGGGTGCTCTTGCTGGCGCGTAACATGGCCAGCTGGGCGTTGATTTGAGCCGCAATTTTAGGGGGGTCAATGGCAAGGTCAGTGTTAGAGATAGATAACGCACCATACAGATGGTTGGACACATCAAAGAAACGGGCGCAGATCACTTCGATATCAAAATCCACCCGGGCCAGCTGCTGATTTAATTTCAGCTCCTGCCGGGGTTCTTTGAGCACCAGCTCATAAATGTGGGTGAGGTAAGCGCGGAAGCGGTTATTGGCCTCCACCGGCACTATGTAACCGGCATCTTTGACATATTCATGTTTAAGGGTGGGGCGCAGGGCCTGCCATTCAGCACTCAGGCTATTGGCGGTCACGGCATTTTCCACGCTGTATTCTTTAAGGCTGGCTTCTGCCTGACGGGCGAAGCTTTCAAACTCCCCCAGGTAACGACTGTCACCCTGGGTAAGGCCGTACATATAAAACGCCGACATGGACTTAGAGACCGCCAGACCATGGGCCACCAGGGAAGATGCGGCACAGGTTAGTGAACTGAAGCCTAAGCCCAACAACATGATCAGAACCGTGATGAACCGCATATACTGCCCCCTTGTTATTATTCGAGCCGTCATGCTAGAGAAGTCATACCGAAGTCGTAATGATATTTGCGGACATCCGTTATGCCAACCCGGTACTTATTGACCAATTAAAGGCCAATATCAACACTTCTGCCTGAATTTTAACGAAATTTATTGCAGCACAGCGCCAAGCCATTGACGCAACTGCCCGGCCTGCATGGCGCCCGCCTGCTGGGCAATGGCCTTGCCATGACGGAACACCATCAGGGTAGGAATGCTGCGGATGGCGAATTGATTAGCCAGTTCAGGTTCGGTTTCGGTATTCACTTTCACAAATAACACCTTACCTGCCAGTTCAGCGGCAACCTGCTGAAAGATTGGGCCCATCATTTTGCATGGCCCGCACCAGCCGGCCCAGAAATCCACCACCACGGGCAATTCACTTTTGAGGTAACGCTGGAAATTAGCTGCAGAGGCATCGATTGGCGCCGTGGCCATTACCGGATGCTGGCAGGTGCCACAGCGGGCTTCTGCCAGGGGTTTATGCTCAGGAATACGGTTTAAGGTACTGCAATTCGCGCAGGCAACAATCATGATCTCGGCTCCTATTTTAGCTTTCACTAATATATAGAGCGATTGGGCTATTTCAAGGGCCCACGGTCTCAGAAAAGTTCGAAGGATGAACCCTCACTCTCTGCCTGCCGACTGTTGGCCTCGGTTAACACCATCTCACGCAGCTCCAGCAATTCTTCATCACTTAAACGGGACAACTCGATATGCTGGAAAATCCGCCGAGTAGCTAACACCCTGTGATGGCAAGCGGAATGGGCAGGCCCCTTCCCCGGCACGATAGTGATATCCCTGACATTCCCACAACCGGTACGTTCCGCAATAACAGCAACGCATGATAAACCCCTCGAAAATTGCGGGTATTATGAATAGCCGTTTTACCTATCTCCACTACTGAAGTGTGGTACGTATGTAACACTCTGTTTTTGGTTTGTGTGAACGATTGTTACGGCTGGCCAGCTCGTTTTCGATCAGTGCCACCAGTTGCGCCAATTCCTCATCTTTCTGCGCGGTTAAATCCAAGCCGAGGTACTGCCGCTTTGCAAACTGTAAGGTGCGCAGACAAGCCTGATGCAGCGGGCCCTGGCCCTGTAAAATCCGCACATCACGTTGCCCGACGCAGTAGCGCGCACAAATCAGACACTTCATCTCAACACCTTTTAATTTTTTTGATGCCCTTACGGTGCACACCGGCGGATTGATGTGTGATTTATGTAAAAGCCTGTTTGTTTTTGGTGGTGCAGATGTAAAAAAGCCCCGCTGGACGGGGCTTTTTGTAACGCAGAGGCGGGGTCAGCGCATACCGGCAATATAGGCTGCCAGGGCAGGAATATCCGCAGCATCCACTTTCTGAATAATGCCCACCATAGGGGAGTTTTTACGGCTCGATTGCCCCTGTTTAAACGCGGTCAGGGTTTTTAACAGGTATTCTTTGGGCTGGCCGGCCACCCGTGGTAACTCATCACCACCCAGACCATTTTCACCATGGCAGGCAAAACAGTAACTCTGATAAATAGTTTTGCCTTTGCCCCCTTCTACCTGGGGTTGTGCATTCACTACAGGTTGAGCGCCAAAATACACCGCCAGGTTAATCCGGTCTTCGTCAGAAATGCCTTTAACCAGACGCTCCATCACATAGTTTTTCCGCACCCCATTAGCAAACAGATCGATTTGTTTGAGCAGGTACTTAGTATTCTGCCCAGCCAGGTTGGGCACGTCCGGTTTGAGAGAGTTACCATCTTTACCGTGGCAATATCCACACATGAGCGAGCGGGTTTTACCCTCTTCGATGGCAATTTGATAATCCACTTGGCTGCTCTGCACCATCTCCAGCTTGGCATAAATCCCATCTGTCTCGACAGCCTGGGCAAAACCAGCTCCCAGCAGCAGTAAAAATCCTAATTGTTTCAGCATCTTGCCCCCAAATCCGGTGCGAACTGCGGCTTACTATACCTAGCAGATCAAGACTGCCAAGTTAAAATCCGCAAAAAAGGTGGTACAAAGTACCCAAAACCCGACAAAGATCAACCTTATTTAGTGTAACGAAATGTTGTTCTGCTGCACCTGCACCCACACAGGGCCGAGCCGCCGCACTAAAGCCTAGCAGGCGCGCCCGCAAACACGGGACATTAAGCGCAAAAAAAACCCTCTATACCGCGCCGCCCCTATGCCCGCTGGCCGCCCTGAGGTATCCTTACGCCTTTTTGCGCCCGCCGGAAAACAAGGCCTACGAGAATGATGCAAGAGCACTATCAACCGTCTGCAATCGAATCCAAAGTCCAGGCTTACTGGGAAAAAAATCAGGTTTTTAAAGCCGTAGTGGATGCCAACAAAGAGAAGTTTTATTGCCTCTCTATGTTCCCCTACCCCAGTGGCCGTCTGCACATGGGCCACGTGCGCAACTACACCATCGGTGACGTAATCGCCCGTTACCAGCGCCTGCAGGGCAAAAACGTAATGCAGCCCATGGGCTGGGACGCGTTTGGCCTGCCTGCAGAAAACGCCGCCATCAAACACAATGTGGCCCCTGCCAAATGGACAGTGGAAAACATTTCCTACATGAAGGGCCAGCTCAAATCTTTGGGTTTTGGTTATGACTGGGACCGTGAAATCGCCACCTGCCAGCCTGAGTATTACCGCTGGGAGCAGTGGTTCTTCACTAAGTTAGTGGAAAAAAACCTGGCCTATAAAAAAGTTTCCGCGGTGAACTGGTGCCCCCACGACCAGACAGTACTGGCCAACGAGCAGGTCATCGAAGGTTGCTGCTGGCGCTGTGATACCCCGGTAGAACGTAAAGAAATTCCACAGTGGTTTATCCGCATCACCGCTTATGCGGAAGAACTGCTCAATGATTTAGATACCTTAGATGGCTGGCCGGAACAGGTTAAAGCCATGCAGCGTAACTGGATTGGCCGCTCTGAAGGGGTGGAAATGCAGTTTGGCATCAAGGGGCGCAGTGACAAACTCAGCATCTACACCACCCGCCCTGACACCTTAATGGGCGTGAGTTATGTGGCAGTAGCCGCAGCGCACCCACTGGCCCAGGAAGCAGCCGCCAACAATGCCAAGCTGGCCGACTTTATTGCCGAATGCAAAGTGATGGGCACCGCTGAAGCGGACATGGCCACCATGGAGAAAAAAGGTGTGGATACAGGTTTAACCGCCATCCACCCGATTACCGGTGCCGAAGTGCCGGTCTGGACCGCCAACTTCGTACTCATGGATTACGGCTCAGGTGCGGTCATGGCTGTGCCCGCCCACGATCAGCGCGATTTTGAATTTGCCAAAAAATACAATCTGCCAATCAAGCAGGTGATTGGCGCCGCCGATGGCAGCGAGGTTTCCGTAGCCGATGCCGCTTACACCGAAAAAGGCGTGTTAGTGAACTCCGGTGAATTCAGCGGGTTAAGCAGCCAGGATGCCTTCCACAAAATCGCCGAGGCCCTCAAGGCCAAAGGCTGTGGCCAGATCAAAGTCAACTTCCGCCTGCGTGACTGGGGTGTGAGCCGCCAGCGTTATTGGGGCAGCCCGATCCCGATTGTGAATCTGGCCGATGGCAGCTCAGTACCCGCCAGCGGTGATTTGCTGCCCGTGATTCTGCCGACTGACGTAGTGATGGACGGTGTGAACAGCCCGATCAAAAACAACCCATCTTTCTCGGATGTGATGTTCAACGGCCAGCCGGCCCAGCGTGAAACCGATACCTTCGATACCTTTATGGAATCCTCCTGGTATTACGCCCGTTATTGCAGCCCGCGCAGCACCGAACACATGGTCGACCCGGCCGAAGCCGATTATTGGTTGCCGGTGGATCAGTACATTGGTGGTATTGAACACGCCATCCTGCACCTGCTCTACGCCCGTTTCTTCCACAAACTGCTGCGCGATGTGGGCCTGGTAAAAGGCAACGAGCCATTCAAAAACCTGCTGTGTCAGGGCATGGTGCTGGCCGAAGCGTTTTATTACGAAAACGAAAACGGCGGCAAAGAGTGGGTTAACCCGCAGGACGTGAACGTCAGCCGTGACGACAAAGGCCGTATCACCGAAGCCCTGGATAAAACCAGCGGCAAAACCGTGAAAGGCGCGGGCATGAGCAAGATGTCCAAATCCAAAAACAACGGTGTGGACCCGCAGGCCGCCATCGACATCTACGGTGCCGACGTGGTGCGTTTATATACTATGTTTGCCGCGCCACCGGAGCAGAGCCTGGAATGGTCCGACTCAGGTGTGCAGGGCGCGCAGAAATTCCTGCAGCGTGTATGGCGTTTAGCCTATGAGCTGATCAGCGCCGGTGACATCACCGCACTCAACAGCGCGACTTTAAGCCCAGAGCTGAAAGCCGTACGCCGCAAAGTGCATGAAACCATTCAGAAAGTGAGTGATGACATCGGCCGCCGTTACAACTTCAACACCGCGATTGCTGCGGTGATGGAGCTGCTCAACACCCTGCAGCGCTGCGAAGAAAAAGGCACCGAACAGGGCCGTGCGGTCATGAAAGAAGCGGTGGAAGCTATCGTGGTGATGCTCTCGCCGATTACGCCGCACATCTGCCATGAACTCTGGATCGCCCTCGGCCACAGCGATGTATTAAGCGCCCCATGGCCGCAGGTGGATGAAAGCGCCCTGGTGCGTGACAGCATCGAGATCGTTATCCAGATCAACGGCAAAATGCGCAGCAAAATCGAAGTGGCCGCCAATGCGGATAAAGACACCATTCTGGCAGCCGCCAAAGCCGACGAGCACGCCCAGCGTTTCCTCGAAGGTGTGACCATCCGTAAGGAAATCTATGTACCGGGTAAACTGGTTAACATCGTTGCCAACTAAACTGCTGCTTCTGACCGCCGTACTGGCGGTCAGCGCCTGTGGTTTTCATCTGCGCGGGCAGGTCGATCTGCCCTACAGCCTGCGTATTCTTGCGGTGGACAGCAACGCGCTGAATTACGCCAGCCGCAAACAGCTGAAACAGGCGTTAGAGAGCAACGGCGTAGTGATCAGCGAAGACGCGCAATACCGTTTAGTGCTGCTCGGTGAAGATGCCGACAAACGCACCCTGAGTGTGACCAGCAGCGCCAAAACCGCCGAATACGAATTGCACCAGAGCCTGCGTTTTGTACTGCGTAACAGTGAAGGCGCCGATTTGATGCTGCCGCAAACCATCGAAAGCTTCCGCACCCAGATTTACGATGCCGAAGCCGTGATAGGCAAAGCGGAAGAGGAAGAGCAAATCCGCCGCGACATGCAGACCGATAACATCGGCAAACTGCTGCGCCGCCTTAAGGCCCTCAAGCCGGAAACTATGACGCCCCTGGCCCCTGTGCCAGCGGCTGACAGCGCAACCCTGTCCGCCCCCGCAGCCCCATGAAATTAAAATACGAGCAGCTCGCCAGCCACCTGCGCAGCGGTTTAAAACCCGTGTATATCATCGCCGGTGATGAAATCCTGCTCAGCCAGGAAAGCTGCGATTTTATCCGCCAGGCCGCGCGGGCTAACGGCTTCGAAGAGCGCGAGGTGTACCACGCCGAAGGTAACTTCGACTGGGGCCAGGTGCTGGAAGGGGCCAATGCCATGAGCCTGTTTGCCAGCCGCAAGATCATGGAAATCCGCATCCCATCCGGCAAAGCCGGTGACAGCGGCAACAAAGCCCTGCAGGAAATGAGCGAGCGCCCAAATCCGGATAACCTGCTGGTTATCGTGCTGCCCAAGCTGGATAAAACCATCCAGAACCAGAAATGGTTTAAAAACATGGAGCGCGATGGGGTGTTAATCACCCTCTGGCCGGTGGAACGCCACCAGCTACCCCAGTGGATTTCACAGCGTATGTCACGCCTAGGCTTATCCGCCGACGGTGATGCCCTGCAGATTCTGGCCGACCGCGCCGACGGCAATTTACTCGCCGCAGTGCAGGAAGTGGAAAAGCTCAATATGCAGGGGGTGCGTCACGTTACCCTCGCGCAAATTGAAGAATCCGTAGCCGATACCAGCCGTTATGATGTGTTTGCCCTAAGCGAGTGCGCCTTTAACGGTGAAACCCGCCGCGCCCTGCACGTGCTGGAAGTATTAAAAGGGGAAGGTTTTAACCCCCTGCAACCGCTGGCCATCATCAGCAATGAAATCCGCCAGCTGTGCCAGATCAAACAGCTGATGGACGAAGGCAAAAACGCCGATCAGGCCCTGCAGAGCCTGGCCATCAACTGGCCTAAAAAACAGCAACAGTTTAAAAAAGCCGCGCAGCGCATCAGCCTGCAGCAGAGTTTTGAGCTGTTAAAGCTCTGTGAAAAAATCGATCAGGCTACCAAAAGTATCCTGCAGGATGACCCCTGGCGCCTGTTATCCCTGTTAACCCTCACACTCAGTGGCGCCCGCAACCTGCGATTACCCGCCTGAAAGGCTGAATCAAAACTATCTGCGTTGTCAGAACTTCGTTAAAAACGAACTCAAAATGCTCACTGCCTTTAGCAGAACGCCGTAAGGCGGCCCGTAGGGTAAGCGAAGCGCATATTTATTACGCATAAACTGCGCTTTTTCGCCCGTTTTTGCCTAGTTCTGACTGCCTCGATAACGTTTTTACAATCTGATGAGCCCCGCAAAACCTGTATAAAACGCGTACAAACGCACACTTCTACACAGCCGTTACATAAAGCATGCCTATGTAAACTATTTTTCACTTAACTCCCACAGAATACTGGCCGATAACGCCTATAGTGGTAATCATGCAAGAGTGCTGAACGTGGAGGGATGCATCATGGGATATGCGGTTTATCAGGATATGAACAACGATCTGATTTGGGATCTGGAACATCTCAATCAGCAACAGAAAGCCGTTGAGTTCATCAAACGCTTTGAAAATAAGCTCTGCGTATTCAGCCCCACCGTGAAGCAGATTTATTCAAATTACACTATGTACATGCCGGAAGATGGCAAAGGCAATATGGTGGTTTTGCCTGACCCATATTCTTTCCATGATACCTTCCATCACATTGATCCGGACGCAGTGCAGTCCACAGGTTTGCATATTCTGCCCGGTGATCAGATCGGCCGTCAGGGCCTGTACATTGTGGTGACCCAGAAAGAAGGCAATGTGCGTTCCCTGCCGATTCCGTTCAAAGAAGGTTTGCGTCAGATTTTAAAACGTTTCAGTGGCAGTGACCCTTTCCTGCCGATTTTACAGAAAGGGGATTTACGTGAGTTTGATACATCAACACCCGTGTTACACCTGCACCGTTTGCGTCTGAGTGCATTGAGTCATTTGTCTGCCCTTGAGCGTCAGGGTATTAAAAATGTCATCAGTGAAAAAATAATGGGGCTTTACCGCGAGTCCTGATGGGTTTGTGACCCGCGAAGATTTAACGCCCGCATTTGCGGGCGTTTTTTATTGGGCAGATTCAGGGAATTTCAGGCGGTTACCTGATAACGGCGTTTTAATACCCGGCTCAGGGCCTGTTTCCAGGGTTTGGGTTTAATACCAAAACTGAACAGGATTTTTTTCGAGGCCAGCAGGGGGCTGGCTTCACTGAAGTGACGGTTCATATCGCTGGCATTATCCGCCACTATGTCCTCCACCATCAGCACGTCATATTGCCGCGCATTGGCCACCACTACTTCGGCAAACTGAAACAGGGACATCACTTCGCTGGAGCTGTAGTGGTAAATGCCCCACAGGCTTTCGGTGTATTGCACCTGGCGGGTCATGGCCAGCAAAACCGCCGCAGTATCACAGGCAGACGTCGGGCTGACCTGCTTACGGTCAGATAAATGCAGGTGTTGCTCCTGCTTGGCCAAGCTCAGCACCCTGCTTGCCACATCTTCACCTTTGGATGAAAACAACCAGCCCACGCGCAGCAGCAAATAACGCCGGCAGTGACGCATGATGGCCTCTTCAATCACGGCATAACGTTTGGCTTCATCGGTATTCAGGGTCAGGGCATCAGTCTCGGTGAAATGGCTGCCGTCCTGCCCGCTGAATACCAGGCTGCTCGACAACTGCACCATGGCAACCCCTGCGGATTCGCAAGCCTGGGCAAGGTAAGCCGCTTTTTCAGCACTTAGGCTTTGTTTGGCGGTGAGCGTATTCACCAGCACAGTGGCATGGGTTTCTTCGAGATGACGGCGGATATCCGCTAAATCGTTGAGATTCCAGTCGGTACTTGTGATCGCCGTAAAACGCAGATTATGGCTTTGTGCCTGTTCCGACAGGGAAAGGCCAACCGGGTTATCAACCCCGATGATGATCAGATGGCTACGTGGCACCATGTTAACTGACTGAAATCCTGCAATTCTGAGGTAATACAAAGAGATGAAGCTGCAATGTATCAAGCTTAGTCACAGGAGACTAGCCCGTTACCCCGCACCATAAAAAAAAGCCTGCATGGCAGCACGGCTGTCCCACAGTTTTAACCTCATACCGCGAGCCTCATCTGAGGCTCGTTTTCTTTCCCCCTCTCTGGCGGAGGATTAAGCACTTCCATCAGTGATTTTCTTTCAAACAGGTTTAACCTCAGCACCCTCAACATCCGGTAAACCGTCCAACCCGCACGGGCCGCGTAACGTGCATAGGCCACCAATAAATACACGATCATCGCTATCCATATCTGGGTCATGACTGCGTTACGTGATGTTCCCAAAAAACCACGAATGCTCAGGCTTTGTTTGATCGCTTTAAAAAATAATTCAACCTGCCAACGATCTTTATAAATACCTGCAATGGTTTTGGCTGACAGCTCAAAATGGTTGGTTAAAAACTCATAGGTTTTTTCTGTTTCATGGCAGTGATACACCACTCGCCGCAACGCGGGTACTCCGCGTTTCTCCGCATGGGCGCTGCTGAACTGAATATCCTGATCAGCTAATATCCCGTGCACAGGATTGGCTGAGTAACTCTTTGTGACTGTAAAAACCGCATTGCTGCGTAGGCGGGTAACGAAGAAAACCCCTTGTTTTGTAAGATTTGCGAACCATTCGTAATCCATATAACCCTTATCAAACGCAACAATGCTGCCTTTTGGGAAATGAAATTCACGTCCCTTAACCATGTCGTTCTCCTGACCATCGCTTAACGCAACAAATTCAGGAATCAATGTGCCGTGATTTAACCCCACACTGAGTTTGACGTTGGCGGTATCGTCACGGTGTGCAGCCCAAGGAAACACACTCAGTGATAAATCAATGGCGCTGGCATCCAGGGAATAGAGTGGATTTTTAAAGCGGAATTTATGTTTTCCCGGCATGTTTTTGCAATGGGTTAATAATTTTCCGAACAGGTTCTGATACAGCTCCGCGGGTTGTTTTTCGTTCATTCTTGCCAGGGTTGAGCGGGCAATGGGTTTGGCACCGAGATGGTAGAGTTTGTGGCGCTGCGCCTGCAGGTTGGCCTGAATATCCCGCAAACTTTGGCGGCCGGAGAGTTGTGCCATGGCCATGCCAATGAATTGATCCCAGCGGGAAGCTGAGCGAAGTTTTTGCCCTGTATGATGCTGTTGTGCGAGATTTTCAAATTCATGTCTCACAACAGGTTTGAGTAGTTGGTGGAAGGCAGTGTTAGAATGCGACAAAGCCTGAACTCCTTGTGTTGTCTGCTGTGTGGAAACGTCAGAATAACACGCGGGGTTCAGGCTTTTTTGTGGTTACGTCAAACTGTGGGACAGCAGTGCTGCATGGCAGGCTTTTTCCGGAACTGCGGCTTAACAATTTCCGATCAGAACGGGATATCGTCGTCGAAATCGTCAAATGCATTCATCGGCTGTGCGGCAGGTTTAGGTGCCTGCGGACGCTGCATTGGCTGGGCATAATTCTGTTGTGGTGCGGCACCATATGCAGGTTGGGCAACGGGCTGCTGGGGTGCACGCATTGGCTGCTGGGCAGGCTGATAGTTATTCTGTTGTGGCATAACCTGGGCCTGTGGTGCCATGGCAGGTTGCTGCTGATAACCGCCCATATCCTGACCGGCGTTTTGGTTACGGCTGTCGAGCATGGTCATTTCGTTCGCCACGATTTCAGTGGTGTAACGTTTGATGCCGTCTTTTTCCCACTCGCGGGTTTGCAGTTTGCCTTCGATATAAACCTTGGCGCCTTTTTTCAGGTATTCACCCATGATTTCCGCCAGGCGCGCATAGGCCACTACACGGTGCCATTCGGTTTTTTCAACTTTCTGGCCAGTGGCGCGGTCGTTGTAACCTTCATCGGTAGCCAGGGTCAGGTTAGTGACCGCACCGCCATTAGGCATGTAACGCACTTCAGGATCACGCCCTAAAGTACCGATTAAAATCACTTTGTTAACACTGCCTCTGGCCATATTGCTCTCCGGATCAGCGGCCTAAATGCCGCTCTCAATCAAATTCAGGTTCTTGGGATCAAATACTTTGGGGTCAACTTTCAGGTAAGCGGTTTGTACTTCCTGCATAACCACCGCTTCGCACACGCCGGCCACGGCCATTAATTTGCCAACCAGTTGTTCGCTTTGTGCGGTGTTGTCTACTTTCACTTCCAGCATGTAACTGGTCAGGTGTTTTGGACGGGCCATGGTCGCCACCAGGACGAGCCACAATACCACCAATGGTAAAACAACCCAAAATACTTTATCTGCACCCAAATGCTGGGCTGTTATGCCACCCAGAGCACCACCCACAAAAGCACCGCTGAACTGGCAGGTGGAATAAAAACCCATGGCCGCGCCTTTATATCCCGCCGGTGCAAACTTGCTCACCAGAGATGGCAAACTTGCCTCGAGAATATTAAATGCGATGAAAAATACCCCTAAACCCAGGATCAGGCCGTAGAGGCCATGGGATACACCCAGAATGCTGATTGCGGCTAATAACAGGCTCACGGCAATGAACATCACTTCCTTCATGCGCTGGCGTTTTTCCGCCACTATGATGAAGGGCACCATGATGATAAAGGCGATCAACATAATCGGCAGATAAATGTGCCAGTGCTCGCTTTTTGGCAGGCCATCGTTCACCAGGGCTTTGGGCACCACCACGAAACACGCCACCATCACGGTGTGCAGAATAAAAATACCCGCGCTCAGACGCAGTAACTGGGTATCACGCAGTATGCCGCCCATGTGTTTCCAGAATGCACCGCTTTCCGCAGCACGGGTCTGGCGTACGGGTGTTGGCACCACAAACATCACTAATAAAACAGCCAGGCATGACAGTGTGCCCGTCAGGATGAACAAACCCGTCAGGCCCATATGCCCGCCAATGGCAGGGCCAACCACCATGGCAACAGAGAACGACAAACCTATGCTGGCGCCAACCGATGCCATTGCTTTGGTACGTGATTCTTCGCGGGTTAAATCTGTGAGTAATGCCATCAGAGTACTGGCAATGGCACCGGCACCCTGCAGGGCGCGGCCCGCAATCAGGCCCCAGATGTTATCGCTGACGGCGGCTAACACACTGCCCGCCGCAAAAATCAGCAAACCGGCAATCAAAACCGGCTTACGGCCAAGGCGATCGGAGAAAATGCCAAACGGAATCTGAAATATCGCCTGGGTCAAACCATAGGCGCCCATGGCCATGCCCAGCAGAAAGCCGGTTGCACCCTGGTAATCTTCCGCATACAGGGCCAGCACAGGTAACACCATAAACAGGCCGAACATGCGCAGGGCATAAATCAGCGCAAGGGTGGAGACAGCTTTACGTTCGACAGAATTCATATCACACCACACTTAAAGGGTGCGGCATTCTAACAACCTGCCCCCCATGATGGAATGTTATTTGGCTCGGCTTGTATTGAACGCTCGTATAGTAAAAAGTGAGGACTGCTTAACCAGATAAGACTGTAATTTTTTGTAACACAGAGTAAAATGCGCCGCATTATAACGAGAAACTTACGCTAACCTCTCAACACTAAGGGACGATATGGATATCAACAGCCCTATCCAGCGCCTATTGTTAATAGGCCAGAAGAACATCCAGAATTCTCTGCTGACCGGCTTCCTGCACCAACGCTTACCGATTGAGTGTGAAATGCTCGACGCAGCCCAGGAACTGAACCCCGAAACCCTCAAAGCAAACAGCCTGATCTGCATCGACGGCCACAGCCTGCGTTATGAAAAATGTAACGAAATCCTCGAAGTAGCACATGCCCGTCAGGCAGGCCAACGGGTCATCATTTTCAATATCGACATGAACACCAGCTACGAGCAACTGGTGCAATGGCCGGAAATGGTGGGTTTCTTTTATAAAGGCACCAGCCAGAACCACATGGTCAAAGGGATTCTGGCCATCCTCAAGGGTGAGGTGTGGTTCAGCCGTAAGTTACTCAACAGTTTTATTTCCCGTTTCCGCCGTGCGCCGGCCCAAACGCCACCTGCGCTGTACAACCTGACCAAACGTGAAAAACAAATTCTGCAGCTCAGCGCCACCGGTGCAAAAAATGCGGATATTGCCGACCACCTCAACGTCAGCACCCACACGGTGAAAACCCACATGTACAACCTGTTCAAGAAGATCAATGTGTCCAACCGGATACAGGCGATCAACTGGGCAAAACAGCATCTGCCCAGCCTTGAACTGGACCACGCGGAATAATCACCGCGCCCGATAAAAAAGCACCTGCGGGTGCTTTTTTTCATTCTGCATAAACCCCTTATTAGAGAAGGCTTCGTATATACTGCTTCTTTTTTCGATTGCAGCGTGTGGGTTATGGATAAAATACTGGTACGTGGGGCGCGTACCCACAATCTGAAAAACATCAATCTGGATATTCCCCGTGACAAACTGGTGGTGATTACCGGTTTATCCGGTTCAGGTAAATCCTCCCTCGCGTTTGACACCTTATATGCCGAAGGTCAGCGCCGTTACGTGGAATCACTCTCCACCTACGCGCGCCAGTTTTTATCCATGATGGAAAAACCCGATGTGGACCACATCGAAGGTTTATCACCTGCCATTTCCATCGAGCAGAAATCCACCTCCCATAACCCACGCTCCACCGTAGGCACAGTTACCGAAATATACGACTACCTGCGTTTGTTATACGCCCGTGTCGGCCAGCCCCGCTGCCCAGACCATGGCGAGCATTTAGAAGCACAAACCGTCAGCCAGATGGTGGATCAGGTATTGGCCCTGCCTGAAGGCAGCAAGGTGATGGTGCTCGCACCGGTTGTGCAGGAACGTAAAGGTGAGCACCTGCACCTGCTCGAGCAATTACGCAGTCAGGGTTTTGTGCGCGCGCGGGTTGATGGTGTGATCTGCGACCTGGACGATGTGCCCGAGCTGGAAAAAAACAAAAAACACAGTATCGATGTGGTAGTTGACCGCCTTAAGGTCCGTGACGATATCCAACAGCGCCTGGCGGAATCCTTCGAAACGGCACTGGAATTAAGCAATGGCATTGCGCGGGTGCAAAGCATGGATGACGACAGCATCAACCTGCTGTTCTCCAGCCGTTTTGCCTGCCCTGTGTGTGGTTACAGCATTCCCGATTTAGAGCCCCGTTTATTCTCCTTTAACAATCCCGCGGGGGCATGCCCCACCTGCGATGGCCTTGGGGTGAAACAGTATTTTGATCCTGAAAAAATTATTCAGGACGACAGCCTGAGCATCAGTGAAGGCGCTATCCGTGGCTGGGACAGACGCTCTGTGTATTACTACCAGATGCTGTGTGCCGTGGCGGAGCATTTTGGTTTCAGCGTGGATATACCACTGCGCAAACTGACGAAAAAGCAGCAGGGTTACATTCTCAACGGCAGTGGCAGTGAAAGCATTAACTTCCATTATGTGAACAGCCGCGGTGACACTGTCATCAAAAACCACACCTTTGAAGGTGTGCTGCCCAACCTGGAGCGCCGCTACCACGAAACCGATTCACAGATGGTGCGTGATGAGCTCGCCAAGCTGCTCAGTGTGCAGCCCTGCCCTGCGTGCGAAGGCTCACGCCTACGCAAAGAAGCGCGCAACGTGTTTATCGATGATCACAATATTGGCCAGATCACCTGCAAGCCCATCAGCGATGCCCAGGTCTATTTCAAAAGCCTCAAACTCAGTGGGCGCCGCGGTGAAATCGCCGATAAAATTCTTAAGGAAATCCGCGACCGCCTGCAATTTCTGGTGAATGTGGGCCTGGATTACCTGTCGCTTGATCGTTCAGCGGATACCCTCTCGGGCGGTGAAGCGCAGCGTATCCGCCTTGCCAGTCAGATAGGCGCTGGCCTTGTGGGGGTTATGTACATTCTCGATGAACCCTCCATCGGCCTGCACCAGCGCGATAACGAACGCCTGCTGAAAACCCTTGAGCACCTTCGTGACCTTGGTAATACCGTGATAGTGGTCGAGCACGATGAAGACGCTATCCGCGCCGCGGATTACATCGTGGATATCGGCCCCGGGGCCGGTGTGCATGGCGGTGAAGTCATCGCTGCAGGCACCCCTGCACAGATACTGAAAAACAAGAACTCCGTCACCGGGCAGTACCTGAGCGGAGCACGCAAAATTGAAATTCCCGGCAAACGCACCCCAGTCGATAAGGAAAAAATGCTGGTTTTAAGCGGTGCCAAAGGTAACAACCTGCAAAACGTAGAGCTCAGCATTCCTGTGGGTTTATTCACCTGCGTGACCGGTGTCAGCGGCAGCGGCAAATCCACCCTGATTAACCGTACCCTGTTTCCGCTGGCGGCGATTGCCCTTAACGGCGCATCCGTCATCAAACCCGATGTGCATGAGTCCGTGCAGGGTATGGAACATTTCGATAAATGCGTGGATATCGACCAAAGCCCGATAGGACGTACACCCCGTTCTAACCCTGCTACCTATACAGGTATTTTCACTGCGGTGCGGGATTTATTTGCCGGCACCCAGGAGTCCCGTGCGCGGGGTTATCAGGTTGGACGTTTTAGTTTTAACGTCAAAGGCGGGCGCTGCGAAGCCTGCCAGGGCGATGGTGTTATTAAAGTGGAAATGCACTTTCTCGCCGATATTTATGTGCCCTGTGATGTGTGTAAGGGCAAGCGCTATAACCGCGAAACCCTGGAAGTAAAATACAAAGGCAAAAATATTCACGAAGTTTTGGATATGACGGTCGAAGATGCACTCGGCTTTTTTGAAGCCATTCCCGCACTGCACCGTAAACTGCAAACCCTGATGGATGTGGGCCTGAGTTATATAAAACTCGGCCAGAATGCGACAACCCTTTCCGGCGGTGAAGCGCAGCGGGTAAAACTTGCTAAGGAATTATCCAAACGCGATACAGGTAAAACCCTCTACATCCTCGATGAGCCGACCACAGGCCTGCACTTCCAGGATATTCAGCAGTTATTAACCGTATTGCACCGCCTGCGTGACCACGGCAATACCATAGTGGTGATCGAACATAACCTGGATGTGATTAAAACCGCAGACTGGATTGTGGATCTTGGCCCAGAAGGAGGCTCCCGCGGCGGGCAAATTATTGCTGAGGGCACCCCCGAACAGGTGGTGAAGGTAAAAGGCTCCTTCACCGGCAAATTCCTTAAACCATTATTGGGCTGATATAGCCCCTGACACTGGAGTAAATATGTCTCAGGAAAAAGCTGCACAGAATATGGATAAAGATTTTTTCAAACGCACGGACGCGTTTATCCAGCTGGCCAATCAGCTTTCCCAGGAACAGGATCTCGGTAAAGTCAGTGCCAGTCTGCTGTATGCTGCAGCACGTTTTAATGCGTTTATCGTGGCATCTTCTGCTGCCGATAAAGCCGAAGCGGATCGCAATAAAGTGCAGGCGATTGATTATTTCACCAATCAATACCGCGCAATGCTGCTTGCCAATATGGATGATTACATCGAAAAATTCGACGAATACCTGAAATAAAACAAAGTCATAAAAATAAACGAAAATAAAAAAGGCCATCATAGATGGCCTTTTTTATTTGTCCGCTGGGAGACTTATTCAGCTACTTCTACAACTTCTTCAGAAGCAACTGGACGGTCAACCAGCTCAACGTAGCACATAGGTGCGTTATCGCCAGCACGGAAACCGCACTTCAGAATACGCAGGTAGCCACCTTGACGGGACTGATAACGAGGACCCAGCTCGCTGAACAGTTTGCCTACCGCTTCTTTAGAGCGGGTACGGTCAAACGCTAAACGACGGTTAGCAACGCTATCTTCTTTTGCCAGGGTAATCAGAGGCTCAGCAACACGGCGAAGCTCTTTTGCCTTTGGCAAAGTAGTTTTAATGATTTCATGTTCAAACAAGGACACGGCCATGTTTTTGAACATGGCGTGGCGATGTGAACTTGTACGGTTTAAGTGACGACCACTTTTACGATGACGCATCTTTAAATTCCTTACCTGATACCCTAATTAGGCAAGCGCTTTGTCTTCTTTCTTAAGGCTGGCTGGTGGCCAGTTCTCAAGATGCATACCCAAAGACAAACCACGGGAAGCCAACACGTCTTTAATTTCAGTGAGGGACTTCTTACCTAAGTTCGGAGTCTTCAGCAACTCAACCTCGGTGCGCTGAATCAGGTCACCGATGTAGTAGATATTTTCTGCTTTCAGGCAGTTCGCGGAACGTACTGTCAGCTCAAGGTCATCTACTGGACGCAGCAGAATCGGATCAATTTCATCCTCAACTTCTACAACTTCCGGTGCTGTTTCATTTTCCAGGTCAACAAACACAGACAGCTGTTGCTGCAGGATTGTTGCGGAGCGACGGATCGCTTCTTCCGGATCAATGGTACCGTTAGTTTCCAGATCAATAACCAGCTTATCCAAGTCCGTACGCTGCTCAACACGCGCGTTTTCAACGGCGTAAGCAACACGTAACACGGGGCTATAGGTTGCATCCAGCTGTAACTTACCGATGGATTTTGTTTCCTCTTCGTTCTGGGAACGTGAGTCAACAGTCTCATAACCGCGACCAGCTGCTACCTTGATATTCATCTTGATAGCGCCCTTGTTAGACAAGGTGCAAATAACGTGATCGGGGTTTGCGATATCAACACCATGGTCGAGCTGAATATCACCTGCAGTTACTACACCCGCGCCTGATTTATTCAGGCTCAGGTAAGCTTCTTCGCGCTCGTGTAGTTTTACTGCCACCCCTTTCAGGTTCAACAAGATTTCGATTACATCTTCCTGCACGCCTTCGATGGTGCTGTACTCATGAAGTACGCCTTCGATCTCGACTTCAACGATAGCGGCACCCGGCATAGAGGAGAGCAGAATACGACGCAGTGCAGCGCCTAAAGTGTGGCCGAAACCGCGCTCAAGCGGCTCCAGCGTCACTTTGGCCTGCGTGCTGCTAATCTGTTCTACCTGAATATGGCGCGGAGTTAGAAACTCGTTCACTGAACGCTGCATAGCTGCCCCTTAAAAAGTTCCTCTATTACTTGGAGTACAATTCCACGATCAGGTTTTCGTTAATGTCAGCAGACAGTTCGGAACGCTCAGGCATAGCCTTGAAGGTACCAACCATTTTGCTGCTATCAACGTCAACCCACGCAATGTCTGTACGCTGCGCAGCTAACTCAAGTGCGCCTTTAATACGCAATTGGTTTTTGGCTTTTTCACGGACAGAAACAACGTCACCGGATTTAATCTGGTAAGAAGGAATGTTTACTGTTTTACCGTTAATAGCAATGGCCTTGTGAGAAACCAGCTGGCGGGCTTCTGCACGGGTAGAGCCAAAGCCCATGCGATACACTACGTTGTCAAGACGGGCTTCCAGCAGTTGCAGCAGGTTTTCACCGGTTGCGCCTTTACGGCGAGCTGCTTCTTTGTAGTAGCCACGGAATTGCTTTTCTAATACGCCATAGATACGACGTACTTTTTGCTTCTCGCGCAGTTGCAGACCGTAGTCTGACAAACGTCCACGACCGGCACCGTGTACACCTGGTTTGTTTTCCAGTTTGCACTTGGTATCCAGTGCGCGCACGCCGCTTTTCAGGAACAGGTCGGTTCCCTCGCGACGAGACAGTTTACATTTTGGACCAATATAACGAGCCATCTGTCTGTCTCCTTATACGCGACGTTTCTTCGGTGGACGGCAACCATTGTGGGGGATTGGAGTCACATCTGTGATGCTGCCAATCTTGTAACCACAGGCATTTAACGCGCGCACTGCCGATTCACGACCTGGGCCTGGACCTTTAACTTCAACGTCCAGGTTCTTCAAACCGTATTCTTTAGCTGCTTCGCCAGCACGTTCTGCTGCAACCTGAGCTGCAAACGGGGTGCTTTTACGGGAGCCGCGGAAACCAGAACCACCGGAGGTAGCCCAGGAAAGAGCGTTACCCTGACGGTCAGTAATGGTTACGATTGTGTTGTTAAAAGAAGCGTGGATGTGCGCAATGCCATCAACCACGGTCTTTTTAACCTTTTTCTTTACATTATTACGAGCTGGTTTAGCCATTTTTCACCCTGCCTTCTTAACGCTTAATAGGCTTACGTGGGCCTTTACGGGTACGCGCGTTAGTTTTAGTACGCTGACCACGTAATGGCAGACTACGACGGTGACGGATACCACGATAGCAACCAAGGTCCATCAGACGCTTGATGCTCATAGTAACTTCACGACGGAGGTCACCTTCCACTGGGTTTTTAGCTACCTCATCACGAATGAGGTTCAGCTGATCTTCAGACAAATCGGCAATCTTGGTGGTTTCCGCGATACCAGTTGCAGCAAGAATTTGCTTAGCAGTGGTGCGGCCAATGCCGTAAACATAGGTCAGGGAAATGACCGCATGCTTATTGTCAGGAATGTTTACACCGGCTATACGAGCCATTTACATCACTCCCTTCAGCGCTGTGCGCTTTTGGGTTTTTATCTGGACAGGCACAAAATAATCCTCGGCCAGAGTGTTACCACCCTAGCCGATTAAGCCTATCCCCCAGAACGTCAATTAACCTTGACGTTGTTTGTGCTTGGGATCTGTGCAGATCACACGCACGGCACCGTTACGGCGAATAATTTTGCAGTTACGGCACATGGCTTTTACTGAAGCACGAACTTTCATTTTGGTCTCCAGTTATCGAAACCTGACTTAGCGGATCAAGCCACCTGTTCCAATTCCTTTCAGATTGGACTTTTTGAGCAGAGAGTCATACTGATGAGACATCAGATGTGACTGGACCTGCGCCATAAAATCCATCACCACAACTACTACGATGAGCAGCGAGGTTCCGCCTAAGTAGAACGGCACGTTGGCCGCAACCACCAGGAATTGGGGCAGCAATGATACAGCAGTTATATATAAAGCGCCAAATAAAGTTAAACGACCCAGAACACCGTCAATATAACTTGCCGTTTGCAGGCCTGGACGAATACCAGGGATAAACGCCCCGGACTTCTTCAGGTTTTCTGCAATGTCCTTCGAATTAAACATCAGCGCAGTGTAGAAGTAGCAGAAGAAGATAACTGCAGCAGAGAACAGAATAAGATACAGAGGCTTATTCGGACCCAGCGCCAGAGATACATCCTGCATCCACTCCCAGCCTTCAGTGCGACCTAACCATTGTCCAAGGGACGCAGGAAACAACAGGATACTGGAAGCGAAGATCGGTGGAATTACACCGGCCATGTTAATTTTCAGAGGCAAATGACTTGTCTGAGCAGCAAAAACCTTACGGCCCTGCTGACGTTTGGCGTAGTTAATCGCAATGCGACGCTGACCACGCTCCATAAACACCACGAACGCTATACATGCCACAGCCAAAGCGGCTACCAGCAACAGTACAAGGATCTTGGTATCGCCCTGACGGGCAGATTCGAAAGACTGACCAATAGCACGGGGCAGACCAGCAACAATACCTGCGAAGATCAGCATGGAAATACCATTGCCGATACCACGCTCAGTAATCTGCTCACCCAGCCACATCAGAAACACAGCGCCACATACAAAACTACTAACAGCAGTAATGTAATAAAGTGCGCCGGTTTCGAATGCTACACCCTGGCTGCCGAGACCGGCAGCCACACCAAAGCCCTGAATCAGCGCAAGCAGAACAGTGCCGTAGCGGGTGTATTGACTGATTTTACGGCGCCCAGCTTCACCCTCTTTTTTGAGAGCTTCAAGCTGAGGGCTCACTGCCGTCAGGAGTTGCATGATGATGGAGGCCGAAATGTAGGGCATTATGCCCAGGGCAATAATCGACATCCGCTCCAACGCACCACCGGAGAACATGTTGAACATGCTCAGAATGGTGCCTTGGTTTTGTTCAAACAATGCAGCCAGTTTATCTGGGTTGATACCGGGTACCGGGATGTGTGCCCCGATACGGTATACAACGATAGCCAGGAGCAGGAACTTCAGGCGACCCCAAAGTTCCCCCATGCCCGACGCCATCATACCTGTTGGTAATGAGCCTTGTTTAGCCATTGGGACTTAGTCCTTATTCTTCAATTTTGCCGCCAGCAGCTTCGATTGCAGCCTTGGCACCTTTGGTCACCTGCAGACCTTTAACGGTCACAGCTTTGGTGATCTCGCCAGACAGAATCACTTTGGCGCGCTTGATGTTTTCACCGATGATATCGGCGTTTTTCAGCGCTGCCAGATCTACCACGTCGCCTTCACACAGAGCCAGCTCGTTCAGACGCACTTCTGCGTTGAACTGAGCAGTCAGTGAGGTGAAACCAAACTTTGGCAGACGGCGTTGCAAAGGCATTTGACCGCCTTCGAAACCTGGGGTGATGTTGCTGCCTGAACGGGAGCCCTGACCCTTGTGGCCGCGACCACAGGTTTTGCCTAAACCACTACCGATACCACGGCCAACGCGTTTTTTGCTTGGCTTGGAACCTGGTGCTGGAGCTAAAGTATTTAAATGCATTACGCTTCCTCCACTTTAACAAGGTAATAAACCTTGTTAACCATGCCGCGAACGGATGGGGTATCTTCCAGTGTTACGGAGTGACCAATACGACGCAGACCTAAGCCTTTCATCGTGGCAATGTGCTTTGGCAGCTTGCCGATGGTGCTACGTACCTGAGTTACTTTGATTGTCTTAGCCATCTCTATTACCCCAGGATCTGGTCAACAGACAGGCCGCGCTTAGCTGCAACTTGTTCTGGAGACTTCATCTTTTGCAGGCCGTTGAAGGTTGCACGCACAACGTTTACTGGGTTGGTAGAGCCGTAGCACTTAGCCAGTACGTTGTGAACACCGCACAGTTCAAGAACTGCACGCATTGCACCACCGGCGATGATACCGGTACCTTCAGAAGCTGGCTGCATGTACACGCGGGAAGCGCCGTGACGGGCGTTCACAGGGTACTGCAGGGTAGAACCATCCAGCTGCACGCTGATCATGTTGCGCTTGGCTTGTTCCATTGCTTTTTGAATAGCAACAGGCACTTCACGCGCTTTACCACGACCAAAACCTACACGACCATTACCATCGCCAACCACTGTCAGTGCAGTGAAAGCGAAAATACGGCCACCTTTAACTACTTTGGCAACGCGGTTAACTTGTACCAGTTTTTCCTGGAGTTCACCTTCGTTGCTGCGTTCAATACGATCGTTTGCCATGGTTAGCCCCTTAGAATTCCAGACCGCCTTCACGGGCTGCGTCAGCTAAAGCTTTTACGCGGCCGTGATATTTGAAACCAGAACGGTCAAAGGCTACTTTGGTGATGCCTTTTGCCGCTGCGCGCTCAGCAATCAGCTTACCAACCTTAGCGGCTGCTTCAGCGTTACCGGTGCTGCCTTCACGCAGGTCTTTCTCAACAGTAGAGGCGCTCGCCAAAACTTCGGAACCATTGGCTGCAATAATTTGTGCGTAAATGTGACGTGGAGTACGGTTTACGCACAAACGTACAGCACACAGCTCGCGCATTTTGATGCGAGAGCGGCGGGCACGACGTACACGTGCTTGTTTCTTCTCGTTCATGACCTAAACCCTATTTCTTCTTAGCTTCTTTACGACGAACGTTCTCGTCGGCGTAGCGAATACCTTTGCCTTTATAAGGCTCTGGTGGACGGTAACCGCGAATTTCAGCAGCAACCTGGCCCACGCGCTGTTTATCAGTACCTTTGATCAGTACTTCAGTCTGCGATGGGGTTTCCGCTGTTACGCCTTCTGGCATCACGTAATCAATCGGATGAGAGAAGCCCAGGGTCAGGTTCAGGGTGTTACCGGTAGTTTTGGCACGGTAACCCACGCCCTGTAATACCAGTTTCTTCTGAAACCCTTCATTTACGCCGGTAACCATGTTGTTTACCAGTGCGCGGAAAGTACCAGCTAACGCATTAGAGCTCTTGGCACCATCTTTTGGTGCGAAAGTCAGAACGTTGGCTTCCTGTTTGATTTCAACAGAAGCATGTACGTCGAGATCCAGAGAGCCTTGTTTGCCTTTAACGGTCAGTTTTGCACCGTTCAGCTTCACTTCTACGCCAGCTGGGATTGTAATCGGAGCCTTAGCTACACGAGACATTTTCAATCCTCCTTAGAATACGGTGCAGATAACTTCACCACCCACGCCAGCGGCACGGGCAGCACGATCAGTCATCAAGCCTTTGGAGGTTGAAACGATGGCGATACCTAAGCCGGCTTCGACTTTCGGTAATTCAGCCACACCTTTGTACTGACGCAGCCCGGAACGGCTGATGCGCTCAATACGCTCGATAACAGGCTTACCTTCGTAGTATTTCAGGGAAATACTCAGAGTTGGCTTGCCTTCAGCACTGATGGCGAAATCAGCGATGTAACCTTCAGCTTTTAATACCTGGGCTACGGACACCTTCATTTTGGATGAAGGCATAGACACAGCGGCCTTGCCGGCATGCTGTGCGTTGCGGATACGAGTGAACATATCCGCCAGTGTATCTTGCATACTCATTTAATTGTTTCCTCGGTTGTACAGCGCCCGACGGGGCCTAAGCCCCGTCGGAATTGCTTACCAACTTGCCTTTTTCAGGCCTGGTACGTTGCCCTTCATGCCTTCTTCACGCAGTTTGATACGTGACAGCTTGAACTTACGGAATACACCGTGAGGACGACCAGTCATCTGGCAACGATTGCGCAGACGGATTTTAGAGGAATCGCGCGGTAATTGCTGCAATTTTAACATCGCAGCGAAAACTTCTTCTTCAGATGAAGATTGGTTAGAGATTACTGCCTTCAATTCCTCACGCTTGGCGGCAAATTTTGCTACCAGAGCTTCGCGTTTAGCTTCGCGATTTTTCATCGAGGTCTTAGCCATGATGCGTCTCCTTAGTTCTTGAACGGGAAGTTCAGAGCACGCAACAACGCACGACCTTCTTCGTTGGTCCGTGCAGTTGTGGTGATGGTGATATCTAAACCACGGATCTTGTCGACTTTGTCGTACTCGATCTCAGGGAAAATGATCTGCTCACGCACACCCATGCTGTAGTTACCACGACCGTCGAATGACTTAGGGTTAATACCACGGAAGTCACGTACACGTGGCAGAGCCACATCCACCAGACGATCCATGAACTCCCACATACGCTCAGCGCGCAGGGTCACTTTACAGCCGATCGGCCAACCGTCACGAATTTTGAAGCCAGCGATGGACTTGCGAGCCAGTGTTACCACTGCTTTCTGACCAGCCAGAGCTTCTAAATCGCGAACAGCGTTCTCGATCTGTTTTTTATCACCTACTGCTTCACCAACACCCATGTTCAGGGTGATTTTGGTAACGCGAGGGATCTGCATAACGTTGTCGTAGTTGAACTCGCTCTGGAGCTTGGCTACTACTTCGTTTTTATATAAGTCTTTTAAACGAGACATGGTGCCACCCTTATGCGTCTACTTGTTCGCCAGTTGACTTGAATACACGCACCTTGGTGCCATCTTCAAGAACTTTGAAACCAACACGGTCCGCCTTGCCAGTCTTGGCGTTTACGATAGCTACGTTAGAAGCAGCGATACCTGCTTCTTTTTCAACGATGCCACCGGCAACACCCAGGTATGGGTTTGGCTTCTGGTGTTTTTTCACCATGTTAATACCGGAAACGATCAGGCGACCATCGGTCAGAACGCGGGTAACTTTGCCGCGTTTGCCTTTATCTTTACCGGCGATTACGACTACTTCGTCTTCGCTACGAATCTTTTTCATTACTCACCTCTCCCTTAGAGCACTTCAGGTGCAAGGGAAATGATCTTCATGAACTTTTCAGAACGAAGTTCACGAGTCACAGGTCCAAAAATACGAGTCCCGATTGGCGCGTGCGCGTTGTTCAGGATCACGGCAGCGTTAGTGTCAAAACGGATCACAGATCCATCCTGACGACGAACACCAGAACGTGTACGAACAACAACAGCGTTCATGACCTGACCTTTTTTAACTTTACCGCGTGGAATTGCTTCCTTAACGGTTACTTTGATCAGGTCGCCCACGCGCGCGTAACGGCGATGTGAACCGCCCAGGACCTTGATACACATAACGCGCTTTGCACCGCTGTTATCAGCGACTTCGAGCATTGATTGTGTCTGAATCATGGTCTATAGCTCCAATTCTCTGCTACTACCGGGCTTACACTTCAGCCGCACGGCCTTCAACACTTACCAGCATCCAGGTTTTGGATTTGGAAAGTGGACGACATTCACGAACAGTCACGGTATCACCGATCTTGCACTCGTTGTTTTCGTCGTGGGCATGCACCTTAGTGGAGCGTTTAATAATTTTACCGTAGATCGGGTGCTTAACAGTACGCTCGATCAGAACGGTAATGGTTTTGTCCATCTTGTCGCTTACGACAGTACCTTGCAGAGTGCGAACAATTTTATCAGTCATTGTTATTCACCTGCTTTCTGTTGAATGATGGTTTTCACGCGTGCGATATCGCGACGCACCTCTTTCAGCAGATGGGTCTGACCTAATTGGCCGGTCGCCTTCTGCATGCGGTACTTAAATTGGTCAGCTAATAAATCTTTTAATTCGCCTTTCAGCTCATCAGCAGATTTCTGACGAAGATCGGTTGCTTTCATTACATCACCGTCCGAGTAACAAATACTGTAGGAACAGGTAATTTAGCGGCGGCCAGCGCGAATGCTTCACGCGCGATGTCTTCGCTAACACCTTCCATTTCATACAGGACACGGCCTGGCTGAATCTGGCATACCCAGTACTCAACGCTACCTTTACCTTTACCCATACGAACTTCTAATGGTTTCGCAGTAATTGGCTTGTCAGGAAACACTCGGATCCAGATTTTACCACCACGTTTGATCTTACGGTTGATCGCACGACGGGCGGATTCAATCTGACGGGAGGTAATACGACCACGGCCTACTGCCTTCAGGCCGAACTCGCCGAAGCTCACTTTGCTACCACGAAGTGCCAGACCGCGGTTGCGGCCTTTCATCGTCTTACGGAATTTAGTCCGTTTTGGCTGTAACATGTGTGTTCCCCTTATTTACCCTGGCGCTGCTGCTTTTTGCCACCGTTTTTAGCGCGGTTACGCACTTCATCGATGCCACCCAAGATTTCGCCTTTGAAGATCCACACTTTTACGCCGATAACGCCGTAAGTGGTGTGAGCTTCGTAAGTTGCGTAATCAATATCAGCACGCAGAGTGTGTAGAGGCACACGACCTTCACGGTACCATTCGGTACGTGCGATCTCAGCACCGCCTAAACGACCAGAAACCATGATCTTGATGCCCTGGGCACCGCCGCGCATGGCGTTCTGTACGGCGCGCTTCATAGCACGACGGAACATAACACGACGCTCGAGCTGGTTAGCAACAGACTGGGCTACCAGTTTGCCATCCAGATCTGGTTTGCGGATTTCTTCGATGTTGATGTGCACAGGCACACCCATCATCTCAGTCACTTCTTTACGAAGTGTATCCACGTCTTCACCTTTTTTACCGATCACGATGCCTGGACGGGCAGTGTGAATGGTGATGCGGGCAGTTTGCGCAGGACGCTCAATGACGACCTTGCTTACTGACGCTTTATCTAAACGCTTTTCGATCAGGCTGCGAACACTAATGTCGGTCAGCAGTTGATCAGCGTATTTGTCCTTACCAGCATACCAAACGGAGTTGTGATCCTTGGTAATGCCGAGGCGTATGCCAGTGGGATGTACTTTCTGACCCATTACCGACTCCTATTTCTCTGCAACCTGAACGGTGATATGGCAGGTACGTTTACAGATACGATCTGCACGACCCTTTGCACGTGGCATGATGCGCTTCATGGTGGTCGCTTCATCAACGAAGATTGTCGACACTTTCAGCTCATCCACGTCTGCACCTTCATTATGCTCAGCATTCGCGATAGCAGACTCTAATACTTTCTTAACCAGCGCAGCGCCTTTTTTAGGGCTGAAGGCCAGAATGTTGAGTGCTTCCGCCACAGACTTGCCGCGAATTTGGTCGGCAACCAAGCGTGCTTTCTGAGCAGATATGCGGGCGCTACGTAATTTAGCAGCTACTTCCATCTCTATTTACCCCTTAACGCTTGGCTTTCTTGTCTGCCGCGTGACCTTTGTAGGTACGCGTAGCGGAGAATTCACCAAGTTTGTGACCAACCATTTCCTCGTTTACGAGAACTGGTACGTGCTGACGGCCGTTATGAACAGCGATGGTCAGACCCACGAACTCTGGGAAAATAGTTGAACGACGAGACCAGGTTTTAATCGGACGACGGTCGCCTTTTTCAAGAGCAACCTCAACCTTTTTCATCAAGTGATGGTCAACAAATGGACCTTTTTTCAATGAACGTGGCACGAGTTAATCCTCTCTATTACTTGGAGCGACGACGTACGATCATATTATCGGTACGTTTGTTCGTACGAGTTTTGTAACCCTTGGTAGGAACGCCCCATGGAGTAACAGGGTGCTTACCACAGGTACGACCCTCACCACCACCGTGTGGGTGATCAACAGGGTTCATCGCAGTACCACGTACAGTCGGACGAACACCGCGCCAACGGCTCGCACCCGCTTTACCCAGCTCACGTAAACCGTGTTCTGCGTTGCCTACTTCACCTAAGGTGGCGCGGCAATCAGCTAACACTTTACGCATTTCGCCAGAGCGCAGACGCAGAGTGCAATATGCACCGTCACGGGCTACCAGCTGAGCTGAAGCACCAGCGGAACGGGCGATTTGGCCGCCTTTACCTGGTTTCAGTTCAATATTGTGAACAACACTACCAACCGGTACGTTACGCAGAGACATAGCACTGCCGGTCTTGATTGGCGCGTTCTCACCGGAGATCACAGGATCACCAGCTTTCAGGCCTTTTGGAGCCAGAATGTAACGACGCTCACCGTCTACGTACACCAGCAGAGCGATGTTAGCGCTGCGGTTTGGATCGTATTCAACACGCTCAACAACAGCAGGAATGCCGTCTTTATCACGTTTGAAATCGACCAGACGGTAATGCTGCTTGTGACCACCACCTTTATGACGGGTAGTGATATGACCGTTGTTGTTACGGCCACCGTTCTTACCTTTTTTCTCTAACAGACCAGCAAATGGACTACCTTTGTGCAGCTCGGTATTTACAACCTTAACTACGTGACGACGTCCAGGAGATGTTGGTTTAGTCTTTACAAGTGCCATATAACCTACTCCTCTTACTCGACGTCAGCGAAATCGATGTCCTGGCCGGCAGCCAAGGTCACGTATGCTTTGCGAGTATCACTACGCTTACCAACACCGCGAGCAGTACGCTTGGTCTTACCTTTGAGGTTAAGAACCTGCACACCTTCAACTTTAACGTTGAACAGCTGCTCTACAGCACGCTTGATTTCAGGCTTAGAAGCATCGCTGGCAACACGGAAAACGTATTGACCGTGGCGCTCTGCTACGAAGGTTGCCTTTTCGGAAACGAGAGGTCCTAACAGAACCTTATAAATGCGCTCGTAGTTCATGCCAACACCTCTTCAACCTTCTTCAGAGCAGGTACTGTTACCAGTACTTTCTCGTAAGAAATCAAGCTAACAGGGTCAATGCTGCTGGCTTCTGCAACGCCAACGTGTGGCACGTTACGGGCAGCCAGATACAGATTTTTGCTAACTTCGTCAGAAACGATCAGCACATTGTCCAGTTCCATACCTTTTAACTTGGCAGCAAAAGATTTGGTTTTGTGGTCAGCCAGTTCGAAAGACTCAACAACAACCAGACGACCCTGACGAGCCAGTTCGGACCAGATGGACTGCATTGCTGCACGGTACATCTTTTTGTTTACTTTCTGCTCGTAGTTACGAGGAGAAGCTGCGAACGTCACACCACCGCTACGCCATAATGGGCTGTTAGCAGTACCTGCACGCGCGCGACCAGTACCCTTCTGACGGAATGGCTTGATACCACCACCGCTTACCTGGGAACGGGTTTTCTGTGCTTTTGAGCCTTGACGGCCAGCGGCTCTGTAGGCTGTTACGATCTGGTGAACAAGCGCTTCGTTGAATTCACGAGCGAATGCCACGTCAGAAACAGTAACAGTGGAACCAGTACCTTGAATATTAAGATCCATTGTTACTCCCCTTACCCGCGAGCCTTAACAGCAGGCTTAACGATTAACTCACCACCAGTAGCACCAGGTACAGCACCTTTAACTAACAGCAGATTGTTCTCTACATCTACACGTACAACTTCAAGAGACTGAGTTGTAACGCGCTCTGCACCCATGTGACCAGCCATACGCTTGCCTTTGAAAACGCGACCTGGCGTTTGGCACTGACCGATAGAACCTGGAGCACGGTGAGATACGGAGTTACCGTGGGTTGCATCCTGGGTACGGAAGTTGTGACGCTTAACGCCACCCTGGAAGCCTTTACCTTTGGAAGTACCGGTTACGTCAACAGACTGACCAGCTTCGAAACGAGCAACAGTCAGCTCGCCACCTACAGCCAGTTCAGCCAGATCTTCAACGCGGAATTCAACAACAGAAGAGCCTGCAGCTACACCCGCTTTCGCAAAGTGACCAGCTTCAGACTTAGTTACGCGATGCGCTTTTTTAGCACCCGCAGTTACTTGAATTGCAACATAACCGTCAGTTTCTACAGTTTTAACCTGAGAAATACGGTTTGGTGTCAGTTCGATAACAGTTACCGGAACAGATACACCTTCTTCGGTAAAGATACGGGTCATACCCGCTTTTTTACCGATCAATCCGATTGCCATTTTTTATACCTCTCGTGTACGGGGCTGATTACCCGCTATGGCCGCCTAAACGGAGCGTTACACCAGAAACCAGTTCTGTGCTTATGTTAAAAATACAGATCGGCTTAGCTTAAGCTGATCTGAACCTCAACACCGGCAGCAAGATCCAGCTTCATCAGCGCATCAACTGTCTTCTCAGTTGGCTCAACGATGTCGAGCACACGCTTATGTGTACGAATTTCGTACTGATCACGCGCGTCTTTGTTAACGTGCGGGGAGATCAGAACGGTAAAACGCTCTTTCCGTGTAGGCAGCGGAATAGGACCACGAACCTGTGCACCAGTACGCTTAGCCGTTTCCACGATTTCTTGCGTTGACTGATCGATCAGGCGATGGTCAAAGGCTTTCAGCCTTATACGTATTTTCTGGTTTTGCATTGACCAAAACTCCGAAATTATTACAAAAGTCCGCTACCCCTCTTTCAAGGGACGCGAATTGTATGACTAGTGGGTCAACTAGTCAATATTTAAACAAAAAGCCCCCTTTCGGGGGCTTTTTGCGGGTAGATCCGAAAATCGATTATTCGATGATCTTAGCTACAACACCTGCACCAACGGTACGGCCGCCTTCGCGGATCGCGAAACGCAGACCTTCATCCATTGCTACTGGCGCGATCAGAGTAACAACCAGACCAACGTTGTCGCCTGGCATTACCATTTCTACGCCTTCTGGCAGTTCGCAAGAACCGGTTACGTCAGTAGTACGGAAGTAGAACTGTGGACGGTAACCTTTGAAGAATGGAGTGTGACGACCACCTTCATCTTTACCCAGGATGTACACTTCTGCACTGAACTTGGTGTG
>JACKOM010000004.1 GCA_024234265.1 Oceanospirillaceae bacterium
GGGGCAATAAATAACTCCTCTGCCACCGCTACCGCGCGGGCGGCACTTAAATTCCAGTTATTTTTATACGGGTTGGTTTTGCCCAGCGGGGTATTGTCCGTATGGCCCTCCACGGAAATCATGCCGGGGGTTTGCACCAATACTTCACGGATTTTATCCAGCACGGGTAAAAATTCGTCTTCCACATAAGCAGAGCCCGGTTTGAAGGAGCCGTTTTCGCGGATGCGGATAACAATTTTTTTGCCCTGGGTTTCCAGCTCAATCTGCCCACTGGAGATTTCTTTTTCTAAATCCGTGGCCATTTCCAGGGCTTTTTCTTCCACTTCCTGGGGCGTAACTTCCTCTTTAGGAATTACCAGTTCACGGGTTTGCTGGCCCGTATCACCCTGGGCTTCGGTAGTGGCGGTAACCGTATCCTGGCAGAGGACCTCAAGGCTGCTTTTGGTAATATCCGAGGTCGACTGGCGTATTTCATCAATCGGGGTTGGCTGCGGAATAGACGGGCTGAAATTCTGCGCGATGATACTGGTGCCCTTGGGCGGGTCATCGGCATTAATCGTGGTTTGCACACCATAGGCCTGACGTAATTCACCGGCCAGACGTTTAAATTTTTGCGCGTCCATTTCAGAGAAAGATAATAACAACACGAAAAAGCACATCAGCAGGGACATTAAATCCGCAAATGTTGCCATCCATGCCGGTAACGAGGGGGGACACGGTGGGCAATCATCATCGTCATCAGACATAGATGGCCTCCGTTATTCGCTTTCGCCCCGCTTGGAGGCGGGCAGATAGGTACGCAGAATGGATTCAATCACCCGCGGATTCTGCCCCGCCTGAATTGAAAGCAATGCATCAATCACCATGGATTGCAGGCGGGTTTCCTCGGCAGAACGTAATTTCAATTTGTCACAAATAGGCAGGGCCAGCATGTTGGCCAGCATGGCACCGTAAAGTGTGGTTAATAATGCCACCGCCATGGCGGGGCCGATGGATTTAGGGTCATCCATGTTGGCCAGCATGGCCACCAAACCTATCAGGGTGCCTATCATGCCCATCGCCGGGCCTAAATCCGATATATGCTGGAAAATCTGTGCGCCCAGGGCATGGCGTTCCGCAGCCAGTTTGACGTCTTTACCCAAAAGCCCCTTCACCACTTCAGGGTCATGGCCATCCACCAGCAGCTGAATACCCTTACCGAGAAAATCGTAACTGACTTCCTTGCCCTCCAGGGCCAATAAACCGTTTTTACGGGCCTCGCCGGCCAGTTCAACGATTTCATCAATCATGCTTTCTGGTTTAGGCAGTTTGAACATAAAGGCTTTGCCGGCAATTTTGCCGGCAGCGAGAAACTGGCCGAGCTCATATTTCATCAAGCCCGCAAAAATAGAACCCACGATAACGATGAGCACAGAAGGAATATCGATAAACATGCCGATGCTGCCGGACAGCATCATGGCCACTGCGATAATCGCCCATGCGAGAATTAAACCGATGACACTGGCTAAATCCACTTTATATTCCCCAAATCCCTATGAACGGCAGGTATACCTGTGAGTCTAGACGCTGATCGCAAGATTGCCGCCCGTAAAACTCACCTGCACTAAATATCCCTGCCAGCGGCGGTTGACCCCCGCGCAAGGCTTGGGTAGTGTGGCCGCTCCCGGCGCACGAGGCTCGACATGGCTGCAAAATCCACCAAAATTGATTTCGAAAAGTCACTCGCCCAGCTCGAACAGCTGGTTGAAAAGCTTGAAGGCTCCGAATACACCCTGGAACAATCCCTCTCCGCATTTGAAAAGGGCATCAAACTGACCCGCGAATGCCAGGCTGCCCTGCAGGACGCAGAACAAAAAGTACAGATGCTCATCGAGCAAAACGGCGAATCCGCTGCCGTGCCGTTTGATGAACACGATTCCGATTTTTAAGCGCACATACCTGCGAAGATTCCAGCATGCACAGCTTCAACGAGTACCTGGCCAGCTGCCAGCAACGTATTGATCAGCAACTTACCCAGGCCGTTACCTTCCCCGATAACGGCGCCACGCGCCTCCATCAGGCCATGGCCTACAGCCTGTTTAACGGTGGAAAACGGGTGCGCCCCCTGTTGGTGTACGCCGCCGCCCATGCCATGGGGTGTGAGCAGGCAGTGGCCGATGCCCCGGCCATGGCCGTCGAGCTGATCCACGCATACTCCCTGGTGCATGATGATTTACCGGCCATGGATGATGACGACCTGCGCCGTGGCAAACCCACCTGCCATATCGCCTTCGATGAAGCCACCGCCATTCTGGCCGGGGATGCCCTGCAGGCTGAAGCCTTCCAGGTATTAATCCGCGCCCAGGGCCTGAGCGCCGCGCAGAAAATTCAGCTGCTGGATTTTCTCGCCCAGGGCAGTGGTGCCTTAGGTATGGCCGCCGGCCAGGCGATCGACCTCGCCGCCGTCGGGCAAACGGTTGATCTGGCCTACCTGGAAAACATGCACAATCACAAAACCGGCGCGCTGATCAAAGCCAGCGTGCTGATGGGCGCATGCTGTAATGCACAGGTCAGCAGCGCACAACTCGAGGCCCTAGGGCGTTATGCCACGGCCATCGGCCTTGCTTTTCAGGTGCAGGACGACATCCTCGATGTCACCGCCGACACCGCCACCCTCGGCAAAACCCAGGGGGCCGATGCCGCCCACAACAAACCCACCTATGTATCCTTGCTCGGCCTTGATGGCGCGCGGGCCAAAGCCAGTGAACTGCACCAGCAGGCACTCGCTGCCCTGCAGGGTTTTGATGACAGGGCCATCTGGTTACGGGCACTGGCCGATTACATCATTCAGCGTGCTTATTAAGGCGTAAATCGCTAGAATGGCGGCCTTTTTAAGCGGCCAGAATCCGAGTTGATGTTTCACGAAATTCCAACCCAGCGCCCAAGTACACCCCTGCTCGACAGCATTGATCTGCCCGGGCAGTTGCGTGCCCTGCCGGCGGAACGCCTGCCCGAACTCGCCAACGAACTGCGTGAATACCTGCTGTACAGCGTCGGCCAGTCCGGCGGCCATTTTGGCGCGGGTTTAGGCGTCGTGGAACTCACAGTCGCCCTGCACTATGTGTATAACACCCCGGATGATTTATTAGTGTGGGACGTGGGCCACCAGGCTTACCCCCATAAAATCCTCACCGGCCGCCGCGAGCGTATGCCCGCCATCCGCAGCAAAGAAGGCCCCTCGCCCTTCCCGAAACGCAGCGAAAGCCCTTTTGATACTTTTGGTGTGGGCCATTCCTCCACCTCCATCAGCGTGGCCCTCGGTATGGCCATGGCCGCCAAACAACAGGGTAAAGATAAAAAAGTCGCCGCGATTATCGGTGATGGCGCCATGACCGCCGGTATGGCCTTTGAAGCACTCAACCACGCCGGCCATGTGGGCAGCGATATGCTGGTGATTCTCAACGACAACGATATGTCGATTTCCGAGAACGTCGGCGCCCTGAATAAATATTTTGCACGTATTTTAAGTTCCAAAACCTACGCCAGCATGCGCGAAGGCAGCCGCAAAGTTTTATCGCGTATTCCCCCTATCTGGGAATTTGCGCGTAAAACCGAAGAGCACATGAAGGGTTTTATCAGCCCAGGTATTTTATTTGAGGAATTGGGCTTCAATTACATCGGCCCCATCGACGGCCATGACTTGCCAACCTTAATTAAAACCCTGAGCAATATGCGTGATTTAAAAGGCCCGCAGTTTTTGCATGTCATGACCAAAAAAGGCAAAGGCTTTTTACCCGCGGAAAATGACCCGATTAAATACCACGCATTAAATCCACAAACCGCCAGCGCAACACCCGCGCCGAAAAAATTATCCTTCAGTAATATTTTTGGCCAGTGGTTATGTGACATGGCCGCGCAGGATGAAAAATTAATCGGTATTACGCCAGCCATGCGCGAAGGCAGCGACATGGTGAAATTCTCTGAATTATTTCCATCCCGTTATGTGGATGTGGCAATTGCCGAACAACATGCCGTGACCTTAGCGGCGGGCATGGCCTGCGAAGGTTTAAAACCCGTGGTGGCGATTTATTCCACCTTTTTGCAGCGTGGTTACGACCAGCTGGTGCACGATGTGGCCCTGCAGAATCTCGATGTGACCTTCGCCATCGACCGCGCGGGTGTGGTGGGTGCCGATGGCCCGACCCACGCAGGCGCTTATGATATTTCTTTTATGCGCTGCATCCCGAACATGGTGATCATGGCCCCGAGCGATGAAAACCAGTGCCGCCAGATGCTCTACACCGCTTACCAGTTTAAAGGGCCTGCCGCTGTGCGTTATCCGCGTGGTAATGCCGATGGCACAGTGCCGGAAAAAACCATGCAGTTAATGCCAATGGGTAAAGGTGAAATTCGCCGTCAGGGTGAGAAAGTCGCCATCCTCGCCTTTGGCCCTCTGCTGCATGAAGCATTAAAAGCAGCCGAAAGCATAAATGCCACAGTCGCCGATATGCGTTTTGTAAAACCGATTGATGGTGAATTAATTCAACAACTCGCCAGCCAGCACAGCCTGCTGGTGACCATCGAAGATAACGCCATCATGGGCGGTGCGGGCAGTGCCGTGAATGAATATCTGGCCCAGGCGGGTATTCAGGTTGCCTGCCTGAATTTAGGTATTCCCGATAGCTATATCGAACACGCCAGCCAGCAACAACAGTGGGCCGAAATGGGACTCGATGCTGCGGGTATTATTGCGGCCGTGCAAAAACGTCAGCACTGAAAATAAATCACAAAAAAGCCCGCAATGACTTTAATTCATTGCGGGCTTTTTTATTTCCAGGCTGCCGTCACACAACAGCCCTGAAATTATTTTTCCAGCACCAAAGCACCAGCTTCTTCATGCATACGTAATTGCCGCAGAAAACTCATGCCCAGCAGGGGAATAGTTGGGAAATCACCATCCAGTACAGATGCCTGCACATTGTGCAATTCGATCTCACCAATACGCACACTATCAAGCACAACATCATAGGCGAGACTCACACCGGATGCAGTGCCCGTGCGGTGGGTTTTATTATTGATATAACTGATGCCAAGACGCGCCGCATCACGTCCACTTAATGCCAGAGTCGTGGCACCTGTATCCACCACCATTTGCATAGGGGTCTGCCCATTAACACCAACCGACGCAAAATAATGCCCGCTTTGATCCCGTAACAAAGTCACTTTCTGGGTTTGTGGTGGCTGATAACCTGCTGCGAGTGAGCTGCCTAATTTGAGGGTGCGCTTTTTACCGTCCAGCATAATCACTGCACTTTTGCTGTCGGCACTGATGAGTTTCACGCCGCCCGGTCCGGTTTCGCCGGCACGCAGCATTTTACTCTGCCCGTCTATTTCGAGAATGGCCCGGTCCGCCATCAGGCCCACGGCTTTTACCTGCACGGCACATGCCGCAGCACTCAGCAAACTGGCCAGCACCAGCAGCAATATGTTAATTATACGCGGCATATCCCTGTTCCTTTGGTAACCCTATGCTGTGGATTTTACTGTTTATCGCATTACTTGCACTGATTTTTGGCCCGCAATTATGGGTGCGTCAGGTGCTGCAACAATATCAGGTGCAACGTTATAGCATCCCCGGCACAGGTGCAGAACTGGCAGAACATCTGCTGCACAGATTTAATTTGCCTGGGGTCAAAGTAGAAGAAACACAAATTGGAGATCACTATGATCCGGAGACGCGCTGCATACGTCTGTCAGCGAAAAATATGCGCGGTAAAAGCCTCACCGCAATTGCAATAACAACGCATCAGGTAGGCCACGCCATACAACATGCCGAAGGCATGTCATTGTTACTGGCACGCCGGCCTCTTTCTGTATTTGCCCTGTGGGTACAGCGCATTACTCAGATTGCACTAATCAGCACACCCTTTTTATTAACCTTGCTGCCGATTGTCGGGCGTATAAGTGTCATTCTGATTTTTATTGGGATTGGCAGTGCGGCCCTGGTGTATTTAATCACCCTGCCGGTTGAGTTTGATGCCAGCTTTAAAAAAGCACTGCCCATCATAAAAGAGGGGCAATATGTTGATAAAGAAGACTATGACGCGGTGCGCAAGATTCTCACCGTCTGCGCCCTGAGCGATGTAGCCGGGGCGTTGGCCAGTGCATTAAATTTTTTAAACTGGATCCGGCGTTGAAGCCTTGGCATCCAGCCCCAATGTGGGAATCTGCATTTTAAAATGCAGACCATTGTCGATATAGGTTTCTAATGTGCCGTGCAATAACTGGTGCACGGTATTTTTCACCTGATACAGACCTAAGCCCAATTTTCGACCACTGCCACGCTGGCTGGTATAAAACGGGTCAAAAATATGTTTCAACTCACTCGCCGCCAGTAATTGGCCATTGTCACGGTAATGCACGTGTAAGTGCCCGCCATAGATTTTTACTGTAAGCGAAATGGCAACGCCTTTGTCGTTTTGTGCATGGGCCACCGTATTCTGCAGCCACTGTTGCAGGATGAATTTAACGGCTTCCGGGAACGTCAGAAAATGTGCATTTTCATCCAGATGCAGACTCAGGGTAATCCCTGCTGAACTGGCCGCAAGGCGGGTTATTTCCGCAAGTTCTGCCAGATACAGTTCACCAACATTGTAGGCCATTTGTTTAACGGAAATTTGTTTAAAGTGGTTTAACAATATTCCCATGCGCGAAAGATTTTGCTGCGCAATCTGCAAACTGCTCTGCCCTTCCATGACCGCAGTATTAAAATATTCACGGGTCAGGGTGTTTTGTTTATATTCACGCTGCAGAAGCTCGAGCTGCTCCCGCGCAAAATCCGTACTGGTCATGGCAATACCCAGTGGTGTATTTACGGAGTGGGCAATGCCCACCACGAGTTTTTCCAGGGCATTACTTTTATCATCTTCCGCTTTCATACGCAGATGCTCCGCATCCACCCGCGCCTGAATATCCGTTAATGAACCTTCAATCGTGCCCGTTTCATTACCCAGCCATTTCATGGATACAGAGAACCAGCGGCCATTTTGTGCGCACAGGGTCGCATCATTCACCTGGCCTTTGATTTTACATTCCGCCAGCAACGCCAGCAGCGCATCCTGGGGTTGGAAATAACGTTTAAATTCACGGTATTCATCACCCAGATAACGTTGCAGGGTGGAGTTTGCACTGAGCAATATACCGTCACGGTCGAGCACAAAATTGCCGGTTACAGCCGAGTCATACAGGCGCTCATATTTTTGTAAATTGGCAATTGCCTGCCCCTGGGCAAAATGGGCAGATTTTTCCGCAAGACGTTTTGCTTTCTGAATATCCGCAATGCGGTATGCAAGAGCGAGGGCAAACAGTACCACCTCAAGGAATGAGCCAATCATATAACCGTGTAATGTCAGGAAATTACCTTCCACCACACCAAGCGAGCGCAAATTCGTCAGGAACATGCCGATAATAAAAATACCACTGGCCAGTGCATAAATACCGGCATAGGTTTTACCGCGCACCGCCAGCCAGAAACTCACCACAAACGCGCTTAAATTCACCAGCAGGGCATGCAATACCAACATGGGCATCACTTTGTGGTAAGGCGCCAGTAAAAATGCCAGACCAAGGCCCGCGGAAATCATCATCAGCACATAAAAATAACGCCCCAGCCAACGACCCATGGTGAATACACCGAGGAAATTCGCTGCAAAGGCAAGCAGAGTGACCTGACTGAGGGCATAAACCAAGGGGAAAACCAGCGCATTAAATTCGGGGTGATCGGGCCACAGGTATTGATACCCCGTGCCGCTGTACGCCATTTGTAAAATACAAAAACCCAGTACAAATACAACGTAATACACATAGGCGCGAATGCGGGTAATAAAAAATACCAGCAGGTTATACACCGCCATGACGATAAATACGCCATAGAAACCACCATACACCATGGCGCTTAGCATATTGCGGCGCTCGAAATGCACTTCATCGTATGCATTTAGAGTGATCTGAAAAGTACCTTCGGTTTCCAGCGCGTAATACAACGTGGCTTCCTGGCCGGGCTGTAACATGCGGTAAAATACAAACTGGCGGAACGGCAAAGGGCGCTGCGCAAAGGGGCGGTTATCGCCAGTTTGTGCGCTGTATATAACCTCGCCATTTTCTACCCAATAGATATCCACATAATCCAGCAGCGGATAATCCAGCTCGAATAACCAGCGGCCCTGCACTTCACTATTTAAAGGAATTTTGATCCAGTAGCGGGAGGTGGAAAATCCAAAGTTGCCGGTTTCTTTATTACTCAGTGACCAATTTTGTTCATTAATCACGGCATTTATATCAAGGGATTTATTTTTATCCTCGATAAAATATAAACCCCGCGCCAGGTTGTATTCACCGGCTGCCGATAATACCTGCGCACTGGCCGGCATAACAGCCAGCAGCAACAGCACACCACTCAGCAGCATGCGGTACATCTTAAACCACCCCTGGAAATACAAAATCAAATACAAGTCCCTCTGCCCTGTTAATACTGACCCTGCCACGGAATAACTGATCGACTAAATTGTGCACCTGATACAAACCCAGCCCCATATGTTTGCCCGCGCCGCGCTGGCTTGTATAAAACGGGTCAAATAATTTACCCATATCCAGTGCATTGCTGATAACCCCATTATCAGCGTAATGCAGATGCAGGGCACTATTACGGACTTCCAGCTTAATCTTCACCCGGTACTCGCTCAGCCCCGGATTATGCGCCAGGGTGTTATCCAGCAACTCAGTGATAATAAATAACAAAGCGCTGCTGTAGGTGTTTAACACAATATCACTGTCGGTCTCCAGCTCCAGGCGAATATTACGATGTATCGCCGCCTGGCGGATATCATAGGCCAGCTCCTGCAGACTGGTGCTGGTAGTACGGTAGCCTATCTGGGTGACCGCACTGCGCTTAAAGGTCTGCACAATTTTACCCATACGATCAAGATTCTGGCAGGCAAGGCTCAGGGCACTCTGGCTGTCCTGCATATGCTGGCGGAACTGGCCTTTAGTCAGGTGGCCACGCTCAAATAAGCCGGTTAATTGAATATATTGTTCACGGGCAAAATCCGCACTGGTATGTACTATACCCAGCGGGGTATTTAATTCATGGGCAACCCCTGTTACCAGCTCACCGAGCGCCGCTATTTTTTGCTGCTGGGCACGCTCTTTTTCCCGCTGCAGAGTTTCCTGATCCTGTTTGCGCCGCGCCTGCAGTTCAAGAATACGCAGGGCCAGGGCGATGGCGAATAAAATGGTCTCCGCCAGCGAGCCAATCATATAGCCATACAGGGTAATAAAATTGCCCGGCAATAATCCCAATGAGCGTAAATTGCCCAGCATTAACCCGGAAATAAACAGGAAATTCGCCACGGCAAACACAGCAGCAAAACGTTGCCCGCGCCACGCCAGTGCCAGAGATAAACCAAAATAAAACAGGGTGAATAACACACTGCCCATATTCAGCCAGGCAACCACTTTATGGTACGGCGCGAAAATCACAGCGATAGCCAGCAACCCCCAGATAATATTCAGCCCCTGAAATAAACGCCGTGCACGGATGTTTAATTTGGGCACAGCCAATATGTGGTAGGCGAAATATAAAAAGCCCAGCTGGCTGAGGGACATGGTGAGGGGAATTGCGAAGGTATTGATGCCGGGCCAATCGGGCCACAGGTACATAAAACCCGTGCCGTCATAACTCATTTGCATCAGCAAAAAGCTGAATACAAAACCCACGTAATTGCGGTACATGCGCATGCCGGTCATGAGGAAAATCACGATGTTGTACAACACCATCACCACCATCACACCTACGTAGGCACCCCGCGCAAAACCCTGCGCATTGTCATACTGGGCAAAGGCGGTTTTATCCATGATTTCGAGGGGCACTTGCATGGTGCCCTCGGTTTTGAGGCGCATATAAAACTGCACACTTTCCCCCGCCGCCAGATAACGGGAAAAAACAAATTCACGGTGGTAAACCGAACGTTGCATAAAGGGCTGCAAATCGCCGGTATGTTCGTGGTCAAGCACCTCACCTGCGGCACTGAGCCAATAGGCATCCACATAATCGTGGGCAGGATACTGCAGCACCACACTCCAATAATTACTGCGTGCAGCGTTCAGATCCACACGAAACCAATAGGCGGAGGGGCTAAAACCAAAGTTACCGGCGGAACCATGGTTGGTTTGCCAGTCCTGACGGGCGCGCACTTCTTCCAGGGTCAGGTAACCCGCCGGATCCTCCAGATAGGCCATGCCCTCAGCAAGATTAAGCCGCGGCGCATCCAGCACCACGGCATGACTGCTGGCGATGTAACAGGATAATAAGAAGATAATCAGACGCACCAGGGGGCCTCCGCCGATACTGCTTTTGAGCTTAGCAGCAAGGGTGAGAGTCACACAGGTGCGGGCACATTACAGCACCCAGTGGGCAAGATGCAGGCAAACAAGGGCAAACAGGCCGGCGATGACATCATCGATCATAATGCCAAAGCCGCCGTGGACCCGCTCATCAAACCAGCGGATGGGCCAGGGTTTGATAATGTCGAAAAAGCGGAACAATACAAAACCCGCCAGCGCCCATTGCCAGGTGGGCGGTAATAAAAACAGGGTTAACCACACGCCAATCCATTCATCGATGACGATACCTCCGTGGTCATGCACACCTAAATCACGGCTGGTGCGCTCACACAACCACACTCCTATACCAAACCCCACCAGCAGCACACTGGCATATATAAAGGGGTTTAAATCCTTTAATAAAAACCAATAAAACGGCATGGCCGCGAGGGTGCCAAAGGTGCCGGGGGCCTTAGGCGCAAAACCACTGCCCAGACCAAAGGCCAGCCAGTGCACGGGATTTTTATAATCGGGTTTAGGCAGTGACATAACGTTCCTTAAAAATGCTGATAACCCTGGCGGGCAAAACCTACGGGTGCATTTAATAACTCAACCCCCTGCCCGGCCTGCACCTGCCCGATACACACGCAGCCCTGCAATAACAGGGCATCACGCTGAGTAGGCGCGGCACAAAATAACAGGCGGTAATCATCACCGCCGTTTAAGGCATATTGCAAAGCCACCTTATGCTCATAAAAACGCAGGCATTCAGGGGCAAGGGGAATTAATTGCGCATCAAGCTGTAATTGCACATCACTGGCAGCAGCGATATGCCCGGCATCCTGCATAAGGCCGTCGGAAATATCCATGCAGGCGCTGGCCCGGCCGATTAAAAACTGGCCGAGTTGAATTTCCGGGCGCGGAAAATAAAAACGCTGCTGAAAAAATTCTGTGACGGTTTTTTGTTTTAACACCATAGTTAATGCAGCAGCGGCATCGCCTAAGGTGCCACTCACCCACACATCATCACCCACCTGTGCACCACTGCGTTTTAATGCCTGCCCCGCAGGGATATAACCATGCACCGCAATGGTAATGCTCAGCACACTGCTTTTAGTGGTATCACCACCGATTAAACGGCAATTATATTGGCGTGCACATTCACTTAAACCGCGGCTGAAATCCGCCAGCCAGTGTTCATCTTTTTGTGGCAGGCTGATAGCGAGGGTAAAAAAAGCCGGCTCCGCGCCCATGGCGGCAAGATCACTTAACGCACAGCAAAAACTGCGGGTGGCAATATCAAAGGGGGCTGCGTGCACCGGGAAATGCACACCGGCAACGGCAGTATCCACGGAGAGCACTAAATCAAAAGCGGGACGCGGCTGAATAACCGCACAGTCATCACCAATACCCAGGGAAATATGTTCAGGCAGTTCAGCCAGCGGCTTTTGATTAAAATAGGTTTTTATTAAATCAAATTCGCCCACAACAACTCCCTGTGCACCGGCTGACAACAAACATTACAGGCAGGTGGCTGAAAACAGCAAAGCCGTTTTCAGCCTTTTCAATCAGCGTTTAATTTCCACTACACGCAGGGTCTGGGCAATTTTATCCAGCACACCGTTGACGTATTTATGGCTTTCGGTTGCACCGAATTTTTTCGCTAATTCCACCGCTTCGTTAATCACGACTTTATAGGGTACGTCGATGCGATGTTCCATTTCATAGGCAGATAAACGCAGTATGGCTAATTCCACCGGGGTCACGTCTTTAATTTCGCGATCCAGGTGGGGGGCCAGGTGGCCATCAATGGCCGATACGTTGCGTGGCACACCGCGGAATAATTCACGGAAATATTCCATGTCAGTGCCTTTCATATCGTTATCCACTACGAACTGAACTTCGATATCGTTCAGGCTCGCACCTGCCATGGCCCACTGATACAGGGCCTGCATGGCAAAGTGGCGCGCTTTACGGCGCGCAGCAGGATTGGCTTTAACTGTGCGCCCGTGGCGCGGCAGCGGCTCGCTCATTATGACTCCAGGTTTTTCAGCAGGCTGATCATCTCAAAAGCAGACATCGCCGCTTCTTCGCCTTTATTACCTGCCTTGGTACCTGCGCGTTCAATCGCTTGTTCAATGGTATCGACGGTTAATACACCAAAAGTGATCGGCATATTGTAGTCGAGCTGTAATTTGCTCAGGCCGTTTACACAGGCACCGGCAACATAATCAAAGTGTGGGGTTGAACCACGGATAACAGCACCTAATGCGATGATGGCATCGTATTTTTTGCTGTCGGCCAGTTTTTTCACCACTAATGGAATTTCATACGCGCCTGGGCACATCACAGTGGTGATGTCGTCTTCGGCAATACCGTGCATGGTTAAACCGCGGATAGCGCCGTCTAACAGGGTATCAACAACAAATTCATTCCAGCGGGTATGCACGATGGCGTATTTCGCTTTGTGGGGAGTCAGGGTGCCGTGAATACGTTTCATGGTTTTACCTTATTTATCTGCAAAAGGAATATATTCGACAACTTCCAGATCAAAGCCGGAAATGCCTGTGTATTTAATCGGTGAACTCAGCAGGCGCATTTTGCTGATGCCCAGTTCACGCAGAATTTGTGAGCCTGTGCCTATGGTCACAAAGGCACCGGAACTGTCGATATCCGTGGTGCGCATCGGACGCTGGCGGCCAAAAAAGGTGTCCACGGAAGCGCGCACATCTTCAGGTTCGCCGGCATTTAATAATACCAGGGCACCATGACCTTCATTGGCGATGGCTTTTAATGCATTGGTCACCGACCAGCTGGTGCTCTCGGGTTTTAAGGCACGTAATACATCACGCAGGGTTTCGGCGGTTTGCACACGCACTAACGGCGCTTTATCACTCTGCATATTGCCCATGCTTAACGCGAGGTGGGTTTGGCCGTGAATCGTGTCATCAAATACGTGCAGGTTAAATTCACCGTACACGGTATTAATTTTATCGCAGCTCACCTGCTCAACGGTTTTTTCGTTGGCCATACGGTAATGAATTAAATCCGCGATGGTGCCCACTTTAATGCCGTGTTTTTCGGCGAATTTTTCCAGCTCAGGGCGGCGCGCCATGGTGCCGTCTTCATTCATGATTTCAACAATCACACCGGCAGGAATTAAACCAGCGAGGCGCGCTAAATCACAACCGGCTTCGGTGTGGCCGGCGCGGCTTAATACACCACCCTTGCGCGCGCGCAGCGGGAAAATATGCCCGGGCTGCACGATATCTTCCGGTTTGGACATGGGGCTGACCGCCACCTGAATCGTGCGTGCACGGTCAGCGGCGGAAATACCTGTGGTCACACCTTCGGCGGCTTCAATGGAAACCGTAAACGGCGTAGAAAATTTAGAACCATTACCTGCCACCATGGCCGGTAAACCTAAATAATCACAACGGTCGGCAGTTAAGGTTAAACAAATCAGGCCACGGGCTTCCTTGGCCATAAAGTTCACAATTTCCGGGGTGACTTTTTCCGCTGCGACGATAATGTCGCCTTCGTTTTCGCGGTCTTCGTCATCCATCAGGATAACCATTTTACCTTCACGAAAATCAGCGATGATTTCCTGTATGGTATTTAATGCCATCTGCAAGCCCCCTTGGGCAACAAACCAGCCCCCGTAAAGGGGCATGAATAATTAATCAGATTTTTTAATCCGGTAAGTGAAACGCACATCCGTGCCCACCTGCCGTACATCCTGTATATCCAGCAATAAACGTTCGGCCATTTTGGTAAATGGCAGGGCAAATACCGGGAGGGCGGCACTGCCCATCAGGCAGGGTGCCTGGTAATGCACAATCTCATCGCATAAACCGGCGTCGATAAATGCACCCGCTAAGGTGGCACCGGTTTCCACTAAAACTTCGTTGCACTGGCGTTTAGCCAGCTCAAGCAACAGGGCGTTTAAATCCACCCGGCCATTGGCGTCTGCCGCCAGGCAGATACGCTCGGCATTGGCGATAGGCGCATATTCACGGCCCACAATGCCCACCAGCAGGGTCTGACCCGGCTGATCTAACAGTTTAGCCGATGCGGGCATACGCCCCTGACTATCGAGCACCACACGCAGGGGTTGCTGGGCGGGGGCAGCCTCTTCGGCAGACAATTTTAATTCGACAGCCCGCACCGTCAGGGCCGGATCATCCAGCAGCACACTGTCGACACCGCAGATAATCGCCGAGCTGCGCGCGCGTAATTTCTGCACGTCGGCGCGGGCGGCGGGGCCGGTAATCCACTGGCTTTCGCCGCTTTGCATGGCGGTGCGGCCATCCAAACTCGAAGCCATTTTAATACGCACAAACGGCAGGCCGGTTTGCATGCGTTTGATAAAACCGGGGTTCAGGGCGCGGGCCTGCTCTTCCAGCACGCCGCTGTGCACTGTGATGCCTGCGGCGCGTAATTTGTTAAAACCATTGCCCGCCACCAGGGGGTTGGGGTCCTGCATGGCGCAGATAACTTCGCTCACACCCGCGTTAATCAGGCCATCGGCACAGGGCGGGGTGCGCCCGAAATGGCTGCACGGCTCTAAGGTGACATAGGCCGTTGCACCACGGGCCTGCTCAGCGGCGGCACGCAGGGCGTTGACTTCGGCATGGCCTTCACCGGCACGCACATGGAAACCTTCACCGACAATGCGGCCATCTTTCACCAGCACACAGCCCACGCGCGGATTAGGCGCTGTGCTGTATAAACCCTGTTTGGCCAGCGCGATGGCGCGGGCCATGTAAACGGCGTGTTGGCTCATACGGGTTCGGGCTTGGGTTTGGCAATGCGCTCAATTTCAGCGCGGAATTCTTCGAGGTCTTTGAACGAGCGGTATACGGAAGCAAAACGCACGTAGGCCACTTCGTCTAAATCACGCAGTTCGCGCATGACTTCTTCACCGACCTGCAGGCTTTTAACTTCACGCTCGCCGGTGGCGCGTAAACGGGCCTGGATGCGGCTGATGGCAGCTTCCACGGCTTCAACACTCACGGGGCGTTTTTCAAGGGCGCGCATCATACCGGCGCGCAGTTTTTGCTCATCGAAGGGAACACGGGTACCGTCGTTTTTAACCACCCGCGGCATCACCAGCTCAGCGCTTTCGAAGGTAGTAAAACGTTCATTACAGGCCTGGCACTCACGCCGACGACGCACCTGATCACCATCCGCGACGAGGCGCGAATCGATTACCTTGGTATCCTGCTCACCGCAAAATGGACAGCGCATGGCCTAACCCGTGTTAAAGAACAAAAAAAGTGGCGGCATTGTACCCGCAAACGCAGGTGAACAAAACCTTTGTGGCTGCTTCCAGCTTCTAGCTTCGAGCGTCCTGCTCATCCAGCACCTGCATCACTTCATCCGCCCAGGCCAGCCAGGCCTGTTCCCCCAAAATGCCGCGGCGTAACGTCAGGTAAGGCAACTGGTGATGGGCCTGTTCGGCGGGCGTTAACTTGCGGTAACGCTGCTCGGTGGCAAGCAGGGCCTGCAGAGTGTTTTCATGGGTCTGGCGGTGGCTGTGCATTTCCGCCTTTAAGTTAGCCACATCGGTAAACTGCCCGGCGTAGAGCTTCACCAGCAGGGCATCGTTGATCTTATTCGGCGGCACACTGCCCGCCAGCCATTGTTGTAACTCCGCCAGGCCCGCAGCGCTTAAGCGGTAATTCTTTTTATCCGGTTTATCCTCCTGCCCCTGATTTTCCACCAGCACATTGCCGTCTTCACTGAGCTTTTTCAGCTCCTGGTAGACCTGCTGATGTTTGGCATTCCAGAAATAACCTAAGGTTTCACGGAAGTGTTTAACGATGTCATAACCGCTGGCCGGCTCAGTGGCCAGCAGGGTGAGGATGGCGTAACGCAGGGACATAAAACACCCGATCAAAAAGAAGCCGCTATTCTAATGGCATATGCAAAAAGTTGCATTCTTAAAACAAGCGGCCCATTATGCAAAAACTTGCATAACAATAACAACCCGGGAGAAACCCTATGCAACGCACCGGCACCCGTTTCCGCGCCAGCAAAGCCCTGCCCCACTACGACGCCATTGTGATTGGCTCCGGCATAGGCGGCCTGTGCTGCGCGGCCCTGCTCGCCAAAGCCGGGCAGAAAGTCTGTGTGCTCGAACAACACTACACAGCCGGGGGTTATACCCACACCTACGAGCGCGAAGGTTACGAGTGGGACGTCGGGGTGCATTACATAGGTGAGGTGCACAAACCCTGGTCCATGATCCGCCGTGTATTTGATGTGATCAGCGACAGCAAACTGCAATGGGCAGAAATGGATGAGCACTACGACCACGTGGTGATCGACGGCCAGCCATTCCGTTATTTAGCCGGGCGCGACAATTTTAAAACTGAAATCAAAAAACACTTCCCCGACGAAAGCGCCGCCATCGACCAATACGTGGATTTAATTTCCGAGGTCAGCGCCAAGGTGCCAAAGTTTTTTGCAGGCCAGGCCCTGCCCCGCCCCCTCGGCATTTTGTATAACAAATTACGCCCGTATTTTTTGCCGGATTATTTTTTCAAAACCACCCGCGAGGTGCTTGAAGGCCTCACCAAAAACGAAAAACTCATCGGCGTATTAACCGCCCAGTGGGGGGATTATGGCCTGCCACCCGCCCAAGCCGCGTTTATGATGCATGCCATGGTGGCCAAACATTATATTACCGGCGGTAATTACCCGGTGGGCGGCTCCATCAGCATTGCCAAGCATATTATCCCGGTGATTGAAGCCGCCGGTGGCCATGTATTTACCTATGCGGGTGTGGAAGAAATACTGGTGAAAAATAACAAGGCATACGGTGTGCGCCTTGCCAAAGACGGCCATGAAATTTATGCCAATAAAATCATCAGTAACGCAGGTTTATGGCCGACCTATGCGCGCCTGTTAAATGACAAAGTGCAGCAGCAACACAAACTCAAAAACCTGCTGCCCAAAACTAAACTTTCGGCTTCCCACGTGTGTATTTATGCGGGTTTTAAAGGCGATGCCAAAACCCTGAATATCCCCAAAACCAACTACTGGTTATATCCGGATTTTAACCACGATACTAACGTGCAGAGTTTTATGGATTCCCCCGGGCTGGATTTCCCCGTGGTGTATATTTCATTCCCCTCCGCCAAAGACCCCGAGTGGAATCAACGTTACCCCAATAAAAGCACGGTCGAAATTGTTGCGCCGACCTTCCCGCAATGGTTTGAAAAATGGAAAGGCAGTACCTGGAATAAACGTGGCGCCGATTACGAAGCCTTTAAAGCAGAAATTACCCAAGTTTTATTGGAGCAGTTATACAAACACCATCCGCAACTGCGTGATGCCCTGGATTTTGTCGAATTATCCACGCCACTTTCCACCGAATGGTTCCAGTGGAATATGGAAGGGGAAATTTACGGCATAGACCACAGCGTGGAGCGTTTTAAACAACACTGGTTACACAGCCAGACCCCCATCAAAAACCTGTATTTAACCGGTGCCGATATTGTCACCGCCGGGGTGGGTGGCGCACTCATGGGCGGGGTATTAACCGCCAGCCGTATATTAGGCTTTAAAGCGGGTTTAATTGGTAAACTGATTGCCGGTGTGTATAAACCTGGCAAAGAAAAAGAAACTCAGGTTGAAATTCTGGATGTGGAAAAAACCGAGCAGCGTAAGGCGTCGTAACAAAGAATAATACGGATAAAAAACCTGCTGCCATTAGCAGCAGGTTTTCTAAAATTAACCCAACAAGCGGTAAATTCCCTGTTCCTGTACCACGATACCCAACTCCTCCAGTGCGGCCAAAACAGACTCCACATGCTTTTCGGCTTTGCCATTAAATTGCTGGGCGATGGCGGTGGCAGACAGGTCGCCAATCGCCAGTGCCGCGCGTACTGCCGCCACCTGCTCGCGCATATTCTTTGGCCAGGCCGGTTTTTTCGCCGCTTTGGTTTTTTCCACCGGGGTATCGTTATCGTCTATCGCCAGATCGGCTTCGGTCTGTTGCGGCGCTGTTGCACTGCCGGTTTGCTGATTTTGATTTGGGTTTTGATACTCAGGGCGCAGCCAGCGGATATAGCCGTTGGCTTCTTCGGCGGCGCGCTGGGCATTGAGTGCGACCAAACGCTGCAATAGTTCTTCTTCGGCGGCGGCCTGTACGTCTGGTTTATCCGGCAGTGGTGTGGTGGCACCGGGCAAACCAACCAATTTATCCGCCAGATCGTCCCAGCCGTAGGCGGCAAATACCGCGCGGTCGAGTTCATCGTGAATTTCCCGCAGTACCGATACCAGGCCTTGTTGGTGAATCACTTTTTCCTTATCGGTGAGCACGTCACCGGAGCGGATTTTTTCCAGCACGTTGTACATACCGGTTAAAGTTAATTCCGGAAATTGCGCTTGCTGTTGTTTGCGGTGGGCGTCTAAACGCTCGGCCAGGGTGCGGATTTTTTCCTGCTGTTCCGGGGTGGCGTCGGGGAATGGGAAGGTTTCGAAGCAGGTTGTTTTTACATAAACAGAATCGTTACCTACGCCTAAGCGACTACCCGCTGCCAGGGCCCACAGGGTGTGCAGGCGACTGCTGACAATGCCGAGCTTGCTGGCATCGTCCAGCGCGATATTGACCAGTTTGTTGTCCGGCAGAATATCCATCGACAAAAACTGAAAAATGCGGTGTTTCATGGTTTCAACAGTGGCGATATAGCGAGGCAAGCCATCTAGCATTAACCTAAGATCTGTTCTTGATCGTCTGTGCAGCCACCAATATTTTTGTAAACGAATGTCTCGATTCAGAATGCGCTCCGGTTTAACTCGCGCCATTAACCACTGGAATATTTCGGGAAATTTTTTTAACACTTCGTCTTCTGAAAGACCATGCAAATCAATAACTTTTACCATTCTCGGCTTGTCAGTTAAATCTCTACCATTACGATACTCTCTTAGTGGCAGTGGATACGTATTACTTCTGAACTTATCTAACCCGTTTTCACGAATGTCTGCGTCGGTAACTATAAAGCCCGCATTGCCTAACTCAAATCCTCGCTGACTAATGTTTTGACATGCCAAAAGTGGTTTCGCAGCAGCAACATTTGCCCCCGTTTTTAGATCCGCAAATAGAACGCCCTGCTGTTCTGCCAGTTTGACTTCAATTTCATCTTGCGCATTCTCAGCAGCGCTTTCTTCCCGAACCTGTAATAAACGCCCTGGTGCCGCAGAGGATGAACCTGTGGTCATGGCAATACGCACCGCGGCACCATCGGCGGCATCCACCCAGGGGTGATCGGGAATGGCAAAGGCTAATGTCAGCGGATTTTTCGCTTCCAGCTGGGCTTGTACCACCCGGCGGTTAAAGGTTTGTTTAATCGAGTTGGTGGTAATAAAGCCAAATTGTTTTGCCGCGCCTGCGCGCACGGTTTCGGCAGCGATATGCCACCAGTGCATCACAAAGTCGGCCGATTCTGGCAATTCTTTCCAAGTATTGCGCACGGCATCGACATAACCATCGCCCAGGGCGCGGCGCATGGTGGAGGCACCAATAAACGGCGGGTTGCCGACAATATAATCGGCCTGTGGCCACTCGGCCTTGCGCGGGTTGATATAGCGGTATTGCTCTACCTGTGCGCTTTCGTCCGGAACAGGTTCGCCGGTAATGGGGCTGGGTTTGTAGGTGATGCCATCCCAGCGGGTTTGCGGAATGCCAGCGTCGTTGGTAATCACTTGCTGTTGGTCGTAAGTAATTAACGCATCGCGGTTTTCGATATTGTGGAAATCGCGCAGCACAGGTTCGGGCGGGTTTACTTTGCCATGGGTGCGGAAGTGCCATTGCAGGTAACCAATCCACAGCACCATTTCGGCAATGCGTGAGGCGCGTGGGTTAATTTCCAGGCCTAAAAACTGGTGCGGGTCTACGGTCACACCTTCCAGTTCCAGCAGGCCCTGTGACTCGCCTAAGTCGTGCAGCAGGTTAAGCACTTCACCTTCGAGACGCTTCATGTGTTCCAGCGTAACGTACAAAAAGTTGCCGCTGCCGCAGGCCGGGTCGAGCACGCGGATATCACACAGGTGTTTATGAAAGGCGCGCACTTCGGCTACTGCGTCTTTGTGTTTGCCTTGCTGTTCGTAGGTTAAGGCGGCGGTCTGGGTTTCCTGCCATTCGGCGCGCAAAGGCTCAATAATGGTGGGCAGTACCAGCCGTTCCACATAGGCGCGGGGCGTGTAGTGCGCGCCTAATTTGTGGCGTTCGCGCGGGTTTAAGGCGCGTTCCAGCAGGGTGCCGAAAATGGCCGGTTCCACATAACGCCAGTCGGCTTTGGCGGCGTTTAATAACAATTCCAACTGATCGCGGTTTAATGGGATGGCGTGGGCACTGGCAAACAGGCCGCCGTTAAATTTCAGTATGGTTTTTCTCAAAATAGGTGAAAAACCGCCGCTGTTCATGGTTTGCCACAGTTGCTCCAGCATAGGGGCAAACACATCGGGGGTATTTTTTAATTCTTCCAATAACTCAGTAAAACTGCGTTCAGGCAGCAGACCCACGTCTTCCGAGAACATGGTAAACAGCGCACGCATTAAAAAGTCTGCCACCAGTTGCGGCTCATAACCGCTGGCTTCTAATGATTTAGCCAGCTTGGCCAGCTGGTCGGCAATGTCGCGGGTGACTTTGGCCGAACGACGGCTGGGGTCGAGGCTGAGCGGGTTTAACCAGACGGCGCGTAGGCGCTCCTGAATTTCCGGCTTGCGTAAATCCTGCAGGCTGATGCGGTGGTTGCGGGCGTCCGGGTAGGGCGTGTAGGTGGCACCCGAGCGGCTGAACTCGGAGTACAGCTCAATGCTTCGGCCAACGTCGGTGACAATAATAAAGGGTGGGCGGCCTTCATCGGCGGGCAGAGCGCGGGCGTACTGGTCGGCCTGGTTATGGGCGCGCAGCATGGCTTTGTCCCAGCCGGATGATTCCATTTTCAGGCCGCTTTGTTTGGCTTCCAGCACAAAACAGTCGCGCTTGTAGAGGTCGATAAAACCGTTGTTTTCGCTGCCGTCGGATTTTTTGATGATGACCCGGCGTTCAAACACATAGGCGTTATCGCGGGTATCGTCGCCGGCGGGGTCGGCCTTGGGTAAGGCCAGCAGCTCGCACAGTTCCATTAAAAACAGCTGGTAGTTTGCCCGCTCGGTGCCACCGCCTTGTTTCCAGCGGTTAATAAAATCGTCTAATTTTTCCTGCGCGATGGCGACTGCGTCCATGATGTACAACTCCGTAACACCTGATATTTTTGGCTGAGGTGCAGGTTAATGAGTTGTTTATCAGGACGCAATGCGTAATACGTTTGTAGTTGTGGAATATCTGAAAACTTGCTGCATTGCATGCGCATCACTGCAGGGGTATCCGCCCTGCCGGTATTTTATATTTTCAGACAAGCCTGAATATCCACCCAACCGGGCAGTGCCGCATCTTCCGGCACAATAAATTCAATACGCGAGTCGGGTTTTGCATCCACATTCAATTCACTGGTAATACCATCCACCTGATTGAATGCGATATAACCCTGCTCACAATGCATCACCGCTTTAGCGCGCACCGCGGCAATGCGCGCAAATAATTGCAGAATTTTTTCGCGGTTAAATATCTGCTGCGCACTGATGCGCCAGCCGATACTGATAAATCCATCGGCCTGACGGGTTTTTTCTTCATAACCGGCAGCGGGTAAATCCCCCGGTGTATTTTCCATGGGATGGTGAGGCTGCACAGTTAAACCCATGCGCAATGGCTTGGCGGGTGTTTTAAATGCACTATGCTGCGCCAGCCAGTTAACATCCAGTTTGCCTTGCTGCTGACCATAAACCGGCACATCTTCTAAGCCGAGCAGGGCAAGATAGGTTTTTAATTGTTCAATATCCGCTGCGCCGTATAAATCGGTTTTACTCGCCACAATAATATCCGCCACCTGCAATTGCTGCTGAAATACCGGGTGCTCACGGTAACGCTCATCGCTGACCTTACGTGCATCCACCAGGCATAAGGTGGCTTTAATATCGATTACACTGCGGAAAAATGGCTGACTTAATGCGGCGAGAATTTCCGCCGGGTGGCCAAGGCCGGTGGGTTCAATAATTAAATGGTCGGGTTTGGTTTTGGCAATTAACTGATTTAATGCCACTTGCATGGGCAGGCCCGCCGCACAGCACATACAGCCGCCCGGCACTTCACGGATGCTGATTTCCCCCTCACCTGTTTGGTTATTTTCCAGCAGGCTGCCATCCACGCCGATTTCACCAAATTCGTTGACCAGCACAGCCCATTTTTCCCCGGCGGGTTTATTGGCCAGCAAACTGTTAATGACGGTGGTTTTGCCCACCCCCAGGAACCCTGTGATGACATTGGTGGGAATAGCTTTGCTGATTTGCATGGATAGGGAACCTTACTCCTCGGAGGGCGCAGTGTGCCATGGCCCCGCCGCCCGAGCCAGCCCAACCATATGCGCCATTCCATATATATGGTTTTTCATATATAGTGCCGCGCGCACAAGGAGGCCCTATGTCAGAAGCCGTACTGAACACAAACCCGGGGGCACAAAATAGCCTCGACCCGGTCAGTTTTTTTAAAAATCTGGCCGATGAAACCCGCCTGTTATGCCTGTTATTACTCGCCGGGCAGGGGGAGCTATGTGTGTGTGAACTGGTAGCCGCCATAGATGACAGCCAGCCCAAAATCTCCCGCCACCTGGCCCAACTGCGCAGCGCGGGTTTGGTCAGCGACCGGCGCAGCGGCCTGTGGGTGTATTACCAGTTACATACGCAACTGCCCGCTTGGTGCCACAAGGTGCTGCAGGACAGCGCCGCTGCAAACCCTGCTTTTTTACATGCCGCCCAGGCGCGTTTATGCACGATGGAAAACCGCCCGGCGAAAAGCTGCTGTTAATTTGTTGAATCCAACCCGGTTAAATAAAACATGAAATTATTATTTATCTGTACCCATAACCGCTGCCGCAGCATTTTAAGCGAAGCCATCTGTAACCATATTGGCGCAGGCACATTAATCGCGGCCAGCGCCGGCAGCCAGCCCGCCGGCGTGGTGCACCCGCTTTCACTGAAATATCTTGCCGAAAAAGGCATCAATACCGCGGGTTTAAAAAGCCAGAGCTGGGATGAGTTAGAAGATTTTGTACCTGACGTGGTCATTACCGTATGTGACAGCGCCGCCGGTGAAACCTGCCCGGTATGGTTTGGCAAAAGCCTCAAGGTGCACTGGGGCCTGAATGATCCCTCCAAATTAAGCGGCAGCGAAGATGAAATACGCGCTGCTTTTTTCAGTGTAATGGCGATTATCGAAAAACGTCTGTTACAGCTGCAGGCCGCGCACCCTGACACCCTCAGCCGCGACGACCTGCAGGATTTAATGCAACAACTCAGCCGTGTTTATTAAGGTATAAAAAATGGGGATTTTTGAACGTTATTTATCTGTATGGGTGGGCCTTGCAATTATCGCCGGGGTTTTACTCGGTAATAGCTTACCTGAATTATTTGCGGCCATCGCCGCACTGGAAATTGCCCACGTGAATATCCCCGTGGCCGTGCTGATCTGGGTAATGATTTACCCCATGATGATTCAGATTGATTTTGCCAGTATTAAAGATGCCAGCAAAAAACCTAAGGGCCTGATGTTAACCCTGGTCATCAACTGGTTAATCAAACCCTTCACCATGGCCGCACTTGGCTGGTTATTTTTTGAAGTATTATTTGCCAGCTGGGTTGATGCACAAAGCGCCAGTGAATATATCGCCGGCATGATTTTATTGGGCGTAGCCCCGTGCACCGCAATGGTATTTGTATGGAGCCAGTTAACCAAAGGCGATGCGGCTTACACCCTGGTGCAGGTTTCGGTAAACGACATCATTATGGTGTTTGCCTTTGCGCCGCTGACTGCATTTTTACTCGGCATGAGTGATATTACCGTGCCCTGGCAAACCCTGTTATGGTCAGTATTACTGTATGTCATTCTGCCCCTTGGCGCTGGCATTGTGACCCGTAAATTGCTCGATAAAGCCGATAACCATGCACGCCTGCAGAATTTTGTTGCGGCATTAAAACCCTGGTCGATTCTCGGTTTAATCAGCACAGTAGTATTATTGTTTGCCTTCCAGGCCAATACCATATTAGAAAAACCAGAAGTTATCGGCCTGATCGCCATTCCGCTGTTAATTCAGACCTACGGTATTTTTGCCATTGCTTATATGGCCGCCAAATGGCTGAAGTTACCGCACAATATTGCCGCCCCGGCGAGCATGATTGGCACCAGTAATTTCTTTGAACTGGCAGTGGCCGTGGCGATTTCCCTGTTTGGTTTACACAGCGGTGCAGCCCTTGCCACGGTAGTGGGTGTGCTTGTGGAAGTACCGGTGATGTTGTCCCTGGTGTATTTTGCCAACCGCACCCGTCACTGGTTTGCCTGATTATTTATCGCTGAACCGGTAATAAAAAAGGCAGCTTAGGCCACTGCCGCCCCACAATTTTTCATCCAAAAAAAGGGCCTCATTTGAGGCCCTGTTTTTTTAGATTGACCAGATGTAACCGCTGTTTGTGATGGGCACAAAATGAACGCTGAGGGTCTATGCCCGGCACGGGTATAAGACCCCCAAGAAAGAATCTTTGTAATGCTGCGATCGCCAATTAAACCAGTTTTTCTTTTTCTGGGAAGAGACTTCCCAGACCCTTCCTTCGCTCACACTGCTGCTTGTTTCCAGTTTTTTACACGCGCCATTACGCCCACGCGCCATGGGGCATCCATGCCCTGCTTCGCCGGCGCTTTGTCAGCATCCATGCTGACTGCGGGCTATGGCGCTTTAAAAAACCGGCGCAGCAAGTTCGCATTGAGTGTTCTGAGTTAACGCCGTGATAAATCGTTACAAATAAAAAAGCGTTGAATGAAATTTCTTCATTCAACGCTTTTTAGTTTCGAACTGCGGCACAACAGTGGTCAAAGCTGTTTGTTTACTTAACCCCATCGGCGGCAAGTTGTTGTATGTGTTTGATACGCTCATCGGTTGCCGGATGGGTCGAGATATAATCCAGCCAGCGGGATTTTGTTTTATCTCCCTGCTGTGTCTGTTTAACCTCTTTTTCTTCTAGCAGTTCATCGGCATTTTCCAGTCGCTGCAATATATCGGCAAGGTTATGCACCGCAATGCCGTTGGCCTGTAAATGTCTGATGGCCAATTCATCTGCTTCGGTTTCCATGGCCCGTGAGTAGGAAAGGTTCATCAGCATATAGGGCAAAGCCGCTACTGACTCGCTCACCATGGAGACATCACCGCTATAAATCAGCAACAGCCAGTACACAAAACTGCTCTGGATAATGCCACGCAAACTATGCCGCGCCTGCACATGCCCCATCTCATGCTGCAACACTGCAATGAGCTGCTCATCATTTTGTGCAAGATGAATTAAATCATCGCAAAAAATAATGCTGCCATCGGGCAAAGCGAACGCATTGGGGCCAAGGGCAAATTTGCGGAACAAAATTTTATATTCGAAACCTGCATCATTTTGCAGATAAGGGGCAAATAACGCGCTTAAGCGGGCCTGTTCATCCTGTGGAATTTCACTTGCAGCAAGGGGCCATTCATCCAGCGAGCTTTGCATTTGCTGGCCGAGCTGACGATCAACAGTAAGGGGTAGCTGATTGGCAATCAGGCTGCTTAGCGCCGGCAATGCAAACTTAAAAAACAAAACCGTGCACACCACCAGGCTGACAACGGATAACAAAACCCAACGCCAGTAGGATTCTATTTTATCCACTAATGTCATCACGCCGGTTTTTTTTGCGAATTGTTTTTCGAGTTGCGCCAGGGCGGCGAGATCACGGCTTTGAAACATGCTGCCGTCGGCAAAGGTAATTTGCCGTGGATGTTGCCCCATGGCGGGGCTGAAGTGCGCATCACGCAAGTTGAAATGCTGGCCGGGTAAATGGCGGAATTGCACATTCCCAAGGTCATCCGTGTCACAGGTGGTTTCCACCACCTGTGAGGATTGCCCGGCGAAAAAACGCCCGTTTAAAATCATACAAACGAGACGTCAACGTCCAGGGCATTACCCAGCTCATCGGCCACTGCAGATTGTTGCTGCGCTTCACCGGCAACAAAATTATCCAGTGAACCTTCAGCCACCAGATGAATATGCTCTGCTTTGTAACGCGCCACATTCACCTGTGCTGCTGGATAATACAGACCTAAGGTCAGCATTATTAACAGGGTATTTTTCAGGTAAAGGCCAATCATGCCTTTGGGCTCAAAATCCGCAGAGAAGGTGTGCTGCTCCAGGCTGGTTTTGCTGAAACGCAGATTTAAATGGGCCGACATGAAATAGGCAATGCCAATGCCGTAGGCCAGCATCATGGACAAACCAAGCAACAGAGGGCTGACCAAGGCACTGAGAATACCGCCCACCACACCACCGGTAACCACAATGGCGATAAAAATTAAAAACAGGGTGTAATACTCACCGACCTTACATTCGAATTTAAATTTACTTTGTCCGAACACGGCATTATTAAGCAGCATGCTATCCATTTTACGCATCGCAAACGGCACCAGCAGACCAACACTCAACATACTGGCGATGGGCCATACATATACAGCCATCACAGCTTCGCCGTAGCTGGCATTGTAATTAAAACGAATATTGCGGTAAGAACTGTTCAGGGCATTAAAACGAATGCCACGGATAACAATCCAGGGTAAAACCGCGATATATGCCAGCACCATAATAAACGTCAGTGGTGCGAAGAAATGGCTGGCAAAAAACCACAGTGCCAATACCGCCAGGGCGAGCAAACGACCTTTTAAAATAGCAATCGGGCTGGCGTGGTACTGGAAGTTATCGTTATCCAGCCACAGGTTATTATAAAAATACTGATGGTTACGCACCTTGGCCCAAGGGCCATAAATACCCAGGGTCACAATGGTGAGCAGTACGTTCACAATCCAGATACGGAAATATTCACTGCCATTGCCGGTAAAACTGAAAGCTTTTACCTCAATCGTGAGATCACGCTGGGCCTGCTCTTCGGCTTTGGCCTTGCTGTATAACTTTTCAGAATCGCTGTCACGGTGGGCAGATAAAGGAGCCGCCATCACAGGTTCAAATGCAGAATGTGTAACCACAGATTCTTGCGCGGCTGGCGTTAGAGGTTCGACGGCTTCCGGCTGAATTTCTTCCACAACAACTTGCACACCACACTGCGCGAGGCGTTCCTGATATAACTCAGCCTGCATGTGGGTTAAACCACCTTTTACGATGGCGCGCTGTGAATTTAATAATGCGCGAATGGTTTTTTCGTTGCTGTTGAATAATTTTACTAATTGATCAACGGCATGATTAATATCGGCGTCCGGCATTAATTGCCCGAGGTACACCACTGCGAAATGATTAGACATCCCTGCCCCTTTTGTTCGTGTTTATTCAGGCAGCGACTTTAAACAATTTGTCGTATTTTTTCCAGAGCAAATAAAAAGCCCGGCGAACCGGGCTTTTTTACAGCAAGCGTGTCTTATGAAGCGCGCTGCACTTCAATACGGTCCACACTCTGGAAACCACGGGGCAGTTTATTACCACGGCGGCCACGCTCGCCCTGATAATGCTCAAGGTCGGCGAATTTCAGGGTTAAATGACGTTTGCCGGCATGAATCACCAGACTGTCGCCTTTGGCCATCAATGACAGCCCCACCAGTTTTTCTTCACCTGTGGTACCCAGGCCCATAATTTTGTTGCCCTTGCCTTTACCTAAAACAGGTAAATCCGCGGCAGGGAAAACCAACAGGCGCCCTTCGTTAGACATGGCCACAACCCAATCATTTGCCATATCCATCACTTTGCTCGGCTGATGAATATGCGCACCGTCAGGGGCATTTAACAGGGCCTTACCGGTTTTGGTTTTGGAGAGCATTTCTGCGTAGCTGGTAATAAAACCATAACCCGCATCGGAGCCAATTAAATAATTATCTTTTTCTTCACCCACTAACATGGCGGCAAGTGATGCACCATCAGGCATACTGAGTTTACCGGTAACGGGTTCACCATAACCACGCGCACCCGGCAGGGCAATAATCGGCAAGCTGTAGGAGCGGCCTGTGGTATCGAGGAATACCACCTGCTGGTTCGATTTAGCTTCCGCTTTTAAGAAGAACTCATCACCGGATTTATATTGCAGGCCGGTGGCATCCACCTCATGGCCTTTAGCTGCGCGAATCCAGCCCTTGCTGGACAGCACCACAGTTACCGGTTCTGTGCCGACAATTTCGGTTTCACTCAGGGCCTGGGCTTCACCACGGGTCACGATAGGCGAGCGACGCTCGTCACCGTATTTTTCGGCATCGGCGGTTAATTCTTTTTTCACCAGGGTTTTTAAGCGGCGCTCAGAACCTAAGGTTTTTTCCAGCATGTCGCGCTCGGCGGCAAGTTCATCCTGCTCACCACGGATACGCATTTCTTCGAGTTTGGCTAAGTGGCGTAATTTTAATTCTAAAATGGCTTCCGCCTGGATTTCGGTCAAACCAAAGCGTTTGATTAATTCCAGCTTGGGTTCTTCTTCGTGGCGGATAATCGCGATCACTTCGTCGATATTTAAAAACGCCACCAATAAACCATCAAGGATATGCAGGCGTGCCAGCACTTTATCCAAACGGAACTGCAGACGGCGGCGCACGGTATTTGTACGGTATTCCAGCCATTCATTGAGGATTTCCGAGAGGTTTTTCACCCGCGGACGTGCATCCAGGCCAATCATATTCAGGTTGACGCGGTAGGTGCGCTCTAAATCCGTGGTGGCAAACAGGTGGTTCATAATCTGTTCGCGGTCCACCTTACCAGCCTTGGGCACAATCACCAGACGGGTGGGGTTTTCGTGGTCAGATTCATCGCGTAAATCGGTAACCATCGGCAGTTTTTTCTTCTGCATCTGGTCAGCGATTTGCTCCAGCACTTTGGCACCGGAAGTCTGGTGTGGCAGGGCATTAATAATAATGTCGCCATCTTCCACCACATAGGTGGCGCGCATACGCACGCTGCCGCGGCCAGTTTCATAAATTTTGGCTAATTCATTGCGTGGGGTAATAATTTCCGCATCGGTCGGATAATCCGGGCCGGGCACAAATTCAATTAATTCCTGCAGGCTGGCTTCGGGGTTATCCAGCAAATGGATACAGGCGTTGGCCACTTCACGCAAGTTATGGGGCGGAATATCCGTCGCCATACCTACCGCAATACCCATAGTGCCGTTTAATAAAATAGCGGGTAAACGCGCCGGTAAAATGGTTGGCTCTTCTAAGGTACCGTCGAAGTTGGGCGCCCAATCCACCGTGCCCATATCGGTTTCGGCTAACAGCACATCACTGAAGGCGGTTAATTTGGATTCGGTATAACGCATTGCCGCGAAGGATTTTGGATCATCCGGCGAACCCCAGTTGCCCTGGCCATCCACCAGCGGGTAACGGTAAGAAAATGGCTGCGCCATTAATACCATGGCTTCATAACAGGCGCTGTCACCGTGCGGGTGGAATTTACCTATCACATCACCCACGGTACGTGCGGATTTTTTATATTTGGCACCGGCTTTTAAACCCAGCTCGCTCATCGCATAAATAATGCGGCGCTGCACGGGTTTTAAACCATCACCAATGTGTGGCAGGGCGCGGTCCAAAATAACGTACATGGAATAATTCAAATACGCTTTTTCGGTGTAATCGCGCAGTGACTGACGTTCTAAACCGTCTTCACCAATAACAATATCGTTCATATTCTCTCCGGCAGCCGCGCCCGTTAACTGCGCGGCCGGTTGTTCAAAACGGGAGCTTACAGCTCAACCAGGTTGCCCTTGTCTTCCAGCCAGGATTTACGGTCCGCGGCGCGTTTTTTAGCGAGCAGCATATCCAGGGTTTCATCCGTGGCTGCATCGTCATCAATGGTTAATTGCACCAGGCGGCGGGTATCCGGTGCCATGGTGGTTTCACGCAATTGCAGCGGGTTCATTTCACCCAGACCTTTAAAACGCTGTACGTTAATTTTGCCTTTTTTCTTTTCCGCTTCGATGCGTTCCAGAATACCGACACGCTCGGCTTCATCCAGGGCGTAATACACATCCTTGCCCACATCAATCCGGTACAGTGGCGGCATGGCCACAAATACGTGGCCGCGTTCCACCACGGGGCGGAAATGTTTAACGAATAACGCACACAATAACGTCGCTATGTGTAAACCGTCGGAGTCCGCATCGGCGAGAATACAAATTTTGCCATAGCGCAGGCCGTCCAGATCAGCTGAACCCGGGTCAACACCCAGAGCCACGGAAATATCGTGTATTTCCTGGGAGCCTAATACCTCTGTTGATTCCACTTCCCAGGCGTTCAGAATTTTACCGCGCAGGGGCATGATCGCCTGGAATTCACGCTCACGGGCCTGTTTGGCCGAACCACCCGCAGAGTCACCTTCCACTAAAAATAATTCAGTGCGGGATAATTCAGTGCTGGAGCAATCCGCCAGTTTGCCGGGCAGTGCCGGACCCTGGGATACTTTTTTACGCACCACTTTTTTGGCGTTGCGCAACCGGCGCTGGGCATTATTAATGACCATTTCGGCAATTTGTTCGCCGAGACTTGGGTGTTCGTTTAACCACAGACTGAAGGCATCTTTAATAATGCCGGAAGTAAATGCCGCCGCTTCACGGGAGGAGAGTTTTTCTTTGGTTTGACCGGAGAATTGCGGGTCAGCCATTTTGGCAGATAATACAAACGCGCATTTATCCCATACGTCATCGGGAGTTAATTTCACGCCGCGGGGTAATAAATTACGGAATTCGCAAAATTCACGGGTGGCTTCCAATAAACCGGTGCGCAGACCGTTCACATGGGTACCGTGTTGCGCGGTGGGAATTAAGTTAACGTAACTTTCCTGCAGTAATTCACCGCCTTCGGGCAACCATTGCACGGCCCAGTCGGCGGCTTCGGTTTTGCCCTTCATGCTGCCGGTAAAAGGTTCAGGCGGCAGCACATCAAAACCACGGGTAGCTTCGGTTAAATAATCCACCAGCCCGTCTTCGTAATACCAGTCGATATTATCTTCCGGGTTGCCGTGGTTAATAAATTCGATTTTCAGGCCCGGGCATAAAACCGCTTTAGCGCGTAATACATGTTTTAAACGGGAAATAGAGAATTTTGGTGTATCAAAATATTTTGGGTCGGCGAGAAAACGCACCGTGGTGCCGGTGTCTTTCTTTTTGGTTTCGCCGATTTGTTCCAGCTCAATGGCTTTTTCGCCATCTTTAAACGCCATGCGGAAAATACCACCGTCACGGCGGATGGTGACTTCCAGGGCTTTGGAGAGGGCGTTCACCACGGATACACCCACGCCGTGCAAACCACCGGAGAACTGGTAATTGTCGTTGGAGAATTTACCACCGGCGTGCAGGCGGGTGAGGATTAATTCCACGCCACTGACACCGTGTTCCGGGTGAATATCCGTGGGCATACCACGGCCGTTATCCGTCACCGCGAGGGAACCATCGGCAAATACTTCGACTTTAATTTCCGTACAGTGGCCGGCCAAGGCTTCGTCCACTGAGTTATCGATAACCTCCTGGGCCAGGTGGTTTGGCCGGGTGGTTTCGGTGTACATACCGGGGCGTTTACGCACCGGGTCGAGGCCACTTAGAACCTCTATCGATTGTGCTGTGTAACTCATGATTTGTGCTTCGCAAATTCAAGAATGAGTGGAATACGCTGTGTAAAATCTTCGTAACTGTGATTACCACCGGCGGACACCAGCATAGGTGATGTCAGATATTCTGCGCTGGCCTCGCGGTAATCCAGGGTTTCATCGCCGGTCTGCAGTAATAACAGACAATTTAACGGCTGGCTTAAAACGGTTATGTGCATATCCAGCAACTGCTGCATATGCTCAGGGCCCAACTGATACGTAGCCCCTGTGTATAAATTACGGTTTTCACCGAGATACGCGGCCAATAATTCAAAGGGCCGGATCGCCGGGTTAATCATCACGGCACGCACCCCATGGCGCTCGGCCAGGTAACGGGCGTAATAACCACCAAGGGAACTGCCGATTATCAAAACATCGCCGCCGTGGGCTGCCATCATGCTGCGCAGCTCAGCCTCAGCCTGGGCAATTGCCTGCGCCGGGAAAGGCGACAATTCGGGAATACGCAATAATTCAGCTGCGCCGCAGGCCGTGTAAAAGGCCTGCAACTGCTGCGCTTTTTGCGAAGCAGGGCTGCTGTTAAAGCCATGCAGATATAAACAGGGTACGGGTCGGCGCGGCATAACTGACTGAATTATCGTTATTATCGGATGCCTAGCATACGAATCTGGCGGCCGGGTGCAAGGTTATCGGACGATTGGCTCAATAACCTTTGATGGTGTAATCAATTTCAAAGTCGATACCGCTGACCCGCGAAACCTGGGATTCAACCGTACCGTCGGGGTTCAGCACCAGCTTACGGTAACCCGGTGCTTCTTTATCCACGGAGAAATCATCGCTGTCAGGTTCAAACTGCACACAGGTTGAAGGGGTGGACATATAACGCACACCCTTGATCAGCTCGTTACGGTCCTGGTGCACATGGCCCCACAGCACAGCTTTGACATTGTTATGCGCAGCCACAATGCGCAGAAATTCCGCGCTGTTTTTAATTTGCTGGGTATCTAACCATTTACAGCCCGCCGGTATGGGGTGGTGGTGCATGGTAATCAGGGTATGTTTTGCCGGTGCGGCGCTTAACGCGCGTTCCAGCAGGGCAAGCTCAGATTCCGCAAAACACCCGTGTACAGAACCCACTACCTGGGAATCCAGCATGATGATCTGCCAGTTACCCAGATCAATCACCGGGAACATTTCTTTGTCGGCAGACACCACCTTGAGCATGTTGGCGCGGTCATCGTGGTTGCCGGGCAACCAGTGCTGGGGGCAGTTAAAACGGGCCAGCTCGTCATGCAGGTATTGATAAGCGAGAACAGAACCGTCCTGGGCAAGATCGCCGGTGGCAAGAATTAGATCAATCGCAGGCTGCTCAGCACGGATTAAATCCAGCACCGCCATTAAACTGCTCTGGGTATTCATACCCAGCAATTTGCCCGCTTCGGTCTCAAACAGGTGGCTGTCTGTCACCTGAATTAATGTATGCGAACCCGTCATTAACCTTTACCCTGGCCTGTCCATGGCAACGTGAAACTTGTGTAAGTTGCGAACTATAGTGTTTTTAGCCTAGTCGCTTCCAGTGTGAGAGTCACATTTTGTTACATTCGGGGCAAAATTCAGGCTGATGTCCGCTTCACCATGGGCCAAGCAGTGTTGTAACCACTCACTCAGGAACTGGTTAATCTGCAGTTTTTCATCCGGCAGGCGCATCTGTTCATTGGGATAATGGTAAACCCCCTCGAACCTGTGTTGTTTGTCGTAACTGATGACTTCCGCCATACGTGCATCGTGGTAAAGCCGCACCAGCATTTCCGGAGCCTTTAACCAGGCTGACAACTCATTTACCTGGCTCACTTTAATTGTCAGGGTGTATTTAAATTGCTCAACAATTTCCAGGGAAACCCGGGTATGGGAATGGTGCCCGCCGGACAGGGTAAAGCGCCGCCCGGTGCCGGCATCCATCTCCGGCAACAGGCGCAGCAAACGTATGTAATTGGCCTCACACAGGCCTGAAATTTCTTTCAGGTCGGGCACATAACGGCGGCGGTTTTTCACAATAATTCTTCTTTCACCCTCGCATAATTAAGTTGCAGCCACTGCAGGGCAATAATAGTCGCGGCATTATTTATACGGCCACTGCGCACCGCTGCAAATGCATCTTCAGCGCTCAGCACATGCACTTTGATATCTTCATGTTCTTCCTGCAGGCCAAAAATACCGCCCATACCTGCACTGTTCACGCCGGCACAAAATACGTGCAGACGCTCACTGCTGCCACCGGGGGAAACCCAGTACTGGCAGACCGGCAGCAGTTTATCCACCACACAGCCGGATTCCTCCTGCGCCTCGCGCACCGCCACTTGCTCAGGGCTTTCACCCTCTTCCACCATGCCGGCCACTAGCTCGAGCAACCAGGGGCTGGTGCCGTCCTGCAGGGCGCCGATACGGAATTGCTCCGTCAGCACTACGCTTTCACGGGCCGGGTCAAATAATAGCAGGGCCACCGCCTCGCCCCGTTCAAACAATTCACGCTGCATCAGGCCGCTTTCTCCGCCCTTGAAGAGCGCATGGCGTAAACGGATTTTTTCGATAGAAAAGAAGCCCTTATAGGCGGTTTCCCGGCTCTCGATGTACACCTGGTTTACATCAAATTCTGGTTTAATCATGGGTAAAAACTTCCGACTATCTAAGAAATGCAACAATGTGTTGATTTAGAAATTTCTAATATAGGCTTTTATGCGGGGCAGGTTCTGCTAGAATCCGGCGCACATTGGCGAAATTTCAGGCAATCATCCTATGAAAAAGAGTTTATTAGCTCTGGCCACCATGGCCGTGAGCCTAACCGCTTCAGCCACCAGTTTACAAACCGTTTACGAGCAGGCCCTGCAGAACGATCCACAACTGGCTGCCGCAGTCGCCAGTGCCCAGGCTACCCAGGAAAGCAGCAGCATTGCCCTCGGCGGTGTTGGCCCCAGCCTGGCGTTTGTAGCCGATATGTACCAGACCAGTACTGAAATTGATGGCACCACAACCGACAGCAACAGCCACAGTTATGGCCTGCAATTTAAACAACCTTTATTAAACGCCAACAGCTGGTACACCTACGGCGCAGCCTCTTCCCAGGCTGAAGCTGGCAAAATCCAGAATAAAATGGCTTACCAGGATTTACTGGTACGTGTCTCTGAAGCCTATTTCAACGTATTACGCGCCCAGACCACCCTGGCCTCTGCCAAGGCAGAAGAAGCGGCCGTGAAACGCCAGTTAGAGCAAACCGAGCAGCGTTTCAAAGTGGGCCTGATTGCCATTACCGATGTGCATGAAGCCCGCGCTGTTTATGATGGCGCCACCGTGACCCTGATCGCCGCCGAGAGCCAGCTGGATATCGCCTATGAAGCCCTCGCCCAGCTGACCGGTGAACGTTATGACAGCCTTGATGCCCTCAAAGCGGATATCCCGATGACAGGCCCAGGCCCTGCGGACCGCACCCTGTGGGAGCAGGAAGCCCTGAGCAACAGCCTCAACATTCAGGCGGCTACTAAGGCCCGTGACGCAGCCGTAAGCAACCACAAAGCCAAACGTGCCGATCACCTGCCAACCCTGGATCTGGTTGCCAGCCACAGCATCAGTGAATCCGATACCGGCACCTATGCCGATAAAGAAATCACCACCACCGCAGTGGGTCTGGAACTGAGCGTGCCGCTGTTTACCTCCGGCAGCCAGTACGCCAGCAGCAAACAGGCCTATTACGAGCGTGAATCCGCAGAAAAAGATCTGGAAAGCGCACAACGCAGCACCCTGTTACAGGTGCGCAGTTATTACCGTCAGCTGGAAGCCGATGTGGCCCGTGTGAAGGCCCGTAAACAGGCCATCACCTCTGCACGCAGTGCGCAGGATGCCACCCAGACAGGTTATGAAGTGGGTACCCGTAACATTGTTGAAGTGCTTCAGGCACAGCGTTCCGTATTTGCCGCTGAGCGCGATTACGAAACTGCCCGTTACGATTACGTGATTGATCTGCTGAAATTCAAACAGGCCGTTGGCCTGCTGAGCCCCGCTGATCTGCAGGAAGTGAATGGCTGGCTGGAAGCCACTAAGGTTTCCGGTTAAGCAACCCGCGGGCAACACTCACAGCCCTGAGTGTTGCTCAATCAGGTGTAATAACTTCTGTTTGGCACCCTGATTGGCTTTCACCACATCCGCACCATTACGCCCGGTATCTGACCGGGCGTTTTCATTTTCGAACCAGGTATTTAACTGCTTGCCAAGGTCAGTGCTGTTATCCACAGTCGCAAGGGCATGGGCTTCGCTCAACTGCTGGCAAATCTGCGCAAAGTTAAACTGGCTTGGCCCCATAATCACCGGCAGGCCAAGGGCCGCAGGCTCGAGCGGATTATGCCCGCCGTTAGGCACAAAACTGCCACCGAGCACGGCGATATCCGCTGCCGCATAAAACCCCATCAGCTCACCCATGCTGTCCACCAGCAATACCTGGGTTTTGTTATTCACATCCTGCATCTGGCTGCGCCGCGCCAGGCTGAACTGATTGGCCGTTACCTGCGCGGCCACATCGTTAAAACGCTCCGGATGGCGCGGTACCAGAACCAATAAAACATCAGGGCGTTTTTGTATTAACCAGCGCTGCGCGGCCAGAGCAATGTCATCTTCACCGGCATGGGTGCTGGCCATAATCCACACCGGGCGGTGTTCACCCCACAGGGCGCGGTACTCTTTGCCCTTGGCATACACATCGTCACCCGGCGCAATATCAAATTTAATACTGCCGGCAATGCTTAGCCTTGCGGCATCAAAACCGAGCTGCAAAAAACGTTTTGCATCGGCTTTACCCTGGCAGGCGAGGTGATCAATCTTGGCCAGCAGGGGTTTACTGATAAAGGCAAAACGCGCATAACCCTTGGCGGATTTCTCCGACAGGCGCGCATTCACCACCAGCACTTTGCAGCCCATTTTTTTGCTGCAATGCACCAGGTTTGGCCAGAGTTCGGTTTCAACTATTACCAGGGTGCGCGGACGAAAACGCCACAAAAAAACATATAAAAACAGCGGAATATCCCACGGCAAATAGCTGTGCTGCACAAGCTGCCCGAGGCGTTTTTGTATTTGCTCTGAACCGGTTGGCGTGGTGCAGGTAACCGTCACGGGCACATCCGGGTGCTGCTGCATAAAACTGCGGATTAACGGCTCAGTGGCGAGAAATTCCCCGACACTCACGGTGTGAAACCACACACCACCGCGGCGCAGCGGGCCTGTCACCACGCCAAAACGCTGCCATAACCGCTGGCGATAAGCAGGGGCCTTGCGTGAACGCAGCAGCATACGCACCAGCACCAGGGGCAAAAACAGGCAAAACACAGCGGAATAAATCAAACGGGCCATAACACACCTCAATAAGTCGGCGGATTTTAGGGCCTGCACACCCTAATGAACAGGCCTGTTAGCGGATGCAAGGCGCTGAGGGCCTCAAATACCCGGCCCATCACCGCCGCAGTTCACAACCGCACGCCCTGCCCGTGCACTGCGAAACAAGTGTGGTAAGATGTGCGCCCGCTAATAATTCGAAGCTGTGCACATGACTTTGCGTATCCCTGATTTTTCAAAAGCGAACGTTCTGGTCTTCGGTGATGTAATGCTGGACCGCTACTGGAGCGGCCCGACTTCGCGCATTTCACCGGAAGCACCTGTGCCAGTGGTTAAAGTCGAGCAAATTGAAAACCGCGCCGGTGGCGCCGGTAACGTGGCCCTCAACATTGCCAGCTTGAGCGCCAACTGCGACCTGATCGGTATTGTTGGCCAGGATGAAGCCGCCGAGGTATTACATAAAACCCTCGCCAACGAGCGCATCCACTGCCATTTCACCCGTCTGCCAAGCCACCCGACTATCACCAAATTACGTATTTTAAGCCGCCACCAGCAGCTGATCCGCCTCGACTTCGAAGAGGGTTTCCACAATATCGATTTTGCACCGTTAAATGCGCAGTTCAGCCACCTGCTGAAACACGCCCAAGTGGTGGTTTTGTCTGACTACGGCAAGGGTGCCTTAGAAGATGTGGCAAGCTTAATTAAAGCCGCCCGCGCCGCAGGCAAACCCGTATTGGTTGATCCAAAAGGCACAGACTTCAACCGTTACCGCGGTGCCAGCATCATCACCCCGAATTTAAGTGAATTTGAAGCGGTTGCCGGTAAATGCAAAGACGAAGCGGATTTAGTCGAAAAAGGCTTTAAATTAATGGCCGATTACGATTTACAGGCCCTGCTCGTCACCCGCAGCGAAAAAGGCATGACCCTATTCCAGCAGGATCAGCAACCCATTCATTTAGCGGCCAGCGCCCGCGAAGTATTTGATGTGACAGGTGCCGGCGATACGGTTATTTCCGTGCTCGCCGCCGCCTTAGCAGCCGGTGCCTCCTACGCAGAAGCCACCGCCATGTCGAATATCGCCGCCGGTTTAGTGGTGGCCAAACTCGGCACCGCCACCGTCAGCCTCGCCGAATTACGCCGTGAAATCCGCGCCGATGAAAAAGCCCATAACGGCATTCTCGATGAAGACGCCCTGCTGCAATTAATGCAGGAAGCCAAAGCCGATGGCGAACGTATCGTCATGACCAACGGCTGTTTTGATATTCTGCACCCCGGCCATGTTTCCTATTTACGCAACGCCAAAAAACTCGGCGACCGTTTAATTGTCGCGGTAAACAGCGATGCTTCCGTAAGCCGTTTAAAAGGCCCTGAGCGCCCCATCAACCCATTAAACCACCGCATGGATGTGCTCGCCGGTCTGGAGTCAGTGGATTGGGTTGTGCCTTTTAGCGAAGACACACCACAGCGTTTAATCAGCAAATTATTACCTGATGTGCTGGTGAAAGGCGGTGATTACAAAGCGGAAGATGTCGCCGGCGGTAAAGAGGTTGTCGCCAACGGCGGTGAAGTGAAAATTCTGAATTTCGAAGATGGCTGCTCCACCAGCAACATCATCAACACCATTAAAAAACATTCCCACTGAGGTTTTATTTATGATTATCGTCACCGGTGGCGCTGGTTTTATCGGCAGCAATATTGTTAAAACCCTCAATCAGCAGGGCCGCAGCGACATCCTCGTGGTGGATGACCTGGAAGACGGCAAAAAATTCGTTAACCTCGCTGATTGTGAAATTGCCGATTACCTCGACAAAGACGAATTTTTAAACCGCGTTTTAAGCGGTTACGATTTTGGCAAAATTGATGTGATTTTCCACGAAGGCGCCTGCTCCTCCACCACAGAGTGGAACGGCAAATTTATGATGGAAAATAACTTTGAATATTCCAAACACCTGCTGCACTTCTGTCTGAAACATAAAATTCCGTTTTTATACGCCTCCAGTGCTTCGGTATACGGTGCCGGCAGCGTATTCAAAGAAGAACGTGAATTTGAGCAGCCACTCAACGTGTATGGTTATTCCAAATTCCTCTTCGACCAATATGTGCGCCGTATTTTACCCAGCGCACAAAGTCAGATTGCCGGCTTCCGTTATTTCAACGTATATGGCCCGCGCGAACAGCATAAAGGCAGCATGTCTTCCGTGGCTTTCCACCACAACACCCAGATTAAAGAAAAAGGCGTGGTGAATTTATTTGAAGGTTACGATGGTTATGGCAATGGCGAGCAGCGCCGTGACTTTGTGTATGTGGGTGATGTGGTAAGTGTTAACCTGTGGTTCTTCGCCAACCCGCAGGTGAGTGGTATTTTCAACCTCGGCACGGGCCGCAGCCAGGCATTTAATGATATCGCCAACTCGGTGATTAAATGGCACGGCAAAGGCAAAGTAAATTACATTCCTTTCCCTGAGCATTTAAAAGGTGTTTACCAGAGCTTCACCCAGGCGGATATCTCTGCCCTGCGTGCCGCCGGTTACACTGCGCCGTTTAAAACCGTAGAAGAAGGCGTTGAGGCTTATATGGATACCATCAATCACAAATAAGCCCCATAGCCCGGCCCCGTACGCGGGGCTTTTTTCATTTTTGGCCCCAACGGAAAAACAACATGGCTAAAAAACAAAAAGAATTTCGCCTGCGTGAAGATACGCGCCTGTTAAAACTGGCCTATTTCCACCCTAAATATCTTGGTACCTGGGCATTTGTCGGTTTTTTATTTATTGCCTGCCATTTGCCTTTTGCGGCGCAGTGGCAAATCAGCCGCACCCTGGCGTTTCTGACTTACCATCTGGCGAAATCCCGCCGGCGCATAGCCGAAGTGAATATTGATATTTGTTTTCCGCAAAAAAGCGCGGCAGAGCGCAAACGGTTAGTCAAAGAAGCCTTCCACGAAATTATGCAGGGTTACCTGGATTCAGGCACCGCCTGGTTTCGCAGCAACAAGGATTTTGCCGATAAAATCAGCGTAAAAGGTAAAGAACATTACGATGCGGCAGTAGCCACCGGCCGCGGTGTGATTATGGCCGGCGCGCATTTCAGTATTTTAGATCTGGCAGGCTTTTTAAGTGATCTGGTATTCCCCTTCACCGTCACCTTCCGCCCGCTGGATAACCCATTAATGAACGCGGTGATGATGCGCGGCCGTTATAAATTCTGCAAAGCCTGTTACCACAAAAATAACGTGCAGGGTTTTATTGATGGCCTGCGCCGCGGTGAATCCCTCTGGTATGGCCCCGATCAGGATTACGGGCGTAAACACAGCGTATTTGTGCCGTTTTTTGGGCGCAAAGCCGCAACCATTTCCGGCCTGACGTTTTTAAATAAAGAAGGCAACGCCATCATCATGCCTTACAGTTACCACCGCGATGGCAAACGCCAGCATTATGTGCTGGAATTTTATCCGCCTCTGCCGGAAACCGGTGATGAAGTACAGGATGCTGATAACTACAACCGCTGGCTGGAGCAGGTATTATTAAAATATCCGGCGCAATATCTGTGGTTACATAAACGCTTTAAAACCCAGGAAAACCCTGCCGATCCAAAACCCTATTAACCACGCCATATTACACCATCCAAAAAGCCTGCTAATTACCACTGCTGTCCCACAATTTTTCACTTAAAAAACAGCGCCTCTTTTGAGGCCCTGTTTTTTAGATAGAGCAGGTGCAACCGCCGTTTGTGATGGGCACACAATGAACGCTCTAGGGCGCCGAAACACAAACAAAAAACACGCCCGAGCCAGCAGGGATGCTGGCGAAGCGAGGGAGCCCAGGGCAGGATGCCCCATAGCGCGGGGGCGAATGTTTTTTGTTGGAGTGAGGACAAACGCCCGGTTGCGTTCAAAGTGGGGGTGTGGGGGCAAGACCCCCACGATAGGCAGTTATGCTTTTATGTTGCAGAATTAAACGACTTTTAAAACCCGTTTTTTCTTTTCTGGGAAGGGACTTCCCAGGCCCTTCCTTCGCTCACACTGCTGCTTGTTCCCGATTTTTTCGGCGCGCCATCACGCCCACGCGCCATTCGGCATCCTGCCTAGCTCCGCCGGCGCTTTGCTGGCATCCATGCCAGCTGCGGGCTATGGCGCTTTAAAAAACCGGCGCAGCAAGTTCGCATTAGTGTTCTGAGTTAACGCTGTGATAAGCCGGCATAAACAAAAAAGCCCTGAATGAAATTTTAATTCATTCAGAGCTTTTTAGTTTCAAACTGTGGAACAGCAGTGTGCAAATTGCAGGCTTTTTTATTATGTGGCACACAGTGAAAATTTATCCTCGTTTAAACATATTCGCCTGAATAACCGTCAACATCTGGCTGATATCAATCGGCTTGGCAATAAAATCATCCATACCTGCATCTATGCAGCTCTGCCGTTCGCTGGCCATTACCCCAGCTGTCATGGCCAGAATCGGAATATTCTGGCGCAATTCATAACGGATTTTACGGGTCGCCTCGAAACCATCCATCACTGGCATCTGCACATCCATCAGCACCAAATCAAACAGTGGAGCTTTATCACGTAATGTTTCAAGGGCAACCAGGCCATTTTCTGCCACCACAACCGATGCACCTAAGGTTTCGAGTATTTCCGTCGCCACCATTTGATTCAGTGCATTATCTTCCACCAACAATATACGCAGATCCTCGAGTGGCTGATGGGTATCGCTGAGCAACTTAGGCGCATTGTTTTGTTTGGCAAATATGTTCATCAGGGTGTCATACAGGCTGCTGCCGAGTATGGGTTTATTAATAACACCGGCGATATTTAATTCGTTATGTTCCTGCACACTGAATTGTTGCTGCCCGGAAACCAATACCAATACCTGGACATTGGGATTTGCATTCAACCGGCCAATAACTGCAGGTGTATCTTCTGCGCTCCCCCAATCAAGCAATATGCAACTGTGTTTTTCAGTGTTTAGAGGTAATTCACTGGCATCGAGGCATATGTGATATTCATAATCCCAGGCACTGAGATACTCTGCTATTACATCACGACTGTGCTGATTTTTTTCCAGCACATAAAAAATAAGATCTTCAATTTTTTTATAGTCTCGCAAATTTTCTTCAACCACAGGAAAATCCACTTCAAAATAGAATTCACTTCCCTCGCCCGCATTACTTTTTACATTTATTTCACCACCCATCATATTGACCAGGCGCTGGCTAATGGTCAGGCCAAGGCCGGTTCCGCCATATTTACGGGTATTTGAGCTGTCTACCTGGCTGAATGGCATAAAAAGTTTTGCCTGATCCTGCGGGCTCATACCAATACCGGTATCCTGCACACTGAAACGGATGCACACATTTTCAACGTTATGTTGCACCGCTTGAATCTGCAGCAACACTTCACCCTTTTCGGTGAATTTAATCGCATTTCCCAGTAAATTAATTAATACCTGCTGCAGCCTGGCTACATCACCTTTAACTACTGATGGCAGGGTATGATCCAGGCTGATCACCAGCTCAAGATTTTTCTGCGCTGCATTGGCCGCCATAATACTCGCCAGGGTTTCACATAATTGCGTAGGTTCAAACGCAGCGGCGTGTAATTCAAATTTACCCGCCTCAATTTTTGAAAAATCCAGAATATCGTTGAGTATGCCAAGCAGTGCATTACCGGCACTGTTAATCATACGCACATAACGGTTTTGCCCTTCGGTTAAATGGGTGCCTTGTAACAGCTGACTGCTGGCCAACACAGCATTCATAGGGGTGCGGATTTCATGGCTCATGCTCGCTACGAATTCACTTTTTGCGCGGCTCATGGCTTCCGCCTTGGCAGCGGCATCGCTTAATAATTGTTGGGTCTGGCGTTCCATGGTGACGTCATGCAAGGTCACTATGGTGTGCATTTGATTGCGGATAATAATCGGCGCAAGGTTAATATCCAGCGCCACCAGCGCGCCATCCTTTTGTAGCCCTGAAAGACCTAAACCTTTACCCATCACCCGTTTGCGCGGGGCCGCATTGTAGGAATCGCGGTGTTTGTTGTGATGCTCGCGCATATTGTCCGGCACCAGCGCATCCACATTCAGGCCTAACAGCCCATTTGACGGGTATTTAAATAATTCATGGGCACGTAAATTGGCCTGCACAATAAAACCTGCCTGATTCACCACCAATAAAGGTTCCGGCGCAAGGGTAAACAAGGTTTCAAATTGTTGTTTCGCCTGTTCGGCAATATCAGCCTGCTGGTTAATTTGCTCAAGGGCAAATTGCAATGCATCACGGGATTCAATTTCTTCGCTGATATCCTGCGCGATACCGAGAAAACCGGTGAGGTTTTTATTCACATCATGGATAGGCGAAATCGTCAGGCGCACCTGCAGGCGGTGGCCATTTTTATGAATATAAGTCCACTGGCGTTTTTCAGTAATGCCCTGCTGGGCTTTAAAAATAAAAACTTCAAAACCTGCAATAGGAGCACCAAATTCACGGCTTAATTCTTCACCGCGGACCATGACCTCCTGCATATCATGTAAAATCGCTGGGGTTTGCTGAAATTCCATTTCATCCGCCGTGTAACCCAGCATACGCTCGGCACCGCGGCTGAACACTTCAATTTTACCGTGCATATCGGTGGCAATAATCGAGAAATCTTCCGCCGCATCAATCACCGCCTGCAGGCGTTTTTTTGCATTCTGGTAATTAATTTCGACCTGTTTGCGCTCGGTATTATCCCAGTTCATGCCCACTACCCGCTGGGCGATACCCTGCGGATCACGTATCACCAACGCCGCTGCCATCACCCAGCGCAAGCCACCACCGGGCAATACTACGCGGAATTCTGTTTTATATTCGCCCGTGCCAGCCACCGCCTGGCTGAGCAATTTTTCTGCTGCGTCAATATCGTCCGGGTGCACCCGTGAGCGCCACATTTCATAGGTATTACTACTGGCTGCAGGGTCGAGGGCATACAACGAAAACATGGCGGCATCCCAGTGCAATGCTCCGCTATTCACATGCCAGTCCCACACACCCAAACCTATGGATTGGGTTGCCAGCTCCAGACGTTCTTTTAATTCTGCAACCTCTGTCTGTTGTAATCTGGCAATACGATTAGACAGGGCAATAACGTAAGGGAAAAACCCAGCCATCACAGTCGCAGCCAACAGTGCATCAGCCGATGCAGCCCCCAGCCAAGCAGGTGACATACCGGAGCCTTCCCAAATCAAAATGCTGCTTATCAATAACGACACGGGCGTCACAATCACCGTTGGCAGCAAGCCGTATTGCAGAGCAATTAAGCCAAAGGGAATGGCGACATAAATGTAAGGGAAGGGGATAAAATGCAGCAGCAAAAAGCTGCTGCCACTGCCAAACAGAATCAATGCGACTAATAAGCCCAAACGCCTTGGCATTTTCAGACGCTTTAGTTCCTGCATATCCAGGCAATATGCCGGCACAAATATCAGCAACATGCCCAGTACATCCCCCAGCCAGTGCTGAATCCACAGGGTTGAAAAATCCACCCCGTGGACATTCAGCACGGCAAACAAGAAGGCACTCAATGGGCTGAATATCAGGGTATAAAACAGAATCAGGCCCATCACACTGCGCAAGTTATCATTCTGCAATATGACGGCCGGCATACGCCGTAATAACCAGGCACCACCCGCGCAAAACAGCAGGTTAGTTAGGGTATCCAGCCCCGCCGCTAAAGGGCCACTGCCAGTGAGCAAATCGCAGAGCACATTCCCGATGGCAAACACCAACAGATACATGGGCCAGGCAGGTTTTGGGCTGCGCAGTAACAGGGCAAAGGCAAACGCATTGGGCAGCCATAAGTTCACACCCGCGCCGGTTAAGTGCACCAGCGCCTGGGAAAGAAGCACCAGCAGGGCAAAAACAAACCCGGCCAATAATTGATAGGGGGCAACGGACAAAACCACAGGCAACCCTGAAAGACGGAAGTCTTCTCAGTCTAGCCGCTGCTTGGAAAAATGCTCCGGGGGTCAGGCCCCAGCTCCCAGCTCCCAGCTCCCAGCTCCCAGCTCCCAGCTCCCAGATCCCAGATCCCAGATCCCAGATCCCGGCTTCTGGCTTCTGGCTTCTTTAGCCAATAAAAAACCCGCCTTAGAGGCTGCGTAAAAACGTTAGCGAGGCAGTCAGAACAAGGCAAAAACGAACGAAAAAGCGCAGTTTATACGTGATAAATGAGCATTTTGAGTTCGTTTTTAACGAAGTTCTGGCAACGCAGATAGTTTTTACACAGCCTCTTTAGCGGGTTTCTTAAGCTTTATAACAACACAGCCCTGTTTCTTAGAAATAGAACCGCGCACCTATTGCCGCATCCAGATCGAAATCCGTTGCGGGCACTAAGTTCATTTGCGGCACCAGTTCGAAGAACACTTCAAACGGCGCCTTGGGGGCTAACCATGACAGGCCCACGGGGAAACGCACACCGGCACCGGTTTCATCGTGGTAATCATGGTGGTCGTGGTCATAGGTCCACACTGTGCCACCAATACCAAAATACACAGGCAGGGCACCCGGTACGCTGGCACCACGCAGGATGTCGTAACGGTGAATTAAATAATCCATATGGAAGTGGAAAGACTCGTGGTCACCGGCGGACCAGGCAATTGCGCCGTCCACCGCGGCACCGCGGCCAAGGAATTTTTTAGCGGTTAAACCAGTGGGTTCGCCAATGATAATGCCCGCACCAAAACCCTTAGGTTCGGCGGCGGCAACGGCAGACAACAACAGGCCGGCAATCAGCAGGGCACTACGTAACATGGGCAAAGCTCCGGGGTAAATTTGGCGCGCACTATACCAGCGCGGCGGCATAATACCGTGAAGGGCTTCGCAGCGCCCCCGCTATTTTCTGCGCCAGCGCCGCCACAGGAATTTCTCCGTTTCCACCACGGGTATCACCAGCGCACTGGCCGCAATCACCAGCAGCCAGTCATGCAGCATCAGCCCCTGCACCTGAAATACCGCCTGGCTCACGGGCAGATAGGTAAACAGCAATTGCAGGGCGAATACCAGGCCAATGGCGATGGCCGCGGGCCACAAGCCCAGCATAAAACCGCGCTGCAAAATGCTGGCGTGCAGATAACGGCTGCATAACAAAAAGGCCGCCTCAAACATCACCAAACCATTCACCGCCATGCTGCGGGTATATTCCAGGCCGTGGCCGCTGCCAAGCGCATACAGGTAGAGGGCAAACACGATGGCGGTGCCCGTGGCCGTCACCAGCAACAGGCGCAGCATAAATTGCAGATTTAACATGCCACTGCCGGGGCGGCGTGGCGGGTGGGCCATGATGTCATCCTCGGCGCGCTCAAACGCCAGGGCCAGGCCGAGGGTGATGGCGGTAATCATGTTGACCCATAAAATCTGCGCCGGGGTAATGGGCAGCACCATGCCCAGTAATATCGCCAGTACGATAACCGCGGCCTCGGCCATGGAGGTGGGCAGCAGGAACAAAATACCTTTCACAATATTGTTGTACACAGTGCGCCCCGCCCCCACCGCATTGGCGATGGTGGTGAAGTTATCGTCGGTTAATACAAAGGCGGCGGCCTCTTTGGCGGCATCCGTGCCCTTCTGCCCCATGGCCACGCCAATATCCGCCTGGCGCAGGGCCGGGGCATCGTTTACCCCGTCACCCGTCATGGCCACCACATGCCCGCCGGCCTGCAGGGCCTGCACCAGTTCTAATTTGTTGGCCGGGCTGGTGCGCGCAAACACATGCACATCTTCAATACGGCTGCTGAGCTGCGCCGGGGTCAGGGCATCGAGTTCTGCGCCGGTGAGCACTGTGCCATCCCCCAGGCCCAGCTCGCGGGCAATGGCCGCGGCGGTGAGGGGGTTATCACCGGTAATCATCACCACGCGGATGCCCGCGCCGTGGCAGCGGGATATGGCTTCTTTCACTTCGGCGCGCGGCGGGTCTGTCATGCCGAGCAGGGCCACTAAGGTCAAACCGCCCTGCATATCTGCGTGTTGTGCCCGGGTATCGGGCAGGGTTTTAAAGGCCAGGGCGAGCACCCGCTCACCGCGGGCGGCCATTAGATTGATAGCGGCCTGCCACTCATCGGGCTGCAAAGGCTGCGGGCCATTTTCAGCCAGCACCTGATCACAGGCGGCGAGTATGACTTCCGGCGCGCCCTTCACCAGCAGCAGATTGGCAGCGCCGATGCGGTGCAGGCTGGCCATATAACGGCGGGCGGTTTCAAAGGGTAATTCATCCAGCCGCGGGGTTTGCTGGCGCAGGTTTTGGTTGAGGCCCGCCTTCAGGGCAAAACTCACCAGGGCCCCTTCGGTGCCATCGCCGTGTAATTGCCACTGGCCGTCTTTTTCGGCGAGGCGTGCATCGTTGCATAACAGGGCTATCTGCGCGGCGCGCTCCAGCACCGCCGGGCTGTGGTGCGCAGCAATAGCCCCCTGCGGGGCATAACCTTCACCACTGACACTCAACATACCTTCGGCGAGATACAGGCTGCGCACTGTCATGGCATTGGCCGTGAGGGTACCGGTTTTGTCACTGCATATCACATCCACTGCGCCCAATACTTCCACCGCCGGCAGGCGCCGCACTAACGCACGCTGGCGCGCCATGCGCTGCACCCCAATGGCGAGGGTAATGGTCACTAGGGCGGGCAAACCTTCCGGAATAGCCGCCACCGCAATACCTATGGCCGCCTGGAACATATCCGCAAAACTTTGCCCGCCAATGAAAATGCCAAAGGCCATGCTGAACAGGGCAATGCCGATGGTGAGCAGGGTAATTTGCAGGGCAAGGCGGGCCAGCTGACGCTGCAGGGGGGTGGCCTGCGCCGTTACCTGCTGGGTAAGGCGGTTAATGGTGCCGATCTGGGTATTTTGCCCCGTGTGGGTCACCACACCGCGGCCACTGCCGTAGGTCACCATGGTGCCCATAAATGCCATATTCGTGCGCAGGGCGAGGGGCGTATTTTGCGCCACTGCTTCGCTGTGTTTATTCACCGCAGCGGATTCCCCGGTGAGGGTGGTTTCATCGCAGCGTAAATCGCGCTGGTAAAAAATACGCAGATCCGCCGGCACTTTATCGCCAGCCTGCAACATCACCACATCACCCGGCACTAATTCACGGGCATTGATGGCATGCACTACACCCTCACGCAGTACCATGGCCTGGGAACTGGCCATGGCTAAAATTGCGCGTAATGCACTGTTGGCACGGCCCTCCTGAATAAAACCCACCAGGGAATTAATCACCACCACCGCCAGAATTACCCCGGCATCCACCAGGTGGCCGAGTAAAAAACTGATCACAGCCGACACCAGCAGCACATAAATCAGCACGTTGTGAAATTGCAGTAAAAACCGCAGCCAGGCGGGCACGGGCTTTTTTTCCGGCAGGGCATTCGCGCCGTGTTTTAACAGGCGCTGTGCTGCCTCCTGCTGATTTAAACCCGCAGGGCTGCTGTGCAAACTGGCAAAAACATTTTCTGTGTTATGGCTGTGGCAATCGTCCATTAATGCTCCGGATGTTGTTGCGCGAGCTGCAAACGGGGTTGGGTGGTTTGCAGCAATTGTTCCATATGGCGTTTGCTTAAACTGATAAATTGCAGGGCGTTATCCATACTGTTTAAATCCAGCTGCCCCGCTACACCGGCGGATAAAAAGCGTTGTTTTAATTGCTGATATTCCTGCAATTGCAGCTGCCAGTGCTCGTGCTGATATTGCCCGTCGGTGTGGGCCAGATCCCGCGCAAACTGATTCAGGTTTTCTAACCAGTGTTGCAGGCTGCTGGCTAAATCCCCTTCTAAATTCAGTTTTAATGCCGACATGGCATTGAGGGTACTCTGACTGTTTTGCAAATAATGGTTCATGCTCATGCCCGCGGTTAATTGCTGGCTGTGCACACTGGTTAAATTACCACGCGACACTTCGCTGATATAAGCACTGATGTTCGCCATGATGGCGCTGAAATCTTCCATTTGCGGGCTATTGCCAAGGGTGTGATTTAAATCCTGCTGGCAAATTTCCTGATACATAATATCCAGCTCATGCTGCAGGGCGCGGATGGCTAAATCCGGCACGCTGGCGATATTGCGGTCTAGGTAATGTTTGGGGTGGGGCTGATTTTCCTGACGGGTAAAACGCTGCAATAAAAAGCGGCTCATATGGGGTTCTAAGGGCCACATCAATAACACCCCCAATAAATTAAAGGCGGTATGGAAGGCCGATAATAAAATACTGTTATTACCCCCCAGGCCCGCATCATCCACCAATAATGTCAGGCCCGCTAAAAACAGCGGTAAAACCAGCAGGGCCACCGCCGCCGTAACCACATTAAACATCACATGGGCCCAGGCGAGGCGTTTTGCCCCGGCGGTGGCACCTATGGTGGCAATTAACGCTGTGGAAGTGGTGCCGATATTCGCGCCGATCACCGCGGCGGCAGCCATCGTCATGCCCGACATGTTACTTGCCACGGCGGTTAAAATAATCGCAATCGCCGCGCTGGATGACTGGGTTAAAACCGTTAACCCCAAACCAATCACAAAACCCCAGATAATGCCGCTTAAACCCGTGGCACTGAGCAGGGTTAAATCCAGCTGGGTGGAAATATCCGCAAAATTATTTTTCAGGGCATCAATGCCCATAAATAAAATACCAAAACCCGCTAACGCCATACCCAACGCGCGGCCCCGCTCTTTGGGGGCAAATACCTGCATAAAAGCCCCCACCCCGATTAACGGCAGGGTGATGACATCCATTTTCACGTTAAAACCAAACAGGGTAACAATCCACGCGGTGAGCGTAGTGCCCACGTTGCTGCCAAAAATCACCCACACCGAATGGCGGAAATCCATCAGCCGCGCATTCACAAACCCTATGGTGGCCACAGTCACCGCACTGGAGGACTGCACCAGCGCCGTGACCAGCATGCCCGCCGCGAGGCCGCGTTTAGGGTCCCGCGTCCAGCGCCCCAGCAGGGTTTCCAGGGCATGGCCACCGGCGAGTTTCAAACCCTCGGTCATTAACCACATGCCCAGTAAAAATAAGCCCAGCGCGCCTAATAAATGAAAAAACCAACCCATACACATTCTCCCGACACCTGCCCTATTGTGGCATGCCTGCAACAGACCCGCTTGACCCTGAGCAGGTTCAGGGGGAGGGCAAGGGTATAAACCCTAAAGATCGCCCCTTTGTGATTACAACATTCAGCAATTAAACCGGTTTTTCTTTTTCTGGGAAGGGACTTCCCAGACCCTTCCTTCGCTCACACTGCTGCTTGTTTCCGGTATTTTCTACGCGCCATTACGCCCACGCGCCATGGGGCATCCATGCCCTGCTTCGCCGGCGCTTTGCTGGCCTCCCTGCCAGCGGCGGGCTATGTCGCTTTAAAAAACCGGCGCAGCAAGTTCGCATTTAGTGTTCTGAGTTAACGTCGTAGTAAATCTGCTCACATAAAAACCGTTGCAGAAATTACACCTCAAAAATCATCCATCCAATTAACTTCACTGTACCCAATGACAGTGTATTTAGCGTTTATTGGCTTTTAATGCGCATTTTGTCGGCGAACATTGCGCGTTTTCACGGGCGCTGGTAGTGTAACCGCCTGAAAATCCATCTGTTTTTAAAAATGTGTGCCGAGTTAACGCGCACTACCAGCCAAGTTAACGCGCATGAGCGTTTTGCCGGGTTCCCCGCAAAAAATCAAGCATGGTGTTTTCAATAAAAACAAAGGGATAGGTTGTTTTTTTGAGCCTGTCGAAATGGCAAAGCGCGCATGCGCATGAATAAAGCTGTTATAAGCCAAGGAGCACGGCTTGAGTTTTGATAAATTACCGCTGCATGATGCCGTGCTAAAAACAATTGTTGTCGATTGGGGCAGTGCTGAAATCATATTGTCTGTGACTGCTTTTGTAGTTAAAGGCGATGCGGCCGCCCCTTATTTATTAAGGTTTTCATCGGTCACTATGTTTGAAGGCTCCCGGTTCAATGAGTGGGGAGCATCTAACTCGATCTTAGATGCAAAGGCGTCGGGCACAGAGTTTACTATTCAAATGCAAAGTGGCGATGTAATAAAAATAAAGGCTTCAAGCTATGCGCTTCAATCGGGCAGCTTATAACAAGCCGCGTCATTTGCAGCCTTCGGCTGCAGCGACGCTCACAAGTTCGCGCGCTTGCGCGGGTCGTTATACCTTTTCCTGTTGGAACGAAGTGAGCAATGAAGTTTAAAAAGAATGATCTATTAGGACTAGTGGACAGCTTAAAGTCCACTATCGAATTGCATGAAGTGAGTCCTGAAATACAAGATTCGCTCCTATCCGATATACTTTTTCATGTCGCGTACATGATCGACGAAAAGCAGGGGTCAGCTTTGCACGAGAATGTATGCGAGATACTTGAAGAGCTCTCTCCTCTTCCAAAAGATTATCTCGTCTGCGAATTGGTAGTGAGACTTGGTAGGAAAAAGCTCGAAACCAATATTTTAAAATCGAATATTGAAGGTCCTCGCAGCATGCACCTGAATTTGGAGGTTCTCCTCGGTCTAAGAGATATATCTGAGATTGACGATAATATTGATACTGAATCAAAATTCAAAAAGGTAACAATCACAGGACTGGTTTTTAAGGGCCTAGATGGTACCAAAGAATCATATTCAGAGCAGTTTGATAGTTTGAATGAACTTGTTAGCTTTGTACTTAAAGTTGCGAGTAAATGGGTATAACAAGCGCGTGCAAGGGACAAAACTACGCGAGTGTTATGTGTACATAGAGCTGGTTTTTGGAATTCTCTATGAAGATTAAAACATCATTTATTACAGCAAGTATCCTTAGGGATCAGCGCTGCGTCAGTAGGGCGCTAGCTGAGCAAATAGATAGTTTGCCCACCAAGGCTGATGTGGTTTATTTGCAGGTCGAGCAGGCAGAAATGGAGTGGGCAGCCATTGAGTTAAAGGCATTCATGAGCTCATCAAGCAAGTACCATAAAGAGACATATGAGCTCGTGCTAAAAGAGATTGAGTATTTTGCTAATCACAACACATAACAAGCAGCAGTGCGCGCCCTTCATGCACAGGTCGTTAGGCAAAGCAGGGAGCGCTCAGTGATAGAACTTATCCGAATAATCTTTTTTGGAGGAAATTTATTAGTTACACCTGAACCTATTTTTGTGGGTACAAAGCCGACAACGATTGAACTTCGCAAGCCACTAATAGCTTTAAACTGCTCTGCCAGCTTCAATGTTGATGTACGTGAGCACATTACGTCTGATAACTATCCAGAGTTTGTTAATGAGGCCGAATCAAAATTCCCAGACAATTGCCTTAATATTCAACTTCAGTCTGAGAATGGCGCCATTGCCTCTTTCTCGAATTCATCAGTTACGTGGAATTCACCAAGTGATGTTTCTATAAACTTGAAAGCCACATCGAAATTTAATGAAAAACTGAAATACTCAAAATTGAGCATTTCATCGTGCCGCGATTTAAATTCCACGGAAATCACTTGGTATAATTACGGAAATATAACTTGCAACTCCAAATAACTGCACAGAATAAGGCGCCTGCCTAACAAATCGCTTTAGTGGGAACGCAAACCGCTAGGTGCTTTGTTCCCTCGCTGCGCGCGCCGATGTGCCAAGCGGTAGGTGCCAGATGCATCCGGAAATCGAGGATTTATCCAAAACCATTCAAGAAGCAGCAGACCTACTTCTTTCTGTTGGTGAGCAGCACTGGGGAAGCTGGCTCGCAAAAGATGCGGCCTTAATTCGCAGATCTGATTTCAGAGGTGTTGAGCATGTTCTATCTGCATTTGGTGGGATGGGCAGTATCAATGACTTGATTATTCACCCAATAAATGGTCATGCGGTAAACGAAGCAGAAACTTCTATCGTTAACGAAAAACTTGAGGTACTACTAAGCTCCGTGGCCGCAAAATCAAAAAAACTCTATGACGAGCAAATTGATGCTCAGCGCGGGACCTAACTAGTAATCCAAGTCGTGCGTTGCGCTTAAGACTACCCATTATCCAAACGTTATACGTTTCTGAGAGTCAATTATGCAAAGATTTTTAGTTTCTAATATTGCAGACAGAAGGCATAAGGCTATCTACAAAGACTTAGGTGAAGGGGCTATTTTTGATCTTTCGCCTTCCCAGCATGGATGGAACGAATTTTCTTCAGTAGCAGTTGATGATTCGATCTACGTCATAAATAAAAACCTCAATGTAGTACTGCACTATAAAGTCACAAAAGTGTTGGATGGTATTAAGCTTGATGAATCAACTGACTTAGCGGACAAGGTACTGTCATCTGAAGGCGGCAATATTCGAGTAGTTTTTGGCGTTCCGGTTAATCGTGTTGATATGGAATACCCTACATTTGTTCGTAAAAACGGAGTAAAAAGCACAAAAATAAATCCAGCAACATCACAGATGCTTCAAGGTTTTAACTGCGCCAAATTCTAAAATACTCCTAACATGCAGCCATGGACACGCCAAATGCACCCTTTATTCTTTGGAAACTATGCGTAGTTTAGATAAGGAAGTTACATGAAAATACCAAATTTGTTTTCCTATGCTACTAGTGAATTATCACAAGATGCATTTATATGCTGGCTACTAGAATGGGCATCTCCAGAATTTCGCAATGAATATCCAGAATTACATACATGTGCAACTAAATTTGTTAAATCTCTTTTCTCAATACACAAAAAAGCATATCCGACAGAAATCAATAAAGTTGAAGTAAGAAAGCAAGATAGCAATATCGACGTTCTTTGTATTATCAATGAAGAGTATCCGATATTAATTGAAGACAAAACCAGCACAAAAAACCACTCAGACCAACTTTCGCGCTATTTAAATAAAATAAAAGATCGCTCTTATCCAGAAGAAAAGATATTCCCCATCTATTTTAAGACTGAAGATCAGGCATCTTACAAAGATGCCATTGAGAACGGTTATGCCCCATACTTACGCTCTAATTTTTTAGATATTTTAACTACATATCAAGGAAAAAACTCAATACTAATTGACTATAGAAATCATCTACAGTCAATTGAGGATAGCGTTCAATCTTTCAAATCTCTTCAAATCGATAAATGGCATTGGTACTCATGGATAGGTTTTTATAAAGAAATCCACGATAAATTAGATGGCAACTGGGATTACGTACCTAATCCTGCAGGTGGTTTTCTTGGCTATTGGTGGAATTTCCAGGGAGATGAAATTTGTGAGCAATATCTACAACTCGAGCAAGGTAAATTTTGCTTTAAAATTTGGGTGAAGGATAAGAACGAGCGTAGTCATTTAAGATCTAAGTGGCACAATCTTATTCAAAATAAGAGTAATGAACTAGGGTTTAGCGCAATTACGCCAGAGAGGTTTGGAAATGGTGAATATATGACTGTTTGTGTATTTGATGGAGAATACAGAGTAACTAATGAAGGTATCTTAGATCTTGAGAAAACAATTCAGCGTTTCAGGTTAGCTGAAAAAATATTAAATTCACTTAAAGATAGCGAATAATAGGCGCCTGCCGTTGAGACTGGTGTTAAGTTCATAAATCATGAAAGAAGAGCTTTCATATACCATAGAATTTATTGACTCACGGTTCGACCTAAAGTCTGAACTTCCTGAGGATTCAAACAATTGTTACGGAAAAGATGTAGCGATCAAAATCCGCTCCCTTTTAAATCAGGAAGGGCTGAAAAGTGAAGTTACTGAAGAGGGCTGGGGTTGGGGCGTTGAAGCTATAACACCAGATAAAAACATTTTAATGATATGCGTATACCCATGGGGCTTTCTGGAAGCAAAAGAGGGTAAAGAAGAGCACTTGTGGCGGTTGAGAGTCTTGTATTTTCAATCAAAGAAGCTATTTCTCTTTGCGTCACACAAACAGATCGCAGTCCCCGACGACTTAATCTCCACCCTGAAAAATTGTATCACTGCGAATTTCCAGTACTTCATATCAATCGAATCAGGGGTAGTTTGGTAATTCCCCCCATCCTTTAAGCTTCAGTTAAGCTACACCGCTTTACCATGGCAGTATCAACAGGAGAGCTGCCATGCAAACACCAGCAACAAACGATATCAAAGTGTGGGACCCCCTTATCCGCATATTCCACTGGGCACTGGTGCTGTTATTTATCACCAGTTACTTAAGCGGTGACGAGTGGGACACCCTGCACATCTACAGCGGTTACGCCATCACCGGTCTGCTGGCCTTCCGCCTGATCTGGGGTTTTATCGGCACACGTTATGCCCGCTTCAGCGAGTTTGTGCGCACCCCCGCTGACATAAAAGCCTATTTAAAATCCCTGCTGCACGGCAATGCCAAACGTTATATCGGCCATAACCCCGCCGGTGGGGCGATGATTATCGCTTTAATTTTAATGTTATGCGGCACGGTATTCAGCGGCATGGCCCTGCTTGCCAGCGATGGCCAGGGGCCTCTGGCCGGCACATTTTTACAGGCCATTCCGGAAGACTTCGCAGAAGAAATTCACGAGTTTTTCGCCAACGGCATGTTGCTGTTAATCGCCCTGCATATCGGCGGTGTGATCGTCAGCAGCCTGCTGCATAAAGAAAATTTAATCCGCGCCATGTTCACTGGCCGCAAACACAAAGAGGAACAATAACATGCGCATATTCCGTTATTTTGCACTGCTGCTGGCCTTTACCCTGTACCACACAGCCCATGCCAGCGCGGTGGATGAATTGCTCAGCCAATACCAGCAACAGGGCGCGGGGCAATTTTCCGCCAGCGCTGGGGCCGCCTTCTGGCAACAGGATTTTAACGGCAAACGCTGCACCCAATGCCACGCCAGCAGCCCGCAACAAATGGGGCAACACAGCCAAACCCATAAAAGTATTCAGCCCATGGCCCCCAGTGTTAACCCGCAGCGTTTAACCGACAGCGCCAAAATAGAAAAATGGTTTGCACGCAATTGTAAATTTACCCTCGGGCGGGAATGCAGCGCGCAGGAAAAGGGCAATGTGCTGGTATGGTTAAGGGGGCAATAACAGGAAGTGGAGAGCTACGGGTTTTGAGCGACTAGTGAGGTGGCGTTTTATCAATGCCAAAATCCCCCCCACGATAGGCAGTTATGTTTTGATGTTGCAGAATTAAACGACTTTTAAATCCAGTTTTTCTTTCCTGGGAAGGGACTTCCCAGACCCTTCCTTCGCTCACACTGCTGCTTGTTTCCGGTTTTTTCGGCGCGCCATTACGCCCACGCGCCATGGGACGTCCTGTCCTGCTTCGCCGGCGCTTTGTCAGCATCCATGCTGACTGCGGGCTATGTCGCTTTAAAAAACCGGCGCAGCAAGTTCGCATTAAGTGTTCTGATTTAACGCCGTGATAAATCGGCACAAATAAAAAAGCTCTGAATGAAATTTTAATTCATCCAGAGCTTGTTAGTTTCAAACTGTAGGAAAACAGTGGCTTTAAACCAGAAACTTAGAGCAGTTTCTTGAGTTTATCTTTCGCTTTTTTCTCTAACTCTTTTTGTTTTTTATCCGCTTCGGCCTTTGCTTTTGCGTTGGCTTCTTCTTTGAGTTGTTTTTCGTAATCACCCAGTTCGCTTTTGGCTAACTGCTGCAGGGCTTTGCCCTTTTCATCCAATGAACCTTCGGTGAGGTTTAAATCTTTCACCTGTTGCTGGTAATCACCTGCGTAGGCAAGCAGTTTGTCATTGAGTTTATTGCGCAGTTCCTGCTCGAGCTGTTGTTGTTTTTGTTTAATGCGCGCATTAAAGGCGTTGTTGAGCTGGTCATCCAGATCACTGCTAATGCTGGTATCCGGTGCACCCAGTTTGCCACTGGCTTTGCCATCCACGCTGAAGGTATTGACCTGCGCAAGGGCGGCGAGTAATTCTTTGGCCACCAGGGTTTTATCTTTAGTGCTGAACTGGCTGTTTTGCACGGTCAGGCGGCCATCGGCATTTAATTCACCGCCGGAAATACTCGCGTGGCTGCGTAAATTTAAACTCGCCTGCTGCATTTTTAAACCGGCCATGCCGAGGTCCATGCCTTTGATACGCCAATCGTTAATGGATAATTCCAGGTCATCACGCCCCACTGCGCCGCGGTGGTCGAATACTGCGCGGGCCACCAGTTGTTGCATGGCCGGTAAATTTTGCCCGCTCACCGTCGCTACCGTGGCGCGTTTAATCGCCGCCTGATCGGGGGTGATATCAGTTACGCGCACATCCACCTGGCCAATGGCGAGGGCCGCATCAAAATGCAGGTTTTTCAGCCAGAAACCGGGCTGGGGTTTATCGCTGGGGAATACCACAAAACGCCCTTCGGGCCGTTTGCTTTTTTGCTCGGCGGCGAGCTCTTTTTTATCACTGGCCAGCAGGGGTTTTAATTTGCCGTAATAATACAGGCCCTGTTTGGCCCAATAACCCGCTTCGCTGCCAAATAACAGGCCACTTAAATTACCTGCGCCTAAAGCATCGGCGGTGTATTTATTTTTCAGGGTGGTGAAATCCTGCCCCGGCGCATCTTTTAATAAGGGCCACAGGCTGCTGAGTTCCTGCTGGCCGGCTTTAATGGCATCACGGGCCTGTTGCAGGGCGAGCTGGTCGTTTTTAAAACGGGCCTGCAGGGCTTCAAAGGCTTTTTTGCGCTCTTCAAAATCCTTCACCGATTTAAATTTACCGCTGGTGAGTTGTTTTAATTCTTTTTCATATTGTTTGAGGGCGTTGTTATCCGGCACCGCCGCTAAACGGCTGTTGATATCCGCCTGGTGGCTTTTAAATGCCTGCTGGAAAGCTTCACCCTGCTGCACTGTGGCGAGTGGCTCACGGGCGAGGATTTCATCGGCGCTGGGCAATTCCACATCCAGTTTAAAACTGTTGGCTTCTGCTTCGGCCTTTTCTTTTTCCAGCTCGGCTTTTTCTTCTGCGCTTAATTGTGGTGCTTTGGGCAATGCACCGGAGGTTTTGCGCGGGGTGTTAAAAGCCACGCCTTCTAAGGCTACGTCATCCATGATCCCCTGGCCGAGCAGCAGCGGGAAAAACTCCACATTAGCCACCGCCCGTTTAAAACTCATCAGGTTTTGCATGGGGGCGTCTTTATCGGCAATTTGCACACCGCGGATATCCAGGGTCAGCGGATCAAACGCGAGTTTGACTTCATCCACCTCTACTTTGGCACCTGCAGCGGCACTGCCGGCGGATTCAATGGCGTATTTCACCAGCGGGCCTGCGGCAAGCATAAAAAAAGCCGCCAGCAGGGCACTGATAAGGGCAAAAATACCTAAGCCAGACCAACGAATATAATTTTTCATATCAGGCCCCCAGCTTTTCGTAGATTTTGTAGAACTTGCTGGCTTTGATCAGCTTGGTAATTCTGAACTTTTCCAGGGTTGCCATAATTTTGCTGCGGTATACCAGCACAAATTTTTTGCTGATAAAAAACACCGGCACAAATAACAACACCGCCAGGCACACACTGCCCAATAAAAGGGTGTGGTTAAATTTAAATGCGCGCCATACATCGGACTGGTACATATTTGTCCACAGGCTTTGCAATTCAGGTTTGCTTAACAGCGCCTCACCTATGCTGATGCTGACTGGGTCGAGGCCGAAGGCGAGCAGGGCAAATACCGCAGATGCAAGGAAAAACGAGGCAATATTCACCCGCAAAATACACACAAGCAGCAGCACAAATAAATTATGCAGACTGAAAAACGGTGTTAACCCCCAAAACAGGGCCATGGCAAAGCCTAACGCAATCTGCCCCGGGGCAGCCTCGCTGTTAAGTATTTTCAAAAATTTGGCCAGCATACCCAGCATTTTATTTGTCCTTTTATTTTTGGCTGTTGCGAGTGTAGCCACTGATTCCGGTTGAATAAACCCACTTTTAAGTTTGAATTAAGCTTGCCCTGCGAAGATGGGTCATCCACACGGGAGACTCACTATGCAATATTTCATCAATATGACACGCTGGCTGCTTGGCGGCAGTGTATTAGGCGGGGCGATTTTTCTCGGCTTTTATGGCATCAGCCAGCAGGCCCAGGCAGAAAACGAAGGCAGTTACGGGCGCAGTGCCCTGCCCACCTCGGCGGTTTACAGCGCAGAATGCGGTGCCTGCCATATGGCCTACCCGGCCAATTTTTTACCCAAGGCCAGCTGGCAGTTAATGCTTGGCCAACTGGATAACCACTTTGGTGACAATGCTGAGCTGAGTCAGGCAAATAAACGCATAATCAGCGATTATTTACTGCAACATGCCGCCGACACTAACGGGCTGTGGCAAAACCCGCGGTTAATGCGCCGTATGGAGGGCACGCCCCTGCGCATTACGGAAACCGCCTATTTTTTACGTAAACACGATGAAATTCCGCAGCGCATGGTAAAAGGCAACCCAGAGGTGGGCTCCTTCAGCCAGTGTAATGCCTGCCACAAGGGCGCCGAAAAAGGGCTATTTAATGAACATACGGTTTCTGTGCCTGGTTATGGCCGTTGGGATGACTGACACACAGGCGGACGATATCAGCCCGCAAACCCTGCGCGAACTGCGCGCCAGCGGGCAGATAATCCCCCTTGAGGTTTTGCTTGAGCGCCATGCCACACGCCTTAACGGCAAGCTGCTTGATTTAGAAGTGGAAAGCGAAAACGGCCGCCTGTGTTACGAGCTGGAAATTCAGGATGCCAAAGGCGAGGTGCATGAATATTTAATTGATGCGCAAAACGGCGAATGGCTGGGGGAAGAAGACTGATGCGCCTGTTGTTAGTGGAAGACGATGCCAGCCTGGTGGCCAGCCTGCTGCCCCTGCTGGCCCGCGCCGGTTATGCCTGCGAAGTGGCGCGTGACGGTAACGATGGCCACTTCCTCGGCATGCAGGAGGATTTTGATCTGGTCATCCTCGATCTGGGCCTGCCCGGCAAAAACGGCTTGCAGGTATTAAACGAATGGCGCGCCGCGCAGCGCAGCATGCCAGTGTTAATACTCACCGCGCGGGATGCCTGGCACGAGCGGGTGGATGGCCTTAAAGCCGGAGCCGATGATTACCTCGGCAAACCCTTCCATGCCGAAGAATTGCTCGCCCGTTTAGAGGCACTGGCACGGCGCAGCAGTGGCCACGCCAGCAATGAATTACAGCTCGGCGAGCTGTGTTTACACATCGAACGCCAGCAACTGCGCTGCGGCAGCGGCGAATGGCAGCAACTCAGTGGCATTGAATTCCGCCTGCTGCGTTACCTGATGAGCCACCCCGGTAAAATCTGCTCCAAAACCGAACTCAGCGAACAGGCCTACGCAGAAGAACAACTGCGCGACAGCAACGTGATTGAGGTATACATCAACCACCTGCGCAAACGCCTCGGCAAAGAGCGTATTGTGACCCTGCGCAACCAGGGTTACCGCCTGCTGGAAAACGCCCCATGATGTCCCTGCAACAACAACTGCGCCGCCGTTTATTGTTCACCTTAAGCATTACCCTGCTGGGTTTAGTGGTGCTGCAACACCTAGGCGCGCGCAGCCTCGGCAATGCTTATCTGGATGAGCGCCTGCAACACGATGCCCAAAGCCTGATTGCCGCCCTGGAGCGCAATAACAACACCTGGCAACTCAACCCCGAACGCTTAGGGGGCCTGTGGCAACGTGTGCACTCGGGGCACTATTACGAAATCTGGCCCCTGCAAAACCCCGCGCAGCGCCTGATCAGCCGCTCCCTGTGGGATGAAAAACCCCTCTGGCCAAACATCAACGGCAGCCGCGATTTACACCACAACGGCCACCCCTGGCGCATCTACGGCGAAACCTTCAGCAAACAGGGCGCGGATTTTCAGCTGTTTGTCGCCGAAGACATACAGGCCTTTGAACAACGCCGCTGGTTATACAGCCTGGGGGCCACCCTGCTGGTGCTGCTCGCCATGGGGCTGTTGCTGTTCAGCCAGCACCTGCTGCTGAAACGCAGCTTCCGCAAGCTTGATAACCTGCGCCAGCACTTAGCTGCCCTGCGCCTCGGTGAAACCCTGCCCGACACCCCCGCCCTGCCGGCGGAAATTCAGCCCCTGCTGGCAGAAATTCAGCGCCTTTTAAACCAGTTACAACAAAGGGTAATGAGTTCACGCAACGCCCTTGGCAACCTCGCCCACGGCCTTAAACAACCCCTGCAACAACTGCGCAACGAAGCTGCCCACAACCCCGCCCTGCTGCCCTTAAGCCAGGCCCTTGAGCAACTGATCGAACGGGAATTAAAACGCGCACGCATCGTGGGCATGTCCAGCCCCGGCCGCCAAACCCGCCTAGCCGCCGAGCTGCCCGCCCTGCAACAGGTGTTAATGAAAATTTACCCCCACTGCCACATACAGCTGGATATTCCACCCGCCGGCGAAATGCCCCACGACAGGGACGACATGCTCGAACTGCTCGGCAACCTGCTGGATAACGCCTGCAAATACGGCGCAGGTGAAGTGCAGCTGCACATCACCCAACAGGCGCAGGGCTGGCAAATAAACGTGGAGGATAACGGCCCCGGCATCCCACCTGCACAACGCGCAGCGGCCCTGAACCGCGGCACCCGTTTGGACGAACAACAACCCGGCAGCGGCCTCGGCCTGGCAATTTGCGCGGATATTGTCAGCCGTTATGGCGGCAGCATTGAGCTTAGCGAGGCAGCCAGTGGTGGATTAAATGTGCGGATTGAATTGCCGGGGTGATTTTTAAGTTGAGAAGATGCAACCAGCGCTTGTAATGGGCACCCCAAAAAAACTTTTGTAATTACACTGCCCGGCAATTAAAACGGTTTTTATTTTTCTGGGAAGGGGCTTCCCAGACCCTTCCTTCGCTCACACTGCTGCTTGTTTCCGGTTTTTTCTGCGCGCCATTACGCCCACGCGCCATGGGGCATCCATGCCCTGCTTCGCCGGCGCTTTGTCAGCATCCATGCTGACTGCGGGCTATGGCGCTTTAAAAAACCGGCGCAGCAAGTTCGCCTTAAGTGTTCTGATTTAACGCCGTGATAAAGCGGCATAAATAAAAAAGCATTGAATGAATTTATTCATTCAATGCTTTGTAGTTTCAAACTATGGGGCGGCAGCACTTTTTGCGTGTCCCTCCACGCTTTTCTGTGACCTCAGCGGCCTCTTGTTATTTGTGCCATTCAAGGGCATATCTCAGATTCCTTGAACCCGCCAACCACAGTCCCATCTTCTAAAAGCATTCGAATATTCACCACTTTTGAATCAAGTCCATAATCACTGTAAATCGACAGTATTTTCCCTTCATGGCCGTCATACTCAGAGCCAGCCTTTGATATGAAAGCATACTCTCCAACTTTTATGCATTTAATGTCCATTGTAGGCCCCTGGATCTAGCGTTCTTGGTTACAAATAACGCCCCGCACAAGGGCAGATAAATAAGCGCAGCATTTTGTCTGCCCACCGACCAAAGGGAGCGATTGCTGTGGTTTGTTAGCTATTTTTTTCACGAACGTTCGGCAGCTTAATTGGGTACATACCTTTCAGCTTCATAATAGCCTGCTCATATTTTTCAAATACTTGAATATCGAGGTCTAATTTTCCATTTTCAAGAACGATAAGCATGACGTCTTTCGGCTTTTTTTCAATATTGGCAGAGCGCACATAATTTAGAGCTGATTCCACATGCCTCTCCATCAACTCAATTTCTTCTAGATTTTTTCCTATGCACGCGATAATCAAGCAATTTTTAGCTTCTTGATTTATCGTAGTAATTGTAAGCGCGCACTTACGCTCACCTTTCTCGCCTGAAAAATAGCTGCCAAATTTCTCCTTTATAAGAGGAGATAGTTTTGCGGTGTACACCTCGTTTAAAAAGGTTGTTGCAACCCACGATGTAACGAAAGTAGTTATGCCGACTATGCCTGCAATTTCAGATAGTCCGTGTGCCTTTGGACGAGAATCTAACTCGAAGTCATATTCTTCCGTAACAGGGTACTCATCGGCTATCGGCTTGATTCCCTCCGTAAGGGGTATGACTAAACCACGAATTATATGAGAATTGCCCGCACAGAATATGTTCTCTGATACTTGAATCAAGTGACAATCTCCATGAGATAGCTAACAGCTTTATTCATGCGCATACGCGCCTTGTAATTTCGAAAGGCCAATAAATCCTATCGTTTAATTTTTGCGAAGCACCCGGAAGTAGTGCATTAATATCAGGAATACCATCCAGGCTTAGTGCCAATAAAACTAACAATTCATACTTCCAAATGTTGCCTGGTGCACTTCTTTTGGCAAAGCAATCGCAGGGGCTGCATTGCGGATTGCAAGAGTTTCGGCCTCGGTCAACTCAGCTTCTTTTAACTGCCTCGCCCGCTCAAGCAGAGCTTCGATGGGCGGATCATAAGATACCACCAGCCCCGCTGGGTTTGCCTTACCCCTCAACTCCAGATACGAACCAGTATCACCAACTTTAAGCACGTCCACTTATCGTTCCTTTAATCTATTAAGCGCACAAATTTAACGCCATTTAGACATTGCGTAGTTATAAAACTCACCTCTGGCTGCAGGTTTAAGCTGAATCATTTCATGAACCATCTCATATGCAAGCACTTCACCGCTGGCAGATTTAAATAAAATTACACCACCTTCATTTACTACACATAAATTCAAAAGTTCACCTATCACTTTCTGTGCTGATTTCGGGTCCATATAAGTTTTAACAACCTGAACAAAATCAGAAAATGTACATTCAAAGCCGCTTTCACCGCATCGGCCAATTCCATGAACCAAACTACCGATAAACAGAAATTTAGATTTACAACTTGGGCAAAAAACGTGCAGCCCAATTTTCCAATACGGAAACTCGTTTTTATTATGGCAAATAGGGCAAATTGCAATACTCATATTAACCTACCGCCACTATAGAGATTACCACTCTTTATCACGTATTTTTTGACATATAAATCTTCAAGTTGGTCCAGCCTGATTAAATTAGCCGTTGCAAGCCCAGCCTGGAATTTTGCATTTGATGTAATAAATATTTCTGCGCCAAAACGCGCACCATAAATAAAGGACGCAATCATAAGAATGATCGTTGTAAGTATGTAGAGCGATTTTTTCATCATTCATGAACCGATTAGTTTATGCGCACACGGCTGACTTGGCGCACTACACTATCAGCACGCTTAAATGCCCGCAATGAACCCATGCCTGTACCTTTTGAGGTCGCTTACGGCTTTTAAACGCCAATAAAACTAACAGCTATTCTTGTGACTTAAGTAACAGGCTTTCCATGCCAAGGTGGCATGCCAGCGCAAAAACCGCTATTTAAACTGGCAACATGCATTTGTGGAGTTTACGCATGAAACACTTATCCCTCAGTCTTGCCCTTGTGGTGTTGCCGGTGTGTGCCGTGATGGCGGTTTATCAGTTGTGGTTGTCCCACTGTTGTGTGCTGGCCCTGGCCGGCGGCTAAAGTCACAAACCGTTACCAAATTCCTACCTTTTTACCCCACACAAGCGGCAGAAGCGGCATAAACTCAATGGGTGTTGTGCCGGAGCAAACCAACCATGTTGCGTGCGGGCCTGTGTGTTGCGATGTGCTGTTTTCTCGCTGCCTGCGGGGGTGGCGGGGGCGGTGCTGCCGGTGGCGCATCCACTAACAGTTCCGGCAGTGATGCTTGCCTGCCCGCCGCCGTAGCCGAAAGCGGCGCCTGCCTGACCGATGCGGAATTTTTCACTAATAAAGCCTGGCCTGTGCTGAATACCTGCACCAGTTGCCATACCAGCAGCGGTGCGGCTAAAAGTTCGGCGTTTATTCTTGGCAACAGCAGTAACAGCTTCGCCAAAACCCAAAGCTACTTTGCCAGCCATGGCAGCACCCTGCTGAAAAAACCCAGCCGCAGCTGTAATACCCCACACGGCGGCGGCACTGTGTTCAGCACCAGCAGCAGCGATTTCCAAACCCTGCAGCAATTAACCGTGCGTTTTACCAACCCTGTGAGCAGCTGCGCGGGCGGCAACAGCGGGGGTAACAGCAGTGGCAGTATCAACAGCGAGGCACTTAAAACCCGCCTCAGCCATGGGGCGGGGGCCGATTTATTACGCAAGGCCAGCCTGCATCTCAGCGGCACCTTGTCCGACAGTGCCAGCCTGGCTGCCGCCGCCAGTGCCAGCGAGCAAAACCTGCGCAGCCTGTTGCGCAATGCCCTCAGTGGGGAAGGTTTTAAAAACTTCCTGCTGGAGGGCGCCAACGATCAGCTGTTAACCCTGAAATTCGCCGGTGACAGGGCACCCGCCTACGATCAGCTCAGCGGTTGGTTTTATTACAGCGCGTTTGATACGGCCCTGAATGATCTGCGTGATGCGGTGAATAACAGCAGCGGCGCCGAGCAGGCACAACTGCAAAACCAGCTCAGCGATTTATGGAATGGCACCAACCGCGGCCTGGCCGAAGAGCCTTTGCAGTTAATTGCCTATGTGGCCGAAAACGAACGGCCCTATACGGAAATTCTCACCGCCGAATACATCATGGTGAACCCTTACACCAATGATTTATTGCAGGCCGGTGCCAGTTTCGACAACACCGATGATGCCAGCGTATGGAAGGCGGGCAGCCAGAATCACGCCACCTATCTGAATCAGGATTTACCCGTGGCGGGCATACTCACTTCGCCCATGTTTCTGGCCCGTTACCCCTCCACCGATACCAACCGCAACCGCGCGGGCTCGCTGGACGGCGTATTTTTTCCTGGGCATAGATATTGAAAACCTCGCGGTGCGGCCAATGAATTCCGACGCCCTGCGCGACAGCGACAACCCCACCCTGAATAACCCGGATTGCGCCGTGTGCCATAGCATCATGGACCCTATCGCCGGCACCTTTCAGAACTGGGGCAACAGCGGCCAGTACAAAGATCAGATGTGGGATTTGTGGTTAACGCAATTTTCCCGGCTTGAAAACGCCGGCAGTAACAGCCTGCCTGCCACCTATAAACTCGGCAGCCTGTTCCAGGTGGGTGACCACTGGTACAGAGACATGCGCGCCCCCGGTTTTAACGGGGTGACTATGCCCACCTCTGGCAATAGCAGCCGCAATGACGATTCCCTGCGATGGCTCGCCAGCCAGATAACCGCCGATGAGCGTTTTGCCACTGGCACTGTGAAGTTCTGGTTTAAAACCCTGTACGGGCGTGAACCTTACCCCCTGCCCACCGCCAGCGGCGATGCGGATTACGCCATCAAACTGGCCCGCTATGAACTCGACCAGAGTTACATCGCCGATTTTGCTGCGGCCTTCCGCAATGGCACGGCGGGCACCGCCAGCCACGGGGCCTATAACCTCAAGGATTTATTCGTGGAGATGCTGCTCAGCCCCCTCTACAGCATGGCCAGCGGCGAAACCTTCACGGCGGATGAACAGGCCGTGCTGGAAGGCACCGGCCAGGGCATTTTGCTCAGCCCGGAACAGCTCGCCCGCAAACTGCACAGCCTGACAGGCAAACCCTGGTTCCATGTGTGGGACGCCAACCGCGAGCAGTGGCAGCAGGACTTTTACGGTTTTTATGGTGGTATCGACAGCGATGGTGTGACCGAGCGCCCCAACGCCATGAACACCCTGATGAGCACAGTGGCAGAGCGTTACAGCAATGAAGTGGCCTGCCAGCTGGTGCTGGATGAGTTCAGCACCACTGCCGCTAACCGCCTGTTATTCCCCTTAGTGGAAACCAGCGATACACCCGCCAGCAGCGCCGGGCGCACGGCGATCCGCGCCAACATCGAACACCTGTTAGGCAGATTGTGGGGCGATACCAGCAGCACGGAAGTAGATGCCGCCTACAACCTGTTTGTGGCCCTGCGCGATGAGCGCATCAATCATGGCGCCAGCACTGTGTTGTATTACAACGATGAAAGCGCCGCCGATGACAGCACAGACGAATGGTGTGCCCTGGATTGGGCGAATGGCATAACAACCGACAGCCAGCAGGTGATGCGCCCCTGGATGGGGGTGCTGAGTTATCTGTTAAGTGATTACCGGATTTTGTACGAGTGAACTATGCAACGTCGTGATCTTCTTAAATGGGTAGCCGGCACTGGCCTTTTAATGGGCCAGCCGCTGGCCATGCCTAAGGCCCGCGCCAGCATTACCCCTTACAACGGGCCGCTGTTTATTACCCTCGCCGCCGACGGTGGCTGGGATGTCACCAGTTTTTGTGACCCCAAAGACAATACCACAATGAATAACTGGGCCAGCAGCGGCAGTGTGCGCAGCAAATCCGGCAGCCCGATTACCTGGGCCCCCTTTGCCCTGAACGAAAGTTTCTTCACCCGTTTCGCCAGCGACATGCTGGTGATTAACGGCATAGATACCCAAACCAATGCCCACCAGGCCGGCCAGCGCCATGTGTGGAGCGGCCGTCTGGCCGAGGGTTACCCGAGTTTTGGGGCCATTGCCGCCGCCAGTTTGGGGGCTGATTTGCCGCTAGGTTTTATCAGCAACGGGGGTTACAAAGAAACCGCCGGCATTGCCACCTACACCCTGATGCAGGACCCAAGCGCCCTCTCCAAACTGGTTTACCCGAATAAATTCCTCGATTACGACCCGAATGACAGCTGGGACCCGGCCAAACAATACCACCGCAGTGCCGCGCTGGAGTTAATTGACCAGGCCAAACGGGAGCGCCTGCAACGCCTCAGCGGGCAAAGCCATAGCCCGCGCATGCAGCGCAGCATTGAAGAATTATTAAGTGCCAAACAGGGTCAGGCCGCCCTCGCGCCCCTGGCCGATATCCTGCCCGCCAGCCTCGCCAGCTATACCGATGAAGACGGCGAGTGGAACCCGCTGTTACGTCAGGCGCAGATCGCCCTGGCCTGTTATAAAGCCGGCCTGACGGTGGCGGCGGATTTATCCATCTGGGGCTTTGATACCCACGCCAACCACGATGTGGAACATGCCAAGGGCCTGCAACGGTTACAGCGCGGCATTACTTTTTTGTGGGATGAAGCGGAGCGCATGGGCATAGCCGAGCGGGTGATTGTCTGCATCGCATCGGATTTTGGCCGAGATCGAAAATACAACGACGGTAACGGCAAAGATCACTGGCCGGTGACCTCGGCGATTTTAATGGCCAAAAACAAAAGTTGGACAAACCGGGTAATAGGCCAGACCACCGCCGGGCATGATGCCCTGGCGTTAAATCCGGCGGATTTTCATTGAGTGAAGCGGGCGTGATGCTCGAACCAAAACACATCCAGCATGCCCTGCGGCAGCTCGCCGGCATTACGGGTAATAGTTTTGATACTCAATTCCCGCTGCACGGCGATCAGTTTGATTTTTTCAGTTAGAAGGCTGGCTCTTCGTTGGCCTTCTGCTGCGCGTTCAGCCGTTGTGCTTCGGCTTCAATCATGTGCTGAAATTCCGCCATATTGTCGCGCATGTGGGCCTCACCTAACTCACCGCTGGCTTGCATAATTTCCGGCATGGCGGCAATTAATTTCTGCCCGGTGGCACTGCTGTAAAAACGGTTAATGCTGGCCAGCTCGCTGGCGCTGAAACGTGTGGTGTAAAGCTCGATCAGCTCAGGTTTGAGATTTTCATACCCCATGTATTTCGTAAAAAACTGCTGCAATACATTGCGGTAGGGAATGAGCTGCGGGTTTTGCTGAATTTCACCTTCAACCATTTGTGCGATGGACTGGCGCAGGGCTTCATCCATGTGCAGCAGTTCAAGCAGGGTTTGCGCTTCCTGCTGCGGGGTTTTATCGGCGAAACTCAGGGGGGCAATCAACAACAGGGCAACGAATGCCATTACCGGGGATTTTTTCACCGCACAGTCCTTCTGCTTAATGGGGGGAGGAGATGGCGCGCATCATAATCAAAATACTGACACATGTAATCCGTTAAACCATTGAGGGCAAAACACAGCTTGTGTAGGGTGGGCTAACACAAAGGAGAACAACATGGACCTGCTTGCAGAATTCCCCATCGTCATCCATCAGCCGGTTATCTGGAATGATATGGACGCTTACCAGCATGTGAATAACACAGTTTATTTCCGCTATTTTGAAGATGCACGCATGGCCTATTTTGAAAAAACCCGGGTCAGCGAATTTAAAGAGTTACACGGCATCGGGCCGATTCTGGCCTCTACCCGTTGTGATTTCCGCGCACCACTCACCTACCCCGATAACCTGCGCATTGGCGCACGGGTGGTGGAAATTGCCGAGAAAAAATTTGTCATGCAATACCGCGTGGTCAGCGAAAAACTCAATGCGGTGGCCGCCGAAGGCGAAGGCCTGATTGTGTATTACGATTATCAAAATGCGCGCAGCTGCAAAATTCCCGCGGAAATTTTATCTGCGATGCAGGCAATCGCTGAATAACGCTGCACAATAATCGCGGGCACGGAGTAAATCTGAGATTCCTCTGGTCTGAGTGGCACCCTTTAAGGAGAAACCCCATGAAATATTACGCCTTGTTATGCCTCAGCCTGTTAAGCCCCCTGGCAGTGGCCGATGAAATGCCCAGCAACCAATACCAGTTTTCCGTGCAGGTGCAGGAGGACGTGGAAAACGACACCCTCAACCTGACCCTGGGGGCCAAAGCGCAAAATGCGGATTTACGCACTGCCAATGCCCAGGTGAACGATGACATCAAACACATCATGGCGGTGATTGCGCAAAATAAAGACCTGCAACCCCAGCTGCTGGCCCTGCAAAGCCAGCCGGTTTATAACAATGGCACCATTAAAAACTGGCTGGTCAGCCAAAGTCTGGTGATTAAAACCAAAAACTTCACCAGCGCCCTGGCCAGCATTGAAAAACTCAAACCCAAGTTGGATCAGATGGAGCTGCGTTTTAGTGTCAGCCCGGAATTACAACAAAAAACCGAAGATGCCCTGCTGAAAAAAGCCCTGTTAGCCTTTAAAGACCGCGCACGTTTAATCGCCGACACCATGGACAGCAGCACCTACAGTATCGGCCAGGTGAATGTGGATAACAGCCTGCAGAATGCCCCCATGGCACGCCCGCGCATGGTTTTTATGGAGGCCAAAATGGGTAACGCAGAAGAACCTGTGGGCGAAGGCAAAACCACCATCAGCATGACAGTGAGTGGCAATATTACCCTGCAATAATTCACTGCATTAAATATTGGGGCTGTATAAAAACGTTAGCGAGGCAGGCAGAACAAGGCAGCCGAAGCGAAGCGGAGACAACAACCTTCAGGTTGGCCCGCTTGCGGGCTTCAGTAAAAACGAGCGAAAAAGCGCAGTTTATAACTATAAATGAGCATTTAGAGCCAGTTTTAAACGATGTTCTGCCAACGCAGGTAGTTTTTACACAGCCTCACTGTGGGGCAGGATTAACACGCACACTGCGCATATGCGCCACACAAGCCTTGCACTAAAGGCTGATTTGCATGACATTAAGCGCTTCAGTATCCAAGTTGTCTGACGTTATGTTTTCTAAAGTTCACACCCTCAGCATTGATATCAATACCAGCGTGCAATCGGTTTATACCTATGTGCGCGATGGTTTTAATTTACCCGTGTGGGCCAGCTCGTTTTGTCTGTATGCCGGCAAAACCGAACGGGGCTGGGAGCTGGAAACCCCCGGCGGGCGTGTGCAAATGAGTTTTTGTGCGGATAACCACTTAGGTGTGTTAGATCACAACGTGGTGCTGGAAAACGGCGTGAGCATTTATGTGCCCATGCGCGTGATTAAAAACGATGAAGGTTGCACGGTTATTTTCACCCTGCTGCAGGGCAGCAACATGGATGAGCGTGAACTGGAGGCCGATAAAATTGCGATTATGGCCGACCTGCGCCGCCTGAAATCCATGCTCGAAGAGGGTGAGATTTAATTCTCACCCCCACACGTTTAAAAATCAGCGGAATAAATACGGAAATAACCGCCGTTTTTCCTCGGGGCTTAAAGCCTCAACACGGCGGATATTATTTTCCGGTATGGATTCCGGGTCCGGGTAGCGGGCCAGCACATCCTCCAGACTTTCTTCGCGGATTAAATGCAAAATCGGATAGGGCGAGCGGTTGGTGAGGTTTTCTGCATCATCCGGCTCTGTGCCGGCAAAACAATAATCCGGGTGGAAACTGGCGATTTGTAACTCCCCTTCATAACCTGCTTTGCGTAATACCCGCTCGGCCACATCCAGGTAATCGTTGTATTCATAAAAATCCTGCAGCATTTCGGGCAGTACCAGCAGGGTGGTTTCCAGTATCGCCGCCGGGGTATTACTCAGCAGGGCCAGCTCGTGTAATAACACCGCCGATAGATCACTGTGGCTGGTGGCATTGCATACCTCAATGCGGATCACCTTCTGGCGGTTGGGTTTTGCCGCAAACGGGCACAGGTTCAGGCCTATCACCACTTCTTCCAGCCAGCGCTGCACATCATCTTTAATTGTTTGCATATAACCTCCCCTATACTGGCGCGCAGTTTAACAAAGCCGGTGGCTGCAGCGTTAATCTTGCCTTAAACTGCCAAAATCCATCCCGACAGATCGCCTTATATGCGCCCCTTCAGCCTGCTTGTTTGTGTATTGCTCACCGCCTGTAGTACTCAGCATGTCTACGATACCCTGCAACACAAAAATTGCATGGAGCGCCGCGGTATTATTTATTGTGAAGATAGTGTGGACTACAAAACCTATCAGAAACAACGCGAGGAACTGCTTAAAAAAGAGCAACCCAAACCCGTGCCAGAAAAAACAATTCCCCTGCCCGGCCCGCGTGCCGAACAGTCCCAGCCATGATGCATATTCTGCTGGCCGGTGGTGGCCATGCCCATGCGCTGTTAATCCGTGAATTAATTCAAAACCCCCAGCCCCATATCCGCTGGAGCTGCATCAGCGACCATAACCACAGCCCCTATTCCGGTATGTTGCCTGGGGTAATTGCCGGGCATTATCAAACGGCCGAATTAATGATTCCACTCCAGGCATTATGCGAGCGTGCCAATGTGGAATTTATGCATGGCAGTATCACGGCAATTAATGCCGGCGAAAAAAATGTACAACTCAGTGACGGGCGTAATATCACATTTGATGTGCTCAGCCTCGCATTGGGGGCCAGCCCACTCTTAAGCCGCTCCGATAAACGCCTGCTGCCGGTTAAACCCCTGCCGGATTTTTTACACGCGTTAGAAAATCTCACACCACACGCCGGAGCAGATATTATCGGCGGAGGCATAGCCAGTGTGGAGGTTGCCCTGGCTTTAGCATTTCGCTGGGGTAAAAACGCCGGAAAAATACGTTTAATCAGCCGCAACCACGCGCTTTTACCAGGGCATAATGCACGTGTGCAAAAAATGGCGCGCCAGACACTGCAAAACGTGGGCATTGAATTATTACTGAACACACCCGTAAACGCTGATTTTAACCTGCAAGCACAGGCCATTGATTGCAGCGCTGCTGCGGGCCATGCAGCCCTGCAAAACAGTGACCTTACACTTGAACAGGGTTTTATTCCGGTCAATGATTTTTTACAGAATCCGCAATTTCCACGGATTTTTGCAGCGGGGGATAATGCACATTTTTTATCACGGCCATTAGCCAAAGCGGGGGTTTATGCGGTACGAGAAGCACCCATTTTATTACATAACCTGTTAGCCACCGCACAGGGCAAAAAACTGCGCCCTTATCAGCCGCAACGTTATTTTTTAACCTTGATTGCCTGCGGTGGAAAAAACGCAATTGCCAGCCGCAGCTGGTTTGCTGCCAGTGGCGCCTGGGTATGGAAATGGAAAAATAAAATCGATCAAGGGTTTATGCGCAGTTTTGATTAGAGTTTCTGACGGATATATTCACCCGGCGAAATACCCATACAACGGGAAAAAGCATGGCTAAAACTACTGCTGCTACTGAAACCCGCACGCTCTGCGGCCTGTTTGATACTGACACCTTTTGCCAATAATTCCTGCGCATAATTCAGACGGCACTCAGTCAGATAATCACGCCAGCTGATATTTTCTTTTTCAAGCAGACGACTGAAGGTACGCGCTGACATATGCATCTCCTGCGCAATTTCATTCATACTTAAAACCACAGGCAAACTGCTGTTGATACGCTCACGTAGTTTTCTGCGCAAATCTTCTTTTTCAATATTTTCTTGCGCTGCAGATTCCTGTGGTGTGGAATTAATTTGCGCTTCACACAAACCCGCCACATAGGAATTTTGCAAAGGCATGGGCATTAATAACTGCGCAGCGTTGGTAATAATCTGATTTTTTTCACAGCCGGTGAAAACTTCGCAAGCATACATTTGTGCAACTTTATCCATACCCTCCAGCGGTGAAAATGTCAGATCAATACGATCCACATGACGATTTTGCTGGGGAATAAGCTGTTGCTGGATTGCCGCAATAATGCCCAATTCACGCCCGATGAGAAATTCCTCCTCCCGCGCGGAAAATTTCGGGTCACAACTCAGGGTCACGATAAAATCCTGTTGTTTAATAAACAGGCCAACCTTCGTCAGATGTTCGGTATGCAATAAATAACGGGTAGCCAGCTGTACGGCGGCCATAATATCCGCACTGGTCACCATGGCGATACCCAACATGCCTAAGCTGCCAATACTGTATTGCAGACCAATATTGAAACCGAGCATAAAAGGATTTTTTTCAGCGCTGATGACATTACGGATGAGGGTAATTTCCTGCTCGAGGCTCACATCACAACTGCCTGAGCGTAATGCTGTTAAATCAAGATCTGTGCCCTGCAAAAAATCCGGCACATCTGCCTGACCATGGCGGACATAGTCCAGAATAATACAGGCAACTGCTGAGCCCATTCCCGGCGCGCGTTTATTTAACATCGTCATTACTTACCGCTTTTTTAATGCCATCACAGTCTATGAAAGTCGTTTTTTGTCCATAAAAACACGCATTTTTCACATGTTGGCAAATCACAACATAAGTTTGTCCGGCCGCAGCATTTCCATTTTTGCGCCATCCACTATGTTTACAGGCCACGAAAGATTGGTGAATTTTTCGTCATCTTAAAACAAAAATAACTAAGAGAGATACACATGAAAAAAACCTTGTCGTTTTTTGCCGCAGCGGCGCTCGCTGCTAGTGCAAGCGTACCAGCTAAGGCTGATATACTTTCTGAATTACTGCCCAATGGTTTTTCCCTTGTTGCAGGTCTGCTCGGTCAGGGTGTATTCCCAACCTCAGCGAATTTCACTACCGATGATTCCGTTGTATTTACTTCACGCGTAGATGGCACCCAGATTGCCGGTAACATTTTTGTACCGACTAACGTTTCCGGCCCACGCCCCGCGATTATTTTTGTCAGCAGCTGGGGTTTAAATGAATATGAATATCTCGCTGAAGCGGCACGCTTCGCAGAAGAAGGTTATATCGTACTGAGTTATTCCGCCCGTGGTTGGGGTGAATCCGGTGGTTTAATTGATACTGCTGGTCCAAAAGATATGGAAGACTTCAGCAGCGCAATTGATTACTTGATTGCCAATTACAACGTAGATGCCAGCAAAATCGGTGCTTCCGGTATTTCCTACGGTTCTGGTATCAGCCTGTTAGGCGCTGCCCATGACAGCCGTATCCGCGCTGTGGTTGCGATGAGCACCTGGGGCAGTTTGGTGGAATCCCTCTACGGCCAGCAAACCCCACGTCAGGTCTGGGGCAGCCTGCTGGTATTAACCGGTAAATTATTAGGCCGCATGGACCCAATCATTGAAGACACCTGGAACGATGTATCCAATCACCGCAATATTCCAGCCGTTACAACCTGGGCCGATGAGCGTTCACCGCTGAAATTTGTCAGTCAGTTAAATACCAATAAACCTGCGGTTTATATTTCACAGAACTGGGGTGATAACCTGTTCCAGGTAAACAGCGTATTTAATTTATTTAACCAATTAAATACCCCTAAACACATCGACCTGCAGGCCGGCACCCACGCCATGGGTGAAATTGCCACTATGCTGGCTGACGGTAACAGCCATGTATGGAATAACGCCCACCGCTGGTTTGCGCAGTATTTAAAAGGCGAAAGCAATGCGATGGAAAGCCAGCTGCCTGTTGGTATGAAAGTTAAATTCAGCAGTAATGGTTATGAGCAAATGGCAGCCCTGCCTGGTTCAAGTGCAAAAACTCAAACCTATTATCTGCACCCACGCAATTTAATTGATAACGGTGATCTGAGCACCAGTCCTTATACCAGCTGGTTCCCTGCACAAAATACCATTAACTCATTCTCTGACACCCTGGCGTCTACCCAAATTCCGCTGCTGTCACAGATGCTGGAAATTGTAGATACCAAGGTGCAAAGCAATATTCCGCTGATTTCTATGAACACCACCCAGGCGGTTGTGTTTGATAGCGGTAAATTAAGCAGCACCATGAAAATCCGTGGTATTCCAAGCCTGAGCATGTACATCCAGCCCTGGTATGACACAGTGCAAATGGTGGCTTACCTGTATGACATGGACAGCTCAGGTACCGGTACTTTAATTACCCACGCACCTGTAACACTGCCAGCTGCAAAATCAGGCCAACTGACCAAAGTGGATATGAAACTGGTGGGTACTGCGTATGATGTGCCAGCCGGCCACAAAGTGGTGTTAGTGGTAGATACAGAAGATTTACTCTACACCCAGCCAACCTGGTTCCCATACAGCATTGATTTTGAATTTAACAAGAATTATCAGTCTACTCTGACCCTGCCAATTCTTTAATTTAAAGTCCTGATATTTAAAAAACGCCGCTTATGCGGCGTTTTTTGTTTTTGCGAATAACTATATTCAGTGATCAAACAATTAACGCCGTATTTTTAACCGTGTCGCAATACAACTTGAACAGCTTCACATTTTATTTGGCATGGCCATTTAAAACACATCACTGACAAATCGGGACATTTCATTATTTCCATACGCCATTAATCTGAGGTCCTGTTTACATTGATTAAACAGACTCTAGTTGCACTCAACATGCACCATCCAATAAAAACCTGAGAGAAATAATAATGAAAAAAACTCTGTCTTTTGTAGCTGCCGCAGGCCTGGCTGCGGGGCTGCATGTGCCGGTTCAGGCCGCCACATCCGATATATTACCCAATGGATTTTCACTGGTTGCCGGTATTCTCGGCCAGGGTGTTTTCCCTGAATCCGATAATTTTGTGACCGATGATAATCTGGTTATTCCATCCGATGATGGCGTGACCATTGCCGGCAATATTTTTGTGCCGACCAATGTCAGTGGCCCACGCCCTGCGGTTATTTTTATCAGCAGCTGGGGCTTAAATGAATATGAATATCTCGCTGAAGCCGCACGTTTTGCTGAAGAGGGTTATATCGTATTAAGTTATTCCGCCCGCGGCTGGGACCAGTCCACCGGCATGATTGATACCGCAGGCCCAAAAGACATGGCCGACTTCAGTCACGTGCTGGATTATTTATTGGCGAATTATAACGTTGACCCGGCACAGGTTGGTGTTGCCGGTATTTCCTATGGCTCAGGCATCAGTTTATTAGCCGCGGCACACGACAGCCGTGTAAAAGCGGTTGCCGCCATGAGCACCTGGGGTGATCTGAAAGAATCCCTCTACGGACAGCAAACACCTCGTTTAGTATGGGGCGAATTATTATTACTGACCGGTAATTTACTCGGCAATATGGACCCTGTAATTCAGGAAACCTGGGATAACGTTTCCAATCACCGCAACCTCGCCAGCGTAACTGCCTGGACGGATTTACGCTCACCGGTAAAAGTGGTGGATAAAATTAACGCCAATGGCACCGCGGTTTATATGTCACAGAACTGGGGCGACAACCTGTTCCAGGTGAATCAGGTGATGGATTTATTTGGAAAAATTACCACGCCTAAGCATATCGACCTGCAGCCCGGCACCCACGCCATGGTGGAAATTGCCGCGATGGTTGGTGGCGGTGACAGCCACGTGCTGAATAACGTACACCGCTGGTTTGCGCAATACCTGAAAGGTGAAAATAATGCCATGAACAGCCAGCTGCCGGTGAATATGAAAGTTAAATTCACTGACAGTTACGAGCAGCACGCCAGCTGGCCTGTGCCCAATACCAGTAATAAAACCTATTATCTGCACCCCCGTAACCTGCTGGATAACGGTGATCTGAGCAGCAGCCCTTATACCTATTGGTTGCCAACGGATAACAGCATTAACTCCATGAACGACACCCTGGCATCCACCCAGATTCCGTTATTATCGCAAATGCTGGAATCCGTTGATGTGAAAGTGCAGAGCAATATTCCACTGATTTCTGCCGACACCAACCAGGCCATCGTGTTTGACAGCGGCACATTAAGCAGCGCCATGAAAATCCGTGGTATTCCTAAGCTGACCCTGAATATTCAGCCCTGGTATAACGAAGTGCAGTTAGTTGCCTACCTGTATGATATGGACAGCGCAGGCACCGGCACTTTAATTACCCACGGCCCGCTGACCCTGCCATCGGCCAGTTATGGCCAACGCACCCAGGTAAATATGAACCTGGTGGCAACTGCCTATAACGTGCCTGCGGGCCATAAAGTGGTGCTGGTGATTGATACCGAAGATTTATTGTATAAACAACCTACCCTGCTGCCTTATACCGTGGATTTCGAGTTCAGTAAGGATTTCCAATCCACCCTGACCCTGCCAGTGCTGTAATTTAAGTCGTCAGAATAAAAATCCCGGCAACGCCCGGGATTTTTATTTGCGCAAACAACCAAAAACAAAAAAGCCCCGCAGTTTTTAGCTGCGGGGCTTTTTTATAAACTGAATTAAATCACGTTACACAGACGGAACATGGCCAGGAAGGCTTTGCTCGGCAGGGCTTTTTTGTGCACTGCGTAGGTTGCTTCTTCTTCACCACGGAAACGGGATTTAGTGAAATCAATACCTTTGAAGTTATACAGGAAGTTGCCGTATTTAGCGGTTTTTTCCAGCATCCAACGCAGGAATTTAGATTCCATAGCCAGCGGCGGGTAATCCAGCGCCAGTGGCGATAAACCTAAAAACACGAATGGAATACCTTCTGCTTTAAATTGCTCAAAGGCATAACTCATGATGCTGTAAAAAATACCCGCTGGGAATTCTTCAGAAGCACGGCTGATGTTAGGCACATAACCCACCACCTGACCATTTTCATAAACAGGGTCAAAGAAGATAAAACCAATCATCTTGCCATCTTTATAGGCGAAGAAACGACGGGTACCCTCGGTGAAATCCATCTCCATCGGACGGATCAGGAAAACAATTTCACGGCCTTTGCATTTACGGGTTTGCAGCCAATGCTCAGACAGCTGACGGTAGCTGGTATCACCGTAACGCTCTTTGATTTCCACACCTTCTTTTTCAGCGTGGTTAACCGCGGTACGGATAACTTGTTTTTTCTTACCGGAGAGGCTCCAGGTTTTTAAATCAATAATGGTTTCTTTACCAAACTGAGTAGCGTAAAAACCGGTGCGTTCATGGATTAATTGCGCAACATCCGGGGTCACCTGGATAAATACACAATCAGGGTGTTTAGCCACAAACGCATCAATTAATTCAGCACGGTCAGCCTTGGCGCAAACCGGGTTACCCAAACAAACGGCAGTGCCCCATTGCTTACGGAATGCAATGTAACCTTTGCCTTCAATATCAAAATAACGCATGTTCGGCTGCATCACCGAGTACGCCATGGAGTGGCGTCCATAACGTTTCATGAATTCCACACGCTCAGAGAATGTAAATGTACCGCCACCGTGGGGCACACGGTCCAGGCTTACATCAAGAGAATTTTGCGCGATATCGAGTTTGTTCATGGGGTAACCCCTTTATTATTTTGTTGTTGCCGGCAATCCCGGCAACCCGATTATTCTTTTAATCTGCCTGACGGGTAGCCTTTAAAGACCAGTAGCAAGGCAGGGCAAAAATATTGTAACGCTTGGTTTTTTCCACCTTGAAGCCAATAGACTCCAGATGTTTGGGATAGTTGTATATTTCGTGAAAAGCATTTTTCGCGAAGATGGTGAAAGTCAATACGGCGATGTACCAATACAGGCTCTGGAATTTACGTACAAACCAGTTGCCGGTTGGGAAGTGGAAATCACCCACAACCAGGGCGCCATTTTTATTCACCAGGGTGGAGAGATGTTTCATCACGTCCACCATAAAACCTTCAGGGAATACGTTTAAGAAGAAGTTAGCGAACACATAATCGTAGGCATCCACTTCAGCGAATTTCATGATGTCGCTGTGTACGGTGCGGATTGGGTGTTTGAAATTACGGCCTTTAAGATTCTTTTCGAAGTTTTTCAGCATGGTGGCGGAAAGATCAACCACGGTTACTTCTGCCCCACACTCGGCAGCGTGTACGGCATCACGGCCATGGCCCACACCCGCGAACAGTACTTTATCGCCCGCTTTAATATCTTCGTGCATGGCAGTTTTGCAACGATGAATTTGTTTACCGCTGTAGATGGTGCTCAGTAAGTCGTATACCGGGCCAATAATTTTGTATTTGTCGCTCATGTCGGATCCCGTTTTTTATTATGGTTCGGGTAATGACATGCCTGTAACGCAACGCCTTGTATGTTTTTGTTATCAGGCTGTCTTGGCAAAGAGCAGGCACAGTATCACAGGATTTTGAGCTTACCCAAGTGATTTACGGCCGTTTATGAAACTTTTTGGTAAACGAGCGTTTGATTCAAAAAAAGCCTATATTTTTCAATTAGTTAAAATTGTCTGACAGTTGCACATTCAGGCTTTTTGACTGTCTATTGTTGTCGCAGTGCGTCCAATTTGACCGAAAAAGCCAAAATGCCACGCCCCAGTTGTATGCCGTGGGTGTGGCAGATTCAGTCTTATGGCTGACTTGATATAAATGTTATTTAAGAAAAATCCGATACGCCGGATTGTCGCTCTCTTCCCAGTAGGCATAACCGATTTCATCCAGATACTCGGTCAGCTCGGTTTTAGCGTTGGCATCCACTTGCAGTCCCACCAGTACCCGCCCGTAGGCAGCACCGTGGTTACGGTAATGGAACATGGAAATGTTCCAGCGTTTACCCAGGGTGCGCAGGAATTTCAGCAGGGCACCGGGGCGCTCCGGGAATTCAAAACGATACAGGATTTCATTGTTCACACTCGCCGGGGCATGGCCACCGACCATATGCCGGATGTGATATTTGGAAATCTCGTCGTTACTTAAATCCACCGCCGGATATTCGTTATCCGCCAACACCTGCAGCAGCTCACTGCGCGCGCCGGTATTGTTTTCGAGTTTCACACCCACGTAAATCTGCGCGGCGTTGTCGTCGCTGTAACGGTAGTTAAATTCGGTGATGCTGCGTTTACCGAGCAGGCTGCAAAACGCCTGGAAACTGCCGGGGCGCTCAGGAATGGTGACAGCCATAATCATTTCGCGGCCTTCACCGATTTCCGCCACTTCGGAGATATAACGCAGGCGGTCGAAATTGACGTTTGCGCCGGATTCAATCGCAATCAGGGTTTGGCCTTCGCACTTTTCCCGTTCAACGTATTTTTTCAGACCTGCCACACCCAGGGCGCCGGCAGGTTCGGCAACGGAGCGGGTATCGTCGAAGATATCTTTAATGGCGGCGCAGATTTCATCCGGCGTACAGGTGATCACTTCATCCACATACTGACGGCACAGCTCCCAGGTATGTTTACCGATCTGGGCCACGGCCACACCGTCGGCAAAAATACCCACCTGGGGCAGAATGACCCGCTCACCGGCGGCCATGGCAGCCGCAAGGCAGGCGGATTCGGTGCTTTCAACCGCTATTACTTTCACTTCCGGGCGCAGATATTTGATATAGGTAGCAACACCGGCGGCGATACCACCGCCGCCCACGGGCACAAACACCGCATGCAGCGGGCCAGTGTGCTGGCGCAGCATCTCCATGGCGATGGTGCCCTGGCCGGCAATCACGTCCGGATCATCATAGGGGTGGATATACACCAGGCCCTTTTCGGCAATCAGCTTCTGGCTGAATACAAAGGCTTCATCAAAGGTATCACCGTGCAAAACCACCTTGGCACCACGGGCCTTGGCGGAAGCAACTTTAATTTCAGGTGTGGTGCGCGGCATAACAATAGTGGCTTTAATACCCAGGCGCTGCGCCGCGAGGGCCACACCCTGGGCATGGTTGCCCGCCGAGGCGGTTACCACACCGCAGGCCATTTCTTCCGCGCTGAGCTTGCGGATTTTGTTATAAGCACCACGCAGTTTGAAGGAATAAACCGGCTGCTCATCTTCACGCTTGAGCAGAATATGGTTATTCAGGCGCGCACTGAGAAACGGCGCCGGGGATAACGGCGACTCAATGGCCACGTCATAGACGTTGGCTTCCAGAATACGTTTGATATACGGCTCAGGCATGATGCAACTCGCGGCAGAAAACCGGTGCATTGTAACGGATTTAAACTTCTTTGCATTGCCATGGCTGGCTATAATGCGACCTTTGCGCACTCAAGGTATTCCCATGACCCAGGACGAACTGAAAAAAGCCGTTGGCCAGGCCGCAGTCGACTTCATCAAAGATAAACTCGAAGAAAACAGCGTCATCGGCGTGGGTACAGGCTCCACCGCCAATTGTTTTATTGATGCACTGGCTGCTTATAAAGATCGTTTTGATGGTGCCGTGGCCAGCTCCGAAGCCACCGCCAAACGCCTCAAAGACCACGGCATCCCCGTATATGACCTCAATGCTGTGGGCGAACTTGAGTTTTATATTGATGGCGCGGATGAATCCAACCACCTGCTGCACCTGATCAAAGGCGGCGGCGCGGCATTAACCCGCGAGAAAATTGTCGCTGCAGCGAGCAAAACCTTTATCTGCATTGCGGACCAATCCAAGCTGGTTGATACACTGGGCGCCTTCCCATTACCGGTGGAAGTGATTCCCATGGCGCGCAGTTATGTCGCCCGCGAACTGGTTAAATTAGGCGGCGACCCTGTGTACCGCGCAGGCGTTACAACCGACAACGGCAACGTGATTCTGGATGTGCACAACATGCGCATTACCGACCCGGTAGCCCTGGAGCTGGCGATTAACAATATTGTAGGTGTGGTGACCAACGGTTTATTTGCCGCACGCCCGGCCGATGTTTTATTGCTGGGCACCTCTGAGGGGGTTAAAACCCTCAAGGCGGAATAATCAATGACCTTTCAGGCCGTTACTCACAACTAAATACGATGTACGGCCTAAAAGAGATTGTAAAATAGCTATCAGCATTTCGCTCTATCATACGCTCCCACCAATATCTAATTACAGAAAAACTCCTGCACACCAAATACTAAGAATGCGATAAAAGCACACAATTGTACGAATTATATGTATCACCAACCTCCAAACTCAGTCTAATTTTGCGATGAAGGACGCAATTCAAACAGACGACGAGTAAAAAAACCAAGTATGTGAAGCACCTAACACACGCGAAAATACAACGTAATTATGCTACGGTTTGCCTGAAGCAATTCGCAGGAAGCGAGTCGAGTATAGTTATGAAGATTTTATTACCAGCCCTTATCGGTTCTTTAACTCTGTCAGGTTGTCTACCCACAAGTGTACATGAGCCTATCACCCCTAAGTCAGACTTGGCTGCAATCAACAATCTGCCGCATATTCACAATCAAACTGTGGAGGCAACCGTTGCAGAATCCGAGATCATCACTCTAGGTGATAAACTCGACAGCGATGGTGATGTAATCACCTATACCGTTTCTGCCTCTCCCAATTACACAGCAGGGCCTAATGAAAATCAGATCACTTATCTGAATAAGCAACCGGGCAGTGAAGTGTTAAATATACAGGCGACCGATGGCAAAAGTGACCCAGTATCAGCAACCCTAACCATTAACGTAACCAGTGAAAACCCATCGAATTATGTCATCAGCCGCGATGTTATTCTGCCAAATTTCGGCAGCACTCCACCGCAAAAAGGTGAAACCAGAACCGACCCAACCACAGGTGCAAAAATTACGCGCTTGACTGACGTCAGTGAATTGGACGGCACAAGCGATGCGCTGATTGTGTACTCGCGTTATTCTCCTGAAAACACTTCAGGGAAATATTTCCTGGTGTTTGGCAGCAATTCTACAAGCAGCTGGGTGATTGAGCGGGAAACCGGCAACATCGTGAACAAGCTTCAGAAACACGATGCAAAAACCGTAGGCGAATATCACGAAGTACGCTGGGATTCTTCTGGAAATCACCCTAATCGCATTTATTATCGCGATGGGATGGGTCTTTATATGATCGACGATGTAAGCGTTAAAAACCCAGTAGCGACATTGATTAAAAACTTCGCTGCGGATATCCCAGCTGCCACGATTATTTACAATGATGTAGAAGGTGATAGTTCAAACGATAGTGATCACTGGGCTTTTATGGCCGCGCACTATAACGGCAAAACTTATATAGTCGATGCTTTTATCCATTATCAGATTTCCACTAATACCACACATTTAATGCACCCTGCTGATTTAGCCGGCACTAACCTGGATCTCGAAAAAGACAATACAACCTTTGCGACTCAACGCCCCAATATGGTGGAAATGTCCCCTTTGGGCACTGGTGTCGTCATCCACTCAGGCCGTAAATGGGACGACAGCAGCTATGGCGGTAATGGCAAAAACTATATTGGCACCTGGTTTGACGGTCCGCACTTATGGCCAGTTGATTTTGATTACACAAAACAATCTCCAGTAAAAATTTCAGTAGGTGAAACACATTCTGGCTGGGCTTTTGCCGAAGATGGTAGAGAAATGTTTATCAGCCAAAATAACGTAGAAGATTATCTTGATGCCGTCTATATCAACGGTGAAAATGCAGGCTATGATCACCGTGTTCGTGTTGCCGCGCATGCAGATTTTGGTTGGGTAGGCTTTCATTACGGGAAAGTACCTGCCAGCAAAAAAGGTTGGCTCTTCATCAGCACGTACTCCAATGTCAGTTATACCGACCATGCGACAAAATGGGGCGTAGATCAATTAATCATGATGCAAATAAAGCCGATGAAAGATAATCCTGTAGTATGGCGCATTAATCCAAACTACAACTATTACGCTGGCAATTACCGCGATGAAGCACCTGCCGCAATGAACTATCTTGGCAACCGTATTTATCTGACTACAAATTGGGGTAGTGCAAGCAATAACCGGGAAGTGTATGTAATAAGCCTGCCAAATGATTGGGACAATCCGGATCACTTCTGATAATTAAAGGGGGAGGCACGAAAAACCCCCTTTAATTATTTACGATAAAAAATTCACATCATATATGTTATTTTCGCTTTAACACTCAATCGAAGTATTCACACGCAAAACATTATGTAATTCCGCTAATAGCTTATCACCCACATTCAAAGCTCCAACACCTGCCGGTGTGCCCGTCATCACCACATCCCCTGGCTGCAGGGTAAAAAAACTGCTCGCATAGGCCAGTAATGCAGGAATACTGGTAATCATCATATTGCTATTACCACTCTGTTTAACTTCACCGTTTTTAGTGAGTTGCAGGCTGATATTATTTTTATCACTAATCGCTGACGGTAATAACCAGTGTGATAAAGGATTTGCACCATCAAAGGCTTTGGCTTTTTCCCAGGGGTGGCCTTTTTCTTTTAATTTATCCTGCACATCACGCAGGGTTAAATCCAGACCAAGGCCGATACCGGCAACATAATCCCAGGCATTTTGTTCTGTGATATTTTTTGCGGTTTTGCCGATTAACAGGGCTATTTCCAGCTCGTGGTGCACAGCGCCCTTACCCTGCGGAATGCTGAATGACTGGTGCATATCCACTGCGGAGGTGGCGGGTTTAATAAATAAAATCGGTTCTGTCGGAATAGGGTTATTTAATTCCTTGGCGTGCTCGGCGTAATTTCGCCCGATAGCCACAATTTTACCCAGGGGATAATCAAACACAGCGCCATTGATAAACTGATGTTGGAACATGCCGTCTCCTTGCACACTTAAAATAAAAGCCGCTCAGGGCGGCTTTTATATTTGTTTACTGGTTTAAATAGGGCTTAGGCCATATCAATCAGTTTGCCCGGGTTCATCACATTGTTCGGATCGAACACAGTTTTTAAGGCTTTCATATAAGCAATTTCTGCTTCGCTGCGGGTGTAATGCAGGTAGGCTTTTTTGGTCATACCCACACCGTGTTCGGCCGAGATAGAGCCATTATGTTTCTGCACAATTTCAAATACCCAGGTGGAAACCTTGGCGCACTTGGCAAAAAAGTCTTCTTTGGCCAGCGCATCAGGCTTGAGGATATTTAAGTGCAGGTTGCCATCGCCGATATGACCAAACCAGATAATTTCGAAATCTGGGTATTCGCGGTTCACAACCGTTTCCACATCGCTGAGGAATTCCGGCACTTTGGATACCACAACGGAAATATCGTTTTTATAGGGCGTCCACTGGGCGATGGTTTCGGAAATATCTTCACGCAGGCGCCACAGGTTTTTCAGCTGGGTTTCACTCTGGGAAATAACGCCGTCGAGCACCCAGCCCTTATCCACGCAGTGTTCGAATAATTCCATGGCCAAATCGACGTAGGCTTCGTTATCCGCTTCAAATTCGAGCAGGGCGTAATATTCTGCGACCGTATCAAACGGCGCGGGCACATCACCACGGGCCAGAACTTTGCGCATGGCTTTATCGGAGAAAAATTCGAATGCAGTTAAATCCATGCGGCGCTGATAGGCATTGAGCACATCCATAATCGCATCAAATGCAGGCACACCCAGCACCATTACGTGCAGGTTTTTCGGTGGGCGCGCCAGGCGCATGGTGGCTTCGGTAACAAAACCTAAGGTACCTTCACCGCCGATAAACAGCTGACGCATGTCATAACCCGTGTTGTTTTTAATCAGGTCTTTATTTAATTCGAGAATATCGCCTTTACCTGTCACCACGGTTAAGCCCGCTACCCAGTCGCGGGTCATACCGTAACGGATAACTTTAATGCCACCGGCGTTGGTGCTGATATTGCCACCCAGCTGACTGGAGCCGGCGCTGGCAAAATCAACCGGGTAATAAAGGTGATTTTCTTCCGCGAAATTTTGCAGTTGTTCGGTGACTACACCGGCGCCACAGTGCACGGTTCTGTCTACGGCGTTGAAATCGCTGATCTGATTCATGTAATCAAACGCCACCACCACTTCACCGTTGGCCGCTACGGCACCGGCGCTTAAACCGGTACGGCCACCGGACGGCACCAGGGCAAAGTTCAGCTCGTTGGCCAGCTTAACCACGGCCTGTACCTGCTCAGTGGTTTTCGGGAACACAATGGCGAGCGGCTTGGGGGCATAGATTTTTGTCCAATCTTTGCCGAAGGTTTGCAGGCTGTCAGTGTCAGTTTTGACCTTGTCAGTACCTACGATGGCGCTTAAGCGCGTGATGATGTCGTTCTGGCTCATTTTCGTATTCCCAATATGAACAGGCTGCAACCCGAGTTGCATACATTTACAGCACAGCAGGGGTTCAATATAAGCGTTGTATGATAACATACGGCGCTTTCTGATTGCTGCCCTTGCTGTGTAAAAGCTCGCCGGGGAGCGGATAACTTACGTACAGGTACCGACCATGGCCCAGATCTCTTTGGACAAAAGCAAGATTAAATTCCTGTTGCTGGAAGGCGTACACCAGTCTGCACTGGACACCCTGAGCGCAGCCGGTTACACCAATATCGATTTCGTGAAATCCGCTCTGCCAGAAGCTGAGCTGAAAGAGCGCATCAAAGACGCACACTTCGTGGGTATCCGTTCCCGTACCCAATTGACCGAAGAAATCTTTGAAGCCGCTGAGCGCCTGATCTCCGTTGGCTGCTTCTGCATCGGTACCAACCAGGTTGATCTGAACGCCGCTGCGCGCCGTGGTATCCCTGTATTCAACGCACCTTATTCCAACACCCGCTCCGTAGCTGAACTGGTACTGGCCGAAGCCATCCTGCTGCTGCGTGGCATCCCTGAGAAAAACGCTTCCTGCCACCGTGGCGGCTGGATCAAATCCGCAGCTAACAGCTTTGAAATCCGTGGCAAAAAACTCGGTATCGTAGGTTACGGCAGCATCGGCTCCCAGCTGTCTGTACTGGCTGAATCCCTGGGTATGGAAGTGTATTTCTACGACGTAGTCACCAAGCTGGCCCTGGGTAACGCCAAACAGGTTGATACCCTTGAAGGCCTGCTCGGCATGGCTGACATCGTTTCCCTGCACGTGCCAGAAACCGGCGACACCCAGGACATGATGGGCGAAAAACAATTCGCACAGATGAAAAAAGGCAGCATATTCATTAACGCTGCCCGTGGCACAGTGGTTGAAATCGATGCCCTGGCCGCCGCTCTGCGTTCCGGCCACCTGATCGGTGCAGCTGTTGACGTATTCCCGGTTGAACCACGCAGCAACGACGAAGAATTCATGACCCCGCTGCGCGAATTCGACAACTGCATCCTGACCCCGCACATCGGTGGTTCTACTGCAGAAGCACAGGAAAACATCGGTAAAGAAGTGGCCGAGAAATTCGTACGCTACTCCGACAACGGCACCACCCTGTCTGCGGTTAACTTCCCTGAAGTCAGCCTGCCAGCCCAGAGTAGCCGTCACCGCATCCTGCACGTGCACAAAAATCAGCCGGGTGTGCTCAACGCCATCAACCAGATTTTTGCGGAAAACAACATCAACATCTGCGGTCAATTCCTGCAGACCACTGCTGAAATCGGTTATGTGGTAATTGAAGTTGAAAAAGACGTGAGTGATATCGCCCTGCAGAAAATCAAAGAAGTACCTGGCACCATCCGTGCCCGTGTACTGTTCTGATTTAATTCAGCAGCCTAAAAGAGCCCGCAATTGCGGGCTTTTTTATTGGAAAATCAAACAGGATTCACTAGCCTCAACCAGACCGATTGGTTATTGTAATGGCCCTGAACCAAAGTCCTTCACGGAGAAGAAGATGAGCATGATGCGTATTGCCCCTGTCGCAGCACTGACCCTGGCACTGGCTGGTTGTTTTGGTGGCGAAACTAAAACCCAGGTTGCCGAATGTACTTACCCTGATTCCGCAAAAGATGCAGCCCCAGGCTGGATCTGTGACCAGCCTGTAGATGGCCTGGAAGTATCCGCCGTTGGTTACGCTGATAAATCCGGCGCTGGTATCAACTTCATGAAACAACAGGCCGCTACCGCAGCCCGTGTTCAGCTCGCACAAATGATGCAAGTACAAGTACAAAACATGATCAAACAATACGCTGAAACCACTGGTGTGGGCGACGCGGAAACCGTTGATCAGGTAAATACCTCTGTGACCAAACAGCTGACCTCTGAAACCCTGGTTGGCACCCGTATTTACAAAACCCAGGCCAGCCCTGCCGGCAACCTGTATGTACTGGTAGGTATCGATCCAAACGCAGCCACCAAAATCCGTGAGACTGCACTGAAAACTTCCATGAACAACGAAAAAGCCCTGTGGCAGAAATTCCAGGCCAACAAGAGCTTTGACGAGCTGTCCAAAGAAATGGCTGAGTTCAAAAACCAACAGTAATTTCTACGCGACACTTTCTGTAAATACATAAGTATTTACAGATAATAAAAAACCCGGCATTTGCCGGGTTTTTTATTGGCCAAAACTCAAGTTTGCGGCACACTCATTTTCTTTTGGCGGCAATATTATGCGTATAGGGATATTGAGCGTTTTATGCAGCTTAGCACTGCCGTGTTTTGCTGATCCTGCAGAACTGGACATTCCGCCCCCTGCGCCAACATCCAAAGGTGTTAGCCACGTTGAACTCATCGTTGGCATCCGCGAAATTAAATCCGCCAAAGCCGCAGAATATGATCTCAGCCCGGGCGTGCTTGCCATGGGCCTGAGTTTTCACACCGGCGTTGCCGGCCTGCAATTTGGCATAGGTGCCACCCGCCTGGTTTTTAACGATAAAAAATATGATGCTCCAAATCCTGACCCCTATTCAGGGGAAGCCAGGGTGCGCACCGAAGGCATCAGCCTGTTTGCCGAAGCGGGTTATGACCTGGATTTATCACCCCTGCATATTGCGTTCTACCGGGGCAGCGAAGGGGTTATTGCCAGCCGCGAAGTCGAATGTGATAACTGCGACTATGAAGCCTTTGATTTTAAAGCGGGGGCCTATTGGAGGGCGGTGATAAACCTGTATAACGGCAGAAACTTTAACTGGCAAATTAGCCGCAGGGTTTATGACAATGCCGATTTCAGGGATGTCACCGAAATCGGCATTACTGCTTATTATTGATTAAAAGCGCAAGCCCATACCAAACTGCACAGCGGATTCCACATTGCGGTCCAGTATAGATTTATAGGACAGTTCAGCGCTCACACGATTATCCAGATAATACATGAATGCCGGGCGCACATAGACACCGGACTCCAGGCCAAAACTTTCATCCGGGCATGCAAAACTACAATCTGAATAGGTCCGCTCACCACTGATAAAGTTATAACCACCGTACAGGGCAAAAGCATACTGCTTAAACCTGAACTCATGGCCTACTTCGATATATAAATCCAAACCAGAGGACTGACTGTCTGCGAGGTTATTATCAACATGGTCGCCAAATCTTAACAGGTCAATACCTGCTACCCATTCAAGCCATCCGGAGTGCTTCTGAATCGCCAGGCCGTAATACAAAACCTCGTCACTGATACGTTTGTCACGGGCCAACTGCTGATCAATAAAATAAACTCCGCCATTGGCATTAAAACGAATTTCTCCGGACTGACGCACCAGCGGCAGGGGTTCCGCAGCAACCTCTGGCTGAGGCGCAGGCATCTCAATATCCGACGCACTTTCATCCGCCAGAACTGCGGGGGTGATAACGAGGGCCGCTAATAAACAAACTATTTTCTGCATACGCACATCCGTGTTCATAATTAAGGTGTCTCGCAAAAAAAATGCCGCGAAATTCGCGGCATTTTAAATCAAACAAATGACAATTAAATATCGAAGCTGTGACGCAATACGATGGTTTCGTTGCGATCAGGACCAGTTGAAATAATATCAATTGGCGCACCGATTTTTTCTTCGATGAATTTCACGTAATTACGTGCGTTCTGTGGCAGCTCTTCCAGGGTGCGGGCACCAAAGGTGCTTTCGCTCCAGCCTGGCAGCTCTTCGTAAACAGGAGTTACCTGGTCAAACTGCTCAGCACTGGAAGGCCAGCTGATCATGTTGCCTTTTTCATCCTGATAACCCACACAAACCTTCACCACATCCAGACCATCGAGCACGTCGAGCTTGGTCAGGCAGATGCCAGAAATGGAGTTGATACGGATAGAGTGTTTCACCAGTACGGTATCAAACCAGCCACAACGGCGGCCACGGCCAGTGGTGGTACCCACTTCGCAACCTTTAACAGCGAGGTGTTTACCCACTTCATCTTCCAGCTCAGTCGGGAACGGGCCAGAACCTACACGGGTGGTGTAAGCCTTGGTGATACCCAGGATGTAATCCAGATACAACGGGCCCATACCAGAACCGGTAGATACACCACCGGCAGTTGTATTCGAAGAAGTTACAAACGGGTAAGTACCGTGGTCGATATCCAGTAATGAACCCTGGGCGCCTTCGAACATGATATCGCCACCAGCGTCACGTACTGCGTGCACCAGCTCAACCGCGTCAACCATGATGTCCTTGAGGGCTTCACCCCAGGCCAGGGCATCGGACAGGGTTTTGGCATAATCCACCGCTTCAACACCAAAATAATTGGTCAGTACGAAGTTGTGGTATTCCATGATTTCTTTCAGTTTGGCAGGGAATTCAGGGCGGTACAGATCGCCTAAACGTAAACCGCGGCGCGCAACTTTGTCTTCGTACGCAGGGCCGATACCACGGCCAGTGGTGCCGATTTTGTTCGCACCACGTTTGATTTCACGAGCCTGATCCAGGGCAGCGTGGTAAGGCAGAATCAGCGGGCAGGCATGGCTCACGCGCAGGCGCTCACGCACAGGCACACCGCTTTCTTCCAGCTTGGCCATTTCTTTGAGCAGGGCATCCGGTGCCAACACCACACCGTTACCGATAATGCACTGCACGCCATTGTCACGCAGAATGCCGGATGGAATTAAATGCAGCGCGGTTTTTTTACCGTCGATAACCAGTGTGTGGCCAGCGTTGTGACCACCCTGGAAACGCACCACGGCGGCAGCTTTTTCGGTCAGCAAGTCAACGATCTTGCCCTTACCTTCGTCACCCCATTGGGTGCCCAGAACGACTACGTTTTTGCCCATGTGTTACGCACTACCTTTTAACGAAATAGACTCAACAACCCACTGACCATTAACGTTGACCAGCTGCGCATTGCAGTTGCACGTTTGCGCACTATCCGTGGAGGATAGCGCACTGATCACGCGTTTGCCCTCACCGCGTAATTTCTGCACGGCCTGCCAGAGCTGTTCACTCGGGTCGAGGGGAGCAAAAATCGCATCCGCGGTTAACGAGGTGACGCCGGTCAGCGCCACCCATTGTTTCAGATCGGCACTGAAGCCTGTGGCCGGACGCGCACGCCCGAACACTGAACCTGTCTGGTCGTAACGGCCGCCCTTGGCGATCGCCTGACCGTGGCCAGCAACATAGGCGGCAAATACCACCCCTGTGTGGTAGTCATAACCACGCAGTTCTGCCAGATCCACATAAATTTCGAGGGACGGATAACGGGCGATAATGCGCGCCGTTAATGCCTGTAAGTCCTGCAGGGCTGCCATAGCACCCGGAATATCGCGAAAAATTTCAGCCGCACGGGCTATAACCGCAGGTTCGCCGTTGAGGGTAATCAGCGCAGCAAACGCCGCCTGATAGCTGGCAGAAATATGTTTGTTGACCAGCTCAGCATAGGCAGTCACATCTTTGCCCAGTAAGGCTTCAGAGAACTGACGTTGCTGCTCATGATTCAGGCCCGCCGCAGCAACCAGGGCTCGGTATACACCCACATGGCCCAGATCGAGATAAACCTGCTTCAGACCAACGGCCTGCACGCTTTGCAGCATCAGACTGATAATTTCGAAATCGGCATTGCTGCCCGCTTCGCCGTATAACTCAGCACCGATTTGTAACGGGCTGCGGCTGGAGAGCAAGCTGGCGGCGCGGGTATGTAATACAGTGCCGCAATAACACAGACGGCTGGCACCATTCACTGGCCAGCTGTGGGCATCGATACGCGCAACCTGCGGGGTAATATCGGCACTGACACCCATCATGCGGCCGGTCAGCTGATCCGTCACTTTGAAGGTTTGCAATTCAAGGTCATGGCCTACGCCGGTGAGCAATGATTCAAGGAACTCAACCTGGGGCGGCATAATGAGTTCATAGCCCCACTGATGGAACTGATCCAACAGGATGCGGCGCTGGGTTTCCAGTGCAATCGCCTGGGGAGGCAGGAGTTCTTCGATACCGTCAGGCAGCAGCCATCGGTCCGCTTGGCTCATGGGAGACTCGCTTTTCACGTTACTAAATAGAGCAACCCAAGGCCGGATAACATGCTCACCAGGCCGATCATGCGCATATTGCGGTCATCGATCATTGCCAGCTGGGCCACCAGTCTGCGCCAGCGCCGGGGGTATAAAAAGGGCACAATGCCCTCAATCACCAGCACTAAACTGAACGCGACTAACACCTGATGCCAGAGTGGAGTATCCATATTGGGTTCAAATAATCACAAAAAAACCGGGTTTTGCCCGGTTTCGCGAATTTTACACACTTTTTAATGGCAAGGCTACCAAAGGACTGCCCTGCGGCAGCCCTTTGCATGGCTTAACGGCCCTTGCTGTTTTTCAGGTAGCGGAAGAAGTCACTGTCAGGTTTAAGCAACAGGATATCGCCCTTACCGCTGAAGGAATCTTCGTAGGCCTTGAGGCTGCGGGTGAACGCATAGAACTCAGGGTCTTTATTGAATGCCTTGGCGTAGGTAGAGGCTGCGATAGCATCACCTTCACCACGGATGACTTCTGCGTCACGGTAAGCGTTGGCCTCGATTACTGTCTTCTGACGGTCAGCATCTGCGCGAATACCTTCAGCCAGCTCTTTACCCTGGGAGCGCAGTTCACGGGCTTCACGTTCACGTTCGGCCGACATACGGCGATAAACGTTGTTACGCAGATCATCCGGCAGGTCGATGCCCTTGATACGTACGTCCACCACTTCGATACCAAACTGGTTCTGAGCCTGTACGTTGAGGATTTTAGTGATGTCAGCCATCAGCTTGTCACGCTCACCGGATACCACTTCCTGCACAGTACGCACCGCAAATTCCGCACGCAGACCATCGTTGGTCAGACGGGAAAGCAGACTGGCAGCACGCATATTGTCACCGTTGGTGGCTTTATAAAAAGCCAGCACGTCATGGATACGCCATTTAATGAAGGCATCCACCACCAGGTATTTTTTACCGGCGGTCAGGAAACGCTCAGGGCGGGCATCCACGGTCAGCAGACGGGCGTCGAATTTACGCTCTTTTTCCACAAACGGGGTTTTGAAGTGAATGCCGGGGGCGATATCACTTTTCACCACTTCACCGAAACGCAGCAAAATTGCCCGCTCGGTTTCGTTCACCACAAACACACTGGAGGAGATCAGAATCACCACCAGCAGGGAGACGATAATACTGATAATCGCGCGCGGACCCATTAACGACCTCCCCGTGTATTAGCCTGACGCTGACGGATTTCTTCCAGCACCTGATCGGTTATTTTGGAAATATCCGTGGGCACTGACGATGCCGCTGGCTGGTTCTGCATAATTTTATCCAGTGGCAGATACATCATGTTGTTGCCACCTTCCACATCCACCATGACCTTGTTGCTGCTGCCATACACGGTTGAAACCGTGTCTATATACAGACGGCGACGGGTAACTTCCGGTGCTTTTTTATATTCACCCAGTAATTTTTCAAAACGTACCGCTTCACCCTGGGCCTGAGCAACCACACGGGCTTTATAGGCGTTGGCATCTTCCATCATACGCAGGGCCTTACCACGGGCCTCAGGTACTACTGTGTTGGCGTAGGTTTCCGCTTCATTACCAAAACGTTCTTTATCCTGTTTAGCGCTCTGCACATCGTCAAACGCGGCTTTTACTTCCTGCGGCGGGCTAACATCGTTGATGTTGACCTTGTCCACTTCAATACCTGTGGAGTAGCTGTTCATGTAACGCTGAATACGCTCACGGGTATTCACCGCCAGCTGGGTACGGCCACTGGTCAGAATTGGGTCCATATCCGTGCTGCCCACTTCATGGCGCAGGGCAGATTCAGCGGCGTGCATCAGGCTTTGCTCAGGGTTATCAACCCGCAGCGCGAAAGACACCGGATCACTCACCCGGTATTGCACTTCCATGGCCACTTCGATGACGTTTTCATCCTGGGTGAGCATGAGTTCTTTCATTTCAATGCTGCGTACGTTGGTAGCATTCACCACGGTCACTTTATCGATCAGTGGCGCGACAAACTTCAGGCCCGGCTCGAGGGTTTGTTCGTATTTACCGAGGCGTAATACAACACCACGCTGCTGCTCGTCGATGGTGTAAACCGACATCCAGCCAAGGACGATAATCGCAATCAGGGCGATGATGCCAAACAGCGGGCCGGCACCTGTGCCGTTGTTACGGTTATTACCGCCGCCATTGCCTGATTTTTTACCGCCGAACATGCCGTTAATTTTATCCAGCATTTGTTTCAGGGCTTCATCCAGATCCGGCGGCTGTTGTTTGCCACCCCGGTTGTTATTGCCCCACGGGTCGTTTTTATTTCCACCCGGCTCGTTCCAAGCCATAAAATACTCCGTGTTGAGATTAAATTTCTTCGTCACTGTCTGCTTCAGCGGGTTCTTCCCAGTGCTCCAGATTCACTTCAAGAAAACGTGATTCCGGCACAGAAGCCTTATGTAAAATCTTTTTGAAATCCGCCAGCTCAATGCGTACTTCGAGCATCATACGGCCTTCATCATCAATGCGTTCATTGAGCACGGCATTTTGTGCATATAACAACGCACGCAGTTGCCCTTCATGGGGTGCAATCTGAATTTCATCAACAAACAGGCTGTTCGCCAGGCGCTCACTAATGGCCTGCAATAACAGATCAAAACCCAGATTGTCTTTTGCCGAAACCCATACACGCCAGGGCAGACCATTTTCATCACGATCAATGCGTGGTTCAACCCCGGGCATTAAATCGATCTTGTTAAATACCTGCAAAATAGGTTTTTCCAGGGCATCGATTTCCGCCAGTACCACTTCAACCTGCTGCATATTAGCAGCCCGTTCGTTGTCGTGGGTGTCGACCACATGCAGCAATAAATCCGCTTCCTGGGTTTCCTGCAGGGTGGCTTTAAATGCATTCACCAGCTTGTGGGGCAAATGCCGGATAAAACCTACCGTATCTGCCAGCACCACTTCACCCATGCCTTGCACCTGTACACGACGCATGGTCGGGTCGAGGGTAGCAAACAGCTGATCCGCGGCATAAACCGCAGCCTTGGTTAAGGCATTAAACAGGGTGGATTTGCCGGCGTTGGTATAACCGACCAATGAGACAGTCTGAATGGAAGAACGTTTCCGGGCACGGCGTCCCTGTTCACGCTGACCTTCTACTTTACGCAGGCGGCGTTCCAGCAAACTGACGCGGTCACCCAATAAACGACGGTCGGTTTCGAGCTGGGTTTCACCCGGGCCTCGCAAACCTATACCACCACCCTGACGCTCAAGGTGGGTCCAGCCACGCACCAGACGTGTGGCCTGGTGTTGTAACTGGGCGAGTTCGACCTGTAATTTACCTTCATGGGTGCGCGCACGCTGGGCGAAAATATCCAGAATCAGACCGGTGCGATCCAGCACGCGGCATTCAATCGCGCGTTCGACGTTACGTTCCTGGGAGGGTGTGAGGGCGTGGTTAAACAGCACAAGATCCGCACCGTGGGTTTGCACCGCTTCACGGATCTCTTCCAGTTTACCTTTGCCCACGAAGGTTTTTGCATCAGGGCGGGAACGGGTGCCTTTTATCAAGGCCACCGGATTACCGCCTGCAGAGCGAACTAATTCGAAAAATTCCTGGGGATCTTCACGTTCAGCCCCTTCTGGAAAATCAATGTGCACAAGGATGGCACTTTCACCTGCATCGGGACGTTCAAAGAACAAGATAAATAGCCTTTTGGGAAATTATTCTTCGCCAGCTTCGCCTTTTTCATCCGCTGCATCGATACGCACATTGCGTGATGGCACAACGGTAGAAATTGCGTGTTTATATACCATCTGGCTGACAGTATTTTTCAGCAGAATTACGAACTGATCGAATGACTCAACCGTGCCCTGTAATTTGATGCCGTTTACCAGAAAAATAGATACTGGAATACGCTCTTTGCGCAGCGCATTCAGGTAAGGGTCTTGTAGGGAGTGCCCTTTTGACATTATTGTGTCTCCTCAGAGTTAGCGGATTGCCCCCGCGTCCCGCATAAAGCCCGGAATATGCCATAACTATGGCCAGCTAATCTAGCAATTTCAAGAGTTTTGCCAGTCTGTCCGGATCACTGCTTTCTAACCAGTGTAAATCAGGCCAGCTGCGCAGCCAGGTTATTTGTCGTTTTGCCAGTTGCCGTGTGGCAATAATGCCGCGTTCAACCATTTCATCGTAGTCTAGTCTACCGGCGAGATAATCCCACACCTGACGATAACCCACTGCGCGAATGGCCGGCAGGTTTTCGTGCAAATCGCCACGTCGATAGAGTTTTTCCACTTCCGCTACAAATCCCTGTTGCAGCATTTGTTTAAAACGAAGCGCTATACGTTCATGTAAAACCGCACGCTCTGCAGGTGCGATGGCCACATTAATAAATTCATAGGGCGGCACTTCGTTATTCTGTTCCTGCCAGAATTGGGTCAGGGTTTTACCTGTCAGCTCATAGACTTCAAGTGCGCGCTGCAGGCGCTGCGGATCGGTGGGTTTAATACGCGCCGCCGAAACCGGATCAATCTCCGCCAGCCTGGCATGCAAACTTGGCCAGCCATTTTGCAAACCTTCTTTTAATAACCGCGCACGGATAGTTTCATCCGCAGGCGGTAATTGCGCCGCCCCTTCCTGCAGAAATTTAAAATACAACATGGTGCCACCCACCAGCACCGGCATTTTACCTTCAGCCACAATCGCGGCAATTTCGCGCAGGGCATCGTCACGGAATTCCGATGCGGAATAAGGCTCTGCCGGATCACGGATATCAATTAACCGGTGGGGCGCTTTTAATAAGGTTGTCGCATCCGGTTTGGCGGTGCCGATATTCATATCGCGGTAAACCAGCGCGGAATCCACACTGATAATTTCCGCGGGAATCTGTTCACGCAGGGCCACCGCCAGATCGGTTTTGCCGGAAGCGGTAGGCCCCATCAGGCAGAGCACTTTTGGTAAAACCTGCATCAGCGCCCCCGCATAAATAATTTATCCAGTTCCTGCATACTGAGCTGGGTCCATGTGGGGCGGCCATGATTGCACTGGCCACTGCGCTCTGTCTGCTCCATATCGCGCAACAGTCCGTTCATTTCCTCAATGCTGAGTTTACGGTTTGCACGCACCGCGCCGTGGCAGGCCATGGTGCCGAGTACCTCATTACGAAACTCAGTGAGGTGCCGCGATTGGCCATGCACTCTTAATTCTTCGAGAATTTTCACCACTAAATCTTCGGCGCGGGCGTTACGCAATAACACCGGCATCTGACGGATAACTAAACTCTCCGGACCGCTGCGCTCAATTCTGATACCCAGTTGCTGCAGGGTTTCCTGCTGTTGTTCAGCCACATCCGCCTGCTGCTGGGAAACATGAATAGCCTCGGGGACTAATAAAGGCTGGGACTGAATACCCTGCGCATCGTATGCCTGTTTTAAACGTTCATAGGTAATACGTTCATGGGCCGCATGCATATCCACCAGCACTAAACCCAGCGCATTCTGCGCAAGAATATAAATACCGTGCAGTTGGGCGATGGCATAACCGAGCGGCGGCGGGCTGCTGTTATCTGCCGGCGTATTAAACGGTGAGGAGATCGCACCCACGGGTAAATTCGCGGGCGCATTCATCAGCGTATGAGTGATGGGCGCGACACCCTGATGTAAATCCGCATAGGCCGCCATTTGTTCGCGTACCTGAGCGGCAGCCGGTGCTGGGTTCTGATAGGCCTGCGCATTAAATGCGATGGCATTTTGTGCGCTGAATTCACCGGCGGCGATACCACTCACCTGAGGGGTTTGTGGTGTTTGCATTACCGCATTTTGCGGGCGCACATCCCCCAGTGCGCGATGCAATGAGCGAAATAAAAAGTCATGCACTAAACGTCCGTCACGGAAACGTACTTCGTGTTTGGTGGGATGCACGTTCACGTCCACCAGCGTAGGGTCGAGGGTTAAATACAAAACAAACGCACTGTGGCGGCCATGGTAAAGCACATCCTGGTAGGCCTGACGAATCGCATGGGCCACTAATTTGTCACGCACAATACGGCCGTTCACAAAAAAATACTGCATGTCGGCCTGGCTGCGGGAAAACGTCGGCAAACCCACCCAGCCCTGCAAATGCAAACCGGCGGCTTCCATTTCCAGATGAACCGACTGGGCCATAAATTCCGGGCTTAACATGGCGGCAATGCGTTTTTCCTGATCCAGCTGGGAAATCGCCGGGCGTAACGAATGCACCACTTTCTGGTTATGGCGCAGGGAAAACGCCACATCAAAGCGCGATAACGCCATGCGTTTGATAACTTCTTCCAGATGGGCAAATTCGGTTTTTTCCGTGCGCAGGAATTTACGCCGCGCCGGGGTATTAAAAAATAAATCGCGCACTTCGAGGGTAGTGCCCTGGGGATGGGCGCAGGGTTTTACCGAGGTGGCCATATCGCGGCCTTCAGCTTCCACCTGCCAGGCTTGTTCAGCAGTTGCGGTGCGTGAGCTTAAGGTCAGGCGCGAAACCGAGGCGATGGATGCCAGGGCCTCACCGCGGAAACCTAAACTTTTTACCGCTTCCAGATCATCCAGATCCTGAATTTTACTGGTGGCGTGGCGGCTCAGGGCGAGGGGTAAATCTTCACAATCAATGCCGGATCCGTTATCGCGGATGCGCATTAATTTCACACCGCCCTGCTCAACATCCACATCAATGCGGTCGGCACCCGCATCCAAGGCATTTTCCACCAGTTCTTTTATAACGTTGGCGGGGCGCTCAACCACTTCACCGGCGGCAATCTGGTTGGCGAGGCGCGGCGATAAAATATGAATGCGTTTAGTCATCAGGGTGCGGGAATCTTCAGTGTCTGGCCAACATGAATGCGATCATTTTTCAGGCCATTTAATTGTTTTAACGTCGCCGTGGATACGCGGTTCTGGTCGGCGATGCTGGACAGGGTATCCCCCGGCCCAATGGTATATTCACGCACGCCGCTGCTCACCAAACGCCCCTGATTACGCAGCGCCGCCAGATAAGTGCCCGGCGGTGGCACACGGGTAAAATGATTTTTAATACCGGTAAATACCGAGCGTGCAATCTGCTGCTGGTAATTGCTGGTGGCGAGTTTTGTTGCCTCACCCGGGTTCGAAATAAAACCGGTTTCCACCAGAATGGACGGAATATCCGGGGATTTCAGCACCATAAATCCGGCCTGCTCCACACGTCGTTTATGCAGTTTGGCCACTTTATCGAGGTTGTTCAGCACTTCCTGGCCGACGGATAAACTCGCCCCCAGGCTGGCGGTCATGGATAAATCCAGCAGCACACCGGCGAGCACATCTTCTTTATCACCCAGGGTTAAACCACCGGCGCCACCGACTAAATCCGACGCATTTTCTTTATCCGCCAGCCAGCGCGCAGTTTCAGAGGTTGCGCCCCGTTGTGATAAAGCAAATACCGAACTGCCATGGGCCTTGGGGCTGGAAAATGCATCGGCGTGAATGGATACAAACATATCCGCACTGGCTTTACGGGCGATGCGGGTGCGCTCGCGCAATTCGATGTAATAGTCACCCTTACGCACCAGATAGGGTTTAAAACCCGGTTCTGCGGCAAATAATTTTTCCAGCTCGCGCGCAATCGCCAGCACCACGTTTTTTTCACGCACGCCACGGTGGCCTATGGCACCGGGGTCATCACCGCCGTGGCCGGCATCAATCGCAATAATAATGTCGCGTTTTTCCTGGGCGAGTTTGTCGGCATCCACCGTTGCCGCAGCGGGGGCAGGTTCTGGCTCGGGCACATCCGGATTGGTGTCGTATAAATCCACCACCAGACGATCACCGTACTGGTCGTTAGGTTTTAACGGGAAACTTTTGGGGGTTACTTCCTGGCGCAGGTCGAGCACGATACGCAGGTCTTTTTTATTCCACACCGCGGAGCGCACGTTTTTAATCGCGCCGTATTGGGTATCGAGGTCTTTCAAAAGGGCATCGGCCATCTTGCAGTTTTCGATATCAATCACTAGGCGTGCAGGATTTTGCAGGGTGAAGATTTTGTGTTCCGGCGGGGACGATAAATCAAACACCAGACGCGAATGGTCCGGCGCATGCCACAGGCGCACGCTCTGCACATCGGCAAAAACCGGTGGGCAGAAACATATCAGCAGACTAATCAGACGAATTAACTTCACGTCAGGCCTTTATTGTTATTGCTGTTCGAGTTGCGCCAGCCAGGTTTTGCCGGCTGGGGTGTTGGCCACAATTTGCAGGCAGCGCCCCTGCTGCCACGGGCTTAATGTCAGGTCCAGATCGGCGGCCGGTAAAATGCCGGCGCCTTTTTCCGGCCATTCGATCACGCTCACCGCTTTGCCATCCAGATAATCGCGGATGCCTAAATATTCGAGTTCTTCAGGGTCGGCCAGGCGGTAAAGGTCGAAATGATACAGAACCGGGCTCAGAAAATCATAGGCTTCCACCAGGGTATAGGTCGGGCTTTTCACTTTGCCGCTGTGCCCCAGGCCCTGCAATAAACCGCGGGTAAAGGTGGTTTTACCCATGCCGAGGGTGCCATGCAAATAAATTGTCAGCCCGGCGGGGAGTTTTTCCCCCGCGCGGGCAGCAAAAACCAGCATGGCGCTCTCATCGGCAAAATAAAAATCAGTCATTCTGTAATATCCGGATTTCTTCAATCAGGTCCGGGGCAATCAGCCCGCGTTTACCATTTTTTTGTACCCAATTATCGGCAGCAGCACTGTGCAAACTGGCGGCGGTGCGCATTGCCAGGGATGGATCGGCAATCTGCGCGAGGCAAGCCCCCAGCAAACCACTCAGCACGTCGCCCATGCCCGCCGTGGCCATGGCCGGGTTACCATCGGCCAGCACCGCCTGCTCGTTACCATCATCCAGAATGCTGCCGGCACCCTTGAGCAATACCTGGGCGGCGAACATCTGCTGCAACATACGCGCTGCGGCAAAACGATCCGCCTGCACATCAGCCACACTGCCCCCCAGCAAACGGGCGGCTTCCATAGGATGGGGCGTGACACATAAAGTTCGCCCGCCGTCGGCCTGATATCCGCCACTGGCGATCAGATTCAGGGCATCGGCATCCAGCACTAAAGGCTGCTGGCCGTTTTCCATGCAGGCCTGCAATAACTGTTCGGCCCAGGCATCCTGCCCAAGGCCCGGCCCCACCACCACCACACTGGCTTTGGCCAGCAGGGGTAACAGGGCAAAACCATCATTCACGCCATGGGCCATAATCGCCGGGCAACGGGCCAGCAAAGGTGCGATATGCTGCTCACGGGTGGCCACACTCACCAAACCTGCACCGGCTTTGATGGCCATTTCCGCAGCCATCATCACGGCGCCGCCCATGCCATGGTTGCCCCCCACAATTAACACATGGCCAAACATGCCCTTATGGGCAAAGGCCACACGTTCCGTGAACGGCTGGCATTCACGCACACAGGCCCAGCCGATTAAACGGCTCTGGGCCGGCACCTCATTAAATACCGCATCGGGCACCGCCAGGCGGGCATAACGCACTTCGCCGGTACAGGCCGGACCATGGCCGGTGAACAGGCCACGTTTCTGGCCGATAAAAGTCACCGTCATCTGCGCCTGCACCGCGCAGCCCAGCACGTTGCCGCTGTCGGCACACAGGCCGGAGGGAATATCCACCGCCAGCACCGGCAGGCCGCTCTGGTTAATCAGTTCGATCACAGCCGCAAACGGCTCGCGCACCTCACCCTGTAAACCCGTACCGAGCAGGGCATCCACAATTAATTGCCCGGAATGCCAGCGCACATCCTCAAGGGCGGTGGGCACTACGCCTTCCGCAGCGGCATCCTGTGCAGCCTGCAGGGCGCTGCCGGTTAAGCTTTCCTGCGGGGTTAAGGCCACCAGCTGCACTTCCATGTCATGCTGACGCGCCAGACGGGCCATCACATACCCATCACCGCCGTTATTGCCACCACCACAAAAAATCAGCAGTTCACGCATATCCGGCCAGCGGCTGATCAGCGCCGCAAAGGCCGCTTCACCTGCCTGACACATCAGGGCATAGGGTTTAATCGCGGCGCGTTCAATCGCGAGATTATCCAGTTCGCGCACCTGCGCGGCGGTATACAATGGCGTACGCTGCAATGTTTTACGGCCCATCAACTTATCCTTGTCTGCCATCACGTATAAAATTGCGCCAATTATACTCAGGAAGTCGTGGTGCCGTCTGCCCGCGACCAACAGCCGGAGCCTGTTTTGACGGAAAAAACCTGCGATTTAACGCAACTTGCCACGGACATTAAACGCTGGGCCGCTGAACTGGGTTTCCAGCAGGCCGGCATTTGTGATGTGGATTTAAACCAGACCAGCGAACATTTACGCGCCTGGCTGGCGGCGGGTTACCAGGGCGAAATGGGCTTTATGGCCGAACACGGCGATAAACGCTGCCGCCCGGATGAACTTATGCCCGGCACAATACGTTTAATCAGCCTGCGCATGGATTACATGCCGCCTGACATTCAAACCCTGCAGGTGCTGAATAACCCAAGCCAGGCCTATGTGGCGCGTTATGCGCTGGGGCGCGATTACCACAAATTAATCCGCAAACGCATCAGCCAGCTCGGGCAAAAAATTGAAGCTGTGATTCATCCGCTCGGCCACCGCGCATTTGTCGACAGCGCGCCGATTATGGAGCGCGCCATCGCACAAAAAGCCGGTTTAGGCTGGTTTGGCAAAAATGCCATGATTATTAACCCCAAAGCCGGTTCGTATTTTTTACTCGGCGAATTATTTGTGGATATTCCCCTGCCGGTGGATGCACCTTTTACCAGCAACCACTGCGGCAGCTGCACCAGCTGCATTGAGCTTTGCCCCACGGGCGCGATTGTCGGCGATAAAATCGTCGATGCCCGCAAATGCATTTCCTATTTAACCATTGAATTAAAAGGTGCTATTCCCGAAGACCTGCGCGCCCCCATGGGCAACCGTATTTTTGGCTGTGACGACTGCCAGTTATGCTGCCCCTGGAATAAATTCAGCAGCCCCAGCCACGAGGCGGATTTTCAGCCGCGCCACCAGATGGACCAAGCACAATTACTGGATTTATTTAACTGGGATGAAAAAACCTTTTTGGCCAAAACTGAAGGTTCACCTTTCCGGCGCGTGGGGTACGAGCGCTGGTTACGCAATTTAGCCGTGGGATTGGGTAATGGCCCGGCCTCAGAAGATGTAATCAATACGCTGCAAAATAGGCTGGGGGTTTCGGCACTGGTGGATGAACATATTCATTGGGCTTTGGAGCGATTAAAGCCTTGAGCTGGCCGAGGTGAGCGAGCAGCTTCAAAGGAAGTGCCGAAAAATAATAACCCGTTCACAAAGTTCCGAGCCATTCACCCTCACATCATGTAAGACATTCGCCATACATGCAGTATGTCACTACATAAACGTGACTGTTTTTGTTAGCGTGCGCGCACTTTCAACCCCATGGACAGACTATGAAAAACGCAGCACGCTATTTACTCGCCGCATCATTGATCGCCAGCCTTGCAGGCTGCAACGAAGGCTCCTCAGGTTCAGAAGGGGTAAAAAAGGCACAATATTTTTACCCAACCAGCGCCGATCAATATGAAACAGGTGATGGCGACAACTCAGTAACATCTGCAATTGCTATTGACACCAACACTTCCTACAACAAGACCTTGTTTCCTGCTGGCGACCATGATTGGACTACCGTAGCTCTTACTGCAGGCACAAAATATGAAATTTCCGTCAATCAACTCTGTGCGACCTGCGACACTATCGTTGCATTGTATGAAGAAGCTGGTAATGGTTATTCACTCATTGCTTCAGATGACGATTTTATTCACTGGGACAGTGCTATCGTTTTTACTCCTGAAGAGAGTAAAGATTATTTTATTATGGTAAGCGCTCTAAACTTAGATAACGGGGTATCGAACTACACGTTAAACGTCCACGAGTTTATTGATGCAGATGAAGATGAGTTTTCATCTTTCTACGATTGCAATGATAACGATAATACTATTTATCCAAGGGCCCTCGAAGGCAGAGAGGATAACATTGACCAGGACTGCAATGGTTCTGACCTGCTCAGAAATACCAGCGACGATGAATTTGAACCTTGGGATTCCAATAAGAGTTACGCAACAGATTTACCCTTTATTCAATATAATCATGATGAGTCTGTATTTGTTTTTCAACAGCACGCAAATGATGTTCACACCCTGGACAGCACTTCAGATATAGATTGGTTTACATTTACCATCCCTGCGCGCAGCGCCATTAATATGTACTCAGATTATCATACCGAAAATCTAAATTTATTATTCAATCTCTATAAAGAAGATGGCGTAACACCAGCCGAAAACACTAAAGAACTTATCGAAAATAAAACCAATTCAACGGCTACTTATTACATTAAATTCAGCACTGCGTACAAAGAAGGAATGACAACCTTTGGTTATTACATGCCTTACGCTTTATTTATCGGCTTCGATAATGACAAAGATGGTTATTACAACATGGATTTCGCATCAAAACGTGATTGTAACGACAACAACGCAAGTATTAACCCAGGTGCAGATGAAATCGATGGTGACAGTATTGACTCCAACTGCGATGGCAAAGACAACACCCCTGAGGTTATGCCTGCGACATAATTTTCAGCGCGCATCTCAATAAAAAACGGCGCTAATGCGCCGTTTTTTATTGAGAAATCCCGAAAAATTTATTTTTCTGTTAACGCCTGCCCTGCAAACTCCACCCCTGCCCAGCCAGTCTGCATAAAATTGCGGATATTCTGATGGTCATTTGCTTCAGGGTGTTGCAATACATCGTCGCGGTAATAGGCACCAAAGCAGTTTAAGGTTTGCTGCTCGTTAAAACCCTGTAATTTGGCAAACGCAAATAATTTGCAGGAGCCATTATTCTGCCCGGCGGCATTATCCACATTACCGTTTCTGAAACTGGTTGGGGCGAAATCATACAGAGCTTCAATCACCGCCATGGTATCGGTGAATTGCAGATTTTCCGGCTGGTTATTCAGGGTATTTAAAAAGGTTTGCAGGTTCATATTTTCTCTTCTTAAAAAAAGCCCGTGACGGGCACGGGCTGACAAACAATGGTGCAAGGCTGCTTAAATCGACATGACGTTTTTTCGGTAGAATTTAAGCTCTTCGATGGATTCACGGATATCATCCAGCGCCTGGTGGCTGCCCTGTTTTTTCAGGCCGGCCAGCACTTCCGGTTTCCAGCGGCGCACCAGTTCTTTGAGGGTGCTGACATCCATATTGCGATAGTGAAAATAACGCTCTAATTCGGGCATATATTTGTTCAGGAAACGGCGGTCCTGGTGCACGCTGTTACCGCAGATAGGTGAAGCACCGGCTTCCACGTGTTGCATCAGGAAGGCAATGGTCTGGCGCTCGGCTTCGGCGGTATCGATTTTACTGTCACGCACACGCTGGGTCAGGCCGGAGGCACCGTGGGTTTTTACGTTCCATTCGTCCATCAGGGCCAGGACGGAATCCGGATGGTGCACCGCAAATACAGGGCCTTCGGCAATCAGATTGAGCTGGGAATCGGTCACTATGGTGGCGATTTCAATGATCACATCGGTTTCTGGCTCGAGGCCGGTCATTTCCAGATCAATCCAGATCAGGTTCTGTTTTTTGTCCATGGGGACTCCGGGTTAGGCGTTTTGACTATTTGGGGTAGAATAGCAGGCTTGCCCACTGACCTCACCCCTATGACCAAACGAAAACTCACACGACAGCAGGCCTGGCGTATCGAAAAGATACAGGACGAACGCGCCCAGCGGGCCAATAAAAAAGAGGCCAAAATCAGCGAACACCTCGAAAGTGGTGAGCTTGGCCCCGAGCAAAACGGCATTATCATCGCCCACTTTGGCACCCAGGTGCTGGTGGAGGGTGAGGATGGCACGCAGCTGCGCTGTTATATGCGTGCCAACTTAGGTGGCCTAGTCACCGGCGACCGGGTGGTGTGGTGCACAGGGGTGGATGGCACCGGCATAGTGGTGGCAAGGGGCCAGCGCCATTCTGAATTGCAGCGCCCCAACAGCCATGGGGAATTAAAACCCGTGGCCGCCAACGTGGATTACATGGTGATTGTGGTGGCCCCTGAGCCGGAAGCGCACCGCAACCTGATTGACCGTTATTTGGTCGCCGCGGAAAACAGCGACATACTGCCGGTGTTGTGTCTGAATAAAATGGATTTAATCGACGATGATAACCACGCCCATTTCGCACAAATGGTGGCGGATTATCAGGCAATTGGTTACACCTTTATTCTCGCCTGCACCAAAATTGAAGAAGGGCTGGATGATTTAAAAGTCTTTTTAAAAGACAAAATCAGTGTATTTGTCGGCCAATCCGGCGTGGGCAAAAGCTCGATTATTCAGGCGTTATTGCCCGACGAAGATATCCGCGTAGGTAAACTTTCCGAAGGCACGCGCAAGGGTAAACACACCACAACCACCGCGCATTTATTTCACTTCCCCTCCGGCGGAGATTTAATCGATTCACCCGGTATCCGCGAATTTGGCCTGTGGCACATGGATATGGAAGAAGTGTTATACGGTTTCCGTGAATTCCGCCCCTACCTCGGGCACTGTAAATTCCGCGATTGTGCCCACCTTGAAGAACCGGGCTGCGCAATTCGCAAAGCCCATGAGGATGGCAAAATCAGCGATTTGCGTATGTTCAATTTCCAGCAAATTGTAGCGTCATTAAATGATGTGAATATGCGCTGGAATGGCGGGAATTAATTCCTTTCTTGGAGCAATCACTGAGGAATCTACGTAAAAACGTAGGCGAGGCAGCCAGAACAAGGCAAAAACAAACGAAAAAGCGCAGTTTATGAATAATAAATGAGCATTTTGAGTTTGTTTTTAACAAAGTTCTGGCAACGCAGGCAGTTTTTACTCATTTACCAGAAGGCTTCATCCTTCGTATCCGGCGGATTATCGTACGGATTTTTAGAGTCCTGACGTTGTTTTTGTAATTGCTGAATCACGCCCTGGGTTTTCTGCACTGCAGTATCGCGCTGCACATCATCCTGTTTGGCATCCCCTTCCACGGGCGAATAACCACCGGCACGGGATTCAATGGCTTTTTCAGTGCGTTTATTTAATACCACCAGGGCAATGCGGCGGTTCACCGGGCTGCCGGGGTGTTCAGTATCAAAATGGGCTTTATCACCCATGCCCACCACCTGCGCCACTTTCACTTCCTCTAAACCCGCATCGGATAATGCACGCCGCGCGGAGTTAGCCCGTTTGGCGGATAATTCCCAGTTACCGGCATCCCACGGATTATTGGTGCCGGAACTGTCGGTATGGCCGGTAATGGATATGCGGTTAGGCACGGAATTTAAAATCGGGGCGAGGGTGTAGAGAATATCCTCGGCATAATATTTTAATTTGTCTGAGCCTGGGTCAAACATGGGGCGGTTGGTTTTATCCACCACCTGAATGCGCAAACCTTCGCTGGTGATATCCACCATGATCTGGTCTTTGTAGGGACTCAGGGTCGCACTCTGATTAATTTTGTCCTGGAAATCGGCTTCCATTTCTTCGAGGCGGGCGCGTTCGATGGCATCGGCGGCACTTTCAATTTCTTCGGCATTAAGCACCTTGGTGGGGTCGACGGTTTGCGTCTGGGCGACGTTATCGGCAACAGAGGGGCTGCCACCTAAATCGATTACCCATTTACTGGGTACTTTTTTACCGTCTTCAAACGCTGCCGGGTCTTTGAAATAACCGGAAATAGCGGCTTTTTCTTCTTCGTTGGAGGAGTTAATAATCCACAGCAAAATAAACAGCGCCATCATCGCCATGGCAAAGTCGGCAAGGGCTACTTTCCACGCACCACCATGGGCACCATGCCGGCCCTTTTTAATACGGCGGATAATAATATTTTGCTGTTCGAACTTATCCATTTAACGGGACCGCACTTTATTTTCGAGCTGCATAAAGGTTGGTCTGTCATGGCTGAACAGCACTTTGCGGCCAAATTCCACCGCCAAGGCAGGTGGCATACCATTCACCGATGCCACGATTGAGGCTTTTACCGCTTCGTATAATTTAATTTCGTCGTGGGCATTGTGCTCCATGGAGGCTGCAATCGGCCCAAAAATACCGTAACCGAATAACACCCCGGTAAAGGTACCCACCAGCGCCGCCGCTACGTGCCGCCCCAGTTCGGCAGCATCACCGCCGATGGCGCTCATGGTGATTACAATCCCCATTACTGCCGCAACAATACCAAACCCCGGCATGGAATCGGCCATGCGCTGTACGGCCATGGATGGCTGGGTTAATTCATGCAAGCGCCCGTCGATTTCCATATCCATCAAGGCATCGATTTCGTGGGCCTGCATGTTGCCCGAAGCAATTAAACGGAAATAATCGGCGATGAAGTTCGCTAACGATTCATTCGCCACCACCGCGGGGTAACGGCTGAAAATACCGCTGGATTTAGGGTTTTCCACATCCTGCTCGATGGACATCATGCCTTCTTTGCGGCTTTTATCGAGGATGTCATATACCACCGCCAGCACATCCATATGCATGCGGTTGCCGTTTTTACTGCCGGTAATCACTGCGGGAAAGGCTTTTAAAACGGCTTTGTGCACGGACATAGGGTTACTGACGATGTAAGCCCCGATTGCCGCACCGCAAATAATCAGAAATTCATAGGGCTGCCACAGGGCCATCAGCTCGCCGTGGGAGCCAACATAGCCGTACAAAACACTCGCAATAACGATGATATAACCAATAACGAACAGCATGTCCCTATTCCCTGTTGCCTGCTGGCACTAAGTTCGTCAGTCAGCCGCCACAGAGCTGGGCAGCGACTATAGTGAAGTTAAGGTCAGATAATCGTTTTCCTCAAATCAGAAAGGATGCAATGACAGTTAAAGGTATCAAAGGCTGGATGAACCGCTGCCGGGAACTGGTTTTGCCTGTGATGGCGGGCAGCGTGCAGCTGCTCACCCGGCAGATCAAAAGTGGCGCTTCTCTGGGGGATATGTCCGATACCCTGGCCCGCGATCCGGCCCTTGCCACCCATGTATTTGTGGCGGCCAACCTGCGTAACCGCCAGGCCGACAACGAAATTCTCAATGCCCACCATGTGATGAGCCTGCTCGGCCTGCAGGGCCTGATCGACAGCCTCAAGCCCCTGTTAAAACTGCCGCTCGAAGAACACAACGCCTACCACAGCGCCTTTTATCAGGCCCAGCAAAACAGCCTGCTGGCGGCGCGCATCGCCGGGCACTTTGCGGAAATCAGCGGGATTGGCAACCGCGAACGTATTCAGTGGGCCTGCCTGATGGCGGGTGCACCGCACTGGTTGCTGTGGCGGGCGGCCTATCCGGAAATGCGCCAGATTGATTACCTGTGTTTCAGCCGTCACCAGCTGCGCAAAAAAGCAGAAATGCATATTCTCGGCTGCCATACGGAAGACCTGTGCCGCATGCTCGGGCGGGAAATGCGTCTGCCCGCCACGGCCCAGCTGGCACTGGAATCCGCCCAGTTACCCAGCCTGCGGGAGTGGGCATTGTTACTGCGCAATGATTACCGCCGCCACATTGATGAAAACCCTCGCCTGAAACTTCTGTTGCGTCAGCCCCATGTACTGATTGCCTGCTGCCAGCACCTCTGTGCCCAGCTTGAACATGGCTGGCACAGGCGCAAAAGCCAGCGCGCCATGCTGATGCTGGCCCGGTTATGCGGCCAGGATGTGCACACCAGCCACCAGCATTGTCGTAATATTGCCCTGGAACTGAGCCGCAGTTATGCCATACCGGATGTACGCCCCCTGGCGGCCAGCCTGCTGAACAATGCACAACATGCCAGCGTGCCGGAGCCCATCACCTGCATCACCGCTGCACTGGCGGCCGATATGCAACCCCATATCCGCACAACCGCAGCCGTGGACGATGGCAAAACCAAGCAGCAAAACGGCCAGCGTGGCCCGGCCCTGCAGCACAGCCATGGGGAAATTCCACCACGGGCAATGAACAACCAACTGATGGAAAACGTGTTTGCACAATTCACTGCTGAGGTCAGCGGCTTTAAAGATATCCACCACATATTGCTGACCTGCAATAAAGCCCTGCACGAAGGCTTAGGCATGCGCCGCGCGTTTATCTGCGTATTAACCAAAACCGGCGATACCCTGCGTGCTGTGTATAACGTCGGTGTCGAACCTGAAAACCCCGTGCGCAAACTCAGCATCCCCCTGCAGGAAAACCGCTTTTTCAGCAAATTGCTGCAAAAACCCTCCAGCCTGAAAGTGGATAATTACAACTACGTCCAGGTACGCAATATGCTCAGCCAGGAGGTGCTCGACACCCTCGCCAATAAAAATTTTATGGCCATGTCGCTGTTCGCCAACCACAAACCCATCGGTGTGGTGTACACGGACGCCAGTAAAGACGAGCAGCAAATCAGCGAAAACGAATACGACATTTTCAAAAAAATCTGCCATTTCACCAGTGAAGCCATCGACCACTACGCTACCACCCAGCGTAAATGAACGTCTGTCAGACAGGGCCTGTTTACGGTAAGCTTGCCGCCAATTTGACAGGAGCGGCACCATGACACTTCCCCTGATAATTGAACCCGCAGAATTACACGCTGCACTGCAAAACCCGGATTTACTGATTCTGGATTTAAGCCGTGCCGAAACCTATGCCCAGGCCCATGTGCCCGGCGCTATTTTTGTGGACTTCAAAGATACCCAACTCGGCGTGCAACCCACCCCCGGCGCATTACCACCCCTGGCCCAGCTGGAGCTGCTGTTTTCCCGGGTAGGTTTAAGCGCCGATAAACATGTGGTGGTTTATGACGACGAAGGCAGCGGCTGGGCTGGCCGCCTGATCTGGATTTTCGACATGATTGGCCACACCCGTTACAGCTGCTTAAACGGCGGTATTCACGCCTGGCTGGCAGCGGAACTGCCCGTGGAAAAAACACCCGCCCAGGCAACACCTACCACCTACAAAATTGGCGAGCTGCACCACGAATTTGCCATGGAAATGGATGAAATTCAGGCGCGCCTCGGCAGTGATCTGCAAATCTGGGATGCACGCTCCGCCGCCGAATACAAAGGCGAAAAAGTAGTGGGTAAACACGGCGGGCATATCCCCGGTGCGAAAAACTACGAATGGACCCGCGGCATGGACAGCCAACGCCAGCTGCGCATTAAAGAACGCGATGTACTGGTGGCCGAATTAAATGCCGCCGGTATTGTGCTCGACAAAGAAACCGTCACCCACTGCCAGACCCACCACAGATCCGGTTATACCTATCTGCTGGGCAAACACCTTGGCATGAACATCAAAGGCTTCCCCGGCTCATGGGCACAATGGGGCAGCTCAGATACCACTCCAAAAGAACTGTAAAAATCAGGAACTCAGCGTGATTAAATTTTTATTTATTCTGTTTCAGTATTTAGTGCCGCAGCACGGCATTTCCCGTCTGGTGGGTTATTTTGCCGCCAGCGAAAATACCCGTATTAAAAATACCTTTATCACCCGCTTTGCCGCCAAATATCAGATCAACATGGCCGAAGCAAAAGAAGAAAACCCTACTGCGTACCCTTCTTTTAATGCTTTTTTTACCCGCGCATTAAAAGACGGCATGCGCCCCATCGACAGCACTGCCAATGCCCTGGTGAGCCCTGCTGATGGTGCCATCAGCCAGCTGGGTGATATCAAACAGGGGCGTGTATTTCAGGCTAAAGGCCGGGATTACAGCGTCACCGAACTGCTCGGCGGTGATGCGCAGCTGGCCGCGCAATTTGAGGACGGCCACTTCATGACCATCTACCTCTCCCCCCGTGATTACCACCGAGTACACATGCCAATCGAAGGCAAACTGGTGAAAACCGTGTACGTGCCGGGGGATTTATTCAGTGTTAACCCCACCACAGCCCAGAACGTGCCGGCACTGTTTGCCCGTAACGAACGACTGGTGTGTATTTTTGATACCCCGGTGGGCCAGGTCGCTTCTGTGATGGTTGGCGCCATGATTGTGGCCGGCATCGAAACCGTATGGTCAGGTCAGGTATGTCCCCTGCCGAAAAAACCACAGACAGTGGAGTTCAACGGCAGCGAAATCCTGCTGGGTAAAGGTGCCGAAATGGGCCGCTTCAAACTCGGTTCCACCGTGGTGCTGTGCCTGCCTAAGGGTAGTGTGAGCTTTAACGCCGGTCTGGCGGAAGATTCCGTTTTACGCATGGGTGAAAAAATAGGCACCCTGAACCTCGCCTGACTCTAAAAGCTGGCACGTTAGTGCCAGCTAACCTCTGCAGGCCCGTTTTTCCGGCTAATGACTTGTTTTTCCAGCAGTTATGAACTGAACTCAAATGTGGGTATTCCCGGCCAAAAACAGCATATTGTTGGCGGTTGCTTACTTTTCTCCGTAAAATGCGGCTCAGGAACAAACATCGGAATTGTTTGATCCATAAGCAGCAGTGATTCAAAAACAGAATAAGGAGATTCTCACTTGCTGGCAGTAACCGAGGAGAAGGCAAACATGGATGAAACGCGCGCCCCCATTCGCCTGAGCGTACCCACATTAGAACGCACCACGCTCAGCTTCTGTGGCGACAGCCTTGAGAGCTTCGAAGCCTGGGTCAATGAATTACCTATGGCCAACGTTGGCGCAGCAGCAAAACAATTGTTTGATGCTATCCGTGAGCTGAATGTTACCCATCAGCCCAGCCTGAAACGTTTTAAAATGCTGGAATTGATGCGTTCACGCATTTACACCATCTGCGACGTATTATCCAAGCGCTACATTACCCAATCTGCGGCCCTGAGTGACAACGACATCCGCGTCGCCAACCTTGCCCAAACCCTGCAAAGTAATCTGGCCACGGGTTACAAACACGTAATTCTGGCGGAGCTGCAACAACAGCACAAAGATGCCAACAGTCTTAAATTACTGACGTTTTCAATTCATCGCGCTATTACAGAAATTGCACAGAATATTCTGCGCAATTATCAGCTTTATTATCAGCCACCCAGCAACACATGGCTCGAAGCTCATCAGATGTATTACTTGGCCGAAACCCGCGGCCTGTTAACCCACAGCATCAAAGATTCACAATGCAGCCTGGTGTCCACGTCCACCATTAAAGATATTTATTGCCGCTTATTACTGCTTGGCTGTGCCAAACCTAATCAGCTGCGCCAGCAGGATATGGCCGCCTTGTACCAGGCCACAGAACTCTGGGCATCACGGGTACGCATCGTTAAAGAAAACGACCCACACTCGCTTTTTTCATTCAGTTTTTACCGCGACACCCCGCCCAATTATAAAAAACTGCAGCAGGAAGCACCCAGCCACAGCATGCGCGGCCTGGACACCCATGTACTGGTACATGCTTTAAGTAAACACCTGCAAAATGAAGAAGGCGCTGTCACTGTACCTGCAGGCCTTAATGAAACAGTAATCACCCATGTCATGCACACCTGGGGTGTGATGGTGGAACGCTCATTCCGCCGCGCCAGCACCCAAGGGGAAATACAAGTCGGCATGGGTATGATATCGGCGCATTATTTTGCTGCCGGTGAAAAAAGTTTTCCTTACCTGTTAAAAGAATGGTCACCCCAGGCGATTGAGCGTAAAAAAGCGCAAAAAACACCGGGTAAAGGCAGTGATGTCTGGGCAAAATCATTTGATGCCGGGCAAAGTTATGCCCCCGAAAGTGACAGCATTGAATTTGATGCCGGCGCATTTTTTAACAAACACAAAAAAAATGAACCTGAGCCTGATACCGGCCCAAAAGGCCACGTAGAAACCGGCAATATTATTAATACCAGCCCGGGGGGTTATTGCCTTACCCTCGACAATACCACCAGCGTGGTACAGGCAGGTGAGCTGGTCATTCTGCGCGAGCCACGCATGCCACACTGGTCACTGGGTATTATCCGTTGGTTACGCACCATGCGTGAAAATGGCATTCAGCTCGGTATCGAAATGCTGGCCCCTAAAGTTACACCTGTGGGCATACGTATCCTGAATAAAACCGGTGAAAACGGCGAATTACTGCGCGGCCTGATCATGCCTGCTCTGCCCGCTGCAGGGCAAACCGAAACCCTGATTGCCCCAATTTTGCCCTTTAAAGTTGGCTCTAAAATTGAGGTGCACTATAACGGGGATATTCAGCGCGCCCTTCTCAATAAGCGCCTGAATTATTCACGCAGTTTTGCGCAATATGAATTCCGTGGTTTAACCCAGGTTGGCATCGAAACAGAAGCTCCATCGCGCCAAAAAGACGACGATGAATTTGCCGGTCTATGGGATAAACTTTGAAAAAGCGCAGATCACCCCACAAGTTATGTCAGACAGGCTATCGCCGCGCGCGCGTTGGCCGCTATAATCGAACCCAATCTGTATTCAATAAGTCATAAAAATAATGCAAGCCAAAGAAGCGATTCGCCTGTTGATTTGTGCTGATTCACAGCACGAAGCGGAAACCCTGACGAGCTTGCTGCGCAACTCGGGCCAGCCTACGCGCGCCCATCTGGTTGCCAGTATGGAAGATCTGCAGAGTAAGCTGAACGAAAAAACCTGGGATGTGTGCCTGACACGCATGAAAGTTTCGTTTGCTACCGCAAAAGAAGTGCTGGGTGAAATCCAGCGCCTCGGCAAGGACGTACCCACACTGTTTCTGACGGATGAGGTTGATTCCGTCACCACTGAAAAATCCCTCAAGTTAGGTGCCCAGGATGTATTACCCGCCGGGGAATACAACCATATTCTGCAGGTTATGCTGCGTGAAATACGCAATCTGAAATGCCGCCGTGAATTACGCGCCGCAGAAGTGCACCTGCGTGAGGCGGAAAAACGCTGCCAGGTGCTGCTGGAAAGTGCCAAAGACGCCATCGCCTATGTCGATGACGGCATGCATTTATTTGTGAATGAATCCTACGCCGAAATTTTTGGTTACGAAGATCCGGACGATCTGCTCACCATGCCGTTAATGGACATGGTGTCTGAAAAAGATCAGGGCCGTTTTAAAGTTTTCCTCAAGGATTTCCTCGGTGGTAAAGCCCGCAGCCAGGAATTTGCCTGCAGCATTGAACGTGCAAACGGCACCGCCCTTGAAACTAAAATGATTTTCTCCCGCGCCACCTATGAAGATGAGCCCTGCACGCAAATTGTGATGCGCGCCAACCATGCCAACGCGGAACTCGAAGATAAACTCAAAGAAATCAGCTCCCAGGATCTGCTCACCGGCCTCTACAACAAGCAGTATTTCCAGCGCGCCCTGACAGACACCCTGGATAAAGCCGTAATCGCCGGCACCCAGGGTGCGGTGGTTTATATCAACACCGATGGGTTTGGCAAAATTAAATCCAAAGTGGGTATTGATGGTGCCGATTTAGTCGTGAGTGACCTTGCCCATTTAATTAAAAGTAAATGCCGCGAAGAAGATCTGGTCGCCCGCATTGGCGAAGATGTCTTTGGCGTATTACTGCTGGATGCCAACGCCAAACAGGCCCAGGGTTTTGCCGAACACATTTGCAAAGCCATCGCCGAACATATGATTGCCGTTGAGCAACGCACCATTCAGGCAACCGCCAGTATCGGTATTGCCCTGATCAACGAATCATCGCGCAACCCAAAAGAAGTATTGCAGCGTGCCCATGAAGCCGCAGACTATGTGCGTAAAATAGAAGAATTTAAAGAAGGCAACGGGGTTTATTTATATAACCCGGCACAACTGGCCAACACAGATGAAGAGCGTCTCAAAGCCAAAGTTGAAATTGCCCTCAAGAAAAACGGCTTTAAATTATTATTCCAGCCCATCATCAACCTGCGTGATGAAGCAGGCGAACACTATGAAACCCTGCTGCGCCTCGTCGATGAAGACGGTAAAGAAATTTCCCCGCAGGATTTCATCAACGATTTACCCGGTGATTTAAAGCGCAAAGTCGACCGCTGGGTATTTTTGCAAACCACAAAACTGCTCGCCGATAACCGCAGCCGTGGCACAGATACCCGCATATTTATTAACCTCACCAATGAATCGTTAGTGGATCCAAGCCTGTTACCATGGATTGCCACAGCCCTGAAAACCCTGCAGTTACCACCCCATTCACTGATTCTGCAATTCAGCGAATCCGATGCGGTGAATTATCTGAAACACGCCAGTGAGATGAGCCAGGGCCTGACAAAACTGGGTTGCAAAATTGCCATCAGCCGTTTTGGCTGTGCGGTGAACCCCTTCAACCTGTTCGAACACGTGCATGTGGATTATGTGAAAGTGGACGGCTCGTTCACCACGGAAATCGGCACAGAAAAAGGCCTGGAAAGCCTCAAGGAATTACTCGCCGGCATATCCGAACGGGAAAAAGCATCCATTGTGCCCTTGGTGGAAAATGCCAACATCGTGGCTCACCTCTGGTCCTCCGGTGTGAATTTTATTCAGGGTTATTATCTGCGCCCGCCAACCGCGGCGATGGATTACCAGTTCGACGAAGAATAAATATCACCAGCATAAAAAAACCGCGCCATGCGCGGTTTTTTTATGCCTGAGCTTTTGTAGGAATAATCAGAAATTATCCCGGTCACGCAGGCCCAGCAGATACAACACACCATCGAGGCCCAATGTGGAAATCGCCTGTTTGGCATTGGCCCGCACCAGGGGTTTAGCACGGAAGGCAATGCCTAAACCGGCTTTACTCAGCATGGGCAGATCGTTGGCACCATCACCCACCGCAATGGTTTGCTCCAGGGAAATACCTTCACGGCGCGCAATTTCTTCCAGTAAAAAGGCTTTGCGCTGGCCATCCACCACAATGCCGGTGACATTACCGGTCACTTTGCCATCAACAATTTCCAGCTCGTTGGCATACACATAATCAATGCCTAATTTGCGCTGCAGGTATTCACCGAAATAATTAAAACCACCGGACAAAATCGCCGTTTTGTAACCCAGGGATTTCAAGGTGGATACCAGACGTTCGGCACCTTCCGTGACCGGCAGGCGCGCGGCGATACTTTCCAGCACACTGGCATCCAGACCTTTCAGCAGGGCAACGCGGCGTTTAAAACTCTCGGTAAAATCCAGCTCACCACGCATGGCCGCTTCGGTAATTTCCGAAACCTGTTCACCTACACCGGCTTCGCGGGCTAATTCATCGATCACTTCCGCTTCGATCAGGGTGGAGTCCATATCGAACGCCACCAGCCGGCGGTTGCGGCGGAAGGCGTTGTCTTCCTGCACCGCAATATCCACCCCCAGTTCATTGGAGATGGCCATAAATTCTTCACGTAATTTGGCCTGATCAACCGGGCCGCGTACGGAAAACTCAACACTCGCTTTACTGCGCGGATCACTGCTCTGGTCCAGGGGCGCACGCCCGGACAGGCGGTTAATGGTGTCGATATTCAAACCATATCGGGACACCACTTCCGTTACGCGCGCGAGATGCTCGGCGGTCAGACGGCGCGCCAGCAGGGTGACGATATGACGGTCTTTACCCTGGGCGGCCACCCATTTTTCATAACGCTCGTTCGACACAGGCGTGAACTGAACCTTCATGCCCAGTTCATGGCTGCAGAACAGCACATCCTTGAGGACAGGTGCAGACGCGTCAGTGGCAGGAATTTCAGCCAGAATCCCGAGGGATAAATGATCATGAATCTCGGCCTGACCAATATCCAGAATGTTCACCCCGTACATCGCCAGAATACCTGTGATGCGTGCGGTGACACCGGGTTTATCCTCACCACTTATATTAATGAGTACGATTTCTTTCACGTACCTGCACCTGCTACGTCGGATTAAAGTTTGTTAGTTTCAGCTACGGCTTCGGCCACTACGGCACGCAGATCTTCAACCAGATCTTCGGTTTCGTGGGTAGACAGAGCGCGCTCACGGTCAACGCTCATCAGGAAAAGACCTTTTTCCAGTTTTTTCAGTTTGTCCTGCAGTGCTTGTTTTACGTCGCTCATTTTTTACCTACCTCAGGTGAAGGGGGCCCAGCTTACCTAGGCCCGTCTGACAAAGCCCGTTATAATAAACCAATTACGCCATTTAGTGATGCTTCCACCATGCCATTAAAACAACAACATTGGCCACTGCGCGTCCGTTACGCCGTTATTTGCTCCGCCCTGTGTCTGGCGGCAACCCTGTTACTGGGTTTACCGGTTGCTCGGTATTACAGTCAGCAGCTGCAAAATACCTATGTGCAGGTACAGGACGCCCTGGTGCGTCAGGCCGGCAGCCAGGCCGCCGAAGCACTCTTCAGCCAAGACAAACTCAGCCTCAGCGTGATGCTTTCACAGCTGGTGGCATTACCCCAAATTGCGCACGCGGCAGTATACAACCTTGAACATCAAAGGTTAGCTGAGCAGGGTCAAATCAATGATGAAGTGCCCCAGTCCCTGTTAATCAGCTATCAAAGCCAGGCCATAGGTGAAATTCAGGTGCAGGGCGATGTCAGCGAATTACGCGCCAGCCAGCATAAAGGTTATTTCCTGCTGGGCTTCCTCAGCCTGATTTTTACCGCCCTTGCCGCAGCTGCCGCCTGGTGGCTGGGTGAGCGCCGCAGCCGTTATCTGCAACTGCTCAGCAATGCGGTTGAGCACATCAACGAAAGCCGCCAGCTGAATTTACCCGCTGATGGCGTCGATGATTTTGGCCTGTTAACCCGCAGCATCCGCCAGCACCACGCCCGCTTATTGGCCAACAGTGCCATGCAGCAGGCCCTGGCCAAATTTATGAGCCCGAATATCGATGTCAGCACAGGCCTGAACATGGCCCGCGCTGAATTGCCCGAACACTACACCCACGCGGCCATCTTGCTGATTGATTTTGCAGACCTGCGCGCTGCGCAGGACGCCATGCCACCGGCGGAATTAGCCGATTTGCTCAACCATTATTATTTCTTTATTCACCAGGCTGCGCGCCTCTATAACGGCAGTGTGGATAAATACATGGGTGACGGGGTGATGGTGCTGTTTGGTATTCCCCAGGCCGATGAGCAGGATTGTTTCCACGGCGTTTGCACCGCCCTGTTGTTAATCGGCCTGCTCAATCACTTTAACCAACAGCGCACTGAGCAACAGTTACCCGTGATTGAATTCCAGCTCGGGATGCATACAGGTTATGTACTGGCCGGCACCTTCGGCGATCAGGAAAACTTAAGTTATTCCGCCATCGGTGATGATATTCACCTCGCCGCCAAGCTCTGCCACAAGGGTGCGGCGCAGCGCCTGCTGATTACCGAAACCGTGCTCAACCATGCCAACCTGCGCGAACAGCTTGCGGTGGAAGAAGCCGGCATGATCCGCGATGCGCGCCCCGACCAGACCCTCAATACCTTCTGGGTGAAAAGCCTGCCACCTAACTACATGGCCCTTATCCAGCGCCAGGTACAACACATCAGTACTATGGGTGCCGATGCCATCAACGGCTGATGGCGACGGCCAGCCCGCTGAAAACATCTAAGGAACCTCTGCGCAGGGTTTAATCCCCCTGCGGCAGAATCTTCACAGCGCGTTCCAGTTGCATGGAGGCGAGCTGGCTGACCACCAGCGAGGACTGCACAGCCGCCCGCGCCGGGGTGATTTTCGGGCCATCGGCATGCACGGCAACACAGCTTGCACAGGGGTGTGGGGCGAATTTCTCCTGCAATATCTGCAAGCTCGCACCCATGATGAGGCACATGCTCAGGGACATGGCCAACAGGTGGTTATGGCGGTACAACAACTTCAGCATCGGGCCTGTCCTCAAACTACGGGTGGCAGTTTAAGGCTAGTCACGCTGCGCCGGCAAATTAGATTATTTACGCCTGCCTGGCTGTTTTTTGATCACTTAATGTTTTGAATCTGTTTGCGGAAATACTGCTCAAAGGCTAACTCCACCTGATGCTGGCTGGGCAGGCGGTCTGACTTCACCAGCATGATGATGGACTGGGCGTGAATATGCTCATCCCCCACCGGGTTCACATGCACATCCCCTTCTTTGCCCACATAGGCCATGGGTAAACCCACGTTGGCCTGCACCATGGCGGTGACCACATCCGCCCAGCGCTCACCCTCCAGCCAGATGGGGTATCGCTCAGGGTGATCATCGGTGCGGGTGAACATATCCTCGATAATCACTTCCGAACCCGGCGCATCAATCGCGCGCACTAAAATTTCCGGGTAGGAGCGCACCGGGCGCAGCACGGATTTCATGCCAAGGCCCCGCAGGCGTTCACGGTTGGCATCATCCACCGCTTCAATCACGGTTTTAAAACCCAGATGCATTTTGTGCAGGCGGTAGGCGATATCAAAACTGATGCTGTCACTCTCGCTGCTGTATTCATCACGGGCCAGCACAATCACATGTTTCGCCACCTGCACATAAGCACGGGAAAGATCCTGATCATTCAGGGCATTGCCGGTGACATGCACCACACCTAACTCACGCAGGCTGTTGGGCAGGCCTTCGGGGAAATCCATGTTGAGCAGTAAAATCGGCACCTGCACAAATTCTTTATCTTCACGCAGCTGGGAAATCAGGCGCACAAAAAACAGCTCACGGTTATATTTCGGAGCATTCACAATCACGATATGGTCAATCATATTCCAGTCCCAATAGCCGGTGCGGATACGCTCACTGCGGGCAAGACGATAATCCACATAGTCTCTGATCAAAAGGGTTAACAGGGTAATGCCGGAGACAAACATCAGCAGCACAGTCGCGAGCTGCCCCGCCTCGGTTTTGGCGGAAAGATCGCCGTAACCCACGGTACTCACCGTTGTCATGGTTAGCCACAGGGCTTGCCACACACCTAAATTTTCCAGCCACATCATGGCCAGCACATGCAGGGCAATCAGGCTTAATAAGGTCAGGGCGGTTTTACGTAAATTACGCAGCAGGCGCTTATCGGTCAGATAATACGCATGCCCAAGGGGTTTTTTGCGTGGAATAAAGCGGCGCAGTTTCATCTTCACCTCTGTTTGCTGCCCACAGTCTAACCAGTGTCATGCGGCTGGCAAAGGTATGTGCATATTCACCACCTGTTTTATTGATGCAGGCACTGGCTGAAAGGGCCCGCTTTGAATAGGCTTGTTTAATATCTGAATTTTTAGCAAGGCTCAGCAGCATGATGTGGCAACAGCAAGTTCCCCCCGCCCTGCAGGAAACCGCCCAAAAACGCGCCCCCGATATTGAAACCCTGCTCGCCGCACAGCCCCATCTGGCCGCGTTAATGGCGGCGGCGCCGGCGCATTTTATTCGCAGTGTGTGTTTCAGTGATTTTATTTTTGAGCAGCTGCAGCGCATCGCGCCGCATATTCACAGCGCGGAAAATTCCAGCCTGATCGATCAGCCCCTGCCACGCTCGCAGTTACTCGCGGAGCTGGAAAATAATCTGGCCGCAGCCGAATCAGAAGAGCAGATGCAAAAAATTCTGCGCCAGTTCCGCAACAGCCATCAGGTGCGCATTATCTGGCGTGATATCAACGCCATCGCCAGCCTGCAGGAAACCCTGACGGATTTAACCTGTATCGCCGATACCTGCATTATTGCCGCGCTGAACTGGTGTTCGCGCCGCCTGCAACAAAAATACGGCAAACCCATCGGCAAAAAATCCGGCACTGAGCAGCACCTGCAAATTATCGCCATGGGCAAACTCGGCGCCGGCGAGCTGAATTTATCCTCCGATATTGATTTGATTTTTGCTTATCCCGAATCCGGTGATACCGATGGTGCCAACAGCCTGAGCAACCAGGAATATTTTATTAAACTCGGCCAGGGCATTATCACCGCGCTGGATAAAATCACCGTGGATGGTTTTGTCTTCCGCGTGGATATGCGCCTGCGCCCCTACGGGCAAAGCGGCTCGCTGGTGATGAATTACAACTCGCTGGAATCCTATTACCACGAGCAGGGCCGTGAATGGGAACGTTACGCCATGATCAAAGCCCGTGTGGTGAACGGCCCCACGCCGGCGAGCGCACAGCTGATGGCTATCCTGCGCCCCTTCACCTACCGCATGTACATCGACTACAGCGCGTTTGATAGTTTGCGCCACCTGAAAAACCTCATCCGCCAGGAAGTTATCCGCCTCAACCTGAGTAATAACGTCAAACTCGGCAGCGGTGGCATACGCGAAGTGGAGTTTATTGTGCAGGCTTTCCAGCTGATCCGCGGCGGCCAGGAAAAAACCCTGCAGGAACCGAATATTTTCAAAGTGCTGGCCTTTCTCGAAGGGGAAGCCTACCTGCCACAGCAAGCCTGCACGGAATTACGCAGCGCCTATTGTTTCCTGCGGGATGTGGAACACGCCATCCAGGGCATCCGCGACGAGCAAAGCCAGATGCTGCCGGAAAACCCCCTGCACCAGGCGCGCATTGCCTGGCGCATGGGTTTTGCCGATTACCCGAGCTTCCTCAGCGCCCTTAATCAGCACCGCGAAAAAGTCGCCTATCACTTCGCGCAAATTGTCGCCGAAGATAAAAACCAACAGCAGCAGGACAGCGACCACAGCCTGTGGCAGGCCCTGTGGCTGCGCACCCTCGCGGCGGATGACAGCCAGCAGCATCCCGCTTACCAGAGCGCAATTCAGCCTTTGCTCAATAATCTGTGGGACAACAAGGTTGTGCACAACCTGCAGGAAGAAAGCCGCCAGCGCCTCGATAAATTTATGCCCCTGTTGCTCGCCGCGATCTGGCGTCTGGAAACCCCGCTTATCACCCTTGAGCGCATCCTGCCCCTGACCGAAGCCATACTGCGGCGCAGTGCTTATATGGTCCTGCTGGTGGAAAACCCCCAGGCCATGACCCAGCTGGTCAAACTCTGTCAGGCCAGCCCCTGGATTGCCAACGCCATAAGCCAGGCGCCGATTCTGCTCGATGAACTGCTCAGCCCCGCCAGCCTGTATCAGCCCCCCAGCAAAAACGACATGGCCAACGAGCTGCACCTGCGCCTGCTGCGGGTGGATGAAAACGACCTTGAAACCCAGATGGATGTGCTGCGCCACTTCCGTCAGGTCAGCATGTTACAGATTGCCGCTTCTGACATTGCCGGAGTACTGCCCCTGATGAAGGTGTCCGATTACCTGACCTGGCTGGCGGAAGTCATAGTCGATCAGTGTTACTGGCTGGCCTGGCAACAGATGGTGCAGAGATACGGTTACCCCTGTAATCAGGCCGGCGAAGCCACGGCTAAACCGGATTTCCTGATTCTCGGTTACGGTAAATTTGGTGGCCTGGAGCTGAGTTACGGCTCAGATCTGGACATGGTGTTTGTGCACGGCGGTGATTCCATGGCCAGCACCAACGGCGAAAAATCCATCGACAACCTGACCTTTTACACCCGCATGGGGCAGCGCATTATTCACATTCTCAACACCAATACGCGCGCCGGCATGCTCTACGAGGTGGACCTGCAACTGCGCCCCTCCGGTAACTCAGGGCTGATCGTGACCTCCCTCACCGGCTTTGCCAAATATCAGGAAGAATCCGCCTGGACCTGGGAACACCAGGCCCTCACCCGCGCACGGGTGATCTGCGGCCCCGAGCATCTGCAACAGGCATTTAGTGAAATACGCGAAAAAATCCTGCGCCGCGAACGGGACACTGACAAGCTGCGCCAGGAAGTGCGCGATATGCGCAAAAAAATGCGCGATAACTTAGGTTCGCAGAGTGTGGGTAAAGCCGAGCTGGCCCTTAAACAGGACCCGGGCGGGATTATTGATATCGAATTTATGGTGCAGTTTGAATTGCTTGCCCAGTCGCACCAGTATCCGCAGCTCACGCAATACACCGACAACATCCGCCAACTCGATGGCCTGGGTGCCACCGGCTGTTTTGATGCGCAAACCGTGCAAACCCTGCAGGAAATTTATATTGCCTACCGCTCACTGGCCCACCAGCGCGCCCTGCAGAACCAGCCGCTTTTGCTGAATCCTGCGGATATTACCGAGGAACTGGAAAACCAGCGGCACAAAGTTAGCCAGCTCTGGCAGCAACTTATTGAATAATACGCGGAGAGTTTGAAAACCGTAGTGGGGCCACTGCCGGCCCACAGTTTTAAAAATCAAAAACGTTGAATAAAGAAATTTCATTCAACGCTTTTTTTGCTAACACAGATTTATCACGGCGTTAACTCAGAACACTTTTCAGCGAACTTGCAGCGCCGGTTTTTTAAAGCACCATAGCCCGCCGTCAGCATGGATGCTGACAAAGCGCCGGCGAAGCAGGGCATGGATGCCCCATGGCGCGTGGGCGTGATGGCGCGCCTAAAAAATCGGAAACAAGCAGCAGTGTGAGCGAAGGATGGGTCTGGGAAGTCCCTTCCCAGAAAGAAAAAACGGGATTTAAAAGTCGTTTAATTCTGCAACATCAAACTAGAATCCGCCTATCGTGGGGGGCTTGCCCCCACACCCCCGCTTTGAACGCAACCGGGCGTATTTCCTCACTCCAACAAAAAACATTCGCCCCCGCGCTATGGGGCATCCTGCCCTGGGGTCCCTCGCTTCGCCAGCATCCCTGCTGGCTCGGGCGTGTTTTTTGTTTACGTTTCGGCGCCCTTGAGCGTTCATTTTGTGCCCATCACAAACGGCAGTTACATCTGCTCAATCTAAAAAATACGGCCTCAAACTAGGCCCTATTCTGTGCGTAAAAACTCTGAGACAGCAGTGCCCAAATGGCTGTTTTTTCCGCTCGCCCTTTACCCTCCATGCAATGCCAGACATACTTTGCGGGACCTTTTCTGCGGGTAAATTATGTTCGCCACATTTAAAGCCGCCCTGTCTGCGCAAAAAAATCGCCTCCGCGAAAAAATCAGTAACCGCTGGCAACAAAGCAAAGCGTTTACCCTGCGCACCTGGGAGCAAATCAGCGCCTATTCCAAACCGCGCATTATCAATTTTCTGATCTGGCTGGATGACACTGTCACCCCCCTGAAAAAGATGCTCGGCACCTTAGTGGGCCGCGAAGATCTGTTCACCTCGGAAGATAAATTCATTCTGCTCGATCAGGTGACGCGTTTTTACCAGTCGGATTTTTACCTGGCCCTGGATGAAAAACTGCGTGATTCTTTTACCGATATGCCGCTCGCCGGGGACGACCCGCGTATCATCCAGCGCAGCACCATGGCGCAACTGACCAACGCAGTGCAAGCCTGGCAGGAAGGGCGCAACCTGAGTGTGGCCATCAGCGGCGAAAAAAGCTCAGGCCTCACCACCTTGCTGAACAGTTTTATTCTGTATCTCAAAGACAACAAAATCAGTCACCAGCATTTACCCCTGAATGAACGCCTCACCTCCGCCCTGGATATCACCACCCTGGTGAAAGAATTATTCCGCCTGCGCACCGACCCCATAGGGCTGGATAATCTGATCATGCACATCAATGAACTCAAACCTAAAGTCATTGTGCTGGATAACCTGCATTTTCTGGTGCAGCGCACCGGCAGCGCACAAAGGGTAATCGATACCTTAGGGGCCATTATTCTCGGCACCCGCGGCCACCATTTATGGGTATTGGGCTGTGAAGAGCAGGCCTGGCGGCGTTTAACCTACGGTTATGAATTTGAGCATGTCTTCAGCCATTTAATTCATCTGGATAATTTCAGCCGCAGCGAAATGAACGAATTACTCGTCACCCGTTTCCGTTGCGCGGGTTTTACCCATATTAACGAAGTGCTGCTCGATGAATTAAAAAACACCAAAACCCGATTGATGCCATCTCGCGTAAAAGCAAAGGTTGTATTGAACTGGCGTTATTTTATTGCCTGGCGAATATGCAATACGGCACCGGCAAACATAAGGTGTTTTTGCAGCGCCCCCTGACCATAGATGTCAGCGCCCTTAAAGAATTGGATAACACAGAATTATTTACCCTCGCGGAAATCTGCACACACGGGCAGTTATCCGCTTCGGAACACAGGGTGATTTTCCGCACCACACTTAATCAGAGCAAAATGGCCCTTGAGCATCTGCGTGTGCTGGGCCTGCTGGATCAGGTGGAACCCGGTAACCGGCGTGAAGCCTATCAGTTAAAACTGATTGCCTCGTCGATGATTATCGATCATCTCATCGCCGCGAATTATTTGTACTGAGGTATTTATGCAAGAGAATATGGTTGAGCTGCTGCATCAGATATTTTCCTTCATCAATATCTTCGCGATTGTCAGCGTACTCTTAGGGGTTTGGGTATTTCTGGTATTTATGCGCTGGTGTATTGATGCACTGGTGGCTTTTTACCCGAAATACCGTATCCAGTTATCCCAGACATACCCCATGCTGCGCATTATCGTGTGGCTGGCCACCACCATTTATATTGTGGTGGGCATTATTAAACCGCCGGAAGCAATTTTATTTGCATCCTTAGGCTCCATGGGCCTCGCCGTTGGCCTCGCCGCACAGGATGCGATACGCAACGTATTAGCCGGTATTATTATGGCCTTTTCACCGCGTTTTCGTGTGGGTGACATGGTACAAATCGGCGAGCATTACGGCGAAGTGGTTGGCCTGGATTTAAGCATTACGCGCCTGCAAACCTTTGACGACAACACAGTGTCAGTGCCAAACGCCAACGTATTAAGCATGCCGGTTTCCAACGCCAACGGCGGTGAATTAAATGAAATGGTGGTAATCCCCATCGCCCTGCCACCCAATATTTCCATTAAAAAAGTCAAAACCGCGGCGATTACCGCAGCTAAATGCTCACCCTATGTGTACCTGAAAAAACCCATTACCGCGACCATCAGCCCGGAATACGACAAAGGTTTTTATATCAAACTTGTAGTGAAAGCCTACGTTATCGATGTGCGCATGGAAAAAGCCATGGCCACGGATATTGCTGAACGCATTATGGAAACCCTGTTTGATAAGGATTTATTAAAAGAATCCGCCTACGACCCGGATAAACCGGAAACCATCAACCAAACACGGGAAGATTGAGGTAAACAGCAAAATGACTGATACCATATTCAGTAAAATCATCCGCAAAGAAGCACCCGCCAATATCGTGTATGAAGATGATTTATGCATGGCGTTTAAGGATATGTTCCCCTGCGCACCGGTGCATATTCTGGTCATCCCTAAAAAACCGATTCCACGTTTATGTGATGCCAGCGCAGAGGATAAAACTGTATTGGGGCATTTAATGCTGGTGGCCAATCAGGTAGCTGCCGATGCCGGCGTGGGTGATAAATTCCGCCTGGTGGTCAACAACGGCGCAGATGCTGGGCAAAGTGTGTTTCACCTGCATTTGCATGTGATCGGCGGACGCCGCCTGCAATGGCCACCGGGTTAAGCAGTTAACAATCAATAGCTTTTACATAATCCCCATCGGTTAATCCATGGGGATTTTTCCATCAATAAAAGGCAATTATGTTCAGTTTTCATAATATCCGTTACAGCCCCGATAAACATTTCACCCTCAGCATTGCCGCGCTGGATATGCCTGCCGGGCAACACTGGGCATTTATCGGCACCAATGGCAGTGGTAAATCCAGCCTGGGGCGTTTAATTGCCGGCAAAATCGATAATATCAACGGCGATATCACTATGCCCACGGGGCAAAGCTGTGCGCTGATTTCCTTCGAAGAACAGGCGGCCCTGATTCAGCGTGAACGCGAACGGGATGATTCGGATATTCTCGATATAGTCACCGAAGGCACCCCGGTAATTGAGTTATTGCATGAAGTCAGCAGCGATACCGCCAGCATTCAGCAGTGGTGTGAACGTTTTGGCATAGTGCATGTTTTACAGCGTGGTTTCCGCAAACTTTCCACCGGTGAAACCCGCAAGGTGTTATTAATTCGCGCCCTGCTGCAAAAACCCGATATTTTAATTGTGGATGAACCCTACGACGGTCTGGATATTAACAGCCAGCAAAACCTGCAGGCCTGTTTTGATGAACTGCACCAGCAGAATATCCGCATTATTCTGATTTTAAACCGCATCAGTGAATTGCCCGCTTGGGTAACACACTTAGGTTTTTTACATCAAGGGCAGTTATTAACCCAGGGCGAGAAAAACAGCGTGCTGCAAAATCAGGCGGTAAAATCCCTGTTATTTTTTGACAACGCCAGTTTTGATCTTCCCCCAAAGGATAATTGCTGCGCCCACTATCCCGTCAAACAAGGCGATGCATTGGTTATTTTACGTGAGGGTAAAATAGCCTACAGCGAGCGCACTATTTTCAGCGGCTTGAACTGGCAGATTAATAAAGGTGAGCACTGGGCAATACTCGGCCCCAATGGCTGTGGCAAAACCAGCCTGCTGAATTTAATTACCGGTGACCACCCGCAGTGTTATGCCAATGATTTAAATATATTTGGCATTCAACGCGGCAGCGGCGAAAGCATCTGGGATATTAAAAAACACATCGGCATTATTTCCGCCGCATTGCAGTGGGAATACCGGGTGTCCTGCAATTTACTCAGCACCGTATTATCCGGCCTGTTTGACAGCATAGGCCTCTACCATCAGGTGGATGAACACCAGAAATCCCTCGCCATGGCCTGGCTGCGGCAGATTCATCTCGAACATAAAGCCAACGCGCCTTTGCAAAGCCTCTCCTACGGTGAGCAACGTCTGGTATTAATTGCCCGCGCTATGATTAAACAACCCGCCCTGCTGGTGCTGGATGAACCCTGTCAGGGGCTGGATGAAATCAACCGTCAGTTAGTGCTGGCCTTTATTGAGCGCCTCGCCCAACAGGGCGAAAGCACCCTCTTGTATGTCACCCACCACGCCGGCGATCTGCTGCCCTGTTTTAGCCGTCGCCTGCAATGCACCAGTACCGACCCCGTGCACGGCAGCCACTGGCAAAGCCTCTGAGTACACCCTGATCCGCCCCGTTTGACCCCTGCGGCCCACTGCTTCCGGCAGCTGGGCCTATTTCTATTCCCCCGTCTGCCATCCCTGCGTAATTTGGCGCATTGCTTCTAAATTGTAGTATTGTCCTACAATTTGACCAATGATAAGGTTGTCACTACAGTTATTCTTGTAGGACAACTGGACACAACCAATAACGCTGGTGCCATGCACGCCACACACACGAGGGATAAAAATGAACCTGGCTAACATCAACCCGCAGACCATGCTGCGTATCAAAAAATACGGTTACCTGATTTTTATGCTGCCGCTGTTATTACCGCCGGTCAGTTATTTTCTGGGGCACCTGAGCGCGCAACATACCCTGTTTGCAGGTTTTTCCCTGGTCGTGGTGTTTGGCATTATTCCACTGCTGGATTTATTACTGGGTAAAGATCCGGTTAACCCGGATGAAAAAGATGTGCCCGCACTCTCTGAGCAAACCTTTTACCGCCTGCTAACCCTTTCCTGCCTGCCTTTATATGCAGCCGGAATATTCACTTATGGTTATCTTTTATTGCAGTGGCAGGAATTAAGCCCAATTGCCATGCTGTTGTACGTGATGTCCTGCGGCACTGTGGGCGGCATTATTGCAATAAACGTGGGCCATGAATTAATACACAAAAATACTAAAACCGAGCAAATTGCCGGGGGTTTATTGCTGGCACTTGTGACCTATGCGGGTTTTAAAGTGGAGCATGTTTATGGCCACCACGTGCATGTTTCCACACCGGAAGATGCCTCCTCTTCGCGCTACAATCAGGGTTTATACGCCTTTTTACCCCATGCTTATCTGCACAATTTTTTAAATGCCTGGAAATTACAAAAAGCCCGCATGCAACGCAAAGGCCAAGCCTTCTGGGGCCCTAAAAACGAATTATTCTGGTATTACGCGGTATCTTTTGCCGTATCTGCCCTGATGGGTTACGCCTTTACCCTGTGGGGCGCAGAATTCTGGATGGGTGTGGCGTTCTTTTTTGCACAGAGTTTTATCGCCTTCACCCTGCTGGAAATTATTAATTACATCGAACACTACGGCCTGCACCGCCGTAAAATGGCCAACGGTAAATATGAGCGTGTCCAGCCTGAGCATTCCTGGAACAGCAATTATTTCCTGACCAATATGTTTTTATTCCAGCTGCAGCGCCACAGCGATCACCACGCCTACGCCAACCGCCGTTATCAGGTATTGCGCCACCATGAAGACAGCCCGCAACTGCCGTTCGGTTACGCCACCATGTTTGTAATTGCGTTAATTCCGCCCCTGTGGAAAGCCATTATGAACCCACGCGTAGAAGCCTATTACGCGGATGATGAATTACTGGCACCACAGTCTTAAACCTACAACCTTTCATACCTTTGCCCCCTGATGGGGGCTTTTTTATTTATTCTTTGTCCAAAATGGCAAATCGGCCGAAGTATCTTTACTTAAGCGCAACACCCACCATTCCATTCGGAGGAAACGATATGGTGTTACGAACCGCACGCTTACCGCTTGCCCTGTGCATAGCCGCAGCATCCAGCATGGCCATGGCCGGGGATATTAAATTTAATGGTTTTGCTTCTGTCGTATCAGGCATTGATTTAAGTGACGACAATGCCCTCACCGCCGGTGGCGAAGCCTATACCAATGACACGGTTGATAACCTGCAAGAGTCCCGCTTGGGTTTACAAGTAACCGCCCCCCTGGGTGATGATGTCCGTTTTATCGGCCAAGCCATTGCCCGCGGCAATGCGGAAACCGGTTTTGTCAGTAATTACGAATGGGCCTATTTAGATTATAACGTGGGTGATTCCGGTAAATTTAAAGCGGGGCGCATGCGTATTCCGTTTTACAAATATTCCGATTATTTAGATGTGGGTTATGCCTACCACTGGATTACCCCACCCAAATCCATGTACAGCCTCGCCTTTAGTAACGTCGATGGTTTAGGTTACAGCCAGAACTTTGCTGTTGGTGGCATGGATATGTCGGTCAATACCGTCTTTGGCCGTTACCAGGGTAATTTACGTATTGCCGGCCAGGATGCACCGGGTGATTTGCAAAATCTTGGTGCAATAAACTTCACCATGGCAATGGGCAACCATGAATTTTATGCTGCCTATGCCCAGGCAGATGTGTATATCGATTCGGCCTTGGTAACGGGCATGATTACGCAAATTCAAACACTCACCGTTTCCGATATAGATGATACTCAGCTGCTGGTAGATGGCGATAATGGCACCTTTTTTGGCTTAGGTTATAAAGGCGCCATTGGGGATATAGGTTTATATGCCGAAGCCAGCCAGGTAAAAGTACAGGACAGCCTTATCCAGGACTCCACCGGCGGGTATCTGGGTGCATCCTACAACATGGGCAGTTATCTGGTGCATCTGACCTATGAAATGCAAATCAGCGATACCAAAAAAGGTGATGGCATGGCGACCGGCGGGGCAGCCGCTGCCGCAGATACTGCCATTACCAATACACTACGTGGTTTGAATGGCAGAGCGGGTGAAGGTGACGCTTCTACTATGACTCTTGGCCTGCGTAAAGACTTAGGCACATCCAATGCGATTAAATTTGAAGTCTCGCAATACGATGAAAATCGCTACCAAGATAAAGACGCCACTGATAAATCCAAAGAAAGTGCAACGTTAGTCAAAGTTGCCTTTGAAGCGATGTTCTAAGGGAGGATGCAACCATGAAAAAGTTATTACTCGGTTCGGCTCTGATGTTTTTCGCTTCCCTGGCTTTTGCGGAGATGGTGGTGATAGTGCACCCCTCCAATGGCAATGCCCTGGATAAAGATACAATCCAGCGTATTTTCCTCGGTAAAACCCGTGCATTTCCCGATGGTAAAGAAGCAGTGCCTATTTCTATGAAAGAAGGCAGCGCGGAATATAATGCCTTTGCGGAAAGTGTGTTGGATAAATCCGATAAACAACTCAAAGCCTATTGGGCAAAAATCATCTTCACCGGCCAGGGCACACCTCCGCGCGAAGTGGATAATGCCGCACAAATGCTCGAATTAATCAGCAACAACCCTAACCTGATAGGTTTTGTGCCTGCGGGTAGCGAAACCGGTGCAGTAAAAGCAGCGGGTAAATTCTGATTTAACCAGGCAATAAAAAACCGCGCATTTGCGCGGTTTTTTTATTGCCTGGAAACAAGCTTTATTTTTTCGGCGTATTTTCCAACATGCCCTGGCCGATATACACCACACTGGCCACCAGTGCATCTGACAACACTTTTTGCATCACAGCATTAAACCGGCTGAAGGCGGGGTCATTCATTGCGGCTGTATATTCGTTTAATTCAATGACATTGAGTGGCAAATACAGGTTTAACAATAAATTCTCACTGCCATTCTGAATCACATTCTGGCTGGCCATAATCAAATCACTTAACAGACCATTCACTAAACCCACATAGGGGCTGTTACCCATTTGCTGGCTTAACGCTACACCCACCAATTTATGCAGGGACTGTAAAAAGTTAATTTGCATTTGGCTTAAACCTATCTGCAAATCGATCTGCCGCGCACGCATGCTGCGCATTTCATTAGCGGGCAGAATAACTGGCTCTAACAGTAATTTTGGGCTGCCCTCTGCACCAATGGTTTTCTGGCCTAGCTCGCTCTCGGAGTAATGCTGCAGATATTCCACATCATCTTCGCTTAAATCAAATTCGGCTTTCTGGGCAAATTCAATGGTAATGCTGTCCTGCGAAAAACTCGTATCAAAGCGTTTGAGAATGGACATTTTCACTTCAGGCGGCAGGCCCTGATCAGCATTGAGCATACGGTACACACCGTGGCGCACCAGCTGAATACGGGCTTTTACCAGGGAAGATTCCGCCAGGGCGGCGTAATCGGCGGCATAGGCTGGTAAACACAGAAACAGGCATAAACAAGTTAAAATACGCATCACTAAGGCCCCCGCTAAAGGGGCCTATTCTACTGTTAATAATTCAGTTCTTTCCAGTAGATGATTTTATCGTGGCCGCGGTAACGGCCAAATGTGGCAATGCCGTAGGGGTTATCCGCACTGCCATTTTTATCAAAATCATATTCCAGCCAGGCGGGAGCATCGTAGGTCACGCGCGCACTGCCGGCATGGCCATTAAGCGGAGCACTTAACAATAAATTGCCACTGCCGCTGCTGACAGTACCCGCACCGCTGATAGCCACGTCACCACTCAACAGACTATCGGTGTAATTACTGAGTGCTGCATTACTGCTGTTATAGGCATAACAGCTGTCGGAGGTATTAAGCTGAAAGCCCTGTGCATCGAGATATTCCAGATACAGCGGCATACTCAGGCTGCTGGTTTCAGGGCCGTATTGATTACCCAAACGCATACGCCCGTAACGTATTTCACCGCCCACGGGTGAAATTACCCAGGGCAAACCTGTGGATGTCACACCATCACTGTCGCTGAATGCGCTGATATTTAATTGGATATCATTCGTGAACGGGTTTATTTGTGCATTAGCATCACGTACATAATAAAAACGATCAGCATTATTTAATTGGTACATAAAACTGCCGGGATTGATTGTTCCGACACTGCCTGCATTTAATAAACTGCCCACATTCAACGGTGTAATGCCATCGCTGCCTAATTGTGCAGAACTGGCGCTGAGTGTGGCCTGGGGTGATTTCACAAAACTGCCGGTATAATTCTGCACGGCAATGCCGGCCTGATTTTGTGGCTCCAGCGTGAGGCTCGGCAAAGTATCGTAGGCAATTACACCATTAGCACTGGTATCCACTTGCCCGGTATAGGTAAAGCCTGCACAACCCGAGGTAAATGTACCGTCAGCGGTTGCACTGCGCACAAAACGTGCGGGGATAAAACGCCCGATATTCACCGAGGTGCTGACGGGTAATGTTGTGCCCAGCCAGCTATTGCCACCTGCGCTGACACTAAACACACCCACTTCCGATATTTGCTGATTAAAGGTTTTTTGCCCAGCCACCAGAGTGGTGCTGCCCACGGCTAAACTGGCATTGGCCCCGCCCGCTGGGGCAATTAAATTCGCGCTTAAATCCACATCACCGTCAAACTGGCTGGTGATATTGTTATCGCAAAAATCCGTATCCCCTACGCTTTGCCATGCAACGGCAACCACATCCATCGCAAAATCAGTGCCGGCATTTTTAAATACACTGCAATTTGCATCGCCACTGGCGCAGCCTGCATTTAATTCTGCAGCATTGGCACGCACGCAAAAGCCCGCCGGTTGCACCACAAAGGTGTTGCTGCTGCCACTGATGGTTTGCCCAGTGGCCACACCATTCTGATCATACAAAGCCTTACGCGCATGCAAACGTATTTCACCCACATCAGGATATTGAAAGGTATAAGCAGCAAGTGAAGTAGTGTTATTACCAAAATCCATATTCACGCTGTTATAGGTATTTACCGCAGAGCTGTTGTTGGCCCCCACCACTGTGCCATTGATTTGCACGCGGTTGCTGTTGCATGTTGCCGGGCTGATACATTCATAGGCCCAGTCAATGGCCTGGGTATTTAATAACAGGGTTTTGCACTGGCCCGTATTGGTATCGGTTTCTATCGCTTCTATCGCAAGGGTCGCCGCATTAGGTGCCTGGGTGTTCAGTTTAGCTGCGAGCTGGTCTGGCACATCGGCCACACTGCCATTGGTTAAAAAGCGGAAGGCGGTATTCTGGAATTTAATACTACCGCTTTGGCTGGTGGTGCCGTCGCTGATGGTGAAATTAACCGTTTCAGGGTGTGTATTACGTAAATTAAGAATGAAATCGCCGCCATCACCTGCAACGACCGCATAGGATGCAGCGCCGTTATCCGCAGTTGTCTGGCTCAGCGTGCCCGCTGCGCTATTTTTACTCCAGTCTCCGTGGGCGGTGCTGACAGTTAAATTCAATGCACCACTATAGGTGCTCAGAAGATTGCCACTGGCATCCAACAAACTGAACGTGATGGGAGTGGCCTCACAGTTTGCTGCTACTGACGCATAATTAAGTGAAATACTCGCCAGGGAGCTCACCGCGGTACAACCTGGTAAATTATTCGCATTGGTTGCCACACTGCTGTAATTCACCTGCGCACTGGTATTTAAATCGACATTTTTTCCCGTGATGGCACCATACAAAGTGGAAGGTGAAGCAAGGCTGCTATTATCGGCACTGTAAAATAAACCACTCAGGGTACTGCTGCTGCCAACATCCAGTTTTGCATAGGCAATGACGACTAATTTACTCACAGTACCGGATGTATTAATGCCAGGGCTATTAATTAAGGAATTACTGCCAATGGTTACATTATTATTGATAAATAGCCTGACAACGCCGGTGCCCTGAACATTAATCACCATGTGATCGGCATTAAAATTTGCATTCCTTATCCAATAATCACCCGGGCTTAGGTTCAGGGTTGAATAACTGGTAGCAACCAGATTATCAATGTAATAACTGGTGAACGATGCATTGGTATTCAAGGTAGCCATATAACCAATATTCACATTTCGATACAGGTTATTGCCCGCCCCCCCCAAGGTGCCACTACTGGCATAACCAATATTTAAATCCTGTGTATTACTGCTGGTGGCCGGAAAAACCGGCAAGTTATAGGACGTAACACCTGCACCATCCACAGTGCAATTGGCACTGCCACAACCGGGTAATGTAGAACCACCATTAACCGTGAGGCTGCTTGCTTTTAACTGGGTACCGCTGTTTAAAACCTGTGCGTTATAACCCAGCGTGACTTTTCCGCCGCTTGCTGTCGCTACTCCCCCTGGAAAAATATCAGCACAACTGCCACTGTTTGTGCAGGGACGGGTAATGGCCATTAAATTCTGTGCTTCGTAAACCGTAATCGGGTAAGAATAAATCCACACTTCATCAAATGTGCCGTTGGCACTATTACCGCTGCCTGCGGTATAGGTGGATGAACTGTTATCACCAATCATCAGTTTATCCAGTTCACCTATCTGACCATTTGTGTTTAATGTCATGCGCTTACGTTCAACACCATCCACAAAAAGTGCAAACTCATTATGGGTAAAATCCCAGGTCAGGGTGATGTGATACCAGACATTGGAAAACCGCCCGACGGACGAAGATTCCTGCAGGGTAAAACCCGTATCAGCACTGTCTTCAAAAATAAATTGCAGACGGCCATTAGCAAGGCGTTGTAACTGAAAATATTGATCGGGCCCCGTGGCTTTATCGTAGGTGGCATCCATTAAAACCCGTTCACCATCTGTGCCCCAATCCACATTAGCCTTGTACCAGAACGCAATACTGCCCTGATTACCCACATCGTTATTAATATCGATTCCGCTGCGCACCCCCGCAATACTGTTGAAGCTAGTGTTTGATGGCACAGATAAACCGTCACATATTTTTCCTGTGCTGGTTTTTGTGGCGCCACCCAATAATGTGCCGGCCTGATTCGTACCGGTATAATCTTTTACTTCACCCGCAGCCCCTGTATAGGTTTCTTCAAACCTGTACTGTGCGAGTGCATCCGGACAACTCGCCGTAGCCTGAGCACCAAACGTAACTGTGGGTTCTACTTTCGGGCAGGCACGTGAGCGAATATCTATATTCGCCGTGGAATAGGTTGTCCAGGGACCGGTGGGTTTGCGGTACTGAACTGTAATACCACCATCACAACAGTCTTCTGCACCAATGACTTCCAGACGGTGATAACCCGCCACCAAATTGATATTACCCTGCAATACTGCAGCATTTGTCCAACTGTTGTTCCACCATAAATTGTTTAACCAGTCTTCTTCGAGGGGCTGGCCATCCACATATAAACCACCGCCATAACCAAAATCAGAGCCATAACGAACCCCCCAGGTTCCGGCCTCGTTACTTTTGACTTCAAAAAATGTTTCTGAATAGGCTATGAAATTGGAATTATTTCCAAATAAATTCTTATTATTAACACCTGTGAAATTCGTAACAAATGTGCAGCCATAACCATTAACAGAATCATTTGCCGCATTAAATAAACTGCGTGCCGTGGTAAGATCATTGGGATTAACGGTATTGCGCCGGGTGTGGAATTTAATTCCTGGGTCGGTAAAGGTGAAAGGCACGTTATCCAGCTGGGTAGCAAACAGATTGCCATAATATAAATACACTGCGCGGTTCTGGCTTGCGGTCAGGCTGGCAAATCGCACCCAAATTACGGCTGTTTTAGTGCTCTGACTCCAACTTTCAATCCAAAAATCGAGCTGGGTATTATCATCTGCATCCAGCACCCGCAGATCATAACCATTGCCTGTCCATGCGTAAGCGCTGTTTAGATTAGCCGCAGTAATAGTGATTTTTACCTGATAATTATTCAGGGTTGTGCCGGTATTTTCTTTGATATTAACCGCCGTGCGATAGGGCCATGAGCAATGCCAATAAGCCTGACTGGGCAAGGCCAAGGCCCACAACAACAGCAATGCCACTAATCTCATGGTTGCAACCTCACCTGAATAATGCGACGCGCCTGATCAGCACCACTGCCACAGGTTGCATTACTGGTCATGGTATAAAAAACATCACTGCCGATTGCATCCTGTATACAGGCCACTTGCACAGTGCAATTTTGCATCCCGGGCGCCGTATAATTACGCGCATAATAATTCGCAGAGCAGGCCGGATGGGTTAAATCAGGGTGTAAGGCCCAGCTGGCTGCAGCCTGAGCTCCGGATTCCGCAGCATAAAACGCCTGCAGGGATAACCATTCACGCCCGTAAGCTTTAGCACTGACATCGTTCAAATTATTTAATGCAGCGACAATCAATGCCAACACAACAATAATAAACAACGCGGTTGGCAGCCCCATACCGCGCTGTCGTTTTAAAGATTTTTCAGGGCACATTACGCACCTGCACAGCCTGATTGATATTGAGTGTCTCAGCAGCATTACTCGCATCCAACAGCGTAAGCTCATAACTCACCAGGGCATTACGCCGCAAACTAGCAGGCGTGTAAGAAAATTTCAGGCTGTTAGCCTGCAGGCCATCGGCAATTAACAAACGATTGGGCACATTACCGGCAAAAGCAGCGCCGATATTTTGCACATTACTCACATATCCATAATTGCGATAATAAAATAGCTGTGTGCCTTGCTGACAAAAGGCCACAGGAGTGGAAACGATAAACAAACGTTTTTGTGGAGATTCCGCGATAAATTCAAAATTACCTGCACCATTAAATACGTAATAAATTTCGTTATCGCTGAGGTCCGCATCAAAACTACCCGTATTATCAAGGCTGGCATCCAGTGTACTGATCACCCCGGGATTTACCGGCTGATATAAACTGTCCACGGGGGTTGCATAGCTGTACACCACCAGCCGCCCGGCGGGGTTATTAAAATTGGCAGCAAGTTTCACGGCCTTAATATATTGCCGGGAAATCACCGTTGGCGAATAACTGAGTGGAATCTGCCGGTAAGCACTGCTCGCCAGTACGGGCATAAACTCCACGCAATTCCCGGCACTGTTTACCCTGACAGAATTCGGCAACGCGTTGCGCAATGCGCGGTTTAATTTTTCGGCTGTTATGCTGCCGGTTGCCCCCAAACTGGCACGTCGCGCCGTTGCCACATAACCCTCAGCCGAAAAACTAATAAACTTGACACTGCCCACCGCCAGTACACTGAGCACCACAATCACAATTAAAATTTCAATCAGGGTAAAACCGCGCATCAAAAGTTCCCCCGGTAAAAACTGATCACCCGGCTGTCACCGGCGGGGGCATAAACGGTAATGGTGATGCGTTTGGCGTAACGGTTATCCGCAAAACCCGCTTCTGTACCTGCGCAATTCACGCTCACATCCACGCGGTAATTCTGGTACTGTGACATATCCACGGTATTGGTAATTAATGTTGGCGGGCTATCCGATAAACCGTTGTAATCATCCACATCATCAAAATCCGCCCGATTTTGCCCATCACTGGAAATACCGCAGGGAGCCGATAGTGGCCCGCCCCCGGTGTTTTGCACGGCATCGAATTTCATACCAAGAATTTCATCCGCATAGGCCTGGCTTAATTCCAGAGCTTTACCTTCCCAACCCGGTGTTGCACCCCGGCTGATACCGGCACTTAATGCGCTGCTGAGCGTGGCAAGAGCAATACCTAAAATAACGATGGTGATAACCAGCTCCACTAAGGTGGTGCCGGTTTGCTTAAATACAGCTGCCGGCATAGGCATACCCCGAAGGTGCAATGCATAATTCCCGCGCGGGGCTTGCCAAAATACACAGGCGTAAATTGGTGCTGACTTGCACCCGGCTGGCATTGGTTAAATCACCTGCGCCGTTAAAATATAAAATTTGCGGTAAAGGGCTGGCCGCCATGCTGGCGCAGGGGGTTGTGAAATCAGTATTTGTGAAGGCTAATTGTGCGCCGCCATGCTCAATGGCGATTAAATCCAGCTGACTGCCGGACTGCATAATCTGCAGCTGAAATTCACCGCTGTCGCGACTGACATTTAAACTCAAAACATCACTGGGATTTTCACGCAGCAGGGCAATGCGTTGTGTGGTGCGTAACGCATTTAATAACTGATCGGTAAAAAGGGGGCTTTTATATTCCTGGGCACTGGGCAGCAGACCAATGCCCAGTGCTGAAATAAGTGAAATCAGCACTATTACCATGATTAATTCGATCAGGGTAAAACCGGCTGATTTCATAAAACATACCGTTAATTATGAGCAGGTGTCGTCAGCTGTACCTGCTGTAGTATCTGCACCTGCGCCTAACGAACCTACCGCACTGATAGTGGGAGCCCCATTACTTGCGGCTTCACCGTAGGACACACAGGGATTTGCAGCAGTTGCCGGCGACAAGGTCACTATGACCTGGGTACCTGCAGCATTAACCACCAGCAAAAAGTCAGTTAAGCCTGCGGCATCATCAATGGTTTCGGCATCCGGATATCCGTTCACCAGATTAACCGTGGTGCCCTCAATGGTGATATTGCCGGAGGTTGTATTACTCGCAAGGGCCTGTGCATGGGCAATGGCCGCTGCAGAACGAATCGATGCACGGGCACCATCCACACTTGCCTGTTCAGCATTACCCGATAAATCGGCGAATTTAGGTAACGCAAACGCGGATAAAATCCCGAGTATCACGATGACCATAATTAATTCGATTAAGGTAAAACCACGTTGTTTATGTTGCATACTGCTTCTCCTTCGCCACAGGGCTGATTCATCACCCCTGAAGCGGGGCTTTGTTTTGAGTGTAGATCACAAAACGGTGATCACTGAGCCGCTTTGCAGGTTGTATTCAATATTGCTGCCGGCACCGTTGCGCAAATAGGTATAACGGCACACCGAGCCACCCGGTGCTTCGGCCAAATAATCCACCTGCTCGGCCGCCGCGGCAGCCACCACAGGGGCATTTTCAATTAACAGGGAGCGCCACAGGCGGATACAACGTGTTACATCCCCGGCCACTGTGCTGCTGTGACTGGAAGACGTGCCCTGGCCGGCATCCGTCGGCCAGCCCTCGGTGCTGGTGGCGATGTCATCATCCCCATACCCCAACACGCTGTTGGCCGCCCCGGGTGCGCCGTTGGTTACCCACTGGCTGCGCACCAGAATCACCGCCGAAGCCAGGGCTCCGCCCGTGGCCGCAACACTGGCTTCATGGGCGCCGTCGTAGCTTTTCATCATGCGCGGCAGGGCTGCTGCTGCAAGGATCGCCAGCAGGGCGATAACCACCACCAGCTCAATCAGGGTAAAACCCGCGTTTCGGTATGTAATGCGCTGCATAATGCACTCCGCGTACTGCTTATTTGAGTGTAGAAATAAATCGCCAGTTTGCACGTTTGGCTCAGCGTTTAACCGCTGCACCCAGATCCCACAGGGGTAAAAATATCCCCAGGGCCAGCACCAGCACCATGATACCCATAAATACCAGCAAGATAGGTTCTATGGCTTCGGCGAGGCGTTTGATTTCGTAATCCACTTCTTCGTCATAAAAATCCGCAACATCATTCAGTAATTTATCCACCGAGCCGGACTCTTCACCCACGGCAATCATCTGCAAAATCAGCGGAGTAAACATCCCCGTGCTGTTGGCGGTGCGTGCCAGGGATTCACCACGTTCAATACCGTTGCGCATTTTTTTCACCGCGGCGGTAATGTAATGGTTGCCGATGGCCTCTGCGGCAATATCGATGGTCTGCACTATGGGCACCCCGGCGCTGTACAACATGGCAAAAGTGCGCGCAAAACGGGACAGGGCAATGCGGTTTAATAAATCCCCGATCAGGGGCAATTTGAGTTTGTAACGGTCAAGCTGATAGGCACCCCGCTCGGTTTGTGCATAACGCCACAGGGCAAAACTGCCCAGCAGCAGAGCGACAAGCAATAACCACCAATAACGGATAAAAAAATGTGAAATACCCAGTAACACCTGGGTGGCCCAAGGTAAATTAGCGCCGAATTTGGCAAAGACCGAGGCAAAACTGGGAATAACAAAAATATTCACAATAAAAATGGCAACAAACACTGCTGAGATGACCAATATGGGGTAACGCAGGGCACTGCTGATTCTGCGCCGGGTATCACGCTCCATTTCCAGATGCCTGACCAGCTTGGCAAATGCATTATCGAGATGGCCGGTGCTCTCCCCGACATTAATTAATGAAATAAATAAGGGTGGAAAAACATCGTGGTGCATTTTCAAAGCATTGGTCAGGCTATTGCCCCGGCTTAAAAAATTGCCGATATCATTGAGTAATTTTTCCAGGGTTTTATTGCGCGTGGTATCCGCCAGACCAATAATGGCACGCACAATCGGAATACCGGAGCGGGTCAGGGCATGCATTTGTTTGCAGAATAAAATCAGATCTTCCAGGCTGACCCTGGGGTCCGGCAACAGATTTTCCAGACTCTGCAGAATATTACGGCCATCGTTGCTGGCCAGCAGCTCAATAGCCAGGGGGATCATTTTGTCCCGCTGCAGACTTTTTGCGATTGCATCAGCACTGATGCCTTCCATTAAACCGCTGACCAGTTTGCCATTGACATCTTTCGCACGGTAAGAGAATTTCGGCATAATTAATCCAGCATTGCCCGATCTTCAAGGGTTGCCGATATTTTGAAAACTTCCTGCATGGAAGTAATGCCGGCACGTGCGTAGGTTAATGCACACATGGTAAGGGATAAATAATAAGGGCTGTTGTAGGCAGCATTTATAAAAGCTGCGGCATCATGCCGGCGCAGGGCATCCAGCATATTTTCATCCAGCTCAAGCAACTCATAAACACCGGTACGCCCAACATATCCCGTATTATTACAGTGATGGCAACCACGCCCCACATAAAATTCTGTTTCTAAATCACCCTGGCTGATGCCCGCCAGCCAGGCCCTTTCCTGGGGATTTAACTGCGCTTTTGTTTTACATTGTGTACAAATCTTGCGCACCAAGCGTTGTCCAACGACGGCCCGTAAACTGGACGCCACTAAAAAGGCATCTGCGCCCATATCGGTTAAACGCACCGCAGTACTGACAGCATCATTGGTATGCAATGTGGATAACACCATGTGCCCCGTCATAGCAGCGCGTAGACCAATTTCTGCGGTTTCCTGATCACGCATTTCACCAATCATAATAATGTCAGGGTCCTGACGCAGGGCGGTGCGTAAAATACGCGAAAAATCGAGTTTAATTTTTGGATTAACTTGCACCTGGTTAATGCGTGGCAGGCGGTATTCAACCGGATCTTCCGCGGTAATTATTTTTTTGTTGGATTTGTTTAATAAATTTAAGGCCGCATACAGGGTGGTGGTTTTACCACTGCCGGTGGGGCCGGTAACCAATACCATGCCATAGGGGCGGCCAATTAATGTTTCAAAACGGCGCTGAATATCGGCAGGCATACCGAGGCGTTCAATGCTTAATAAGCCATTGCTTTGATCTAATAAACGCATGACCACAGCCTCACCATACTGGGTAGGCATAGTTGAAATCCGGATATCAATAATCCGGTTTAATAAACGCAGTTGAAAACGACCATCCTGGGGCAGGCGTTTTTCGGAAATATCCAGCCCTGACATAATTTTCAAACGGGATACCAGGGCACTGGCAACCCGTTTTTCTTTCATGACCTGTTCCTGCAATTCACCATCAATACGCAGACGCACGCGCAATACGCCTTCATCCGGTTCGATATGAATATCCGAAGCGCGCACCTGTACTGCATCTTCAAAAATGCTTTGCAGTAATTTAACCACCGGCGCATCACTTTCATCACTCACCGCCAGCAGGTTATCTAATGTGTAATCGGTTTCGGCCAGTTCACCTTCTAATTCACCGGCCAGTGAGGCGATTTGCTCTGTGCGCCGGTATATACGGTCAATAGCATTTAAAACATCAACTTCTTTTACAAACGCTGGATTAACTTTTTTGCCGAGATGGCGCTCAATTTCATCAATCGCAATTAAATCCAGCGGATCAACAATGCCCACAAAATACTGGTGTGGTTCATCCAGCAAAATAATGGCGCGGTAGCGCCGCGCCAGACTTTCACTCAGACGACGGGTGACTTCGCTGTCAAATTGAAAGTCACCTATATCCACATAGGGAATTGAAAAATGCAGGGAAAGCTCAAGTAATAATTTATCTTCATTAATAAAACCAAGATCCACCACCACCCGGCCTATTTTGCGGCCAGACAGACGTTGTTCCTGCAGGGCAGCCTGCAGTTGCTCGTCGCTGATCAGGTTTTTTTCAACCAGCAGATCACCTAAACGGACTTTTTGCGATATTGGTTTTTTCTCGGCCATCAGCTTTTTAACACCGCAATGCGTTTTTGCAGAAAATTCAGTAACGCCGGGGGCAAATTACCCATGCCCATTGCCAGTTCATATAAACGCAGGGCATCGGTTCTGTTGCCCATGGCATCCAGGCTGATTGCCAAACCCACCCGCCAGCGCGCATCTGCGGGCTGCAAACGGATTAACTGCTGGTAATAATTCACCGCGGATGTATGCCGGGATTGTTTTTGCTCAGCCTGGGCGGCGATGGATAATAAATCGCTGTCCTGCATAAATTCCGGTGCGATGCGCTGCAGATAGGGCACCACCTGATCGGGTTGCGACGCCATTAATAAACGTGCGCGCACCACGGGGTGTTCATTACCTTCCATAGCCTGGCTGGCATTATTCTGCGAAACGGGTGCGCCTTTACTGACCGCATCCAGCACATTTTCCATCGCTTTACTGCTGGCTGTTTTTTCCACCTGCACCACGGCGGCTGGTTTTTGCACTGCGGCTGGTTTTGCTGCGCTTGCGGCCACAGGAGTGCTTTGCGCGGTTATGGGTGCAGCAACAGGTGCTGGCACAACAGCGGCAGCGGGCGTTTGCTGTACAGAACTGGCAGCCGTTTGTGGGGCATTATTATCGGGTTGTGGCACACGGGTTTCTGCGCCGGGCATTATTTCGGTTTGCGCATTATTTTGCATTTCGAGCTGCCCGGCATCTTCTGTATCACTTAACAGCTCGGGTTCAGCGGCCGCAACCGGGGCCATAAAAACCTCATCCGCCAGTACAAGGGGTGCAGGCCGTGGCCAAAAATAATAGGTGAGGGCAGCAATATTCAGCAGCACACTGACGGCAAGCAGTGGCCACCACCAGCGTGCAGATTTTTTTTGCGCTGTAAATAGCGGAATACCACTGGCCTGTTGGTTATTTTGTTTAGCGTCGAGATTTTTTAATACATCATGAATGACACTCATTAATCACCCCCACAACCAGTGACGGCGATAATCAATACCCTCGGTATCCGCCAGGGCCTGACGCACCATGCGCTTTAAAACCTTGTGTTTCCCTTCGCTGTAGGCAATTAACAGGGATTTATTGCACACAATGTTTAATAAACGCGGCACACCCTGGGTGGCGCGGTGCAACAAACGCACGCAGCTTTTATCGAATACGGGCTCGCCGTTATATCCGGCGTGGGTCATACGGTGCTGAATATATTGCTGCACCATGGGTGGCTCTAATTTGTGCAGAAAACCGGTATAACTGATGCGCTGGCGTAACTGACGAAATTCATGACGGTTCAGTATTTCATCCAGCTCGGGTTGGCCGAATAAAATAATCTGCAATAATTTTTGCCGCTCGGTTTCAAGATTACTGAACAGGCGTAATTCTTCGAGGCTCTCCAGCGGCATTGCCTGGGCTTCATCCATAATAAACAGCACTTTATGGCCATGCTGAGCATGTTCGATCAGGGAATTTTGAATTGCATCCAGCAACATATGCTCCGGCATTTGCTGTGCATCGGTCACACCTAACTCTTTGGCCAGCGCGCGCTTTAATTCCACCGGATTTAAACGTGGGTTGGGAAAATATGCGGTTTGATAACGTTTATGGTTAAGGCTGTTTAGCAGCCGGCGGCACAACAGGGTTTTACCCGTGCCCACCTCACCGGTAATTTTGATAAAGCCTTCGCCAGAAGCAACGGCAAACAAAAGGGTATTAAAACAATTATTATGATCCGGCAGGCCCACGTAATAATCCGTATTCGGCACAAGTGCAAACGGCATTTCCCGCAGCCCGTAAAATTCGTGAAAATTGCCAATGACCTGATCCATGTCGTGTTGCATGTTATTTATCCTTTTTGCCGGATGCCTTCTGCCAGCGGGGAAAATTCTGCCGCACATCTTCTACTTCGTTTTGCCACTGGTTGTTCTCAATGACTTTGGGTTGCAGCAATATCACCAATTCGCTTTTAACTGTGGAGTCCTGTTTCTGGCGGAATAAATAACCCAGCAGGGGTATACGTGATAACCAGGGCACACCGGCATCCAGGGTGGCTTTTTTGTTCTGTAATAAACCGCCGATAACCACTACCTGACCATTTTTAGCGCGGATAATGGAGTCGGTTTCGCGGATGGAGCTGAACGCCAGGGGCAGCTGGTATGTGTCGCCGGCTAAATCGATGGTTTTGGTTTTTTCCACCACCTCAGTGACTGAGGGGTGCACGTGCAGAATAACTTCGTCGTCTTTGCCGATCTGCGGGGTAACATCCAGGGCAATCCCCGAGAAAAACGGCGTCAGGCTGATTTCAGGGGTGTTGGAAGTCGTGGTTGTGGTGGAGGTTGTACTGCTCGCCACATTGGTGACAAAAAATTCATCGGTACCGACTTTAATGACCGCTTTCTGATTATTCACCGTGGAAATACGCGGGCTGGATAACACCTGTACCTGCCCCTGGGTTTCGAGCATGCTGATCACGCCGGTGAAATCACTCACGTTAAAATTCAGGGAAAATACCCCACCCAGGCCATCATCATTACGCGGTGTAAAACTGGTCAGACTGCCGGCATATTCTTTACCGGACGCGGCGAATGTCCCACCCGGGCCTAAATCGAAATTGTCCCACTGGATACCGGCCTGAAAACCACTTTTTAATTCCACCTCAATAATTTTGGCTTCGATAATCACCTGTTTTTGCAGACTTAATTCCGCCTTTTGCAGGAAAATATCCACCGCAGATAATTCATCGGGGTATGCACGCACCACTACTAATCCGGATTGCGCGTCGATCACCACGCGGCGGTCCTCGCCTTTGCCGATAATCATTTGCAAGGTGCCTTCCAGGGTTTTCCAGAAATCGGTGGTTGCAGTTGTCTCTACTTCACTGGCCTGTGAACCACCTACCTGAAAAGAGCTGCTGCGCTGGCTCTGATCCTGTGAGGAAGAACTGTTTGTTGAATAGGTCGTATTTTTTCCATCGGCAATCTGCCCGCTGGCCACACTCATACCGGAACGGCCACGGCGTGACACATTTAAATAATTAATATGGAAAACCTTATTTTGCAGGGCCTTGGGTAAAATGCGGTAACCGTAAGGGGTTTCGATATATTCATAACCAAAGGTATCGCGCACCGCCTGCAGGGCTTCGCCTAAAGTGACATTCTGCAACCGTATGCTGATTTCACCTTTTACATCGGGGTGCACCACCATATTGATTTGCGTGCCCGCCACCAGACCGAGGAAAAAATCCCGCGCATTGGCTTTATCTGCACCGACATTAAAACGGGTTTCAACCCAGTTGCCCTGGCTGATATCCGGGGTCAGGGCCGCGGAAACATCCTCCGGCACATCCAGGCCTGGCTGCGCCAGTTCCTGCAGGGCATCATCATAAACGGGTTTTTCCTCCTGGCTGGCACAGGCCAACAGGCTTAACAGAACAACACCGCATAACCATTTCAACAACATAGCTGATCCCTTTTTACTGCCGGATGGAATTGGGTGGCGGCGGAAGCATCAGCTCACGGCGCCGGCCTTTTTCCTCGATCACAACTTTTTCCTGGGTAATCTGCAGCAGGGTTAAACCCTGCCAGCGTTCACCCTCATGCAGGGCCTGGCCGTTAATCACCGCCACTTTACGCGGCCCTGCCACTAAAACCTGATTCAGCACCCAGGCCGGTTTAACCGGCACAGGGGTTTTACCCGGCCCTGTCATGCCATATCCCGGTGGTGCCATGGGGTCCGGCACTGCCTGCACCTGCGCCTGCAACATCAGCAGGCAAATACTAAAAACCCAATACGTTTTCACTGGTACTCAGGGTATGCACCTGCAATTGCAGTGTGCCCTCCGGGTAGTGGTCGGTTGTCAGGCTCATGCTCTGCCAGAACACCTTCCAGGGTTGTTGTTCAATGGTTTCAATATAGGCCAGGGTGCCGTTAAAACTGCCCTGCAGGTTTAAGCTTAGGTCATGTCTGAAAAGAAGATTAATTTCCGGCGCCTGCCCCGGCACCTGCACAGCGCTGGCAGGTTCATTGCGCAGCTGTTGTAAACGCAGCGCCTTGCCCGTCACCAGACCCGCCAGCACATCCCCCATGACTTCGGGTTTCACCAGGCTGCGGGTAATGTTTTCAATCTGTTGCTGCTGCTCTGCAAGGTGCATCTGTTGCCGGGTAATTTCATCACGCAGGGCCACATTCGGATCATTGGCGGCGGTTTGTTTAATGCCTTCAATCTGCGCCCCTATGTCTGCCAGGCGCTGTTCTTTTTGCTGAATTTGCTGCTCACGCTGCTGATTCAAGCGACCCAGGGGGCCAATTAAAATCAGATAAAACAGCACGACGATCACCACCTGCGCAGTGATGATCAGCAGAATGCGTTCACGGGGCGCAAAGCGATTAATGCGCCGGGATAAGTTGATCCACTGCTCGCGCAGGGCTGTCATTTTCATAGTGTGAACTCACGGTAAATGCGTAGACGGCGTCCTGCCCATGAATATCGATCAGGGCAAAACCCTGCCCTTTAAATTGCGGATGCTGGCTGAGTTTTTTGAGGTATGCGGGCAGCGCTTCGGCGCGCTGGGTAAAACCGGATAATGTCAGGGCCTTACCCTGCTCACTGATTTTAATCTGCTTTAACCACAGGCCGGCCTCGCGCACTTCACTCAGGCCCCGTAAAAATGCTGAATAGGGGCGGGTATCACGCTCTTCCTGACGCTGGGATAAATAGGTAAATAATCCACCCTGCTGTTCATTACGGATTTTTAATTGCTCAAGCTCAGACTGTAATTGGGTGTTGAGCACGGGGGCGGGAAATAACTGCCGGGTTTTATCCAATGCTTCTTCTGCGCTGGCCAGTTCACGCTCAAGGCTGTCCAGCTGGCTATAAGCCGCCGCATAATGCAGGCCCTGGCTCAGCACCCACAGGGTACAAATCAACCCGCTGCCAAGGCACGTCCACCACAGGTGTTCCGCAGTAAATTTCGCCCGTTTGTAGTGGAATTCCTGGGTATAAAAATTAACCTGCTGGAGCATCTATCCTCCTCAGGGCGGCACCTAAACAGGCCATGCAATAGGCTTGGTCGCCTTTGCTGATTTCCAGGCCACTTTCCAGGGGTAAATGGTGATTGGCATCCAGTTCGATAATCGGCAGGGGTAATAAACGGTTTAAATCATCGAGCAGGGAATCAATCGGACGTTTGAGGGGCAACACATACATACGATTCACCATGCCTTTGCCCAGCTGGGTTTCGTAATAATCGAGGGAGCGCTGGATTTCGAGACTGAGATTATCCACCACGGCATCGGTGGATAATTGCAAACCGCCGTTCTCTGAACCAAAACCCTGCAAACCGGTTTCCACCGTGCGGGTGAAATACATATCACCGCGGTGCCCCAGCATCATCAGTCCGCCACTACTGCGCAGACGTAATAAACCCACACCCTGGTGGCTCATTTCTGGCAAAAACCGCGCAACGTTCAATAAAGCGAGTTCGGTAATATCAATTACATGGGGGCGCAGGCCCGCTTCGCGGATCAGACGCAGGCGGTTTTTAATCAGGCTGCGTTCCACCACCGCCACATAAATCATTTTCATGCGCCCGCGGTAGGCATCGGAGGGCAACTGAAACGACTGCACAACAACATCCTGCATGGGGCGGGAAATTAAATCTTTCACCCGCCACTGCACAGCGTCGTTGACTTCACTTTCGTCCACGTCAGGTGCATCAAGCAGTAATAATTCATATTCGGCGGGGTGCAGCACATAGTGGCAGGGCAGGCCTGTCAGCCCCTGTTGTTCAAGCCAGCGGGCAATTTGCTCGGCCTGGGGCACATCGTTGGTTTGCGGCAAAAATGCGCAGGCAGTCACGATATGACCTTCATCACCGTATTCAACATGACAAATCGCCACACCTTCCGGGCTGCACTCCAGCCCCACACAACCATCGTGGTGTTTTTTGTCTTTCTTCCAGAGCAACCGCGGATTAAACAGTTCCGTATCTCCCTGTCGCAGGTACAATCACGTCCTTTAAATCTAGATACGCTTTGGGGTTAACGCCAACCTATGCTGCATGTCGTGTTATTCGAGCCGGAAATCCCGCCCAATACGGGCAACATTATCCGCCTGTGTGCCAACACAGGTTTTCAGCTGCATCTGGTGGAACCTTTGGGTTTTGATCTGGATGAGAAAAAAGTGCGCCGCGCCGGACTGGACTACCACGAATTTACCCGGGTGAAACTGCACCCCAACCTGCAGGCCTGTTTAGACAGCATTGAGGGTGGCGGTAAGGTATATGCCATCACCACTAAGGGCAGCCAGCATTACCATAAAGCCGAGTTTAAAAGGGGCGATGTGATTGTGTTTGGCCCGGAAACCCGTGGCCTGCCCATGGAAACCATCAACAGCCTGCCAGCTGAGCAGCGCATCCGCATACCTATGCAGCCGGACAGCCGCAGCATGAACCTGTCTAACGCAACCGCTGTGATTGTGTATGAAGCCTGGCGACAGTTGGGGTTTGAAGGGGCGATCTGAATCGGGAGTTGGGAGTTTCTAGCTACTAGCTACTAGCTGCTAGTGACTAATTGCTAGCAGCTAGTGACTCGCCACTGGAATCAGTGGGTTTGCTCAGCGGAGGCTTTAGCCTGTTCGGCTTGACGGGCCATGGCTTGCTGGTAAATCGCATCGAAGTTCACAGGGTTTAACTGCAGGGCAGGGAAACCACCTTTCACTACGGAAGCGTCGATTGCTTCACGGGCGTATGGGAACAGGATGTTCGGGCAGAAAGCACCTAAAGTCTGATGCAGGGCTGGCACAGGCATGCCCGCCACTTTGAAAATACCCGCTTGCTGCACTTCGATTAAAAACGCAGTTTTGTCTTCGTTTTTGGTGGTCACGGTCAGGGACAGCACCACTTCGTACATGTCATCGCTCAGTTTCTGGCTGCGGGTGTTCAGGTCCATGTTGACCTGTGGCTGCCACTGGCCCTGGAAAACAGCCGGGCTGTTAGGGCTCTCGAAGGACATGTCTTTGATGTAAATACGCTGAATGGAAAACTCAGGGCGTTGTTCAGTTGTTGCGTTCGCTTGTTCAGTCATGGTGATCCCCAGATCTTATTTTGTGACGACTGGCAGGTTGTTTTGTTTCCACTCCAGCATGCCGCCTGCCAGACGGTAAACGCGAGTGAATTGTTTATCTTTCAGTAACTTAGCAGCAATGGACGCGGTCTGGCCAGTTTTGCATACCACGATAATGGGGCGTTCTTTGTCATTTCCAAGGGCGCTGATCTGATCCGCCAGCTGGCTGTTAGGAATATTCAGCGCATCCACTATGTAACCGGTTTTGAAATCGTTTTTATCGCGGATATCCAGAATCAGCGCATTTTCACGGTTAATCAGCGCAGTGGCCTCATGGTAGGACACCTTTGGGCCGGCTTTGAGATTGCCATCAATCATCAGTGCCACGACCAGTGCGGCCATGATGCTCACCAGAATCCAGTGGTTAACAACGAATTCGAAGAAGTGCTGCATAAACTACCCCCAAAAAAAGATGCCGCAGTATAACCACAAGCTCGCCCTGCGCACAGGGAAACATGGCGAAAAGCGCCCTTAGCGGGTAGAATCTGCGCCTACTTTTTAGCCATGTTCAGATGCCCTTTTATGAGCCAAAGCCCAAAACCAGTTGCCCTGATCATTCTTGATGGATTCGGTTTCCGTGAAGCCACCGAAAACAACGCCATCGCCGCCGCCAACAAACCCACCTGGGACCGTTTAGTGCGCGATTACCCGCACACCCTGATCGACACCCACGGTGAAAAAGTCGGCCTGCCCGACGGGCAGATGGGCAACTCCGAAGTGGGCCACATGAACTTAGGTGCGGGCCGTATCGTGTACCAGAACTTCACCCGCATTAACGTGGATATCCGCGAAGGCACTTTCTTCAAAAACCCGGTATTAACCGGCGCCGTGGATAAAGCCGTGGCCAAAGGCAAAGCCGTACATATTCTCGGCCTGCTCTCCCCCGGTGGTGTGCACAGCCACGAGGACCACATGCTGGCCCTGTGTGATTTAGCCAAACAACAAGGCGCCAAAACCATCTATGTGCACGGCGTACTCGATGGCCGCGACATGCCACCCCAGAGCGCTGAACCTTCCATCGCCAAAGTAGAAAACTACTTCGCCAAAAACGGCGGCGGTAAATTAGCCACCCTGATCGGCCGTTATTTCGCCATGGACCGCGACAACCGCTGGGACCGAGTGCAACAGGCTTACGATATGTACACCCAGGGCACCGCCCTGTTCAGCGCCGCCAATGGTATTGAAGCCCTGCAAAATGCTTACGCCCGCGGCGAAAACGACGAATTCGTGAAAAGCACTGTGCTGGGTGATGCCATCAAAGTGGAAGACGGTGATGCGATTATCTTCGCGAACTTCCGCCCTGACCGCGCCCGTGAAATTACCCAGTGTTTTGTGGACGATGGCTTCAGCGGTTTTGAACGCAAAGCCCGCCCTGCCCTGAGTGACTTCGTGATGATGACCGAATACGCCGCCAGCCTCAAAGCCAGCTGCGCTTACCCGCCGGAGGCCATGACCAACGATCTCGGTGCTTATGTTTCAGGCCTCGGCAAAACCCAGCTGCGTATCGCTGAAACCGAAAAATACGCCCACGTCACCTTCTTCTTCAGCGGTGGCCGCGAAGAACTCTACCCAGGAGAAGAACGTATTCTGGTGCCCAGCCCGGACGTCGCCACCTACGATCTCAAGCCTGAAATGAGCGCGCCGGAAGTCACCGACAAACTGGTTGCCGCCATTAAAAGCCGTAAGTTCGATTTAATTGTGTGCAACTACGCCAACGGCGACATGGTTGGCCACACAGGTGTGTTTGAAGCCGCTGTGAAAGCCGTTGAAGCCCTCGACGAATGCCTGCGCCGCGTGACCGATGCCCTGCTCGAAGTGGGTGGCGAATGCCTGATCACCGCCGACCACGGCAACGTGGAGCAGATGCTCGACGAAAACAACCAGCCCATGACCCAACACACCACTGGCCCTGTGCACCTGCTCTACGTGGGTGGCCGTATGGTGGCCCTGCAGGCCGATGGCGCCCTGTGTGACATAGCCCCCAGCCTGTTGAATATGATGGGCCTGCAGCAGCCCGCGGAAATGACCGGCAAAAACTTGGTGGATATCCACTGATGCGCTACTGGCTGATACTCTGCCTCGTACTTGCCGGCCCTGTGTTGGCAGGTAACGCGGAAACCGATAAAAAACTCGAGCAGATCCGCAAAGAAATTGCCGAGCTGCAGGCGTTTTTAAACAAAGCCCAGGACGAGCAGAAAAAACTGGTGCAGAACCTGCGCCAGAGCGACGAAGAAGTCGCCCGTATCAGCAAACAGGTTGAACAGCTGCGCCGCGCCCTCGAGGAGGAGCGCAGCCGTCTAAAAAAGCTGCAAACTGAGCAGGCGGCCCTGACGGCAGAAAAACAGCGTCAGGCGGCCTCGCTCAGTGACCTTATCCGCGCCACCTACGCCCTGGGGCGCGAACCACAATTTAAAGTATTGTTCAGTCAGCAGGACCCGGCGGCGGTATCACGCAGCATGACCTACCTGGGTTATTTAAGTCAGGCCCACAAACAAAAACTCGATACCTACCAGCTCACCATCACCAACCTCAGCCGGGTGGAAGAGGAAATCCGTGAGCACGAGCAAAGCCTCAATGAAAAATTAAAAACCCTGTTTAACGAACAGCAAAATTTAATTGCCCAGCGCCGCCAGCAGCAGAAAGATGCACGGGAATTAAACCAGCAAATTAAAATCAGCGGCAAAAGCCTGCAACGCAAACAACAGGACCGCGCCCGCCTGCAACAGGTGGTCAAAAGCGTGTCACGTTCCACCGCCGCCAAACTGCCCGCTTACCGCAGCAATATCAGCAACGACAGCCAGCTGCCCCTGGCGCGCTTAAAAGGTAAATTACCGGCGCCGATAACCGGCAGCACAGCCAACCGTTTTGGCAGCCTGCAGGATAACGGCAAACAACGCTGGGAAGGGGTTTTATTCAGCGCCCACAGCGGTGATCAGGTGCGCGCCGTGCACCATGGCCGCGTGGTATTTTCCAACTGGCTGCGTGGTTATGGCCTGCTGATTATTGTCGACCACGGCCAGGGGTATATGAGCCTCTATGGCCGCAACCAGGAACTCATGAAAGGTGTGGGTGACTGGGTAGAACCCGGTGAAGTGATCGCCAGCGCCGGACGCAGTGGTGGTTATGAAGATGACGGCCTGTACTTTGAATTACGCCGCAACGGCGAACCTGTGAATCCGGAAATCTGGCTGGCGCGCCGCTGAGTGATGCAACATTCCGCAGGGCCCAGGGTCTGAAGCGGGTCTTCACCTTAAAAATAGGCTAAATTCATAACAATCTGTTATAAAACATGCCTCAAGCACGCGGAATCTCATCCATGTTTAAAAACCTGCTGCGTTTAACCCTGATCAGTGCCACCTTAACCGCCCCGGTTTACGCCGAGCAGGTAGTGGAGGCCGAAGCCAAAATAGTCCCCTCCAAACTGCCCCTCGAGCAGCTGCGCACCTTTGCAGAAATCTACGAGCGCATCCGTAACAGTTATGTGGAAGAAACCAGCGACAGCGAGCTGCTCGAAAATGCCATTCGCGGCATGTTAAACGGGCTTGATCCACACTCCTCCTATTTAGGCCCGGAGGATTTCCGCGATTTACAGGAAAGCACCAGTGGCAAATTTGGTGGCCTGGGTCTGGAAGTCGGCACCGAAGAAGGTTTTATTAAAGTCATCACACCGATTGATGACACCCCCGCAGCGGCCGCTGGCATTAAAACCGGCGACATCATCATTAAACTCGACGATGAAAACGTGAAAGGCATGGATGTAAACGATACCATCGAACGTATGCGCGGCGAACCCGGCACCAAAATTAAATTAACCATTATGCGTGAAGGCGAAAATAAACCCCTCGAATTCACCTTAAAACGTGCCGAAATCAAAGTCGCCAGCACTAAATTAAAATTAATCGAACCGAATTTTGGTTATATCCGCCTCACCCAGTTCCAGGAAAATTCCGGCCCGGAAACCGTTGATGCACTGCGCAAACTGGCAAAAGACAATAAAGCCCCGCTGGAAGGTTTAGTGCTGGATTTACGTAATAACCCCGGTGGTATTCTGGATGCCGCCGTGCAGGTGGTGGACGCCTTTGTGGAGCAGGGTTTAATTGTGTACACCAAGGGCCGTATTCCAAGTTCGGATGTCAGTTACGAAGCAAGCGCCGATACCGAAGCCCCGGATTTACCACTGGTGGTCTTAATTAATGGCGGCTCTGCTTCCGCATCGGAAATTGTCGCCGGCGCCCTGCAGGACCATGGTCGCGCAGTGATTATGGGCACACAAAGTTTTGGTAAGGGTTCAGTGCAAACCGTATTGCCGTTAAATGGCGACCACGCCCTGAAATTAACCACAGCGCGTTATTTCACCCCAAAGGGGCGCAGCATTCAGGCCCAGGGCATAGTGCCGGATATCACAGTCAATACCGGTTCATTTAAAGCCGACGAGCAAACCCACTATTACAAAGAGGCGGATTTAAAAGGCCACCTCGAAAATAATAAAGAGGCCGCAACCACCGCCAATGATGCTGAATTACTCGCCAAATTAGCCAGCGAGGATTACCAGCTCTACCAGGCACTCACCCTGCTCAAAGGTATGGCCCTGGTCAAACCTAAACCCGTGTTGTCTGAAAATACCGCCGACAGCGCCGAATAATCTGCACAGGGCAGGCAAATATGCAAAGCCGTATCCACGCATTATATTGCTGCATTTTATGCCTGCCGCTGTTGTGTCAGGCGGCAGAGCCAGCCTCACCCGCCCAGCAGACGGCCCCGTTAAAACCCGCCAAAGCCCAGCTCGCGATTATTATTGATGACGTCGGCCTGAATTTAGAAAACGGCGTGCGTGCCCTCGCCATTCCCGGTCCCATGACTTTCGCCATACTGCCGCACCGCAAATACAGCTCACAGCTCGCTTACCTCGCCGGGCGTTTAAATAAAGATGTGATGTTACACGCCCCCATGAGCACAGTGCGCAATACCGAATTGGGTGACGGCGCCCTGGATGAAAGCCTGGATGAATCGGCCTTTAAACAACGCCTGATGTTTTCCCTGAATAACACACCCAATATCAAAGGCATGAATAACCACATGGGCAGCCGCCTTACGGCCAACAGCCTATATATGCAGTGGGTGATGGAAGTATTAAAAGAAAAACATCTGTTTTTTGTCGACAGCCGTACCAGTGCCGACAGCGTGGCCTACGATATTGCCCAGCAGGATAATATCCCCAGCCTGCGCCGCGATATTTTTCTCGACCACGAAGTGAATACCGAATTTGTAAATCAGCAATTTAAAAAAGCCGTGCAGATCGCCCGCAAATACGGCAGCGCCGTGGCCATTGGCCACCCGCACCGCGTCACCTTAGATTATTTAAACCGCGCCGTGCTCGAATTGCCCGAACTGGGTATACAACAAGTCACCGTCAGCACCATGCTGGCTTCGCAAATACAAAAACGCCCCATCAGCGCCCCGATGGAACCTGCGGGCATGGAACCCAGCCTGGATGGTTTGGTTAAGCAATTAATTACGCAAAATAATACACGCTCCAACTAACACAAACGGACCTTGTTATTTTATTGGTCTGCCAATGCCCTTTCCTGGCAAACAGAATACGTTCTGACCTGCACACAACCTGATTTTTTATCCCTCTGCCTCCACTAGAAATTTTGCTGAAGCATGCCCGCCATGCAGATGTAACAGTTTTTCCATAAAGTCAGTTAAAACCCACATCCACAGGAAGGAGACGTATATGTTGTCGATATTTCGCAGCCATTTATACGCATTGGCTTTTGTATTTCCTGGCGCTGTATGCGCCATGTCCGCCAGCCCGGACAATATTCCCGACGTGAATACAGTGCACAAAACTGTGCGTTTTATTGCCATTGGGGATATGGGCACCGGCGAACATGGCCAATATTTAGTAGCAGATGCCATTGCCGGTGTTTGCGCTGAAAAAGGCTGTGATTTTGCCCTGGGCCTTGGCGATAACATTTATGAATCAGGTGTGGATTCCGTTGCCGATCTGCAATTTAAAACCAAATTCGAAGACCCCTATAAAAATCTGAATTTTCCGTTTTATATGACCCTCGGCAATCACGACAATACCTGGCTTTCCGCCGGAGATGGTCTGGATAACGACAAAGGCGAAATTCAGGTGGCCTACAGCTACGAAAATAACCGCCCGAGCGATAAATGGCATATGCCCGCGCGCATGTATAGCTTTACGGCACCTTTAAATGAAACCACGCCCTTAATTCAATTTATTTCCCTAGATTCCAACCCACTTGCCGCAGTCAGCGATGGGGATTATGCCTACTGGCAATTGCCCTACCGCGATAAAGAAGTCAAATGGCTCAAACAAACCCTGAGCAGCAGCACCGCACCGTGGAAAATTGCTTTTTCCCACCATCCATTTATTTCCAATGGCCGCCATGGCAACGCCGGTTTATACGATGGCGTGCCCGGCGCAGGGCTGGTGTATTACGACATGCTGAAAAACAATCTGTGTGGCAAAGTGGATTTACTGATTTCCGGCCACGAGCATGATCTGCAATTACTCAAAGCCAGCGATAAATGCGGCAAAACGGTACAGATAGTTTCCGGCGCTGGCGCAAAAAGCCGTGATTTAAAAGATACCAGCCGCAATGCAGCTCATTGGCAATTGGGCGGAACTTTAGGGTTTTTCTATCTGCAAATTGAGGGTGATATTTTAAATATCAGTGTTTATACAGTGGATGCTGATAGCGGCGAAACAAGCCTGGCCTATCAATACCAGCAAGGCCGGAATTAAATTCTAAACTGAATAACACGTTAATTGAAGGTGCCTTAATCCAGCAGATGGAATGGATTAAGGCACCACCTATCAATTTACTGTCACACTTTCTTTTTGTGCAAGATTAGCTTTATCAAAAACAGAATTGATCACGTTCCATTCAACCCTATTATTAATCTCATCTCCACTTAGATGCTCCGGATTAAACATAAATAAAGGAATCCAGCCAGCAGAATATTCAACCGTTGCCTGTTCTACAACATTTATTGATTTTTCCGCATCCGAATATGTCACAACATACTTCTTATAACCGGTTCTAGGAATTAGACCAAGCGTAGAAAAGTTGATAACCATAGAGAAATACGTAGATAAAAAGCTCTGTTCTTCTACCTGAACACTTAAATGAGGCACGCGAACTGCCGAACCAGATTTAACAGGCTCATAACCACGCCTATTGAGTATGTCTACCACTTTATCGATTCGATATTTATTTGTGCAACGATTTACATTGCCTTCGTTAAAACACTCCATCGAAGCCTTCAATTCCATTGGAAATATATGCAAATTATTTTTTTTACCGTCACTTGGTTCTATTGGCCGCAAATATTCTTTATTTGTAACAGTGTAGTGCGCACATCCACACATAAAGATCACGGCTAAGATCAATATTTTCTTCACTTCTTACTTCCTTGATTGTTGTTGGTTGTTGGTTATTTCTTATGGCGCTGTTTAAAGCGCCTTTTCTGCGCGGCCTTGCTGTTTTTTTGCAAAGGCTCGCGCTCTTTGTTTAAATCCGGTTCAAAACCTTCATACCACTGCTGGTTGAGTTTGGTGTCGAGCAGAGCTTCGATTTCTTCCAGCAGGTAGTTTTCACTTTCGTCCATCAGGGAAATGGCCAGGCCACTTTCCCCGGCACGGCCAGTGCGGCCAATGCGGTGGATATAATCTTCCGCCACGTAGGGCAGCTCGTAATTAATCACGTATTTTAACTGGCTGATGTCTATGCCACGGGCGGCAACATCGGTAGCCACCAGCACTCGCAAGGCACCGCTTTTAAATTCGGCCAGGGCGGTCTCACGCATGTACTGGGTTTTATCGGCATGGAAACTCTGCGCACTTAATCCGTCTTTTTGCAACTCAGCTGCAAGTTCATCGGCGCTTTGTTTGGTGCGGGTAAAAATTAATACCTGCTGCCAGTTTTTACTGCCGATCATATAGGCGGTTAAGGCGCGTTTGCGCTCGTTATCCACGTTATACACAATTTGCTGCACCTGCTCGGCCGTGGCGTTTCGCGCCGCCACTTCAATTAATTTGGGTTTATTAAGCAGGTTTTTACTGAAGTTAAAAATGCTGTTATCCAAGGTGGCGGAAAATAACAGGCTCTGGCGCTGCGCAGGCAAGCGCCGCAGTATATTTTTAATTTCATCGGCAAAGCCCATATCCAGCATGCGGTCAGCTTCGTCAAAAATCAGTGTTTGCAGGGGGCGTAAATCCACGGCTTTTTTGAAAATTAAATCCAATAACCGCCCGGGGGTGGCAATTAAAATATCCGCTCCCTGTTTGATGGTGCTGATTTGCTGATCAATCCTGACACCACCATAAACCTGCACCGCTTTTAATTCGGTGTGTTTGGCGTATTTTTTAGCATTTTTATGTACTTGCTGGGCAAGTTCACGGGTTGGCACCAGCACCAGGGCGCGCACCCCCACAACCGGGGCAAGTGCGTTTTCATCCTGCTGCAGGAGGCGCTGTAATACCGGCAAAATAAACGCTGCAGTTTTACCTGTGCCGGTTTGTGCACCGGCTAAAACATCCTGCCCCTGCAGAATTTCCGGAATGGCCGCCGCCTGAATGGGCGTGGTTTCATGGTAATTATTTTCCGCAAGGGCCTGCAGCAGGCGCGGATCTAATCCCAGTTGTGAAAATTGCATATTGTGCCCCGTTCCTGCTGCGCTGCGCGAAGGGGCGAATTGTAATAACTGGCAGGCAGTTATGCCAGTCAGCAGCCGGCCAGGGTATTCAGGGTTTGTTGGTAAGGGGCAACCGATTGCAGGTACATATCCGCCCGCAGGGGGCTGCGGATGTCTTTTTGCTCAAGCACGATATAGGTTAAACAGGCGCGCCCGGTTTGCGCAGAGAAATCCGCCTGCTCGGTAATTACCGAAAAAATCACACCACCCAGGTAGGCTTCACAGCGGTATTCAAATAAACCGCTACTGTTGATTTTGCTGCTGTATAACACACCTTGCTGGTGACGGCAGAGTTCCTGATAACTCAGTTCAATATTGTGTTTATCCGTCCGTTCGGCCTGCAACTTAAATGCAGCACCACGCACCCGTTCATTTTCAAAGGCAGTATAATTACGCCCGCGATATGCACGGGCCTTGTGTGTGAGCGGGCTGAAACGCCGCGCCACATCTTTGCTCATTTCCAGCACATCGGCATAATTTTCCCCTGTTAGCGGGGCATTAACCGCACAAGCAGATAATAAAATGCCGCCTGCCAGCGCACAGATACGCACAATTACGCGCAGATAAACATCCATGTTGCATCCATTCCTATTAAACGCGCGCGCATACTAACAGCAGAGTTATGTACTGCCGGTTTATTCCTGAAAAGCAGATCACATTTCTGGTTTTTTATATCTCACAACCAGTACTTTTGGCGGGGTTTTTCGCTGCAAACAAAAACGCCTGCGATTGCAGGCATTTAAGGTGGTTGACGGTGAAATATCAGAGGCGCATTTCAATACCCTGCGCAGCCATATATTCCTTGGCCTGCTGCACTGTATATTCACCAAAGTGGAAAATGCTCGCGGCTAGTACGGCATCGGCTTTGCCCTGCAGCACACCGTCGGCAAGGTGCTGTAAATTACCCACACCACCGGATGCAATCACAGGCACATGCACCGCATCGCTGATGGCGCGGGTCACACCTAAATCAAAACCGCGTTTTACACCGTCGTTATCCATAGAGGTCAGCAGGATTTCACCGGCGCCGTATTGGGTCATTTTGCGTGCCCAGTCCACCGCGTCGATGCCGGTGCGGTTACGTCCGCCGTGGGTGAAAATTTCCCAGCGTTCAGGCTCACCGGACAGGCTGACTTTTTTGGCATCAATCGCCACAACAATACACTGGCTGCCAAATTTATCGGCGGCGCGTTTGACGAATTCAGGGTCTTTTACTGCTGCGCTGTTAATGGAAACTTTATCCGCACCGGCGTTGAGCATATTGCGGATATCGTCCACGCTGCGGATACCACCGCCCACGGTTAACGGAATAAATACCTGCTCGGCGATGGCTTCCACCATGTGGATGGTGGTGTCACGGCCTTCGTGGCTGGCGGTAATATCCAGAAAGGTAATTTCATCCGCGCCCTGTACGTCGTAACGTTTGGCCACTTCCACCGGGTCACCGGCGTCACGGATATCTAAAAATTGCACGCCTTTTACAACGCGGCCTTTGTCCACATCCAAACAGGGAATAATGCGTTTTGCCAATGCCATAATTTAAAACCTTTTATGCCTGACCATCCCAGTTGAGGAAGTTCTGCAATAATTGCAGGCCCGCCGCCGCGCTTTTTTCCGGGTGGAATTGCACCGCAAAAATATTGCCCTGGCCGATGGCAGCGGCAAAATCCACCCCGTAGTGGCCACGGCCTTTTACCTGGGCAGGATTTTTTGCCTGGATGTAATAACTGTGCACGAAATAAAACCGGCTGTTATCGGCGATGTTATGCCACATGGGGTGGGCAACCTGTTCGACTTTATTCCAGCCCATGTGCGGCACTTTTAATTTTTCGCCGTTTTCAAATAAATCATCGCCGAAAAATTTCACTTCGCCGCCAAACATATTCATGCAGGGCACACCGCCGTTTTCTTCGCTGTGTTCCATCATGGCCTGCATGCCCACACAAATACCCAGCAGGGGTTTTTGTTTGCCGGCAACTTCGGCCACGACTTCATCTATGCCGAGGCGTTTAATTTCCGCCATGCAATCACGGATAGCCCCCACACCCGGTAATACTACGTGGTCAGCGGCGAGAATCACTTTCGGGTCAGCGGTAATCACCACTTTGGTATTTTCGCTGACATGCTCCAGCGCCTTACCGGCGCTGTGCAGGTTACCCATGCCGTAATCAATCAGGGCACATACTTTACTGGTCATGCTGGCTCCCGCTTACAGACTGCCTTTGGTGGAAGGCATCATGCCCGCCATACGCGGATCATGTTCGATGGCCATGCGCAGGGCGCGGCCAAAGGCTTTAAATACGGTTTCAATCTGGTGGTGGGCGTTATGACCTTTGAGGTTATCAATGTGCAGGGTGACCTGCGCGTGGTTCACAAAACCCTGGAAAAATTCATAAAACAATTCGGTATCAAACCCACCAATGCTGCCCTTGGTGAATTTAATGTCGTAACTCAGACCGGGGCGGCCGGAAAAATCGATCACCACGCGGGAGAGGGCTTCATCCAGCGGCACATAGGCATGACCATAACGGCGGATACCTTTTTTATCGCCGATGGCTTTGGCAAACGCCTGGCCGAGGGTGATGCCGGTATCTTCAGCGCTGTGGTGGTCGTCGATGTGGTTATCGCCTTTGCAGGTGATGTCCAGATCGATCAGGCCGTGGCGGGCGATCTGATCCAGCATGTGCTCCAGAAAGGGCATGCCGGTGTTAAAGCTGGCTTTGCCGGTGCCGTCTAAATTGATGGCGACTTTGATCTGGGTTTCCAGGGTGTTCCGTTCAACCGATGCAGTGCGCTGCGTCATGGGTGTCTCCGCGCCGGGAAAAAACGCCGATTATACAGGCGAAGCTGCGTATAAGTCTTCCCTGCCCGCAAAACTACGGGGCCTGTCTATACTCTGACGTGGCATCGAAGGAAGCTGATATGAAAATGTCGCCATTAGTGTTTGCTCTGCTGTTATTTTTCCCCCTGGCAAACGCCGATGAAAACGATGATTTATTTGATCTTTCCCTGGATGAACTGGCCAACCTGAAAATCAGTGCTGGCACCCATTTCCAGCTCGACTGGCTCGACAGCCCCACCAACGCCAGTGTGATTACCCGTGAAGAAGCCCGCCAGAAAGGTGCCCGCACCCTGCCCGAATGGCTTGAGGGCCAGGCCGGCATTTATACCTACCCCACCCTGGCCGGGGGCAATGCCATTGTGATCCGCGGTTTTGCGACTGAGCTTTCCACCCGCGGGCTGGCCAGCAGTTTTGACGGTGTACCCCTGAATAACTTTGTGTATGGCACTGCGTCCTACGGTGCGAATAATTTTGATGCCATTCTGCTCGACCGCATGGAAGTCGCACGGGGGCCAGGCTCCGCCATATACGGCAACGATGCTTTCCACGGCGCCATTGCCCTGCGCAGTGCGGAGTTTGACGATAAAGATGAATTCAACCTGGACGGCGCCGATAACAGCTACGGCCGCATAGCCCTGCGCCGCCACCAAGGGGGCGATAACCCTTGGTTGTTCGCCGTGGCAGGCTCCAGCCAGAGCAACGAAGGGCGAAATTATCACTACCAGTCAGTGTTTGATGGCGAGCAGGAATCCAGTCGCGCCTACGCCCATGACGGGCAAAACCTGCTGTACAAACAACAGCTCAATTTCACTGACAGCAACTTTGAATACAGCCTGCTGTATGACGCTAAAAACCAGCGTGATTACCCCGGCATGGGCACACATTTTTTCAGCGGTAACTGGATACAGGGCGCGGGCGACTGGTCGGGCCTCGACAGCCAGATGCTGCTCGGCAATCTGCTTTATAAACACAGCCTGTCACAACACAACAGCCTGAGCCTGCAGGCCTATGCGTGGCGTAATGACTACACCCTGTTATTTGATAACCGCAACATTGAAACCCTGCCCGGCCTGCCGCCAGCCCACTTAGTATTTGCTGAAAATCAGGAGCAACGCGCCGGTGCCCACCTGCGTTTACAGCATGACAGCAAAAAATTTGGCCAATTATTTGTAGGCCTGGGGCATGAAAAACAGGCAGTCCTCAAATCCCATTTACTGCGTCAGGGGCTGGACGGTAACTACATCGAAAATTCCGCTGCAGGTTACGATGGCCTGCAACGCAGCATCAACAGCGTATATGGTGAATGGCAGAACAAATTCTGGGCCGAACGCATCGGCCTCAACATAGGCGGACGCCACGATGACTACAGTGATTTTGGCGGGCACACTTCCCCCCGTGCGACCCTGAGTTATTACCTGAGCAAACAACAAAGCCTGCGCCTGCAATATGGCCATGCCTACCGCGCTGCCACCGCCGCAGAAATTGCCCCCACGGGCTTGCGGGTGAATGCCAGCCGCGATGTAAAACCCGAAACGATCGACACCAGCGAATTCAGCTACCTGCATGACAGCCGTTTCTGGCGTTTTCAGGCCGCCGCCTTCCACAGCCAGTGGCGCGACACCATTGCGTTTGTCGCCAATACCACAGATCCGGATATAGACGGCGGTTACAGTAATACCGGCAGTAGTTTTGCGCGCGGGGTGGAAATCACTAACCAGATATTTTTTGGCCCCTGGCAGGCACAATGGCAATTTTCCCGCGCCTACAGTAAAAATCTCGATACGGGTTTGCCCCACTCCACCTATCCGGGTTTTATGCAGCACTTCGCCCTGGCTTATCAGCAAGGGAACTATAAATTTGGCAGCAGCCTGATGCATGCCTTTGACTGGACAGACATCAAAGCCAGCGGCGCAAACCCGCAACCCTTGCCCGCTTACTGGCGCCTCGACACCTATGCGCAAATGCCCATCCCCCATGGCGATGCCGGCCTGCACATTTACAACCTCAGTGACCGCCGGCAGGCCACCCCTTCCCTGTGGGATGCCCACGACGGCTTACCTGATAAGGGGCGCACCCTGTTGCTCAGCTTGAACTGGTACCTGTAAAAAGCCGCCATCAGAAGCAGCCCCTGACTTGATCGTGCATGGTTAAAGCGTGCTAGAATGCCCGCTCTTTAACGTGAGGGTTGCACGGTGCCAGTACATCTCGAATGGGTCAAACAACCCACTGAACAGGATTTAACCGACCTGCTAAAGCTTCTCGATGATGCTCCCGAAGACTGGCATCTGCGGGACACAGACCTGCAGAGTTACCTCACGACTCACCCACAGCTGGCCGCCGGCCGGTTTAATGATCGCCTCATCGCCTTGGCTGAAATCAGCGAGCAACAATCGGCCTATAAAATCGAACGGGTGTTAGTGCGTAAAGTGACCCGCAACCGCGGAGTTGCACGCCAGTTGTTAACCCGTCTGTGCCAGTGGGCCGACCAGGAGCAACAAGCCCTGCGGGTAGGCTGCGAAAACGAGCAAAACCTGATGGAATTTGGTTTTTTTGCCAGCGAAGGGGAATGGCTGCGCAAACCCGCCGGTTATAAACATCCCGCAGAAGGCTGTTAAGCGTCGATGGCAGAAACCCTTGCCCGCAAACACCTGCCCGGTGATCTCGCCGTGTGGTTTTTTATCCTCGCCGAATTATCGGTATTTGCGGCGTTAATTATCGCCTTTGGTGTCACCCAGATTCTGCGCAGTGACATGTTCCACAGCAGCCGTGAAGCACTCAATACATCCACCAGCCTGTATTTAACCATCAGCCTGCTCAGTGCCGGTGGTTTTGCCGCCCTGGCCGTCGCCACAGTACGTCGTGGCCAGCAAAGGGCAGCAGCATTTCTGTTATTAAGCGCCCTGGCCAGCGCGGCGGTTTATGTGCTGATTAAACTCGCTGAGTACAAGCATCTTGCCGGCCTTGGGCTGGATTTATCCTACAACACCTTTTTCACCCTCTATTGGCTGGTGACAGGCTTCCACTTTTTGCATGTTTTGCTCGGCATGCTGATTCTGGGTTTTATGGCCCTGCGCTGCTGGCGCTTGGAATATCAGGCGGAGAATTTAAGCGGCCTGGAAGCCGGGGTCATATACTGGCATATGGTGGATTTGGTGTGGGTCATTTTATTTCCGGTGATTTATGTCCTGCATTAAAACCTGGTGCCAGCACAACGCCCTGTTATTGCTCAGCTGGAGCGCACTGCTGCTATTGTCATTGTTGAGCGTGAATCTCGGCAGCGGCGAACAAACCCGCTGGGTTGTTTACGGCATTATGGGCGCGGCATTACTCAAAGGCTGGCTGATCGTGGAGCATTTTATGGAACTGCGCCACGCAGGGTTTTTCTGGCGCGGCCTGTTATTGGCCTGGCCCCTGTGCATCGTCATAATTTGCGTATTGTTATACCGCTTTGCGTGATTGTTGAGTGACAGCAACAGTTCTTTAACCTGCGGATGGTTTCATTCCGCGCCGAGTACCTCTACCATGACGCGCGTCTTAGAAGGAGAACAACATGCGTGTGTTTTTAACTGTGCTGACCCTGCTGTTCAGCCTGAACAGTTTTGCCGGTGAAGCTCCCGATGTGGTGGTAAAAACCGCAGCCGACAAATTACTCGGCCAGATTCTGGCCAACAAAAGCAAAGTCGAAAGCGACTCCCAATACGTCGCCACCCTGGTGGAAAGCAATCTGATAGGTATTGTCGATCAGGAACGTATGGCCAAACTGGCCCTGGGTAAATACTGGAAAGATGCCAGTGATGCCCAGAAAGCGGCTTTCATCACGGGCTTTAAACGTCTGTTAATCAAAACTTACGCGGGTGCATTTAAGGCCTACAACGGCCAGCAAATCACCTACAGCGCCACGCGCTACAACGAGACGAAAGACAAAGCCATCGTTGAAACCCAGATTCAGCAACCCGGCGGGCAGAATATCGAACTGCAATATCGCATGAGCCTGACAAACGGCGAATGGAAAGTATTTGATGCTGTGGTTGCCGGCCTCGGCCTGGTGCAAACCTACCGCACCCAGTTCGCTGAGCAAATCCAGCGTGATGGCCTGGATGCCACCATCAAAGCACTCAATGCCACACCACTTTAATAATGCCCTCTGTCCGGCCCGCCGCGCGGGCCGGACTGTTGAAAACCCCCCGGAAAGAACTAGTCTGTAGGGACAGCCTTACACGGCATAAGGAGCGTGCTGACGTTGCGCCTGCGCAAGTCGATTTTTTTCCCATTGGTGGCCATCACCACGTTTTACTCCGGCATACTCAGCGCCGGCGGGCTCACGGCTGCCCAGGTGCAATCCGCCTATATTTTTCAGATCAGTAAATTTGTCAGCTGGCCCGATACCCGTATGGGCGGTGATTCATTTAATATTTGTTATTTCCCGTCCTACAACCTGGACATGATGCTCAGTCAGATGGAAGGACGCCGCATTCAGCAAAAAAATGTGCACATCATCGAAGTGCAGGAAGATTACAGCGACTGCCATGTGTTATTTATTGACGAAGGTGTGCAAATCAGCATGCGAAGTCTGATTAAAACCGCCAGCGAAAATAATATTCTCACCGTAGGTAACCACCAGAAAATGCTGACCTACTGCATGCTGACGCTGCCACTGGTGAATAACAAAGTGGAACTGCAGGTTAACCTTAACCTGCTCAATGCGGCCAACCTGCACATGTCGACTAACCTGCTGGAAATTGCCAGCAAAGTGATTAAAGAGGATACATTATGATCTTCTTTAACCGCCTGCCGCTTCGTTATAAATATATCTCCAGCATGCTGCTGATATGTGTGGTCTCGGTATTGTTATCCACCATCGCTTTTGTGCAATACAACAAACATAAAAGCATCGAGCGTGTTACCAATGATGCACGTATTCTTGCGCAAATTGTGGCAAGCCGCTCCACCGCTGCGCTGGTATTTGCCGATACACAGCAGGCCCAGGCCAATTTAAAAGCCCTCGGCGCCAATACCAATATTCTAATGGCCTGCATTTACGACAGCTCAAACGATGTTTTTGCCGCTTACCATTTCGACAGCATTGATCAGCGCTTCTGCCCCGATATCGAAAACAAAGCGGGCCTGATCAATGGCCAGAAACAACTGCATATATTTGAAGATATTTCCCTCGACGGCCTGAAAATCGGCACCCTGTATATTCTGATGGATACCACCTGGCTGGAGCACATCCGTAATCAGCAATATTTATTTGCCGGGCTGATTATTATCGCCTGCCTGATAATCACCCTGATCATCGCTCAATATTTACAACGCCTGCTCAGCGCCAGCCTGGCGAGGGTAAGCAAAACTGCACGGGCGATTACCAGCAGCCGGGATTTCAGCCTGCGTGCGCGCAAAGAAAGCTTCGATGAAGTCGGTGAAATGGTAGATGTGTTCAACAATATGCTGAGCAATATCGAAAGTGAAAGCCGCTCACTGAAAGCCAGCGAAGAAAAATTCCGCCAGTTATCTGCGTTATCCCCCGTAGGTATTTTCCAGATCGACCTGCAGGAAAATCTCACCTACATCAACGACCGCTGGTGTGAAATCACCGGCATAGGTCAGGGCAGTGCTGACCTCACCACCTGGCTTAACAGCGCACGCAGTGCTGACCGTCGTGCGCTTTATAAAGCCTGGCGCGGCCTCACCACCCGCCAGGAAAGTTTTGTAATCGAAGCGGGTTTTATCAAAGGTGAAATGATTACCTATGCCATTATCGAGGCCGGTGCGTTGCACGACGCAGATGGCAATGTATGTGGTTTTATGGGTGCAGTCAGTGATATTACCGATCTGAAAAATGCTCAGATTCAAATGGAAAATCTGGCCTATTACGATCCGCTCACTGGTCTTGCTAACCGGCGTTTATTCCGCAGCCGGCTGGATAAATCCCTGCTGCAGGCACGCCGTGATGGCTCGTCCCTCGCCCTGTTATTCCTCGATCTCGACCAATTTAAACGCATTAACGACAGCATGGGACACGACGCCGGTGACCAGCTGTTAATCGAAACCGCACGCCGCATCAGTGAATGTGTGCGTGAAACCGATACAGTGTCACGCATCGGCGGTGATGAATTTACCGTGTTATTAGGGGATATCAGCAGCAGCCACGAAGTACACAATGTGGCGGATAAAATTCTGCGTACCTTAGCCCAGCCCCTGACAATTAAAAATCAGGAACTCACCAATACCGTGAGCATTGGTATCACCATGGGCCCGGCCGATGGCCTGGATGGCAACAGCCTGATGCGTAACGCGGATATGGCCATGTACCGTGCAAAAGAAATGGGACGCAATAATTACCAGTTCTTCTCCCAGGAGATGAACACCGAAATTATGGCTTACCTGGGTATGGAAAAAGACCTGCGCCGCGCCATCGATGAACGTGAATTTGTGGTGTATTACCAGCCAAAAATTGATTTGTTAAATGGCCGCATTATGGGCGCAGAAGCACTGTTGCGCTGGCGCAGCCAAAGCGGTGAACTAATTGCACCGGACCGCTTTATTCCGATTGCCGAGGATTCAGGTTTAATTATTCCCATCGGTGAGCAAGCCCTGTTACAGGCCTGCCATGCGGTTAAAAAATTAATCGATAAATCCCTGTGGCCCCGTTACAGCAAAATCGCGGTGAACTTATCCGCCAAACAATTTGCCGACAGGGAGCTGGTCAATACCGTGGAAAAAGCCCTGCTGGTCAGTGGCCTGCCGGTGGAAAATCTCGAACTGGAAATTACCGAAAGCACCCTGATGGATAACGTGGAACACGCCATCACCACCATGCGTGCCTTCCAGGAGCGTGGTATTTCCATCGCCATAGATGATTTCGGTACGGGTTATTCATCCCTGAGTTATTTAAAGCGCTTCCCCATTAACGTGTTAAAAGTCGACCGCTCATTTGTTATGGACATACCGCGGGATATTAACGACATGGAAATTACCGGCGCGGTTATCGCCATGGCCCACAAACTGAATTTACAGGTGGTGGCCGAAGGGGTGGAAACCCCTGCCCAGCTGCAATTCCTGCGCGCCAACAACTGCGAATATGCCCAGGGTTATTTATTCAGCAAACCCCTGCCCATCGCCGACTTTGAGGCTTACATCAGTAAACCGCTTGAGCTACCCTTAGCGCCCCAATAAACAACGCGTTTTCCCCATGGCCTTAACCCCCTTCAGTGCCGCCGTGCTCAACTGGTTTGACGAGCATGGCCGCAGCCACCTGCCCTGGCAGCAAAATAAAACCCCCTACCGGGTATGGGTGTCGGAAATTATGCTGCAGCAAACCCAGGTGAATACGGTTATTCCCTATTTCGAACGTTTTATGCAGCGTTTTCCCGATGTGCACAGCCTCGCATGCGCCCCGCAGGATGAAGTACTGCACCACTGGACCGGCCTTGGTTATTACGCGAGGGCGCGTAATTTACAAAAATGCGCACAACAAATTGTGCAGCAATATGCGGGGGAATTTCCGCAGAGTGTGCAACAACTGATGGAGCTGCCCGGCATTGGGCGCTCCACCGCTGGCGCCATTGCCAGTATCAGCATGGGTATGGTTGCCACCATTCTCGATGGCAACGTAAAACGGGTGTTATGCCGCTTCCACGCCGTGGAAGGCTGGCCGGGTTTACCCAAAGTCGCCGATCAACTGTGGGCCATTGCAGAAAAACACACCCCGCAAAAACGCAACGCCGATTACACCCAGGCCATGATGGATTTGGGGGCAACCCTCTGCACGCGCAGTAAACCTGCCTGCGGTATTTGCCCCCTCGCCGCCAGCTGTGTGGCCTATGCCCAGGGCAATATGAAGGCGTACCCCAATGCTAAACCCAAAAAAGACATTCCGGTGCGCCATACACGCATGTTAATGATCGAAAACAGCGCCGGTGAAATTCTGCTGCAGCAAAATCCGGCCAGCGGCCTGTGGGGTGGTTTATGGATATTCCCCCAGCAGGATGTGGCTGAAAACCCGGCTGATGCCAGCCTGCTGCAGGGCCAGAAATTTAAATTACTGCCTGCGCCGCAACCCTTCCGCCACACCTTCAGCCATTTTCATCTGGAAATTGAGCCATGCCGCATCCGCCTGCTGAAAAATGCAGGGGTCAGCGAAAACAACGCCCTCTGGTATGATCTGCAGCGGCCCGCCGAAATCGGCCTGGCCGCCCCCGTAAAAAAACTGCTGGACCAACTGCACAGCCAACAGGAAACACTATGAGCCGCACCGTTTTTTGCCGCCGCCTGCAACAAGAACTGCCCGGCCTGGAAAAAGCCCCTTTCCCGGGCCCCAAAGGCCAGGACATCTTTGACAACATCAGCAAACAGGCCTGGGATGAGTGGATGGCCCACCAAACCCGCCTGATTAACGAAAAACGCCTCAACATGATGGACATGACCAGCCGTGTTTACCTGCAGGAGCAAATGCAGCGTTTCTTCAACGGTGAAGCCGTGGATGCCGCCGAAGGTTATGTGCCCGAGACAAAAGCCTAAATAATACAAATACATAGCGCATAACTTTTTTTCGAGCGGGTGTTGACAGTGCAAACGAAAGTCGATTAAATACGCGCCCATCACGACGTTGCCCAGATAGCTCAGTCGGTAGAGCAGGGGATTGAAAATCCCCGTGTCGGTGGTTCGATTCCGCCTCTGGGCACCACCTAATTCCGAACAACCCGCCTCACGGCGGGTTTTTCATTTCTGGCGTCCGGTAATTTTTCCGGCCACGGTGATCCCCATGACAAGCCGCCTGTTGTTTCTGGCCGTTGCCCTGTCCCTCAGCCTGCCCGGTTTTGCCCGTGCGGAATTCAGTTACGATCTGCTGCAAATGGGTTTTCAGCAAAACCGCATCGGTGTTGATGAACTGGACACTGACCTGCGCAGCGATGGTGTATTGCTGGTCTATGCACGGGAGTTTTCACCCGCCTGGTTTGTTTACAACAGCCTGAATGCCGGCACCCTGGAAAACAGCGTGCGCATGCAAAATTATGATCTTCATTTTAATGGCACCCTGATCTCCGCCAACGCAGGTATCGGCAGGCACTGGGCCTTGGCCGATAACGCGGATATTCATCTTAAGGCCGGCCTCGCCCATTCCCGTTATGACCTGAAAATGCGCGCCACGGACATCAGCAGCGAGGCGCAAATCCAGAGCAGGGAATCGGACGATGACACGGGCTTGCATCTCGAAGCGGGTAGCCGGATTTATCTTAACTCCAGCCGCAGCCTTGAATTCAATCCTTATATTGGCCTGACATCCCTGCGGGGCGACACAGACACCCACACAGGTTTTTGCCTGGGCCTGCAAACCGCTCCGCGCATCCAGCTGCAATGGATATTCGATCAAAGCACAGATAACGAGCTGCAAAGTTTTGGCATGGCGGTGCGTGTCAGCCTGTGAGACCCGCGCCCTCCGGCATAAACCCTTGCCCCCTGCGCCTTGTGCCCAGTAAACTGCCGGCTCGTTAATCCCAGCCAGCGGGCCGTTTTATGATTCTTACCTCCATCGAAAACCGCATTCAGACCATCAGTTTCAACCGTCCGGAAAAGAAAAACGCCATCACCAACCAGATGTATCTGGATGCGGTAGATGCCCTGCAGGCGGCTGACGCCAACCCGGAAGTGCGTTGTGTGATTTTCACCGGCGAGGGTGGCAACCTGACCAGCGGTAACGATCTGGTGGATTTCATCCAGAACCCGCCCCAGGGTGATATGCCGCCGGTACTGGCTTTCCTGCTGGCCGTAGCCCGCCTGAAAAAACCGATTGTGGTTGCTATCAACGGTTTAGCCGTAGGTATCGGCACCACTATGCTGGCCCACTGTGATTACATAGTTGCTGCGGAAGATTCGCGCTTCAAACTGCCGTTTGTGGATTTGGGTGTGTGCCCTGAAGGCGGCTCCAGCCTGTTATTCCCCAAACTCATGGGCCACGCCCACGCTGCCGAGCTGTTGATGCTGGCCGATATTTTTGATGTGAAAAAAGCCGACAAAGTAGGCCTGATTAACGCTGTGGTTCCGGCCGATGATGTACGTGCCCACGCACAAAAAATTGCTGCTAAATTTGTACAGCGCGCCCCGGCTGCCGTGATGCGTACCAAAGCCATGCTCAAACAGGATTATTTAGCCGATCTGGAAAAACGTATGGCCGATGAGGTATATGCCTTCCGTGATCTGCTGGAAAGCCCGGAAGCCAAAGAAGCCCTGACTGCGTTTATGGAAAAACGTGCCCCGGACTTTTCCCGTTTTTAATCCACAGAATCTGTGGATAAGTCTGGGTATGACCATGGGACGAATGCACCAAAGCGTCATATCCAGCCACCTTCACCAGCCTGATTAGAATTTACCCATGTTAAACGGCCTGATAACCCTGCTCAGTTTTTTCCTTGCCGGTGAGTTCACCGCCGCGGCCCTGCACCTGCCGGTGCCCGGCTCGGTGCTGGGCATGTTATTGCTGTTTATCTTCCTGTTGTGGCGCGGTGCTATTCCCACGCCGGTTAAAACCGCCAGCACTGGCCTGTTACCTTATCTGCCTTTATTCATCGTGCCGGCCAGCGTGGCAATTCTGAATCACCTCAATTTGCTGAGCCGCGACTGGCTGCCCATCAGCCTGGCGGTGGTGATCAGCTTAGTGGTTGGCATTCCCCTGACCGGCTGGTTAATGCAACGCATGATGGGTTACACCAAATGAGTATCTCCCTGGATTCAGGCCTGTATCAGGTTACCCACAACCCCCTGTTTGGTATTTTGCTGACCCTGCTGAGCTTTAAAGCCGGCCTGTATATTTACCAGCGTTACGGGCGCCTCCCATACCTGCACCCGGTATTGTTGAGCGTACTGCTTGTCATCGCCTGCCTGTTGGGCCTGGGGCTGAGTTTTGATGCTTATTACAAAGGTGCAAAAGCCCTGCACTGGTGCCTTGGCCCCGTGATCGTCGCCCTCGCAGTGCCGCTTTACGAAAACCTGAAAACCCTGCGCCGCCACTGGCTGCCGTTTTTCACCGCGCTGCTGCTCGGTGGCAGCGGCACCATAGTGTGTGCGGTATTTATCCTGTGGTTATGTGATGCCAGCTTGGTCAGCCAGAACACCATGTGGAGCAAATCCATCACCACCGCCATTGCGGTGGAGGTTGCCCCCAAAATCGGGGGCATAGCCGCCCTCGCCGCCGCCATTGTCATGGTCACCGGCATACTCGCTGCGGTTACCGGCCCCTGGTTGCTGAAAGTCACGGGCATCCACCACCCCGCCGCCCAGGGCACAGCTCTGGGGGTGTGCGGCCATGCAGTGGGCACAGCCCGCGCCCTTGAGATTGGCTCTGAAGCCGGTGCATTTGCCGCCCTGAGCATGGGCATCATGGGCATACTCTGCGCACTCTTACTGCCGCTGATTTTATAAGGGCAAAGCGCTCACCCTGGTCTAGTCTTTCCTGAGAACCACAGATCCGGAGAGACCATGGCCAGAATACTCGCAGTTGATGATTCAGTTGCTATCCGCACCATGATGAACACCATTCTGAGCAGTGCCGGCCACGAGGTCATACTGCATGAGGATGGCCGTCAGGCACTCGATTTTGCGCGCGATAATAAAGTCGATCTGGTGATTACCGATCTGAATATGCCGGAAATGGGCGGCATGAGTTTAATTGCCCACCTGCGCCGCCTCGACAATTACGCCATGCTGCCGATTCTGATCATGACCACAGAAACCGCGGACTACAAAAAACAGAAAGCTAAAAGCGTAGGTGCTACAGGCTGGATAGCCAAACCCGTCACCGAAGAGCGCCTGTTAATGGCGGTGAAAAAAACCATCGGCTGAAACACATCCCCAATAAAAAGCCCTGAATGGATTAACGCCATTCAGGGCTTTTTTATTTTCTGACACAACATAGCGGATATATTTCAGCGCCAGGGGTTTTCAGGGCTGCGGCGGATCAGCCGACCCGTCGCCCCGTATGCCGGCGGTTCAATAATTCGATTAATTCCTGACGGCTGCGAATCATTTCGCGGTAATTATTGAGTATCGCCTGATGCTCTTTGCCGTAACGCATTTCCACATCCTTCATGCGTTTTTGCAGGTAGTGGATTTCATGTTCCAGTTTGATGGTTTTAGGATCGCTGTAGTACTGCATGACCAGGGTCCCCTGTTGGGATGACCACTAGAGCATAGTGTCTCTGCCCGGCCCTGCATGGCTTTTAATGGACAGCTTTTGCATAACCAAACAGAGCCTTAGCCAACTAATCAATAAGTACTCACTTCAGCCCGGTAACAGGGCGCGCCAGTCGAATTTCTGGTCCGCCACCGCAAAAAAACCCGGCACCAAAACACTGGGTTTATTCAGGTAGGTCATGGTTTCAAACTGGTGATCGTATACCTCGCCACCCACGGCACGCAGCAGGGCATGGCCAGCGGCTATATCCCACTCACTCACATTGCTGTAACGGGGGTAGATATCCCCCTGTTTTGAACACATCAGGGTGAATTTCAGGGCGCTGCCGGCATCTGTGCGTTGCACATCGGCGAGGCCGGCGTGCAGACGCTGGCAAAGTTTATCCACAGTCGGTTCCGCATGGCGGCGGCTGGCCAGCAAACGCACCGGCAGGTTTTCTTTGAGACGGTTGAGCATATTACTGGCCTGCAGGGGACGCACCTGCCCCTGGGCGTCCTGCACAAAAGCGCCCATCTGCGGGCCACCGTAAAAAGCTTCGCCACTTAAGGGCACATAGATAATGCCAAACACCGGCTGGTGATTTTCAATCAGGGCCAGGTTGATGGTGAATTCCCCGGTGCGGCCGATAAATTCCTTGGTGCCATCCAAGGGATCAAGCAGCCAGGCACTGACCCAACTGCTGCGTTCTTCACGGCCCGCCACGGGCATTTCTTCACTGACCACGGGCAGACCGGAAATGCGCGCCAGCCCTTCCAGCAGAAGGGTGTTGGCAGCCAGATCTGCTTCCGTCAGGGGGCTGTCATCGTCTTTGGTCCAGACTTCAGTATCACCGCGGTGATATACCTCCAGAATGGCCTCTCCCGCCTGGCGGCAGAGTGCAATTAATTCAGCGTATTGGTGCATGTTGTGCCAGCCAGTCCCGTGCTAAATACATGGCAGCGATAGCGCGGCCTTCTACAAAATCATCGCGCATCGCCAGTTCGTAGAGTTTGTCCATGGGCCAGGTGTGAAGTTCCAGGGGTTCGGGTTCATCCCCTTCCAGGCGTTCAGGGTATAAATCCCAGGCCACCACCACCTGTATGCCGGAGGTCATATAACTCGGCGAAGAACTTAAGGGTTTGAGCAAATGGCGCTGGCGGGCACCAAACCCCACTTCTTCTTTTAACTCGCGGTTGGCGGCATCCAGAATTTCCTCCCCCAGGTCCACCGCGCCCTTGGGCAGGGAGAGGCTGTAATCGTGAATACCGGCACCGTACTCGCGCACCAACAGGATTTCATTGTTTTCATTGAGGGCCACCACCATCACCGCACCGCTGCCGCCCCCCACCAGACGCTCATAGGTCCGCTCCACTCCATTACTGAAACGCATCTCCAGGGATTCAATCTTGAACAAGCGGCTTTGCGCCACCACGTGACGGGCCAGAATTTCAGGTTTTGGTGGCATGGACGTTTCCCTATAATGACAAAACCGCGTAAACAGGCCTCAGTATGCATATAACCTTAGACTGGAACCAGATTGATACCGTCCTGCTGGATATGGACGGCACCCTGCTGGACCTGCACTTCGATAACTTCTTCTGGCTGGAGCACATGCCACTGGCCTATGCGCAAAAACACAACATCAGCCATGCCGAGGCCAAATCCCGCCTGGTGAATCTGTTTGACCTGCACCGCGGCACCCTCAACTGGTACTGCCTGGATTATTGGACCGATGCCCTCGGCATGCCCATCGCCGAGCTGAAAAAAGACATCACCCATAAAATTGGTTTCCGCCCCCATGTGCAGGATTTTCTCACCGCCCTGCGTGCCGCCGGCAAACGCACTGTGATTGTGACCAACGCCCACCGTGACAGCGTGGATTTAAAACTGCAGCACACCAACCTCGGCCAGTACGTGGACCGCATTATCAGCTCCCACGATTACCGCGAACCCAAAGAAAGCCAGGTGTTCTGGCAGCATCTGCTGCGTGAAGAGCCCTTCGACAAACAACGCACCCTCTTATTAGATGACAGCTTGACTGTGTTAGAATCCGCGCGTTTATTTGGCATCGCCCAGCTGTCATCCGGTCTGGTGAAGAGCCAGCTCTGGCTCCGGACGACAACGCCAAGTACTGCGCCGAGCTGGTTGTAGACCTGGACGCCATCGACGAGCCGATGATTGCTGACCCGGACGTCAACAACGAAGACGTATCCAAGCGTTACACCCACGACGTAATCCGTCCGGCTTCTTACTACGATGGCCGTAAAGTGGATCTGGGCTTCGTTGGTTCTTGCATGGTTCACAAAGACGACATGCAGATCATCGCTGCCATGCTGCGTAACCTGGAAAAGAACGGCCCTATCACGTTCAAAGCGCCACTGATTGTAGCGCCACCAACGTACAACATCGTTGACGAACTGAAAGCCGAAGGCGATTGGGACGTTCTGGCGAAATACGCTGGCTTCATCTTCGATGACAGCAATCCGAAAGAAAAAGCCCGTACCAAGTACGAAAACCAACTGTACCTGGAGCGTCCAGGCTGCAACCTGTGCATGGGTAACCAGGAAAAAGCCGAACCGGGTGACACCGTTCTGGCGACCTCTACCCGTCTGTTCCAGGGCCGTGTTGTAGAAGACAGCGCCGAGAAGAAAGGTGAGTCTCTGCTGGGTTCAACCCCAATGGTTGTTCTGTCAACTATTCTGGGTCGCTTCCCGACTCTGGAAGAGTACAAAGCAGCGGTTGACGGTATCAACCTGACGTCTTTCGCTCCACCATCGAAAGACCTGGCTCGTCCATCCATCCCTCTGAAAGCGACTAATCAGTAGCTTTTGAGGGAATTAGCCCACTGCCCTGACCTTCTCAGGCAGCGGGCTAAGGTCAGCCAATGCGCTAATTTAGAGTGAACGATTGAGTTTTGAGGTTCTGCAAAGAACGACTTCAGCCGCACAAAAGATCAATGACGAAGAGTGGATTTAGGCGGGTTTAAAAGCAGCTTATGCAGCTCACTGAACTGATCGGCTTCTACTGAAAACAAAACGAGAGAGGGCGTTCAAAATTCTGTGTCAGCCAGTCACAGGTCTATGTGAGCGTCTAACCGCCCAGCAAAGTGAATCGACAACTGCGACAGCGTCAGATTCCAGTTTTGTACCGGGTGCGTCCAGCGCTCTGACGCTTTCAAAATACCGGCATACAGCAGCTTGAGCAAGCTGTTCTCGTTCGGAAAACCGCCCTTGGTTTTGGTGAGCTTCCTGAACTGGCGATGTACCGCTCCAACTCTAAGAAACCAATTTTGGCCACCAGTAGCCGTCTCGTACTGAGAGCAATCAATTCCGGCTATGGTGGAGTCGAACAAGCTTGGGTATGTAGAAAGATCAGAATTGCATGTGCACCAATCCCTTTGGTGTATCTGATTCTTAGGATATTTCGAAAGAAATGACACAGAATTCTGAATACTACCGAATTAAAGATTCAATCAGATAAAATAAGAAACCCATAAAATATTAGTGGCTTCGCCACCAATATTTTATGGGTATGTCTAGTTTTCAGGGCGCGGTAAAGAGCCCCTTAAAATTCTCACAATTTACGGAGGAGTCGGATTGAACGTTGGCAAAGTCTGAGAATGACCACGATGTTTCCACATCAAACTACTATCAGTGAACACTCTACTCGGATTAGGGCTTGGCGCAGTAATGTAATCTGCTGGGCAGAACACTGTGCTACCTGAACACGAACCTCCGCTACTCATATGCTGATCTGTGAACATTAGATTTTCATCACAAGTATGATATGCATTAAGTATTGTAGATCCATGGCCAACCGTAACATCAGGAGAATCAACAGATCTCCAACGAACCACACCTGGGTCAAATTCTATGTGCCACATATGACCAGTCGCTATATCTGTACGGTCTATCTCAAAGTCACCCTGACAATCTGGCGTTGAAATAGCGCCTCGAGCGTATCCATCAGCACCGGTAGTCTCAAAGTCATAGGTAAAATTAAGGCTCGATGTTCCCCACTCAAACTCAATGCGCGCTCCTCTAATAATATTATCCGTAGAATCTAAAGCCAGAGCCTCCCACTTGAGTTCATTATGAAATTTTCGGAACATACCAATAGGATCAACGAGGTTTTCATCAGACCAAGCTTTGGACTTCCCAGATTTCACTAGACACCTAAAAGCCTCATAATCTAACTCAAAGATGAGGTGTCTATGTCAGGCAAACGATTTACCGAAGAATTCAAAAAAGAAGCCATCAAGCAAATTACCGAGCGAGGCTATTCCGTTGCCGAAGTGGCCGAGCGGCTCGGAACGACCACCCATAGCCTGTATGCCTGGCTCAAGAAATACAACCAACCACAACCCCGCCAAGCGGCTCAAGTTGACGAGCAAGCCGAAATCGCCCGCCTTAAAGCAGAGCTCAGAAGAATGACAGAAGAGCGCGATATTTTAAAAAAGGCCGCCGCGTACTTTGCAAGGGAGCACGAATAAAGTACGCCTTTATCCGCGCTCATACCAACGTGCATCCAATTCGCTTGATGTGTCGAGTATTAATGGTTCATCCCAGTGGTTATTACGCTTGGCTAGAAAATCCTGTATCAACTCGAGAAAAAGAAGATCAGCGATTACTGGTATTAATAAAAGAGCATTATTTAGCGAGTGGCGGCACATACGGTAGTCCGTGGATACACAAAGATTTACGTGAAAAAGGTGAGACATGCAGTGTACATCGCGTAGCTAAAATTATGCGTAAACACCGGATAAAAGCACAGATTGGCTACAAACGACGTTATATCAAGGGAGGAAAAACTGCCAAAATCGCCGCCAATTTGTTGAACCGTAATTTTAGCCCTGAAGCGCCCAATGTTTCGTGGGTTAGCGATATTACATATGTGCGCACTTACGAAGGCTTTTTGTATGTGGCAACGGTGCTGGATTTATTCTCAAGACGTATCGTTGGTTGGTCTATGGGTAAACATATTGACCGTCATTTGGTGATTGATGCCCTGCTCATGGCGAAGTTGAGGCGTCAGCCAAGACATGCTGTACTCATTCATAGTGATCAGGGCAGTCAATACGGGAGCCATGACTACACGGCTTTTATGGAGGCAAACAACTTCATTCCATCAATGAGTCGCAGGGGAAATTGCCATGACAACGCAGTTGCAGAAAGTTTTTTTGCCACATTTAAGAAGCGCGTAACCCGCAGAAAGATATACAGCACGAGGGAAGAAGCCAAAACAGAAATATTTAATTTTATTGAGATGTTTTACAATCCGATCAAACGCCATTCTCATAACGGAGGGCTATCTCCCGCTAAATACGAAGAGGCGTTCTTTCAGAGGCTCGAAAGTGTCTAGTAAAGTCTGGGAAGTCCAGAATTTCATAATATATGCAGTACGAAGCTCCTGGACTGGCGGAAAGTTCCAAATAAAGATTAATACCAAATGTATAACACCCTGGCGTATAATTTTGTGTTAGCGCCATAGAACGAACAGAATTTTCAGTAACCGAAAGCTCAGATTGGGGATTATCATCAAAAACACTAGGTTTTTTACTTTCTTTTTGAGTCATAGAGAATAACGACACAGGTAATTCCTGATTGGTTCCCTCATCACCATAATCAGGAATCACATCAAGCTTTAAGTTAGATTCATCAAATGACTGATCGGCCGATTTCATCCCGTTAAGTTCCCTACGCTCTTGGCACTTCCCACCAGGACACTCTTCTTTATCTGCTGATCCAACACATCCAGATAAAGTTAAGGCAAATAAGGAGGATACAATTAACCTACTCATAAAAGTCCTTTTAGCTTTAATTTAAGAAAAATAGGAGTAGTTTAAATCCATCAAAGATAAACCTATCAACTTAAAATAATAAATTTTAACCAGGCTTGACACGGCTATATTCGTATACATTATCTGCTCGCGATGAAACTTGTTTCATCACTGCTGCAAGCGGATCTAGCTTATCCTGGTTATACGCCTCAATAGGCTGCCAGACACTACTTGGGCCTCGATTAACCGGTCTAATTTTAGTGTCATTCATTAACTCTCTTCCCCTGAGAACATCTGACATATTATCCATTGTTATATCGTAAGACCCGATTCCCTGCTCACTCATTCGCATTTCAGGGCCACGACTAGCAATACCTCGTTCAACAATATTCTCAGCAAGATCCTTCATATAATCATCTACACCGTGCTCTTCCAAAACATCAATAATAGACTCAATCTCTCGCTTGGTTAGCTGATCCTTTCCCTCTACAATCAGTAGCTCACCTTTGGAGTCAACAGTGAAGTCCCAGTCTTTTTCCAAAAGTGAAGGATTACGGCCTAACAAATCTGACTGAACATCTGCGTAAACACTACGCATATCATATGTAGTCTCTACAATCCCTCCCCATGCTCTATCAGCTCGCTGGCTATATTCCCTAGTCAGCTGCAAGGCTTCTTCTGGAGGTAACGCTCCTCTGTTTACATCACCTTTGAAATTTGGTTTAGACAACGTGAATTCTGCGGGGCTTTGTGATGTTTGGCTTTGCTGTGAGCTAGTAGCTCCTCTAGAAACAATCTGCTGCGCACTAACCGATGAGATAGAGTCCATATGTGAATCCGTCCTGTGGCCTATCGATGGTATGATATTTGTTATCTTTATCGGCCAAATCAAACCGTCCTTTAATAACATTTAACTCAAAAATCATCAGAGGCGCTAAAGAAAGAGCTATATAAACTTAACTATCACTAAGAATATTTACTGACCTAATCAGTGATAATCGAGACACCAGAACGCGCCTAACAGGACGCCCACGTTAGTCCTTGCATCGCGGGCATGGCCTGCTCCTACGGCCTTTGATGCACTGCCAACATCAAGATTGTATACAATCCGACTAAAGCGGCAGTCATAAACCTTGCTTTAGCCCTTCATGTCGCTAGAATTGCTGACAATTCAGGCTTCTGCCCCTCCCCTGCACTCAACACCTGCCAGGAATCCAGCATGACATCACCTACCCATTTCGACCCTTCAAGCTCGATTAAGACTCTGCCAGGCACGTCCCATCGTTTTCACAGCCTGCCAGACACCGCAGCACGCTTCGGCATCAATCTGGATGATCTGCCGTTTTCGCTGCGCCCTATCCTTGAAGGCATTGCGCGCAATGTCGGCAAAAACGGCATCACGGTTGAGCAGCTGCAGGCGCTGGGCAACTGGCCTGAGCATCAGGGTAAAGAGCCGGTCGAAATTCCGTTCACTGCCGGTCGTGTGATCATGCACGACTTAAGTGGAACACCGGCCATCGTCGACTTTGCGGCGATGCGTTCAGCAGTTGAGCGTATGGGCCTGAACCCTTCCATTATTGAGCCGCTGGTGCGTGCGGATCTGGTGATCGACCACACGGTGACGATGGATAACACCGGCAGTCCGGCGTCGCTGCGCATATGCATTGTGCAGCCTGACTCCCAACAGGCCCCACGCCAGATCACGGATTTCCATGCAGTAGATGCCTTCACCGAGATAATGCCGGAGAAACGCACCAACAATGACTGACGATAAAGTACGCTTGGATAAATGGCTGTGGGAAGCACGTTTTTTTAAAACCCGCGCCATGGCCAAAAACGCCATTGATGGCGGCAAAGTGCATTACAACGGCCAGCGCAGCAAAGTCAGCAAAATTGTTGAAGTGGGCGCCAAAATCGATGTGCGCCAAGGTTTTGATGAAAAGACCATCTTAGTGAGCGTAATCACCGATCAGCGCCGCTGCCGCCACCCACTAGACGTTCATAGGTACGCTCTACCCCATTACTGAAACGCATCTCCAGGGATTCAATCTTGAACAAGCGGCTTTGCGCCACCACGTGACGGGCAAGAATTTCAGGTTTAGGTGGCATGGACGTTTCCCTATAATGACAAAACCGCGTAAACAGGCCTCAGTATGCATATAACCTTAGACTGGAACCAGATTGATACCGTCCTGCTGGATATGGACGGCACCCTGCTGGACCTGCACTTCGATAACTTCTTCTGGCTGGAGCACATGCCACTGGCCTATGCGCAAAAACACAACATCAGCCATGCCGAGGCCAAATCCCGCCTGGTGAATCTGTTTGACCTGCACCGCGGCACCCTCAACTGGTACTGCCTGGATTATTGGACCGATGCCCTCGGCATGCCCATCGCCGAGCTGAAAAAAGACATCACCCATAAAATTGGTTTCCGCCCCCATGTGCAGGATTTTCTCACCGCCCTGCGCGCCGCCGGCAAACGCACTGTGATTGTGACCAACGCCCACCGTGACAGCGTGGATTTAAAACTGCAGCACACCAACCTTGGCCAGTATGTGGACCGCATTATCAGCTCCCACGATTACCGTGAACCCAAAGAAAGCCAGGCTTTCTGGCAGCACCTGCTGCGCGAAGAACCCTTCGACAAACAACGCACCCTGTTAATTGATGACAGCCTCGCCGTGTTAGAATCCGCGCGCACCTTTGGCATCACCCAACTGTTGTGCATAATGCAGCCCGATTCACAGCAGGCGGCCCGCAGCATCACAGATTTCCATGCGCTGGATGCCTTCAGCGAGATAATGCCGGGTAAATCCGAGAATGGATGACAACAAAGTAAGACTGGATAAATGGCTGTGGGCGGCGCGTTTTTTTAAAACCCGCGCCATGGCCAAAAATGCGATCGACGGCGGCAAGGTGCATTACAACGGCCAGCGCAGCAAGGTCAGTAAAATCGTAGAAGTGGGCGCCACCATAGACGTGCGCCAGGGCTTCGATGAAAAAACCATTGTGGTACGCGCCATCAGCGACCAGCGCCGTGGTGCCCCCGAGGCCGAACGCCTCTACGAAGAAACCGCAGAAAGTATCAAACGGCGCATGGATGAAGCCGAACGACGCAGACGTTTTGCCCAGGCAAACCCTGTGTTCGACCATAAACCCAACAAAAAAGAGCGCCGTCAGATTCACAGGTTCAAAGAAACCAACAGCGCGCAATACGGTAACGATTATGAGTAACGCCGACAAACTGCAACGTTTTACCTTCGACAACACCCACGTACGGGGTGAAATTCTCGGCCTGTCCAAAACCCTGAAGGACTTATTCGCCCGCCAGAGTTACCCCGAGCCCGTGCAGAATGTGCTCAGCGAATTACTCGCCGCCGCAGGCTTGCTCAGCGCCACAATCAAAATTGAAGCCATGTTAACCCTGCAGCTGCAAACCACGGGGGCGATCCGCCTGCTGATGGCAGAGGTGAACGAAAAGGGTGAAATGCGTGGCATCGCGCGCCTCGACGAAGGCCAGAGCCTCAATGCTGACAACCTGCTCGGCGAAGGCCAGCTGGTGATCACCATTCAGCCCCTGCAGGGCAAGGCCTATCAGGGCATAGTGCCCCTGACCGGCGGCACAGTGAGCAGTGCCATTGAAACCTATTTCAACCAGTCCGAGCAGCTCGGCACCCGGGTGTGGCTCAAGGCAGAAAAACAACAGGCCGCCGGTTTTATGCTGCAGGAAATGCCCGCCACAGCCAAACCCGATGCAGATGCCTGGCAGCGCCTCTGCCACCTGGCAGATACCATCAAAACCGAAGAACTGCTGTACCTCGCCAACGATGAGTTATTGCACCGCCTTTACCATGAAGAAAGCGTGCGCCTCTACGATGCCAGCGGGCTTTCCTTCCGTTGCAGCTGCTCGCGCGCACGTATGGGCGATGCGGTGCACAAACTCGGTTATCAGGAATGCCAGGAAGTGATCAACGAGCAGGGCAAAATCCGCGTTGATTGCCATTTCTGCGGCCAGCATTACAGCTTTGACCAGAGCGATGTGGACGGCCTTTTCCCCCTCGAAGCCGCCAAGGCGAATGCAAATAAATTGCATTAATTCTTGCCAAGGGGGCTGAAAAAGCCCCCGTTTAACCCGCGTAAAGCCTTTAGATTCAAGCGCTTGCGACATATCAGGCCAGTCATGTCGCTTTTTTGGTCAGGCCAGTTCTGTTACGGGTGATTTTCTGGCATACTTGCGCGCCTAAAATTATTAATTTCGCCCCAACTTCGGGCGGTAACATTTCATCGCGGGCCAAAAGCCAGCGTTTTTCTTAGGAATGATTGGGCCATAGTATGACCACTGTTTATACCGATCTGTCATCCGCCGTATTAGTTGAACAAGCCCTGGCTCGTGGCGAAGGCCGCCTGCAGGACAACGGTGCCCTGGTTGTTGAAACCGGCAAACGTACCGGCCGTTCCCCGATGGACCGTTACATAGTGCAGGAGCCAAGCACTGCCGATGCCATCGACTGGGGCAACGTAAACCGCCCGTTCGACGCAGAAAAATTCGATGCCCTGTGGGATCGCGTTGAAGATTATTTAGCCCAGCACGACAGCTTTGTTTCCAACGTGCACGTTGGCGCTGACCCACAGCACTACCTGCCTGTGAAAATGGTTACCCAGACTGCCTGGCAAAACCTGTTCGGCCGCAACCTGTTTATCCGCCCAACCGAATACAACCCTTCTGACAAAGAAGAGTGGACCATCCTCAACGTATCCGGTTTTGAATGTGTACCTGAGCGCGACGGCACCAACTCTGACGGTTGTGTGATCCTGAACTTCGCTAAACGCAAAGTGCTGCTGGCCGGTATGCGTTACGCTGGCGAAATGAAAAAAGCCATGTTCTCCGTACAGAACTTCCTGCTGCCAGAGAAAGACGTGCTACCAATGCACTGCTCTGCCAACGTAGGTGAAGACGGTGACACCTGCCTGTTCTTCGGCCTGTCCGGTACCGGTAAAACCACCCTGTCCGCAGACCCTGCACGTTACCTGATCGGTGACGATGAGCACGGCTGGGGCAAAGGCACTGTGTTCAACATCGAAGGCGGCTGCTACGCAAAAACCATCGATCTGTCCCAGAAAAACGAACCCCTGATCTGGGATGCGATTAAATTCGGCGCCATCGTTGAAAACGTGGTGATCGACCCTGTAACCCGCGTTGCGGATTACACCGACATCAGCCTGACCGAAAACACCCGTTGCGCTTATCCGTTAGAGCACGTTGAAAAACGCGTTCTGGAAAACCGCGCCGGTGAGCCAAAAGCCGTTATCTTCCTGACCTGCGATATGACCGGTGTTCTGCCACCTGTGTCTATCCTGAGCAAAGAACAGGCTGCTTATCACTTCCTGTCCGGTTACACCGCACTGGTTGGCTCCACCGAAATGGGCGGCAGCAAAGGTCTGAAATCTACTTTCTCCACCTGCTTTGGTGCGCCATTCTTCCCACGTCCAGCCGGCGAGTACGCTGAACTGCTGATGAAACGTGTGACTGAATTCGACTCCCAGGTTTACCTGGTCAACACCGGCTGGACCGGTGGTGCTAACGGTAAAGGCGGTCAGCGTTTCTCTATCCCTGTGACCCGTGCGGTAATCTCCGCAATCCAGAACGGCAAACTGCGTGGTGTAGAAACTGAAATCATGCCGATCTTCAATCTTCAGGTTCCAAAAACCCTTGAAGGTGTTGATGCCAAACTGCTGAACCCAAGCAAAAACTGGCCAAACCCATCGGATTGGGAAGAAGCAGCCAAAGCCCTGGCTGAGCAATTCGTTGCTAACTTCAAGAAATACAGTGTGTCTGAGTCCGTGGTAAAAGCCGGCCCTCAGCTGTAAACAGTTTTTGCCTTACACCCTAGGTAAAAAAACGAACAAAGCCCGCCCCTGGCGGGCTTTGTTTTTTGTAACAGGCGTGGTCGTCGCGCAGAATTTACCCCGCAAATCCCCTATAATCCCGCGACTATAACAAGATTGAGTTGTATCTATATGGATCGTATTTTTCAGACAATTGCCACCGAGTTATCCGTAAACCCCGTGCAGGTTATTGCCGCCGTTGGCCTGCTGGATGAGGGCGCTACCGTCCCGTTTATTTCCCGTTACCGAAAAGAAGTCACCGGCGGCCTGGATGATACCCAGTTACGTCATCTGGAAGAGCGCCTGCGTTACCTGCGTGAAATGGAAGATCGCCGTGGTGCCATTCTGAAAAGCATTGATGAGCAAGGTAAACTCACCGATGAGTTACGCGCCGAGATCATGCGCGCCGATACTAAAAACCGCCTGGAAGATTTATACCTGCCGTTTAAACAAAAACGTCGCACTAAAGGCCAGATCGCCATTGAAGCGGGCATTGAACCCCTGGCGGATAAATTACTGCAAAACCCTGAATTAAATCCCGACAACGAAGCAGCTGCTTTTATTGATGCCGAAAAAGGTTTTGCCGATATTAAAGCCGTATTGGATGGCGCCAAATATATTCTGATGGAACGTTTTTCTGAAAACGCCGACCTGCTGGAAAAACTGCGTAATTTCCTCTGGCAGGATGCCACCTTAAGTGTGCGTTTAATCCCCGGTAAAGAAATCGACGGCGCAAAATTCCGCGATTATTTTGAACATGACGAGCGCCTCAAAGGCGTGCCCAGCCACCGCGCTCTGGCCATTTTACGTGGCCGCAATGAAGGTTTTTTAAGCACTTCACTGGTAATTGGCAACCCGGACGATAAAACCGCCGCCAACCCCTGCGAAGGTATTATTGCCGGCTTTTTTAATATCGATAATAAATCCCGCCCTGCGGATCGCTGGTTAGCGGAAGTGGTGAAATGGACCTGGCGGGTGAAATTATTAACCCATCTGGAAACCGAATTAATCGGCCGTATCCGCGACAGCGCCGAAGAAGACGCCATTAAAGTTTTTGCCACCAACTTAAAAGATTTATTAATGGCCGCCCCCGCCGGACAAAAAGCCACCATTGGTTTAGACCCGGGCCTGCGTACCGGTGTGAAAGTGGCCGTTGTTGATGCCACGGGTAAAGTGCTGGATCACTGCGCGATTTTCCCGACCCCGCCGCAAAATCAGATCGCCCAGTCCGAAGCTGTGTTACGCGCCCTGTGCATGAAACACAACGTCAGCCTGATTGCGATTGGTAACGGCACCGCCAGCCGTGAAACCGATAAATTTGTCGGTGATATGCTGAAAAAATTCCCTGAATTAAAAACCGTGCAAAAAGTCATGGTGAATGAATCCGGCGCATCGGTTTATTCCGCATCGGAACTGGCTGCCAAAGAATTCCCCGATCTGGATGTGACCATCCGCGGTGCAATTTCCATTGCCCGCCGCCTGCAGGACCCACTCGCCGAGCTGGTAAAAATTGATCCTAAATCCATCGGTGTGGGCCAGTACCAGCATGACGTTTCCCAAACCGCATTAGCACGCCAGCTCGATGCGGTTGTTGAGGACTGTGTAAACGGCGTGGGCGTGGATTTAAATACCGCCTCCGTGCCGTTATTAACCCGTGTTTCCGGTTTAAACAGCACAATCGCCAGTAATATTGTCGCTTACCGCGATGAAAACGGCGCATTTAAAAGCCGTGCGGAACTGAAAAAAGTGCCACGCCTCGGTGAAAAAACCTTCGAACAGGCTGCGGGTTTCCTGCGCATTATGGGCGCAAAAAATCCCCTCGACGCCAGTGCCGTACACCCTGAGTCTTACCATGTGGTGAAAGATATCGCCGCCAAAGCGGGCCGTGAAATCAGCAGCCTGATGGGCGACACCCAATTCCTGCGCGCGGTAAATGCCAGTGAATTTGTTTCAGAACAGGTAGGCTTACCCACCATTAAAGATATTCTCAGCGAGCTGGAAAAACCCGGCCGCGATCCGCGCCCTGAATTTAAAACCGCTGAATTCCAGGACGGCGTGGAAGATATCAAAGATTTAAAAGACGACATGACCTTAGAAGGTGTAGTGACTAACGTGACCGCCTTCGGCGCGTTTGTGGATATCGGCGTGCACCAGGATGGTTTAGTGCACATTTCCATGATGGCGGAAAAATTTATTTCCGACCCGCGGGAAGTGGTCAAAGCTGGTGATGTAGTAAAAGTAAAAGTCATGGAAGTGGATGTGCCACGCCGCCGTATCGCCCTGTCGATGCGTATGGGCGACAAAGCCAGCGACTACCAGGCGGAAAAAGCCACACCACGGGGTGAACGCCCAAGCCGCAATGCCCAGCAGCATGTACAACGCTCCCAGCCCGCCGAAACCGGCGGCACCATGGCAGCATTGTTCCAGCAAGCGATGCAGCAGAAGCAAAACAAAAAGCGTTAGTCCTTTTTTTGGAAATATTGTTGCGGCAAAGAGGCTGTATCCGGCCCTTTGCCCGACTATAATGCTGGGACTTTCTGCCGGCATAGGAATGCGCAATTGCAGCCCATCACTCGTCTTCAAGACACAATCGCCACCCTGGCCCAAAGTGAAAATCCCTGGTTTATCTTTAACCGCGGGATTGAAAAAGAAGGTTTACGGGTTGATCAGAACGGGCGCATCAGCCAGCAGCCCCACCCAAAAACCCTCGGTTCAGCCCTGACCCACCCCAGCATCACCACGGATTATTCTGAATCCCTGCTCGAATTTATTACCCCGGTAAAACGTAATATCCCGGAAGTGATTGAATATTTAAGCCAGCTGCACCGTTTTACCTATCAGCAAAATCCGCAGGAACTTATCTGGCCAGCCTCCATGCCTTGTGCCATTGAGGATGAACTCGAAGTGCCGATTGCCCTGTATGGCAGCTCCAATATCGGCACCCTGAAACATGTTTACCGCCATGGCCTGTGGCACCGCTACGGGCGCATCATGCAGTGTATTGCCGGTGTGCATTACAACTTTTCACCTTCGATGGAACTGTGGCAATTACTCGCCAGCCGCGACGGGCGCAGCGCCGATAAGGATTTTATTTCCGAACAGTATTTTGGCCTGATCCGCAATTTCCGCCGTTACAGCTGGATATTGCTCTACCTGTTTGGCGCTTCCCCTGCGCTGGATAAAAGCTTTGTGAAAGGCAAACAACACAGCCTGGATAACTGGGACGAGCACACCCTGTTTGGCCCCTATGCCACCAGCCTGCGCATGAGCGGCCTGGGTTACCAGAACAATGCGCAGAAAGACATGTTTGTCTGTTTTAACTCCCTGCCCACCTATACCAAAACCCTGCGCCAGGCCATGCAGACCAGCCTGCCACGCTATGAAGAAATGGGTGTAAAACAGGGTGATACCTACATGCAGCTCAACACCCATGTGCTGCAAATTGAAAACGAGTATTACGCTGATATCCGCCCGAAACGTAACAGCCTGAACGGGGAAAAACCCCTCACGGCCCTTAACCACTACGGTGTGGAATATATTGAAGTGCGCTGCCTGGACCTCAACCCGTTTGTGGCGGAAGGTGTCACCGCTGAGCAGCTCGCGTTTACGGATTTATTCCTGCTGTATTGCCTGATCAACGACAGCCCGGTGCTCAGCAATGCGGAATGTGAAGAAGTGGATCGCAACCACCGCCAGGTGGTGATGGAAGGGCGCAACCCGAATTTCCGCCTGCAACGCAGCGGCCAGGCCATCAGCCTGCCACAGTGGGGCGGCGAAATTATCGAAGCATTATTGCCCCTCGCGGATTTGCTCGACAGCCGCAACGGCACGGAAGCCTACCGCAGCGCCTGCGCAGTGATGCAGGCCCGCCTGGATAATCCGGCCCTGACCCCAAGCGCACGGGTGCTGGCGGAAATGGCTGCGCGCCAGCTCAGCCACCGGGATTTTGTACTCGCCAAAGCCAATGAATTGCACAAAGCCCTGGGCACGCCACTCACCGGTGAGCAACTGCGTATCTGGCAGGAACTGGCAGAACAATCCCTCGCCAAACAAAACACGATTGAAGCTTCCGATACCCAGCCGTTTGATGAGTACTTGCAGGAATACCTGAAAAAAGCGTGACGGACATCACGAAATACAGGGGTTAAATGTGAACTTGGCCATGCCTGTCTAACACCCAACTTGCAGATACGGCCCGGTCACGTAAAGTTTCCCAAAACACGGGGACACACTATGGAACTTGTGGAAAACCAGTGGGACATTGACACACTCGACAAAGCCTACCGCCAGGGATACATGGCCGGCATGACCGGGCGTGATGAACAATGCTCACATTACAAAGCTGAAATGCTGATTGAAGCCTGGGAAGCCGGCTGGATAGACGGCCGTGAAGTATTTTCGCGTAAAAATCCCGACGAGCAACACTCCGAACTCGCATAAAAAAAGCCGCTGACAGCCACTGCTGTCCCACAATTTTTCACCCAAAAAACAGGGCCTCGTTTGAGGCCCTGTTTTTTATATATCGCAGATACAACTGTCGTTTGTGATAAGCACACAATGAACGCTCAAGGGCGCCGAAACGAAAACAAAAAACACGCCCGAGCTAGCAGGGATGCTGGCGAAGCGAGGGACCCCAGGGCAGGATGCCCCATAGCGCGGGGGCGAATGTTTTTTGTTGGAGTGAGGACAAACGCCCGGTTGCGTTCAAAGCAGGGGTTTGGGGGTAAGACCCCCATACAGCCATGTCTCGACAAAAAATGACGACAGTTAAATTCCGGTTTTTCTTTCTGGGAAGGGACTTCCCAGACCCTTCCTTCGCTCACACTGCTGCTTGTTTCCGGTTTTTTAGGCGCGCCATTACGCCCACGCGCCATTCGGCATCCTGCCTAGCTCCGCCGGCGCTTTGTCAGCATCCATGCTGACTGCGGGCTATGGCGCTTTAAAAAACAGGCGCAGCAAGTTCGCATTTAGTGTTCTGAGTTAACGCCGTGATAAATCGGCACAAACAAAAAAGCCCTGAATGAAATTTATCTTCATTCAGGGCTTTTAAGTTTCAAACTGTGGGACAGCAGTGCGCTGACAGCGGCTTTTTTTATGTCTGCGTTATTTAGTTCTGCGCTACGAAATTCTGGAAGTACAAATCATCCACATAAGGTTTACCTTCCAGCTCCGTCATAATTTCCCGCACCGCATCCAGCGCCTGTTTACGCAGGGCCTCACGCCCTTTTGGGTCATCCACCACTTCATCGGTTTGCTGGCTCAGCAGAAAAACCAGCTGATTGCGGATATAGGGCACATGGTAATTCACACGTTCCGCAGCAAGCGTGCCTGTCACCCGCAGCGCCACATCTGTGCGGATGTATTTCATGTGATTACCGGCACCCTCACCGTAATTCAGCACAAACGCCGGCTGCACATGTACGTACTGGGGCTTATCCGCTCCCGGATCTTCAGCTGCCGCCAAAGTTGCCAGTAACATCAAGATGAATCCGCTTAAACCATATCGCATCATAAGAGTCTCCCTGTTCCCGGGTTAAGCGTAGTTCAGCTCAACTGATATGGAACATAAACATGCGCAATTTGTCTGGTATGCTTGGCCATCCCAAGGAGGAACTACCGTGTTTAAAACCCTGCATCTACAGATTCTGGCGGCGCTGAGTTGTGCCGGCCTGTTAGGCGCCGCTTATTATTTCGAATATGCCCTGTATTTAGACCCCTGCCCCCTGTGCATCATGCAGCGCATTGGTGTTCTGCTGGTGGGCCTCGCTTTTGCCATTGCCGCCATTCACCGCCCCGGGCGCATCGGCCAGATGATTTATGCCGTTGCAGCCATGCTGGCGGCCATATTCGGTGGTGCGATTGCCGGGCGCCATGTGTGGATTCAGAGCCTGCCGCCGGATCAGGTACCCACCTGCGGCCCAAGCCTGGAATATATGTTTGATGCCCTGCCCTGGCAGGACCTGATCACAGTGTTGTTACGGGGCAATGGTAATTGCGCAGAACAGTCATGGATGTTCATGGATATTTCCATGCCACAGTGGGTACTGATCTGGTTTGTGGGTTATTTTGCGCTGGCGGGATTTTTGTTCTGGCGGGCAAAAGTTTCCCGATAGTAACCCCGTTACACCCGGGCGGACAAGCTGCTTTTATATTCAAAATTTAATGTCGGTGAAGTGCGCCATTTTCCTTGCGGGGCCCAGGTGCCCTGCCTATATTGGCTCTACATAACAACGCATAAACATAAGGGAAGCCTATGCTCGACAGTATCAAAAATGCCAAAGAACGTTGGGGTGGCGTGCATCAGATCATCGATCGCTGGTTGAATGAACGTCAGGAAGTGATTGTGCTGTTCTGTGCCATCAACGGCCTGCAACCCTACGCCCCGAAAGACACACCCGTGCCGGTTAAGATCCAGGCTTTTTGCCAGGTACTGATGGATTATTGCTCCGCAGGCCATTTTGAAATTTACGAACAACTGGTTAAAGAAGCGCAGGACTTTAATGATGGCAGCGTGGCCATGATTAAAGAGATTTACCCCCAGCTCGAAGAAATTACCGCAGTATGCGTAAGCTTCAACGATAAATACGACACACCAGAACACTGCCAGCAAAAAATCTCCCAGCTTGATGCTGATTTATCCCGCCTCGGTGAATTGCTCGAAGAGCGTTTTGACCTCGAAGATAAACTCATCGAAAACCTGCACAACGCCCATAAAGAGCTGGTCGCCTGAGGCCAGCCCGCCATGGTCTACACTTGTTAAAAAACAGGATGTTGACCATGGTAAAAAGCCTGCCCCTATTTCTGCTTTTATTTCTTACTGCCTGTAACGATGGCAAAGCACCCGCCAGTGTCAGCGAGGTTGCTGTGCAGGGCATTTATTCAGGATGCCTGAGTGAAGATGGCCAATACGCCCTGATTGGCTCGATTCACCACGGTGGCAGTTACTGGCAAACCAGCAAAAAAGAACGCCTCTACGACTGGAACCATAAATCCGGGGAAAAAACCGGTATTTTATTTTGCGCCATCAGCGCCGATCAGAAATTTGCCGCCACATCTGATGCGCGCCAAATAGCCCTGTGGAATACGCAAAATGGCCAGGCGGTATGGTTGTGGGAAGCACCGGCAGAAATCCGCGCCATGGCTATCAATCAGCAGGGCAACATTGCCCTGCTCGGCATGAACAATTACGAAGCAGCGGTATTTGATATTCAAAATGGTGGTGTACTGCGTAAATTACGCCATGAAGGTGTAGTGCAGGCCGTTGCCATCAGCCATGACAGCCAGCTCGCCGTCACCGGCGGGGATGATTCATTAATGCGGGTCTGGGAATTAAAAACCGGAAAAATGTTGTTTGAGCAACGGCTGGATAATCAGATTAAAGCGGTGGCCATCAGCCCTGATAATAAACAGGTATTTGCCTCAAGTTATCTGGGTAAAAGCTATGTCTGGGATGTCAGCAGCCAAAAAGTTATCAGCGAAATTGTAAAATCCTCCGGGCACTACATCAGTGCGCGTTTTTCCGCTAACTCCTCACAGCTGCTGACCGGCACCGCCTCCGGCCTGATTCAATTATGGGATTTACCGGGCGGCAAAGAAAAGATGCGCTGGCAGGCAACCCCGCTTAATCCCTGGAGCGCAATTAAAACCCAGGTGCTCGATGTGGCCTTTGCTCAGGGTGCCTACTGGGCTATAGGTGCAAACGGGCGTTTATATAAATTCCAATAAACCTATTGGGCTTCTAAGGTTTTATTACGCTGTTCCGCGGTTTTTTTAATTTGCTCAACCTGCTTCAGTAATTGCGGCACATCACCTAAGGATGCATGTTCCGGAATCTGCGGATGTGCAAGTGATTCGTCAGCCCCTTCGTCTTCCTCTTTATCAGCCACCGCAACATGGGGTAAACGGTTCTGGCTGATCTGTAACTGATGTTTTTGCGCTGCCGGTGTTTGGGCTTTATCCGAATAATGCCAAATGCCTTTTTCATCCTGCCAACGGTAAACCTCTGCGGTTTTAGGTAATTCCGGGCGACTGTCCGGCAGTACCTCCGAAACGTTATGAGCGACGGTCCCTAAACCCAGGCTCTGCAAGGTGAGCATGGGACTGCCATCTGGCTTTTTCATAAAAAATGGTGCCGCGAGTGCGAGAACCACAATAAACAGTAACAGCTTGATAAAAAGCTTCATGGTTAATCCTTTATTAAATGAATGTTAGTGAGCCGTCACATTCCTTTTGGTCGGCGCCATAGCCTTGTATCAACTATGTTTATAAAATATGCAGCCTTAGTGAATTAAGCACGGCATAATACACCCATGTTATGGAAAATTGACAGGCAGCCAATGGACGATAAGAGCGGCGTAAATATCCTGCAGCAAACCGGGGCACCCCAGAGCCGTATTGTTCTGCAGAACACCGTATTCAGAATACTGATAGCCAACGCCAAAGGTGGCTGCGGTAAAACTACATTGGCCACCAACCTGGCTTCCTACTTTGCCAAACAAGGCCATAAAACCGCATTGGTCGATTATGATCCGCAGGGCTCAAGTAACGAATGGGCCCAAGCGCGGGATAAATCTTTGCCGGAAATTTACAGTGTGGCGGCCTACCGTAAAACCGGAGTAAACAGCACCCGCAGTTTTCAACTGAAAGTCCCGTCCAATACCACCCATGTAATTTATGACACCCCGGCGGGTTTAAGTGGCAATGAACTGTCCGATCTTATCCGCCAGTGCGATGTGATTTTAATGCCGGTAATTCCGTCCTCTATCGACATGCGCGCTGCAACCGGATTTATCCGTGACGTTTTACTTTCACAAGGTTTCCGCCGTCAGCCAAAACCGATTGCAGTAATCGCCAACCGGGTTAAACGCAATACTCTCGGTTACAGTAAACTCGCCATCTTCCTTAATAGTCTTAACATTCCTTTTATTACCAGCCTGCGTGACACACAACATTACGTGCGAGCTGCTGAATATGGCATGGGAATATATGATTTCAGTTTTCAGGCAACCCAGGAAAAACAGGATTGGTCATCTCTGATTACCTGGTTAAGTCAGCACGCTCCGCAAAAAAAATAACCCAATTTGTCTAAATCGGGTTATTTTGCAAAAAAATTTGCCTTTTTATTTTAATTTACCGATTTATGTTCTAGATAATAAAAGCCGGCTACGTATAATTGCCCGGTCCATTGAGCTTATGAGGTGACCCATGGCCGCACGCAAAAAAGCACCCGCTGCAAAAGCTGCAGCAAATCCTGTAGAAACTCTGAAAGCTGAAATTGCAAAACTGCAAGGCCAGCTCGAAGCTGCCCGTAAAAAAGTAATCGCTGATCAGGAAAAAGCTGCTGCTAAAGCAAAAGCTGATGCTGACAAAGCGGCCAAGGCTGTTGCCGGCGCTAAAACTGCTGTTGCCGCTGTTGCTGCAAAAGTAAAAGCGAAAAAGACTCCGGTTAACGCTAAACAATTAGCTGCTGCCAAAGCAAAACTGTCTGCTGCAGTAGCTGCTGACAAAACTGCAAAAGCTGCTGAAAAGGCTGCAAAAGCCGCTATCAGCGCTTCCCGGTCCGAAGCAAAAGCTGCCGCTAAAGTAGCTAAACAAATCGCTAAAATTCAGCAAGCCGCTGAAAAGGCTGAAAAAGCTGCCGCTAAAGCCGCTGCTAAAAAAGCCGCTGCTGCTGATAAAGCTGCCGCTAAAAAAGCTGCCGCCAAAGCGAAAAAAGCCACTACTGGTAAACGTGGTCGTCCAGCTAAAGCCGCTGCTGCTAAACCAGCTGCCGCTGCAACTGCTAAAAAACGTGGTCGTCCAGCCAAAGCCGCTGCTGCTAAACCAGCTGCCGCTGCAACTGCTAAAAAACGTGGTCGTCCAGCCAAAGCCGCCGCTGCTAAACCAGCTACCGCTGCAACTGCTAAAAAACGCGGTCGCCCAGCCAAAGCTGCTGCCGCTAAACCAGCTGTAAAAACTGAAGGTGCTGCTAAAAAACGCGGTCGCCCAGCCAAAGCTGCTGCCGCTAAACCAGCTGTAAAAACTGAAGGTGCTGCTAAAAAACGCGGTCGCCCAGCTAAAGCCGCTGCCGCTAAACCAGCTGTAAAAGTTGAAGGCGCTGCTAAACGTGGCCGTCCAGCCAAAGCTGCTGCCGCTAAACCAGCTGCCAAAAAAGCTGACGGTGCTGCCAAAAAACGTGGTCGTCCAGCTAAAGCCGCTGCCCCTGTAGCTGCTAAATCAGCTGCTGCTCCAGCACCTGTTGCCGCTCCTGCTGCACCAGTAGCAATGCCAGAAACTACTGTAAAAAGTATTTTCGGTGAATCTGCTGAATAATTAACGCAGATTAAAAACAGCCCAGCCGCTCCATGAGTTGCTGGGCTTTTTCTTTTTCAGCATTTAATAACGCGCTACCCAGATATAAATGCAGATTGATGGCCAACAAATCCTGCGTATCGTGGATTTCACAATCCGCCTCAAGAGAGGCTAATAATTCCTGTTCGTGCTGTTCTGCATCCAGCTCCTGCTGTTTAAGCTGTTGATAAACAGGATTTTCTTTTTCAGCCTGTAATTTCATCCGTGCTTCACGCAAGGGTTGCACCACGCTGCGTTGCCAGTGTTCGATGCCGGCCCGTCCGAGTAAATCCAGGTTTAATACACGCCCCTGACGGGTCAGATAGGCGCAAAACAACAGCACATTAATGTCAGCCCCCACATCCTGCCATTGCAACAGCACCTCGCGGGTTGCGGCATCCTGCCAGACATTTACGGAATACAGCCAGAATGGGTTCTGGCCCGGCTTTATGGCATCATGCACGCCCTTACTCCCAGTTTGTTGTGTTTTGCCATGATACGGTTACAGCAGATCAGTCTCCAGCGCGGCACCAAAGCCCTGCTGAATAACGCCGACCTCACCATCCACGATAGCCATAAACTCGCGATTGTGGGTGCCAATGGTGCCGGTAAATCCAGTTTATTTAAGTTATTACTCGGTGAGCTGCACCAGGATCTGGGTGAATTATATATTCCGGTCAACTGGCGCATCGCGCATATGGCCCAGGAAGTAAAAGGCAGTGAGCAGTCGGCCCTGGATTATGTACTCGATGGCCATAAAGTTTACCGCGATATCAGCAATGCCATTATCAAAGCCGAACAGGAACACCAGGACACTGAACTCGCCCGCCTGCACGGCGAATTTGAATTAATCCGCGGTTATCAGGTATCACCCATGGCGGCACAAATGCTTGCCGGCCTGGGTTTCCTGCAGAGCGATTTACAACGCCCGGTGGCGGATTTCTCCGGTGGCTGGCGCATGCGTTTAAACCTCGCCCGCGCCCTGATCATGCCATCGGATTTATTATTGCTCGACGAACCGACCAACCACCTGGATCTGGATGCTAGCTTGTGGCTGGAAAACTGGTTACAGCAATACGCCGGCACCCTGTTATTAATCAGCCACGACCGGGATTTTATCGACGAAGTTACCAACGGCATTGTGCATGTGCACGACCTGCAACTGACCTATTACAGCGGTAATTATGCAGCTTTTGAAAACCGCCGCGCGGAACGCCTGGCCCAGCAGCAAAGCATGTATGAACAACAGCAGGCCCAGATAGCCCACCTGGAAAGTTTTATTAACCGCTTTAAGGCCAAAGCGAGTAAAGCCAAACAGGCCCAGAGCCGCGTAAAAGCCCTGGCACGTATGGAAGTGATTGCCCAGGCCCATGTGGACAGCCCTTTCCATTTCACATTCCCCAATCCGAATAAACAGTCCGATCCGCTCGTCAGCCTGAATAAAGCCGGCATAGGTTACGGCCAGCCTTTATTAAGCCTGGAAAAACTCGCCCTGCGCCCCGGTGATCGTATTGGCCTGCTCGGCCCCAACGGTGCCGGTAAATCCACCTTAATTAAAACCCTGGTGGGGGATTTACCCCTGCTCAGCGGGCAACGCAGCACAGGTGAATATTTAGGTGTAGGTTATTTTGCCCAGCACCAGCTCGATGCGATTGATACCAGCGTCAGCCCCATGGATCAGTTACAACGCATGAACCCCGATGCCGACGAACAGAGCATCCGCAATTTCCTCGGTGGTTTTGGATTTCACGGCGATCAAACCACGGAAAAATGTGATTCATTTTCCGGCGGTGAATTAGCCCGTCTCGCCCTGGCACGTGTTGCCTGGCTGCGCCCCAATTTATTAGTACTCGACGAGCCCACCAACCACCTGGATTTAGAAATGCGCCATGCCCTGACCATGGCCCTGCAGGATTATGAAGGTGCGATTGTGGTCGTCAGCCACGACCGGCATTTATTAAGTAATACGGTTGATGGTTTCTGGCTGGTGGCCGATGGCGCGGTGCGCGAATTTGAAGGCGACCTGGATGATTACAAACTCTGGTTACGCCAGCGCCAGCAGGCCCTGAATAATCAGGGTAAAACGGCATCCAGCAGCGATAACGATAACAGCGCTGAAGCGCGTAAAGAGAAAAAACGCCGCGATGCGGAAATCCGCCAACAATTATCCCCCCTGAAAAAACAGGTGGAAAAACTCGAAGCGGCCATGGAAAAAACCCAGGCTGCCCTGGCAGCGGTGGAAGCCAAACTGGCGGATGCGGATATTTACAGCGACAGCCGTAAAGCAGAATTACAAACCGCCCTGGCCGAGCAAATTAAACTCAGCAAAACCCTGGCGGATACTGAAGAAGAGTGGATGTTAAAACTCGAAGAGCTGGAAACCCTGCAAAGCCAGTTGCAGGAATAACAGGCATAAAAAAAGCCGTCAGTGACGGCTTTTTTTATGGGTGCTGCTTAAGGCGCTTCGACAACAAAATCCGCACTGGTATTTTGTTTGGCCACCACAGTCACGTTCTGACTGGCGAGGCTTGTGAGGGTTTCTGTGCTCTCGGGATTATCCACACCACAGAACACATGCAGGGTGTAATCACCCACCAGCAGGTAACCCACTTCAAAACGGTAAGCCGTATTTTCGGCGTCGTATTTCACCAGGGCAGATGCCACAGGGCCTGTGCCTTTATCCAGATTAATATCCTGCAGGGCGGCATCGCTGCCATCAAATACATACACGCTTGCAGCGGTTTCACCGCAACCGCTTAACAGGTTACTGTCCACAGTGCCGGACACATGACCCGCCTGCACCTGATCGATAATGCGGATAGTGGGGCGCAGTTTATAACCCTTGGTATTTTCCACCAGGGATTTGGCCACATCAAAATCCAGTACAAAATCAGCGCTGCCATTGGCCGGCAGAATAAACGGGGAATGTAATTTCAGGCCGGTGTTTTCACCGCTGGGAATGGTCAGATCAAATAAACCGCCGCCCACCGTAGTTAATTGTGCAGGGGTAGTGGCATCAAGATGCAGACGTAACCATTCATATTTACCGGACGGCACCTGGATATTATCCAGCAGCACAGTGCTGGCACTGCCCTGTAAATTCAGCAGATCAATTGCTGCTGTATCGGTGGTTTGCATATCGTCATCCACACCGGATACTTCCACAGTAAAGGCTTTGCCACCGGCAGGTTTTAATTCGATGTAATCCAGGTTTATCACCAGGGATTCAACACCCACCACAGGGGCATCGGTCAGGCGCAGGGTCAACTGGCTACTGGAATCTGAGCTGTTATCACCGCAGGCCGCCAGGGCCAGGGCGACACCGCACATCAGGATTTTTTTCATGGAATTTGCCCCCAGGGTTGAAGATGGGGGCAGTATAAAAACTTATATTTTCAGGGAAAGAGGAGCAAAGGGGTTTATATGCAGGACGCGACACGGTTCCTGCACCGCAGTTAACTGCGTCCCATTTTGCCAGTAGCGAGGCGCGGCACAAAAATCAGCCGCACAGATAAGTACCTGTGCCCACAGCGATTAATTCACCCTCTTCGTTTTTAAATTCCATACGGGTCACGGCCACTTTATTGCCGATACGCAAAATGGAGGCATGGGCAAAAAACTCTTTGCCTTTACCGGGGCGTAAATAATCCACGCGCATATCAATGGTGCCGAGTTTGGCGAGGCGTTTGGGTTTTTCTTCCGGGGGCACGTCGCCCATACGTGCATAGGCGCCCATCAGGGCGATAGTGCCACCGGCCACATCTAATGCACTGGCGATCACACCACCGTGCAAAATACCCTGCAACCAGTTGCCCACCAGCTCGGGGCGCATATTGATTTTAAATACCGCCTCATCAAAACCCAGCTGATGGGGGGTGAGGCCGATGAAGCGGTTAAACGGAATCTGCTCCATAAAATTCATCGCCAGCCGGAATTCCGTATTCGACATGTGTTCTTTTTCGCTCACAACGCTTCCCCCTTTTTATCTGCTTATTCCAGTATGGCGCAAACACCCACGTAACCGCTGAAAACACCATCCATACCGCGGGCATTTTTCGCCATAGTGCTGCTGAAGGTAAGCGCATAAGCGGTCAGAAGCCTTAGCCATTTGCATCATTCTGGCAGTTATTGGCCAGGCAGCGATAACTAATTGCCTTGTATCAGGGCCAGTCGGGTTACAATTGTCATAATAGTTTTCTATTTTGCGGCCAGCCCGGAGACTCAAGATGGCGTTCAACGATGCACAGCGTTTTTTCCCCGACACCCGTATGCGCCGCATGCGTGCGGATGACTTTTCCCGCCGTTTAATGCGCGAAAACGTGCTCACCGTGAATGACCTGATTTACCCGATGTTTATTCTCGATGGCCAGAACCAGCGTGAAGGTATCGCCTCCATGCCGGGCATTGAGCGCCTGTCGATTGATCTCGCCGTACAGGAATGCAAGCTGCTGGCCTCCCTCGGTGTGCCTGCGGTGGCCCTGTTCCCGGTAACCCCCGCCAGCCACAAAAGTGAATTCGCCGAAGAAGCCTACAATCCCAACGGCATTGCGCAGCGTGCAGTAAAAGCGATCAAAGACGCCTGCCCGGATTTAGGTGTAATTACCGACGTGGCACTCGACCCTTTCACCACCCACGGCCAGGACGGCATCATTGATGCGCAGGGTTATGTGCTCAACGACCGCACCATAGACACCTTAGTGCAGCAGGCCCTGTCCCACGCCGAAGCCGGTGCCGATATTGTTGCCCCTTCCGACATGATGGACGGGCGCATCGGTGAAATCCGTGCTGCCCTGGAAAGTGAGCGCCATGTGAATACCCGCATTCTGGCCTACAGCGCGAAATATGCTTCCGCCTATTACGGCCCGTTCCGCGATGCGGTGGGCAGCGCCGGCAACCTCGGCAAAGGCAACAAATACACCTACCAGATGGACCCGGCCAACAGCAACGAGGCATTACACGAAGTGGGTCTGGATTTAGCCGAAGGCGCCGACATGATTATGGTAAAACCCGGCATGCCTTATCTGGATATCGTGCGTCTCGTGAAAGACACCTTCAAAGCCCCCACCTTTGTGTATCAGGTCAGTGGTGAATACGCCATGCACAAGGCCGCCGCACAAAATGGCTGGTTAGATAATGATGCCGTCATGATGGAATCCCTGATGTGTATTAAACGCGCCGGGGCCGATGCCATCCTGACTTATTTTGCAAAAGACGCGGCGATTTTATTAAACCGCTGATTGCCGCCGAACAGGAAAATACACAGGTAGTGACATGACAGAGCAGACCCCGGAAATTGATCTGAGCAGTAAAGAGCTGTATTTCAACCGCGAACTCAGCCATCTGCAATTTAATATCCGTGTATTAGAGCAGGCCCTGGATGAGCACCACCCCCTGCTCGAACGCCTCATGTTCCTGTGTATTTTCTCCAGCAACCTGGATGAATTTTTTCAGGTGCGTGTCGCCGGCCTGAAACAACAAATTGCCTTTGCGCGGGAATTACCCGGCCCCGATGGCCTTTCCGCACAGGATTTACTCAACGAAATTTATACCCAGGTTACCGCCAACGTTGAGCGCCAGTATCACATCCTCAACGATGTGATTATTCCCAAACTGGAGCAGGAAAATATCCACTTCCTGCGCCGCACCGACTGGACAGAAAAACAGGCCGCCTGGATTCAAACCTATTTTGAAGAAGCCATTTTGCCCGTGATCAGCCCCATAGGGCTCGACCCGGCACACCCCTTCCCACGTCTGGTTAACCGTAGCCTCAACTTTATTGTGGAACTCGAAGGCAAAGACGCCTTTGGCCGCCAGACAGGTTTGGCGATTATCCCGGCACCCCGTTCATTACCGCGCATCATGCGCCTGCCCAACGAATTATGTGACGGTGGTGATAACTTTGTATTTTTATCGTCCATGATTCACCAGCATGCCGATGCCCTATTCCCCGGCATGAAAATCAAAGGCTGTTATCAGTTCCGCTTAACCCGCAACGCGGATTTAAGTTTTGATAAAGAAGAAGTCGCGGATTTAGCCCGCGCCCTGGAGGGTGAATTACACAGCCGCAATTTTGGTGATGGTGTGCGCCTAGAAGTGGCGGATAACTGCCCCGAACCCCTCTGGCAGTTTTTATTGCAGATTTTCAAACTCAGCGAAAAAGACCTCTACCGCGTTAATGGCCCGGTTAACCTGCACCGCATGATGGCGGTAGTCGGTTTATGTGACCGCCCGGATTTACGTTACCCGCCATTCGCACCGGCTATGCCCAAAGTAGTGTTTAAAAAAGAAATGTTCGATGCGGTGCGCAAAAACGATTTACTCCTGCTGCACCCGTTTGAATCCTTTGTGCCCGTGATTGATTTATTACGTCAGGCCGCCAAAGACCCGGATGTGCTCGCCATCAAACAAACCCTGTACCGCACCGGCGCTAAATCAGAAATTGTTGATGCGTTAGTAGATGCGGCACGCAGCGGTAAAGAAGTCACTGTGGTGATCGAATTACGCGCACGTTTTGATGAAGAAGAAAACCTGCACCTCGCCAACCGCCTGCAGGAAGCCGGTGCGGTGGTGGTTTACGGCGTGGTGGGTTATAAAACCCACGCCAAACTTATGTTAATTGTGCGCCGCGAAGATAAAAAATTACGCCGTTACGCCCACCTAGGCACAGGCAACTACCACGCAGGCAATGCGCGTTTATATACCGACTACAGCTTTATGACCTGCGACCCGGATATTACCGAAGACGTTGCCAAGGTTTTCCAGCAATTAACCGGCATGGGCAAAGCCCTGTCGATTAAAAAACTGCTGCACGCACCTTTTACCCTGCACAGCAGCCTGCTGGATTTAATTGCGAAAGAAGCGGAAAACGCCATTGCCGGTAAAGAAAGTGGCATCACCATTAAAGTGAACTCCCTGACTGAGCCGAAAATTATTCAGGCCCTGTATAAAGCCAGCCAGGCCGGGGTCAAAATTAATTTAATTGTGCGTGGCATGTGCCGCCTTAAACCGGGCATTGCCGGTGTTTCAGAAAATATCGAAGTGCGCTCGATTGTCGGCCGTTTTCTGGAGCACAGCCGGGTTTATTGTTTTAACAACGCGGGCAAACCCAAAGTATTCTGCGCCAGCGCCGACTGGATGGAACGTAACCTGTTAAAGCGGGTGGAGGCGGGTTTCCCAATTGAAAACAGCAAACTGCTGCAGCGCATTCTGGATGAACTGGACGCCTACCTGAAGGACAACGTGCAAGCCTGGCAACTGCACAGCGATGGCAGTTATCACAAAATTACCCCGGCAGAAGGCGAAGAGGAATTTAACGCGCAGTTATATTTATTAAATAAACTGGTGCACTGATTTTCGTCCATAAAAAGCGCCCTCGGGCCACGGCTGCCCCACAGTTTGAAACAAAAAAGCGTTGAATGAAGAAATTTCATTCAGCGCTTTTTTGTTTGTCCCGATTTATCACGGCGTTAAATCAGAACACTAAATGCGAACTTGCTGCGCCGGTTTTTTAAAGCGCCATAGCCCGTAGCTGGCATGGATGCCAGCAAAGCGCCGGCGGAGCTAGGCAGGATGCCGAATGGCGCGTGGGCGTAATGGCGCGCCGAAAAAATCGGGAACAAGCAGCAGTGTGAGCGAAGGAAGGGTCTGGGAAGTCCCTTCCCAGAAAGAAAAATCGGAATTTAATTGTCGTCATTTTTTGTAGCGACATGACTTTATGGGTGTATTGCCCCCATGTCCCCGCTTTGAACGCAACCGGTCGTTTTTCCTCACTCAAACCCAAAAAACAGGGGCAGTAGTGGCCCTTGGGCGCTTTTTTTGGGCTTGTAAATTCAGCGTGGCGCGTAGGCAAACACATCAGAGCGCATCAGATTTTCCGGCATACCTTTCGCCACCAGACCATCCAATACAGAATACACAAAACCCGGGCCACCGCAGGCAATCACTAACATGCGTGATACATCACCGACATCGGCAGCAATTAAATTTTCCACTAATTCTTCTTCTGCCGGTTTTTCATCATGGCTGACGATACCCCGGTAACGGATGCGACCAGTGTGAGCCCATTCATTGGGCAAGTCAGAATAAAAACCTTCCATGCTGCGGTTAATCCAATACAGGCGGATATCCGCATCCGGCAGGGCTTCAATGATGGCTTTGGCCTGGGCAAAACCAGTGCCGGCAGCCACCAGAATTAACGGCACAGCCGGGGTTTTATCCAACCACACATCCCCCATGGGGAATTTAGCGCGCACCACGGAATTGTTTTGCAGGTAATGGAGGATATCCTGACTGCTGCTGTTATCCGTGCTGATGCCAAGGTGCAACTGCATTTCGCGTTTGCCGGGGGCGCTGGCAATGGTGAAATAGGCATAACTCTGCCCGGGGATTAATAACTCCAGATATTGCCCGGCAAAAAAGCGGGTTAATTTACCCGCCGGGGCGAGCAAATTAATTTCATACACGTTATCGCGCAGTAATTTTACGCTGCTGATCTGCAACGCCACTTCCACCTGCGGCAATTCACCTGGGCCTGTAATACTCGGCATATTTAATTCCACATCACTGTCGGCCATGGCCATACAACACAACACCTGGGTGCCTGGTTCATCCGTGACACCCTGCGGGCCTTCCACCTGCCCGCGGATTAAAAAGCCTTCGCAGATATGGCACACACCATTGATGCAGGCCTTGGGCATATTCAGGCCCTGACGGGTAGCGGCCTCTAAAATGGTTTCATCCGCACGGGCTTCAATGCACAACCCTTTGGGGGCAAAGGTAATTTTATGCATGGTTTAATTCATAATGCCCAGTTCATCCCACAGGGCATCGACTTTATCTTTCACCGCCTGATCCATGGTAATTGTAGTACCCCATTCGCGGCTGGTTTCACCCGGCCATTTATTGGTGGCATCCATCCCCATTTTGGAGCCCAGGCCCGATACCGGCGAGGCAAAATCCAAATAGTCGATCGGGGTATTTTCAATCATCACAGTGTCACGCGCCGGGTCCATGCGGGTGGTAATCGCCCAGATCACGTCCTGCCAGTCACGGGCATTCACGTCGTCATCGGTGACGATAACAAACTTGGTGTACATAAACTGGCGCAGGAAAGACCACACCCCCAACATCACGCGCTTAGCATGGCCGGGATATTGTTTTTTGATGGTGACTACCGCAAGACGATAGGAACAACCTTCCGGCGGCAGATAAAAATCCACAATTTCCGGAAATTGCTTTTGTAAAATCGGCACAAACACTTCGTTTAATGCCACACCTAAAATTGCGGGTTCATCCGGCGGACGGCCGGTATAGGTGCTGTGGTAAATCGGGTCGCGGCGGTGGGTAATTTTTTCCACGGTAAATACCGGAAACGAATCCACTTCGTTGTAATAACCTGTGTGGTCACCAAACGGGCCTTCGGGGGCCATGTCATCGGGGTAAATAAAACCTTCGAGAATAATTTCTGCTGTGGCGGGCACCTGCAGATCGTGGCTTAAACATTCCACCAGTTCGGTTTTATCACCGCGTAATAATCCGGCAAACGCGTATTCGGAGAGGGTATCCGGCACAGGGGTAACGGCACCTAAAATGGTTGCCGGGTCAGCACCTAAAGCTACGGCCACAGGGAAGGGTTTGCCCGGGTGGGCCTGTTGCCATTCACGGTAATCCAGTGCGCCACCACGGTGACTTAACCAACGCATAATCACGCGGTTTTTACCTATTACCTGCTGGCGGTAAATTCCTAAATTCTGGCGCTCTTTATTCGGGCCACGGGTCACTACTAACGGCCAGGTAATTAACGGGCCGGCATCACCGGGCCAGCAGGTTTGTACCGGGATTTTACTTAAATCCACCGCGTCACCTTCCAGCACCACTTCCTGGCAGGGGCCTTTACGCACAACCTTGGGCCCCATATTTAATACCTGTTTAAAAATGGGTAATTTTTCCCAGGCGTCTTTTAAACCTTTGGGTGGTTCAGGCTCTTTTAAAAACGCGAGCAATTTACCCACTTCGCGCAGGGCCTCAACGGATTCTTCACCCATACCCATGGCCACACGTTTAGGTGTGCCAAATAAATTGGCCAGCACCGGCATGTCATAGCCCTTGGGGTTTTCAAATAATAATGCCGGGCCACCGGCACGCAGGGTGCGGTCGCAAATTTCGGTCATTTCGAGGTGGGGATCAATTTCCTGTGAGATACGTTTTAACTCACCGGTTTTTTCTAACTGGGCGATGAAATCGCGCAAATCCGTATATTTCATACCAGCTTTCCTGTTCGGGCATGTGCCACATGCCATCAAAATCGAATCGCTTAAAAAACAAAAAGGCAGATGTTTAAAATCTGCCTTTTTTGCACTGCACTAACCTTGTCGATTAACCGCCATTTTTCATGGACAGGAAGAATTCATCGTTGGTTTTGGTGGTGCGCAGACGGTCGAGCAGGAATTCAATCGCCTGTACGTCTTCCATTTCAGACAGCACTTTACGCAGTACCCACAGACGCTGCAGTTCAGCTTCGCCCATCAGCATATCTTCACGGCGGGTGCCGGAACGGCGGATGTTAATTGCCGGGTAAGTACGTTTTTCAGCAATTTTACGATCCAGGTGTAATTCCTGGTTACCGGTACCTTTAAATTCTTCGTAGATAACCTCGTCCATTTTGGAACCGGTATCCACCAGGGCGGTAGCGATAATGGTGAGGGAACCACCTTCTTCGATATTACGTGCAGCACCGAAGAAACGTTTTGGTTTTTCCAGGGCGTGGGCGTCCACACCACCGGTCAGTACTTTACCGGATGATGGAATGACAGTGTTGTAAGCGCGGGCCAGACGGGTGATGGAGTCGAGCAGAATCACTACGTCGCGTTTGTGTTCAACCAGACGTTTGGCGCGCTCGATAACCATTTCCGCTACCTGAACGTGACGCGCAGGTGGCTCGTCGAAGGTAGAAGCCACAACTTCGCCGCGCACGGAACGCTGCATTTCGGTTACTTCTTCAGGACGCTCGTCGATCAGCAGCACAATCAGCTCACACTCAGGATTGTTGCGGATGATGGATTGCGCGATGGTCTGCAGCAGCATGGTTTTACCGGCTTTTGGCGGTGCCACGATCAGACCACGCTGACCTTTACCGATAGGTGCAATCAGGTCGAGTACACGGGAGGATAAATCTTCGGTACTGCCGTTACCCTGTTCGAGTTTAAGGCGCTGGGTTGGGAACAGCGGGGTTAAGTTTTCGAACAGAACTTTGTTTTTCGAGCCTTCCGGTGAATCGTTGTTAATTTCGTTCACTTTCAGCAGGGCAAAATAACGCTCGCCTTCTTTTGGCGGACGGATTTTACCGGAAATCGTGTCGCCCTTACGCAGGTTAAAACGACGGATCTGACTGGGCGATACATAAATATCGTCCGGGCCTGCCAGGTAAGATGAATCTGCAGTACGCAGGAAACCAAAACCATCGGCCAGAATTTCCAGCACGCCGTCACCGTAAATATCTTCACCGCTTTTTGCGTGTTTTTTGAGGATAGCGAAAATGACGTCCTGCTTGCGGGAACGGCTCATGTTCTCTAAGCCCATTTCCTCGGCAATGTTGATGAGATCGGCGACAGACTTTTGCTTGAGTTCGGTTAAATTCATAGGGAGGCGTAATTTTATTGTCAGATTAGGAAAAAGACGGGGAACTGCGAGTGGGCGAACGCCCGGGACTTGTGGAACTGAATATAGTCGCTTTTTTTAAATGAGTCCAGCGGCGGGGCCGCCGGACTTTTTTACAGGATCAGATGGTGCTGTCGATGAACGCGATCAGCTGGGACTTGGACAGTGCGCCAACTTTGGTGCCTTCCACGTTACCGTTTTTGAAGATCATCAGGGTTGGGATACCACGGATGCCGTATTTAGGGGCAGTGGCTTCGTTCTGATCGATGTTCAGTTTGGCCACTTTCAGTTTACCGGCATATTCTTCGGCAACTTCTTCCAGCACAGGGGCGATCATTTTGCATGGACCGCACCATTCAGCCCAGTAATCCACCAGCACAGGCAGATCAGACTGCAGTACGTCAGCATCAAAAGAATCGTCTGTTACAGCAACAATGTATTCGCTCATGGTACCTTTCCAACATGACTTGGGTGCAATGGGGGCTAATCATAACAGCCTGAGCCGAAAGTTAAAGTGCGACGAGATTTGATCTGGCACTAGGAGCTGTCATCATTTGTGCACTAATATCCCCGCTTTCGCCCCGTGGATTCTGGCTTTTTCCGTCTACAGAAGGTCATTAATGTCTGAGCAGCAACAAAGCATACCCAGTCAGCAACAGCTGGCCGCCATCGATTTAGGTTCCAACAGCTTCCATCTGGTGCTGGCGCGGGTCGCCAACGGCGAAGTTCAGATTCTGGAAAAACGTGGTGAAAAGGTGCAACTGGCTGAAGGCCTGAGTGCGCGCAGCGGCCTGACCCAGGAAGCACAGGAGCGTGCCCTCGCCTGCCTGGAGCGTTTTGCACAACGCATTCGCGGCATGGACAGCGCTAACGTCAGCATACTCGGCACCAATGCCCTGCGTGCCGCTAAAAATGCCGCCGCTTTTGTGGAAAAAGCCGAAGCGGTTTTAGGTTATCCGGTCAATATCATCGCCGGCCGCGAAGAAGCCCGTCTGATTTATTTGGGGGCAGCCAATACCCTCGCCGATAACGGCGGCAACCGTCTGGTGGTCGACATCGGCGGCGGCAGCACTGAATTCATCATTGGCCAGGGCTTTGAACCCATTGAACTTGAATCCCTGCATATGGGTTGTGTGGCCTTTAATGACAGGTTTTTCAGCGATGGCAAACTCAGCGACAGTGCCTTCCGCAAAGCGGTAAACGCCGCCCGTCAGGAAGTCACCAGCATCAGCGCTCAGTATAAAAAACGCGGCTGGAAAACCGCCATCGGCTGCTCGGGCACTATCCGCGCTGCGAGCCGCGCCATCGCCGAGGCGGGCCTGGGCGAAGACAACATTACTCTGCCGGGCCTGTACCGCATCCGCGATCTGGTGCTGGCCCAGAAAACCCAGGCCGAGCTGAATATCCCCGGGGTCAAAGCCGACCGCATCCGTGTTTTCCCCGCCGGGCTTGCCATATTGATTGGTTTATTTGAAGAACTTGGCATAGAGCGCATGGTGTACAGCGATGGCGCCCTGCGCGAAGGTGCCCTGTATGAATTGCTCGGCAGTGACAACGCCGCCGCCGATGTGCGCCAGCGTACCATCAGTGCCATGCAGGCCCGTTATATGGTGGATACCGAACAGGCCAACCGCGTGGCGGCCAGTGCCGAACGACTGCTCAATCAGGTGAAAAAATCCTGGGGACTGGAGAAAAAGGAATACGCCCACTGGTTACACTGGGCCAGCCAGCTATTTGAAGCGGGCCTCGCCATTTCCCACACCCAGTTCCACAAACACGGCGGTTATCTGATTCAGCACGGGGATTTATTAGGTTTTTCGCGCACATCACAGCAGGCGATTGCCACCCTGGTACGCGGCCACAGACGTAAATTCCCCCTCGATGAACTGGCCCTGCTGCCCAAAGCCCAGCAAGAGGTTTTAAGCCAACTGCTGGTGATTTTCCGCCTTGCGGTAACCCTGCACCACAGTCGTGGTGCCCACGAAGTGGCTGAGCCCGCGATCACAGCAGATAAAAAAGATATGCGTCTGAACTTCCCGGCCGGCTGGCTGGAAGCCCATCCGATGAGCATTCTGGATTTTGAAGCGGAACAGGGTTTTCTGCGCGCCGCCGGTTACGAACTGGCGTTTGCCTGACGGCGCTGCATGATCAGAACATCCAGCTGAGCAACGCTGTCAGCCGAGTTCCGGCAACCCTTTTCAGGGCGGGATCATCTTACGTATTAAGATTATTCATATGCAGGGCAACTTCGCCGTACCAGCGTTTGTATTCCCGGCCAAGGGATAACTGCATAAACTGATAATCGCCATTGTCATCCATCAGCAGTTTGTCTTCGTCCAGACTGCGCAAATCCGCCAGCATGATATTAAATAGGGTGTCGTCAAAAATAATGGAATGACTCAGCTCCGTGGTGATCTGGCGGGCACCTGTGCCCCCGCCATCATTGCTGTAAAGCACAGTTAACACGCTGTCGGCCCAGGCAGCGGCCGCATAAAATTCGTTAAACTCTCCGTCTTTAAGCTCTTTGTCGCCCATAAACAGGTGACGCAACAAACCACCGCTTAAACCCACGTCGCCAACGTCGCGCCCATAACCAAACTCAAGGTTGATGGCATAACCCTGATTTACGCCGTTATCAAAGGGGCTGCTCCAGAAACCCGTGTACAAGCCGGAGTCATGTTCATAGGCCATGCCGATTTGCACCACCGGCTGATGGTCAGAGTTGCTGACCCCATGGTCCATATAATCGGAAGCAAATGTAACTTCACCACTGACATCCGCCAGGGTTGGCACACTGACAAGATATGCAGCAAGGGCTAGAAACTTAAAACGCATAGCTGATTCCGCTTCAGGGATACAGGTTTCACTTTAGGCACGAATGGCCAGGGCTGCCATCAGGCCTGATTGGGCAAGGGCAAATCCGGCAGAATTTCACCCAGGCGCTGGTTCAGCAGGGTAAGGGCTTTATCGTGCTCACCCCGGGCCAGATACAGTCGCGCCAGTTCAGCACGGGTTTCCGCCTGGCCATTAAGTTTATGGCTGGCGAGTAAATACTCATGGGCCTTACCCCACAACTGATTACGCAGGCACAAACGCCCGAGGGTTAATAACAAATCCGCATCGTTGGGGCGCTCACGCAGGTGGTTTTCCATCAACAGCAGTTGTTTATGCACATCCGAACCCTTCACCCGGCCATAGGCCCGCACCCATGCCGGCACCCACTGGGCAGACATCACCCGGCGCAGCACCTCTTCGGCTTTGTTTTCCGCATTCAGCTCAACCAGCTTGCTGACCAGATTTTCCACCAGGGGAATAAATTCCGCTTCGCGATAGGCCTTGGCTGGAATTTGCTGCCAGATGGCGAGCAGGGCATCCACATCGCGGCTCTGGCTGGTTTTACCCTTCATGGCTTTATTCAGCAGGGCGCTGTAGGCGCTGATTTCCAGCTGTGGCAGGGCAAGGCTGAGCAGAATGCCGCCCTTTTGCAGTTGCGGAATTAACGCCAGCAGGGCCTGCCAGTCCTCAAGGCCGGTATAGGCCTTGACCAGCATTTTGTTCACAAAGGCATGTTTGGGGTGGGTCTTTTTCAGACGCAGGCAGGTGGCCAGGCATTGCTCATACTGATGCCGGTCGAGCTGTAACTGGGCCTGTTGCAGGCCCACCGCGAGTTCAGCACCGTCGGTGGATTTAAGGGCCATGCCGAGCAATTCATCGGCGCGCTCATGGTCGCCGGCCTGATGGGCGGCACGGGCGGCGGTTAAATAATTGATCAGACCGAGTTTACCCACGGCGCCACTCACCAGTAATTTCTGTGCCCGTTTCCAGTCACCTTCAGCGAGGGATAACAGACCCTCCACTGTGGTATCCATGGCCTTGCGCTCACTGCGTGCGCTGCGCCATACCCGGAAACGGCTGTTGATATTCAGCAGCATCAATACCAGCTGCAGGGTCAGGAACAATAACAGGCTGGCCACCAGCATCAGGGCCGCCGCCACCCAGAAACTGGTTTCGATCACCCAGTCGTGGAAGCTGATGAGCACATAACCCTGCCCCTGTAACATGCTGTGCCCGATAAAGCCCCCCAGGGCGAGCAGCAATAACAGCAGGAATAACTTAGTTTTCATGGCCGGCCCCCCGGCTGATATGCACGGCGTTGCTGCACTTCGCGCAGCAGGGCAAGGGAGGCGGAAATATCCGGTAATTCGGGGTTGATGCTCAGGCTCTGCAGGCTGCCGAGTTCATCGAGCATGGCATCCGCTTGGTGTTGCATCGCAAACTGCGCCAGCCAGTCGCGGGCATTTTTCAGGCTGCTCTGGTACATCACAGGTTCGCGGCGCAACAGGGCCCACTGGGCCTGCTCCAGCATCAAACGCAAATTATGCTGCAGGGCCAGACCTTCACCTTCAGTGAGGGCAAGTTGCAGGGGCTGATCCAGCCGGCGCACGCTCACCAGATTCAGCAGACTCTGCCACACATCGGGTTTTTGCTGCGAGGCGGGCACATCCGGGGTGAAATTGCGCGGTGGCACCAGCACGCTGGCAAGGGGTTGTTTGAGGGCTTCAATACGCAGGTAGATACCCTGGTAATCCACATTGTTGACCGCGCTGACGGCCTGAATTTCACTGCTCAGCTGTTTGCGCACCCCCAGCATACCGGGGTCATCCACTTCACCCAGAATGCGGTTGGCGTCGTTAAGCATCAGCGACGCGCCTTTACTGTCCTGCTGTAATTGCAGGCGCTGGCTGGCAAGGCGCAGCAGATATTCCACTTCGGCCAGCCGCCAGTCGTCACGGCGCGCGCCGGGTAATTGCTGGAACTGGTGATTAATCGCGGCAAACTCATCACGCAGAATGCGGGCATCGCTGAGCTGCTCCTGCACCTGCTGCGCGGTAGCCTGCTGGCTTTTGGCCTGTTGCTGAATCTGTTCAGCGAGGCGGTCGATCTCAAGGTTGAGGGCGGTGTTTTTACGCAGCTGCTCTAAAAAACGCATCTGGAAATAACTGGCACTGCCGGCAATCAGCAGCAGGGCGATAAACGCCAGTAACACAGCCACAAAAGTAAATTTGGCAGACTTAGGGATTTGCTCGGTCACGTAGGGTTTCCTTCCATTGTCTCAGACGTTGCACCAGGGACTGGTCGTCAGCACCGTCACTGACCAGCACATCGCGGGCGCCGGCGGCAAAGGCCACATCCTGCACTCTTTTACTGGGAACAATCAAGGTAAGGCGCTGCAGCAGGGCATCATCACTGAGCTGTTTTGCAAACTGCTGACAGGCTTCACCTGAGGTCAGCAATACGGCGCGGATATTGTTCTGATGCAGCAGGGCCGAGAGTTCGGCGGGGGCATAATTAACCGGCACACGCTGGTAGAGGTTGGCATATTCCACCCGTGCGCCCCGTTCACGCAGCACCTCGGCCAGGGTTTCACGCCCGCCTTCACCGCGCAAAATCAGTACACGTTTGCCGATCACCGCCTGTAACTGCGGGGCGGTTAATAAACCTTCACTGTCATGTTGCTGCGGCACCCACACCTCAAGGCCGGCCTGACGCAGGGCGCGGGCGGAGGAGTCCCCCACCGCTAACCAGTTTTGCCCGAAGGGCAGCTGGGGCCAGAACTCATCGATATGCCTCAGGGCAAACTGGCTGGCATTGGCACTGACACTGATGACGATATCAAACAGATCGAGGTCCAGCATTTGCTGGCGCAGGACGGCATCCAGGGGTAAGGGGGCAATGTCTAACAGGGGGGCCGGCACGGGGCTGAAACCCGCGTCGGCCAGTTGCTGGCAAATGGCCTGGGCCTGATGGGCAGGCCGCGTAACCAGCACAGCTGTCACTTATTTCACCTCGTGGCCATAAACCGCCGCAAGGATACGGCTGGCACCCTGTTCTAACAGGTGTTCGGCGGCGCTAATACCCAACTGCTCGGCATCCTGACGCGGGCCACGGATTTCCGTGCGGATAATTTCTTTGCCATCTTCACTGCCCACCAGACCACGCAGCCACAGATCATCACCCTGTAATTCCGCGAAACAGGCGATTGGCACCTGACAACCACCCTGCAGGCGGCGGTTCAGGGCGCGTTCGGCGATAACCCGGTCGGCGGTGTCCTGATGGTGCAGGGGTTTGAGCAGGGCAAGTGTCGCGGCATCATCCATGCGGCATTCAATGCCCACGGCACCCTGGCCACCGGCGGGCAGGCTGATCTCAGCGCTGATGCCGTGGCGGATACGTCCGTGCATTGCGAGGCGTTTTAAACCGGCGCTGGCGAGGATAATCGCATCAAATTCACCGGCATCGAGTTTGGAGAGACGGGTCTGCACGTTGCCACGCAGGCTGCCGATCTGTAAGTCCGGGCGCGCCGCCATTAACTGGCAGGCACGGCGCAGGCTGGAGGTGCCCACTTTGGCGCCCTGGGGCAGATCATCGAATTTGGCGTAGGTGTTGGAAACAAACGCATCGGTCGGGTCTTCACGGTCACAGATCACCGCCAGGCCCAAACCTTCGGGGAATTCCATCGGCACATCTTTCATGGAATGCACGGCGATATCCGCACGGCCATCTAACATGGCGGCTTCCAGTTCTTTCACAAACAGGCCTTTGCCACCAATTTTGGCCAGGGGCACATCGAGGATTTTATCCCCCTGGGTGGTGAAGGTGACTAACTCCACTTCAAGGCCAGGGTGGAATTTCTGTAATTCGGCTTTTACAAATTCTGCCTGCCACAGGGCCAGGGGGCTTTTACGGGTCGCGATGCGTAACAGTGCCATGGGAATTTCCGGTCAAGATTCACAATGGCGGCCATGATAAGGCACCCCAGCGTAAATTGCAGGCACAGAGGTCAATTAACAGTGATGAGTTGCGAGCCACGAGCGGCCAGACGCTAGAAGCTAGAGATGTTTGAGGGTTTTACGCACATCCGCCAGATGGCGGCGGCTGATCTGAATTTTTTCCGGCATGCCATCCAGCAGCAGGGCTGCGCTGCCGTCTTCGTTTTTTTCCAGGGCGATAACATGGCGCAGCGCCACCAGGGCATTGCGGTGCACGCGGATAAAATCCGCAGCAAATTCGTCTTCCAGTTCCTTGAGGGAATCTTCAATTAATAACTCGCCGCCGGGGTGCAATACGGAAACGTATTTCTGATCACTGCGGAAACAGCGCACCTGTTCAAGGGGCAATAACACTAAACCCTGGTGGGTGCGCGCGCTGATATGGCTGCGCCGCTCGCCCTGTTGTAACTGGCGGGCCTGCACACGGTTAACCTTGGGTAATTTTTGCAACGCGGCGCTGAGTTCTTCAGCGCGCACGGGTTTTAATAAATAACCCACGGCCTGCACTTTAAAGGCTTCAAGGGCATATTCATCGTAAGCGGTGCAGAAAATCACCGCCGGCGGGGTTTGCAGTTCGGCAATATGCCGCGCCGCTTCAATGCCATCCATGAGTGGCATCTGAATATCCATTAACACCACATCCGGCGCGAGGCTGCCGACTAATTCCACCGCTTCGCGGCCATTGCCCGCTTCGCCCAGCACAGTGCAGCCCGGCACCTGTTCGGCGAGGCGTTTTAAGCGGCTGCGCGCTAGGGGTTCATCGTCAACAATCAGCAGGTTCATACCGGCTCCCAGGGGTATTCGATGCACATGCTAAATAATTGCCCGTCGGAAAACTGCTGCATGCGTACACTTTCGCCAAATAACGCCTGCAAACGGTAGCGGATATTTTCCAGGGCCATTTTATTGCCCTTTTCATGGCGTGCGCCTTTTTGCTCGCCGGGCAGGGTATTGTCGACCTGAATTTTCACCCAGCCCGCTTCATAGGCGAGGCGGATATAAATATCACCACCCTGCGCCGCCGGAGCTATGCCGTGGTAAATGGCGTTTTCCAGCAGGGGTTGCAGGGTTAACAGGGGAATGGGCGCATTATCCGGCAATGCCCCGCGCTGCCAGTGCACCCGCAGGCGCTCACCGAGGCGCAGGCCTTCGATATTTAAATATTTTTCACACAGGGCGATTTCCTGGGCCATGGGTACCTGCACCCCGGCCTCTTTTAAACTGGCGCGAAAAAGTTCCGATAAATCCTCCACCGCCTGTTCAGCTTTATCAGGATTTTCGTGAATTAAACTGGCGATAATATTCATGCTGTTAAATAAAAAATGCGGGCGGATACGCGACTGCAAGGCCTGCACACGCGCCTGCATTTCACTGCGCGCCTGCAAACGCCACTGCATTTGTGCATAAAAGAAATTCAGCAATACCCCGCCCACGATGGCGGCAATCACCTCATTACGCAGCAGCCAAATCCAATCAATACCGGGGCGCAACGGGGTATCCATAATCAGTAATGTCACCAGGCTGACGATGCCGTTAACCAGCAAAATCAGGCCAAAACTTATCATCAGCAATTGCCGCAAACTTAACTGGCGCACATGCAGGCGCACCCGGCACAGGCAGGCGGCGGTCACCAGCACCACCCACTGCACGTAAAAACTCATAGTCGCAAAACGCTGCCAGCTGAAATCAAAATCCGGCGTCACCAGCATCAGCAGCACCACCACTAAGGCCTCACTGAACAGAATCAGCCATAAAATGGCCTGCACCTGACACAAATCCGGTATCAGCTCCTGCACATCATTCTGTTCATTTTGCATATCAGCCCCCCTTGCGAGCCTGCCAGTCTACCCGCTTTACAATAAATGGCGATTGAGTGGGCGACGAACCTCAAGTTTTTTGCGCTAAAAGGGTATAATCGCGGCAATTTTGACTTCGGGTACCAGCATGAGCACATCCAACAACAGCACCAACTCCGCCTGGGGCGGCCGTTTCAGCGAAGCCACCGATGCGTTTGTACAGCGTTTTACCGCCTCCGTGCAGTTCGACCAGCGCATGTACGCGCAGGATATTCAGGGCTCCATCGCCCACGCCACTATGCTCGCCAAAGTGGGTGTATTAACCGAAGCCGAACGTGACGCCATCATCCAGGGTTTGGGCGAAATCAAAGCGGATATCGAAGCGGGCAAGTTTGAATGGTCCGTGGCGCTGGAAGATGTGCACATGAACATCGAATCCGTCTTGACCCAGAAAATCGGCATCACAGGTAAAAAACTGCACACCGGCCGCAGCCGTAACGACCAGGTGGCCACCGACATCCGCCTTTACCTGCGTGATGAAATCGATGCCATCAGCGCCGAATTAACCCGCCTGCAACAGGGCCTGACTGAATTAGCCGAGCGCGAAGCCGACACCATCATGCCCGGTTTCACCCACCTGCAAACCGCCCAGCCCGTGACCTTCGGCCACCACCTGCTGGCCTGGAACGAAATGCTCGAGCGTGATTACGCCCGCCTGCAGGACTGCCGCAAGCGCGTAAACATTATGCCACTGGGCGCCGCCGCCCTGGCCGGCACCACCTACCCGATCGACCGCGCCTACACCGCCCAGTTACTCGGTTTTGATGCCCCCACCGAAAACAGCCTGGATTCGGTTTCCGACCGCGACTTCGCCATCGAATTTGCCAGCGCCGGCTCCCTGATCATGATGCACCTGTCGCGTTTCAGCGAAGAACTGGTGTTATGGACCAGCAGCCAGTTTAACTTTATCAACCTGCCGGACCGCTTCTGCACAGGTTCATCCATCATGCCGCAGAAGAAAAACCCCGACGTACCGGAACTGGTCCGCGGTAAATCCGGCCGTGTATTTGGCCACCTGATGAGCCTGCTGACCCTGATGAAAGGTCAGCCCCTGGCCTACAACAAAGACAACCAGGAAGACAAAGAACCAATTTTTGATGTGGTGGACACCCTGCGTGGCAGCCTGCGGGCCTTTGCCGACATGGTGCCGGCCATCACCCCGAAAAAAGACATCATGCGCGAAGCGGCTATCCGTGGTTTTTCCACCGCCACCGACCTCGCCGATTATTTAGTGCGTAAAGGCGTACCCTTCCGCGACAGCCATGAAATTGTCGGTAAATCCGTCGCCTACGGTGTAAAAACCGGTAAGGATTTAGGCCAGATGAGCCTCGAAGAATTACGTCAGTTCAGCGATGTGATTAACGACGACGTATTTAAAGTGCTGACCTTAGAAGGTTCTGTAGCGGCGCGTAATCACTTAGGTGGCACAGCACCGGCGCAGGTGCGTGCGGCAGCGCAACGCGCAAAGGCGAAGCTGGCGCAGCGCTAAGCTGGACGCTGGACGCTGGACGCTGGACGCTGGACGCTGGACGCTGGACGCTGGACGCTGGACGCTGGACGCTGGACGCTGGACGCTGGACGCTGGACGCTGGACGCTGGACGCTGGACGCTGGACGCTGGACGCTGGACGCTATGCTAAAAATCGCATAAATAAATGCAAATAAAAAACCCGCCATTTGGCGGGTTTTTTAGCTTATTCACAATAATACAATTTCCACGTAAACAAACTCAAACGTTAATCCACATACTAAAAAGGAAATAAAGATGACCAGAATGGTTTATTGCAGAGGATGCGCAGCCGAAATACATGAAACTGCTCTTGCTTGCCCTAAGTGTGGCGCACAACAAGGCATCAACTCCGGATCAATCAATATTAATGGCTCAAATGGAATGCTCATTCTATTACTATGTATTTTTTTCGGCATGTTCGGTTTACATCGATTCGCTACAGGTAAAATTGGAACAGGCATTCTCATGTTAATCACTTTTGGAGGTTTTACTATTTGGTGGTTAATCGACACTATCATGATAATCACTGGAAATTATTCAGATAAATCAGGTAAAAAAGTTACTCTCTGATTTTAAACCAAGGAGGGCAACCCCCTATTTGGTACTGGCTAGCTTAGGAAGAGCAATGAAATATTACGAGCATTACTGGCTTATTGCCGGGTTATTCTTTGGCATTGCCTATGGAGTGCTCATCGGCTCCATTGCTTTTATTAATTTTGAAATAACCAAAAACATTGCAGAACTATCTGCAGCCATATGTGACTTACTAACCATCATAATTGGTTCTTCAGGACTTTATGTAGCCATACATTGGAAAAAACAATTATTAACATCAAAAAAACTTGACCATGCAATAGAAATAAGACAAAACCTTAATTTCTTTATTATGTCATTTAAAAATTTCTCATCATCCATTGATATGTATATCGACAGGAATTTAAATGATGTAATTACCAACAAACTAAATATCCAAGCAAATGCAACTCTTGAAGCATGGAACAACCTGCATAAATCTCTAATAAAATACTTAAATCAAGAAAATATTGAAGAGTTCAACAATCTATCATCCTATATACTTCTAGCAACAAAATTCCAGCGAAATACTTATGATGATTTTGAAAATATAAAAGTATGGAATAAAATAATTATCGAATACGACCTAAAAAGCAAGATAGATGGATATTTTCCAGAAAAAATCTACTAAATTAATACGGAATTTATCAGATGCCGCACATGAAAAAGCTATTTCTAATTTCCTACTTAACCTTAGTTTCCTGCTCAAATCCTGAGGGCGACATTAAAAATCTTAATGAGCATGTATTTAGAGACAATGTATTCCGGTTAATTAAATGCGGATTAGCTTCAACGATTAGCTCTCACTCTGAAGATAAATATTCAGAATCATATAAACAAGATTTTATAGCATATAAAAAAGAAGCCACGCGCAACCTAGTAGCACGCCTTTGCGATGTAAATAATGATTTAAATTTAAGTATTTCCTGTAGAGACACTATCCCGAGAGCCTACAAAGGAAGTAATAAGTCAGAAGATGAGTTGACTCGCATTACCAATAGCAGATGCCCGTTAATTAATAATACCGACTATGAATTATCCGAAACATGTATAGAATCCGTTAGAAATTATGAAAGGAAATATATAGACCCGCTGCTTAAAGCACACATAAATGAATACTATCGCTCCTATACTAGAGAAGTTAGCAATGATGAACAGATTATATTGGCTCAACAATATATTGCTAGAAACTGTAATTAACAAATATTCATAATCCTGTGATTTCAAAAATCGCCATTATGAATTAACCATTTTATGCTAGGCGTGGCATGTATTTTCAGGGCCAGAAAGCGTAATGACTGCCAATAAAAAAGGAGGTGCGCATCGCGCACCTCCTTTTTTATTTTTTGCTGCAAGCTTCAGACTTCAGACTTCCGGCTTCAAGCTTCATGCAGCCTGCTTGCAGCGTCTGACGTCTCCCTTAAAGCGTATTGCATTTATAAGGTCAACAAATACTCCACCAGCGCCTGACGCTCACCACTGCCTGCACACCAGGGGTGTGGTGCCGCTGGCATACCAATCGGTGCTGCGCTGCCCATTTCCGCAGGGCCGTATTCGGCGCGCATTTTTTGGTAATCCCAATAATAGTTATTGGCATCCCATGGCACTGTCACAAAATATTTATGCCGTTCGATAAATAAATTGCGTTTGTAACCTTTATCCAATTTGGTGATGTAACTGGATTTAGGCACACGGAATACATCGCCTTTGCGGTTTAAATCCGGTGTGGTGATGGGTTGGTCAGCACTGCCCGGCGCAGGGCGCACAGGTGCATGCAGGGTGTAATACTGGTTATACAAACCTGAGCCCGGTGTGCAGCGTGCAACATCCACTAAATCTTCCAGGTTGCGCACGTGGCCATCACTTAATAAACCGCGGTTTTGTACCCAATATAAATCACGCAGGAAAGTCGCACGCACCGACTGCATTTCTTTCTGATAAATCGTCGGGGTGAAAAAACGCCCCACTTGATTTAACGGAATCATCTGCTCGTTGGTATTAGCGCCAACATTATCTGTGTGGCAACTGGCGCAGCGTTTATCAAAAATCGCTTTGCCCTGCTGCACTACGCTGTTAACCCCGGCAAATTGCTGCCAGCCGGTCTGCACAAATTCACCTTCCGTGAGGCTGGCATTACCGGTTTGGGTAGCGAGTTTGTCTTTGCTTTTTAACCAGCGGAATAAACCCACATTACGCAAATCGCTATCGTCGGCATCAAGTGTGGTCATATAAGCGGTTAAAGCCTCTAACCATTCTTTTTGCATCGCGCCCTGGGCGCCGTCCGGCTCTTCACTGTGAATATAACTGCCTTCAAAACCGACATAACTTTCGCTGTGGCTTAATGAGCGGCGAATAGCCATGTAATTCGTCACGTTGGGAATTGTAATCGGCGAGAATTGGTAATCGTTGTCGGTGTGGCTGCCCTCACCCACTTTACGCACTATGTTATGTTCACCGGCACCGGCGGGCATGTGATACAACAACATATCTTTTTCGATGGCTTTATCACCGGGCATCCAGCTTGGGCCGGCTTCGGTAATGGAAATACTGTCGAATTTATTTAACAGGGTTTGCAGCACTGTCCATTTCATCGACCATTTAGGGTTAGGCAAACCGGGAATCACTTTGGTGATTTGCTCACCGGGGGCTTTTTCATAGCTGATCTGATAACCGTGGCAGGAAGCACAGTTAAAACCTATCCATTCACCTTTGCCTTTATAGGGCTCATTCGCCTGCGCATACCGGTAACCCACCCAACCGCTGTTGCGGGTATTACCTGCGTATAACGGATCACCCACACTTAATAAACCGGGAATCGGCGTGGGCATAGGATAAGAGGGGAAATACACATCGTTAATGGCTTCATCCGGCACTTGGCCGGGCACAGTTTTGACCGCACCAAATAATAAAGCCGGGTCGGCTTTTTTGCCGGTAATCGGGTCGGTAGCCTGATAATTAAAAATCGCATTCCAATCGAGTTTACGCACGCTGTGCGCAACACCTATGTTGTAGTCATAACTCCAGAAAACCTGACGGCCTTTTTCCAGCAGCGCGGCAAATTGCGGGTTATTTACCTGCACATTTAAAGCTGTGGTGCTTTTAGTGGCGGATAACTGCGAAATCACATCACATTCGTGGCTGAAGTTATCGTCAATAATACGTGCGGTTTGTGCATCAATCACATTGTGTTTTTCACCGGGTTTGGTGAGGGAATCATTTGCGCCGGTGCGTTTTTGCACCTGCACAATTAACGCGCCGCCGGTGGCGTGGTCGGGCACGCGGAACTGAATCTGATCATCCTGCCAGCTGAGAATATTTTTTGGCCAGCTATCCACCTGCTCGCTGGTTTCAAAATTCACCTGGTCATTCACCGCCAGTTCCTGTTTGAACATGCGCAGGTCAGTTTCCAGAATACGGGTATTGCCCAGCATAATTTTGCTGAAATCAATTTCCGGGCCGGCACCAAAACCTGTGCCCTGCAGGGTAATAATATCGCCGGGGTTTAACTGCGGCACACTGCTGTTGCCCTGTTGCCAGATCAACTCACCATTGCGCAATAAACGCTGTAACGCAGGCTGCGGAAAATTCTGCGCCGAAAGCGCACGGGCGCTTTCGCGCTGCGCATCGGTTGTACACAGGCCATCCTGCTCGGGGAAATCACCGGGTAATTCTGCGATGCAGCCCCCCAGCCCAAGGCTGAGCAGGGCGGCACCCATATAACGGACATATTGCATGTTGTTATCTCTCTTATTGTTATTGGTAAATGCAGCGGGCGGGCAGATAACAGCATGCATATCTGGCACAACGTCGCGGGCACCGAGTTATTCAGAGGTTCCCTGGACCTTCGGGCCTGACTGCTGTGCACACAATAGGCAGTGCTCATACACAGGGCATTGCCTGTAGCGGCCATGGCCGGAATGAAAGGGGTCAATGAGTCGGGTGTCGGGTGTCGGGTGTCGGGTGTCGGCTGTCGGGTGTCGGGTGTCGGGTGTCGGGGCATTTATTGCACGTTAATACCATTATTAGTACTGTGGGCGCCGAAATTTTTCACCCTATTAATTTTCTCTGGCAAAAATAGATACAGGATGTTTATGAAAAAACACGCTACTTACATTTCCGTTTTACTGGCGGCTTCTATGCTCGTAGGCTGCTCACCCAGTACCTCTTTTATAAAAACCGGCGACACAGCGCCCCTTGCTGCACTTCCACCAAATTGTGAGTTTAATATTTTTACAACCGAACCATCAAAACCTTACATCGAACTTGGCCTTATGGAATTTACTAAAACCCCCGTCAGTGCATACGGGCCGAGAAATGTGCAAGAAGCCAAAACCCTTTCCCAGGAATATGTATGCCAGGCTGGCGGTAATGGCCTTTTATTATGGACAGTAAACGGATATGGCCAATATTTAAAAGCCACGGTAATTAAAACCCAATAATATCTGCGTTAATAACCCCTCACCTAACTCCAAAATGAGAAAGCCCTGAATGAAATATAAATTCATTCAGGGTTTTTTGTTTGTGCCGATTTATCACGGCGTTCATTCAGAACACTTAATGCGAACTTGCTGCGCCGGTTTTTTAAAGCGCCATAGCCCGTAGCTGGCATGGATGCCAGCAAAGCGCCGGCGAAGCAGGGCATGGATGCCCCATGGCGCGTGGGCGTAATGGCGCGCCTAAAAAATCGGAAACAAGCAGCAGTGTGAGCGAAGGAAGGGTCTGGGAAGTCCCTTCCCAGAAAAAGAAAATACGGGATTTAAAAGCCGTTTAATTCAGCATCTGATCAGCGCATCTTCGCCAGATATTCCGCCTGGATTTTCTGCGCATCAATCTTCTTTAAACCCTGATTAAAGATTTCGGCCAGTTGGGCATGGGATTTTTTAAAACACACATAGAGTTGTTTGTTTTCCAGTATATGCGGGTTAAAGCTGAGTTTATTTTGCACGGCGCTGACTTCAGGGTCGCTGTATTGCAGGTAGTGCATCACGTTCTGGTCGATCACGGCTAAATCAATGCGCCCATTGGCGAGTTTAAGCAGGTTTAATTTATCGTTAGTCACTTCACTGCCATGCAGCACGCCTTTTGCCAGCAGGCCATCGAGTTCGGCGGTGTTGATGTAATCGTGCACTATGCCAATGGTATAGGCGCTTAATTCTTCGAGATTCTGCCAGATATGGGGCTGGTTATGCTGCTCGGCAAAACCCAGCGGGCCACTGCCGATGGGGTCGGAAAAAATAAAATGTTCGGTTAATTGCTCAGCATAATATTCGGGGAAATAACCGGCATATTTACTGTGTGCATCGTTGGCCAGGTTAAGGGTGCGGCTCCAGGGGTAAAAATCCACCACCAGGCGATAACCCATGGCGGCAAATGCGGCTTTGGCCACCGCCACGCTCGCACCCTGTTCAAGGCCCTGCTGGCTGTAGGGCGGCCAGTTAAGGGAGCTTAAATACAGGGTTTTTTCCTGGGCAAAGGCGGGGCGGCCAATACTCAGTAAACAAAAAAGCACAACAGCCAGGGGGCGCATAGGGCATTCCGCAAATGACAATATGCCCATTCTAGACGGCAGCTGCCACGGCTCAAAGATTCATTTCAGCAGGTGGGCGGCCAGTTCCTGAATATGGCGGATTTCATAATCCGGCTGCAGATTTTCAGGCAGGGGGCGTTTGCCATCGTTTAACCAGCAGGTTTTAAAACCCAGCGCACTGGCACCGCGAATATCGTGCTCGGGGTGGTCACCCACGTGCAGAATTTCATGGGGTTTGAGGCCTGAGTGTTTGACGGTGGCGAGGAATAAATCCGGCGCGGGTTTAGGGGCGGAAAAATCTTCCGCGCAAAAACAAAATTCAAAATAATCCTGCAGGCCAATTTGCCGGATATTGGCGTTACCGTTGGTCAGCGCCGCAAGGCGGTAATGCTGCTGCAAACCCGCCAGCAAACCTTTTACACCGCTGAATAAACGCACCTGCTGGCGCGCCTGATAAAACGCATTAAAACAATCCGCGGCCATGGCATGTGGGGTGGCGTAACCCATTTCGCTGAATAACCAGGCGAGGAATTTTTGGCGTACTTCGCTGACTTTATGCAGGATTTGCGGGTTTTCCCGCGCGAAGGCGAATTTAAGCTCGCGTAATTCCTGCGGGCTGTAACGGGCCAGCACACCGGGGGCATTTTCAGCCAGCCAGGCCTGCATGGCGGCCTCGGCGTTGAGGATGACCTCTGTGCCATCCCACAGGGTGTCATCCAGATCAAAGGTAATCAGGCGGATGCCGTTATGCATTACAACCAGGCGCGCAGGCGGCGGCTTAATACTTCGCCGACAAAATCGAGGAACAGGGTATCCATGGAGCTTTTGAAGTACTGGCTATCGTGGTGGCCGAGTGCAAATATGCCGTAATGGTTACCCAGCATGCAGGCGGCCATGGAGCCGATTTTCGATTTATCGCTGAAATACTGCGCCATGGAAGGTGTATCCAGCTGGCCACAAAACGCATGTTTATTGCCAAACGGCAGGCACATCTGGTTGTGGATATCAGCATCCAGCACCTGGCGCACATTACTGCCGGTGACGGGCACAAACAGAATCAGGCAGGCCTGATCCACGCTGTAGAGGGAACGCATAGCACTTTGCAGGGCGGCATCGAGGGCGTCGAGGTTATCTGCGTCCATGATTTCCAGAATCAGGGTGCGGGTCCGGTCGAACAGGCGGTCGTTACGGCGTGCGTTATCCACCAGCTGTTGCAGGCGTTTGTGCAATGTCTGGTTTTTATCACGCAGTACCCGCGCCTGATATTGCATCAGGGAAACCGCTTCGCCGGTTTCATGGGGTACCTGTAAATTGGCCGCCACATCAGGATAGGCCTGAAAAAAATTCGGATTATTTTTCAGATAACGCGCCACCGCGGCGGCGCTGATATCGTCCTGATGCTCGGGGTGACTCATACCGGAATACGTCCTTCAAATACGCGGGTTGCCGGGCCTTTCATAAATACCGGGCCTTCGCCGGGCCAGCGGATAGTGAGTGTGCCACCGGGCAGGTGTACCTGGGCGGCATCGTCGATCAGGTTCCAGGCACGGGCCACGACCATGGCAGCGCAGGCACCTGTGCCGCAGGCGAGGGTCCAGCCGGCACCACGCTCATACACCCGCAGTATGACTTCACCACGGTTTTTGATCTGCATAAAACCAACGTTGACGCGCTCCGGGAAGAGCGGGTGGTTTTCCAGAATCGGGCCGAGCTGGTTGACCAGTTCGCTGTTAACGTCGTCCACCAGAATCACCGCATGGGGGTTACCCATGGATACAGCGCCAAATTCCACCACTGTGCTGCCCTCATTGAGCGGCACTTCCACCTGGTATTTTTCCGCGCGGGCGGGTTTATCCAGGGGCAGGTCTTTGGGCTCAAAACGCGGTGGGCCCATGTTCACGACCACTTCGCCGTCTGGCTCAAGGGTCAAAACGATAGGGCCGCTTTTGGTTTCAACATTGATGGTGGCTTTGGCGGTAAGGCGCGCATCGTGTACAAAACGCGCAAAACAACGGGCGCCGTTGCCACATTGCTGCACTTCGCTGCCATCGGCGTTAAAAATCCGGTAGCGGAAGTCCATCTCCGGGCTGGAGGGCGGCTCAACAATTAATAACTGGTCGAAACCAATGCCGAAGTTACGGTCGGCAAGCTGACGGACCAGTTCAGGGCGGAAAACAAAATGCTGGGTCACTAAGTCAACGACCATGAAGTCGTTGCCCAGACCGTGCATTTTGCTGAAGCGTAATAACATGGTGCCCCCTAGGCTGGCAGTATGCTTTCCAGTGAGAACTGGTATTCAAAGGTTTCGCGCGCGCGCACCACATAACATTCGTTGCCATCCACCATGATTTCAGCAGGACGGTTACGGGTATTGTAGTTAGAGGCCATCACAAAGCCGTAGGCACCGGCGCTTTTCACCACCAGTAAGTCACCCTGCTCAATGGCCAGTTCACGCTCTTTACCTAAGAAGTCACCGGTTTCACACACGGGGCCAACCAGATCGTATTTCATTTTCTGGGCGCTGCTGTTTTCTTTCACCGCCACAATGTCCTGCCAGGCACCGTACAGGGCCGGGCGGATTAAATCGTTCATCGCACCATCGATGATGGCGAAGTTTTTGTGCTCGGTGCATTTGAGGTATTCCACCGTGGTCACAAAAATACCGGCGTTAGCAGCGATAGAACGGCCCGGCTCAAGGATGATGCTGAGCGTGCGGCCGGCGAGTTTTTCTTTCACCGCGCTGAGGTACTGTGCCGGGGTCGGCGGAGTTTCATCGCGGTAGGTCACACCTAAACCGCCGCCTAAATCCAGGTGCTCGATGTTAATACCCATGTCCGCGAGTTTATCCACCAGGGCCAATACGCGGTCGAGGGCATCGAGGAAGGGGCGCAGCTGGGTTAACTGGCTGCCGATGTGGCAATCCACACCTTTGATTTCAATATTTGGCAGCTGCTTGGCGCGGGCATACACCTCAGGGGCGAGCTGGATATCGATACCAAATTTGTTTTCTTTCAGACCGGTGGAAATGTAAGGGTGGGTCTGGGCGTCTACGTCCGGGTTTACGCGGATGGAAATCGCGGCTTTTTTGCCCATTTCGCCGGCCACGTCGTTGAGGCGCTCCAGCTCAGCGGGGGATTCCACGTTAAAGCAGTGCACACCCACTTCCAGGGCAAAACGCATTTCGTCAGCCTGTTTGCCCACACCGGAAAACACGACTTTGGCAGGGTTAGCGCCAGCCTTGAGGGCACGCTCCAGCTCACCGCGGGAAACGATGTCAAAACCCGCACCTAATTTGGCGAGCACATTCAGCACCCCAATGTTGGAGTTGGCTTTCACTGCGTAACACACCATGCCGGGGAAACTGCCCAGGGCGTCGGCATAGGCCTGATAGTGGGCGGTTAAGGCCGCACGGCTGTAAACATAAAGCGGGGTGCCGAACTTATCAGCTAATGTGCTGACCGCTACACCTTCGGCAAACAACTCACCCTGCTGGTATTTAAAAAACTGACTCATGGTTTCACTGGCTCTTCAGAAGCGGGTTGTGGGCTGGCCGGTTCTGCTGGCATATACAGGGCCCCTTTCTGACCACAAGCCGCAAGGGCGAGCAGGGTTATCAGGATGAATATGCGCATACCGGCACCACAAAATGGACAAAGGCTGGATTATAGGGGAAGGCCATAACAGCTACCAGATAAATGGCAGCGTCCCGGGTTAAGGTGAATGGCGGAGCGGGGATTCATGGGGTAGCGTCTTGGGCAGGGCTACGCGCATTCTTAGCGCCTAGCAAAATCGCCTGATAAGCATATTTGCGATATTTCGCGAGCCACCTATCGTTCAGTTGTTCAAGAATCGCTAGGTACGCTACGAGCTTTATAGACTCAGACAGTATCTGTTCACGTTCAGATACTGCAAAAGCCTGTTGTGCTTGGGCCAATATATCCTGCATACGCTGATTATGTGCATCAAGAAAGGTCTGACTTTCGAGCACAAAGGCTTTTATTTCCTCATCTAATTCTGTGTTCTTGACGGTATAGTTTTTATCCATCGCCATAAGAACCAGCAACCCCCGCAACCCATGTACCGCATCCATAGTCGCTTTTGAATTGTCAGAAATCACCTTCTGGTACTCGCCGATTTTTTTATTAACCTCTTCTGGCGTAGCTTGCGCCTCTGTCTTTAGCAGAGCCAATAAATCATTCAATACTGCATAGGAATTCATCATCAACATATCGAATGTATAACCATCGATATCGATAGGAACCTTTGGCATGCGATTCAGATAATCCAGTTTATGACTATGAAATAACCCCTGTACCAACTTTTGATGACCATCTATGACTGTATCCATTAATGCTTTTTTGTTCTCTGCCGATCCGTCAGGGGCCGCATCTTGATTTTCCAATGTACCTAGGTAGCTAACCGTACCTGCTTGGGAGGCAATAGCCGCATCGCGTGCTATTTTAGCCTGTTTACATAACACATCGTCTTCGCAAACAGGCAAGTCAGGTATGATCTTCAATGCAGCTATTTCCGTCTTGCTGGCCAGCATTACCCCTTTTATTACATCTACTTGAGATGTTTTATTTTTAGCAACGGCATTTGAGTACATCACCACTGGGGTGTAACAAGCCGCACGCAACTGCTGCGCAAGGATGAAATATGCCTTCCTTGATTCGTTATCTGCATTAACCTGCCAACTACAAAAAAAGAGCAACGATAATAAATAATGCTGCGGGCGCATTGCCATAGTAATTCCCTTTATTAAAAACAGGCCGGGGAGATTAACAGGAATACTTTTTCGCCACTATTGTTTGTCAGTCGATCACACTATCCGGCGGCGGCAACTTCAGCCTGGCGAGGGCCTTATTCAGTTCACGCTCGAGGCGCAGTTTGTAAATCAGGTAACGGGAGGTTTGCAGAATTTGCCGTTTATCGCGCTGGTGCAGGCGGTCGGCGATGGAGAGGTCGGTGATGTAAATCGGGTATAACTCGCCGCTTTTGCGCAGGTTAAATAAATGCTGCGCCACGGCGCGGTAAACGTCATCGCCGTGGTCGAGATCGGAAAATTCTTCACGCTGGCAAATCAGGGTAAAACTCAGGCGGTTTTGTGCATCAAAATCCACCTGGGCGTGGATGTCATAAAAACGCGCGCGGCCAAAACCCTCATGGGGGCGGGTTGGGCGCAGGCGCATGCCCTGCTCCCCTTCGGGCAACTGAATTTCGTGGTATTCGATAATGCGTTCCTGCACCTGTTCCGGGTCGCTGTAACGGTGGCGGTTTTCTCGGTATTCCACCTGGCGTAAAAAATGATGCAGGGGGTTTAATAAACTCGCTTCGTTGTAAAAGGGGGTTTGCCAGCTCGACAGGGAACCCCGTTCGTCGAGCACATATACCGAGGCCAGCTCACCGCGTTTGATGTAATACACCTGGATGCGCCCCGGGTGGGTATTTTCACACATGAGTTTTAACGGCGTGCCACGCAAGGCGTGGCTGTCGAGCACTATCTGGCTGTAACCGGGCTGGGGTTTTTGCAGGTGGGTTAATAAACCGCCGATGGCTTCAAAATGGTAAATCAGGGGGTGCCCGCCCTGTTGGGAAATCACGTGGTAATGCCCGGCAATTTCCAGCACAAAACGCGCATTGGGGCCGTAGGACGATGCAAAAAAACACTGGCGGATTTCTTCAAATAAGGCGTTTACGCGGCGGGTAATGGCCTGCGGGCGGGTCGGGCAAAAACAATGCACCTGTAATTCCGGCAGGTTATCACCACCTGCGCCCTGGCAGGCCACCAAATAATCTTCCACACAGCGCAGCAGGGCGGTTTGCCCTTCATAACGTGTGACTAACACTTCATTCCAGCTGTTCAGGGTGAGTTGGTCGATGGTTAAAACCAGATTTTCACGCAGGGCGCTGAAACCTAAAGAATCGGTACGGTTGCTGATTTTATGTATGCCCTTGCGGGTGAAATGCCCCATGGGGTCGATAAACACATTCACGAATAAATAAATACAGCGCGGTGCGGGGGGCTGTTCAAAATCAGCGGTTTTGCTGCCCGGCAGGGGGAAATTATTCAGGCGGCTGGTAATTTCTTTTAATTCGTAATCTTTGGCGTGGCTGCGCCCCTGATACATAGCCACCTGGGTGGAGGATTCCATCACCTGATTCACATGGGCCCAGGCCAGCACTTCAATCAGGCTGTGGGATTTACGGATCGGGCTGACTTTCATATCCGGGCGCACCACGCCCATAAATAACGACCAGGCCATGCTCGGGATTTTTTGTTTTACGTGTTGTTTATCCAGGTGCAGGCTGAGTTTTTCTTCGTAAACATCTTTGCTGATGCCGGGATTTATTAATTCAATTTTGCCGGGTTTACGGTCAAACGCGGCGTAAAGTTTATGCCCGAGCAGGGTCATATCCCGCGCATTTAACAGGGTTTCCTGCTGATGGCGGCGGCTGAACTGGCTTAAAAATTTATAACTGTGAATTAATTCAGCCACCAGCTGTTTGCGCTCTTCCATCACTGTGCTGACATGCCAGTGGCTGCGGGCATCAAGGTGCAATAAATAATTATCCTGCCAGTGCCAGTCGCGGATCAGGCCCTGCAAAATATCGCGTTTCCAGTTATTTTTGCGCCCCGCCTGGCTCATTTTGACATTGGCTTTGAAATACAGGCAGCGCCGCACCAACTCTAAGCGGTCAAGTTCCTCACGGGCGAGCAGGTATTGCTCCAAACGGTTGTATAACAGCAGGTAGGGATCGAGTTTTTTCAGGGGATATTCAACGTCGTAAATCAGTTTTTTAAAGTCGAGACAAATCGGCTGAATATAGGGGTAACTGCTGGCATAAATTTCGGTGAGCAATAATTTCAGAATGGATTTATAGGGCGATTCAATGCCCTTGTATAACTGCCACATACCGGCACCGATAAATTCACCGGCGGGTATTTCCCCCACGCCGCCAAAATCAATCACATCATCCTGCTGGATATAACCCTGTTTATCTAAGCGATATACAAAATCATCGTATTGCTCTTCCATGTGCGGCGGCACTATCCACCAGATAGGGTAAGCACCGGCGAGTAAAATGGCGCTGCGGTAAAACTCATCGAGTAATAACTGGTGTTGGGCACTGCCGCAGTCTTCGCCGTTTAAATCACGCCGTTCACCACGGCGGAAACGCTCCGCATCCATCAGGAAAAAATGCACCTCAAGGCCCACATCGGCACCGGCTTTTTCTACACCTTTGCATTTATGCTGCAGGGCTTCGATTTCAATGGCCGTTAATTTCGGATCATGGCAAATCCAGATATCCAGATCGCTGCCACCTGAATGGCCAAGGCTGCCACTGCTGCCCATGGCAAATAAACTTTTAATGCGCACTTCGCCGCGGCGGCGTTGCTGATACTGATAACCAAAATACAGCGCCATGGCCGAACGCACATCGTCTTTGCCGGCGGTATAACGGGCCACGCCACTGGGACAATCATGACCAGTGAAACCGGGTAATTTTTCGTGGTTGGTATGGAAAAACAGCGGCAGGGCACTGAGAAAGTGTAACTGGCGGTCGGTCAGGGCCTGACGGGCACGCTCCAGCCGCAGTGTATTCACCGCTAAAAAGCGTTTTACGACGTTCTCGGCTTGGGTGCGGTCAAAGCCGCGTCCGAGGTTGCTGCTGTCTGCCATCTGACCCATGTTGCGAGTATAGATGGCATAACAGCCGGGGCAGGATTTTACGGGGTTTTACTGGGCCACAAAGGCCATATCGCCGTAATAGGCAACGGCCTTACCCTGGGTATCGTCGGTGTCGGTCATGATGCTGACAAAATCTATGCGGTCGATTTTCTCACCGAAGGCTTTTTGCCAGTCCTGACGGATATTACGCCGCACGGTTTGCCAGCGCTGCGCGGGGGTTTCTTTGCCACTCACCGCGAGGATAACGCTGTCGGGGTTGCTGGCGCTTTTCCAGGCCGCACCGGATTTCTGCTGGCTGGACCAGACATAATGGATAACCTTGGCACCAAAAAAGCTGTAACGGCCTACGGAAACCCGCACCGCATAGTCATCACCACTTTTGCTTTGCTCATCAAACTCAGTCACCGTGCCTTCAATGCCTGAATCATTCACACGGGAGAAGTGGGGGAAGGATTCTACCGACCATTGCCAGGTCAGCACCGGCGTTTTTTTCAGATCAACCCGGTTACGGTATTCGTAACCCGAGGCGCTGGCATGGCTCTCGGCACGCAGCACAACCCCCTGTTCAAGATCCATCACCCGGTCATATTGGGTGGCACCGGTTATCGTCAGGCCGGACCAGTCTTGTAAATCGGCTTCCTGCATTAAAACTTCGGCATGGCTGCTGATACTGGTACAGGCCAGTAACAGGCATATAACGAGATGATCCTTCATGGTGTGTGCCTTTTTTATTGTTGTAACGGCGCTGAAGCGTAACTGCTGGGCTGGAACCTTAGTGGTCGGAGAGGCCTTTGACAACGTCCAAAATAGTCAATATGACAAACGCCTGTCCGGAATGTGTAGTTCTTCCGGTAAACAGGCGTTTACTGCGCACTATGCCCACAACGGGAACATTAAATCGGGCGCGAACCGTAGTTAGACTGGGGTTTACGTGGTGGATCACCCATGACGTTATCGGCAATTTCCTGCACCTTGCCACCCTGACTCAGAAAACGCTGCATATCCATTTCCATTTGTTTACGCAGTTTTTCACGGGAAGCCAGGGAGCGCATCGCGCTTTCGTCTGAGCTGCCTATGTAGTCCATATCGGGTTTTTCTTCTGCAACCGGAGTTTCAGATTCCATATCATCCATAGGTTCAAGTTCGTCTTCTGACATATGCAGTCCCTCATATTCCTTTGATGTCTGTCAGCTCTCTTTCTGCAAGCTAGATATATATAGCCCATGATCTGAGCTATGCCAGTCAGAAAACACGGTTGGCAAAACTGGCCTAACCTTATACCGCATTAAATTGCGCCAATTCTGTGCAAAGCGTGATCCTGATGCTTTATTTTTGCGCACAGCTTAGTTAAGGTGATGGTCCCCGCATTGGACGAACCAGCGTGGCCCAGCCCCTGGTTTCGTTCAATTTTAATCCCTGCTTTTCTTTCCATGACCGGCTAAAACCGCTAACCTTTCGCCCCTCTTTGTTCCCGCATGTACAGGATTGCCCATGAGCCAAATCGACAACACCTGGTTTTCTGAGGTTATGGCCGCCGACGGTTCCGCCTTCTCCCTCAAAATCAAACGCAAACTGCACGAAGAACAAACCCAGTATCAGTTCCTTGAAGTGTATGAAACCGAAACCTTCGGCAACCTGATGGTGCTTGATGGCAGCAACATGGTGACCAGCCGTGAGAATTTCCTGTACCACGAAATGCTCAGCCATGTACCGCTGTTTACCCACCCCAACCCAAAACGGGTGGCGATTATCGGCGGCGGTGACTGCGGCACCCTGCGTGAGGTGTTAAAACACAAAGGCGTGGAAGAGGTTTTCCAGATTGATATCGACGAAGCCGTGACCCGCGCTTCGGAAAAATATTTCCCTGAATTATGTGAATCCAACAACGACCCACGCGCCAAGCTTATGTGGATTGATGGCATCAAATGGATTCAGGACGCCCCCAAAGGCTCACTGGATGTGATTATTGTGGATTCCACCGATCCGGTTGGCCCGGCCGTGGGTTTATTTGCTGAAGATTTTTACAAAGCCTGTTTTGATGCACTGGGTGATGACGGCGTATTGGTTGGCCAGAGTGAATCGCCGTTATTTCACACCGCCAGCATTATCAAACAAATGTATGTGGATTTACGCAGCGCCGGTTTTATTGAGGTGAATACCTTCCCCTTCCCACAGCCTATTTACCCCACAGGTTGGTGGAGCTGCACAGTGGCGATTAAATCCGGTGCCATGCAGAATTTCCGCGAGCAGGATGCACGCAACGCCGGTTTTGAAACCCTGTATTACACCGCCGACCTGCACAAAGGTGCGCTAGTGATGCCACCTTTTATGCAGAAAATCCTGAAGGGCTAAACGCTTTTACAGGAATAAAAAAACCGCCGAATGGCGGTTTTTTTATGCCTGCGTTAAATCAAAAATCCAGTTTGCGGCTGATGCCTAAGGTAAACAGATTTAACAAATTATCCTGACGAGTCACTTTTAATTCGATATCCACATTCGAGGGCATGGCCGCAACAAACGCGGCACTGTAATCCCACACCTGACCACCGGTAGCGTTGTCATCCAGGTGTCCGGCGGTAAATACAAAACCGGATTTCTCCCAGAACTGATAATTGGCGGCGGCTTCGTAATAACGGTATTGATCGGCTTCATCCCAATAACCGGTAATACGGTAACTGCTGTAGGAGGCACTGGCCGTATATTCGGAATCCGCATCGCGGTTATCGTCATGGTTATAACTGATATAACCCGCACCCAGGCTCAGGCCACCGATATTAAAACGATAACCACCGTAGAGGTCATAACCAAAATAATTGTTGTTTTCAAAATTGCCGTGATAAGCCCAGGCGCCCGCGTAAAAACCCCATTTATCCACGTCCGCTCCGCCGGTTAATACCAGATCATCACCGGTCTGATAAATACCACGCTGAATATAACGTGTGGTTAAACCGTAGTTCAGGCTCGCCTCAGCCAATGCATTCAGACTGAGCGCCAATAACAGGGGTAAACATAACAAACGATACATGCTGAATCCTAAACTAAAACGGGCAGCGCACTATAACCCTGGGCCTGCAATTATGAAAGTCTGACTCTGATTGCCGCTGCAGGGGAAAGTTCGCCAAATAAAAAAGGGCCCCGCAGGGCCCTTTTTACATCATGCAGGCATGATTATTTGTTGGTGAACTCTGGGTATGCTTCCATACCACATTCTGCCAAGTCCACACCTTCGTACTCTTCTTCTTCGCTGACACGGATGCCCATCACAGCTTTCAGGATGCCCCACACGATCAGGGAACATACAAACACCCAAACGAAGATGGTTGCAGCACCGACCAGCTGACCCACTAAAGTGGCTTCTGCTTTGGTGGCAGGCACAACCAGAACACCAAACAGACCCACTACACCGTGCACGGAGATCGCACCCACTGGATCGTCGATTTTCAGTTTATCCAGAGTCAGGATAGCCACAACCACCAGCAGACCACCGATAGCACCGATCAGGGTAGCTTGCAGGGCAGTTGGGGTAGAAGGTTCAGCAGTAATTGCTACCAGACCTGCCAGGGCACCGTTCAGAGCCATAGTTAAATCTGCTTTTTTGAACAGTACACGGGCCAATAACAGAGCGGCTACCAGACCACCGGCCGCTGCAGCGTTAGTGTTCAGGAACACCATTGCAACAGAGTTAGCGTTGGCGATATCACCCAGTTTCAGTACAGAACCACCGTTGAAACCGAACCAGCCCATCCACAGGATGAAAGTACCTAGGGTAGCCAGTGGCAGGTTAGAACCAGGAATAGCGTTTACAGTGCCGTTCGCGCCGTATTTGCCTTTACGGGCACCCAGCAGCAGAACACCAGCCAGAGCAGCAGCAGCACCTGCCATGTGCACAATGCCTGAACCGGCAAAGTCAGAGAAAGCAAAGTCATCACCCAGGGAGAACAGACCAAATACGGAGTTACCACCCCAGGTCCATGAACCTTCCATTGGGTAAATGAAACCAGTCATCACCACAGCAAAAGCCAGGAACGCCCAGAGTTTCATACGCTCAGCAACAGCACCGGATACGATGGACATTGCGGTAGCAACAAACACAACCTGGAAGAAGAAGTCAGAAGCTTTGGAGTAAATCGCGCCGCCTTCAAAACCATCTTCACGGCTTGCGAAATCACTCAGCACAGCGGCAGAGTCAACGTCAGCAATACCTGTCAGGAAATAAGTGCCGCCGTACATAATGGCGTAACCGCACACCAGGTACATGATGCAGGAAATTGCATACAGAGCGATGTTTTTAGTCAGAATTTCAGTGGTATTTTTAGAGCGGACCAGACCCGCTTCGAGCATGGCGAAACCAGCCGCCATCCACATTACTAACGCACCACAGACAAGAAAATAAAACGTGTCCATGGCGTACTGTAGTTGGAAAATATTGTTTTCCATAATGCCCCCGCATCAGACGCCAGTACAAAAAAATTGTACGTTTAAGTTTAAAAAAATCCTGACGCTTAAACAGCGTCTGGACCGGTTTCACCAGTACGGATACGAATCACTTGTTCCAGGTTGGTCACAAAGATTTTACCGTCGCCGATTTTGCCAGTGTTGGCTGCTTTTGATACTGCTTCGATAACCTTGTCGGTTAAAGCATCATCAATCGCGATTTCGAGTTTTACTTTTGGCAGAAAATCCACCACGTATTCAGCACCACGGTAAAGTTCGGTATGACCTTTTTGACGGCCAAAACCTTTAACTTCAGAAACAGTAATGCCTTGCACGCCGATCTCAGAGAGTGCTTCACGCACGTCATCTAATTTGAACGGCTTGATAACTGCCGTAACGAGTTTCATAGAAAACTCCTCTGTGTGTGATTGAAAATGCTCCCCTTGCAGGGCTCGGGGAGCATTTTAAGCTTCGTTCTAATAAATAACCCAGAGTTATTAATTAGAAACCTTTGGAAACTGTCATTACGAATTCGTTTTCTGCGTCTTCTTTATCAGTCAGCGCTAAAGTGAAATCAAATTCAGGAGTGGTTTTAGTTACAGATACGATACCGTCGTATTTTGAAGCACCGGCCAGCTCAACTACTTTGTGCAGACCCAGACCCAGGGAAAGGTCTTCAGCCAGTGCGTAGCTGTAATCCAGAGTTACATAACCTTGATCATCGGTATCTTTGTTTTCATCTTTATCATCAACACGTTTGTAATAAGCCAGTGTCACATCCATTGCTGATGCAGACAGGTAAACTTCGGTGAAATCTGCTGGGTCAGTGTTGTAGTCATACGCGATAAAACCAGCGCTCAGGGCAACAGGACCCGCTTCAACAGAGTAAGAACCCACGTAGTCAGTTTCAGTATCGTTTACAACGCTGGACTGCCATACGGACAGGCTTAAACCACCTACGCTGTAACCCACAGAACCTTGCAGTGCAGAAGCATCGTTAGTCTGTGTAACACCACGCCATACGTAGTTAGAAGTACCAGCCACGCTGAAAGAAACTTCAGCTTGTGCAACCTGGGCACCCATCAGACCAGCGGAAATCAGGCTTGCTGCAGCAACGGCTTGAGTTAATTTTTTCATATTTTTTGTTCCTTGCGTTTGTGTAGTTGTTTGTTTCACCGTCTGATTATTCGCCTGCACATCACTGGATGTTTTTTGCTCTTAATCAGCGCATGTAAATTTATTCACACTTGGTCATTAGCACTCCGTGTGCCAATTTTTTAAAACCCTTATATTTACTGGCTTGGGAGGTCGTTTAGAAAGAAATGCTTTTTACTGAGGGATGCCATGGCAAACAATATGGCCATTTTATGGCACCAATTTGGAGCATCGCGCTATTTTTTGGTGCCACCACCTGAGTATTAACCTGTCATACAGGCCCAGCACCCACTGCCCTGCTGTGGTAAAATGCGGCATCTACGCAAAAAGGCACCCATCCATGGACACATCACGCATCTCCGCCCTGCTTGGCGACGTAATCGGTCTGCTGAAAGCGAACGATATCAACGACAATTTGCTCCACGAACAAATACGCACGGTCATTAACAGTGCACTGGTTAAAGCTGATGTGGTGACACGGGATGAATTTGAAGCACAGCGCGCTGTGTTACTGCGCACCCGCACCAAGTTAGAACATTTAGAGACCCTGGTGGCCGAACTGGAAAAACAAATTCAGGGCACCTCGGTATAATTCGGCACCGCGTTGCGGGTAACAATTAATCTCAGGCCCATCACCCTGATCGCCCCGCAGCATTAAGCCTGCTGTTAAATACAGCAGGCGCAATACCCTAAGCGTAAACTCCCCGCCTTATCTGCCTGCATGGCCGCTCCTATACTGGCGTTTTTGCCTCGGGATCTGCCCATGTCCTTTGCCACCCTGTTCAGCCGCGCCCGGGTCGGGGTTGATGCTCCACTGGTTACCGTAGAAGTTCACCTATCGGCGGGTTTGCCTGGCTTCAGCATGGTCGGCCTGCCGGAAACCGCCGTTAAAGAAAGCAAAGACAGGGTGCGCAGCGCCATACTCAATGCGGGCTTTGATTTTCCGCAGCAACGTATCACGGTTAACCTCGCCCCCGCCGATCTGCCCAAAGAGGGCGGGCGTTATGATCTGGCCATAGCCCTGGGTATTCTCGCCGCCAGCGGGCAAATCCCGGCTGAAAAACTCAGCACCTTTGAATGGCTGGGGGAATTAACCCTGAGTGGTGAAATTCACCGGGTGCAGGGCATTATTCCTGCGGTGATTGCCGCGCGGGATGCGAGCCGCGCCATGGTGCTGCCGCTTGAAAACAGTGCCGAAGCGGCCCTGTGTAAAACCCCCTGTTTTGCCAGTCGGCATCTGCTGGAACTTTGCGCCAGCCTCAATTTGAATCAGCCCCTTAATCCTGTGCCCGCCGCGCAGCAACTCTCTGCCCCGCAGGTCGTGCACGATTTAAGTGAAGTGCGTGGCCAGCAGCAGGCACGCCGCGCCCTTGAGGTGGCGGCCGCCGGTGGGCATAACCTTTTGATGAACGGCCCCCCGGGCACGGGCAAAACCCTGCTCGCCAGTTGCCTGCCAGGTATATTGCCGCGTCTGGATGAAGATGAAGCCCTGCAGGTAGCCGCAATTTATTCCGTCGCCCAGCCAGGCAACCCATTACCCTGGTCAAGCCGGCCGTTCCGCGCCCCCCACCATACCGCCTCGGGTGTCGCGTTAGTGGGTGGTGGCTCACAGCCTAAACCGGGGGAAATCACCCTCGCCCACCACGGTGTGTTATTTCTCGACGAGCTGCCCGAATATTCCCGCAAGGTGCTGGATGTATTACGTGAACCCCTCGAAACCGGCGCAATTGTCATCGCCCGCGCCGCACAATCGGTGAATTATCCGGCCCGTTTCCAGCTGGTGGCGGCCATGAACCCTTGCCCCTGCGGTTATATAAAAGATGCCAAAAAACGCTGCGCCGATTGCAGTGAAAGCAAAGCGCGACGCTATCAGGCCAGTGTAAGTGGGCCCTTACTTGACCGTATTGATATTCAGATTGAAGTGCCGCCCCTGCCCAAAGGTATGCTCACCGACCAACAAAGCCCGGCGGGGGAATCCAGCGCCGTGGTGCAAGCCAGGGTGCAGGCCGCGTTTGAGCGCCAGCTCGCCCGTCAGGGCTGCCGAAATGCCACACTCGGTAATGCACAACTGCGGGAAGTGTGCGCCCTCAGCCCAGAATTAAGTCAGCTGCTGGAAAGCGCCATCGAACGCATTGGTTTGTCAGCACGGGCTTACCACAGGGTGTTAAAGGTGGCGCGCACCATTGCAGATTTAGCCGGCGAAACTCAGTTACAAAAATCCCATCTGCTTGAAGCCCTGAGTTACCGCCAGCTGGAGCGCAATCTGGCCACCAGCGCCTGAGCACACGGCTGACCCCGGTTTGGCTTTTTGTTAAGCTTGCGCTCCGTTTCAGAGGTAACCGTGTGAATCAGTTAAACCCCCGTCAGCGCGAAGCCGTATTGCATATTGATGGCCCCCTTCTGGTTCTGGCGGGTGCCGGCAGTGGTAAAACCAGCGTAATCACCAAAAAGATCGCCTACCTGATCGAAAAGTGCGGCATCAGCGCCCAGCATATTGCGGCTGTGACCTTCACCAATAAAGCCGCACGTGAAATGAAAGAGCGTGTATCCAAACTGGTGAGTGGCCCCGCCGCCAAAGGTTTAACCGTTTCCACCTTCCACAACCTCGGCCTGACGATTATCCGCAAGGAATACAAAGCCTGTGGTTTCCGCCCGGGTTTTTCGATTTTCGACGACACGGATACCAAATCCCTGCTCAAAGACTTAATGCACCGCGAAGGGGACCTGGACAACGACATGGTCGACCTGGTGCAAAGCGCCATTTCCAACCTGAAAAGCGATCTGATCGAACCGGAAAAAGCCATGGAGATGGCCCAATCCCCCCAGGAAATGATGATCGCCAACGTGTATGCCGCCTACGACCGCAGCCTCAAGGCCTATAACGCGGTGGACTTTGACGATTTAATCCGCATTCCCACCCGCCTGTTTATGACCAACCAGGCAGTGCGCGAAAAGTGGCAGAAACAAATCCGCTATTTATTGGTGGACGAATATCAGGACACCAACACCAGCCAATACGAGCTGGTGAAAATCCTCGTGGGCATGCACGGCAAATTTACCGTGGTAGGGGATGACGACCAGTCCATCTACGCCTGGCGTGGCGCCAAACCGGAAAACCTTAACCTGCTGCAGACCGACTTCCCGAATCTGAAAGTTATCAAACTCGAGCAGAACTACCGCTCCACGGGTTTAATACTGAATGCCGCCAACAAGGTCATCAGCAACAACCCCCACGTATTCGAAAAAACTCTGTGGTCCGATATGGGTTATGGCGACCCCATCCGCCTGGTGCGCTGCAGCAGTGAAGATGCCGAAGCGGAGCGCATCGCTACCGAGATAATTGAACACCGCCTGCGCCACGGCGCCAGTTACGGCGATTACGCCATTTTGTTCCGTGGTAACCACCAGTCGCGTCTGATGGAAATGAAACTGCAGCAGTTTCAGGTGCCCTACAAACTCAGTGGCTCCACCTCGTTTTTTGCCAAAACCGAAATCAAAGACATCCTGTGTTATTTCAAACTCATCGTGAATCCCACCGATGACACCGCATTCCTGCGCATTATCAACACACCGCGCCGTCAGATTGGCCCATCCACCCTGGAAACCCTCACCGAATACGCCGCCAAACGTCACCTCAGCCTGATGGCCTGCTGCAGCGAATTTGGTCTGGAACAGATCATGAGCCCGGTGGCGCTGGATAAGCTAAAACGTTTTGCCCACTGGTTAAACAACATCGCTCGCCGCTGCCACAGCGAAGACCCGATCCAGGCCATCAAAGAAATGGTGCATGACCTCGATTATGAAGCCTGGATGCACCAGACCAGCAACACCCCGGCCCAGGCCGAACGGCGCATGAAAAACGTGTGGATTCTGATCGACATGATCGAACGCATGTTAGACAAGGCCAATGAGCAGGGCGACGAAATGGACTTTGAAACCTGCATCGGCCGCTTGCTGTTACGCGACATGCTTGAACAGCAGGAACAGGACGACGAACTCGACCAGGTGCAGCTTATGACGCTGCATGCCTCCAAAGGTCTGGAATTCCCCTATGTGTACATCATGGGTCTGGAAGAAGAAATTCTGCCGCACCGCAACAGCATTGAAGCCAACACCATAGAAGAAGAACGCCGCCTGATGTACGTGGGCATCACCCGCGCGAAACGTAACCTGACCATGACCTTAGCCGCCAAACGCCGCCAATACGGGGAAACCAGTGAAACCACCCCGAGCCGTTTTCTGGAAGAGCTGCCTGCGGATGACGTGGATAAAGAAGGTTTTGGTGGTGAACGTACCCAGGAACAGATTCAGGCCCGGGGCCAGTCAGCACTCGCCGGTTTGCGCAGCCTGATGGGGAAATAAGAAAAGCTAGAAGCTAGAAGCTAGAAGCTAGAAGCTAGAAGCTAGAAGCTAGAAGCTAGAAAATGATACCGGCCATCCTTGGCCATACCCTAAAAATAGCTCCTGCATTTTCAGGATACTATCCATCCCTGGATATAAAAAAACCCGCCATTTGGCGGGTTTTTTCGTTCAGGGCAATTATTTGCTCATGAACTTGATGGCGTTGCCCAGCTCTTCTTTTGAGCAGTCAGCACAGGTGCCTTTTGGTGGCATCATGTTCAGACCGTTGATGGCGTTGGCCAGCACTTTGTCAAAACCTTTAGACATACGTGGGCCCCAGGCACCAGCGTCGTGTGCTTTTGGCGAACCCATAGCACCGGTACCGTGGCAACCAGCACACACAGCGTTAAATACCTGCTCACCGGTACGTGGGCCGGCAGAAGAAGATACTGCGCCACCTGCACAGCTGGTATCACCTTCTACACATACCTTGGCAACCGGTTGGATGCGCTCAGCAATTTTCTCTTCTTTGGTGGCTGCCATAGACACAGACACCATGCCACCCAGCAGGGCAACCATTACGAATTTCATCAGCTTAGTCACGGTTGTTAACCTCACGTTCTGCGCCCGTTAGGGGCTGTTGTTAAAAATCGGCGGGATTATACCCATAAAAAGTGTGGCTAGAAACGATAGATCTACTTTACGGTGAAAACTGCCCTGCTGTATAGATGCAAATCAAACCCCTGCAATACCCCGCAAAGCACGCACTCCTTTACGCAGATAAGATTAGTAGTTCTACCACTACTTGATTTTGGAGAGGATCCGATCTACAGAGCGGCCCCATTACAAACACACGCCCTGGACTTCCCAGATTTCACTAGACATCTAAAAGCCTCATAATCTAACTCACAGATGAGGTGTCTATGTCAGGCAAACGATTTACTGAAGAATTCAAAAAAGAAGCCATTAAACAAGTTACCGAGCGAGGCTATTCGGTTGCAGAAGTTGCCGAGCGGCTCGGAACGACTACCCATAGCCTGTATGCCTGGCTCAAAAAATATAACCAACCACAACCCCGCCAAGCGGCTCAATTTGACGAGCAAGCCGAAATCGCCCGACTTAAAGCAGAGCTCAGACGGGTGACAGAAGAGCGCGATATTTTAAAAAAGGCCGCCGCGTACTTTGCAAGGGAGCACGAATAAAGTACGCCTTTATCCGCGCTCATACCAACGTGCATTCGGTTCGCTCAATGTGCCGGGTATTAAGGGTTCACCCCAGTGGTTATTACGCATGGATAAAAAATCCTGTATCAGCCCGAGAAAAAGAAGATCAGCGATTACTGATATTGATAAAAGAGCATTATCTGGCGAGTGGCGGCACTTACGGTAGTCCGTGGATACACAAAGATTTGCGTGAAACGGGCGAGAAATGCAGTGTGCATCGTGTAGCTAAAATTATGCGTAAAAACCGGATAAAAGCACAGATTGGCTACAAACGACATTATATCAAGGGAGGAAAAACTGCCAAAGTCTCCGCCAATTTGTTGAACCGTAATTTTAGCCCTGACGCGCCCAATGCTTCGTGGGTTAGCGATATTACATATGTGCGCACTTACGAAGGCTTTTTGTATGTGGCAACGGTTCTGGATTTATTCTCAAGACGTATCGTTGGTTGGTCTATGGGTAAACATATTGACCGTCATTTGGTGATTGATGCACTGCTCATGGCAAAGCTACGGCGTCAGCCACAAAATGCTGTACTCATTCATAGTGATCAGGGCAGCCAATACGGAAGCCATGACTACACGGCTTTTATGGAGGCAAACAACTTCATTCCCTCAATGAGCCGCCGAGGAAACTGCCATGACAACGCAGTTGCAGAAAGTTTTTTTGCCACATTTAAGAAGCGCGTAACCCGCAGAAAGATATACAGCACGAGGGAAGAAGCCAAAACAGAAATATTTAATTTTATTGAGATGTTTTACAATCCAGTGAAACGCCATTCTCATAACGGAGGGCTATCTCCCGCTAAATACGAAGAGGCGTTTTTTGAGAGGCTCGAAAGTGTCTAGTAAAGTCTGGGAAGTCCAAACAGATGTGGAAGAAAGGGGTCGCCTATATTGCACGGGGCCTTATAGTCGATGAAGCACCACATGGAACGGAAGTTAGCCGCGCAGACACGTATTTATTGTGCTGTGCCAGTAGCGGCATTAACAGGCGCCGATATGTACTCAGGCATATGCTCACTATTTAGCAGTTTTGAACACCAGTAAATCCTGCAGAATCATCAGTCTATTTCCAGGCTAAACCCAGTAGCATATTGTTAATATAATACAGCTGCGAAAATATTTTTTAGGCACTGGAAAAATAAATGATTAAAAAGTGCAATTAACTTGTGAACCAACATGCACATGAATAAATTATAAAATTCATTGACTTTATAATTCATCAAAGTTAGCAACCACAATCCTAAGAAAGCTTTAACTCCATTAATCGTTGAATTGGAGTAAAACTAGAGTCTTTCTTACCATACAAGAAATTAAACAAGCTGCATTTATATTCTTGAAGAGTAAATATCTTACCCGTAAAATTTCACACTCGGCTTATTAATATTAGACGCAGGAAAATTAATGCCAAATTACTAGATTTGACTAGGCATCAACCTGCCCCAGTTTTAATCGACTATGGATCTACGCATTACAGCCAAACACGGAATACCAAGCATCAACGACAAAACATATCAGAAGAAAATGCATTATCTTTATATCCTCTATAAAGATTTATGACCTATTAACCCTGACTTTTATAATTAGAAATATATTTGAGCACGGCGCAACTTAGAGAATTAAAAAACATGTAACCAATACATTAATACAATTAAAATATTTTTAAATCAGTATAAACTGCTTCTGGTCTTTGATGACCATAACACCAAACAATCCACGTGGAATGCTTAATGGTCAATAAATCAACTCGTAAGACCATTTTATTTGTTTCGGCTCGCCTACCTTATCCAGCACTGGAAGGCCATCAGATCAGAGCCTATGGCATACTCAAACAATTGAGTAAATATCATGATGTGCATTTGTTATCTATTTTGCGACCTGGAGAAACCATTAATTACACAGACGAACTCGCGCAATGTTGTCAGTCAATTCGTGGTGTGCCGTTAAAATTTGATCTGCGTGAGAACCTATCCGCAGGACTACGCTCATTATTTTCAGGACTACCACTAGTTGCTACCCGCTATGTAACCCAAGGACTGACGCAGGCATTTCAAGCCGCACTGCAAGAAATAAAACCGGATATCGTGCACTTAGATTTGCTACCTCTCGCCGCACTTGCAGAATGGGCCCCCGCACAAACAAGCATCATTTTAAATGAGCATAATGTGGAATCTGACCTGCTTGAGCAAAAATGCCAAACCCTCACTGGAAAAGTGCATCAATGGATATACCGCCGCGAGCTTAAACTGGTGACTTTATTTGAAAAACAAGCTTGCCAGCGTGCGGATATCACGCTGGCCTGCTCAGATGCAGATAAAAGAGCCTTAATCAGCATGGGCGCACGGGAAGTGCACACCATTCCTAATGGTGTAAATACTGATGTCCTGCGACCACAGAATCAAGACTTTAACCCTAATCACCTAGTGTTTCTGGGCGGCATGGGTTGGTATCCAAATCGACTAGGGGTCGAATGGTTCACTGCCAAGGTGTTACCAAAAATTGTTGCTTTCAATCCGGCAACGCACCTGCATTTGATTGGAAACCCTGAGCCAGCTGCAAGTATTCCTGCACAAATGCGCCCCTATATTACCGTACATGGTTTTGTCGATGATTTCCGCCCTCTTGTGGGCAGCTCCGGTATTATGATCGTGCCACTTCACGTTGGCAGTGGCACACGCCTTAAAGTAGTTGAATCGGCAGCGCTCGGTTGCTGCATGGTCGCTACCCATAAAGGAGCCGAAGGTGTGGCACTAATACACAATGAAAGCGTGATTTTTGCTGATAACCCAGACGAGTTTGCCCAGGCCGTGTTGGCCCTGCAGCAAGATAAAAATGCAATTACCCGCATTGGTAAAAATGCCCGCATTATCGCCCAGGAAATTTACGACTGGTCCTCGATAGGACACAAATTACACAGCATATACAGCAATACACCAAATATCCCTCTGGCCAATACCAGCCATGCTTAGTGCCAAAAAATAATGGAATATTAAAATGAGTTTTTTGAAAGAACTTAAATACCAGTGCAATGCAATGTACGAAGATGGGAAAGCCTTTTGGAAAAGACGCGGGGAAGGGAGCCTTTTACAGCCTCTACTATATATTCTGACCTGCAGGGGGTGGCACGTTATGATTCTATATCGTATAGGTAAAATCCTCTACGCACTTCCAATACCAGTGGTTTCACATCTTCTAAAGATCATATTCCGCCTGATACATTTTGTATTTGGAACCTTGTATGGAATTGAAATAAATCCTATTAGTGAAATTGGCCCTGGTTTTTATATAGGCCATTATGGCTGTATTTTTGTACGGGGCAATATAGGCAAAAACTGCTCAATCAGCCAAGGAGTTTCATTGGGTTCTAAAGGCGCTGGCAAATCGAATGGCTGGCCGACACTAGGAGATAATATATACATTGGCGCTGGTGCAAAAGTGCTCGGAGCTATTCACATAGGCGATAATGTAGTAGTAGGTGCAAACGCTGTTGTGACTAAATCAGTGCCAGCCAATAGTCTTGCTGTTGGTGTTCCCGCTATTTTCAAGACACGCCAATAAGATGTTATCCAACTTACTCAAACAAGGGATGCATTATGCCTCCGGCACGCTATTGCTGTCGGTGGCCAGTTTAATATCCTTCCCGATACTGACGCGTTTCCTGCCGGTTGACCAATATGGCATGTTATCCCTGCTGACGACCCTGGCAGGCATTATTGTCGCGGTTTATAAATTTGGCCTGCAGCAAAGTATCATCCGCTATTTTAAAAAATCGGATGATGTCTTTAATACCTCTGTATTGTACGCCATGTCGATTTCACTGCTGGCCGTGTCCGTCATGCTAGTGCTCTTTTATCTGTGTTTTAACACGGATATCAGCTACCAGTATTTTTATAGCCTGTTGTTAATTTCTGTTTTTCAAGCATGCCGTTCTGTTGTTATCAGCAACTATGCTGCCTCTGAAAAAAGTATTTATGTAAATGGCATTAATGTGATTTACAAATACCTATCACTTTTTGCAATGCTGCTGTTTATTTTTTATTACGAGCGCAGCGCAATATCCGTACTGTTTTCCATGCTGGCAATTGATGGTCTGATTGCCGCAGCAATTATGTTCAACTGGTTTAAAACGTTTAAGCTCACCAAGCCTGATACCGAGACGATTAAAACCCTATTTATTTATGGTTCCCCATTGATGCTTGCCGAGCTGGTACAGATGGCACATGCCTTTGCGGATCGTTTTATGATTGAGCACTACCTGGGGCTTGAGCAGGTTGCCATGTATGTCGCGCCCTATTCAATGTCCAAAATCATCTCTGACATTGTGTTTGGTGGCCTGGCGACGGCCCTTGTTCCCATTTACATGGGCATGTGGAACCGTCAGGAACATAACAATGTGAGCCTGCTGCTCAAAAAAGCCAGTGATTATTATGTGTTGTTATTTCCGGTAACGATTGGTGGTTTATATTTAATTGCAGAATCTTTGATTGGCCTGGCCGCTTCTGAAAAATACACACAAACGGCGTTTATTATGCCAATCGCCTTTATTGGGGTAGGACTGTTTTCATCCACATTTATTTATTCAGCCGGTTTGAGAATACGTAAAAATCAAACCGCCATATTGCGTTATGCAACCGAAAGCCTGCTGTTAAACGTCACGCTGAATTATATTTTCATGCCCATGTTTGGCATTGTGGCCAGCGCCTGGGCCACAGTAGCCAGTTATGCCTGGATGTCGTTGCGTTTTTACCGAGCCTCGCAGGCAACTGTTAATGTACCCATCAACCTCAACAACTTAGTGACAGGTTCACTGATTGCCGGTGTATTAATTATTTTGAGTGATGTTCTTCCAAGCCATCAGCATTATGCGGTCGAATTGTCGATCCGCTTAGTATTGGGTGGGAGCATTGCGGTGAGCATGTTGCTGGTATTAAACAAGGGATTACGCACAGACCTCAGCCAAGCGGTTTCTTTTATTAAGCAGAAGTTCTGCAAATCCAATTAAAACGGGCCCCTTGGGGCCCGCTTTAATTGCCTGCTGCTATTTTCAGGGCTGCAAGGCCTGATCCCAATCGCTGGGCAATTCGAATACAAAGATCTCACGATTGGGTAAATTGCCCCCCCAGTTATCAGATACATAAATCCGGTTGCCCTGCAGATTAATTGCAGCAGGCGCTTCATCCCGGTAATTACCTGTGTAACGGTTATAGTTAGGGCTGATACGCCATACCACAGGATTGGCAGACTCAGGTTTAAGCTGCATCAACAATAATTGGTTGGCAGCCCAATCGGTCGCACTGGCAGCATTACCCGCATTTGCGTAAGTGTTGACGAATATCCAACCTTTTTTCGAGGCAGGCATTTTTCCGTAGTGAAAACCGTTGGACCAACCAAAATCACTGTGTGAGGCAACTTCTATACGGTTGTCATAACCCGCATTAACACCATTCACATAGATAGCATCGAGTTTATCGGTGCGGTTATTCTGGCTGATAAATAATTCCCGGCCCGCATCATCAAACGCCCAGCCTGAGTGGGTTTCCCCCACGGATACTTTAACCGGTGCAGTTTTGCTGTGATCAAAATCCAGGGGCCACATATGCGCACCATCAAACCAGGTGCCAATATCTTCAGACCTTGAACCATAGTTTGCATCACCCCAGGCGCGGCCATAATGCAGAATAATGCCTGTACCCAGGGGGGATATTTCCACCATATTCGGACGGGGGAAGCTGCCTTGGGTTGCATAATGGGCCAGAGGTGTACCGGCCAGATCAGAGGGTAATAATACGTGGGTTTTATCCTGAGAGATCTGGTAATGCACAAACGCATCCACGACATAGGTTGTGCCGTTGTAATGGGCAGCCATAAATGCCCAGTGGTCACTGTCATTGGAACTGTCACCTTCCACGTCATTATAGATTTTTGTGGCCGCAGCGGGCACTAAACCGGTGAAGTCCTTAATCAGAGTGGGTTGCAGTGTTGCCGCGGCCACATCATCTATCATGTACAGCGCAAGGTTATAACGGTAATAAATACGGTTAGGGTGGGCACCGGATGTATCCCAGCGAATTTCATTAACCTCACCTATTTCTTTATTACCTGTGTGTAAAATTTTACGCACAACCTGCGTAGTGGTGCGATCAATTAACCAGACGGATGTTGAGTTTGCACCAAAGGATAATATGTACTGGCCGCTGCTGTTTTCCGGTGTATAACGTGAATACACAATTAAAGCATCTGCCGTACCCACCATTTCACTGGCATCGGTTAAACGGGTAATTTTGGCACCGGTGGTGGGGTCAATCCGACTTTCACCTTTGGCCGGCGGCAGGGCACCAAACTCAGGCTGAATCACATTTTTACTGGTGACATAGTTGGATGTGATATTGGATTTTACATTAACACTGATTTCACCTGTGACAGGCGCATTGATATTGTCGGTGACACTTACCGCAATCACTTCATGCTCAACAGCGTTATTCATATAGGTGGCTTTATTACTGCCAGGCCCCATCTGCACATTCAGTGAATTCGCAACGGAGTAAGTTAAGCTATCACCATCGGCATCACGTTCTGCGCCCAGGGTAATAACGGTTTCCACACTTTGCACAACGTCGATTGTTTGATTGCTCAGACTGGGCGCTGCATTGTTCACCACGGGTTCGGGGGGCACAGTGCTACTTCCGCCATTTTCAATGGGCGCGGGGCTGGGCTCGGTTGAGGAATTCCCCTGGCTGGCCAGAACAGTAATATCAAACACGGGTAGGTAACTGCGTTTCAGCCCATCGGAAACCCCTACCCGAATATTACTACTGACGGAGACAGTATCCGGTGTGCCGGACAGGGTGCCGGTGACTTCATCGAAGGTTGCCCACGATGGCTTATTGTCAATCACAAATGAAAGCTCATCACCATCGGGGTCATAAGCAATAACATCCAAACGATAGACTTGTCCTAACGTCACGGAAGTCACAGGTGTGCCTTTAATAACAGGTGCTGTATTAGTTAAAGCATTTTGTTCAGGGCTCCAGCATCCACTTAATAAACTAGCGGCGCAGGATAAATATACAATTTTCTTCATAAACAACTCTCCTTAAACCTAAAAAGGAGAGTAGTTTATGAAAAAGGAAGAGTTCTCAGGCCGCTGACTGTTTTTGTCTAACCTGTGACCCAGTGTACATAGTTACAAAATGTAACACCCCATACTGGCACTTCCGCACCAAAATCTTTTTACGACTTTTTAAAGCACGCCGTTCAAGTCATTTGGCAATCAAATGACAAATACTTTACTGTGATCAAGCTTTCCACCCAAAAAAGCATAATCTCACTCATAATTTTTATTCGCATCATAATGTTGAGGAGTATTTTTTATATTCTTCGCCATATAATTTATTTCAATAACACTAATTAGACCGATAAATATCCAAAAATTTGTAATTATAGGATAATGAGAAAATCTATCCCCAAACATGTTCCCAACAACCAATGCCATGATGACACCGCACATTCCCAATATCATACCATTGGTCATGTCATCGTTTTCTTCCCATCGCAAATTACGTTTCGCAAGATTCCAGAAAATTTTTAGCAAGACAATAAATGTGAAAAAACCCAGCAAACCTCGCTCTAAAAGCATTTTCACGAAGTAATTATGGGTATCCATTTGAAACGGATTTAAACGTGGATCCTGTGCTGTGTGGTATCCATAGCCAAACAAGGGGCTCTTATAAAAATTGGAGAATGCTAAATTCCAGAATACAAAACGGGATTCGGCACTTTCGTCACGCTCCTGGCCTTTTTCAGGCTGTATACTGGAAAAACGCTCTTCAATTGAGGGGGGCAAATTAAACAAACCGATTATTACAATAAGCAAAATCGGCATAATCAGCTTTTTAGTATTCTTATATTTGAAGAATATGACTGCAAATCCAACAATAAAAGCTAGATATCCGCCACGAGAATAGGAATAAAGCAAACCTATCAAAGCACAAATAAGCGCTATAATAAACGCATATCGCCATTTCTTAAAATCCCAGCATGTTATCAGACACCCTATACATACCAGGGCCATCATAACCGAAAATGCGCCCATTTCGTTTGCCCCAAGATCCATAAAGGTGCCTGAAATCCGCAAGTTATCGGAATAATGCCATGAGGAAACAGAAATGTATTGGCTCCATACGACTTTAGCAAAATATGGTAGCGGCACCATACTTGCCAGAAAAATTCTTCGCCACTGAATGATATCTACAGCGCTGCGTTGTACTACATAAACCAGAAAAACAGGGATCAGGCTGTCTTTCATCGCATTCCACAGACCCGCAGTATTAGGGCTTAAAAAACTGTACCCAAAGCCAAGCGCTACAATATTGGTAAAAATATACCAAACCAGAAACTTGTTGAGCCCAGGCTTTACTTCAGGTTTTCTGCCATTAAACATGACATGCAACACAGACAGAAAAAACAGAATGTTGATAACGTTAAGACCACCGCCAAAATTTGGCAGATACTGCAGTTGTATATTACGCAGCGGCATTAACATTATGAGGATTATCAACGGCCAGTTGGTCTTAGCCTCACTACCTGTCACCGCGCCGAAGAATTTTTCTAACATGCTGCGGCCGCCACTTTATAAAAGGAGTGAATATCTGTTATTTGCCGGGAGACGGAGAAGTTATTCAGTGCAAACTGATGGCCATTTTGCCCCCATTGCCATGCGATATCCGGATGCTGACTGATATAAACCAGTTGCTGTGTTAACGATTGCGTATCAGAGCTAAGACTGCCGCAAGCCGCTTTATGGATAATATCGGGGATTTGTCCAACAGGCGTACTGACAATGACCAGTGAAGCTGCCATCGCTTCCAGCATTGCCATTGGCATACCTTCAGTTTTGGAGGTAATTAATAATACATCTGAACGCTTCAACCACGATGTTACGTCCTGAGTAAAACCAACAAAGGTCACTGAAGATGATAAATCCAGGGATAACGCATAGTTTTTAACTTCTTCAACAAGGGGGCCATCACCCAGCAGTGTTAAATGCGCAGCCACACCTTGATTCAGCAAGCCATGCAATACATCTAAAGCAGTTTTATGATCCTTTTCCGGTGTAAATCTTGCCACCATAACAATTTGTAATGTCTTTTGTGGTATTGCGTGATCTGAAATTGCAGGAACAAAAACACCATTATCAATCTGGCTGATCCTGCTTGGCGACTTCACATATTGACTGAGTGTATTTCGTTGCAAATCACTTACGGTCACTACACCGTCGACAAATCTCAGCAGGAATTTTTCAATCCGCGCGTAGATACGCTCCATGCGACTATTGCCCAATGCGCCATGAATATGATGAAAAACATCAGGCTTCTTTAAAAATAAACGCGCAATACATACATACATGAGGGACTTGTAATCGTGTGTATGCAACACATCATAGCCAGACAGTAACTTGCGGATTTCACGAATGACACTGAAATCTAATTTTTTTGCCGTTATAAATCTGTATACATGCTGCGCAATGCCATCTACTCGCTGCGCAAGTAGCTCCGAACCTGGGGTCAGACCTTCAATACATACCAGCGCATAGTGATCACCGTTAATCTTTGCCTGCTTCATAAGATTAAGCGCCACATGTTCGGCGCCATACATGCCTATCGTCGAGCGTATATGTAAAACACGGATACCCATCAGGAGGCCTTTGCTGCTAAATAAATGCTTTCCAGTTTATGAACCATGGAAACATTTGAAAAATCCCTTTCAGCTTTAACCCTGGCATTAACGCACATGCGCTGAAAAGTCTCTTTATTTTCAGCTATATCAATTAATGCCGCGCAAAGCGCTTTGCTATCCTGACTAGGAACCAACAGACCATTAAAACCGTCTTCTACAACCTCTGGATTGCCCCCAACCTTGGTGGCAATCACGGGCAAACCAGACGCTGTTGCTTCAACAAGTGCATTGGACAAACCTTCGGACAAAGTTGCACTCACGACTAAATCTGCTGCGGCCATCCAGTCCTGTACATTTTTCTGAATACCGGTGAAACGAACCATGTGAGCGATATGTAATCTGTCAGCCTGTGCAGAAAGGCTCTCTAACAGAGGCCCTTCACCTACAATCAACAGATAGTATTTACTAGGGTATTCATTATTGAGCTTCGCCAACGCATCCAACAAATATTCATAACCCTTTATGGGTTTTAACCAACCAATTGATAGCAGAATCGTTTTGTCCTGAGGAATGGAAAGCTGATCACGGTATACTTGCTTCTCAACGTCTTTTTTTACCTGGTATAGCTCAAGGTCGACGCCATTATGAATCGTATGGATCTTTTCAGATGCTACGCCATAATCTGTACGCATTTGTTCCGCAATACTTTCCGATGGAGCTGTAATCGCATAAAATTTCTTATTTATTTTATGCATTAGCTGTTTCAGCTTTCCTGCCAGCTTAAAACCCATATCTCGCTTACTGGATATATGCCGGGTTTTTGTCAAAGGCAACATGCTCAATACCCAGTTCAGTACATCCGCTTTTTCATGATATGAAACGACTAACTGCTTACCACCTGCAGCGGACAGCCGCCACATTCGCCATAACACCCGCAGAGAATTAACACTACGCAAGCTCTGCAGAGGCATACTCAATAAGCGGATGTTTTCGCGGCCGTGCAAAAAACCATCTGCGATTCCAGGGTTGCCACTAGGGTTCAACTGAATCACATCAATATCAAAGTCACCGGATACGCCACACATGAAGTTATATAAATGGCGCTCACTACCACCCGGCTGGCCGACATAGGTGTCTGTGATGATCAACATTTTGCACTTGGGTGACTTATTCATTTCCAGTTCTTCGCCCTATAACCGAAACAATATTCATAAAACCCAAGCAAGTTAAACCAATTCAAGGCAACAAACGCAGACGCAATTCTAAGAATCTTAAATTGCAATAGTTTCGGAAATTGAATACAGGCAGGGTATGCACACAAAAACGCAACCAGACCTGCCGCATATAGATAGCCCAGCATCAATCCTGAAAAACCAAAAGACAGTGCAATGCATAATGAGGCCAACGCAAAAAATGGTGCCAGCAGCCTGGTAACTTTATGGCTGAAATATACAAAGCTTGCAGGGTGTGCAAATGGGATGGTCCAGTGCAGATTTCTGAACAGCACCTGATAATTACCCTTTATCGTACGAATTTTTCGCATGCGTTCGCGATGCATATCGTTACTGGGAATATCATAAGCAATGACACGCGGATCATACTTAACACTATATCCGGCACTGAGAGCATTCATTGGAATGAGCACATCATCCAGAATGGTATCTTCAGGTATTGGCATAAAGAGCGAGCGGCGCAACATGTATACCGCACCACTTACGCCAGGAACACTACCTAAAACAGATTCTGTACTACGGATAAAACGTTCATAGAGTGAATAAAAATCAATGCCTGATGACACACCATCATCCGTACGTAGTACCAGCTCTCCGCTGACAGCTCCCACTTTGCTGTCCCCTTTAAACCACGCGGAAAGATCACGCAAAGCATTGGTGGTGATTTCCTGACGGGCATCCACGAAAAAAACCAGTTCTGCCGTTGCTTGTTGCATGGCCAGATTAAGGCCGTAGGCTTTACCACTGCGACGCTGATTACGCAGTAAGGTTATCTTGTCAGAGGAAAAACCTTCAACAATCTCAACGGTGTCATCATCACTGCAATCATCTATAACAATAATTCTGAAAAGATTTTGCGGGTATTGCATTGCTAATAAATTTGTAATTTTCTGACGAATATTACGCGCCTCATTACAGGCCACTAAAACAATATCGATAGTTTTGTCCGTAACATCTGATTCTGGCAGCAGCACTGTATGTGCTCTGCGGCGAACATAAAGCAAGGCGGGGTAACCAATAAAGGTATAAAAGATAAACAACAGTGAAAAAATAAATAAGGTAAACATCAGCCAAGCACCCTCTGACGCAAAGCATCATAAACACCATTACCCAGCATTTTTTTAACTGTGTAGGTTGAATAATACTTAGCCTGAAGCCTGAATCGATGCGGACTCAAGGACTTTAAACATGATGCAAGCTGTTCAACAGTATTACCCTGCATGACAGGAATACGCCTTACATATGCAGTTTCGCCTGACCATGAGCCAGGCACAGAACCAGCCAGTGTTTTATACCCTGCACGTTGCGCTGCGATTTTAGTCGCTGCATTAAATCTTCCCCCTGGTGGCGCAATAATTGTTACTTCGCTACCGAGTTTCTCTTCAATTGCGCTCTTGCTTCGATAAAGCTGCTCGTATTGTTCGTTTTCAGTCAAGTCAGAAAGATAAACATGCTCATAGGCGTGAGATTGAATACTCATACCCGCTGCAGATATTTCTTTTAGCTGAGCCCAATCCATGAAGTTTTTTTGCCCAACTGTAGATGGATTAACAAAGAAATCTGCAGAGCCGTAACCATGCTCTTTCATATACAATGCAGCTGCATAGTTGCTGATATGCCCATCATCAAAAGTACAGAGCGCTTTAGCATGCGATGGGTTTTGCAATGCATCCCTGATTGATGAAACGTAACCTACCACCGCAAGAAAATCCCTGAACTTACTTTCAGAGAATGCATAGTGCTTGTCGGCAATATCGCCTGGCATTACATCACCAATGGCATGAAACATATACGCTACGGATACGTCAGACATTATTGGCCTCCCTGGCCAGGATGGCCTGCAGTGCAGCCCCTATGGTTTCAAGTGAAGTTACGATTCGTTCTACATCGGATTTCGAAATACCCGCGTTAGCCGTAACGGATGGGGATTCTGCCGGTAAATTACGCGCAGCCTTTACCAGTAGAATGTCATTCTGTATTTCGGCCAAATCCGATATATCGGGCAAGGGTTTACGGTCTGCGAAAGCGCACATCAACAGACTATCGCATAACTTATTTATTAATCGAGGGATTCCGCCGGATGCTTCATAGATGGCGAGTACGAGTTCATCCGAAAAAAGTGCATCACCTGAAAACCCGCATCCCGCAAGGCGAAAATTGATGTATGAGGTTACTTCATCAAGATCAAGTGGACCGATATGATAATGTAATTTTATACGTTGCTTTAATTGCTCAAGATTATCAATAGCATCGATAAACTCAGGCTGCCCCAGCATCACAACACGTAAAATTGGTCCGTCTTCACCTTCAAGACCAGCCAGCATGCGTATTTCTTCGAGATTTTCGTAGCTAAGGTTCTGAGCCTCATCAACCACCAGAACACATGGAATACCGCGTGCCTGATAATCTTTTAGTTGTTCCATGATACGAAAAAGAATCGATATTTTGTCTTTCTCATTTTCAATCATGATTCCAGCTTGGCGGGCGATATAACTGAGCAACTCACCACCGCTCAAACTGGTGAAATTTATGTGAAAACAAAATACCTTTTCACGGTAGCTCGCCAAAAGTTTTTTAATAAGCGTAGATTTACCAGAACCAACCTCGCCGGTTATCACTACGAAACCTTCTGGCTGCCAGGCGGCGTAATCCATGTAAACAAATGCACGGGCGTGTTTTTGACTTAAGTATAAAAGTTCGGGGTCAGGTTTAAGCTGAAAGGGGTGTTTGTTTAGATTAAAGTATTCCAAATACATATAAACAACCTCAACGGCTCAGAACCTTTGCCTGTCCATCATAATTCAGCAGAAAATTAATACTGGTTATGCTTTCGCCATCTTCGTGTACAGTTCTGCGCAACAGGAGTGACCGGGACCATTCTCGTTTGAAGGGAATATTGATACCGGCAGAATAACTGTACCAATTCATTATTTCGTTTTGGCTCTGACTATAACCTGCTACAACGTAACAACTCTGACAAAGGGCCCCGGATGTTAGGTATTCCGCATCACTTTTTAATGTCGTTTCCGACTTAGTCACGCCTAACGCAGAGTATTTTATCGAAGCATAATCTGCACTGAATTTAAGCCGGCGATAAGAGTAAGTGTATTTAAAATTACTGTTAGTTGTTATAACGGAGTCCGATGCATTCAAATCATCAGTGATCATCAGGACTTGCAGAGGAATGTTAGTATCTTCTTTTTTATAACCCAGAAGCACATTATTGGCCGAATTTAAAAAGTAAGAATAACTTAATTCGTACACAATATTTTCATTATCACCTTTAACTACTTCAGTGACCCTGGCCTCATATTTGTAATCAGCATAATCAACCGAAAGCCCTAACGTGTATCTGTCTTTACAATAATCGATGACTTCCTGATCGGCATAGTTAATACAGCTGTATAAATATTCGAGAGATAAATCCGTTCCGCCTTTTATAGCTTTTCTGATAGCTATAAGACTGTCGTTCTGCTGACTCAGATAACCATTGGTATCTTGTTTGTAGTAAAAATATTGCGCGTCAACCGTAATGTCTGAGCGAATCTTTCTGACATACTGAGGGCCTGTACGAAAAACCCAGCTGGTGTTGTCAGATAAGGCAACATCACCATTTTCTGTATACTGACCATCCGTATTGTAAAAAAAATACGGATCTTCAGTAGTGAATTGATGCATCAGCGTAGCAGCGCGGGAATCCCCACCATAAAGGTAACTATGCCCCATAATGGGCGATACCTGATCATCATTAGCAACCTCTTCAAACCTTATGCCACCAGCATAATTTTGATAAAGGCTCCTGCCGAGAAAAGTATAACTACCTTCAATACCGGTATTGAGATCAGTATTGTCGTAACTGATACCGCCACTGGCTTTACCCTGGCCGCTTATTGATGCAAAAGCAGCACCGGAAACAACAAGCATCAGCAGAACAGCTACTTTAGAGTACATAATTATCCAACGTAGTCGTTCAGTACCACGCCAGCGAATTTCTCTTTTGGAATTACGCGGCAAGCATCCGTAATTGTACGCTCACCTACAACACCATAAGGAACAACCACAACCACCTGATCACAAACATCAAACAAGATTCGGGTATCCGCAGATGTCAAAATTGAGGGGGCATCTATAAAAATATTGCGATTCGGATAGCGCAGTTTGATTTCTGACAACAAGGCTTTAAAACGTGGGTTGGTAAAATATTCTTTGATGGAGCCCTTTGCCTTACCTGCAGGAATACAACGATAACGCTCGATACCTACAGCATGGATAATATCTTCAACAGTTAGGCTTTCATCGTAAATATATTCAAGAATTCCAGGACCATTGATTGCGAATTTATCTCCGACGCTTGGGCGATCAAGATTACAGTCAATCAATAAAGCGGATCTTGCCGGATCGAAAGCCGTTACCGCAGCAAGATTGGCTGCAAAATAACTGGTACCAGCATCAACATCGACAGATGTTACCAGTGTAATGTTTTTAGTCTTGTTATCCTTTAGCGCCGTTCGTATATCACGAAACTTATGCACAACTGCTTTTTGCGCAGAACTAGGGAAAACAATTTTTTTGTCGGTTAATTGTTCAGGGGTTAAGAGGAATTCTTCCTGCATACCTGCAACCTGATCAATATATTCCTGCTCGCTTGTTGCACGATAAAAATTCCGCAGATGATTATCTTCGGACATAGACAGCGAAATAGCCTTTTCTAATTTATTCATGTTTCAACCTAGTGGGCTATACGCAGCCAAGCTATCAAAGCATACAGGAAAGTAACCAATACGAAGACAGATATGGATATAGCCGCCCAACGAATCATTTCCGAGTTATAGCTTTTGGTTTTATATATAGGCGCCCGTCCTAAAACAGGAGCAGGTACCATGGACTGCAAAACAGCTGAACTACGTACACTGCCATCGAACATAACTTTCGCGTAGGCCGCACCAACAGGAATCGCAATTGCCATAAAAATACCAATGATCAGGAAATGCATCAGTCGTAAACCTACCGGACGCACTGGCATGCTCGGCGCTTCCTGAACCCTGAGTGTCAGGCCTTGGTTTGCGATATCAATATTCATTGAAACACGGGCAGTTTCACGCTGACGCAATAACTTTTGGTAGAGATCTTTGTTCACATCATAATCGCGGGTTAATTCTGCCAGCACCGTACCCACTACGTTAATTTGCTTGGCACGATCCAGCTCATCTGCCAGCAGTTTTTTCGTTGCATTAAGGCGTGTCTTCAATGTGGCTAATTGCGTTGTATTCTGGCTATATTGACTTCTTAATTCCTGAAACAACGGGTTCATATTATTGCTGTTTGAGGTGATTTTCTTTTTGTCTTTTTTGCTGACTTCAACCATCTGCTGACGTAAAGATTCAATCTGATCTTTGAGAATCACAATATCAGGATAAGTATCCAGATATGTCATCCGCAGCGTATCTAACTGCCCTTCGAGGGTAGAAATACGCATTTGTATTTGACCTTCTTCAGTCATATATGAAGACACTTCCGCTTCACCGGTCAGCTGGTCTTCAATATTTTTTAACTGTATTTGTGTTTCATTAATAGCAAGCTGAGTCTCTTCGATAGAGCGCTGCAGCTCTAAAATACGACCATTTACTGTGTTAGAACTTTCGGGAGATGCACCTAAGTTTGCAGAACGGAACTCTTTAAGAGATTCTTCAGACAATTTTAACTTCTCGTGGTAGCTCAATGCCTGATTGGCGATGAAGTTATATGCTTCTTCACTCTCTACGCGCTTGCTTTTGATACTGGCACTAATAAACAAATCGGTGAACAGGGTGGCGTATTTATGCGCCTCCTCCGGACTGTTGGTTTTATACTCTAAGGAGATAAGTCCTTTACCCACGTTAGTAATTGACAGCTTACTCAGTATTTTTTCCCAGCGATAATCTCGCTCTGATGCACTCAGCCCGCTTAAATCATCGCCACTGGCATTAAGAATATTTTCTTTTGCGTATTGCCCGGATAACAGCTGCTTGGCATTACCAGCCTGATCGACTACCTCTGTTGCTACAGCGGTGCCCTCCATCAATGGCTTCAGAATATTCTGCTCATCCACCAGGATAACAGCGCTGGACACGTATAACCGTGGCCAGTACCAACCTGCCATTGAAGCCGTTAAAGCGACTGCAACAAAGATAATCACGGCAGGCTTTCGCATCCGCCAGATCTCTTTTATGGTCGCAAAAATCATGTCTGTCTGAGACATCTGCATACATTAATACCTTAGAATAATCTTTCCGGCACGGTGATGATGTCACCAGGCATCAGTTCAAAATTAGTTTCCAGATCACCGGAGTTGAGGATTTGCCCCACTAAAATGTCGTATTTCCCAGTCTGATCTTTGAGTTTTCTGTAAAGCTTGCTTCTGTTCGGCGCAGCAAATTCGTTAACTCCGCCAGCCTGTAAAATCGCATCCAATACCGTCATCCCCTGACGAAATGGCAAAGAAGCAGGATTATTCACCGCCCCAGTCACACGAACCCGGGATATAAATTCATGGCTCTTTAATTCCGTTAAAATCACTGTCACCTGCGGTTCACGGATAAACTGTGTCAGCTTTTTCCTGATTTCTTCCGCAACTTCCATTGGCTCTTTACCACCAGCCATCACATCACCTACCAACGGCACAGATATACGGCCATCCGGGCGTACTGGCACAGACACTGAAAGCTCCGGATTTCGCCATACGTTTACAGCAAGCACATCATCCACACCGATGAAATAGGCATCGATATTTGATTTTTTGAGTTCACCGTATGTTTCTTCAATATTGGGGGAGGTCGAGCAGGCAGACAGCAGCGCGACACACATAAAAAACACAATTTTTTTCATAATTGCACCAGCATAAACCTGCACGTTTAATGAATTATTACCGGGCACCTTTGCCCATAATAACGATTTCGATAGTTTGCAACAGAATGAAGAAATCCAGGATTACGTTATGATTTTTTACGTAATACAAGTCGTACTGGAGTTTCTCATAGGCATCACGATCAGTGGCGCCATATGGATAGTTAAGCTGCGCCCAACCGGCCAAACCTGGTTTAACTGTGTGACGTTTTTTGTAATACGGGATTTTAGTTGCAAGATCTTCCACAAATTCTGGACGCTCTGGTCGCGGACCCACCAAACGCATATCACCCTTTAGGATATTGATAATTTGAGGCAGCTCATCGATACGGGTTTTACGGATAAAACGCCCCACCATGGTAATGCGGTTATCATTTTTCTGAGCCCACACAGCCTTGCCGTCTTTTTCTGCATCCACTTTCATACTGCGGAATTTCAGCAAGCTGAATTCTTTGCCGTCTAAACCAACACGCACCTGACGGTAAAAAACAGGATGTTTAAAGCCAGACTCGGCCGAGATAAGAAAGGCAGCAACAGCAATTACAGGAAACATGATGGCAAGAATTAAGAAACTACTCACAATATCAAACAGGCGGGCCAGCAAGCTTTTCATATCATTACGATTGAAGCCTGGGGCATAAATCATCCAGCCGGAATGCAACATCTCCAAGTTAACTTTACCCTGCTCACGTTCTAAAAAAGTTACCGGGTCAACAATCTTGATGCCGGCCAGCTTACATTTAACAAGCTCTTCTTCAGGATAGGTTTTACGTCTGTCGTCAATCGCCAGAATAATTTCATCTATTTCATTTTCGAGCGCATAACTGCAAATCTCATCACAGGAAATCTGCAGCAACTTTTCATCCGGAATACTTACAGGCTCACCATTAAGCGCCACGTAACCTGAAACCCTGTAACTCACGCCATCCTGTGACCCACCTTTCTCACTAATCAGTGTTTTTGCACGCTCACCTGCGCCCACCACCAAAATATTACGTTTGAGAATATTGGCACCAATACAGTGATAGAAAATCGCCCTGACAGTGATCACCCCGAAGAAAGACAACAGGAAGGCAATAAAGTGAAAACCTCGCCCCATTTTTGTAACAGGCAGGATGTAAAAAATAATAATCAGGGAAAAAGACCCCAGCAGGAGCGATACCATCACGCGTACAACCGTCTCTGCAAAGGCACCAGGGGCGAAGTGTTGCTGGCTTTTGTAATGCCCCAACGCAACCATGGAGAGCATCATTACTGAAGTAAAAATAGTCGCAACTAAGCCAATATCACCACCATCAAAATTGATCATGATATTGACGTACTTGGCATCACTTTCCTGAAAACGAACCAGTGCTGCGCTGTATACAGAGAGGAAAAAGACGCCTATTTCTACCAGAGCAAGAAATAAAAATGGCAGGCGAAGATAGTTATTAAATATTTTTACGGTAGCCACAATTCCGTCCCTGAGTTCATGTGATTACAAAAAAAGACTAATACTTTTTTACTGGTTCTTGTAATTCTAAATTTTCAAGTATCTTATCCATGATTTGTGACGCGAATTCTACTTGGCAGTGTTTTTTTTTCAAGCAAATATCCTTTATGATGCGAGAACATTTAGGCCTTAAACGCCAAAATTTAATACTTTTCTAATGTCTTTGCATTAGAACACTCGTTCCATTCAGGGAAGATTTGTATGAATAAAAGACGAATATCCGTCATTGGTCTGGGTTATGTGGGCCTTCCAGTCGCTGTTGCATTTGGCAACAAGCACCCCGTTATTGGCTTTGATATCAACCAGAAACGTATTGCCGAGTTACAAAAAAATCTCGATCGCACCCTGGAAGTCACAAGTGAAGAACTCGAGCATACCAATATAACTTTTACGTCTAATGCCGCTGACCTAGCACAGGCTGACTTTCATATTGTTGCAGTACCAACCCCTATCAATGATGCAAACCAACCTGATCTTTCACCCCTGATTGGGGCATCGAAAAGTGTGGGTGCCTACCTTAAAAAAGGCGATATTGTGGTATATGAATCCACTGTATATCCGGGAGCCACTGAAGAAGATTGTGTTCCTATTCTTGAAGAATACAGCGGACTGAAGTGCGGCGAAGATTTCTTTGTAGGCTATTCACCGGAGCGTATTAACCCGGGCGATAAAGATCACGTATTTACCAAAATTAAAAAAGTTGTTTCTGGCCAGACGCCTGAAATTCTTGAAATTGTTGCTGATGTATATGGCAGTGTTGTCACCGCCGGTGTTTATAAAGCGTCATCCATCAAAGTTGCCGAAGCTGCTAAAGTTATCGAAAACACACAACGGGATTTAAATATCGCGTTAATGAATGAATTAGCGGTAATTTTCGAGCGCATGGGAATTGATACCGTTGATGTACTTGAGGCTGCTGGCACTAAATGGAATTTCCTGCCTTTCCGCCCGGGCCTGGTAGGTGGCCACTGTATCGGTGTTGATCCTTATTATTTAACCCATAAAGCACAGAAGCTTGGTTACCACCCGGAAGTCATTTCTGCAGGCCGCCGCATTAACGATTCCATGCCTGTGCATGTGGTTGAACAATCAGTTAAACGCATGATTCAAGCCGGAATTTCTGTTAAAAACAGTCGCGTAGGGATTCTCGGTTTAACGTTTAAAGAAAACTGCCCGGATCTGCGCAACTCAAAAGTTGCCGACATTGTAAAAGAATTTAAAACCTACGGTGTTGAACTGCTTGTGCATGACCCAATGGCTGAAATGGAAGATGCCTTAAAATATTACGGTATCGGCCTGTGTAACTGGGATGATTTAACTGATCTGGATGCCGTTGTACTTTGTGTGAGTCACAATCAGTATAAATCCCTGAGCGCTGAAGACTTTATGGCCATGATGAAACCTGACGCTGTATTTATGGATGTTAAATCCAGCGTGAATGTACAGGAATTTAAAGCCAAAAATATCAACCTTTGGCGTCTGTGAGGTGGCACTGTGAATAAATTTAATCAAGTTACAGCCCAGCTTCAGCAGCAGCCTAAAAAATGGTGTGTCACTGGTGTAGCGGGTTTTATCGGCTCCAACATTCTGGAAAAGCTGCTCAAGCTTGATCAGACCGTAGTTGGCCTAGATAACTTCTCCACCGGCTACCAGCGCAACCTCGATGAAGTGCAACAGTCAGTAACCCCGGAGCAATGGAAGCGCTTCCGTTTCATAAAAGGTGATATCCGCGAACTGGATGATTGCCGCGAAGCTGTGATGAATTGCGATTACGTATTA
>JACKOM010000005.1 GCA_024234265.1 Oceanospirillaceae bacterium
GGACATTCAGGCGGCACTAGATCTGCCGGATGAAACTGATGCCTTTCTGCAAATTTCCGATATTCTCTTCGAGAAACACTCTGCGGTAGGATATGACGGCCTTACTCAGTCTGAAAAAGTTTTCTATTGCATAGATGGCTTTGTGAGAGGCATGGGTAATGGTGGTATCTCTCAGTTTTTCTATGATGAAGCAGGCGTGCACGCAAGTGATGCTGTATTAGCATTCGAAGCGGTGAAAGCCGGTAAGATTAAACAACTCCTTGAACAGGCTCTCGCTTGTTTCCCCGATACCTCCATTCCGGCCGATGATGATGCCCGGGACGATCTGGTCAGCTCCCTCGAGGAAAATTATTCTGAAGAGTGGTCCGCGATGACGGATGTGTTCTTCCAGAATGAAGCCGAGTTGATCAAAGCAACCCTGGCTTACGTCGGCAAGAATCTTAAAAACTTTTCCTGATGCCTGCGATGCTGGTTTGGTTGGCTGCCCGTTTGGGCAGCTTCCGCCATGCGCTGCGCGGGCTTTATTTTTTAACCCAGGAGCCTAATGCCCGTATCCACCTTCTGGTGGCTGTGTTGGTATTAGTTTTCTCATTCTGGTCGGGCCTTAGTGGTCATGATCTTTTGTGGGTTCTGGCAGCAATATTTCTGGTGGTGATCACCGAAACCATAAACACTGCATTGGAGCGATTGGCCGATGCGGCCGTGCCTGAGTGGCATCCACTGGTGGGGAAGGCGAAAGATTTAGCCGCGGGAGCTGTGTTGCTGAGTGCGATTTTTGCGGGCCTGGTCGCCATATTTGTGCTCTGGCCGAAGTTGAACTTGCATCTGGCGTAAAATGGCTCTTGCAAAGACGGCCACAGACTCGCTATAAAAGACGTCCCAACAACCTCACTACAACTATAAAAGAGAGAAGGTATGAAAAAACTGATTGGCCTGGCACTGGCTACGTGCATGACTGTAAGCGTACAGGCAAAGGAAGTGGGTAGTGTGACCCTGCCTGACACCATGAAAGCAGGTGATCAGGAGCTGACTCTGAACGGCGCGGGTGTACGTTCCAAGTTCTTCATGGACATCTACTCTGCAGGCCTGTATCTGCCACAACAGCAGAAAGATGCAAAAGCTATCGTAAGTGCTGATAAGCCAATGGCTCTGCGTCTGCACATTACTTCTGGCCTGCTGTCCGGCGACAAAATGGTTGCTGCGACCACCGAAGGTTTTGAGAAGTCTACCCATGGCAACACCAAACCAATTCAGCCTTCTATCGACAAACTGATCAATGCTTTCAAAGCTGATATCAGCCCGAACGATGTATTTGATCTGGTTTACAAACCAGGTGTAGGCGTTGAAGTTTACAAAAACGGTCAGCTGAAAACCGCTGCCGAAGGTCTGGAGTTCAAAAAGGCCCTGTTCGGTATCTGGCTGTCGGATGAGCCTGTACAGAAAGATTTAAAAGCTGAGTTACTTGGCGGCTGATAATATTGGCCGGGGTTCTTGCCCCGGCCTTTTTGCTTGAAACCCTCCTGTTACCTCGCTACTCTTTCCGCTTATTCCCCTGATTTTTCAAGGTGTTACATGGAATACATGCATCAGGTTATGTCTGAGGCGGATTGTTTGTTCTCATCCTCCGATTTGCAGCGTGCAATTGCTGAAATGGCAGATGCCATGGGCCAGCGTTTAAAAGATCAAAACCCCGTGATGTTATCTGTCATGAATGGCGGGCTGATTTTTGCCGGTCAACTTTTCCCTAAACTTAATTTCCTGCTGGAAACAGACTACATACATGCCACCCGTTACAGGGGGCAAACAAGTGGCGGCGAAATCCATTGGAAGGCCGAGCCAGCGACACCTTTGGTAGGGCGTGTGGTTGTAATCGTTGACGATATTCTTGATCAGGGCAGCACCCTGGTGGCCCTGCGTGATTATTGCCTGCAGCAGGGGGCGATCGAAGTGCAGATTGCTGTACTGGTGGAAAAGTTACATGACCGTAAATTCGACCCTAACCTGAAGGCCGATTACGTCGGTGTACAGGTCCCTGATCGTTACGTGTTTGGTTATGGTATGGATTACAAAGGTTACTGGCGCAATGCGGCGGGTATTTTTGCGGTAAAGGGGATGTAAATCGTTTCAGTGCCATTTGGCGAGGCCTTTTTGTAAGGCCTCTATGGTGATGGGTTTGGAGAGAAAATCACTCATGCCTGCATTGAAGCACATTTGTTGTTCTTCAAGGGTAGCACCTGCCGTCAGGGCAATAATCGGAGTTTGAGTCAGACCTAGTTCATTACGAAGTTTGCGTGTCGCGGCAAAACCATCCAACACCGGCATCTGGCAGTCCATCAACACCACATCAAATGCTTCAGTTCCCGCCCGTTCAATAGCTTCAGCACCGTTATTTACTATCACAGAATCATAACCGAGTTTTTTCAGCATCGCTTTTACCACCATCTGGTTGGTGGGGTTATCCTCAGCGACCAGCACACGTACTTCGGCGGGAGATTTAAGGGAGATAATCTTGCTGGTTTGTTCCTGATCTGAAGGAGCTTCGCCCGGAGAAACCAACAGTGTCACAGTGAAACAGGCGCCTTTGCCTTCTTCACTTTGCAAGTTTATTCCTCCGCCCATTAATTCAGCGAGTTTAAGACTGATCTGCAGGCCAAGGCCTGTGCCACCATATTTACGGGTGGTGGATGCATCGACCTGTGAAAATGCGGCAAACAGCTTGTGTTGCTGTTCTGCCGGTATTCCTATACCCGTATCACTGACTTGAAGCGTGAGTGATATTTGCCCATCTGGTTGTGTCAGTGCATTTACTCTGAGTGATATGCCACCTTCGCTGGTAAATTTAATGGCATTACCGATCAGATTAATCAGAATTTGTTTTATGCGCAGGGGGTCTGAGGCTATGTAGTTGGGAACTTCCTGGCCCATCTGAATCGTAAAATCCAGCCCTTTGTTACGCAGCGGTGCGATAAAAATGCCCTGGATGGTTTCGCACAGTAGCGGCAGCGAAAAAGCGGTTTTTTCCAGCTCTAATTTGCCGGCTTCGATTTTCGAAAAATCGAGAATGTCATTGATAATAGAAAGCAGCGCTTCACCGGAATTGCGTATTGTGCGCACGTAATTGTTTTGCTCATCACTCAGCGGTGTGCCATTGAGTAAGTCTGCCACACCGATAATGCCGTTTAATGGTGTGCGTATTTCATGGCTCATGTGGGCCAGAAATTGGGATTTAGCTTTAGAGGCTTCTTCTGCAGCTTTGGATTCCTGCTCGGCCAGCAGGATTTTACGCTGTAATTTTGCGGCATTCTGAATATCGCGGTATGAGCGCAGGGCATTAAGAATAGTCATGCGCAGTTTGTGGGCCGTTATATCGGTTTTACTCAGGTAATCGTTGATATCGTAATCCTGAAAAACGGATTCTTCCGGTGCTGCGCCGGGTTGGCCGGTGCGGATTAGGATACGTACTTCGTTATTGCGTAATTCACTGCGAATAAAGTTAACCACCTGCAGGCCGGCATCATCTGCTTCCATGACGACATCCAGCAGCACCACCGCGACATCGGGGTGATTTCGCAGGTATTGTTTGCCTTCCGCGCCGCTGTATACGCTGGCAAGACGGATTTTACGGTTTTCGAAAGCAAACCCTTTAAGCACCATGTTGGTGAGTTGATGAACGTATTCATCATCATCGACAACTAACACCAGGTAGCCCTGCTCATTATCCGTTGCAGTGGCAATGGCTTTCTCTGCGGCAGGGGATGGCTCTCCGCCGAAGAGAAGCTCATCACCCTGGCTTCCGTCAGGGGCAAAGAGAGGAAAATCTGAGTCTGACCCTGTCATAGGTTCTCCCGACATTGTCTGGTCAGTATAGCTACTCAATCGGAATCACCAGTCATTCTGGCCGTCAGACGTGTCACACTCAGCGCGGGGTCCGGGGCCTGTGTAATCGCAGAGACCACAGCAACAGAATCAATTCCGCTGCCCATGACTTCGTCCAGATTATTAAGGTTAATGCCGCCGATAGCGGTGAGGGGGAAACGGCTTTTTAACAGCTTCACCCAGCGCTGCAGTTTTGCGGGGCCAACAACTTTGACCTCTTTGGTTTGGGTTGCGTAAATAGCACCGATGGCAAGGTAACTGGGTTGAATGCTGGCAGCCCGTGCCCACTCAAAATCCCCGTGGGTGCTTAAGCCAAGGCGCACGCCGGCACGGGAGATGGCGGCCAGGTCAGCCTCTGCCATATCTTCCTGGCCGAGATGCACGCCATAGGCACAGTGTTTAATGGCAAGTTGCCAATAGTCGTTGATAAATAGACGCGCGTCGTACTGGCGGCCAAGCTCAGCAGCTTTTTTGACGGCTTCATCCAGTTCATCGGCGGGCATGTTTTTAATGCGCAGCTGAATGGTGCTGATACCCAAAGGCAGGAGTTTTTCCAGCCAAGCGACAGAATCGACCACAGGGTAGAGCCCAAGTGGCGTTTGCCCGCAATCGGCAAAAGCGGGAATATCCAACCAGCTGAGATCATCCACAATTTTAGGGAAATACTCGAAATTATCCGGCCAGCCCAAACGTGCGACGGGGCCGCTGGTTTTATTCAGTCCATAACCGTGGGCTAAACCCTGCGCAACATAAGCATTTGCGAGGGCGCTGGCATCCTGCAGGTTTTCCCCCAGGGCCACAAACGAGGCGAGGGCGGAGGCAAAGGTGCAACCTGTGCCGCGGCTGAAATCGAAACTGCCACGGGGTTGCACCAGAAAATGATGGCCACCTTCATACATCAGCAAATCAATCGCGTTGTCGCCGCCGGCGTGGCCACCTTTGAGGTAAACCGCAGGCCCATATTCACGCAGTGCCCGGGCGGCATGGAGCATATCTGCCGGGGTTTTAATCTGCAGGCCGGTGAGTAATTCAGCTTCCGGAATATTGGGGGTCACCAGATCCACATGGGGCAGCAGGCGCTGCATAGCTTCAACCCCGGGGCCGAAGGTTTTGCCCGTGGTGCTGCCTAATACCGGGTCGAGCACAGTGAAAGCGGGTTTTGCCTGCAGTGCCGCAATGATGGTATCTACCTGGCCGGCATCGCCGATCAGGCCAATTTTATAGGCCGCAATATCTAAGTCTTCCTGCACGGCGCGCAGCTGGTCACTTAGGGCAACCACCGGCAGGGGATTTACGCTGAGCACAGTACGGGTATTTTGTGCTGTGTTGGCGGTTAACACAGGGGCAGGGTGGCTGTTCAGTCCGTGGCAGGTGCTGATGTCGGCCACTATGCCGGAGGCGCCGGCGCTGTCGCTGGCGGCAATGATGCAAACCACAGGTTTCATTTTTGCCCCTGGTGCCAGAATGGCATGCCGATGGTGGGGGTGCTGGGGCTGGCGGTCTGGCGTTTGAGCATTAAGCCTGCCTCGTAGGCGCTGCGTCCGGCTTCAATTGCCTGGGCAAAAGCCCTCGCCATCAGCACTGGGTTCTGGGCTTTAGCCACGGCGGTGTTGAGCAGAATGCCGTCAAATCCCATTTCCATGGCTTCGCAGGCCTGTGAAGGTGCTCCGATACCGGCATCAATAATCAGCGGGATATCCGGCAGGCGTTCACGCAGGGTGCGCAGGCTGTATTTGTTGAGCAGCCCCTGGCCTGTGCCAATCGGCGCGCCCCAGGGCATGATGACCTCGCAGCCCGCATCGCGTAATTTATTGCACACAACTAAATCGTCAGTGGTATAGGGCAGCACCTTAAAGCCCCGTTTAATCAGTTCCCGCGCTGCATCCACTAAACCAAACGGGTCGGGTTGCAGGTTGTAGTCATCACCGATGATTTCCAGTTTCAGCCAGTCTGTCTGAAAAATTTCCCGGGACATTTCTGCCAGGGTGATGGCCTCTTTGGGGGTTTTGCAGCCCGCAGTATTGGGCAGTAATTTACATCCGGTTTGCTGGATGTAATCCCAAATTGCACGGCCTTCCTGCTGGGCCGGATTCTGGCGGCGCAGGGAAAGGGTAATAATTTGTGAGCCGCTGGCGGCGACGGCCTCTTTCATAATGGCAGGCGAAGGGTAAAGGGCCGAACCGATTAAAAAACGGCTGCGAAATTCTTCACCGTACAGGGTGAATGCCTTATCCACGTTAACCTCCGGAAATGGGAGTCAATACATCCAGCGCATCACCCTCGTTGAGGGGGGTGCTGGCATATTCACTTTTGGGCACAAAATCACCGTTGATGGCCAGGGCAAAACTGCCCTGGAAACCCTGTTGCGCCAGCAGGTCTGGCAGGCTTAGTGCCGTATCAATTGTAATGTGCTGGCCGTTGATCAATATATCCATATCACGCCACGTTTTGATTCAACTGATTGATTTTACTCAGAACATCACTCACTACCACTGGGCTTAACAGGTAACCGTGGCGGTGCAGGCCGTTGGCGTGCAGTAAACCTGGGCTGTTTTCCACACACGGCAGGTTGTCCATCAGGGCCGGACGACAGTTGACTGAGGTTTCCACGATACGCGCTTCAGCAAATGCCGGATTCAGGGCATACAGGGCAGAGCTGAGTTCCATGCAGGATTGCAAACTAATGGGCGACATATCTTCGCTTTCGATTTCCGTCGCACCTATGACTATCTGCCCGTTGGGCTTGGGCACAGCATAGAGCTTGTAGCGCGGATGCATCATACGCACCGGGCGGTTGAGTTTGATTTCATCCGTGGCCACGATTAACACCTCACCGCGTACCCCGCGCAGGCCGGGGAATACATCTTTTGCCCCAAGGCCGCGGGTATCGATGACCAGATCAAACTCGTCTGTGCCCTGTGCATGGCAAATCCGGAAGGGTTCGCAGCTTTGCACTTTGCAGTTTTCATGCAGGTTTGCGCCGTTTTTGCGCAGCTCATCCAGCAGGGCACCAAGCAAGCGGCGGTTGTTGATGTCAGCCTCGCTTTTTAAATACAGGCCCTGTTGAAAGTGGTCGGCTAAATCCGGTTCAAGGCGCTGAATGCCACTCGCGTCGAGCAATTCTACATCGCTGCTGTCACCGAGTTTACTGCGTAAATCCTGGTGGAACTGACGCAACTCGGCTTCATCCAGAGGGTGGGCAACCACGACTGAGCCCGCCTGACGGTAATGCATATTGCGCCCCTGGCTGGCCTCAAGTTCGGCAATCCAGCGGGGCCAGATGGCAAGGCTCTGCAGGCCCATGTCATACACTTCGCGCTCGGTGGCGACCACTTCGCTGAGGGGGGAAATCATACCGGCGGCTGTCCAGCAGGCACCCGCGGGGCGCTCAAGGCTGCTGGCCTCAAACAGGCTGATGTGGTGCCCCTGCAGGCTTAAACGCCACGCACAGAGGCGGCCCAGCAGGCCGCCCCCAGCGATACCGATGCGCAGATCAGATTTCATGGTAAAGCTTCTGGCCGGTGGTTTTGTATTTCTCGCTCATCTCCTCCATGCCTTTTTCCGCTTCCTGTTTGGCGGCGAAATCACGTACGTCCTGGGTGATTTTCATGGAGCAGAATTTCGGGCCGCACATGGAGCAGAAGTGCGCCACTTTGTGGCCTTCTTTTGGCAGAGTTTCATCGTGGTAGGCGCGTGCGGTATCCGGGTCGAGGGCCAGATTGAACTGGTCTTCCCAGCGGAATTCGAAACGGGCCTTGGACATGGCGTTGTCACGGATTTGCGCACCCGGGAAACCTTTTGCCAAGTCCGCAGCGTGGGCGGCAATTTTGTAAGCGATCAGGCCCTGTTTTACGTCATCGCGGTTCGGCAGGCCGAGGTGTTCTTTCGGGGTGACGTAACACAGCATGGCGCAGCCATACCAGCCGATCATGGCGGCACCGATGCCGGAGGCAAAGTGGTCGTAACCTGGGCTGATGTCGGTGATCAGGGGGCCTAATGTATAAAAAGGCGCTTCTTTACAGTGTTTGAGCTGTTCTTCCATGTTTTCTTTGATCATGTGCATGGGCACATGGCCAGGGCCTTCGATGATGGTTTGCACATCATGTTTCCAGGCGATCTGGGTTAACTCACCTAAGGTGCGCAGTTCGCCAAACTGGGCGTCATCGTTGGCGTCCGCCACACAGCCCGGGCGCAGGCCATCGCCGAGGGAGAAACTCACGTCGTAGGCCTTCATGATTTCGCAGATTTCCTCAAAGTGGGTGTAGAGGAAGTTCTCTTTGTGGTGGGCCAGACACCACTTGGCCATGATGGAACCACCGCGCGACACAATGCCGGTTAAGCGGTTGGCTGTCATAGGTACATAACGCAGTAACACACCGGCGTGGATGGTGAAATAGTCCACACCCTGTTCTGCTTGCTCAATTAAGGTGTCGCGGAAAATTTCCCAGGTCAGGTTTTCGGCGATGCCATCGACTTTTTCCAGGGCCTGATAAATCGGCACAGTACCGATAGGCACAGGGCTGTTACGGATGATCCACTCGCGGGTTTCGTGGATGTTTTTACCGGTGGACAGGTCCATTACGGTATCGCCGCCCCAACGGGTAGCCCAGACGAGTTTTTCCACTTCTTCTTCGATGGAAGACGTCACCGCCGAGTTACCGATGTTGGCGTTAACCTTCACCAGGAAGTTACGGCCGATAATCATAGGCTCGGCTTCTGGGTGGTTGATGTTGGCCGGGATAATTGCACGGCCGGCGGCCACTTCAGAACGAACAAATTCCGGGGTGATGTAAGACGGAATATTTGCGCCGAAGTGCATGCCCGGGTGTTGTTTGCCCATGTGCTGGGCCATGGCGGCCTGCTCTATGGCGAGGTTTTCACGGATGGCGATGTATTCCATTTCCGGGGTGATAATGCCCTGGCGAGCGTAATGCAGCTGGGAAACGTTTTTACCGGCTTTGGCTTTGCGCGGCTGGTGTTTGTGCTCGAAGCGTAATTGTTCGAGGGCGATATTCTGCTCGCGGGCCTGGGCGTAGTGGGAGCTGGCACCGCTTAATAATTCGGTGTCACCACGTTCTTTGATCCAGTTTTCACGGATACGGGGCAGGCCTTTGCGCACGTCAATTTGCACGTTAGGGTCGGTATATACACCTGAGGTGTCGTACACCCGTACGGGGGCGTTATCTTCGCTGGCACCGTTTTGCAGCTGGGTTTTGCTCAGGCTGATTTCACGCATGGCCACCTGCAGATCAGGGCGGCTGCCTTGCACATAAATTTTGTTGGAACCGGGAAATGGTTGGGTCGACAGGCTGTCAACGCGGGCGGTATCACTGAGCTTGCTGATGTTCGATGTAGTAGCCAAGGTATGCTCCATGGGTTATTGGGCTACCAGGCAGGGAAGGGTGCGGACACAGAACGGATTGTGGTGCACTTGTTCCCTACGCTGGTATTAACCAGATCAGGTTCAACGGGCTTCGCGGATGCGATCTCAGCCTTTTTCAGGCACCCCGACAAGATGCGACAAGTGTAGGCGTAAGGTGGCAGTGACACAAGAGCGGCCTATAGTTAAGGCGTGCCACAGGGAGCCGTTTCATGAAACTTTATCTGGATTTGCACTCGCCCTTATCCCGGTTAGTTCGTCTGTTTATTCTTGCCCATAAACCCGATCTGGCGATTGATGTGATGCCCCAGCTGAAAAATAACCTGCCCATTGCACTGACATCTGTCGACCCTGTGGGGGTTTTACCTGTGCTGGTGCTGGGGACAGGTGAGGCGGTGAATGGCAGCTTTCTGATTTGTGATGTGTTGGCTGAAAACATGGGGCTCAATGACCATAACCCAAAATCAGAGCGTGGTTTGTTAAGCAAAATACAGGCGTTATTACACAGTTTTGAGCGCTGGCAGGATGAAAACAGCCGTGAAATTGCCGACGAACAAAGGTTGCGCAGTGAGCAGGATCGTATGGAGCGCATTTTAACTTTTATGGATTTACAGCAGTTGCCGGCGGCGCGTTTGAAAGGTTTGTGCAGTGTCGCTCTGTTTGCGGCCCTGGCCAGTATCCGCAAACATTTGCCCCATATCGACTTTAAACGTTATGCCCAGTTGCAATCCTGGTTTGTGGCGCTGGAGAATTTACCTGCAGCGGTGGCAACCCGTGAACGCTGAAAAAGATTAAATAGCACCAACAAAAAATCCCCGCATGCGGGGATTTTTTGTTGGTGCTTACGCAGGATCAGTGACGTTTTTTTGTTTTCAGATGTTTACGGCTGCGTGCGGATTTTTCTGTTTTGTCAGATTTCTCTGTTTTATCGTTATCCGCTTTGCTGTTTTTCTCGGCGGGCTCGTCATCGTCTTCATCGTCGTCAATTTCGGCAATTTCACGCAGGCGCTCGAGTACCCGTGCGTTCACCGAACCGCGCGGGTAAGTGCCGCGTTTTGAAAGCTCACCGACTTTGCGCTCAGTTAAAATAGCCAAGGCTTCATCTACGGTTTTAACACCGAAGATGCGGAATTGGCCATTTTCAACGGCGTCGATCACTTCCTGTTTTAATACCAGATGTTTGACGTTGGAGTGCGGCACAATCACACCCTGTTTGCCGGTCAGGCCGCGGGCCTTACATACCGCAAAAAAGCCTTCAATTTTTTCGTTGATGCCGCCGATTGCCTGCACTTCACCGTATTGGTTAATTGAGCCGGTAATGGCGTAATTTTGCCCCAGGGGAATTTTCGACAGGGCAGATACCAGTGCGCAGGCCTCTGCCATGGAAGCGCTGTCGCCATCGATATAACCGTAACTTTGCTCCATGGCGATATGGGCAGAAACTTCCAGCGGGAATTCCTGGGCGTATTTATGGCCGAGGTAGCCGGTTAAAATCATCACACCTTTGGTGTGAATGTTTTGCCCGAGGTTGGATTCACGCTCAATATCCACAATGCCCCGCGAACCCGGGCACACTGTGGCAGTAATGCGTGCCGGTGCACCGAAGGAGCTGTCGCCGATTGACAGCACGGTCAGGCCGTTAATTTTGCCGATGGCCTGACCATCGGTATCAATTAATGTGGTGCCATCGAGAATATCCGCCAGAATTTCTTTCTGGATGCGGCCACTGCGCATTTCTTTGGCATTCAGGGCGCGGTCAATATGTACGGCATCAATGCAATTATCGCTGGCGAGTTTGCGGGTGAAATCCGCCTCGGCGAGTAATTCAAATATATCGCCGATACGGGCAGATAAATGGCGCTGGTCTTCCGCGAGACGCGCACTGTATTCAATCATGCGGATAACCCCGGCGCGGGTCATGCTGGGGTAATTTTTTTCCATGCAGCGGCTGTGCAGCAGGCGCGCAAATGCGTAAATCTGCTCGTCGCTGTTTTCGATATAACCGTCAAAATCCACCAGTACGCGAAACATTTCCGGAAAATCGTCATCCAGGTCCTGCAACAGGTAATAGGTGTTGCGTGAGCCGATGAGGATAATTTTGATATCCAGCGGGATAATTTCCGGCAGCAAGGTGGTTGTGCTGACCAGGCCCATTTCTGAATAGGGGCTTTCAATTTTTAACTGGCGGGAAATCAGCGCCCGTTTTAAGGCTTCCCATACAAAAGGTTCGTGCAGCAGTTTTTCTGCATCGAGAATGACATAACCACCGTTACCTTTGTGTAATGCACCGGGGCATAACTTGCGGTAACTGGTCACCAGTGCGCCCTGTTCGCTGGTGTATTCAATACGTCCGAATAAATTGGCGTAACTGGGGTGCATTTCGTACACAACCGGTGCGCCGGAAGTGGCGCTGCGGTTCACCACCAGATTGGGCACGTAGGTTTCTTCGAGAATAGTGCGTTTAACGGATTCTTCGCGTGATTCAAGCAGGCGGTCATCGGTTAATTCGCTGATGACAATGCGGTGCAGGTGTTGCTGCATGGCGGCGAGATATTCATTAACACCTTTGTGGCCGGCATATTTTTCCCGCAGGGGGTTCATTAAAGGCTGCAGTGCGCTGTCGATGGTTTCCTGATTAAGTTTGCGTAATTCCAGGGTGGTTTCACGTTTCCACTGGGGCAGGGGAATTAATAATTCATTTAACAGGGTTTCCATGTCCGCGATGGTGTTATGGAAATTTTCGCGGGTTTCTTCATCCAATAATGCAAATTCCGGCTCTTCCAGGGGTTTGCCATCTTTCATGGGTGCAAAGCTGATGGCGCCCGCATCGCGGTATAAAGCCACGCCGGCTTTTAAAGATGCCTGTTCTACGGCATCAATGGCTTTGTCGTATTGCTGATTAAAAACCCGCTCGATGATGGCTTTTTTCTGCTGGTAGGTGGGGTGTTCAAATGCTGCCGGGAAAGTTGCCAGCAGGCTGTCGACTAATTTTTCGATGTCGTTTTTGAATTCAGAACCCTGGCCGGCGGGTAATTCGAGTACACGTGGCTCCCGTGGGTTATCGAAATTATTCACATAGGCCCACTCGGAAGGGGCTGTCTGGCGTTTGGCTTCGCTTTTTAAATAATCCTGCACATAGGAGGAGCGGCCAGTGCCCTGGTCGCCCATCACAAAAATGTTGTAACCGGGGCGATCCATGGCCACACCGAACTGGATGGCGGTGATGGCGCGTTCCTGACCCAGTACGCCGTTATAGGGTTGCAGCTCGCTGGAGGATTCAAAATTTAAAATATTGCGGTTGATCTGAATGCTGAGCTGATGGGGTTGAAGCGCAGGAATGGTTTTGATGCTCATGTAAAAGGCTGACTCCAAAAATGACCCCGAATACCCAGGGGTTGAATGAAGTGGATTTTTCCACGAATCGCCCCCCATGGCCACGGCCAAGCGGTTTTATTTGTTAACTTCCTGTTTTTGTGGACTTTCTTCGCCAATTTGAAGGGTTTTGTTTGCAAAATATGTTGACCGGTCATATTATATTAACAATTGATTTTGTTATTGAGGGAGAGGGTGATGGCTGCACTGCTCGATGATCGCACCACGATTGATATGTTTGCTCAGGCACAGAAAGGGCGTCCGCGTTGCAATCCCTATCCGCGGGATGTGCAGTTGCGCATCAATAAACGTGTGCAGCGCGAGCGTGATAAGGCAAAGGGCTATCGCCGCCTTGAAGTAAAAATGCCGATGGATTTGCTGGAGCGTTTGGATGAGCTTGCCCTGCAGGCAAATTGCAGTCGGGCGGAAATGGTTGAACAAAGTATTGTGCGGATGCTGGAGCGGGCATCCTGAAAAACGAATGGCTGTTGTCTCTGTGAAATTTCAGCGCCCTTGCGGCGCTTTTTTTATGCCTGGGTGCGGCGTGTTTTGTCTGCCGGCTTTGCGCTGTTAGTATGATGTGATTGTGGCGACAGGTAAGGTCGCCGGTTTGTCAGGGTTGAGGAAAAAGCCATGAGTAATGCCCATCTTTCCATTGTTGAAGGTTTGCAGCTGGAAGTGCATCCAGGTCGTGTGGAGATGTACGAAGAATTGCACAACCGCCCGTCACCTTTAGTGGAGTCCCCCTGTTTTATTACCCATTTTGCGTTACTCACCGGTGAGCAGGGGCATCAGCAGGATTGGGCCATGGTGAATGAGTTATGCCAGCGTTTTGGTGTAAATCCACCCGGAGTAAAAGCCACGTGTTTTTATCAGACATTCGGTGGTTTTGAGTTGCGCTGGGAGCGCCATACGGAATTTTCTACCTTCACATTTATCCGCCCAATGGAAACGGATGCCGAAGGCGATGCTTTGTCGTTTGTCCCTAAGGAATGGCTGAAAAAATTACCCGGCCAGCTGGTGGTTGCGTTGCATATGCAGGTGCGTAATGAGGAGTGGACTCCACAGGCTGAGCAGCATTTTTTCGAAAATCAGCGTGTTGCCGGCAGTCAGGTTGCCAATAACAAAGCCAAGGTGCTGACCAGTTTTCGTTTGCACAGTGATGGTTTTGGCCGTTTTCTGGTGCTGAATATGGGCTTGAATAATTATCAGACCGGCCGCCTCGTGCAGCGCCTTCTTGAGCTGGAAACCTATCGTTTATTGGCCCTGTTAGGTTTGCCTTTGGCCCGTGGCATGTCGTCTGAGGTTTCTGCAATGGAAGCTCAACTGACGAATCTTAACCATCAAATTACCCAAATCCGCAATGAAGCTGATGAGCGTATCATGCTGCATGATTTATCTGTGCTTGCCGCACAGGTAGAGCAGTGCCGCAGTGATACAAACTACCGTTTTGCCGCGACGTTTGCGTATCACGATATTGTCAGTAAACGTCTTGATAAAGTGTTCGAGCAACATATCAGCGGTTTGCAGACCATGCGTGAATTTCTCGAGCGCCGTTTGGGGCCGGGGATTAAAACCTGTTATGCAGTGCGTGACCGCCTTGAGGATTTATCGCGGCGTATTCACCGCACCACCAGTTTATTGCGTACCCGTGTGGAAGTGAGCATCGAAAGCCAGAACCAAAAGCTGTTAACGTCGATGGATCGCCGCTCCAGTTTGCAGTTGCGTTTGCAGCAGACGGTAGAGGGTTTATCCGTTGTGGCGATCGCCTATTACATGATGGGTTTGCTGGGTTATGTGTTTGAGGCGCTTGCTGCAATGGGGCTGCACATCAACAAACCTGTTTATACCGGTTTATCCGTACCGCTTGTGCTGTTTTTGGTGTGGTGGGGTGTGCACAGGGTGAAGGTCAGAATTTCCCGCAGTGATGCAAGCTGATACTGGCCTTTGTTTTGCTCTGCACAGGCAAGGCAAAACAGGGGCAAGGTATGGCAATTTCAAACACCACCTCCGGCAGTGTGCAGCAATGGCTCAATCAATGGCTGCCACAAATCACCCGTGAAGAAACAACAACCGCAGAAACAGATGCACAAACATCTGCTTCTGCGGTTTCAGATACTGTGTCTTTATCTTCAAAGGCTGAAAAACTCAGCCGCATCCATCAGGAATTTTTTGCAGCGGGGCCCATATCCTCCGATCAGATTCGTAATCTCAGTGTGCGAATGTATGAAGAAGGGCTGTTAAATGCGGAGGATGTCAGCCGTCTGACCGGTGAAAGTGTGCCGCAGGGCGGCAATGTTAAGCAGGCTATGCAGTTCCTGGCGAATTTTATTGCCGAAGAATCTGTGGCGGGTGATGCGGAGGGGGCAAAAGAATTAAACAAAGCCCTGCAGGTATTAAGCCGTGCGGATCAGGCGGTGGATGAAAGCAGTCTCACCCAGGAGCAATCAAGTGCTGCTTATGTTACGGCATACCGGGATTTACTCGTCGAAACCGATGCTGATTCAGATCTGATTGATGGGTTTGATCAGGTGGTGGATGTCTTCCAGGCGCTGGATCAGGTGCGTGCGAATAGCGCGGGTAATTCCCGGCTGGCTTACTCAGCCTTGCTGGAAAAACTCAATAAGGGATAAAAACTTAGACGCGCAATGCACTGTTGCGCGTCATTCCTTGCAAGTTGGGCTGCCAGCTTTTATAAAAGACACCAAATTTTCAAAGCAGTTATAACCCATGCAGCCTCTGCTCAATCTTTACCAGAAATTTGTCTACCAATACCCCAAACGTGTTCTGTTTGTGATGCTTCTGCTGATTTTGGGCGTGGCGTACAACGCCCGTCATTTTGAGCTGGACGCTTCGGCTGAATCCCTCGTGCTGGAAAACGATCAGGATATGATCAACTACCGCATGATCAGCGAGCGTTTTGGCAGCAGCGAATTTTTGGTGGTGACCTATACCCCTAAATGGCCGCTTTTTTCCGAGCCATCCCTGACGCTGCTGAAAAGTTTGCGTGATGACATTGAAAAGCTCGATCACATTGAATCCGTTAACAGTCTGCTGGATGTGCCTTTATTAGAAAACCCGCCTGTTCCTGTCGCCGAGCTGCTGGATAACATTAAAAACCTCGAAGACCCGGAAGTTGATATTGAACTCGCTAAAAAAGAGCTTTCCGGCAGCCCCCTGTATAAAGAAATGCTGCTGAATTTAGATACCAATACCACCGCAATTCAGATTAACCGCCCGTTTGATGAAGATCACCGCCGTCTGACCAAAGCCCGTGAGGAATTATGGGCTAAGCGTGATCAGTCAGGCCTGAGCATTGCCGACGAGCGCCAGCTCGCCACACTCAATCAGCAAATTAAAGATCACAATGCTGCCGCTGCAGTAGAACTGCACGATGATATTGAAAATTTACGCGCGGTTTTGAAACGTTATCAGGGCCAGGCTGAAATTCACTTAGGCGGCGTGCCTATGATCGCCGATGACATGATTAACTATGTCAAAAGCGATATGTACACCTTTGGATTTGGTGTTTTCCTGTTTTTGGTGGCCACACTGTCACTGATTTTCCGCCGCGCCCGCTGGGTGATTGTGGCCCTTGCTTGTTGCGCCCTGACAGTGGTGTTTATGACCGGTGTGCTTGGCCTGTTTAAATGGCGGGTGACGGTTATTTCCTCCAACTTTGTTTCCCTGTTACTGATTATCACCATGTCCCTGTGTATCCACCTGATCGTGCGTTACCGGGAGGCCTATGCCAACAGCCCTGCGGCAAGCCAGCTGGAACTGATTAAAATAACCATCGCCAGTATGTTTAAACCCTGTTTATACATGGCCCTGACCACCATCGTGGCTTTTAACTCGTTAATTTTCAGTGGTATTCGCCCGGTTATCGATTTTGGCTGGATGATGGCCACAGGTGTGGCCGTAGCACTGGCGATTGTTTTTGTGCTGTTTCCGGTATTTGTATTGCTGATTGGGCGCCGCGATGAAGCTGCCAATATCAGTCAGCATTCTCCGGTGACGGATTTCCTTGCGTTTGTCACCCTGAAACACGGCCGCAAGATTCTGTGGATCAACGCGATTGTATTTGTGCTGATGATAGTGGGTATTGCCCAATTGAAGGTGGAAAACAGTTTTATTAACTACTTCCATAGATCCACCGAAATATATCAGGGCATGAAAGTTGTGGATGAGAGTCTTGGTGGTACTACGCCGCTGGATATCATTTTGAATTTCCCGCCGGTGGAAACTTCGTCCGACGATAATGAAATGGATGACTTTTTCACCGATGGCCAGGAAAAAGAAGACCCCGCTAAATACTGGTTTACCCTCGATAAAGTTGAGCGTATTCACAAGGTGCACGAATATTTGGATTCACGCCCTGAAATCGGCAAAGTTATCTCCCTCGATACCATGGTGCAGATTGCACAGGAAATTAACGGCCAGCCCCTCGATGCCCTGCAGTTAGGTTTGTTGTATGGCGCGATTCCGGATGAATTTCGCAGTGTGGTGTTAACCCCCTATGTGTCACCGGAACATGGGCAGGCACGTATCAGTCTGCGTATTCTGGATAGCCAGCCGGATTTGAAACGTAATGAATTGCTGAAAAGTATCCATACGGATATGGAGCAGAAACTCGGATTTAAACCCGATGAATATATGGTTGGTGGCATGATGGTGTTGTACAACAACATGCTGCAAAGCCTGTTTTTCTCGCAGATTCTCACCCTTGGGGCGGTTTTCTTCGGCATTATGCTGATGTTTATGTTGTTGTTCCGCTCCTGGAAAATCGCCGTGATTGCGATTGTGCCTAACCTGATGGCTGCGGGCGTGGTGTTGGGTTTAATGGGCTGGGCGAACATGCCGCTGGATATGATGACCATTACCATTGCGGCGATCACAATCGGTATTGCCGTGGATGACACCATCCACTACATCCACAGATTCAAAGAAGAATTTCTGATTGACCGTGATTATGCGGCGGCGGTAGAGCGTTGCCATGCTTCGATTGGTAAAGCTGTATATTACACATCGCTGACCATTATTGTGGGTTTTTCTATTCTGGCCCTGTCTAATTTTATCCCGACCATTTATTTTGGATTGCTGACAGGTTTGGCGATGTTGATTGCGCTGCTGCAGGTTTTAACCTTGCTGCCTAAGCTTTTAATTGTGTTTAAACCCCTCGGGCGTTAATGCAATTTATGCTTTCAATAAAAAGCCCCAGGTGACTGCTGCCCCACAATTTTTACCTGCGAAACAGGGCCTCTTTTGAGGCCCTGTTTGTTTAGGTTGAGCAGATGTAACCGCCAATTGTGATCAGCACAAAATAAACGTGCATGCGCGTTTTGCTGGGTATCCCGTAAAAATCAGGTGTGGCGTTATCAATAAAAACAAAAGGATAGGTTGTTTTTTTGAACCTATCGAAATGGAAAGGCGCGCATGCGCATGAATAAAGCTGTTAGGCCTCTTTGAGAAATGGTGATGTTGTCGAAGTTATTTGGAAAAAAAGAACAGGGAATTATTGGGTACATTTATGTAGCCGATAGCGACGAAGGCATACTCAAAAATGTCAGTGCTGGTCAAACTATTAAGAACAAGAAGAAAGGCCCGCCTTGGATCGTCGTAGGCCATGGATTCGAAAATATGACTATTGCAAAGTGGCCTGGCTCGCTTTGGCGGGCAGAAGTCATAGATGAGGCAAAGAATACTGGTCTTCGTGAATACGCAAAATATACACGAGCCGATGGCGTAAAGATTATTGAGAAGCTACCACTTAGCGTATTATTTGGCGGCTTTGGGGTTGCTGTTTTAAAAATCGTTGAATCAACCAGCAGCATTGATCTTGAAAAAGCAGAGAAATTGGCGGGCGCCTTCCCTGATAAAGCGTTGGAGCTTTATTCAAAGGGTTGGAATATTTATGGAGGCACTAAGAACGATCAGCCTCCCTTTTACGGACGTGATCATCAAAATACGATTGCAATGCCCGGTGATGAAGGTTGCTCTCCTATAAATAGCGCCTTCAAAATTATCTATTCCCAAGTATTCGATCGAGCTAATAAGCTAACAAATGGTAAAGCCATACTTACTGATGGCGAAGGTAACCTGTCGCTAGATGATGCGTGGTCAAAAGCATGTAATAGTTTTTTGTGTGCGGCAATGGCCATTGCTTATCAACAGAAATATTCAAGTGATGAAGTTGCTTTATTATCTAGAGCATGGGAGGCGGTCTATGGAAAATTGCCAATCAAGGTCTAACAAGCGCATGTTGTGGACTGGTTTTCCGCTGCGCTCCAAACCAGCCGCAAATGCTGGCGTTATGGTTCTTAGGGATGAGCGTGCTCAAAGAATATAAAGGTATTAAATACGAAATTATTTTTGGCAGCGATCTGCAACGTGATTGTGTTTATCTCGAACTATCTAATCGCTCTGCTGAGCCTGTTGAAGTTCTTGCTGAAGTGATCCACTACGATGAAATTGGTAGGGTTGTTTTTTGAACCTGTCGAAATGGAAAAGCGCGCATGCGCATAAATAAAGCTGTTATATGCCAAGGAAAGCTATGAAAACTATTTTCGTATCGTTGATTGTTTTTCTATTTTCACCATTGATCTTTGCTCAAGCTAAGGTTTGTGGTGATACCAAAATAAACATTCAAAAAACTGGTGAGTGGGAAGATACTAGATTCATAGTTAATGCAGAAAATGACACAAATGATATGAAGCTGGTTCTAAATAGTGTCGATTTTGTCAGCTCTTTCTGTGAGCAAAGTGTTAAGGGACAAAATAAAATATTGGTGTTAGCACGTTGTGGTGGTTCAGGCTGTTCAGAATCCACCTACATTGTAATAGACGCAAAGACACTGATGGTTGAGTTAGTGCCCTTCAGGAATCGTGGAAATCTAGAACTGGTAGAGGATCTATTGGGTCGTAAGGTTCAACATTAAAAGTCATATAACAATCCATGCTAGTACGTCAGCAAGCTGGCAGGACAAATTTAACGCTGCTTCGCAGCTAAATACAAAATTTGCCTCTGCATAGGGGTATTATATTTACGCCTCGCTTATTTAATATTCTGCAATCCAGTGCTCGACCTCTTCGCTGAGTATATTCAAAGGCACAGGCCCTAAGCTCAGAATAAAATCGTGGAATTCCCTCACATCAAAACGCTCGCCGAGTTTGTGTCGGGCTTTTTCCCTCTCGGCGCTGATGGCCATGGCACCTAACATATAGGTGGTCGCCTGGCCTGGCATGACAATATAACGCTCTACGGATTGTTCTGAATCCGCCAGGGTGAAGGGGGTGTTATCCATGCGGTATTTTACGGCCTGTTCTTTTGTCCAGCCGTAATAATGTAAACCTGTATCGAGCACTAAACGGGTTGCGCGCCACAGGGACATCAGTAACGCGCCGTATTGTTGCCACGGGTCCTGGTAGGCGCCTAATTCCCCGGCAAGACTTTCGGCATATAAACCCCAGCCTTCTGTGTAGGCGGTGAAATTACCGTGCCGGCGAAAATCAGGCAATTCGGTGGCCTGCAATGCAGAAATAATCTGCAGGTGGTGACCCGGCAGGGTTTCGTGATAGGTAAGGGCAGGGAACTGAAACTTTGGCATCTCAGAGAGTTTTGCCATGTTCATATAATAAATGCCGGGGCGCGAGCCATCGTCACTGGGGCCGTCATAAAATGCAACGGGTGCACTGATTTCACGGTAACTTTCTACCGGTTTAACCATGAGTTTTATATCGGGCACATTAATAAATGCCTGGCCGAGTTTTTGGTTAATGGTGCGGATATAGGTTTTGGTATCGCTCAATGCTTGTTTTTTGCCTTCTTCGCCCTGGTAATACAGTGTCGGGTCCTGGCGGGTTTTCTCAAATAAAGCGCTGAGGCTTTCAACCCCGAGGGCGGGTAACAGGGCGGTAATTTGTGCCTGAATGTCCGCCACCCGTTGTAAACCCAGTTGATGTACATATTCCGCTGTGACATCCAGACTGGCGGCTTCTTTAAGTGCAAGGCTGTAATATTCTTTGCCCTGTTTATATTGTGCAAAGCCGGTGTTTTTGCCTGCTTTTGCCTGCTGGCTTTGCAGATAACTGATTAAACCCTGATAGGCCGGCAGATATTGTTTTTGCAAGGCATTTTTCAGGTCTTTTTCCAGATATTCGCGGGTAGACGGGTAGGGGCTGACTTTATCCAGTTTGGATTTGAAATCCTGCCAGAGAATATTGGGCGTATCTTCTTTGCTGTTATCCAGCGGATAACCACGGATAACATTCTGACTGGCGGCGATGACTTTTTCGTAAACAAAAGCCGGTGCAATAATGCCTTTTTTCTCGCGGATTTTGAGCTGTTCTATTAACTGGCCAATCAGGGCTTTGGTATTTTCAATACGTTCTATGTAGGCCTTGGCGTCATCGATATCATCTATGCGCTGCACGTTAATCATAAATGTAGGGATTTGCGTATGCAGGCCGTACATGGGATTGACCGGGAAATTATAATGGCGGTAAGCGTATAACCCTGCGCTTTGCTCAAGGTCATAAATCAGAATGCGTGCATTAAGGTTGCTTTCGTGGCTGAGGTTCTGCACGGGCATTGCGTGCAGGCGTTGCAAAAAGGCCATCATCTGTTGGTGGTAAGCGGCGCTGGCCTGCTCGCTGATATCATCCCATTCGTTGTAATGGGTTTTCAGGCCTCGGTAGCTTTGCAGCATGGGGCTGCTGTCCAGAATATAAGCATCATATTCTTCAATCAGGTTTTGCAGTTGTTCTTCGGCGGCATTCTGATCGGCTTCATTTACCACAAAAGGCGTAGCACTGCTGGCAGGCTTGATCATCTCACTGCTGAAATTACAGCCCTCCAGGCTCAGTGCCAGACTGATGGCCCAGGCTGCTTTGCTTAAACGGGTTTGCATAGGTTGTAATATCCTTGGTTTCGCGCCATCAGGTGGTGGTGCTGAAATTTTTCGAATAATGCCATTAGTTGCGCGGCCTGTATGCTGGCGGCGTTATATTTTAACAGGCTGGCGATGCTTTCCAGTGTGCTCAGCCCACCTTGCAGCTGGTTGCGGCGCAAACAAAGTTGGCTGGGGTCTGCCGGGGGCAGGCGGACGCGGGGTAAATCTGCAAGGAATGAATCCTGACGTAGTATTTTGTTGGCTTGCTGCCAGGTTCCGTCCAGGGCGATGAATAGGGCGCGCTCGGGTAAAGCGGCAGGTAATGTGATTTCACCCTGCGGATGGAGCAAATAACAGGGATGATCAATATGGGTGAACATATGCCGGCCATTGTGCTGTGTTCTGTGCCATAGCTCGCCGCGGCATATACCCGTTTTATACAGCAGTCGCCCGGTACTGCTGGCTTTTTCCATTTCGCGTGCATGCAGTATGATGCAGCATTGCAGGGGGAGGGGCAGATTAATCTGCAAGTCGCATACACAGAGGTGCTGGGGTAGTGCGCAATGTATACAGCTGCTAAGTATTGGATTCTGCATGGCGACAGGGTAGCAAAAAGTCCCTTTAAAAAAAGCTGTGACCTGTTAGTGTGCGACTTTATTTGGTGTGTGGAGGCGGAATTTTGTTCAGAGCGAATTTGTTAATCCTGTGTTGTGTATTGGCTGCACAGGTCTGTGCGTTTGAACCATACAATGGTGCGACGCTGCGTTCAGAGCGTCAGCTGCAGGCCGCTGATCGCTGGATTGTTTTGGGTGCGGTGGAACGTATTAAAGGTATTGTGCAGGCCGAAAAGGATGTGCGTTCAGATGCGGATATCAGCTCCCAGCTCTGGCAGGTGCCGGTTGGGCATAATCTGGATGATGTATTTGCTTTTTACCGTGAGCAGGCAGAAAAAGCCGGTTTAAAAACCCAGTTCGAATGCAAAGGGCGCAGCTGCGGTAGCTGTAACGATATTGCCAATCAGGTTTTTTCCCAATCCTTAATGGTTGCCCGTGATGCGGACCAGCGTTATTGGATTGGCGCGCGCCGGGAAGGTAAACAATGGCATGTGTGGCTGGTTTATGCGGTGCAAAAAGTCAGCAAGGGTACCCTGGTTTATACCGAAAAAATGCTGCTGAAGAACACTGACGCGGGTTTGTTTGATACGGCTGTTAAAACACAATAAATGCTGCTTATACGCAGAATTTTCTGGAAATGATCATGCACAATATTTACGAAGAAGCCCGTGAACATCTTTACACCGTGCGGGATTGGTTGCGTTTTTGCCACAGCCGCCTGAATGATGCCGATGTGTATTTTGGGCATGGCACTGATAATCCGTGGGATGAAGCGGTTTTTCTGATTTTGCGCTCCCTGAATTTGCCGTTGAATATCCGCGATCAGGAACTGGATGCCCGTCTTTTGCCGAGCGAGCGCCAATATTTGGCCGAGCAGATTGCTGCGCGTATTGAAGAGCGTATTCCGGCGGCTTATCTCGTCAATGAAGCCTGGTTCTGTGGCCTGCCTTTTTATGTGGATGAGCGTGTGTTGGTGCCCCGTTCACCCATCGCTGAGTTGATCGAAAATGGCATTTCTCCCTGGTTCGATGGTTATGAACCTGAATCGATTCTGGATTTGTGCTGTGGCAGTGGTTGTATAGGTATTGCGGCTGCCCATGCGTTCCCCGATGCGGAAGTCGATCTACTGGATTATTCAGAGGATGCCCTTGAGGTGGCTGAGATTAATATCGAGCGGTTTAACCTCGAAGAGCGGGTAGGGCTGATGCACTCCGATCTGTTTGATCGTGTGGGGCTGCTGGGTAAACGTTATGATCTGATTCTCTCCAACCCTCCCTATGTGGACGCTGAAGACATTGCCAGTATGCCCGCTGAGTATCACGTGGAGCCTGCTATGGGCCTGGGCTCTGGCCACGACGGGCTGGATATCACCCGCCGCATTCTGTGTGAGGCGGCCGATTATCTGACCGATGATGGCCTGCTGGTGGTGGAAGTGGGTAACAGCTGGGTAAATCTGGAAGCCCGTTTTCCCGATGTACCCTTTGTGTGGGTGGAGTTTGAACACGGCGGGCACGGCGTGTTTGTTATGACCCGGGACGAGCTGGTGCGCCATCAGGCTAAGTTCCGTGTATAATCCCTGAAAATTTTTATGTGCAGATTCAGACATGTCCGGAAATTCATTTGGTAAGTTGTTTTCTATCACCACCTTTGGTGAAAGCCATGGCATTGCGTTGGGTTGTATCGTTGATGGTTGCCCACCGGGTTTACCCCTGAGCGAGGCCGATCTGCAGGTCGAGCTGGATCGCCGCAAGCCGGGCACATCACGCTTCACTACCCAGCGCCGTGAAGACGATATCGTGAAGATTCTTTCCGGTGTATTTGAAGGCAAAACCACGGGCACGCCGATCGGCTTGCTGATTGAAAACACCGATCAGCGCTCTAAAGATTACTCTGAAATTGCGCGCACTTTCCGTCCGGCCCATGCCGATTATGGTTACACCCAGAAATATGGTTTCCGTGATTACCGTGGCGGCGGCCGCTCTTCTGCCCGTGAAACCGCTATGCGTGTTGCCGCCGGTGCCATTGCTAAGGTTTTCCTGCGCAGTAAAGGCATTGAGGTTAAGGGTTATCTTTCCCAGCTCGGGCCTATCAAAGCTGAGAAGTTTGATTGGGCGGAGGTAGGTAACAACCCGTTTTTCTGCCCGGATGCCGACAAAGTGCCGGAAATGGAAGCTTTTATGAATACCCTGCGTAAAGACGGTGATTCCATTGGTGCCCGTATCAGCGTGGTGGCAACGGGCCTCAAACCAGGTTTGGGTGAGCCTATTTTTGATCGTCTGGATGCGGATCTGGCCCATGCATTAATGAGTATCAATGCTGTGAAAGGTGTTGAGATCGGTGCGGGTTTTGATTGTATCGAGCAACGTGGCAGTGAGCACCGTGATGAGATCACACCGGAAGGTTTCCTGAGTAACAATGCGGGTGGCATTCTGGGGGGCATTTCTACGGGTCAGGATATTATTGCCCATATTGCCCTTAAACCAACTTCCAGCATCATGGTGCCGGGCCGCAGTATTGATGTGGACGGTAATCAGGTTGAGCTGGTGACTAAAGGGCGCCATGACCCTTGTGTGGGTATCCGTGCTACTCCCATTGCAGAGGCAATGATGGCTATCGTGCTGATGGATCATTATCTGCGTCACCGTGGTCAGAATGCGGATGTGCAATGCTCCACACCGGTAGTACCGGGAAGTATCATCTGACGCCATGCAAAACCTGCCGTATTGGCGTCTTTCTTCGTTCTATTTTTTCTATTTCGGGCTCCTGGGGTGTATTACACCCTATTGGGGCCTTTTTCTTGCCGATAAGGGTTTTACTGCGCTTGAGATAGGCCAACTGATGGCTTTATTTGGTGTGGTGCGCATGGTGGCCCCTAACCTTTGGGGTTATCTGGGTGATAAAAGCGGCCGCAGGCTTTCCTTGTTGCGACTCGGCGCCTGTCTTTGCCCGTTAATCTTTTTACCCGTATTTCTCGTCGATCATTTTTATCCCCTGGCCATGGTGATGATAGGTTATGGCTTTTTCTGGGCAGCGATTTTGCCGCAGTTTGAGGTTATTACACTTAATTATGTGATGGGGCGTACCGAGATTTATGCCCGCATCCGTGTGTGGGGCTCATTGGGATTTATTTTACTGGTATACGGCCTGGGTTTTTGGTTTGACCATTTCTCCGTATCAACCCTGCCTGTTTTTATGCTGCTGATGCTGGCATTTATTGCTGTCAGTTGTTTTCGCGTACAGGCTCCTGTGCTGGTAAACGCCAGGGAGCATTCCGGTGGCTTTTTTTTACTGCTAAAACAAAAAGCCGTGTGGGTGTTTTTTATGGTCGCCTGTTTGATGCAAATCAGCCATGGTCCCTATTACACATTCTTTTCGTTATTCCTTGAGCAACATCAATACAGTAAGCAGCTGATAGGTTTTTTATGGGCCCTCGGTGTTGTTGCTGAAGTTGTTATTTTCTGGTGCATGAGCAGGCTTTCTGCCCGATTTGGGAGCAGGCAACTTTTATTAATTGCCTTGGTCATAACGGGCGTGCGCTGGTTATTGATAGGTTTAGGTGTTGATAGTCTGACTATTTTATTGCTGGCCCAGCTTATGCACGCAGCAAGCTTTGGAATCATGCATGCGGTGTCTATGTATTACATACATGCATTTTTCTATGGCGAGCATCAGGGGCAGGGGCAAGCGCTGTTCAGCAGTCTTGCGTATGGTGCCTCGTCTGCTTTAGGTGCTGTCATAGCGGGCTGGATTTGGACACACATAGGTTCAGGTCATACGTTTGTCATCATGGCATGTTGTCCTTTTGTGGCTGCTTGGCTCGCTTGGCGCTACATGAAATAACCGGTAGGCTAGTTCCACGCGATTAAGTGGAGCTGATATGAAAATTCGTTTTGAAATTGATATGACACCTGAGGAATTTCGCCGTGCATTTGGTTTGCCGGAAATTACGCCTTTTTATGATGAAGTGGTGTCAGAAGTAATACAGAAAATGCAAAGTGGTGAAGAGGGATATGATCCTTTCACCTTATTGCAACCCATGATGAAAACCGGTTTTTCAAATTTCGAAAAAGCGCAGCAGGTTATGATGGCCATGATGGCCGGTTACAATCCTGCGGATAAGAAGTAACAGAGTTTTTGCTCTAATGGTGTGTAGAGTGGAAACTCTATTTAAAAGGACTTAACTGGAAGTGTTACGAATTGAAATTAAGTCTAATGCCCTCGACTTAAATTAAAGAAAAAATGTAACGAATGGTGGCAGTGGTCATCTGGATGTAAGAAATTACTGTCTACCATATCCAAGTGAATAACTCACAAAACCCGAAAGGAGCTCACCATGCAAGACAACATTTTTAACGCCTTCAACGAACAAGCTAAAGGTATGTATGCACCTGTAAGCAAGTTCAACGGTCTGATGGTTGACAGTCTGGAGAAAATGACTGAATTCCAACTGAACGCTGTTAAAGCCTACGCAGAAATTTTCCTGGGTCAGATGAAAAAAGCTGCCGATGTGAAAGATGTTGATTCACTGCGTTCTTTATCTTCTTCTCAGGCTGAAACTGCCGCTACCATCAACAAAAAAGTAATCGAAGATGCGAAAGCTCTGTCTGAAATGGCAGTAGAATTCAAATCTCAGGTTGAAGCTATTCTGGAAGAAAGCCGTGCTGCAGCTACCTCTGCCGCTGCGCCTAAAAGTGCTCCAAAAGCAGCAGCTAAAGCTACCGCTTAATTAGCGCTTCTGGTAACCGCCCCGCAACGGGGCGGTTTTTTGTTGCACAAATGGAGATGGCAATGATTACAGGATCTCAACCAGTCGAAACCGCAGTGTCTGATTTTTTTAACGTGGCTACACAGGCTGCAGAGCAGGCATTTCAATTCTGGGATAAAGTAGCTGCCCGTGAAACATCGGAAACAGATCCTGCGGCATCTGTATTTGCAGATTTAAAAGATACGATTCAAACCTTCAGCGAAAAGCTGGCCGAACACCCCGAAGTGAGTTTAGGTAAGCAGATTCTTCTGCAGCAGAAACTCATGGCCTTATATCAGAAAACTACATTACGTTTTTTGGGGCAGCAAACAGAACCCGTTGCTCAGCCAGATGAGGCTGATCGTCGTTTCAAAGATGCCGAATGGAACGACAATATAGTTTATGACTACATCAAGCAGTTTTATCTGATTGTTTCGCAATTTATGCTGGACCTGCCAAAAGGTATTGATGGTCTCAGCGAGCACAATATTCAGCAGCTGGATTTTTTCACCCGCCAGTTTGTTAATGCTTATTCCCCTACAAACTTCCCGATGACGAATCCGGAAGTTGTGCGTAAAACACTGGAAACAGGTGGCGCCAATCTGCTGGAAGGGATGCAGCGTTTAACCAAAGATTATGAAGGTTCCTACGGCGGCCTTAACGTATCCATGACGGATATGAGTGCATTTAAAGTGGGTACCAATGTGGCGACCACAGAAGGCAAGGTTGTTTATCAGAATGATTTGATTCAACTGATTCAATATACGCCGACCACCGAAAAAACTTTCAAAACGCCTTTGTTAGTTATTCCACCGTTTATTAATAAATATTACATCCTCGATCTGCGTGAGAAGAACTCTTTCCTGAAATGGTTGGTAGATCAGGGGCATACAGTATTTTGTATTTCCTGGGTCAATCCAGGCCCATCTCTGCGCGACAAAGGTTTTGAGAATTACATGCACGAAGGCCCGTTGGCCGCTATTGATGTCATTGAAAAAATAACCGGTGAAAAACAAGTTAATGCCATCGGTTATTGTCTGGGTGGCACACTGCTGGCAACAACCCTGGGTTATCTCAAAGCAAAAAATGATACCCGGATTAAATCAGCAACCTGCATGGCGACTCTGATTGATTTCCGTGATCCGGGTGAGATTGGCGTATTTATTAATGAGACAGCAATAAAGGCGCTGGAACGTCAAATGAATACCCTGGGGTATTATGACGGCCGTATGATGGCATTCAGCTTTAATATGCTGCGTGAAAATGACTTGTTCTGGTCATTCTTTATCAATAATTACCTGAAAGGTGAGCGTCCTCAGGCATTTGATTTGCTGTTCTGGAACTCAGACGGCACTAACTTGCCTGCCCGTATGCACAGCTTCTACCTGCGTAATATGTATTTGTACAATAAATTGCGCGAGCCGGATGGCATTAGCCTGGATGGTGTGGGGATTAACCTGAGTAAAGTGGATACACCTATGTATTTTGTTTCCACTGCACAGGATCACATTGCTAAGTGGAAAACCACCTACGATGGCGCGCGACTGTTTAAAGGTGATGTACGCTTTGTGCTGGGTGGCAGTGGCCATATTGCCGGTATTGTGAACCCACCTGCGGCGAACAAGTATGGTTATTGGACCAATACCAAGCTTGTGGCCGATGCGGATGCCTGGTACCAGAACGCCGACAAGCACGAAGGCTCCTGGTGGCTCGATTGGCAGGAGTGGGTTAAACCCAAAGCCGGTGAGCAGGTTGCAGTGCGTAAGCCAGGTGATGGCCCGTTTAAACCCTTAATGGATGCGCCCGGTGACTTTGTTGGCAAGAAAATAGCCGACGTCATACACGCCTGATGTTCGTAAAAAACCCGCTGCGGCGGGTTTTTTATTCGCCATATTTTGTTAATCAAAATGCCATTCTGAATTGTTATATAGGTGTTTTTCCGTGGAGAAACACAGTGCTGGCATATCTATGGGTGATCAAGCATTTCTGGTCAACCCGCGAACGTAATACCCATAAGTTCAAGGCACTCTTCTGGGCGTTATATTACCGTCAGTGGATATCCGCCCTGCGCCAGCAATTCCGAAAACATAACCTTGTTTATGTATTTTCATTACATCCCTATCTGCTGTTTATGTGCCGGTTAAAGGCCTATGTTCTTAAGCAGGTTTCATCTGAGTTTATAGGTGAGCGCCTTATTGGGCATTACTGGCTTCTGGACTGGTTTTTTGGGCGTAAGGGGGTTGAGGCAATACATGCAGATGGGTTATTGCTCGGGCAGTCATATATTGCAGGGAAGGAGGTAGAGGTCTGGTTGCAATATATCCATCTGATGCGTTACGAAGGGCAGTTATCCGTCAAGCTTGTTTTTGACGGGGAAATTTTGTATCTGGCCCATGTACACTTTTGTGATGGTGCTATGTGGATTGGTGGTTTACAGGGCCGTCCGGCACAGCTTGATGCGAGCAAAGATTTCACAAAGCAGTCCAATGGTTTACGCCCGCATAACTTTATGTATTTTATCCTGACTTTGCTGGCCGAGAGGCTGCAGGTGAATGCGATATATGCAGTTGCCTCTGAGCATCATTATTATCAAAAAGAGGAAAAAACCCGCAAGAAAATTCGTTTCAACTATAACGAGTTCTGGGCTGAATTGGGTGGTGAGCCTTCTGCGATTGAGGGATGGTTCAAAATGCCGGTTTTTTATCCGCGAAAAACACTGAGTGAAATTCCTGCCAAAAAACGCTCCCAATATACACAGCGTTATCAGTTGATGGATCAGATTAAGCAGGATGTGCTGGGGGTTGGTTTGTCGGTAAAAGCTGCCTGATATGTTATGCTGCCGCCATTTTCAGGAGGGAATATGGCAATAGAACGTATTTTGCCCGGGGCGCGCTACAGTGAAGCGGTGGTGGCCGGTGGATTGGTTTTTCTGTCGGGTATGGTACCCGAAATCACTACTGCTGATATTACAGCGCAAACGGCAGATGTTTTGGCTCAGATTGATAAAACCCTGGCGTTAGCCGGGCTGGATAAAACTGCAATCGTGGATTGCACGATTTATTTGGGGAATATGGCAGATTATGCAGGAATGAATCAGGCGTGGGATGCCTGGGTGGTACCTGGCAAAGCTCCGGCACGGGCAACGGTAGAAGCGCGTCTGGCGAATCCGGATTGGCGTGTTGAAATTAAAGTGATCGCAGCCAAATCATAAAAACAAAAAAGCCGGCAATTGCCGGCTTTTTTGTTTTGTCTCAATCAGCCGCTGTTACAGGCATTCAAGCTCCAGGGTTGTCTGGAACTGGAAATTAGACTCAGTGGTATGGCGTTCAGCAAAAAACAGATCAAAAGAGTAGGTGTGGTAGGGCTCTATCTCTAATACATCTGCGATATCGTCCAGGCTGATGGTTTTTTCAATGGCACTGTGAACACCGCCGATATCAACGGCGAGTTTGCCGTTAATAAACAGAAATACATCATCATCACCGCGGAACGTGAAAATTCCACCCGGGACATAATAAAACTTGAGGTGGGTTTCCAGGGTGAAATGGAAGTTGTGATTGTTACCCTGATTGCCAAAACCTTTGTTATCAATCGGGAAGAAGTTGTTGTTACGGTATTGCCAGAATCCCGGCTCAATCTCCGTGAGTGTCAGTGACATAGGAATAGCCGTGTTGACACCTGTAACATCCCTGAACCACTGATCAAAATTGGCTTTACCTGTGGTGGTTGCACTGCCACCGGCCGCTTCATGGGCATACTGTGGGCGGCCATCATCACCAATTTGTTCTTTTACAATACCAAATTCCACGCCTTGAAATGCTTCGAAATCTGGATGGCTGCGTTTGAAATCGCGGATAACAACCGGGATAGTGCGTGTGCCATTGTAGGGGCTTTTGCATTCGCAGGCGCTGCTGTAATCGGCAGGGTGGCCTTCAGCAAAGGCTTGGCTGCTGATAATAAGGCTGAGCAGTAACGTTGAAAATGTGCTTATTCTGACCATGGTGTTGCTCCGGTAGAGTGGCATGCCGATAACTGTATTCTACGTGTCTGTGTACTTTTAAAATGCGATGTAAATCCGTTACGCATAGCGGATCAGAAGAAAACTGTTAACCCGCTGGCAAATTCAAGATTATGGGTTTGTTTCTTATGGCCCAGCAGTTCGGTTTCGAACATATGGTCACGGTAGTCCATATTCCAGGTCAGCCAGTCGGTGAGTACGATGCGATAACCGCTGCCAATCACCAGTGTGAAATGATTGTCGCCGGCAAAATCTGTGTTGCCTGCGCCACCTACCAGATAAAAGGCCGAGTTAAAGGTGTGTTTACTGGTGACAAATGTTTCGCCGGGGAAAATATTGAAACCAACCAGCAGATCGTAATAGGTATATTCACGGTCTTTATCCGCCAGAATATTAATTCCGGAGCCACTCACGGTTTCATAACTGGTTTTACCCGCTTTACTCATGCCGTAATTCATCTGCAGAAAAAAATCTTCTGTGGCATGGAAGGATGCCTTCAGGCCATAAAGAGGGTGTGAGCCAAAATCTTCAATGGAAATCAGGCCGGTGAAAAAACCGACTTCAAAAACTTCGTCGTCAATTTTGGCCTGCTCAGTTTTATGTAATTTGAGATCAGGCTCAATAATTTTAATAGGATTGATAACAACTGTGCCGTCGTTATCTTTGCTGTCAGCAGCGAAGCAGGGCAGAGCTGCTGCACTGATACATAAAGTCAGAAGAAACTGCTGAAACCTAAGCGCCATACTGCATTACTCACTGTGTCGTTATCTTTTAAAAGTGTGACATTGCGGTATTCACCGCGCAGCACAAAGTTAAACCCTATGTACATATTGATACCCGCGCCATAGGACTGAAAGTCATCGCTAGGGCCTTTGCCGGGTTGTGGTTTTTTTAATTCGGTATCTTGTTTGCCTATTCCTGCGGAAATAAACGGTGTGAATGACCAGCGGTCGGTGGGTTCTAAAATCAGGTTAAATGCACGCTGATAACCATCATATTTTTCCGCAAATATTTGCCCGTATTCCACTTCGGCGCCAATGCGTTTGCTGAGGCGAAAGCCTGCAATACCGGATACCAGATCAGAGTTTTCCTGTTTACCAACCGTAAAACCAAGGCGGAATTTGTGGTTGAGAAAATCTCCGTGGCGGGTTTCAGGCAGGGCCACTGGCATGTCTTGGTCAGATAAAGTACGCGCCAGGCTTTCACGGGTTACCCAGCCGGTTTTGCCCTTGCGGTCTGAAATCAGGTACCAGGTGGTACGGCGGCGTACAACGGAAATGATTTCGTCTTTTTCGACAACATAAATAACCGGGTAGCCCCGTCCGGGGCCGGTATGCAGGTCCAGATAGGGGTCGATAACCTTAACCATCAGGGCGTTCTTCAGCTCATCCGGGCTGGCTGTCGGGACGCTGTTTTTATTTTCAGCAGCACATACTGTACTGGCAAACAACAGGCCGATAAGGCTGTACAGGTGTAACTTCATGGTTCAGAACCGTAACAATAATGGCTGAAATTGTAAGTGAATGGATGGCGCTCTGCAGGGGTGTGGGTCACTCGCAGAATGTTAACAGGTTCACTTTGTGAGAGGGGTGGAAAGGGAAGTGTGATGTAGTTCCGCAGGGGTTACAAAAAGCTACGTTTTGCATCATGAATTTTTGAACAGGCACAACTTATTACACAACCTATACAGGGATAATGCCCAGCAGAATCGCCGGTGTTATCGGTGTTTGGCGATAGGAGCTACCCCTTTTTATGCGTTATTTCATGTTTGTTTTATGTCTTATGGCCGCTGCGGCTCGTGCTGAAAATGCAGCAATTGATTTTGGCCATGAAAAATCCAGAGAAAAATCAGAACGGGCCATGGGGGAGGTGCAGCGCCTCTCCGGCGATATTCAGGCGTTAAAAAAACGTGTGATTCTGCTCAATAAAGATCTTCGGGTCATGGAAGAAGCGTTATTGTTTCCAACCAACACCCAGTTCTCCGTTTTTGTTTCCGTTGAGGGTGGCGAGTTTTTTACCCTGGAAAGCGTCAAGCTGAAGATTGACGACAAAATGGTGTCATCCCACCTTTATTCTGCCAAACAACGCGAAGCGCTGGTGCGTGGCGGTGTGCAAAAATTATTTATTACAAATCTCTCGGAAGGCAAACATCAGATAACGGCCTTTTTTACCGGCATTGGCCCCAATGGGCGCCCCTATAAACGTGCAGCCGATATATCCCTGGATAAGGGTAAGGCCAGTCAGTATCTGGAGCTGACGGTGACGGATGACAGTGCCCGTCAGGAGCCTGTGTTTGCAATTAATCAGTGGTAATGAAAATGAAGTTCCTGTTACCTCTGATTGTTCTGTTGTTTTCCTCGCTCACACAAGCGGCGGCAGTCAAAGATCTCGATTACGGCGCTATTTTATTTGATTATTACCAGCAGGATTATTTTTCTGCTCTGGTTGCATATGAATATGCCGCTGAAAAAAATATGTTATCCCACCATGGTGATGATGCGCGTCTGCTGAAGGGCGGCATGACCCTTTCCTATGGTCTTGCGAAAGATGCTGAATCTATTTTCAGTGATTTATTAACGCCGCAGGTGGCAGAGCAGCAACGCAACCGCGCCTGGTTTTATCTGGCGAAACTTTATTACCAGAAAGCTGATATTCCAGCTGCTGCCCGTGCACTTTTACAGGTGAAAGGTGATGTACCTGCAGACCTTGCCGAAGAATTTAATTACCTGGCAACCCTTATCAATATCCGTAATAAACAATTGGATGCTGCCTTAGGCGGCATTAATCAGTTGTCTGCGTCTGCACAATATCAGCCCTATCTGATTTATAACCTCGCCATCAGCCAGTTGCAGTCCGGTGATACAGACGGTGCGGTTAAAAACCTGAGCCGGGTAATGGCCGTTACTGAAGTGCGTAAGGAATCTGAATATGCTGTGCTGGCGGACCGTGCGCGTCACGCATTAGCGCAAATTTCGATTGCGCGTAATGATATCAACGGGGCGTGGGCCTATTTGCAGGGTGTGCGCACCAGTGGTCTGTATTCAAACCGTGCTCTGCTGACCTATGCCTGGGCGGCGATTAAATTGCAGCGTTACGCTGAGGCGGTGCCGGCACTGCAGTTATTGGATAAACGCTCGATTGCCATCGCAGAAGTGCAGGAGGCCAAGGTTTTATTGGCCCATGTGTATGAAACCCAACACGCTAAACGTTCCTCACTTAAGCAATATTTACTTGCAGAAAAGGATTTTAAAGAAGGTTTGGAAGCGATTGGTATTGCCCGTAAAGCCATTGCATCCCAGGAAATCCCCCAGGAATTTGTGATTAACCTCGAAGCCATGCTGGATGAAAGTGACTGGTACGGCATGCAGCCATCCCTTGATTACAACAAACTGACTCCTTTTCTGGTGGAGTTGATGGCCTCTAACAGTTTTTATTCTGTTATCAAAGAATTGCGCGATTTATATGGCATCAGACGCAATCTTGAATTTTGGCAAATGCAAAACCATGAGCATGAGCTGATCATCCGCGCGCGCCGTGATCAGAGTGGCATGGAAAAGCTGATGGCCAGTGTAAAAAGTACCGAAAATACGTTTAACACCTATAAGAATGATATGTCAGAGTTGAAATTAAACACTCTGACACTGCCGGAATGGGATCAGGAACGTTTTACCGGATTATGGGAAAACACCTTTAAAGAATTGGGCATAGTGAACGATAAACTGCAAAGTGTTCTCGCTGTAAAAACCCCATACCGCATGAGTTATACCCTGGAAAAACGTGCCGGTGATCTTGCTGTGCAGGTTAAACAAGAGCTTAAAAATACCAATAATCTGATTAAGTCCCTGGAAACGGTCATGCGTTCTGTTATCAAAGCAGAGTTAGATAAACACGAAGCACGCATGAAATATTACTGGGCCCAGGCCCGTCTGGGTAAAGCGCGTTTATACGATGCAGCCCTGATAAATCTTGATGATTCTGAAAGTGAGGTGCAGCCATGAAGCGTCTGGCAGGCATAAGTATGGTTGTTTTACTTGCAGGCTGTAGTTTATTCGGCGGTAAAAATACCATTGGCGGCTTGAAATCCCAGCAGGCGGAAGAGAGTAATCTGGATTTCAGTAATCTCGATCACGAGCAGGTACGTCAGGAATATAAAGAGCTGCTTGAACTGGTGGATGATAAATACCTCAAAGAACAAATTGAGCGCCGTATTGCCGGTGTTTCTATGGCTGAAGGCGATCACAAGCAAACCAGCCAGGCACGTCCGAAAAAAGGTTATTACCGCGATGCGATTAACTCCTATATCGATATTTTAGAAAAATACCCCAACTCGCCGGATAATGCAGAAGTGCTTTATCAGCTTTCCAAAGCCTATGAAATGGAAGGGGAGGCCAATAACGCAGAGGCCATGCTCAATCGTCTTGTGACCTTGCATCCCTATTTTTCTGCAATTGGTGAAGCCCATTTCCGTTTGGGTGATATTTATTTTAATAAGCAGGACTACAAAAAAGCCGAACAGCATTATCGTGCCAGTACTCAGGTTAAATCCGATAAACTCGATCTTAACGCCCACTATATGTTGGGCTGGGCGCTGTACAAACGGGGTTTATTTGATGATGCGCTGGAATCTTTTTCTTATGTTTTATCCGTCTTGCTTGAAAACAATGCCAACGTTTTAACCAAAAATGAAAAACCACTGGTGCAGGATACCCTGCATTCCATCAGTCTGGCTTTGGTGAACTTAGGTGGCCCTGAAAAAATTCAGGATGTGAAAGGTTTGCAGGGTAAAAGTTATATCTGGCAGGTCTATGAAAACCTTGGTGCCTATTATTTAGAGAAAAATCGTTACGCTGACAGTGCGGCAACCTATCGTCAGTTTATTCAGCAATTCCCCATGGATACCCGTACGCCGGATATGCACAGCAAGTTAATTGCAGCTTATACCAAGGGTGCCTTCTCGCGTGATGTGATGCTCGCCAAGCAGGATTATGTTACGGCCTACGGCGTGCAATCCGCCTATTGGCAGCAAGCCTCCGCATCTGTGCGCCAGAGCATTGCGCCGAATTTACATGATTATCTGATCGAACTTGCCGGGCATTTCCATGCCCAGGGGCAGCAACTGGTTAAGCTTGCTGCAGAAAAAACCGCGGCGCAGCAGGCAAAGGAAAAATCTGAGCTGGATGATAAAGCTAAGGTGTCCTATGGTCAGGCCACGCAATATTATGCGCTTTATCTGCTGAGCTTCCCCGATGCCAAAGACATTGCCAAACAACGTTTCATGAAGGCGGAGGCCCATTTTGAAGCGGGGCAATACCCAGCAGCGGCAGCCGATTATGAAGAAGTCAGTTACAACCTGAAGAATGCCGAATACGGTAACCGCGCAGGTTATGCTGCGATTGTGGCCTATCAGAATTATGTGGCACAGGTTGCTGCTGACAGCGCTTTAAAAGCCCAGTATCAGGAAAAAGCCGTCGCCAGCATGCTGCGCTTTGCGGCGCGTTATGATACGGACGAACGTTCATCGGCTGTTTTAACCAATGCGGCGGAGTATCTTTTCAGTCTTAACCGTTATCAGCAGGCAATTGATATCAGCTCTGCATTAATAACCAATAACAAAACCCTGGATAAAAACCTTAAACAAACCGCCTATGGCATTATGGCCCACTCGTATTTCCAGTTGCAGCAATATGCCCAGGCTGAAGACAACTACGATAAACAGCGCACCATTTTAGGTAAACAAAGCCCTGAATATGCGGCCATCAGTGAGCGTATGGCAAAAGCTGTTTATAAAAAGTCTGAAGCCTTGCTGCAAAGCGATAAGCCCGCTGCCATTGTGCAATTGCTGCGTATCAAAACCATCGCCCCCGATGCGGAAGTACGTGTAGTGGCGCAGTACGATGCCGCCGTTACTCAGTTAAGTGAAAAAATGTGGGCGGGTGCGATCAGTGAGTTAAATGAATTAAATCGCCTGTACCCTAAACATGCCCTGGCTAAAGAATTCCCGCGTAAATTAGCCTATGCCTACGAGCAGTCCGGCGATATTAAACAGGCGGCGGCTGCCTATACCTATTTATATAAAAATGATGCGGATGCGGAAGTGCGCCGTGAGGCTTTATTTGCAGCAGCAGGGTTGTTTGAGCAGTTAGAAGATCTTGATACTGCCCTGGATAACTACAAAACCTATGCACAGGATTATGAAAAACCCTTCGATAACCGTATGGAAGCCCGTTATCACATTGCCCTGATATACGCGCGTAAAGATGATGCCACCCGTGAGCTGTATTGGTTGCGCCGTATTATTGATGGCGATGCAAGCGGTGGTGATTTGCGCACCGATCGCTCCCGTTGGTTGGGTGCCTGGGCGAATACCCAATACGGTGATTATTTTGCCGGTGAATTTCCGAAGCGTTCACTTAATTCATTCCTTGAGAAAAATCTCGGCTGGAAAAATCAAATGCTGCAGGATGCAGTGAGCCGTTACCAGATGGCCGCAGAGTACGGCATTCTGGAATTCAGTAGCCAGAGCAGTTTTAAAATTGCCAAGCTTTACAGTGATTTTGCCAATGAATTGCTTGCCGTGAAAACCCCTGCCGGTTTAGGGGCTGATGATCAGGCCATGTTCCGCACCGTAATTGAAGAGCAGGCAACACCTATGCGTGAGCTTGCAGTGAATATCCACAGCGGCAACATTGAGCTGGCCTGGGCGGGTCATTTTAACCAGTGGATTGATAACAGTTTTAAAGCCCTGGCGGAATTATCCCCGGCGCGTTTTGATAAACCCGAATTACAAGTGAGGTATGGCGATGAAATCCGTTAAGCCATTTACCAGTGTTATGTTAATGGTGTTATTGGCTGCCTGCGCAACTAAACCCGCGCAGCAGGTTATACCCGATAAAGTCCCCCTGCGCGAAACCAGCCAGTATTTACCGCAACAGGCCTATGATGAGCAGGGGCTGAAAGTGCCCTACGTGGCTGAGCCAAACCCTTATCTGGAACAAACCGGGCAGGTGGCAAAGGGTTCGGTACTGCTGTTTATCGAAGCCAAAAAACTGATTGCTGCCAAAGATTTTAAAACCGCTGAGCAAAAACTCAGTGTCATTGCCGATAAAGATAAAACCCTGGCCGGCCCGTTAGTGCTGTTGGGTGATATTGCCATGCAGAAACAAGAATTTTCTGCAGCGCAGGACTATTACCAGCGAGCCATCGAGGTTAACCAGAAAAATGTTAACGCCTACCTGGGGCTGGCCGAGGCCCAGCGCCGGTTGGGCAAGTTTACCTTCGCGCAAAATACCTACGAACACGCCCTGAATATCTGGAAAGATTTCCCGGAAGCACATCTCAATTTGGGTATTTTGTATGACCTGTATCTGAATCAACCGGCCAAGGCCCAGGCCCACTATGAAGCCTATTTGTACCTGACCAGCTATAAACAAAGCAAAGCCAGCGAGTGGTTCGCAGAAATTAAGCAGCGAACCGGGTTTAATGGCAGCTATATCGACCTGGGGCCACAAAAACCTAAGGCGGAAGGCAAGGTTGCTGCGCAGCAGCAGGGGTAGGCATGAAGTACGTATTGCTTTCAATAACACTGGTGTTCAGTTTTGTGATGCAGGCCACAGCTGCAAAAAACGAAGAACCCATCAAATTAGAAAGTCACATCGTCGGCGACAAAGAACAGCCGGCGGTGAGTTATTTTGTGCCCTGGCAGGAGCCGGGTGGCACGGACAAATTGTATCAGAACGTCGAAGAGCGCTATGACAGCAGCCTGGAGGCGGTGGATCGCGATGTGATGCAACGCTCCATGCGAATCTACGACGAAATGAATCTGGAAAATAATCCAACAAATTAATTGCAAGACAACGAATTGAGGTAAGACAAAATGGGTGATATTTACAGCATGTTAGTGAACTTCCTGAAGGAAGGTGGCTTGTTCATGTACCCGATCGCAGTGGTTCTGGTGCTGGGTGCAGCCATTACCCTGGAACGCTGGTTTTTCCTGAAACGCGAAAAAATCCGCAATCAAAAAGCGTTTGATGATTTCCTGCCGTTATTACGTACCAATGACCATGAAAAAATGGCACTGTTTACCCGTGATAACACCGCTGCGGTATCCCGCATTATTGGCTGTGCACTGGATATGATGAAAGTGACCAAACAGCGTGCTGATATTGAACAAGCGATGAATGAAGGTGTAATGGAAGTGCTGCCGTTATTAGAACAGCGCACTTCTTACCTGGCGATGCTGGCTAACGTTGCGACTTTATTAGGTCTACTGGGTACTATTATCGGTCTGATCGCTGCGTTTGCTGCGGTGGCTAACGCTGACCCTGCGGATAAATCTGCATTATTATCCCAGTCCATTTCTGTGGCGATGAACACCACCGCATTTGGTCTGATTGCCGCTATTCCGCTGCTGATTGCTAACTCCCTGATTACCAATAAAACCAATGCGATTATTTCCAGCATTGAAATGGCTGGCCTTAAATTTTTAAACGTTATGACCTTAAACCGCGCTATCGAAGCCGGTATGCCTAAAGCCAAGCAGGCCTCGTAATGACGTTCCAGGTTAAACGCCCCAAGGCGGATGATGCGGACATTGATATCACTTCGTTCATGAATCTCATGATCGTACTGGTGCCCGTATTATTGTTAAGTCTGACGTTCACCAAAATTCGTGTGCTGGATATTAACCTGCCTGAATTATCAGGGGGTGCTTCCGCCGCAGAGCTGAGCCAGTCACAGCTGGATGTGGTGGTCAGTGATAAGGGTTTTGAGGTGTATTTCCCGACAGGTAAATTACTTAAACGCATCGATAAAAAAGACGGCGTTTATGACTACATGGCCCTGTCGCAATTATTGCAATCCATGAAGCTGGATCTGGCGGATAAAAAAGATGCCACTATCCTGGCGGATAAAAAAATCGATTATCAGACACTGATCTCAACAATGGACACGGTTAAGTCCTATAAAACAGTTGTGGCAGCAAGCCTGGTGGAAGTTGAACTATTCCCGGAGATTTCTCTGGGGGATAAAAAGCACTGAGGCAGTTATGGCAAATCATAGCTTTATTCAGCGCAAGGTCACAAAAACAGCGACCCTTAACTTGGTTTCTCTGATGGATATTTTTACGATTCTGGTTTTCTTCCTGTTAATGAATACAGGTGACAGCCAGGAGTTAGAAAAAGCCAATTTTGTGAAATTGCCCGATTCTAATGCTGAGGGTGCTCTGCATGGTGAGCTGGTTATTAATGTCGGCAGTGATTTTATTATGATCGACAACCAGAAAATCACCGAAGTTGCATCGGTTGATGTGCGCCCCGGTGAGGTGAATAAACCCCTTGCTGAAGCGCTGCAGGCATTTATCGAAAAGAGCGGTGAAAAAACCGAAGTTGAAAAACGCCTCGGGCGTGCGGTGACCATTATGGGGGACCACAGTGTGCCCTATGATTTATTAAAAGCCGTGATGACAACTTGCAGTGCCTATGATTTCCGCGATATTTCCCTGGCGGTAAATCAGGTGGCGGCAACGGCGTTGAGTGCGGGAGGGCGTTGATATGTCTGCTACCTTAACGCCAATGGCGCTGGATCTTGCCCTGCCGTGGAGTGTGAACGACGCGCAGGATGCAAAATTCATCCGCACAGTTAAGCGCTTGCTGGCTGTGTTGCTGGTGTTATTTATTGTGGTGCCATTTTTGCCCACCTGGGATGTGAAGTTCGGGCAAATCGAACAGAAACCTGTGGTGCGCACTAAGGTATTAATTGAACCTCCAGCCATGCCGGAAATTTCTAAACCTGTGAAAGAAGTTGCACCGCAGCCGGTTGTGCCGCCACAGCAAAAAACTGTGCAGCCTAAAGTTGCTGAGCAGCCTGCCGCAGCACCGAAATCCGGCAGTGAAGCACCGCGTCAGGAATTAGCGGCACTGTCATCACAGCTCAGTGCACTGCGTAACAAAGTGGATGTGAGCAAACTGCAAAATAAAAACCTCTCCGTTAAGGGGGGGCAGGCACAGGCCACTGACCGCGCCAGTTTAGGTAAAGAATCCATTACCAAAACCAGCGGTGGTTTAAATAACAGTGATATGGACGTGGAAGTAAAAGGCGCTGCACTGGCGAAATACCAGGGCACCAGCGTTAACAGTCCGATTGCGGCGATGGATTTACCCGATGAGGGCAGTGGATATGCCGAGGGCAGCCGCGGGCGCCGTGACATGGAAAGTATCCGCCGTACCATTGAGAACGCCAAAGGCCCGGTTTATGCGTTGTATGCAAAAGCCCTGCGTCAGTATCCGGAATTAAGTGGCAAGTTTGTTTTTGAATTGGTTGTTGAGCCCGATGGTTCGATTTCCCGTCTTAAATTAACCCGCAGCGATTTAGGCGTGAAAGATCTCGAAGAAAAAATGCTGGCTAAACTGGCCGCCATTAATTTTGGTAAAGATTCTGTTTCGGCAACTGCCGTGCAATATACCTTCGTATTTATTCCAAGCTGATTGGCCCCTTTAACAACCCCGGTTATGCGTCAGGCATAACCGGGGTTGTTTGTTTTTTACACACTGTGCGACCAGTCGTCAGGGCAAAGATGCACTGGTTCACGAAATCACAACACAACTTATCCATGCCGGTTACTTTGTGACTATGTTCCTTATTTATGGGTTACAGAGTGACAGAATACGCTTACACAACTGGGGTTTGGTGGTGAAGTACATGAACTCAGCCATATATAAAATTTTTTCCATGGGCGTTCTTTGCAGCAGCATTTTAATGGCTGGCTGCGGGGAAGATTTAAGTGTTGCACAGGGTGATGCGAGTGAATCCGCAATTGCCGGTGATGTGCCTTTTGCTTTTGTGCAACGCAGCCTGAACACGGTGGCAGAGGATCAGTCGCCGTTTGCTTACCACCCTGGCGCGCAATTGATTGTGCGTGAGCGGGTTTCTGCCAGTGCGGCGGAAAAAGAAGTGCTGTCCCTGGCACTCAATACCACGCAATACGATGTAAAAGATCTCAACGTATCACCTAATGGCCGTTTCCTGATTTTTGCTGCGCGCACCGCTGACAGCAGCTGGAACCTGTTTGAATACGATTTCACCAATGCAAGTGTGCGCCGCATTATTACGGATGACGCACTGGCGAATGCCGGTCAGGATACCAACCCTGCCTATACCCAGGATGGCCACGTTGTTTTCTCTTCTTCCCGCGCGAACGCCAGCAGCAGCGAAGAAACTTCCGTGTTATTTACCATGACCCGTGAAGGCAAAGACATTGAACAGCTCACCAGTGGCAGTGTTTTCGATTACAAACCAGCCACCCTGCAGGATGGCAGCGTAGTATTTATGCGTGTTAGTCAGGGTGGTGTACTCGCGGTATGCGATGCATCTTCAGTGACCAAAAGTTTAGTGGCACCCCAATGCAATACGGCTACCGGTAAAGCTGCCGCTGAAACCGCCACTGCGAAAAAATACAGCCTGCTGCGTTTACGCAGTGAAAATACCGAGCCAGAAGAAATTGCCAGCGGTGAAGTGGCGCAGGGCAGTGCAGAAGCATTGCTTGAGCTGCAAAACGTGATGCAGGCGGGTGATGGCCGTTTAATGGCCTTAATTAAACATCAGCAAAATACCCTGGCCGGCGGTGATGTTGTTGCCCTGAACGGCGGCACCGTCAGCAATACCGTTTATGCAGAATTATCACCCGTATCTGCAACCGGTGGGCAGGTGGATATTTATCCTGGCCAAATTTCCATGGGCGGCTGGTACAGTGCATTTTGGCCATACCGCGATGGCAGTCAGCGTATGCTGATCAGCTGGTCACAATGTTTAGCGGAGCAAAATGGTTTGTCTGCACCCTGCAGCGCCGATACCTCCGTGAATAACGTTAATGCACGTTATGGCGTGTGGGTGTTTGATGGGGCAACTAAAACCCGTCAGCCTGTGATTCTGGCGAAAACCGGTATTGTTTACACCGACTTGGCGCTGGCTTACCCCTACCAGGCGGGCAATCTGAATTTTGCGCCTGTGGTTATTCCGCCGGTTGATCCAACTACACCGACAAATCCAACTACACCAACGGATCCAACTACACCGACTGATCCAACCACGCCGACAAATCCGACTACACCAACGGACCCAACGACGCCGACAAATCCGACTACACCAACGGACCCAACGACGCCGACTGATCCGACTACACCAACGGACCCAACCACGCCGACGGATCCTGTTGTGGAAAAACCAACCCCGGGTGCCTGTTACTCTGGCCAGGGTTATTGGAAAAATCACAACAAATATGCCGCGAATCCAAGCCAGCAATATCCATGGCCGGGCATTACTGCAGGTGTTGATAGCGAAGACACTTCTATGTGCGCACTGACCTGGCTGGGCAATTTAAATACCCAGCCCCGTGGTGATGCCTGGGTGATTTTGTCCCATCAATATATTGCTGCGAAATTAAATCAGGCGAACGGTGCTGCAGTGACAACCACCATTGGTCGTGCAATTTCCCGTGCCGGTGAATTACTAGCGCAATGTAATATCAGCAGCGCGCAGCGCGATGAGGCGATCAACCTGTCTGAATTGCTGGATGATTTTAACAATGATGAAAACTGTGATTACACCGAGCCATCCAAACCATTGGAAAGCCCATACGGTATCGTCAACATCCGCAGTATTTATGATCTGGATGGCGTGGATAAAGCCACTGCCGTAACACCTGGTGGTATTGCAGCCCTGGCCGACCCCAGCAAAAACCCAATGGATAAACGCAGTGAACGTTTTATCCGTGTGTTGGGTGTGCAGGAATATTCTGATGAGCGCACTGAAACTTTATTAGGTTATGCGGAAATTCAGCCAGACGGTTCTGCCATGTTTAAAGTGCCGGCTAACCGTGAATTTACCTTCGAAGTGGTTAACGCACGTTTAAAATCCGTGGCCGATAAATCCCGTGAATATCCGTTTGCTTATCTGCAAAAACACCCCGGCACCCTGGAGGTGAATAATGGTGAGCAGATGCAGTGCCATGGTTGCCACGAAGGTAATACAGGTTCATCCCATAACAGCTCAACATCGGTGAATGTGGGTGCCCGTTATACGGATAAACCATTCCCGAATACTAATCCGTCCATTCTGCCCCGTGTAACCGGGCAGACCATGGCCGAGGTATTAACGGATTATCTGGCGGAAATTCCTGCGGTGAGTGCAGACGTGGAATACCGTGATTTATGGAGCCATGGTGAATGTGCCAAGCCTTCAGCCAGCATTAATTACCATTATTCTGCGCTGCAAACTCCGGCACCTGCTGCTTATGCCTGCGTATCCAAATGGGATGCAGACTGTGAAGCAAAAGCGGATTACCTGAATCATATTCAGCCGATCTGGGAAAAATCCGGCCGTGACAGCAGTGCACGCAGCTGTGTGAATTGCCACGATAACAGCGGCGCAACAGGTTTGGATTTAACTTACGATGGTATGGCCGACAGTAAAGCTACGGTGACTTCTTTCCGTCAGCTGTTCACTGCACGGGCAACCTATATGTTCCTGTCGAATGAGTTTAATATAGTGAACGCCAGCCATTGCCGCCGTCAGGAGCAACAACCTTTTGTGGCGCAGCCTGGCAACGACTGTTTCACCTGTTATCAGCGTGTACTGATGTCAGAGAAGGGCGCGATGGAATCCGCTAACTTCTTTGAATTATTCGACAGCGATGCGGATGATGCCGCCTGGGTATTTAACCCCGCGAATTTAACCCCGCGGGTGAATCACCAAGGCATGCTGTCCAACGAGGAATTGCGTGTGATCAGCGAATGGCTGGATCGCGGCGCGGAACTCTGAGCTTCCGTTGAATAAAAAAATCCGGCCCTGTGCCGGATTTTTTTATGGGTGTTATTTGTATCTTTTACGTCAGCAAACCGTATTGTTGTGCCACTGCCGTATATTGCGCGGCAATGTCGGGTTGTTGTTTTTGGGCGTAGTGGCGGATCAGGCGCTGGCAATAGTCGCGCTGCTGAGCTGAGCCTTTTTGCCAGAATTCCCCGCAGGGGCTGATGTTCTTGTGCCCGCCGCTATTACTGAGCAGCAGAATTTCATTATGCCGCCCGTTTTCTGTGACCAAAGATTCGCGCAATAAACTAAATCCCCTTTGCCGTAAAAATGTGCGTAGGTCGTAGAGTTGATAATTAGGGCTGATTAAATAATGGCGTTGCCCCGATGGGTGGCGGCTTTCAATGCCGTTAATTAATTCAATGGCGGTTTCACCGCCTATGCCGGCGAGAATAATTAAAGGGTGTTGTGCGGGTGGCAGATCAATCAATGCGGCGTTCAGGGTATGCACCTGATAATGCTGCGCATGTAATTGTGCGAGGGTGTCTGCAAGTTTGGCCGTAATCGAACCGACCTGATCAACAAAATGCACGTTTTTTTGCGGGTATTGCTCCAGCAGGCCCATGCCTAATAAACCGTGGTCACAGCAGCAATCCCAGAATGCATCGTAATCCGGCCCGCAATGCTGCAGCAGGCTGGTTAAACGTTTACTCAGTTTTAGCGGCATGTTTGCCTACCACCAGATTATTTTTGGCGTCACGGCTGCTGCGGATTAAATCTGTGCTGCGATCGTACTGTGCGCTTTTGGCCATGCGGTCATAAAGCAGAACATTGACGGTGGCGGCGAGGTTCATGCAACCGATCGTCGGGATATACACCACATCCTCACACAGGTTGAGAATATCCTGCGGCACTGAACTGTCTTCGGGGCCAAAAATATACAGGGCATTTTCCGGGTGCTGGTATTCGGGCAGGGGGGTTGCCCCTTCGGCGAGTTCCACGGCAACCAGTTTGATACCGGCGCTGACGGCTTCGCCAATGGTTTCTACCCATTGCAGGGGAATGCGTTCGTGAACGTCCTTGGTGTCGGTAATAAATTTGCTGGCGTAGTTATAACGCTGGCCCGTGTAAAAAACCTTTTCCACACCATAACAGCCGCTGGCACGCATAATAGTGCCCACGTTGCTGGGGGTTTTGGGGTTGATCAGGCCGATAAAAGTGCGTCCCGCTGACATGCTGCACCCTGATGAAAAAGGGCGATTGTACGGGCTGCGTAGTGTTGTGCAAAGGGTGTGGGACATAGCCAGCAAATATTGCAGTTACCCCTTGAGTCCGGTATCGGGCTGCTTAAAATGCGCCGTCTTTTAATACACCGGAGTGAAGTATGCTGCGTTTGGCCATGGTTGTACTGTGTGGTGTTGCCCTGATGGGCTGTGAAGTAACCCAGGTCAAGGGTCGTATCGGCGGCGCTGAAGTAAAAGTCAGCAAAGAGGGCGAAGGCCATGAACACCACGGTGAGCGTTTCTGCCCGCCCGGTCAGGCCAAAAAAGGTAATTGCTAAGGTGTTAACAGGCCCTAATTCTGTCCTTTCTGAAAGGCTTTGGGGCCAACACCGTTGGCCTGTTTAAAAGCGCGGCTGAATGCACTTTGTTCGGAATAACCCAATAACAGGGCAATTTCACTGTGGGTTAATCTGCCTTCCTGTAAATATTTTCTGGCCAGCTGCATGCGGGTGTTGGCCAAAAACTCCTTAAATACAATTTGCTCCGTTGCCAGGCGGCGAAATAACGAGCGCTCGGCCATGTGCATATGTTTGGCAACCGCAGCGCAGCTCGCTTCACCCTGTTGCAGGCATTTGAGTGTGGCATGCTGTAATTGCTGCAGAAAATCACCACTGCCGGGTAATACGTTGAGCAGGGTCTGGGCCTGTTGTTCGAGTAAGGCTTTGAGTGCCGGGTCGCTGTTGCTGATGGCTTTGGCAAACCAGTCGGCGGGTATATGGATTTCCGTGCGAGGCTGATTAAAGCTGACTTCCGCCGCCAGCCCCTGGTAGGCGCTGATGTCCTGGGGTGCATTAAAAACAAAATGAATACGCAGGGGGGTGAGACTGTTATCGCCCGTCATCATGCGTAAAAAAGTCAGCAGGCCGCACACCAGAACCTCGTCGGATAAACGTGTAGAGGGGCCAAAATCCGTTCCCCAGGCAAGGCAGATATTCCCCTGATGCATTTCCACGCTGGCGCGGTCACCATCGTGCAGCAGGCGCTGATAACGTTCAAAGCGCTGCATGGCTTCCCCGACGTGGTCGCAGGCCAGGGTCAGGTAACCTAGTACACCCACGTGGGCCGGTTTCACCCGTTGCCCGAGGCTCAGCCCAATGTGCTGCTCTGGAAATAATGCCTGCATGTCATCCAATAGTTGCCACCACTGGCGGAAGGTCATGCGTGAGCTGGGCTGCAGGCTGGCCAGTTGCAAATAAAGCGGGTGGCTGGTGTGGCCCATTTCGCGCAGGTAATCCCGTGCCAGGGCGGCTAAATCACCGGCAACGTGCAGGTTGGCAAGCATCTTGGCTCTCCTGAAGAATGGCAGGGATTGTCAAAAAATAAAAAGCGTGCGTCAAGTACTCAGACGGGGGAGGGCATACACTGTTGTTATAAAAATAAACAGAGGTGTTTATGCAGGACGTATTACATGCGATGGCTTTTGTGCTGGGTTTTGGTGCTATTTTTCTTGCCGTGATCGGCCTGGAATATGTGTATATTCGCCGCCAGGGTAAACAGGGGGTTTACCATTTAGGTGAAACGGTGGCGAATTTAACCACGGGCTTTTCCTATAAATTGGTGGATGGTATTGCGGTGGCGCTGTTTATTCAGGCCTTTTACCAGTGGTTTTATCAATTTGGTTTGCAGTGGAATCCGCAGGTTTCGGTTTTTTCGGTATTGGCATTAATCGTATTTATTGATGTGTGTTTTTATTTTAATCATCTGCTGATGCATAAAGTGCGCTGGTTCTGGAATGTGCATGTTACCCATCATTCATCGCAGCATATGAATTTTTCCACCGCGTTACGCCAGAATTTTACCTTTGCATTATCCGGCAGCTGGGTGTTGTGGTGGATTCCGGCGGCGCTGCTGGGCTTCGATAAAAACTGGGTATTGCTGGCAATTGAGGGCAACCTTGTTTATCAGTTTTTTCTGCATACCGAGCAAGTTAAAAAACTAGGCTGGCTGGAAAATATTTTTAATACCCCTTCCCATCACCGTGTGCACCACGGGCGTAACCCGCAGCAGATAGATACCAATTTCGGCGGTATTTTTATTGTGTGGGATAAATTATTCGGTACCTTCCGCCGTGAAGAAGAGGCCGGTGAAATTGTGTATGGTGTTGCCAATATGCCGCTTAAACCTTACAACCCTTTTTACCTGCAGGTGCATGCCCGGGGCGAAATGTTCCGAGATGTGTGGCGTTATAAAGATGTGCGTATTTTATTCAAACACCCTGATTGGGTAACTGAGCACTACGGCCGCCCCGGGGCAGAACAATAAGCAGGGAACCTCTGCATCACTCAGTGCCCGCGACGCTGTGCAGAGTTCATCAGAGGTTCCCAAGGTTGTTTGCCGTCGCTGCTCGGCCCTGAGTGCCCGTGGGTAAGATTTGCCCATGGGCCTTTGGCTGTATCGCCGGCTTCTTATGCAAAACCCCATTCAACTCCCCATTCAACACTCTGCGCAGATGCCGGAAGGCCCAAGAACTTGTGGCATGACAGCAAGAAGTACGAGAAATGCGCCAAAAAATGAGCGATAATCGCGCCTCCCAAAGCGTGGGCAACGCCGAATTCCAGCTAAAACAAGGCCAGGTGGCATCGCCGACATCGAGTTCATGGTGTTTTACATGTTCTCGCCGGCCCAACACCCGCTGAGTCGCCTGAATTCACCATCTGCACAGGTCTTCACAATAGGCTGCCGGATGTATCAAAGCTGAAGCCCACAAAGCGGCCCGTATAACCTCGCTCACCTGTTCTGAAGCGCCATGCAGAATCACAAGTTGCTGCTGGCCCGGTGAGCCAGACCAGGCTGGGTTATCCCCCACAGCGGCATGGTTAGGGCGTTTTGGTAAAAAATTATGTGGCAGCGCCAAGGTTTCCGGCGTTGGCACAACAGAATAGCGAGAGGCGCTCCTGCGCTCACCACAATCGGTTTTAGGTAGAAGAAATGGCTGCATTCGGAACAGTTTTCATGTCGCAAATGGCACTGGCTAAATATGAAAATCACGCATGGTCAGCGTCCAGCATCGTGCCCTCCGACAAAATCGAGCTGCATCCCGGTGCCCACGTTCTGCACTACTCCAGCACCTGTTTTGAAGGCCTGAAAGCTTTCAAACACGAAGACGGCAGCATCAACATCTTCCGCATGGATGCCAACATCAAGCGTCTGGCACAAAGCACCGAGCTGCTGTATTTACCGTCGATCGATAAAGCACAGCTCGGCGACATGATTAAACAAATCGTTGCCCTGTATGCCAATGATGTACCGGCTGCACCGGGTTCTATGTATATTCGCCCGACCCACATTGGTACCGAGGCGAGCATTGGTAAAGCGGCGGTTTCCTCTGAAACTTCCATGCTGTACGTGCTGATTTCACCTGTGGGTGATTATTTTGCAGGTGGTGTGAAACCCCTGCGTTTATTACTCGAAGATAACGGCATGCGCTGCGCGCCGCACATGGGCATGATTAAAAGCGGTGGTAACTACGCCAGCGCCCTCGGCCCAATCGCCCGCGCCCGTAAAAACCATAGCGCCGATCAGGTGCTGTTCTGCCCTAACGGTGATGTGCAGGAAACCGGAGCTGCGAACTTCATTTTGATCGACGGCAACGAGATCATTACCAAGGCTCTGGATAGTTCGTTCTTACACGGCATCACCCGTGATTCGATTCTGACCATTGCCCGCGATATGGGTATGAAAGTGTCCGAGCGTAACTTCACGGTTGATGAGCTGATCGAACGTGCGCAAAAACCTGGCACTGAAGCGGCCCTGTCCGGCACAGCAGCGGTATTAACTCCGGTTGGCACCCTGATTCATAACGGTCAGGAAATTCGTGTGGGTTCCGGTGAAGCTGGTGCCACCACAATGAAATTACGTCAGGCACTGAATGATATTCAGTGGGGCAAAGCTGAAGATAAATTCGGTTGGTTGCAGAAGGTTTAATTTAAGTTCGACGTCGGGAAACGGCGTCTTAGCTTGAATTCAAATGCACATAAAAAAGGGAAACACGAACGTGTTTCCCTTTTTTGTTTTCGATATTAAGTGTCGAAGAAACGGTTAATTTTTACAGCTGGCCGGCAACCAGCTTTGCCAGAGGCTTTGATTGTCGTTTAACCATTTTTGCGCAGCGTCGGCATAACTAAGATTATTCACATCCACCAGGGCGGCGAGGGTGGAAATCTGGGTATTATCCAGCTGAATATTACGCACCAGATTTGCGGCGCAGGGCCAGATCAGGGGGAATTTTTCCCAGGCGGCTTTTTTCAGCCAGCCCCCTTTGGGGTTGCCACAATCATAAGCAAACTGCGGGTTTATACCCCATGCCGGATTGCTTTCGCATGCTTCGCTGTAATCCGGAAATTCAACAAATGCCCCGGGATATTCTGCTTCCACCCAGTTGGGGCTCCAGTTAAATAATACAATCGGGTCTTGGTGGGCGGCTGCGGCTTTTAATTCCTGCCACAGGGCATCGCCGTCTTTTACCCGGTGAATAATAAAATTCAGGCCCAGGGCGCGGATGCGCGCTTCATCGGGTTTCTCCCAGGGGCCGGCAATATAAACCCCTTTGCCAGAACCGGAGCGCGCAAAAATAGCGCTGCATTTTTTCAGGGCCTGCCAATCGGGCAAACCTGGGCAAAGTTTGGCAACGTAGGCGGGGTACCACCAGTCCTCGCGGGTGTGGGCGCTGTGTTCACCTAACTCCACAACACGCCCGGCAGCGCTTACCTGGCCCAGTTTGGCGGCCATGGTGCCTTCCCAGATTGATGCCGTGGGCCATATCAGCCCATTGGGCGTCCACGCTGCTGGGTACGTATTCCACCCGGTAACCCAGTTTTTCTAATAAATCCCCCGTGATATGGGAAAGCACAATCTGGCTTGTCCAGTTGTTGGTAATAATGCGGATGGGGGTTTGATCCAGCCCATAAACCGTGGGGCTGAGCAGTGCCGTGAGAAATATGCCAAGTAATATGCGAACCATGCTGTTATCCCCGGGTTACCCGAGGAAAGTGTAGTTCAGCTCAGCAGGCTGGTGAGCAGCATATGCAGGGCCAGCAGGGTGATGAGTATTTTAAATAAACGCAAAAAGAGTTGTTCCGGCAAGTGATGGCGCAGGCGGGTGCCAATATAGGATGCGGCGATGGCGGCTATGCCCGCGCTGAGTATCAGGGGCCAGAAATTAATCCAGCCGGGGGACAGTTGACTGAAAAGCGGCAGTTTTACCAGGTGGCTGATCACCATTAAGAGTGCATTGGTGGCGACTATCTGATCGCGGTTGAGGCCCCGTTTCAGTAACAGGGCTGAGCCCAGTGGGCCTGTGGCCCCGATTAACATGCCAATGCTGCCCTGGGCCAACCCCAGCAGAAAAAACGGTGCCGGCAGCCACGCAGGTAATTGCGGGGTTTTGGCCCATGTCAGGTAGAGAATGGCTGCGCCCATCAGGACGGGTAAATAATGTAAATCCATGCCCCGCAGCAGGGGCAGCATAGCCAGTGCGCCGAGCAGGCAACCGGGTATAAAAGCCTGCAGTAATTGTTTGTCGGCGTCCTGCCAGGCAAATAAAAGTCGGCTGCTGTTACTGGCGAGTTGAATGCAGGCGTGCACGGGGATAAGGCTGGCAGCGGGCACTGCGAGGGCCAGCAGGGGCATGAGTATCATGCCGCCACCCTGACCCAGCAGGGCGGCAAGCAGTGAAGTGAAAAAAGCACAGGCAGTCAAAAATATCAGCATGCTGTGATTGTCGCTGCTGCGCCCTGTGATGGGAAGGGCAGGCAATGCCTGCCCGGTTTAGAGCTGAATGCTGCCCTGATTGACGGCCAGCACAGTGTCCTGGGTGACGGGCACATAACGGTCGCTGTTCGGCAATAAAATAAACAGCGGGTCCTGCACCTGGCTGGGGTCGAAGCCCTGGTTTTTCAGATCAACTTTTTTGTATTTGAAAGTGCCGGTAATTTCCTGCTCTTCACGTATGCGGATAAATACCGGCACCGCATAGGCGGGCAGTTTCTGGCGCACATGCTGGGCAAATGCCTGGCCATCAAAGCGGTTTAATTCAGTGTTAAGGGTAATGGCGGCCATGCCGGCACGCCCATCACTGTTGGGGACCTGCACGCCATACACCACACTTTGTGCAATTTGCTGGAACTGGTTGGCGACTTCTTCCACTTCTGTGGTGGCAACGTTTTCGCCTTTCCAGCGGAAGGTATCCCCCAGACGATCAATAAATGCGACGTGTTTGTAACCCTGACGTTGCACTAAATCACCACTGTTAAAATATACGTCGCCTTTTTTCTTCACATCGCGGAAGACTTTTTTGCGGTTAGCTTCTGGGTCTGTATAACCTTCAAAGGGGGAACGTTCGGTGACTTCGGCGAGTAATAAACCGACCTTGCCTTTTTCCACTTCGATTAAAAACCCTTTTTTATCGCGCACGGGTTCATCTTTTTCTATGTCGTATTGCACAACCGCGTGGCTCATGGGGCAATAACCACAGGTTAAATCCAGATTGAGGGCATTGGTGAAAGCGATATTGCATTCACTGGCGCCATACAACTCGCTGATATGTTCCACCCCAAAACGCTCGCGGAATGCCATCCAGATATCCGGGCGCAGGCCATTACCGCCCATTACCCGCACTTTATGCAGTTTATCCAGCGGTGATGCAGGTTGATTTAATAAATAGCGGCACAGCTCGCCGATATAACAAAATGCGGTCACGCCATAATCTGCACAATCTTTCCAGAAGCGGCTGGCGCTGAATTTTCGCGCAATGACTACTTCGCAGCCGGCGCCTACGGCGGAGGCAAATGAAACCGTCAGGGCATTGTTGTGGTACATGGGCAGGCACACATAAAACACATCCTCTGGCTTGAGGCGGAATGAGGCCAAGCCAAATGCACCCATGGCTTTAATCCAGCGGAAATGGGTCATGATGGAGGCTTTTGGCAGGCCCGTGGTGCCAGAGGTGAAAATATAATAAATCGGCTGTTTCATCTGAATCTGGCCGCTGCTCAGGGGGTTTTCCTGGCTGGCGTGGCGGCTGCTGTCGCCAAGGTCGGTGCAGTATTGCGGCATCACGTTTTGGTGGCTGTCCGCAAGGAAATAGGGGGTTTGCAGGCCGGCGGGCAGTTGGTCGCGGATTTGCGCATGGGCCTCAATTAATTCTTCGCCGAGAATCAGACGGCGGGCATTTACGCAGGTGAGGGAGTGCACTAACACTTCCTGGCGTTGGGTGGTGTTGATCATGCTGGCGATGGCGCCGAGTTTGGCAAGGGCCAAAATACATACAAAGGTTTCAGGGCGGTTTTCCAGCATAACCGCCACAATATCGCCCTGGCTGATGCCCTGGCTGGCGAGGAAATGGGCGTAACGGTTGGCCCATTGGTTGATGTCGTTGTAACTGTAGGAAAAATGCTGATAGCGGATAAAAATCTTGTGTGGGTTTTCACGGGTGCGTTGTTCAAACATTTGTCCCACGGAAAAGTGTTTGTCGGCTTTTGCCGTCGCCAGATAATAAACACCCCGTAAAATGGTGCCTAAATCAGGTAGAATGCCAAAAACGGCTTTGGTGATATTCGTCAGGCTGACGGTGCGTGCTTGCATAGCAAAACCCCTTGGTTATGGTGTTTTCACCATAACTTATTGTTATTTTTCAGGTGGCTGGCGCGCCCAATATACGGGCACAGAGTAGCGGGTTAAATGATATAAACGGCCAGATTCCGTGGCATTGTGGCCAGCCCGGCCATGGGCTGGCCGATATGAAAAAGAGTAATGTGTATGTTGATGGTGATTTCCCCGGCAAAAACCCTGGATTTTGAAAGCCCTTTGCCGGTTGCAGATGTATCCATGCCGGATTTACTGCAGCACAGTGCAGAATTGATTGATCAGCTTAAAACCCTGGCACCCCATGAAATTGCAGAATTGATGGGGTTGAGCAGTAAACTGGCGGAGCTGAACAGCAATCGTTTTATAGAATGGCAATTACCTTTTACACCGCAAAATGCGCGCCCGGCGGTATTTGCCTTTGATGGTGATGTTTATACGGGCCTGGATGCCTACCATCTGAATGCCAAACAAATTGCCTTTGCGCAGCAGCATTTACGTATTTTATCGGGTTTGTATGGTCTGTTGCGCCCGCTTGATTTAATGCAGGCCTATCGTTTGGAAATGGGTACACGCCTGGAAAATATACGCGGCAAGGATTTGTATCAGTTCTGGGGAGATGTAATCACCGAGGCATTAAATGCGCAGCTTACGGCCTTAAAAACCGAATGTTTGCTCAACCTTGCCTCCGGTGAGTATTTTAAGTCGGTTAAAAAGAACAAGTTAAAGGCCCGTATTATTACCCCGATTTTTAAAGATCAGAAAAATGGCCAGTATAAAATCATCAGTTTTTATGCAAAAAAAGCCCGTGGCCTGATGGCTGCCTATGTGATTCGCAATGAAATTAACGATGTATCATTGATCCGTGATTTTGATGTCGAGGGTTATTATTTTTGTGCAGAGCAGTCCAGTGCTGATGAGTGGGTGTTTTTGCGTGATCATGCGCAATAATCGTTAATTTCAGATGTCAGAAAAGCAGCTGTGCCTGTTACGGAGTGTGACGTGACAGGTACAGGTGAATTGAATAGGCAGGGTATAATCCCTGTCGATTATTTTCAGGGGCTGCATAGCGGCCCTGTATAGCTCAGAAAGGAGTGCATATGAAGTTAAGAACAAGTTTGCTGGTGGCGGCAATGGCATTAGGTGGTTGCACCCTGGCCCCGCAGAAATTACAGCTGGAAACGACTGTTTCTGCGCCTGCGGCCAGTGTGATCCGTACTCCGTTGATTGTGACTGTGAGCGATAAACGCAGTGTGCCAGTGATTGGCTACCGTAATGCGCAAAATCAGGGTGAGTTAACCCTGGAGCCGGAACTCAATCAGGTGATTGGTGAGTCATTAACCAAAGCCCTGTCGGCTGCCGGTGTGCCTATGGCTACCAGCGCAGACGGTGCAAATACCCTGCAGGTTGAAGTTAATCGTCTGACCTATTCAACACCGGATGAAGTGTGGGTAACCCACATAAAGATCGATGCTGAATTTACTGTGGTTGTGCAGCGCGGCAATGAAACCTTTAAGAAGCGTTTTAAAGCTAATCAGGCTACCGATGTGGCGCTTGCGCCTAATGATCGTTTCAATGCGGCGGCCGTTTCCGGTGTGGTTTCTGAATTGCTGAATAAAATCGCCAATGACCCGGAAACTATTAATTTCCTGAAGTAATTTTGGGTGATGAGGTAATAAAAAAAGGCCGGTTAATAAACCGGCCTTTTTTGTTTCTAACGTATGTTATTTTTTCGCACTTTTCAGGCTGATGTAATCCAGCATGATTTCACCGGATTCCTCTAACTGGGCATCGGGCTCTTTATCTTTTTTGTTTTTGTCGTTTTCGCTCGGTTCCATGTCTTCATCGTCGGTGTTGTCCATGTGGTCGAGCAGGGGCATGCCTTTGGCTTTACGACGTTTGTTTTCCATGGTCAGGCGATCTTTTTCCAGCGCCTCACGCTCTTGTTTGCGTTTGTCGATATTCAGTGAAACCACAGTTTCATCGCGCAGGCGTTTGAGTAATGCAACCTGTTCATTCAAGTAAATAAAATCAGGGTTGCTGGCCACACGTTTGTCGTGGTTGCTGCGCAGGGTGGATAACATAGGTTTTACATCACCGACGGTTTTGTAATCTGCGGCTTTGATCTGATCCCATGGCAGTGCTTCGGGCAGGGCGCTTTCACCGATTTTGTCCGTATCATAAATTTCGGGGTAGGCGATATCCGGCAGTACTCCACGGTGCTGGGTACTTTCACCACTGATGCGATAGAACTTGGCATTGGTGACTTTGAGCTGGCCGCGGAACAGGGGAATTAATGTTTGCACTGTGCCTTTACCAAAGGTCTGGCTGCCCACGATCAGGCCGCGGCCATAGTCCTGAATGGCACCGGCAAAAATTTCCGATGCAGATGCGCTCAGGCGGTTAGTTACCACCATTAACGGGCCGTCGTAGAGGGTGCCGGGGTTTTCATCTTCCAGTACCTGGGTGTGGCCGAAGCTGTAATGCACCTGCACAGTGGGGCCTTTGTCGATGAAGAGGCCAACCAGATTGTTCACTTCTTCAAGTGAGCCGCCACCGTTGTTGCGCAGGTCGATAATCAGGCCATCAATGCCCTGGGCTTTGAGTTCATTAATCAAGCGGCTCACGTCGCGTGTGGTGGAGCGGTAATCTTCTTTATTGGCGTTGCGGCCTTCGAAGTCTGCATAAAATGCCGGGATGTCGATGACACCCAGTTTGAAATCTTTACCATCACGTTTAATGGTAATGATGTCTTTCTGAGCGGCGCGATCTTCGAGTTTTACTTCATCGCGTACGATAGGGATGATTTTGCTTTCATCGGTTTTGCTGGAGCCGGGAATCACTTCCAGGCGCACCAAGCTGCCTTTGGGGCCGCGGATTAAATCTACGACTTCATCTAAACGCCAGCCGATCACGTTGACGATCGGGCCATCTTTATCCTGCGCCACACCGATAATTTTATCGGAAGGGTGTAATAAACCGGTTTTGTCGGCGGGGCCGGCGGTTACCAGACTTTCAACTACGGTATTTTCGTTTTCAGAGCGCAGCACTGCACCAATGCCCTGTAAAGACAGGCTCATATTGATGTTAAAGTTTTCGCTGTTGCGCGGAGACATGTATTGGGTGTGTGGGTCGAAGCTGGCGGTGATGGCATTCATGTAGGTCTGGAATGCATCTTCGCTGTTGACCTGTTCGATACGGGTCAGCTGGCTTTCATAACGCTTAAGTAATAAATCTTTAATGTCTTTATCGGGTTTGTTGGCGAGTTTCAGGTTGAGTACTGCGCTTTTGATGCGTTTGCGCCACAGGTCATCCAGCTCGGCAGTGTCTTTTGCCCAGGGGGCTTTTTCTCGGTCGAGGTCGATGCTTTCGTTAATTTTGAAATTAAATTGTTCGGTGCCTTTTTTGAGTAATTCAACCGCATAGGTTAAACGCTCAACCAAACGCTGCTCGTAACGGTTGTAAATTTTGTAGGCAATATCGAGTTCGTTACGTTTGATGGCATCGTCGAGATTTTTACGGTCTTTTTCGAAATCTTTGATGTCGTCTGCAGTGAAGTAGGAGCGGGTAGGGTCGAGGGAAGAAATATAACTGTCAAATACTGTGCTGGAAAAATCATCATTGATGTATTTGCGTGCGTAGTGGTGCTGATACAGATGGTGTACAACGGCTCTGTTTGTCAGGGCGTGTTCTGTACCGGGTACCAGAGGTTCAGGGCTGTTAGCCTGGGAGCTTAAGCTCAGGCTGAGCAGGCACAGGGCTATTAAACGACCAATCATGAAATCCTGTTTCCTTATCATTATGTTTTTACAAATACGGCCAGGCTTAGTATCAACGAGGCTGGGGGGAGTTCCGTTGAACATCATGCACTGCACTGGCAATATTCGTCGCAGATGCGGGATGATAACGTAACACTAGCCAATAATCACAGCGGACACCATGAGAATTACACTGGAATTGCCATCAGAAACGCCTTTTTTTGTGCATCCCATTCAGGTGCGGGCTGCGGACATCAATTATGCCGGTCACCTTGGCAATGATCGTCTACTTGTCTATGCGCAGGAGGCGAGGGCCAACTGGTTGTGGTCATTAGGTTTTGGTGAACTGGATATCGACGGGCTGGGGATTATTCTCGCCGATGCGGCGCTGCAGTTTAAAAACGAAGCGTTTGCGGCTGAGCAATTAGAGGTCGCCCTGTACCGTGGTGCTGACAGTAAATACGGTTTTGATTTGTTTTATGACGTAACCCGCGACGGGGTTCTGATTGCGCGGATAAAAACTGCCGTGCTGTTTTATGATTACGGGCAGCGCTGCCTGGCAGCGCCGCCCAAATCACTTATCCTGCAGCTGCCAGCGGCTCCGCATTAACATCGGATGTTGCGCCGGAAAGCGGGCGCAATACAAACAGCAGGTCACCCTGGTTTACCTGCTGGCCATCGCTGTTCAGAACTTTCACAACCTGATACTGCTGGCCTGCCGGATAGAGTTCATTACCCTGCGGGTTGAGTGAGCGTAAGCTCAGCGGGGTGAACATTTTCATGGCTTCCATCAGGCACAGGGTTTGTTCTGTGCTGATGGTGTCACCTTCAGTCACATAAGCAGGTTCTGTGGGTGAGGGTGAGCCGTAGAAAATACTGCTCGCCGGGGCCAGCACTTTAATTTCATCCGAACCTTCAATGCGCAGGGCATCCAGGGAAATTGCCTGTTGCTGGTTACCGGCACTGGCTTCTATATCACGGATCAGCAGATCGGTGTCGATACGGTTGAGGAAATCCGGCAGATAACCCGTGCTGTAAATACCCTTATTGAAAATCTCGTCGTCGAGAATACGTTTAAGCAGTGGGATGTTGGTGCACACACCTTTAATCACCACGCTGTCGAGATATTTACGCAGTTTTTTCACGGTATCGGCACGATCTTTACCGTAACAAATAATCTGAACCACCATGCTGTCGTAGAAAGGTGTGACTTCTTTGTCGGTGTCGATGGCCTGCAGCAGGTGAATATAATCCTGCGCGGGTAATTTGCATTCGGTGACCTTGCCGGGGTTGGGTACAAACACAATCTGGCCATTACGGTTAACGGCTTTTTCGGCGTTAACCCGCACTTCCATGGCGTAACCATTTTCCTGGAAGACTACTTCTTCGATGCTTTCGCCTGCGGCGATACGGAATTGGTGTTTGACAATATCCGTGTTGGTTACCAGTTCGGTTACCGGGTGCTCAACCTGCAGACGGGTGTTCATTTCCATGAAATACAGGGTATTGGCATCCAGGTCGAAAATAAATTCGACTGTGCCGGCGCCGTAATATTCCACGGCATCGGCAATGGCTGCAGCGTAATCGTAGGCCTGTTGTGCAAGTTCGGCCGGCAGCATAGTAGAGCCGGACTCTTCGACAATTTTCTGATTATTACGCTGCACGCTGCAGTCACGCAGACCCAGTACACGGGTGTTGTTGTGGCTGTCGCGCAGAATTTGCACTTCGATGTGACGCAGTGATGTCACGTATTTCTCAAGGTACACATCACCGTTACCAAATGCGCTGCGTGCTTCAGCGGAAATTTGGTGGAACAGCTCGTGAATATTGTCCGGGCTTTCAACAACCTGAATACCTTTACCACCGCCGCCGTGTACGGCTTTGAGCAATACCGGGTAACCGATACTGTCGGCAACTTTGGCCGCCATGGCGGAGGTCGTCACAATACCGTGGGAGCCGGGTACCACAGGTACGCCAATGCGCAGGGCGGTATTAATCGCGTTGGATTTGTTACCCATGGTTTCCATGGAGGAAACGTGCGGGCCAACGAAGTTAATGTTGTGGTTGGCACACAGGGCCGCAAATTGTGCGCTTTCAGACAGGAAACCTATACCGGGGTGCAGGGCATCGGCACCTTCCAGATCGGCAATGCGGATAACACTCTTGGCGTTCAGGTAACTTTCGTCTGGTGTATTACCACCGATACAGACCAGGCGACCTTTTTCATTGAGCATATCGGCAGCGGTGGAGTTCATATCCGGGTCTGACTGCACCAGAATAACCTGCAGATCACTTTCCTGGGCTTTTTTCACCAGTTTTTGTGCGGTACAGCCACGGGCATGGATCAGTACTTTTTTCACCGGGCGGAAAAGTTTTTTCGGCTGGGTTTCTTCCGCTGCCACGTGTTCGTCATCAACCACATCGTAGTCCTGCAGTACACGTTCAAGTACATCAAGTACCGTGCGTTTAGCGACAGGGATAGTTGGGTCAATTGCCTGTAATTTATTATCCAGTTCCGGCTCGAAAGGATGTTTCACCAGACCTGACATACTTTCGTTGTTGGTGGACAGATAATTCGACAGGGTTGCAGTGGATGGCAAATAGGATGGCACCACGATCTGGCCTGCGAACGGCATATTAGTGCCGCTGAAATAATAGTTTTGCACCAGCGGGTGGGTTGCAAAACTGGCCTGTGCACCACCGGTACAATCACCAAAACCAAAAACAATAATGGGCAGGTCATTATCGCGGATAAAACGGGTAATACGGTCGTTCACCACGGCCATGGAGAAGAGTGCAGCTGCACCTTCTTTGGTTTGCATACCACCGGAGGAAACAAAACACACAATCGGGTACTGGTGACGGGCACACTCAACCATGAGCTTGCAGAATTTCTCTGCGCTGGCCATATCAAACGCACCCGCTTGGAAATCCAGGTTAGAAATTAATGTGCCCACGCGGTGTGCCTGGCCGTTAATGCGCACGGTACCAAAACCGGTTACCACGCCGCAGGCCGGAATGCCTTTTTTCAGGGCGGATTCAATTGCCGTACGGAAGCCTGGGAAGCCCACCGGGTCGCTGGTCATCAGCTGGCCGTTAAGCTCTTCAAATTCAGTGAAAAATTCGCTGATAAAAGATTTATAACCGGTCAGTTTTTGTTTTTTGGTTTTATCCAGTACGTCCTGAATTAACAGATCGTAATAGGCGATGGTCAGGCGGTTCCAGAAATCTTTGCGGCGGCCGATGCTCACCGGGTTGATACGTCCGGAATAATCTTTGCCGTTTTCTGCTGCGTAATATTCGGGCAGCAGTTTTTCAAACAGGAAGGTGATAATCACAAACAGCGTATCGGAAATACGCGGGAAGCTGTGTTTTTTCCATTCTTCAATTTGTTTGAGCAGTTCGCCACGGCTGCTGTAGGCAATAAAGTATTTGAACCAGTGGCCGAAGGCTTCTTCCTGGCCGTCCAGCTGATGGCGTTTTGTTGCGTGGCTCAGGCCTTTTTCCATCAGCTTTTTCAGGGCAGCGCGCGACAGGTTGTGGGTTTCCCGTGCTTCCCGCGCTACGTCTACCAGATGCTCGATGATGTAGTCATACAGTGAGCCGAAAATCAGCATGTTATGACAGGTATCGAGGAATTCGCTGTGTAAATCATCCAGCAGAATGACATCAAGAATTGTGACTTTATTATCTGCCGGCAGGGTGTCGGTTTCACTGCGCACTGCAATGTGCGGTGCCAGTGCATCTTCCAGCAGGCGACGGTTGGCTTCGAGCGGTAATTCCACAACACTGTTGATCAGTTGCTGGGTGTTGGGGCTCATGCGAATTGCATTGCGGATTTTTTCAGATAATAACTTGCTGCGCAGGATATTGTTTAAATCCTGAATTAACGCAGTTTGTAATTCTTCCGGAATTTTACCTTTACCCTGTTCGGCGATCATGGCCTTGGTGGCATATTCCAGATTTTTATTGATGTGGTTGGCCAGCGGGTGTTCGTTCTTTTTAATGAAGCCGAGCACCGCAGCAGCATCAATTAAATCATCCTGTTTTAACAGGAAGCGGTTTTGTTGGTAATCATTGAGGAATGAAATTAATTCGGCGAAATTAATGTCGGCATCCGCTTTCCAGCGGTTGTACAGGTACATGCCGGCACCGAAACATAATTCCTGTTTGGCGCGCAGATAGTTTTCTTCCGGGCCACCAAAAATCATGCGTTTGATTTTGCCGCGGGTTTCGCTGCGTTCTTCGAGTTTATTGTTGTAGTTTTTCCAGAGTTTATTTAACTGGTCGTCGTATAAAACTTTGTCGGGGCTTTGCAGCCACTGCTGGAATTTCTTACGTTTTTCCCGGTCCATGCGCTCGGCGAGCTGGCCTTCGGGGATTTCTTTTTCGGTTACGCGGCTATAATTGCGCAGGGTGGTGCTTTGCAGGCGGCTGCGCAGGGTCAGGTAACGCAGATAACGATAGGTCAGGCGGAATACGTTGGCGTGTTCAGTCGGGCTTTGTGCAATCTGGAATGTGGAACCTTTTTGCAGGGATGCGAGGCGCGCAGAAGGGCGCAGGTAACGCATCACGCTCTGTTGGTAGTGTTCCATCATGTAAGGGTTTTCGCGGGCGAAGTTTTCCGCGCGCATTTCAATGCCTTCAATGCTGGTGCAGATGGCTTGCACTAAATTCTGCAGTTTGTCGATGCGATCGCCCGGTGCGTAATCCACGATGCCGTCAACTACGTTGCGTTGCATTAATTCAAATGCCGATACACCTACATATTTGGCGCATTCCTGCCATGAAAGGTTGTATTTACGCGCAATGCTGGCTAGGCCCTGGGGCTGGATAGTGTTGAAAATACCATCGCGTACCGAGAGCAGTACGTTGGTGGTGGCCAATGGAATAGCACCACCGGAATAACCGGCGCCGAGAATAATACCTACGGTGGGCACGTCGAGGTTCGACATTTCCGCAATCAGGCGGGAAATGCTGTGGGCCTGGTTTTTGGTATTGGCTTCTTCGCCTGCGTCGGCACCGGGGGTGTCGATCAGGGTCACTACCGGGAAGGCGTGTTTGGCGAAATCACGGGCAGCGCGGGCGGCCTGCTTGTGGTGGTGCGGCATCCAGGCGCCGTTGCGGCTTTCGCGGTTCTGACCGATAAAGCCCACTCGGCGGAAAGTGTTGCCAAAATCCAGCTCCACTTCAGCGACGTAAAGCGGGCCGTCTTCGTATTCACTGATAATGCGGTTGTTACACAGTTTCTGAATCAGGGCGCGGGCACTGATGCGCTGGCTGGATTCGCTGGGTGTGACAACTTCCTGGATGTATTGGTCAATGTCCAGTTGTGCGAGGTACTCGCAGGTTTCGTCGATTTGCGCCCGTGTTAACAAACCACGTACGTGGGGCGCTGCCAGGTGATCCTCTGGAGATGGAAACAGAGAGAAATCCTGGCTCAGCTTTTCAGCAGTCTGAAAGAGCTGATCAATTTGGATTTTTGTCATGTTTTGTACAGCTTACCGATGTTGTTGTTATTCATGCCCCACACGGGGGCGAAACGTACCGCTTTATAACAAAGTTACACTTGAATTACAGCCCACTGAACACAAGGCTCGCGTTTGTGCCGCCAAATCCAAAGCTGTTAGTTAATACGGTTTTCAGTTTTTTGTCCTGGCTCTGGCGCACAATATTGTAACCAAGCCCTTGATTATCAAGGGTTTCAATGTTGGCCGAGCCTGCCACAAAGCCTTCTTGCATCATCAGCAGGCAGTAGATTGCCTCCTGCACCCCGGTGGCCCCGAGGGAGTGTCCGGTCAGCGCTTTGGTGCTGCTGATCATGGGCTGCTCGGGGAAGACCCTGCCGATGGCAGCAAGTTCCACCATGTCACCGGCGGGTGTGCTGGTGCCATGGGTGTTGATGTAATCCACCGGGCGGTTGGCCTGGCGCATGGCTTCACGCATGCAGCGTTCAGCACCTTCCCCGGAGGGGGAAACCATATCAAAACCGTCGGATGTCGCTGCGTATGCCACTAACTCTGCGTAAATTTTTGCGCCGCGGGCACGGGCGACTTCGTAATCTTCCAGTACCAGCATGCCGCCGCCGGCACCGATGACAAAACCATCACGGTTGGCATCGTAGGGACGGCTGGCCTTGGTGGGTTCAGTATTGTATTGGCTGGAAAGGGCACCCATGGCATCGAATTGCATGGTTTGCGCCCAGTGCAGCTGTTCGCCGCCCCCGACAAATACCCGGTCCTGTTTGCCGAGTTGGATTAACTCCATGCCGTGACCGATGCAGTGGGTGCTGGTGGCGCAGGCGGAAGTAATGGTGTAACTCACGCCTTTGATTTTATGCAGGTTGGCGAGGTTGGCTGAGCAGGTGCTGCCCATGGCCTTGGGTACGCGGAAGGCACCCAGTTTGCGCACGCCCCGTTCACGTAAAATATCCGCCGCTTCCACAATGTCGCTGGCCGATGCACCGCCTGAGCCGGCGACTACGCCTGTGCGTTCATTGCTGATTTCATCCTGGGAGAGGCCTGCATCCTTGATGGCTTCGGCCATGGCATAGGCTGCGTAAGCGGCTGCATCGCCCATAAAACGTAGGGCTTTACGGTCAATGTGCTCTTCTAAATTAATGTTGGGTTTGCCGGCCACCTGGCTGCGGAATCCCAGTTCTGCGTAATCAGGCTGGTGGCTGATGCCGCTTTTACCGTGACGTAATGCATGGGTGACGTCTGTTTTGTTATTGCCGATGCAGGACACTATGCCCATGCCGGTGACGACCACTCGACGATTCATTCACTCTCTCCCCTGAGATCTGAGCTCCGTGCAGGGTAATGAGCAAATGTGTAGCAAATGTTGCAATTCGCCGCCCTGATTGAAAAAGTTTTGTTTATAATGCGCCGATTCTTTTGGGGGTGTGCCGTGGATATCCGTGAAATTCGTCGCCTGAATGCCATTGCGTTAATGCATGAAAATGCACTCGACCCACTCGGCTTGGCCCTGTGCCTGGGGCTGGAGGAAGACTCCATGCTCGCCATGCTGGCGGCAGATGGTAAAAAAACCATCAGCGATAAAATTGCGCGCATTATGGAGCAGACATTTTCCAAGCCCGTGCGCTGGCTCGATGCCCATCCTGAGCAGGGTGGCGCGATTAATTACGATTTATTTGGTTGATTCATGAAACTGCTGTTAATTAAAACCTCTTCATTGGGCGATGTTTTTCATACTTTCCCAGCGTTAACTGAAGCCCTGCAGCATATTCCTGATCTGGAAGTGAGCTGGGTGGTGGAAGAAGGCTTTGCCGCCATGGCTGGCTGGCACCCGGCGGTTAAACAGGTGATTCCTGTGGCCTGGCGGCGCTGGCGTAAATCCCTGTTCGCCAAACAAACCCGCGCAGAAATGAAAGCTTTTCGTCAGGCGATGCGTGACGTGCAGCCTGATTTAATTCTGGATGCCCAGGGTTTAATCAAAAGCGGCGTGATGACCGCATTTGCCCACGGCCCGAGAAAGGCTGGGCTGGATAAACGCAGTGCCCGCGAAAACCTGGCATGCCTTGCGTATAACGAAACCTACCCCGTGCCCTTTGGCAGCCATGCCATCTGGCGTGTGCGGCAGTTATTTGCGGCGGCCCTGCAATATCCCCTTGGTCATGAAGCTGAATTTTCCTACGGACTGGATAAAAGCCGTTGGCAGCGCCCCGCAGTCGACGGTAATTACCTGGTGTTTTTGCACGGCACCACCTGGGTGACAAAACTCTGGCCTGAAGTGCATTGGCAGACGCTGGTGAAAACCGCTGCTGCTGCCGGTTATAAAGTTTTGTTGCCCTGGGGTAATGACGAAGAACATGAGCGCGCCAAACGTATTGCCAGTGTGGATGCAACAGCTGAAGTATTACCGCGCATGGGGCTTAGTGCCCTGAATGCTTACCTGTGTTTTGCATCCGGTGTGGTAGGGGTGGATACCGGGTTGAGCCACGTGGTCGCTGGCCTGGAAGTGCCGAGTGTGGCGATTTACGGTGCCACCGATGCCACCTTAACCGGTGTGCTTGGTCCGCGGGTGGAGGTATTAAAAGCGGATTTCAGTTGCTCGCCTTGCCTTAATAAACAGTGCAAGTTTGATAACGCCCATCCACCTTGTTATGACACAGTGCCGCCTGCAAAAGTGTGGGGCGCATTGCAGGCAAAAATGCAGGCATGATGATGTTTCTTCAGGAGGCCGGTTTACCCGGCCTTTTTATTGTCTCTTTTTTAGCGGCAACCATTTTACCCTTAGGTTCTGAAGTTCTTTTATTGGCTCTGCAAGCCCAGGGTTTTGCTGCGTTGGATTTATTCTGGGTGGCGGGCACAGGCAATGTACTCGGCAGTTGTGTGAATTATTGCCTTGGGCGCTTTGCTGGAATCTGGCTGATAAAACATGTGTGGCGGGTGTCGGATGTGCAAATGCAGCGTGCTCAGCTGCGCATGCAGCGCTACGGTTATGCCGGATTATTGTTGGCCTGGTTGCCGGTGATTGGCGATCCGCTGACGTTAGTGGCGGGTGTACTGCGCTTAAATTTTATTGCGTTTGTGCTGCTGGTGGCTTTGGGTAAGTTTGCCCGTTACGCCTTTTTATTATTTGTTTTTGCCTGAAGTTTATTTCTTTTCATCCATCTGGGCGTTTCGGTATTCGCCCGGTGTCATGTGCGTCCAGCTTTTAAAACTGCGGTGGAACGAGCGTGGTTCGCTGAAACCTAAGCGTGCGGCAATTTCCTGAATCGGTAATTCGGTTTCGCGTAATAATGCGCTGGCCTGCTCCTGACGTAACTCATCAAGTATTTGCTGATAACTGGTATCAAATTGTTGCAGGCGGCGTTGCAGGGTGCGTTCAGTTAACCCTAAACGCTTGGCAACCATTTCTTTGCGTGGCAGACCTTCAAGCATTAATCCTTTAATCACATTTTTGGTTTGCAGGGGCAGGGGCTGTCGCTGGCTGATGTCGGCCATCAAAATGTCGGCGTGGCTTTCCAGGGTTTTTAATAATTGCTCATCGGATTGGCGCATGGGTAGATCAAGCAATGCATCGTCCAGCCACAGGCAGGTCATAGGGGCGTTAAATTTAATCGGGCAGCGGAACAGGGCTTCGTATTGCGGTAATAACTCTGGTTTTGGTGCAGGGTGTTCAAACCATACCTGACGGGGTTTACCATCGGGGCGGTCCACCAGAAAGCGCGCAAAATTGACCCATGAACCCAGTACGTTATCCACCATGTGGGCTTTTACGATGGGGTCTGGGTACTGGCAGTGCCAGCGCATCTGAATTTTTCCCTGCTCGTGGATAATTTCGGTGGTACCCATGTCGCCAACCAAGGCTTCATAGGTTGGGGTGCGTTGCATTGCATCACGCAGGCTTTTGCAATTCATCACCATAAAACCCAGCACGCTGTAACTGCCGGGTTGCACATAGCGTGCGCTTTTCAGGCCAAAACAAGGGTCCTGGGTTTTTTCGATCAGTGTGCGGATAAGTCGCTGGAATGCTTCGCCGCTGATACGTTTTACCTTGTTATCCAGCAGGGCGGTATCGATACTGCATTCCTGCAAAGCCTGTTTGGGGGATACACCCATATCGGCGGCTGCTTTAAGGTACTGTAGTACAGCTGGTGCTGAGGCAAATCCCAGTTGGCTCATGTTTTTCGTAATTCTTGTGCTTATTATTAAGTGACGTAATTTGAAACCCGACTGTCACATTCGGACACTGCGATGCAGTGTGAGCGGGTTAAGATAGCGACTAATTCAGGTTTTGCCTACCGTAAGATTTATATTCAAGAATAAGTAATGTGACTGAGGTGTGTATGCGTCGTTGGAATGGCTGGGGTGATGATTCTGTTGTGCTGGAAACGCCCCAATCCGGTTTAGCTTTTTTACAGTCACAAATTGGTTCTGCCAGTGCTTTGCCGGATGCAGGTTTCGCACAGGTGTGTGAGCAGGTGCCGCCCAGTCGTTTGGCTGAACATCCGTTAATTAATACGTCCGCCGCCGAGCGTGTAAAACACGCCCGCGGGCAGAGTTTTCCCGATTGGCTGGCCATGCGCAGCGGTGATTTTGGTGTTTTCCCCGATGGTGTGGCGTATCCGCAATCCAGTGCTGAGGTGCGCGAATTACTCGATTGGGCTGCGCTGCAGGATGTGGATGTTATTCCCTATGGTGGTGGCACCAGTGTGGCGGGGCATATTAATCCTGAGGTGAATGGCCGCGCCGTATTAACCATTGATATGGGGCACATGAATCGTCTGCTGGATTTAAATGCAGAATCCCAGATTGCCACTTTCGGTGCCGGTGTGCCGGGCCCTCAGGTTGAAGCGCAATTGCGTGCGAAGGGTTATACCCTGGGGCATTTCCCGCAGAGCTGGGAATTATCGACGTTAGGCGGTTGGGTGGCGAGCCGCAGCTCCGGGCAACAATCCTTCCGTTATGGGCGCATTGAGCAGATTTTTGCCGGCGGCAAAATGGAATGCCCGAATGGCACCTTGGAAATTCCGACTATTCCTGCATCGGCTGCCGGTACGGATTTACGTGAAGTGGTGCTGGGTTCGGAAGGGCGCATGGGTATTATCACCGAAGTAAAAGTACGTGTGACACCTTTGCCCGAGCAGGAAAAATTTATTGCGGTATTTATGCCGGATTTTGAATCGGCCAAAGCAGCCGTGCGTACGATTGCACAGAAAAAAATCCCCTTATCTATGTTGCGTGTGAGCAACGCTCCGGAAACCCAAACCCAGTTAAAACTTGCCGGCCACGAAACCATGATTGCCTGGCTGGAAAAATACTTGGCACTGCGTGGCATTGCTGACGGCAAATGTTTATTAACCTTCGGCCTGACGGGTAATAAACAGCAGAATAAATTGTCCTGCAAACAGGCGATGGGGGTGTTTAAATCACTCGGTGGTGTAAAAGGCCCGGCCATGATGGGTAAAAAATGGGCGGAAAATCGTTTTCGTTTCCCCTATCTGCGTGAAAATTTATGGCAGGCAGGTTATGCGGTGGACACATTGGAAACCGCAACCGATTGGGAAAATGTATCTGATTTAATGCAGCGTATGGAAAGTGCTTTGCATAATGCATTGCAGGATGAAGGCGTAAAAGTGCATGTATTTACCCATTTATCCCATGTTTATACCCAGGGCAGTAGTATCTACACCAGTTATGTATTTCCGGTGGCGGCTGATTATGCGCAAACGTTGCAGCGCTGGAAAAAACTCAAACATGCCGCCAGCATGGAAATCGCCCAGGGGCACGCCACCATCAGTCATCAACATGGCGTAGGTGTGGACCATGCACCCTATATGCATGCTGAAAAAGGCCTTTTAGGTATGGCGGCCATTGAATCCCTGCTGGCATTTTTTGATCCGCAGCAACGTATGAACCCCGGCAAATTAATTCGTAAGGAGTAGTGGTTAATGGATAGCTGGATGCAATCTGGTCGGGAAAATACCCTGCAGGCCATCGCCGCCGGTGGCGAGTGGGATATGCTGGTAATAGGTGGTGGTATTACCGGTGCGGGTGTGGCCCGTGAGGCCGCGCGGCAGGGCATGAAAGTGTTGTTGGTTGAGCAGCGCGATTATGCCTGGGGCACCTCAAGCCGTTCATCAAAAATGGTGCATGGTGGTTTGCGTTATCTGGCTGCAGGTAATTTTCGTTTAACCTCACACTCGGTTAAAGAACGTGAACGCCTGATGAATGAAGCGCCCGGGCTGGTGGATTTAATGCCCTATGTTTGGCCCCACTACGAAGGCACGTTTCCGCCTCCGCTGGTATTTAATACTTTGCTGGGTATTTATGATTTTTTCGCAGGGCAGCGTTATCGCCAGTATTTTCCCAAAGCTGAGGCTCAATATCTTTTGCCCCATCTGCGCAGTGAAAAACTGCGTGGTGCAACCCGTTTTGCCGATGCTGTGACCGATGATTCGCGTCTGGTGATGCGTGTTTTATATGAGGCCAGCAAAGATGGTGCGCATGTTATTAATTACATGCAAGCGGAAAAACTGCTCGAAGAAAATAATCGTGTGGTTGGCTGCGAAGTGCGTGATGCATTAAATCAACAGGTTTTTAACGTGCGCGCCAAAGTCGTGGTGAGTGCAACCGGTGCCTGGGCGGATAAATTCCGTAAAAGCCTTGGTGCCAGTGCAAAAATTCGCCCCCTGCGTGGCTCGCATATTGTGGTGCCAAGCTGGCGTTTACCGGTCAGTATGTCGGTAACTTTGCATCACCCCGATGATAAACGTGCACTGTTTATTTTCCCGTGGGAAGGCATGACAGTGATTGGCACAACGGATCTGGATAATCCTGAATTAGGCACAACTGAGCCGCACATAACCCAGCAAGAAGTGGATTATTTATTGCGTGCCGGGCAGAGCCTGTTCCCGTCCGTGAATTTAACCGAGGCGGATATTATTTCGACTTTTGCCGGTGTGCGCCCGATTGTCAGCAGCGGGGCATTAAATCCCTCCGCCGAAAAACGTGACCATAGTATCTGGGATGACAAGGGTCTGATTACCGTCAGTGGCGGTAAATTAACCACGTTTCGCTTAATTGCACTGGATGTATTAAAAGCCGCTAAACACTATTTGCCTGCATTAAATGCGCAGGATTATGGCCAGTCTATTTTTACGCCGGTTGAACATGTGCCTGTGCTGATGCAGAAGTTAAACAAGCAATTACAGCGCCGTTTAAGTGGTTTTTATGGCGAGCAAATCGACACCCTCAGTCAGTGTGCTGCGATTGATGGCTGGGATGTGGTGCCAGGTACCCTGACCCTGTGGGCGCAGGTTCGTCATGCGTTACGCCATGAGCATGTGCAGCATCTGGATGATCTGATGTTGCGCCGTACCCGCCTGGGTTTGTATTTACCCAAAGGCGGAGAGGCTTTTGCAGGGCGCATTAAAGCCCTGTGTGAACAGGAGCTTGCATGGAGTGCGGAAAAATGCCAACAGGAATGGCAACGCTATGCCGGTATATGGCAGCAATTTTATGGATTGCCGGGCAATAACCAATAATAAAAAAAGCGAAAAATTCCATGCAAAAAGAATATGTACTGGCCATTGATAATGGCACGCAGTCCGTGCGCGCCCTGTTATTTGATTTGCAGGGTAATCTGATTGCCAAAGGCAAGGTTGAATTAGAGGCTTATTTTTCCCATAAGCCGGGCTGGGCAGAGCAGGAGCCTGATTATTACTGGCGCAGTTTAGGTGAGGCCTGTCAGCAATTGTGGGTCAGCACCACTATCAAACCGGAGCAGGTGATGGGTGTTGGTATCACCACTCAACGTGGCACAGTGATAAATCTGGATGAAAATGGCAAGCCGTTGCGCCCGGCTATTGTCTGGCTGGATCAGCGCCATGCCCGGGTGGAAAAACCTATCTCAGGTGTGTGGGGTATTTTATTTAAACTGCTGAAACTCAATGATGTGGTACGCAGTTTTCAGATGAAAGCCCAGGCCGCATGGATCGAGCAAAATCAGCCGGATATCTGGCAGCGCACCCATAAATTTTTATTGCTCTCCGGTTATTTGACTTATCGTTTCACGGGTGAATTTAAGGATTCTGTTGGTTGCACGGTGGGTTATTTGCCCTTCGATTATAAAAAACACTGCTGGGCTGCAAAATCTGACTGGAAATGGCAGGTAGCCAATGTTGCGCCGCAAATGCTGCCGGAATTAGTTAAACCCGGTGAGCACCTGGGGCGTGTTACCCGTGAGGCAAGTTTGCACACAGGCGTGCCTGAGGGCATACCTGTAATTGCCTGTGCATCGGATAAAGCCTGTGAGGTGATGGGGGCGGGCGGTTCTGATCCGCATATTGCCTGTTTAAGTTATGGCACCACGGCCACCATCAATACCACCAATAAAAAATACGTGGAGCCCATACGTTTTATTCCTCCTTACCCTGCTGCCGTGCCGGATGCCTATAACACCGAGGTCATGATTTACCGGGGTTTTTGGATGGTTAGCTGGTTTAAAAAACAATTTGGTTTGCGTGAGCAGCAAATCGCCCGGGAAAAAGGCGTTGAGCCGGAAGTACTGTTTGATGAATTAGTGCGCTCGGTGCCACCGGGTTCCATGGGTTTAATGTTGCAGCCCTATTGGTCGCCGGGTACCCGTATTCCTGGCCCGGAAGCAAAGGGGGCTGTTATTGGTTTTGGTGATGTACATACCCGCGCCCATTTATACCGCGCCATTCTTGAGGGGCTTGCCTATGGTTTGCGTGAAGGTAAAGAACGCATAGAGCAGCGCAGTGGTGTACCTATCAGTAAATTACGTGTCAGTGGTGGTGGTTCGCAAAGTGATGCTGCCATGCAGCTCACGGCGGATATTTTTGGACTGCCCGCTGAACGCCCCCACACCTATGAAACATCCGGGTTGGGTGCAGCGATAAATGTCGCGGTGGGTCTGGGTTGTTACCCGGATTATGAACACGCGATTGCGGCCATGACCCGGGTAGGGGATGTGTTTGAGCCTGATTATCAAACTATGCAGTTATATGATCGCTTGTATCAGGAGGTGTACCGGAAAATGTATGCTCAGTTACAGCCTTTATATAAAAGCATTCGTGATATTACCGGTTATCCCCGCGCTTAACTGAAGCGCAGTTGCAGCAGGTAAGTGCAAAATGCACCTGCTGCAATAAACCCCGCCAGCCATAAAAAACTTTGCATTTTACTGCGTTCAATCAGGCTTAGCTGCTCACGGGTTGAAACGATAAATGGCGAGCCATCGGCGGGTTTTTCCATAACGTGCACCTGTGGCTGGGATTGCAGATTTTTTTGCAACTTTTCCGCTTCGAGGGTTGCAGCGAGGCGCACCAGTTGCCACTCTTTTTCATCCAGCTTGCCATCGGCATTACGATCAAAGCGCTCGACTAAATCGGCGTAATTCTTTTTCCATTCGATAATGACTTCAGCAACGGTTTTTTCCAGTTGGAAATTATCGTCGGCACGTATAGTGCGAAAATGCCCCAGGGCATATAGTGGCGTGTTTTCCAGAATCAGTTCTTCGTAATACTTATAATTTGCCCCCATTAATAAACCAGGCAGAAAATCAACTTTGCCCTGTGGCATGGGTGAATGCCCACGCCAGGTGCGGGTTAAATGGGTATCTACACTGGCTCTGCCGGTATGGATTAAACAGGTGCCTGTCGGATCTGCCAGTACCAGTGGAACCGGGCTTGTACCGCTGCGAATGACTTTCCAGTGACTGCTTTTTCCGCTGCTTTCTAATTTACTGACGGTAAAACGGAACCAAGCACAAGGGGTTTGGGATAACGGTGAAATTAACGCCGTGTCATTTGGATATAAAGCGCGCCCCTCTAATTCGGTAAACCCCTGTGCGGCGGAGCGCACCCGTGATGTCGGAGTGTCTTCAATGGCCCGAGCATGACGGTATTTCTGGATATAAAAATACAGGCAAACAGCCGTGAGGGCGGCAATGAGTATAAAAAAAGCCCAGAATTCCCCCGGGCTTAAGTGTTGCAGTTGAATCTGATCAATCATGATTTAAACAGGTTGGCGACATCGACGTCGGCTTTTTCGGCATCAGAAAATTGCAATAACTCGGCGGCTTTAAAACCAAATTTACGCGCAACAATGACATCGGGGAACTGCTCAATGCGCACGTTGTTGATGTTGACGGCGTTGTTGTACAGCTCACGGCGGTCCGCAATGGTATTTTCCAGGGAAGAAATACGGCTTTGCAGCTGACGGAAAGATTCGTTGCTTTTTAATTCAGGGTAATTTTCCGCAAGCGCAAATAACTGGCCTAAACCCGCGCGCAGGGTGGTTTCGGCTTTGCCGAGGGAGCGGATGTCCTGCTGTTCGCGGGCATTGGCAACCTGTGAGCGTGCCTGAATAACTTTTTCCAGGGTGTCGCTTTCAAATTTCATGTATTCCTTACAGGTGGCGACGAGTTTGGGCAATTCGTCGTGGCGCTGTTTGAGTAATACATCAATGTTTGCCCAGGCTTTGCTGACATTGTGTTTTAACGCCACCAGGGCGTTGTAAATCATCACGGCATAGATGATGGCGACCATGATGACTGCGATGAAAATCCATGTATTGACTGACATTTTGCTCTCCGGGGCGGGCTTTGCGGTACTATATCAAATAATGCCTGACTGAACAGACGTAGTAAGGAGTGTTGGTTTATGCATAGTCAAAAACGCATTGCGCTGGTGGCACACGATAATAAAAAACGTGATCTGCTTGCCTGGGCGCTTAAATATAAAAAACAGCTGGGTGCGCATATTCTGAGTGCCACGGGCACCACGGGGCGTCTGCTGTCAGAGGCACTTGGCCAAACGGTATTTTGTTATAAAAGTGGCCCTTTGGGTGGCGATCAGCAAATCGGTGCAAAAATTTCCGAAGGTGAAATTGATATGCTGATATTTTTCTGGGACCCACTCGAAGCCCAGCCCCATGATCCTGATGTTAAAGCCTTGTTGCGCCTTGCGGCTGTGTGGAATATCCCAGTGGCCTGTAATGAAGCGACTGCGGATTTCTTGATTTCATCGCCATTATTTGAGCAGGCCTACCGTACTGCGTTGCCGGATTTCACTGCATATCAGCAGCGTGCCATTAAAGCCTGATCAGAGATCTTTAATGAGTATGTCGGCCTTACTGATGGCGTCGCGGTAACTGGCATCGAGGAATTCCGGGGTGATGCCGAAGTGCTCAAGGGCTTTGAAGTCAACCTGACTAAAAGCGCCGCGTTCGTAATGCAATGTGGTTTGCAGGGCCATACCCATAAAACCTTCGTTGCTTAATAAAGCGTTTGTGAAAACATTGGGTAACTGCAGGCGGTCGAGGATGTCATCCAGGGGTAAATCCAGGAAGGCATCCAGCAGGGAGAACAGGCCGATTGTGTAATATTCCTGTGCGTCGTGGTGGCCAATTTTTTTGCCTATGCTCTGGCACATTAACGCGCGTTCGATACTTTGCTGACGCAGGGCCTCGGGTTTATCTTCCAGTGTGCCCATGGCAATCAGGCCGGCCCAGCTGCGGATGTGTGCCAATCCCAGCAGGGTGACGGCCTGTTGCAGGGAGCTGCATTTGGCAACCCGTGCAAAGGCGGCGGAGTTCACCAAGCGCAGCAGTTTGTAACTTAGCTGAGGGTCCTGCTCCAGGATTCTGGAAACCTCCTGCAGACTCACATCTTCTTTTTGCAGTTCAGCCAGCATTTTCAGGACGACTAATTTATTTTCGCTGATTTTACGCCCATGGATGATTTGTGGGCGTGACAGGAAATACCCCTGGAAATATTGATAGCCCAGTGACTTGCAGTACTGGTACATATCGTAGGTTTCAACTTTCTCGGCCAGCAGTTTGATGTTGCGCGGTAAAAATACCTTGGCGTATTTGGCGATAGTTGTTTCGCTGATGGCGAGCACATCGACTTTGATCATATCGGCCAGGTGCAATAAGGGTGCTGATCTGTGGTTGAGGATGAAATCGTCCAGAATCAGCTGGGTGCCATTTTGCTTAGCTTTTTGCAGTGCCCTGATCAGTTCTGCATCGGTATCGATATTTTCCAGTATCTCGATGGCATAACGGGTTGGGTCAAAGGGTGGCAGGTTGAAAATCAGTTTACGGGTGAAATTGATCAGGGCAGGGCGGTCGCCGGTGATTTCGTAAAGCCCGGCTTCGCCAAAGGCATTCAGTAATACCTCTGACGTTGCAGCATCTCCGGCAGCATGGCTGCTGATTTCTGCCAGATTGCGGGTACTGGAGCGAAAAAGCAGCTCGTAACCCCAGATGTTCAAATCCCGGTCGTAGATAGGCTGGCGGGCCAGCAGAACATGGCTGTTACGATTGTGCAGGTCGGTCATGGATTTGAGTTTAGCCAAGAAGACAGCTTTTGCCTGTGTCTGGCTGGGCAAATAATAGCCATCGACTACACTCAGGAAATGGCTGTTTTGCAGGGTGTGTTATATGTCCCATTTGTTGAGTTCCATTGATGCGCGCACCAAGCTGGTTGGTGAAAACCGTCTTGAGCTATTGCTGTTTAACATGGGGCGTGGCCAGGTTTATGCGATTAACGTATTTAAAATTCAGGAAGTCATGTCCCTTCCCAAACTCACGATCATTCCTGATTCCCATCCGGTAGTTATCGGTGTAACCCATTTGCGCGGGCATACCATACCCGTCGTGGATTTAAGTGCTGCCGTGGGTATGGGGCGCCATAAAGTAGACAAAAACAGCACGATTATTGTGACGGAATATAACCGCAGCATTCAGGCGTTTGTGGTGGCGGGTGTTGAGCGCATCATCAATATGAATTGGGAAGAAATTATGCCGCCGCCGCGGGGTTCTGGTGCATCCCATTACCTGACCGCCATTACTAAGGTGGATACACGTCTGGTGGAAATTATTGATGTGGAAAAGGTGCTTGCTGAAATAGTGCCCTACAACACTAAAGTCAGTGATGATGTGCTGGATACCGCCGTATTACAAAAAGCCTATGGGCGTAAAATATTGTCTGTGGATGATTCTTCCGTGGCCCGTACGCAAATTAAAGACACGATCACCAGTCTGGGGCTTGAGGTTGTGCAAGCGGGTAATGGTCAGGCTGGACTTGATATCCTGCTTAAGGCGGCCGAAAAAACTGGCAATGCTGCGGATGAATTCCTGATGGTCATTACCGATGCGGAAATGCCGGTGATGGATGGTTACCGCCTGACAACTGAAATCCGCAGTAACCCCAAGCTTGCCGATCTGTACGTTGTGTTGCATACCTCGCTGAGCGGCAGTTTTAACGAAGCTATGGTGAAAAAAGTGGGCTGTAATGCCTTTTTATCTAAATTCCAGCCGGATGCTCTTGCTAGTGCGGTGCAGGACCGCATTCATAATTTGTACGGTTGAGTGTGCCCATCATGTAAACTGACAACCCACGTACATGGAGGTTGTCATGTCTGTTTCAGTTTCATCTCTGTTTATTTATCCGGTTAAATCTCTTGGTCCGGTCGTATTGGATTCTGTCCAAATTGGAAGGTTTGGCCCGTACATGGACCGTCGTTTTATGTTGGTGGACGAAAGCGGTAAATTTTATACCCAGCGACAGGATGCACGACTCAGTCAGTTTAAAGTTGAATTGCAGCCGGACAGCCTGAAAGTTATCGCTCCGGATGGTGAGATGTGTGCAATCCCATTTACGGATATTGCCGCAAAACCCTGCCTTGCGGTGCAGGTGTGGGATGACACTGTGCTTGCCTGTGTTTTGCCTGCTGAGGTTGATGCCTGGTTTAGCCGGAAGTTGGGTAAAAATTTGCGCTTGGTATTCATTCCTGATGATGCCCAACGTCAGGTTGATTTGCAGTATGCACGTACAGGGGATGTAACCAGTTTTAACGATGGCTTTCCTGCGTTATTGCTGAGCGAAGCCAGTGTTGCGGCATTGCAGGCGGATGCAGGTTTTGCACTTTCGCCACTGCGCTTTCGCCCTAATATTTTAATTTCTGGCTGTGATGCATTTGCTGAAGATGGTTGGCGGCAAATTAAAGTCGGTGAGGTTTTATTTGATGTTGTAAAACCATGCTCGCGTTGTGTAATTCCTACGATTGATCCTGCTACGGGCTTGAGGCAGTCAGAGGTGATGGCTGCTTTGCTGAAACAGCGTAAAAAGGATAATAAGGTATATCTTGGGCAGAATCTTATTCAGCGTAGCCAAGGCATTGTACGCCTGGGCGATAAGGTCGAAATTATTCGCTGAGATTTATCAGAATAGCTCTACATCATCGCCGGTTGCTTTATCTAAACCGGCTTCTTCTTTATTGAAGTGGTGATGGTAAATCGCCAAAGCCTCTTCAATGCTGTGCCCTTGCAAAATGTGCTCGAACATAATGCGCTCTGCTTCCATGGTGTAAGAGGATTTAATGTCCTGCTGTAATCCGCGCCAGCATTCAGGGTTATACAACATGCTTTTGTCGCCAATCAGGCGGCCCAGCCGGTCCAGGGTTTTACACACGTGATCGAGGCGCTGGGTAATACGATCATAGAATTGGAAGGCAATAACCGCGTTGTGCACTTTTTCATTCAGGGCTGCTGCGTCGGAAGTCAGGGTTTCGCGGAAGTCATCATCCATGGCAATGTTTTTATCTTTTGCCATGCCAAGAATTTTACTGGTGTAATCCGCAATGTGGGTGAAGGAATCCGTTAGTTGCCCAACACTTTGCCCGCCATCGGTCATGGATGATTCAACCTGGGCAACAGCCAGGGCGAGCATGGTGACGGTTTCGCGTATTTGGCTCCAGTCCAGGTCGGGTTTATCGACCTGGGTGCCATGTTGCATGGTGTAGCGTTTATCCGTAGCAGTCACTGTGTTTACTCCATAAACCTATGAAGATAAGCATAGCCTACGAATTAACCTTCGTTGTTGATTGCCTGTTGATATTGCGAGAGATGGAGGCTGAAAGGTTGTGACCATGCAGTGAGGGTATCTTCATCCAGAATGGGGCCCTGTTTGCCAAGGCGATAACCGTAAATGGCACCATAGGTGAGCACCCGTTGTACGTATTCACGGGTTTCGCCATAGGGGATTTTTTCAATCCAGACATCCAGTGGGCCATCGTAATTTTTTAACCAGCGTTTAACGGCGCCCGGGCCAGCGTTATAGGCTGCGGTTGCCAGTACACGGTTGCCGTTGAATTGGGTTAACAGGGTTTTCAGGTAGCGGCTGCCCAGTTGCAGGTTGTAATCCGGCTCGGTGAGCTTTTGCTGTTTATACGGAATCTGGAACTGTCGGCTGACCATGCGCGCGGTTGCAGGCATTAACTGCATTAAACCCGTTGCGCCAACGGCAGAGCGGGCATCGGCCTGGAAGCAGCTTTCCTGACGGGTAATGGCATATATCCAGCGGGTATCCATGCGCATTTTATCCGCCACCTGTTCAATCGTATCGCGGTGCAACAGGGGGAAGCGCAATTCAAGATCGTTCCAGTTTTTAGCCTTGGCCAGGGTCAGGATAGCGCGGTCATACCATTGCTGTTCGCCGGCAATACTGGCAAGGGCGGCACGTTCAAGATCATTGGCTTTTTCACTGGTGCTGTACCACTCTCGGCGGGCCTCAGTGATGCGGTTTAGACGATAAAAAGCTAACGCGCGTAATACCCCAGGGTTATTACGTACGCTGTCCATGATGCTGTCGGGCACCTGCACAGGTTCGTGATTCATGCTCGGGGCTTTGCCAAGCCACTGCGCAGCCATAAAGCCGTAATAGTCCCGTTCTTCTGCTGCCATACGGAAGTATTTCAGGCTGTCCTGGGCGTTGGCATTCATGAATTGCAGGGCGCGGCCTTGCCAATATAACCAGCGAGCCTGGGTGGTGATGCTGTCATCTGAGCTGTTAAACAGAAATACATAGAAGGGCCAGTTCTGGTCCTTGATGGCGCTGAGCAGGAAGGTTTCATATAAATTCTGATCAAGCAGTTCGGCTTTGCGCGCTTCCTGGAACCAGAGGTAACCATCGTTCATGGGGTTGCGGGCTGACTGATAGATGAGTTTGTTCTGGCTGGTTTCCAGGCTTTCAGGACTGAGCAGGGCGCTGAAGCTGCTGTCGGCAAGTAATACGTGTGCGCTGCCGGGATTTGTTTTAGCAAGACGTTCGAAAAGTATATCGAGCGCAGGGCTGGGCAGGTTGCGTGCCCGTTTGTCGGAAACCAATTTTTCTGGCGATAACCACAGGTCAGTGTAAGTGCGAAAATCCTGCGCATCGGTCTTGTTCAGTTGTTTTGCCAGATAACGTGCAAGTTGTTTGTTGCGGGTGTTCCAAGCGATGACAGCCCGTTGCCAAACAAGCTGGTCGGTCAGGCGTCCGGATTTCGACCAGTTGCGGAATACGGTGTCGCAGCTTTTTGGCAGGGAGCGGCCTGTCAGCCAGAGCGCTTCACCCAGGCGTTGTGCTTGTGTTGTCTGATCGGTTGCATCCAGTGCGCGAACATATAGGCACTGGCTGTTGAGACTGTGGCTGGGCACGTAATACTGGGCAAAACCACTCCAGTTTTGTTTTTGTGCAAGGTAATCAAGCCACTGGTTGCGCAGTTTGTTGCTGGCGGGTGTGTCCGGATAGCGGTTAAAAAAATCCTGCAGCAGTGCGTGTGGGGCTTTGCTGAATTGGCGCTGTATCCAGTTGGCTTCTAGATAAGGTGTAAGCGGGTAATCTTTGAGGCGTTCGAGTGTTTCTTCAAAGTGCTGGCTTTGGCCGGCTGCCAGTGCTTTCTCGGACTGTAAAAATAATGCATCGTCATCTGTCGCTTTTGCATGGGCGCAGATAACTGTGAACAGCAACAACAGACCTGAGAGTTTGCGCATGGTCTACCTCCGTGCAGTAAGATTAGACCACAAACACGCTATCTGGCTACGGGTAATTATTTCCTTTTAGATCAAATTGTTAGGGAATGGATATCAGTCACATTCATTAGCCGGTTAATGGTACGAAGGTGTGTTGTTTTTGTGTAGCCGTTACCGCGTAATGCGGTAACGGCAATTCCATTAATGTGTTTTACGGCGCTCGGCCAATACCAGCAGGCAGGGGGTTAAAAAGAGGGTCATCAGGGTTGCGAAACTCAGGCCGCCGGCGATGGCGGTGGAGAGCTGAGTCCACCACTGGGATGACGGTGCGCCGATTGAAAACTCCTGATCCAGTAGACCAATGTTTAATTGAAATACCATGGGCACTAAGCCGAGCACTGTGGTGACGGTAGTCAGCATTACCGGGCGCAGACGTTGTGCGCCGGTGCGCAGGGCAGCTTCAATTGGCTCTATGCCCTGGTTACGTAACACCGCATAGGTATCGATCAGAATAATATTGTTATTCACCACGACCCCAGCGAGGGCGATCATACCCACGCCACTCATCACAATGCCAAAGGGTTCGCCGCGAAACAGCAAGCCCATAAATACACCGACAAACGAAAATATAATCGCGCTCAGTACTAAACCAGCACGGTAAAAACTGTTGAATTGCGTAACCAGTATGGTGGCCATTAAAAACAGCGCGAGGAAAAACGCAGTGCCGAGGAATGCACCAGTTTCCGCTTGTTTTTCTGCATCACCACGGAATTTAGCCTGTATCCCTGAGGGCAGTTGCAGGGTTGGTAATAATTTGGCCAGCTCCTGACGTTTAGCGTCCGGGTTGATGTCTTCTTTGACGTTGGCTTCGATCATATAACGCAGATTCGAACCATTGCGGGTCAGTTCGCCCTGTTGCGGGCGAGGGTTTTTATCGATAAAGCTGCTGAGGGGAATAAGCTCGCCCCGTGCAGGTACACGCAGGTTGTCGATCTGATCAAGATTGCGATCCAGCGTTGGAAAGCGCAGGCGGATATCCACCTCATCATCGGCATCGTCCGGGCGATAGGCGCCGATATTAAAACCACCGGTAACCATCTGAATTAAACGGCCAACACTGGCGATATCTGTGCCGAGGCGCGCAGCTTGTTCGCGATCGACTTTGATTTGCCATTCGATGCCCTCAAGGGGGCGGCTGTCTTTAATATCCAGCAGGTCTTTATCGGCGTCGAGCTTGCTGCGAATCAGTGTTACGGCATCGAGTAATTGCTGCTGATTTTGTCCGGTCAGCTCAATTTGTATTGGGGCGCCGGAAGAGGGGCCTTCTTTTTGTTTGTCTGTTTCGATAATGATGCCGGGAATATCCTTGGTGCGTTCTCGAATGTCGGCAAAAATTTCGGCAGAAGGGCGGCGCAATTGCCAGTTTTCCAGTTCCATTTGCACCTGACCGACCATGTCGCGGGCGCCGCCATTACTGGCAGAAATAAAACTCTTGCTGTACAGGGTTTTAATTTCCGGCATGTCGTATAGGCGCTGCTCTACCTGCTTGACGATGGCGTCCCGTTCGTCGAGGGATAAATTACCGCGCGCGCGGATATTGACCATGCCAATTTCGGCTTCGGTATCCGGGAAAAATTCCACACCGTGATTTAATTGGGTGTACAAAAACATTAAACCGACAATCAAAGCTACAGCTGCGCCCAATGTTGCCAGCGGGTTGGCGAGTGCTTTTTTTAATAATTCGATATAACCGCCGGTAAATCCTTTTATTTTTTCAAAATGGCCTTTTTCGGCTGCTTCAATCATTTGCAGGCTTTCGGCGTGGTGGGGGCCGGTTTTTGCAATCAGGCTGCCAAATGCAGGTACCACAATTAATGCCATGATTAATGAGGCGCTGAGGGTAATTAATACGGTAATCGGCAGGAATTTCATAAATTCGCCGACCAGGTCCGGCCAGAATAATAAAGGCAGGAAGACCGCAAGGGTGGTTGCTGTTGAGGCAATGATAGGCCAGGCCATGCGCTTGGATGCTTCGGCAAAGGCGATGCGTTTGGATGCCCCTTCTGCAAGGCGGCGGTCAGCATATTCGGTGACGACAATTGCCCCGTCCACCAGCATGCCGACACTTAAAATTAATGCGAATAACACCACCATGTTGAGTGTGTAACCCATTAAATTCAGGGTGAGTATGCCCATTAAAAATGAACCGGGAATTGCCAGGCCGACTAAAAACGAAGAGCGTGCCCCAAGTGAGCCTACCACCACAATAACCACCAGCAGGGTGGCGAATAAAACGTTATTAAATAAGTCGCGCAGGGTGTCTTTAATGTTTTTGGACTGATCCTGGTTGAAGGTTACATCAATGCCCGCGGGCCAGAATGGCTGGGTTTGTTTGACGACTTCTTTTACCTGATCAAGGGTATCAATAATGTTGGCCCCCACCCGTTTGCTGACTTCAATGGCGAGGGCGGGTTTGCCGTTAATGCGTGCGAGGGAAACAGGGTCTTTATAGGTGCGTTGTGCTTTGGCTATATCACCAAAGCGAATGACACGTTCGCCATCGACTTTGATGGGCATGTTTAAGATATCGCCCAAATCTTCAATTAAACCCGGTACTTTTAATGCAAAGCGCCCTGCACCAGTGTCCAGGGTGCCGGCTGCTACGAGTTTATTGTTGTTATTAATCAGGGTGAAAAGGGTGGCGTGGTCCAGGTTGTAATTATCCATTAACGCGGGATCAATCACGATCTCCGCCACTTCATCACGGTCACCCTGCACATTGGCTTCAAGTACACCTGGTAATGCTTCTATCCGTTCTTTTAAATCTTTTGCCACACTGAATAAAATGCGTTCATCCACATTGCCGGCCAGACCTACTACCAGTACCGGTAATTTAGAAAGATTTATTTCTTTGATGATAGGTTCGTCGGTGTCGCTGGGCAGATCCCGTTTGGCGCTGTTGACGGCTTCGCGTACATCGCGCAGGGCCTTGTCGATATCCGCATCACTGCGAAATTCAATCTGTATGGATTGGTGCCCTTCGGCTGCGGTGCCGATAATTTCTTTTACACCGTCTAAGGATTTCAATTCTTTTAATACGGGCTGGTAGAGCAGGCGATCAGCATCTTCCGGTGAAATGCCTTCATGGTTAATGGAGACATAGACCATTGGAATTTGAATATCCGGTGTGCTTTCTTTTGGAATATTGATGAGTGCCATGGTGCCCATAATCATGGCAAGGGCAAATAACATCAGAACGGTGCGGGTGCGGCTCAGGGCAGCGTCAATAAGCATATTCATGGCTTATTTCACCTGTTCTGGCGTGGTGTTGCTAATAGCAACTTTTTGCCCGGTGGAGACAAAACTCTGGCCCACGGTGATGAGTTTCACCGGATCAGGCAGGCCGCTGATCCATACGCCATCGGCCTCCGCTTTGATTAAAGTGATGGCGGCAAATTGCACTGTATTTTGCGCATCCACATATTTCAGGCCCATCTGGCCTTCTTTATTAATGTTCAGCAGGGCTGGGCTGATTTTGATGGCGCTGGCTTCAGGCAGGTTGATGCGGATGCTGGCGGTGAGGCCTTCGGCCATGCGTTGACTGGGGTTGGGCACTTCCATTTCGACACTGAAACCACGGGTGCTGCTGGTTGCGCGGCTGGCAATGTAACGCAGGCTGCCGTTATAGCTTTGCAGGTTAATAATGCCGGTGGCTTTTTGCCCAGTTTGTAATTGCATTAAGTCTTTTTCAGGTACTTCGCCGGTAATAATAAAAGGGTTGTAATTCAGCACGCTGATGATGGCGTCGCCCGCACGCACATAGGCCCCCAGTTCGACCTTGCGGCCTTCAAGCACCCCATTAAACGGGGCGCGTATTTTGGTGGCGTTAAGCTGAACCTGCAGGGAGCGGGCATCGGCTTTGGCTGCGGCAAGTAATGCCTTGGCTTCTACCAGCTTGGTTTCATTCTGCAGGCCTTGGTTGATCAGTTTCTGGATGCCGTCCAGCTCGATTTCACGCTGCTTAACTATGCTCTGGGTTTGCTCCAGGCGTTCAGGTTTGTCCTGGGGGTCCAGTTCAATAATCACATCACCTTTTTTAACACTTTGGCCTTCTCTTTTATTGATGGCGATAACCTTGCCTGCGGTTTCGGCAGAAAGCAGGGCGCTCTGGCTGGCCATGCTGTGGCCGTTAATGGTGATTTCCGGGGTGATGGGTTTGGCTGAGTATTCTTCAGTCTGTACGGTAAAGAGCGAGTCGCTGCTTTGTGGTACGGGGGCTTGTGGGTTTTCGGGATCTGCCTTGAGCAGATAACCGCTGACCATCCAGATAATAACGGCTGCCGAAATAACGATGGCGATGTAGTGGCCTTGGTTTAAACGGATGCTCATGTGAGATGTATTCTTATTAGTGGCAGGGGCGCTAAGAATAGCGGGAAAATCGGGGATGTTTAAGGGCCAAAGTGACAACAGTCTGATAACCAGACAAACACAGCCGGAAACTTTCCGGGCAATGTGTGCTGAATAGTTTAGAATGCGCGCAAACTTAAAGGGGTATGTATGCCAGTTGTTATCTTAGATGAAATTTCCCTGAACTACGGCGAGCAAATTCTGCTGGATAAAGTGACCCTGCAGATTGATCCGCTGGAGCGTATTTGTATCGTCGGGCGCAATGGTGCGGGCAAATCATCCCTGATGAAAATTGTGCAGGGCTCCTTAGTGCCTGACGGTGGTGTGGTACGTAAGGATGTGGGCATCCGCATTGCGGAACTGCCCCAGGTGTTGCCGGCGGCGGATGACCGTACCGTAGAAGATGTAGTGTTAAGTGGCCTTGCGGAAGTGGGTGAGGCTCTGCGTCAGTTTAATCATCTGGCCCAGTCGGCCAGTACTGATGCGGACTTAAAAGAACTGGAGCGTCTGCAGCACATTATTGAGGCTAATGACGGCTGGTTATTGCAGCAGAAGTGCGACTCCATCATGGAGCGTTTGCAGCTGCCAAAAGATAAAACCATGGCACAACTTTCCGGTGGCTGGCGCCGCCGGGTCATGTTGGGCCGGGCACTGATCAGTGAACCTGATTTATTGTTGCTGGATGAGCCGACTAACCATCTGGATATTCCGGCGATTGAATGGCTGGAAACCCAGTTGCGTGAATTCCGTGGTGCTGTGCTGTTCATCACCCACGACCGTGCTTTTATGGAAAAGGTTGCCACAGCTGTGGTGGATTTGGATCGCGGCCATTTGCACCGCTTTAAAGGCAGTAATTATGAGGACTTTATTGCTTTCCGGGAAAAGCGCATTGCAGATGAAGATGCGGAAAATGCCCGGTTTGATAAGCACCTTGCCCAGGAAGAAGTCTGGATTCGTCAGGGTATTAAAGCGCGGCGTACCCGCAATGAGGGGCGAGTGCGTGCCCTTGAGCAATTGCGCCGTGAACGCTCCGATCGCCGTGATGTGCAAGGCAAGGCAGGCTTTACGCTGGATGCTGCGATTAAATCCGGCAAGTTAGTAGTGGATGCCGAGCATATCGATTATGGCTATGACGGTAAGTTGCTGATTAAAGATTTTTCTACCGTTTTGCAGCGCGGCGATAAAATCGGCCTGCTGGGTACCAATGGCTCGGGTAAGAGTACGTTACTGAAATTATTGTTAGGTGATTTGCAGCCCCAGGCAGGTTTTGTAAAACAGGGTACTAAATTAGAGGTTGCCTATTTCGACCAGCTGCGTGGTCAGCTAGATATGGAAAAAAACATTATCGATAACCTCTCAGAAGGTCGTGAGTTTATCGAAATTGGCGGGCAAAACCGCCATATCCTCAGTTATCTCGGGGACTTTTTGTTTTCCCCACAGCGCGCCCGCACCCCGGTAAAAGCGCTGTCAGGGGGTGAAGCAAGCCGCGTGATGTTGGCAAAGTTATTCAGTAAACCCAGCAATATGCTGGTGCTTGATGAGCCTACCAACGATCTGGATGTGGAAACCCTCGAATTACTCGAGCAAAAACTCATTGAATATCCCGGTACTATTTTAATCGTCAGCCACGACCGTGCGTTTCTGAATAACGTGGTCACTGGTTTGTGGGTGTTTGAAGGTGCAGGTCTGGTGACGGATCACGTGGGTGGATATAACGACTGGTATGCCCGTGGAAACCGTTTGCAGGATGCTGTTGCTAAAAATAATGCTGCGGAGATGGCTACCGTGCAGCCGGTTGAAGCAGTAAAAAATGTTGTTGTTTCGGTGCCTGAGCCTGCGAAGCAGAAAAAACTAAGTTATAAGTTGCAACGCGAGCTTGATGAATTACCGGGTATTGTTGAAAAACTCGAAACAGAAATTGAGCAATTAAATAAAGAGGCGGCTGCTCCGGATTTTTATACCCGTGATCACGCCAGGGTTGCGGCAGTGCTGGACGGTCTTGAGAAAAAACAAGCCGAGCTGGATGCCAAAATGGAACGCTGGCTGGAGCTGGAAGCTATGCAGGAGGGCGCGTAATGCTGGGAATTGGTATTGGTATTCTTGCCGCCCTGATGGTCGTGGGCGGTGCTCTTTGGATTAAACCCAGTAGGCGGGAGCAGAAGCTGGCGGTGTGGCGGCGTGACGCCATCGTTGCGGGTATGCAGGTGCGCCTCAAAGGTATGGATGCTGAGCCTAAAAATACCGGCATTCGTGAGGATGTGTTGGGTGTGAGTTACATACTGCACAACATGGATCTGCATAAAAAACCCCAGCAGGAGTGGGCGGTAGTGCAGGCAGAGGGTTGGTATAACGATGATTTGCCAGCCGGTTGGGCCTGGTACGGGCATAAGCCTGATTCGGAAAGTTACCGCCAGCACATTGCCAGTTTGCTCGAGCAGTCACCTTACCCCCTGGTAGGCCTTGAGCGGACGATGAATTTTGTGCGCTTTGTCTGGAAAGAAAACGGCGACACTTTTGATGCCGCCGTTCTTAAGCAATATCTGGCTGGATTGCAGGTCAGCGCTTAGCGCTTGGCCTGTAGTGACTGGTTGTAGAAGTCACCAATCGTTTCAAGGTTGGTGGCAATACGCTCGCCGTAGGTATTTACAATAAAAGGCACTGCGTTTTCGTTATAGTTCTTAATAGAACGGCTGATAAATTCCCATTTCACCAGGACCTGGTCCAGCAATTTGCTGATGTTGGCATCACCTGCCGGGGCTTTTTGTACTTTTGCGAGTAGTACATTGAAGCGTTCAGCTTGTTTATCCATACCGCCTTCTGAAATATTGCCCATGAATACCTGGCCCAGGTTGGATGTGCTGCGCGCTGCGTATTCAGCTGTAATGGTCTGAATGATAATCGCCATTTCACGGCAATTTTCTGTCCATTCGCTCACCGTATATTTCTTGCTGCTTTTCTGGTTTTCGTAGGCCTTTTCAATAGTTTTTGAAAGGGCGAGGGCATCTTTACTCAGCTCGTCAACCAGGCGGGTGTCTGCATAACCGCGTACTTTGAAATCTGCACGGTTGGTGTCCAGAAGCTTTTTGTATTCCTGCCAGGCATTGATGACATTGGCAGTGGAAGCCGCGTCTATTTCATTGCCGCGGGTTAATTCGGATAGTTGGGTTTCAAAGCTTTTGATGGCGACTTCCATCTGTCGGCTGTACTTGCTGTCGCCTTCCAGGCCGCTGTACATGAAATAATCACTGAGGATGCCTAAGGTATTCAGGCGCATGTCGTGAAGTTTGCGTAAGGTTTCGCCGGTTTCTGCGTTGGCAGGAGCGGTGAATGCAAAAGAAGCCAAGAATGCTGCGAACAACAATCTGGCGAGGTTGGTTTTTATCATTTTGGTACCCCGAATCAGCCAGGGGTCCTAGTTTACGCAAGTTCGTATTTAAAAATGAAGGCTTATCGGAGCTAAAAACAATAAAACTTGCTTGTTTGAGGGGGAACTCAGTTTGTTGTGGTTCATTGGTACCACATTTACTGGTTAGTTAGTCATCAGGTGTTGGGTTCTTATAATTTATATGCCTATATGATGCTGAAATCCCCGTCATTACTGGCTTTGATTATTTGCATTGCTTTTTTTGATGTCGGCTGGCGGGCTGTTGCAGCTGGATATAAAATGTTCAATCCCGCCCAGTCCAGGCGGAAAATCTTTGTGAAATAGTTGACTTTTAGTCTGATTTTGACGAAGGTTTGCCGACTGAATTCAAACGGGCGTATGAATTTGGTTTTAGAGTATTTTTTAACCAGATGCCCGTCCATGTAGAAATGCGCAAGCGTGACTACGTTACTCAGCTACCCCTAGCGTGGAGATTTGTTGATGATTTACGAAGGTAAAGCCATCACGGTTAAGATGATTGAAGACGGCATCGCCGAACTCAACTTCAATCTGCAAGGCGAATCCGTAAACAAGTTTGATCGGGTTACCCTTGAAAACCTGGCTGCTGCTGCAGAAGCACTGAAAAATAACAGCGATGTTAAAGGTCTGGTTGTTACATCCGGTAAAGACTGCTTTATCGTTGGTGCTGACATCACTGAATTTGGCGAAAACTTCGAGGCTGAGCCTGAAGTGATCGTGAACTGGATTCTGCAAGCGAACCAGATTTTCAACGCCATCGAAGACCTGCCTTTCCCAACCGTGACTGCCATTAACGGTATCGCGCTGGGCGGTGGTTTCGAGATGTGTCTTGCAACTGACATCCGTGTAATGTCTGACAAGGCCAAAGTAGGTCTGCCAGAAGTTAAGCTGGGTATCTACCCAGGCTTCGGTGGTACTGTACGTCTGCCACGTGTTATCGGTGCTGACAATGCGATCGAATGGATCTGCATGGGCGCTGAGAACAAACCAGAAAAAGCTCTGAAAGATGGCGCTGTTGACGCCGTTGTGCCAGCTGCTCAGCTGAAAGACGCTGCTGTTGCCATGCTGAAAGAAGCCATTGCCGGCACTATCAACTGGCAGGATCGTCGTGCTGAGAAAACCAGCAAGCTGAAACTGAACGCCATGGAATCCATGATGGTGTTCGAGACCGCTAAAGGTTTCGTAATGGGTCAGACCAAAGGTCAATACCCAGCACCTGTTGAAGCGATCAAAACCATGCAGAAAGCTGCTGGTATGGGTCGTGACAAAGCTCTGGAAGTTGAAGCCAATGGTTTCGCTAAACTGGCTAAAACCACTGAATCCCAAGCTCTGATCGGTCTGTTCATGAACGACCAGCTGCTGAAGAAAAAAGCTAAAGCCTATGACGCACAAGCCCGTGACGTTAAACAGGCTGCCGTACTGGGTGCAGGTATCATGGGTGGCGGTATCGCTTTCCAGTCTGCCCTGAAAGGCACTCCAATTCTGATGAAAGACATCGCTGAAGCCGGTATTCAGCTGGGTCTGGATGAAGCTGCCAAGCTGATCGCCAAGCGTCTTGAGAAGAAGAAAATGTCTCCTCTGGAAGCTGCCCAGGCTCTGAACCGTATTCGTCCAACCTTGTCCTATGGTGACTTCGCTACCGTAGATATCGTGGTTGAAGCGGTTGTTGAGAATCCAAAAGTTAAGAAAATGGTTCTGGCCCAGGTTGAAGACGTAGTGCGTGAAGATGCGATCATCGCTTCTAACACTTCTACCATCTCCATTGACCTGCTGGCTGCTGACCTGAAGCGTCCTGAGAACTTCTTAGGTATGCACTTCTTCAACCCAGTACACATGATGCCGCTGGTTGAAGTTATCCGTGGTAAGAAGACCTCCCCAGAAGCGGTTGCAACCACCGTTGCTTACGCTAAGAAAATGGGTAAAACCCCAGTGGTTGTAAACGATTGCCCGGGCTTCCTGGTTAACCGTGTACTGTTCCCATACTTCGGTGGTTTTGCTGGTCTGCTGCGTGATGGTGCTGACTTCCAGGCCGTTGACAAAGTGATGGAAAAATTCGGTTGGCCTATGGGTCCAGCTTACCTGCTCGACGTAGTAGGTATGGACACAGCTGTACACGCCAACGAAGTAATGGCTGAAGGTTTCCCTGATCGTATGAAGGCTGACTTCAAATCTGCTATGCAGGTTCTGTTCGAAGCTGGTCGTTACGGTCAGAAGAACAACAAAGGTTTCTACGTTTACCAGGAAGACAAAAAAGGTAAGCCTAAGAAAACCGTTGATCAGTCTACTTACGAACTGATTGCCCCTGTATGTGGCGCACGTAAAGAATTTACTGCTGACGAAATCATCGAACGTGTAATGGTGCCAATGTGCATCGAGACCGTACGTTGTTTAGAGGAAGGTATCGTTGAATCCGCATCTGAAGCCGATATGGGCTTGATTTTCGGTATCGGTTTCCCTCCGTTCCGTGGCGGTGCACTTCGTTACATCGACACCATTGGCGTAGCCAAGTTTGTTGAAATCGCTGACAAGTACAAAGACCTTGGCGCCCTGTATCACCCAACTGCGAAGATGCGTGAAATGGCTGCTAAAGGCGACAAGTACTTCGCTTAATTGGCGTCCGGTAACGAATAGGAGAATATCAAATGGGTTTTAATCCTAACGACGTAGTAGTTGTTGATGCTGTACGTTCGCCAATGGGCCGCTCTAAAGGCGGTATCTTCCGCAACGTACGTGCAGAAACAATTTCTGCCAACCTGATCGACGCTCTGTTTGAGCGTAACCCAGGTGTTAATCCAGCGCTGGTTGAAGACGTAATCTGGGGCTGTGTAAACCAGACTCTGGAACAGGGCTTCAACGTTGCCCGTCAGATCTCTCTGATGAGTAAAGTGCCTAAAGAAGCGGGCGCGCAGACTGTTAACCGTCTGTGTGGTTCTGCAATGTCTGCTATCCATACTGCTGCCCAGGCAATCATGACCGGTAACGGTGATGTGTTTGTTGTTGGTGGTGTTGAGCACATGGGTCACGTGAACATGCAGCACGGTTTCGACCACAACCCACAGGCTTCTAAGTACTCTGCTAAAGCATCCAACATGATGGGTCTGACTGCAGAAATGCTGGGTAAAATGCACGGTATCAGCCGTCAGATGCAGGATGAGTTTGGTGCGCGTTCACACCGCCTGGCTCACGAAGCTACCCTGGCTGGCCGTTTCAAAAACGAAATCGTGGCTATGTACGGTCACGATGCTGATGGCAAACAGATCCTGGTAAGCACCGACGAAACCATTCGTCCTGAAACCACCGTTGAAAGCCTGGGTGCACTGCGTCCTGCTTTCGATCCTAAGAGCGGTACCGTAACTGCAGGTACTTCTTCTCAGATCACTGACGGTGCTGCTGCCATGCTGCTGATGAGCTATGCAAAAGCTAAAGAACTGGGTCTCAAACCACGTGCCCGTATTCGCGGTATGGCGGTTGCTGGTGTTGATGCAGCTATCATGGGTTACGGTCCTGTACCGGCTACCAAGAAAGCTCTGAAGCGCGCAGGTCTGGAAGTTTCTGATATCAACTATTGGGAACTGAACGAAGCTTTCGCTGCTCAGTCTCTGCCTTGCATGAAGGATCTGAAGATCCTCGATAAAGCAGATTCCATCGTTAACGTGAACGGCGGTGCTATCGCTCTGGGCCACCCACTGGGTTGCTCTGGCGCACGTATCTCCACCACACTGATTAACGTGCTGGAAAACAAAGATGCACAGTTTGGTGTTTCCACTATGTGTATCGGTCTGGGTCAGGGTATTGCGACCGTTTGGGAACGCATGTAATCCGAGACAAATAAAAAAGCCGGGCTTTGCCCGGCTTTTTATTTTTGCAGTGCATTAAATTAAAACTTCTTTTTTTCGGCATTCATGTCGGTTGGAAAGCCCTGGTCATTGGTTTCCTCTTCTTTCTCCATGCCTTTATCTAATTCTGTTTTTGTGATGCCACCGAACAGAGCTCGGGTCATATCGGAAATTTCACGAACTTTTTCTACCTTTCCTTCAAATTTCAAATCCGATTCGATCAGCAGTTTTTTTGCATATTTATAAAAAGTAGCGGCTGTCATGGGGTCGTTGTTTTGCCCTGCGGCGATGCCTTTGGCAACGTAGGTATCAACTTCCATATGCAAAAGTTTCAGGCGCATGCTGTTGCGCATATTAACGGCAATTTGCGGGCTTATTTCTTTGCGACTGGCTGCTGCTCTCAATACCTTGCTGGCTTTGGCGAAGGTTTTTTTACACAGGTTGATTTCACTGTCGCTTTCCAATCGGTCTTTGGTGGGTATGGCTGCCGCTTTGCTCAGAAATTCATCGGCTTCTTCAAGCAGCTTTTGTGCGTCGGGTTGCGGGTTCAGGCTGTCGCGTTTATGGATAAGGCGCTTATGTTGTTCCAGTAGCGCCTCAAGTATGTCGGGTGCCATGATGTAGTTGGGTACGGCAATAATTACGTCCCACAGTTCATTTATCAGCAGGGTGTAGGTACGTATTTTACGGTTGAGAAGGGCTTCTTCCCTGTGTTTCTGGCTGATGCGCTGCGCAAAAAACACGCCGGCGACGATCAAAATAACCAGCAGGCCTAATAAAATAAAGTTCATAGATTTGCAATTCGACTGAAAGCGGCTAGTCCTTTTCCTTAGTGTAGCAGTCATTGTTGGTTTGCGAGTTGGATGTTTTTTGCACTAATTTGAAATGAAATCAGCAGTTTATCGGCTCGGGCCTTGACCGAATGGAGTGTGGCCCGTATATATGTTGGCCTTCGCGTCAGCGGTCAATAGGGAAAAGGTGTAAGCGGCCAATGGGAAAATCCTTAGTTATCGTCGAGTCACCGGCAAAAGCTAAAACTATTAATAAATATCTCGGTAAGGACTTTATTGTGAAGTCCTCGGTTGGCCATATCCGTGACTTGCCAACAGGCGCTGCCAAAACTGCTGCTGATCCTAAAGAGCGTGCTAAGCAAGCTGCTTTAACCCGCAAAATGTCGGCTGATGAGAAAGCCGAATACCGCCGCGTAAAAGATAAATCTAATCTTGTGGCGCGCATGGGTGTTGATCCGGAAAATGGCTGGGCTGCTCAGTATGAAATTCTGCCCGGTAAAGAGAAGGTCGTGGATGAGCTGCGTAAGCTTGCCAAGGATGCCGATACCATATATCTCGCAACCGACTTGGACAGAGAGGGGGAGGCCATTGCTTGGCACCTGCGGGAGGTGATAGGCGCTAAAAATGCTACTTATAAAAGGGTGGTATTTAACGAGATTACCAAAAAGGCCATTCAAAAGGCCTTTGAACAGCCATCTGAGCTGAATCAGAACCGCGTTAATGCCCAACAGGCGCGCCGCTTTTTGGATCGCGTGGTTGGTTTTATGGTGTCGCCGCTGCTGTGGGCCAAGGTTGCCCGCGGTTTGTCAGCCGGGCGCGTACAGTCCGTTGCGGTTAAATTAATTGTTGAGCGTGAGCGTGAAATCCGTGCATTTATCCCCGATGAATACTGGGAAGCCCACGCTGATTTAAATGCATTAAATGAAACCGTGCGTTTCCAGGTTGTTAAAGAAAGCGGTCAGGAATATCGCCCTGATAATAAAGCTGCTTCGGATAAAGCCGTTGCGGCACTGAACAAAGCCGCTTATCAGGTTGTTTCACGGGAAGATAAACCAACCCGTTCCAAACCTGCTGCGCCCTTTATTACATCAACCCTGCAGCAGGCTGCGAGTACACGCCTTGGTTTCAGTGTTAAAAAAACCATGACCACTGCCCAGCGTTTATATGAAGCGGGTTACATCACTTATATGCGTACCGACTCCACCAACCTGAGTCAGGATGCGGTTGAGGCTGCCCGTCAGTTCATCGAAAGTAATTTTGGCAAGCAGTATTTACCGGAAGCCCCCCGTGTATACAGCAGTAAAGAAGGTGCCCAGGAGGCCCACGAGGCTATTCGACCTTCCGACGTGAATCTGACATCCCGCGATTTATCCGGTATGGAAGCCGATGCACTGCGTTTATATGACCTGATTCGCCAGCGATTCCTCGCGTGTCAGATGAATGATGCTGAATTTACCAGCTCAACCATCAATGTGGTTGCCGGTAATTTTGAATTAAAAGCGAAGGGCCGTGTTATTCGGTTTGATGGCCATCTGCGTGCATTAGGTGAGCAAGGTAAGGCGGATGATGATCTGGTGCTGCCTGATATCAAAGCGGGTACTCCGATCAAATTGCTGAAAATCGATGCTAAACAGCATTTCACTAAACCTGCGCCACGTTATTCAGAGGCAGCTTTAGTTAAAGAGCTTGAAAAACGTGGTATCGGTCGTCCATCTACCTATGCGGCGATTATTTCTACAATTCAGGAGCGTGGATATGTGAGCCTGACCGGGCGTCGTTTCTACGCTGAAAAAATGGGTGATATCGTCACCAGTCGCCTCAATGAAAATTTTGAAGATCTGCTCGATTACGGTTTTACCGCCAGTATGGAAGAGCGTCTGGATGATATCGCTGAAGGCCGCACTGAGTGGAAAAAAGTGCTGGATGAATTTTACGGTGATTTCTCCGTAAAACTCGATAAGGCCAGCAATGATGAACACGGTATGCGCCCCAATGCTGCGGTGAAGACCAATGTTGAATGTCCGGCATGTGGCCGTCATATGTTGATCCGTACCGGCTCTACCGGTGTGTTTCTGGGTTGTGAAGGTTATGCCTTGCCGCCCAAAGAGCGCTGCACTACCACAATGAATTTAACTCCCGGTGAAGAAGCTGTGAGTGCCGATGCGGATGACGAAGAAGCAGAAAGCCGTCGTTTGCGCGATAAACGTCGTTGCCCTAAATGCGCAGCGGCGATGGATAGTTACCTGCTTGATGAAAACCGTAAGTTGCATATCTGTGGTAATAACCCGGATTGTGAAGGTTATGAAATCGAGAAGGGCGAATTCAAAATAAAAGGCTATGATGGCCCGACCCTGGAATGCGACAAATGCGGCAGTCAGATGCAGCTGAAAAACGGGCGTTTTGGTAAGTATTTTGGTTGCACTAACGAGAGCTGTAAAAACACCCGTAAATTGCTGCGTAGCGGCCAGGCTGCACCACCTAAAATGGATGCCATCCCCATGCCGGAGCTTAAATGCCTGAAAGTGGATGACACTTACGTGTTGCGTGATGGTGCTGCAGGTTTATTCCTGGCGGCCAGTCAGTTCCCGAAAAACCGTGAAACCCGTGCACCCTATGTGCAGGAGCTGGTGGCCCATAAGGCGGATTTACCTGAGAAATACCATTATTTACTGACAGGCCCTCTCAAGGATTCTGACGGTAATCTCACTATGGTGCGTTTCAGTCGTAAAACCCAGCAGCAATATCTTGCGACAGATGATGCAAGTGGTAAAGCCACTGGGTGGTCTGCGTTTTATAAAGATGGTCGCTGGGATGTGACGGATAAAAAAGCCAAAAAGTGATTTGGATTGGTAATAAAAAAAGCGCCTGTGGCGCTTTTTTTATTTTGGGTTTTGATGGCTTTAAATAAGTGGCATAGGAATTAAACCCGGAATTTTGCCACGCTGTTATTGAGGTCGTGGGTGAGTTGGCGGATTTGTTCGGAAACCTGCTGGCAGGTTTTGATGGCATCGGCGGTGGTGTGGCCAAAATCCGCGATGCGGGTAATGTTCTGGTTTATTTCTTCGGTAACACTGCTTTGTTCTTCCGTGGCAACGGCGACCTGGTGGTTCATATCGTTGATGGTGTCGATGCTGTTAATGATGCTGCGCAGGGATTCGCTGGCCTGATTGGCGGCCTCTACACCCTGTTCTGTGATGCGCTTGCCGTTTTCCATGCTGGCGACGGTTTTGCGGGCGCCCTGTTGCAGGCGTTCAATCATTTTTTGGATTTCTTCGGTGGATTGCTGGCTTTTCTGGGCGAGGGTGCGCACTTCGTCGGCGACTACGGCAAAACCACGACCCTGTTCGCCGGCGCGGGCAGCTTCAATCGCGGCATTCAGGGCAAGCAGGTTGGTTTGCTCCGAAATGCTTTTGATGACATCCAATACGCTGTAAATGCTGGATACATCATCCGCGAGGGTATTTACCGCTATGCCGGAGTCCGACATGGCTGTGGCCATTTGTTGGATATTGTTGATGGTCTTATTGAGAACATCTTGCCCCTTTGCGGAATCATTTTTTGCCTGTGTTGCAGCTTGCGCTGCCTGATTGGCATTTTGTGCAATTTCCAGCACTGTGCTGCCCATTTGGTTAACGGCGGCAGCAACCATATCGGTTTTTTCCTGTTGGTCGGCTGAAAGGCTCGCGCTCTGCGTGGCAATTTTTCCGATATCTTGGCTGCGTTGTTCAAGGTTACGGGCAACCTCTGCCAGGTGGCGGATCATATTTTGTAGTTGCTCCGTGAAATTATTAAAACCCTTGGCAAGTTCACTGAGTTCGTCATTACCACGGGTGTTTAAGCGCCGGGTAAGGTCACCACCATTTTTACCGATTTCTGTGAGGGCGCTGGCCACAATCTGGATGGGTTTAACGAGTTGTCGTGCCATCAATATCAGGGTGAAAATAATAAAACTGCCCAATAATAAATTGAAAAATACGCTGTAACGGCTCACCTTGTTGAGTTGTTGATAGAGGATGTGTTCGGGAATTTCCGCCACCAGATAAGCCTTTAATTCGGGTAGTGGTAATGTTGCGATGCGCATGTTACCGCTGTCACTTTTCCAGGAAGTGAAGTTTTCAATGTGTTGTGGCAATACAATACTTTGCCCAATTTTACTGCTGTCACCATGGAATTTGATCAGGCCTTTCTGATCAGTGATAAACACAATGCCTTCACCGTGGATGCGATAATTAGCAATCAGCTTGCTCATTTCGCCGAGTGGCATACCGATGCCGGCTACCCCCAATATCTGTCCGTTATGGCGGATTTTATAATTAATAAATACCGTGGCTTCCTGGCTGGATTCTGAAATGGCCACATCCAGGCCGTAATTTTCACTGCTGCTTAAAAATTGGTAGAACCAGCTGTCGCGCTCATTGTTGGGATTGAGGTTTTTTAACAGGCCTTTTTCCAGGTAGTAATTACCCGTGTTGCGCGATACCACAAAAGCTGTTGCTGCATGATTGCGCTCAACTGTGAGGCTCAGTTGCCGGATGATGTCGGGAAGGTTTTCCTGGTTTTCGCCGTTTTCCAGCCATTGCACCATGAACGTGTTGTCTGCCAGTGTCTGTGCAAGTGTCAGGGCGGCAGTGAGTTCCTTGCTAATGCCATTTCTGACGTCGCTCAGGGCTGTCGGCAGCTCCTGGGTGTCCAGCTGCGTATCGGCCATGTTGCGCATCAGGTAGTTGTTCATCAGGGTTGATGCAGTAATGGTAACGGCCAATAAAATGCCTATCGACAGAATAAGCTTCTGGGTGATGTTCAGATTGGCAGGCATGGCAAACTCCCCGGGCTTTTAACTAAGCCTAGCAGGCGACTCTCATTCTGCTCTGTGGCTGTGGTAAAGGCCTCGCACGCATCTACACTCAAGTTTGTTGATCTGTGCGGGGGGGGGAAGTATGTCCGGAAAACAATTGAGTCGGCGCCGTTTTTTACAGCAGTCAGTGGCTGCTGCCGGTGCAGGGCTGGCGGTGATGCATGCGCCCTACGTGATGAGTGGTGCGAAGCTCACCCTGCGGGTGATGGGTACCCATGTGACCCTGCAGGAGGAAATTCGCCGTCAGGCCATGGCAGATCTCGGTATTAATCTGGTGTTTGAACCCCGCGGGGAGGGCGAGCTGGTGCAAAAGGCGACCACCCAGCCCGAGGGTTTTGATTTGTATGAGCAGTGGACCGATAGCATTAAAACCCTGTGGCAGGCGGGTGTGGTGCAGCCGATTGAAACCTCGCGGCTGACCTATTGGGATGAAATTAACGATATTTCTAAAAAGGGCCGTATCGTCCCTGATGCCCCCGTGGGGTTAGGTGATGCGCCTTATAAAATCCTCAATGTGCAGCCCGATGGTTCACTGGGCACTAAATTCACCGGCAAAATCAGTTTCCTTCCTTATGTACATAATGTGGATTCCTTTGGTTACAACACCAATGTGGTGCCTAAGGGAGTGCCCTATACCACGGAAAGTTGGGGCTGGATGTTGGACCCTAAGTGGAAAGGGCGCATTGGAGTGGTGAATGCCCCGACCATCGGTATTTTTGATTTGGCCCTCGCGGCCCAGGCCCGCGGCATGATGAAGTTTGCCGATATCAGCAATATGACCATCGCAGAGATCGATGAATTGTTCGGTCTGATGATTGGCCTGAAAAAACAAAAATATTTTGCTGGTTTCTGGAATACCGTACCGCAGTCGGCGGATTTTATGACCAGTGGGCGTGTGGTGATTGGCAGTATGTTTTCGCCCGGGGTGTCGGCGGCGAATGGCCGTGGCACGCCGGTGACCTATGCCGCCCCTAAAGAGGGGTACCGGGCCTGGCATGGGGTTATGTGCATGTCCAGTGAGTGCAAGGGGGAGGTGCGTGATGCCGCCTATGCCTATATGAACTGGTGGTTAAGTGGCTGGGCAGGGGCTTTTATTGCGCGGCAGGGTTATTACATTTCTAACCCGCAACGTTCCCGTCCGTTACTCAGCGACAATGAGTGGGGTTACTGGTATGACGGTAAACCCACCAGTGTGCCTTTAAAAGGTACTGACGGGCGTATCTCCGTGCCTGCAGGTGATGTGCGTACCGGTGGTTCCTATGTGAATCGTTTCAGCCATGTGGCGGTGTGGAATACGGTGATGGATAACTACGAATATTCCCTGCAACGCTGGTATGAATTGCTGATGGCCTGATGCATGTTAACCCGCTTATTTGAAAATATGCTGTCCAGGCTGAATATCAGTCAGCGTATTTTGCTGGGTTTTACTCTGCTGCTATTGATCAGTTTTTCCCTTGCTGCATTAAGTTTGTACGGTTTAAAAGAATCCCATCAGCGTTTTGTACATTTCAAAAATGTCAGTGAAGATGCCAATCTGATGCTGCGTATCGACAACAATATTGCCGAAATGCAGCGTGCCATTGTTGTATTCAGTAATGCCGAAAAAAACACTACATCAACAGCCATGGTGGATTTACATGCCCAGCTGATGCGTGATATTCGCCTGCTTGTCGAAGAAAATTCATTTTCGAGTGCGGCAGATACAGAGCTTTTGTTGCAAATGCAAAACGCCTTGGAAAATTTTGCAGAAAAAATCGAAGAGCTGGAAAAGCAGCGGGATTATCGTGATTCTCTGGTCAATGGTGATTTGCTCAAACGTTATGAATTGCTGGATTCAGCGCTGATGGAATATCGTGGGCGCGCTGGCAATGCCTTATACGATGGCTTGTTAAAAGCGCAGTTCAGTGTGTTGCGTTCTGAAGTGTTTGTGAGTCGCTATTTCAGTAGTCACGATATCAAGTTGCGCAAAGAAGTAATGGCCTATTTGCAGCAGGCAGCGGCTGTGTTTAATGCCATGGGTAATCAGAATGAGGGTGTGGGTGGCAGGCTGAATAATGCGTTGAATGATATCAGAAATCTGATCAACCGCGCCGTGCAGGCTGACAGGAATTATTTATTTCTGGTGAATGTGGTGATTGCCGGTGAATCGGCTGAGCTGCGCAATATGTCAGAGCAATTAAAAGCAGCTGCACTGAAGGATCAGCAACGTGTGTTTGCAGTCAGTGACCGGCAAATAGCATTTTATCAGCAGCTTTTGTTGTTAAGTTCGATACTAGCCGTGTTGCTTGCGCTGATTGTGGCGGTGATTACCGGTAAAAGAATCAGCCGCCCGATAGAATTGATCACGGATACTTTTGCCCGCCTGGTAAAAGGGGAAAATCTGCAGGAAATTCCGGGTATGTCGCGCCTGGATGAAATCGGCTCCCTTGCCCAGGCAGCAACCGTCTTTCGTGAAACCAATGCCCGTACCCAGGCCTTGCTGGATAAAGCCGAATTACTAACCCTTGAGTTAAAACAGCGCGAATTTTCCCTTGAGCTGGCCGTTGAAGAAGCTAAGCAGGCCAGTCTCGCAAAAAGTCAGTTTCTGGCGAATATGAGCCATGAGTTGCGTACCCCTATGAATGCTGTGTTGGGCATGCTGACCCTGCTGCGTAAAACCCCGCTTGATCAGGTGCAGATGGATTACGCCCTTAAAACAGAAAGTGCAGCGCGTTCATTGTTAAGTTTATTGAATGATATTTTGGATATTTCCAAGGCTGAAGCCGGGCGTATGCAGCTTGATCCCCATCCGTTTGATTTACGCCAGTTGATGGATGAGTTGCATGTGATTTTGTCCAATAATCTGGTGGCAAAACCTGTGCGTCTCGAAATACAGGTGCAGTCGTCTGTGCCGTCAGCGTTGCTGGGGGATGCCCTGCGCCTTAAACAGGTGCTGATTAATTTGGGCGGGAACGCGATTAAATTTACCGATGAAGGCAGGGTGTTGATTGAGGTGGGTTTGGTCGATAACAGCGTTAATGGTGTGTTGTTAAAGTTTTGCGTTAAGGACTCAGGCATTGGCATAGCGCCGGAAAACCAGGCGCGTATTTTTCAGGGCTTTACCCAGGCAGAAGCTTCCACTACACGGCGTTTTGGTGGTACCGGGCTTGGTTTGGCCATTAGTCAACACCTTGTCAATATGATGGGCGGTGAAATTCAGTTGAGCAGTGAGGTGGGTGAGGGCAGTTGTTTTTATTTTTCGATTTTATTGCCCCGTGCCGAGCCAGGTGTTGTGGAGGTTAAACAGCAGGTTGTTACGCAAAATGCCTCTACAGAAAAAAATCGTTTGGTGGGTATGCGGATACTGCTGGCCGAAGATAACCTGATTAACCAACAGGTGGCCTGTGAGCTGCTTAAGGATGAGGGTGCTGAAATTGTGGTGGCAGAAAATGGGCAGCAGTGCATCGATATTTTACAGCAGGCATTCAGGCAATATGGCGAGGGGTTTGATGCCGTACTGATGGATATTCAAATGCCGGTGATGGATGGTTATACCGCAACCCGCAAAATACGCGATGAATTAAATTTACGGGATTTACCTGTCATCGCCATGACAGCAAATGCCATGGAGTCAGATCGTATTGCTTGCCTGGATGCCGGCATGAATGAACATGTCGGCAAGCCGTTTGAAATGGATGAATTAGTGGCCGTGTTGCGCCGCCTGGTTTTAGAGAATTAAAAATCGTAAATCACGATTTTTTCCATTTTGCCCTTCACATGATCGTTTAAGAATTGCACGTGCTGGGGATGGTCCTGGTAATGCTGCATATCTTCCTGGGATGCAAATGTCATCAGTACTGCATAATCAAAGGAGTCGTCCACCACCGGGCGCTCGCTTTCAATGGCAGTGCGTATGATCAGGGATTTTACCTGTTCGATGCTGGCGAGCTGTTCAGTTGCCTGCAGGAATGCGCTGGTTTGACCGGCGGGGGTGTCCTTTTTCTGCCAGACCAAAATTAAGTGGTTAATGTCTTGGGCCGCGCAAAGCTGACTGCAGAAAAGTAAAACTATTAATAAGTAACGCATGTTCGCTCCGTGCTGCGGATTTAAGTCCGCAGCATTGTTGTCGTTGCTTTAACGATTTTCAAGTCGGTTGTAGTCGAGCAGGCCAGATTCAATTGGCTCGCTCTGGCGATACAGGGCATAGATGGCATCACTTTGTTGCCAGAAATCGGCGCTGGTGCGGTTAATGGCAAAACGCTGTTTAAGGGCGTGGTAATCGTCCTCGGTTTTCAGTTGTGCGATTGCCTCACTGAATGCGCTGACATCTTTGTTTTGCAGGTGCCACAGGGCATTGGGGTATGAGCCGAGCACGCCGGGCACCAGGGTTAAATAATCTTCCGCAGGCAGACGTTTCTCATCTTCATACAGCAGGCTGGTGATGTTGCTGTGCCCAGAATTGCGCATGATGGTATAGAGGCGTGATTTTTTACCTTCTTCCATATAAATCAGGCTCAGCTCCGGCATGATGCTGGCGGGCAGGCCGCTGATGCGGTTAATGCTGCTTAGAGCGTCATTTTTTGGAAGATCATAGTGATGGTTGAGTGCAGGTAGCAGCCGGGCATGGATTTTTTCATACAGCTCCTGTTTAGGATTTGCGCTGTTGTAGGTGATGCTGGTGGGCAGGGTGATGTGTTTTTCCCACAGGCTTAGGTGCAGTTTTACATCCAGCCCTGCATCGCGGTACCAATAATCAATCAGTTTTTTACGTTCGTCCTGTGGCAGTAAACTCAGAAAAGTGAATTCACCCTCCATGCGTAGAAAGTCCATATACAAGCGCGATAACAGTTGGTGCCCTATATTGCCGTACACATCAAACTCGGCCACCAGTAGGTAGTGGATGCGCTCCAGCAGCGGATAGCCGATTAACCAGGCGGTTTTTGTGGGTTGACCGACCATGCCTTTCACAACGGTTGAGCTGTCGAAGTGGCGAAATATAGTGAGGCTGGCGTTGTCATTGTGGCCATCGCCATCCCAGATTAAATCCATGGAATTAATTTCGCCGTTGGGAAATATCTGTTTGATGGCAGCGGTTTTTGCATCCAGATAGCGGTTATTGGCGATGGAATAACTGATCCAATCGCTGATGACACCGGCATTACTTTGTTTTTCGCCGGGCAGACGCAGGTTATCTTTTTGTTGAATTAAAAATTCATCTATATGGCTACCCCGATAAACTTTCGGATCGATAAAAAAGGCCCAGAAATGATCGTCAATTACGTTAAGGGCAATTTGCCCGCGGCATACCGGGCCTTTAATAAAGCCCATGATAGTGAATTGGGATTCCTCAAGCATTAAGCGGTAGCGGCTTTCCACGGGCAGCTGGGCAAATGTTGCAAACGGATTGGCGGCGGTTTCTGGTTCGTAATTCGGTAAATGTTCAACACTGAAATCGGCATTAAAAAATAAATTATTCAGCCAGGTAATGCGTGCATCATTGAGTGCGTAGGGCATATTGGTTTTAGCAAGTATGCTGTCTTCTACGCGCTGCAGGCGGTAATAAACCTGTTTAACCTGTGGGTCGTCGTAGGGGCGGCGGGTAGCAATAATATTGATGGGTAAACCGGGCGGTGTGCTGGAGCGCACCAGTTTAAAAAATTCGCCGGGTTTATCGCTGAAATATAAATTGGCTAAAAACCAGTGTTCGTAAATATAACGGCTGGATAATTGGGCTTTTTTACTGGACTGATTGAGCAGTTTTTCCCATTTATCAATATCTGCTAAATAAGCAGAATTTAATTCAGGTTTTCCCGCCATGGGTGCGCCAATGGCAATCCAGTTTTGCAGTATATCGTGTTCTGTTTTGCTTAGTGCTGGCAATGCATAGGGCATGCCCCAGGAGGGGTGTTCGCTGGCAAATTTGGGCAGTTCCTCTTGGGGGGCGCATTGTTCAGGGCGGTAAATACCCAGGGGGGTTTGGCTTTCATCAAGCAGGCCATGGTCGGGGCCGGGGTTTTGTTGTTTTAAATCCAGCAGGGCGGCAATCAGGCTGTTGCTGTGGTTGATTTCGGTGGACTGGGTGCGCTCATTTAAAACCGGGAAGAATTTTTTTTCACGCCATTCCCGTGTGCTGTGTGCATCGATATTCAGGCGGGTTGGTTCTGCGGCGAGTAGTCTTGTGCCATCATAAACCTTGGCTTTGCTCGCGCCACGGTCGATCCCTTCAGGGGATGATAATTTCAGTTGGCAGGGGGCGTCATAACAGCCGTGGCATACCACGCAGCGTTTTTCCAGCAGGGGTTGTACTTCATTTAGAAAATGTTGCCCATGGGTTGTATTGTCGCTGACCATGCGGTTAATTGGCTGGGATGGGCCGTAGAGTTGATCGAGCGGATTATTGACCAGGCCAACGCTGGCGCAGCCACCTAAAAACACCAATAACAAAAGCCAGCGCCGGCGCGCAAACCAAACTCGTAACATAGATGTATTCCGGTTCTGTGATGTATTCATATCGTTAAGCGCTTAACGGGCTGATGGTGACGGGCACGCCGTTTAATACGGCATTGCCGGAAAGTGGATCAGTATTTTGCTCATCCGTTAAATCATTTGCACTTACCCCCGCGTGCTCGCGGGCAATCTGCCAGCCGCTACCTGCATGGTGGCCAAAACCGTGGGGTATGCTGATGACACCGGGCATAATGTCGTCGCTGATTTGCGCTTCAATTTGTACGTTGCCCACGCGGGAGCTGACTTTTATGTGTGCACCATTGTGAATGTTAAATATTGCAGCTGTCTGGCTGTGTAATTGTGCTGTGCAGCGGTTTTTGCCTTTGATCAGGCGCTGGCTGTTATGCAGCCAGGAATTGTTGTTGCGCACGTGGCGGCGGCCAATTAACAGGAGTTCGTCAGGGTTGTGTGTCAGCCAGGTTTTACATTCGCTTATCGCGCTCTGAAAAAAATCAGGGCGCAAATGTATGTGTTTATCCTTGTGGTGCAGAGCTTTTGGCAGGCAGGGCTTGAGTGGTCCTAAATCAATGCCGTGGGGTTCTTTCTGCAATTTGCGCAGGCTCAGGCCGCCCGCTTTAAAGCCCCTGCCATGGGGGCCAAAACGCAGCAAGCTGGCAAGTAACAGGCGCGGGCCGTTGCGTAGCATTAATTGTTGTGTAATACGTGCGCTGATTTTTTTAGCCGGGCGCAGGGTTTTGGCGAGGCGTAAAAAAATCTGCCAGTCGTGCTGGGTGTTTTTATCTTTGTTAAATAATGCCGGGCTGTATTTTGCTGTGTTGCGCACCGCAAGATTGTGGAATACCACATCGTAATGATCGCGCTCTAATGGGCTGCTGGGTGGCAAAATAATATGCGCGTGGCGGCTGGTTTCTGTGATGTACATGTCGATCGCCACCATGTAATCCAGGCTTGCCAGGGCTTTGTCGAGTTGCTGGCCGTTGGGTGTAGAAAGTACCGGGTTGCCCGCAACGCTGAACAGGGCTTTTATTTGCCCTGTGCCGGGGGTGAGTATTTCTTCCGCAAGGGCGCTGACTGGCAGTTCACCACCAAAGCCCGCTAATTTACGCACCCGGGTGAAATGTTTGCCCATACTGCCGCGCCCGCTGTGGGGTAATAAATTCACCGCTGGGTTGGCAAACATCAGGCCGCCGGTTTGGTCGAGGCGTTTGCATAAAATATTGCACAGCATAATTAAATACTGGCAAAGGGTGCCGGCTTTTTGTACGGATACGCCCATGCGCCCGTACATGACGGCGCTGGGTGCGGCGATAAACTCATTACACAGGCGGCGGATATTATTTGCGGGTATGCCTGTGCTGGCTGCAATCATTTCCGGGCTGAAGTCTGCAAACAATTCAGGCAGATCGTGCAGGCCGTGGCAGGGTAATAAATCCTTTTGTGTGTGTAGTTGTTTTTCATTCACCAGTACATGGCAGAAAGCCAATAAAAATAACGCATCGCTGGCGGGTTTAATGAAATGGTGCTCCGTTGCCAGTTCTGCGGTTTCCGTGCGGCGTGGATCGAGTACCACAATTTTTCCGCCACGGGCAGTGATGGCTTTTAAGCGGTTTTTAATATCCGGCACTGACATGATGCTGCCGTTGCTGGCCATTGGGTTGGCGCCGATGATGAAAAAATAATCCGTGTGGTCGATATCGGGCACCGGAATTTGCAACTGGTGGCCAAATAATAAGTGGCTGACGATATGATGTGGCAGTTGGTCCACGCTTGTGGCGGAAAATAAATTGCGGCTGCCGAGGGCTTGCCATAATTTTTTGCCGAGCAACATGTTGCCGTAGTTGTGTACGTTAGGGTTGCCTAAATAGGCTGCAACGGCATCGTTACCCTGTTGCCGCTGAATATCTTTTATTTTTGCGCCGATTTCTCTGAATGCTGCATCCCACGAAATGGGCAGCCATTCATTACCCTGACGTTTTAGCGGGGTGCGCAGGCGATCCGGATCTTCGTGTAAATCCTGCAGGGCGATAGCTTTGGGGCAAATATGCCCGCGGCTGAAAACATCTTGTTTGTCACCTTTGATTTGCAGGATTTTGCCGCCCTGGTGGCTGATTTCTAAGCCGCACATGGCTTCACACAGATTGCAGGTGCGGTAATGGGTTTTGATATCAGATGGCATGCTGATTCTTCCTTAAATACACGCTGATCAGGGATTCGGAGAGGTTGGCTATTGCATTGATGGCAGTGTTTTTATCGTATTTTTGCTCTGCCCAGCCCATCACCAGGCTGTGGGTCATGGCGGAAAGGCTGTCGACATATAGGGCGATATCCTGACGTTGCAGGGTAATGCCGGATTCGCGCCCGAGTTTATCGATAAAGGCAATCCAGGATTGGTTGATATCGTCGAGCAGTTTGCCGATTTCACCTTTGCCGGGGGAATTGGGGTTGTTATGGTCTGCCATGATATTGCGGAACAGGGCCAGGTTCTCGGCAATCACTTCAAAATTGATGGTGATATATTTTTGGCTGGCGCTGCGGATGGCATCGCTGCTGATGGGGGGTTGTATCTGATTAAGAATGTTTTTAAAGCTGTTTTGCAGTGGATCTAAGTAAGTCGCCAGCATTTTTTGGCGTACATCGGCGAGCAGGCTCTGTACTGAGTTGTAGTGGTGGTAAAAGCTCGGCTGGGCTATGCCGGCGCTTTTGCAGATCTGATTCATGCTCAGGCCGTTGAGCCCTTGTTTGACGATGAGTTTAAGGGCGCTGTCGACCAGTTTTTGTTGGGTGGCTTCTGACATAGTGTGTGGCCTATAGGTTTATAGGTTGCAGACTATAAGCTTATAGTCTCGATGCTGGCAAGCGTGGGGGCACAATCTCAGGTAAACTAAGCGCATTTCGGAATTTGGGTGGTGCCATGGCTGCAATCGGACGTACAAATTGCCTGCAGGTTGTTAAGCAGATTGAAATCGGAATTTTCCTTGATGGCGGGCCGGAGGGTGAAATTCTGTTGCCGCGCCGTTATGTGCCTGAACCTGCGCCGCAGATTGGCGAATTCATGAATGTGTTTGTTTATCTTGATTCTGAAGATCGCCCGATTGCCACCACCCAGCGCCCGCGGGTGGAAGTGGGGCAGTTTGCCAGCCTGAAAGTTAAAGAAATTAACCAGACGGGTATTTTCCTCGATTGGGGTTTGCCGAAGGATTTAATGCTGCCTTATTCTGAGCGCAAGCGCCCCATGGAAGTGGGTAAATCCTATGTGGTGTATGTGTATGTTGATCAGCATACCCATCGCCCGGTGGCGACGGCGCGCTTGGATCGTCATCTGGATTTAGTGCCGGCGAAATATAAACAAGGTGAAGAAGTTGATGTGCTGGTGGCTGAGCGCACGGATCTCGGTTTTAAGGTAATTATTAATCACCAGCACTGGGGGTTGTTGCATCATCACACTTTGTTTAAGGATGTGCGTATCGGCCAGCGTGAGCGTGGTTTTATTCAGCAGGTTCGCGCCGATGGCAAAATTGATATCTCCCTGCAATTGCAGGGTAAAGTGGGGGCGCAGAATTTAAGTGATGATATTCTTGCGAAGTTGCGTGCCGCCGGTGGTAGTTTGCCTTTCAGCGATAAAAGTAATGCAGATGAAATTGTCGCGGCCTTTGGGGTGAGTAAAGGCAACTTCAAAAAGGCGATTGGTGGTTTGTATAAAAAGGGGCAGATTGCGATTTTTGATGATCGCATCGAGCTGGTTAAATAATGTTCGTGCTGCTTTGTTTGTATTATCGCTGTAAGTGATTTTCTGAAATAAAAAAAACGCCGCTGATGCGGCGTTTTTTTATGGGGTTAACAATCAGATAAAACTGGGTTCACCCTGGGGTTTGTTGTTTGTATCTTTGGCCGGTACTGGCTCGGGTGAAATTAAGGCGATCACTGTCCAGCCAGCTTTTGGGGTTATTTTTTCCGATTCATGGAAAACATGGCAATAACCCTGTTCGTCAATTGCAAATAAGGGCAGGCTGCGCTGGCCGTATTGCTCTTTGTAATTTTCAAACGAAAAGCTCTCGGAAATATTGGTTTTTTTAACCAGGGCTTTTTTTGCGCGCAGGCTGGCTAATTTGGAGTAGGTAATGCCCTCTGCAAATAACCCCAGGGTTTGGTTGTAACTCTCCGATAATTGGTGGCTGGCGCGGGCTTCGTTTTCACCGCCTAGGCCAAATACCTTGCCGCTGCCAAACCAATCCAGAAAATGCATGCTGACCACAGGATTTAATTGTTTGTAAGGGGATAACACCAGCAGGCGACCAATGCCGGTTAAATCGACGTGGTTGGTGGCGTGCTCCGAGGCGGGGTTGCCAAAATAAACCGGCAGGCCTTCCATGCGTGCAAGGCGCAGGTTTTCCCAGTTAGTGTCGGCCATACGTACTTTAATGTCTTGCTCGGTGAGCATTTTGGCGATGGCGCGGGCGGTGTCGTTCGCCCCAAAAATTAAAAAGCCCTGCGCCGGTGGTTCTTGCAGGCCAAGCCCCATGGCAAGGTATTTTGCGCTGAGGCTTTGTAATACCACTGTGGTGATGATCACCATAAATACCATGGGAATTAAAATTGAGGCATGTTGCCAGCCAAGATCACCGAGTTTAATGGCAAATAACGCAGATACTGCAGCAGCGACTATGCCCCGCGGGGCTATCCAGGAAATTAACAGTTTTTCTTTCCAATTGAGATCAAGCCCTGTAGCTGACAGCCATACACTGGCGGGGCGCGCTATAAAAATAATCACCACCAATAGGGCGATCATCGGCAGGCCAAGTTCTAAAAAAGTACTCAAATCGAGGCGCGCCGCAAGCAAAATAAATAAGGCGGAAATTAATAAAACGCTGAGGGATTCTTTAAATTCCAGAATGCCGTCGATGTCGAGCTTGCGGCTGTTGGCCATCACCATACCCATGACGGTAACGGTCAGCAGGCCGGATTCGTGTTCAATAAAATTCGACATGGCGTAAACCCCCAGCATAAAAGTCAGGGTTGCCGGATTTTGCAGGTAGTGGGGCAGCCAGCTGCGGGTCAGGGCTTCAGTGAGAATTTTTGCTGCGGCCCAGCCAAAGCCAAAACCGATGAACAAGGTAGTGCCAAATGCTTGCAGGGTATTGAGCAGGGCAGTATCGCGGCTGGAGATAATAAATTCATACACCACAACCGCCAGCAGGGCGCCAATCGGGTCGATGATGATACCTTCCCAGCGCAGTATGTTGGCGATTTTGGCGCTGGGTTTTACCGAACGCAGCATGGGCACAATCACTGTTGGGCCGGTCACCACAACCAATGCGCCAAACAGGGCGGAGATGCGCCAGTCGGTGCCCATCAGCAGATAGGTGGCAAGGCCGATAATCACAAAGGTGACAACTACGCCAATGCTCACCAGATTGCGCACCATGGCACCGTGCCCCTGTATTTGCTTGAATTCCAGGGTCAGGCTGCCTTCGAATAAAATAATCGCAACCGCTAAGGAGACCACGGGGAATAACAAGTCACCGAATAATTGATCCGGATTGAGTATGTGAAATCCCGGCCCGACTAATAAACCGCAAATGAGCAGCGGTAAAATGGCGGGAATTTTAATGCGCCAGGCTAACCATTGGCATAAGAGTGATAAAACGCCGATGCTGGCCAGTAGTGATAGGGCGCTCATGTTCGCCATGGGTATTCCTTTGTTGTCACGCGGCACTCACTTTAACCCCTGGTGGCATCCTCTGCCAGTACAGGTGTATTTGCACAGGGGTGCAAAAACCTTGTTTATCAGGCTGTTAGCTAAAAGCTTGTCCTATGTCAGGGTCGTAATTCCGGTTTAATTGATGCCTGTCAGTTTCTGAATCTGAGATTTGTCCATTATTAATCCCAAGAATCAACGGGAATTATCGGAGGGTATATGGATAAGGTTGCAGACCAGAAACAGGAAGAGCTTAAAACCTTTTTATTGCTCACCGTTGTCCTGGCACCTGTTTTATCCGTCATGGTGGTGGGTGGATATGGCCTGATGATCTGGATTTCCCAGATTCTGATGGGGCCACCGGGTACAGGTCTCTGAGATGGATCTCGCGCGGCGCCGTTTTTTACAGGGCAGTGTACGTCAAGAGCAGGCGGTTAATCGTTTGCCCTGGCTGATTTCGCTGCAATGTATGCAGGATGCCTGCACCCGCTGCGGGGATTGCATCAGTGCCTGTCCGACCGGAGTTGTGCAAAAAGGTGAAGGTGGTTTTCCTGAGCTGAATTTCAGCCGCGCAGAATGCACCTTTTGCCATGCCTGTGTGGATGTGTGTGCCCAGCCTTTGTTCGATATGCAGGCTTCCCCCTGGAAAGTTTCCGCTGCTGTGCAGCCCTCCTGTCTTAATCAGCACGGGGTTTATTGCCGCAGTTGTCTGGATGTCTGTGACGTGCGTGCTTTAACGGTTGAGTTTGCCGGTCCGGGGCAGCAGCACATTTTACTGAATAACGATATTTGTAACGGCTGCGGGGCCTGTGCGGCTGTCTGCCCTGAGCATGCTATTTCAATTCAAAACCACGTTGGGGGAGATGCCCATGTCGGATGAAATCCATATCACCAGTTTTGTGGTGTACATGAATCCAGCCAAAAAAGAGCAGGTATATCAGGGTTTGAACGCCATAAGCGGGCTGGAAGTTCATGGTGAAAGTCCGGATGGCAAGCTGGTGGTGACCCTGGAGTCCAGTACCAACAAAGCCATGCTCGATCAGATCGATTCCATTAATGCGGTAGAGGGCGTGATTAACAGCGCGCTGGTTTACCACGAAGTTGCTTAATTGCCGGTGAGAGAGACTCTATGAAACTAACTCGACGCACATTTATAAAATCCCAAGCGGCAGCATCAGCAGCGATGGCTGCGGGTATCAGCTTGCCGAGCATGGCGAGCAATATCATCACCAAATCAGAAGACCGGGCGATTACCTGGGACAAGGCTCCGTGCCGTTTCTGCGGTACCGGCTGCAGCGTACTGGTAGGTACCCAGGATGGCCGTGTGGTAGCAACCCAGGGTGACCCGGATGCTCCGGTTAACAAAGGTCTGAACTGCATCAAGGGTTATTTCCTGTCCAAAATTATGTACGGCCATGACCGTCTGACCACGCCGCTGCTGCGTATGAAAGATGGTAAATACGCCAAAGACGGTGAGTTCACCCCGGTTTCCTGGGATCGCGCCTTCGATGAAATGGCCCTGCAATTTAAAAAGACCATGAAAGAAAAAGGCCCGACTGCCGTAGGTATGTTCGGTTCTGGTCAGTGGACCGTATGGGAAGGTTATGCCGCTGCCAAGTTGCTGAAAGCCGGTTTCCGCAGTAACAACATCGACCCTAACGCCCGTCACTGTATGGCGTCTGCGGTGGGTGGTTTCATGCGTACTTTTGGTATGGATGAACCTATGGGGTGTTACGATGACCTCGAGCAGGCCGATGCATTTGTGCTGTGGGGTTCCAACATGGCAGAGATGCACCCCATTCTGTGGAGTCGCCTGACAGATCGCCGTTTAAGTGCGCCCCATGTGAAAGTGGCTGTGCTGTCTACCTTTGAACACCGTAGTTTTGAGCTGGCGGATATTCCTGCCATTTTCACCCCGCAAACCGACCTGGCGATGCTCAACTTCATTGCGAATTACATCATCCAGAACAATGCGGTGGATAAAGACTTTATCGCCAAACACGTGAATTTCCGCAAAGGTGCTACTGATATCGGTTATGGCCTGCGTCCGACTCACCCATTGCAGCAGGCGGCCAAAAACCCTGACAGCGGTGATTCCGAACCAATGTCGTTTGAGGAATTCGCTAAATACGTCAGCACCTATGATGTGAAGTCCGTTTCCAAGCTCTCCGGTGTACCGGAAGATGCCCTGATCAAACTGGCAAAACTCTATGCTGATCCAAAAGTGAACGTGGTGTCCTACTGGACCATGGGTTTCAACCAGCATACCCGTGGCGTGTGGGCGAACAACCTGGTGTATAACATCCACCTGCTGACCGGCAAAATCTCTAAACCCGGTTGCGGCCCATTCTCCCTGACTGGCCAGCCATCTGCCTGTGGTACTGCCCGTGAGGTAGGGACATTCTCCCACCGTCTGCCAGCGGATATGGAAGTTAAAAATCCCAAACACCGCGAAATTGCAGAGAAAATCTGGAAATTACCCGAAGGCACTATTCCGGAAAAACCCGGTTACCACGCCGTATTGCAAAACCGCATGCTCAAAGACGGCAAACTCAATGCCTACTGGGTGATGTGTAATAACAATATGCAGACTGCGGCCAACATGGACGAAGAAACCTTCCCCGGTTACCGCAACCCTGACAATTTTATCGTGGTGTCAGACCCATACCCAACCGTGACTGCCCAAGCCGCTGACCTGGTGCTGCCAACCGCCATGTGGGTGGAAAAAGAAGGTGCCTACGGTAACGCTGAACGCCGTACCCAGTTCTGGTACCAGCAGGTAAAAGCACCGGGTGAAGCTAAGTCTGACCTGTGGCAGATCATGGAATTTTCCAAACGCTTCAAAATGGAAGAAGTATGGTCTGCTGATTTACTGGCAAAAGCACCGCAATACAAAGGTAAAACCATGTATGACGTGCTGTTCCGCAACGGTCAGGTGGATAAATACACCCTTAAAGAAGTGCCTAAAGACAAACTCAACGATGAAGCTAAAGATTTTGGTTTCTACGTGCAAAAAGGTCTGTTTGAAGAATACGCCTCATTTGGCCGTGGCCATGGCCACGATCTGGCACCGTTTGATATGTACCACAAAGCCCGCGGTCTGCGCTGGCCTGTGGTGGATGGCAAAGAAACCCTGTGGCGTTACCGCGAAGGTTTTGACCCCTATGTTGAAACCGGCAGTGCGGTGCAGTTCTACGGTAAACCCGATAAAAAAGCGGTTGTATTTGCGCTGCCCTATGAGCCAGCTGCGGAAAGCCCCGATAAAGAATACGACCTGTGGTTATCTACCGGCCGTGTACTAGAGCACTGGCACTCAGGCACCATGACCCGCCGCGTGCCAGAGCTGTACCGTGCGGTGCCTGATGCCGTGGTATTTATGCACCCAGATGATGCTACCGCCCGTGGTTTACGTCGTGGTGATGAAGTGAAGGTGGTTTCCCGTCGTGGCGAAATGGTCAGCCGGATTGAAACCCGTGGTCGTAACAAACCACCAAAAGGTCTGATTTTCATTCCTTTCTTCGACGCAAAACAGTTGGTGAATAAATTGACCCTGGATGCAACCGATCCTCTGTCAAAAGAAACCGACTACAAAAAATGCGCTGTTAAAGTTGTGAAAGTGTAAGGTTGGTAAACGTGAAGCCCGTGTCACAAATGCTTGTTAATCGCCGCCAGTTTTTACTGGATTCCGGTAAGACCGCCTGTGCGGCGGGTCTGCTGGCCGGTGGTGTGCTGGCCTACAGCAAAAGCAATTGTGCATTGGCTTCACAGGCATTACGTCCTCCGGCGGCTTTGCCGGAGGAAGATTTTTTAGCGGCGTGCCTGCGCTGCGGTTTATGTGTGCAGGCTTGCCCTTACGATACTCTCAAGCTCGCCCGTCCATTTGATGATGCCCCTACAGGTACGCCATTTTTTACTGCCCGCAAAGTGGCCTGTGAAATGTGCGATGACATTCCCTGTGCCAAAGCCTGCCCCAGTGGTGCATTGGATAATCACATTGAAAATATCAATGACGCGCGTATGGGGGTGGCGGTGCTGATCGATCATCAGCATTGTCTGAATTATCTCGGTTTGCGTTGTGATGTGTGTTATCGGGTGTGCCCGCTGATTGATGAGGCGATCAACCTGGAGCTGCAACACAATGCCCGCACCGGCAAACATGCGTTTTTTCTGCCGGTGGTTAACAGTGATGTGTGTACCGGTTGTGGCAAATGCGAGCAGGCCTGTGTAATGGAAAAGGCCGCAATCAAAGTGCTGCCGCGCGATATTGCTGTGGCTAAAGGTGGCGAACATTACCAGCTTGGCTGGGAAGAAAAAGCCGCCGCGGGTGAATCCCTGGTGCCTAATGAGCTGGTCTTGCCTGTGCGCCGTCCGGAGGGTTTATGAACCAAATCCCTCTGCACAATATTGATGTATCACGCGGCTTTTTTGTTCGTAATCGTTTTTTAATTTTACGCCGCATGGTGCAAACAGGTGTGTTGGCTCTGTTTTTAATCGGGCCTTTATTTTCTGTGTGGATTTTGCGCGGCAATTTATCCAGCTCTTTGCTGCTTGATACCGTGCCGATGACGGATGTCTTTTCATTTTTACAAATGTTGTTGGCGGGGCATTGGCCTGAATTAAGTGCTCTGCTGGGCGTACTGGTGGTGGCTGGGTTTTATGTGTTTGCAGGCGGGCGCACCTATTGTGCATGGGTTTGTCCGGTTAATCCTGTGACGGATCTGGCGGCCTGGATGCGCGAAAAATTAGCCATCAAACAACATATGCGCATCAGTCGTCAGTTCCGTGTGTGGGTGTTGCTGGCGGTATTAGTTGCCACACTCATCAGTGGCAGCATTGTTTATGAATATGTAAATCCGATCAGTCATGCCTATCGTCTGGTGATTTTTGCATCCTTTGGCAGCGTCTGGTTTGTGGTGGCAGTGTTTTTATTTGATTTATTAATTAGTCGGCGTGGCTGGTGTGGGTATGTATGCCCAGCGGGTGTGGTTTATGCGCAGCTGGGTAAATTAAGCCCGCTTAAAGTAGCGGCCCTTGATCGGCAGCAATGCGACGATTGTATGGATTGTTATAAAGTCTGCCCTGAGCCGCAGGTAATAAAACCTGCGTTAAAAGGGGAGGCCGGGGGCGTTAGCCCTGTCATTTCAGATAGCGCTTGTACCCTGTGTGGGCGCTGCATTGATGTGTGCGATCAGCACGTCTTTTCTTTCAGTTCACGGTTTGCCCAAATGGCGGAGAAATCATTATGAAAAAAATAAGCCTTTTTGTATCTGCATTGTGCCTGGCATATTCAGTTAATGTGTTGGCAGCGGATACAGGAGTCATTTCTTTACGTAATGGCGCGTTGGAAGAAAATGCTCCGGCTGAAACAATGAAAGATTTTCCCAAACAAAATGATTCTGTGGGTATTAACTATGTGAATCAGCCGCCATTAATTCCCCACTCAATCCGCGATTACCGCATCGATACCCGCAGCAATAAGTGCCTGAGCTGCCATAGTTTGAAAAATTTTAAAGCCATGAAAGCCACCAAAATCAGCACCACTCACTTTGTAAGCCGTGATGGCGAAGTGCTGTCTGATGTATCTCCACGCCGTTATTTCTGCCTGCAGTGCCACGTGCCGCAGGTAGATGCAAAACCTCTGGTAGGTAACGATTTTAAACCTGCTGGCGCTCTGGCGGAGTAAGGGGGGGGTTATGGAAAAACTAAAATCGATCTGGCGCACCCTGCGTAAACCCAGTGTGCATTTCAGCCTGGGTTTTCTGGTAATAGGTGGTTTTATCGCCGGTATTATTTTCTGGGGTGGTTTTAACACCGCGCTGGAATTAACCAATACCGAGGCCTTTTGTATTTCGTGCCACGAAATGAAAAATAACGTGTATGAGGAGCTGCGCTCTACCATTCACTTCAGTAACCGTTCCGGTGTGCGTGCGACTTGCCCTGATTGTCACGTGCCGCATAAATGGACTGATAAAATCGCCCGTAAAATGCAGGCCTCTAAAGAGGTGTGGGGTAAGATTTTTGGTACTGTAAATACCCGTGAAAAATTTGAAGATAAGCGCCGTGAGCTGGCAGAACACGAATGGAAACGTTTAAAAGCAAACGATTCCTTAGAGTGCCGCAACTGCCATAACTTCGATTACATGGATTACAGTCTGCAAGGTCCGCGCGCTGCCAATATGCACTCCACTGCGCTGGCCAGCGGTGAAAAAACCTGTATTGATTGCCATAAAGGCATAGCCCACCATCTGCCCGATATGCAAGGTGTGGAAGGCTGGCAATAAACACTGCTGTTGTTTGAAAAAGGTCGCGCAAGCGGCCTTTTTTATTGCCTGCGGGTTTTTGGGTGCAGCAGGCAATGGAGTGTGGTAATTTTGCGCAATTATAGAGTTCTTTCGGGCATTCATTAGATGAATATAGAGCGGATTGATCTGAACCTGCTGGTGTATCTGGATGTGCTGCTGCGCGAATGCAATGTGACCAAAGCAGCGCAGCATCTGGGTATTACTCAGCCCGCCATGAGTAACGGCCTCAAGCGCCTGCGGGAATTATTTAACGATCCGATTCTGGTGCGCACCAGTGACGGTATGACAGCTACCGAGCGCGCCCTGGAGTTACAGCCCTATGTGCGCCGCATAGTGACTGATATTGAAGCTGCGATTGAGCCAACTGGCCTGTTCGAGCCTGCCACTACACATCGTATGTACCGGATTATGGTGAGTGACTATGCTGAGGCAACCTTAGTGCCGGCCATTGTGCGTCGCCTGCGTGAGGAGGCCCCGGGTGTCGCCCTCGACTTTTTGACCCCCTCCGACGTGACCTATAAAGATCTGGAGCAGGGCAAGGTGGATATGGCCATCAACCGCTTTGACGAGTTGCCCCAGTCTTTCCACCAGAAAACCATCTGGACTGATGATTTCAGTTGCCTGTTAAACCCCGACAACCCTATTGCCGAGAATTTCACCCTGATGGGCTACCTGAGTGCGTCCCATATCTGGGTGAGTAAAACCGGTATGGGGGCGGGTACGGGTGTGAATCCGGATATGGACCGCAACGTCAAACTCGGCTGGGTAGATGAAGCGCTTTCCGCCGTGGGGCACAAACGTAATATCCGGGTTTTTACCCGCCATTATCAGATGCCGGCGCTGCTTGCGGCTAACAATGATCTGGTTGCAACTTTACCGACCCGGGTTGCTCAAATGCAGGCCAAAGGCTCGAACTTAATTATTTTGCCACCACCGTTTAAGATACCCGCCTTCGAGCTTAAGGTGGCTTGGAGTCCGTTGTTACATCACAACCAGGCTCATCGTTGGTTGCGCACCCTGATCACAGAAGAATCAGCGGGTTTAATCCGCCAGGTATAACAATAAAACTGAGGTTCCCATGCATCGCTACCGCTTTTCCCTCCCATTGCTCGGCACAGTAGTGTTGGCCTTGTTATTGGCCGGTTGTGGAACAAAAACCACCGAAAATACCGGTGGTTTACCCAATATAGGTCTGACCGGCAGTGTGCTCGGCGGCGCTCTGATCAATGCTGATGTGCTGCTGGTGGGTATCGATATTAATGGTCAGGCGCAGCTCAATAGTGAGGGTGAGTATCAGGCCCCGGCAGGTATTGAAACCGATGCCGATGGTGCCTTCGCCGGGCAGATTAACGGCGCTTACAGTGGTGGCCTGCTGGTGATTGTCCGGGCTAATGCCGATACCCGTTTGGTATGTAAACAGGCGAGTGGTTGTGGTGCTGCTGCCTATGGGGACCAGCTGGATGTGCCGGATGATTTTGAGCTGTGGGCTACGGTGCACAGTGTGACAACCGGGCAGCATATTGAAGTTAACTACCTGACGCACCTTGCCGCCAAGCTCGCATACACCCAGTTCGTGAGTAACGGTGTCGGTTGTAATCCAGCAGATCAGGCCAGCTGTGCAGGTATTACTCCTACGTTGGGTATGTTAACCCCCCAGAGCATTTATAAAGCGGGCACTAAACTCGCTAATCTTTTTGAATTGCAGAGCAGCCCTGCCTATCTGATGCAATGGACACCCGGGCGTGAGCTCTCGGCAACGACAGATACTGCCCGTGAGCAAGCCATGGCTGGTTTGTTAAATGCGGCCATCGCCAAACATCTTCTGGCAGGCTCCGATTTGAGCGATGACTTAAACAGTTTTACCGATGCTTTTTTAAACCATGTGGCGCAGTTTTATGAGGCGCAAAATCCGGCCACTTCTGAGGCAAGCATTAAAAGTTTATTAAGCGATGCGGTGGCGGAAGCTGATGCTCTGGAAGCGCAATCGTTAGGTAATAGTGCGGTGAGTTCTGCGCGCACGGCTTTTAACAGCACGCTGGCAACCCTGACCGATAATCAGCTGACCGATGTTGTTGGGGCTGATTACATTTCAGACCTCGGGGAGCAAGTCACCGAAGCGCGTAATTTTGTCACCACAGTACAAAGCTGGGTGACATCAATGGCGGATGCCAATTTATCGGATACTCAGAAATTTACGCCATTTTTTGGCGCTTCTTCTGCTGCGCAGCTGGAAAATATAGGTCAATCGTGGACGACTTTTCGCCAACAGGTGGCACCGGAAATGGGGGCTATGTTTCAGCCCTTGGCAATGTTTGTGGATCGCGCCTTAGTTTGTGTCACTACAAGTAATTGTCTCGCGGATACTTCGTGGTATGGCAAATATACGGAGTTGAGTGGGGCAAGCTGGGATGCAACGGAAAAAAGCCTGGCCATTAATACAACAAATTACAAAATTAAAGTGCAGGTGGGGGCGTCATCCGATAATGATCAACTTTACCTAGCGGCATTCCTTGGGACTACCACAGTGGTATCGGGTAATTATCAATTAGTGGTGAGTGGCGGCGAGATCAATATGTATGCGCTGCTGGGCTTATCTGCTCCGTTAGTGCAGGACGAGGCCCCCAGTTACAGCTCCATGACACTGACAATTCCTTCTGCGGTGATCAAATTAACTACGGAAGCTCTGGGTACTGTTGATGGTAGTCAGCGAGTTGTCAGCACTATTACCAATGGCTCTATTGCAATGGTGGGAACTTACGATATTACCCAGTATGACACTCTGAATCCGCCCGCAGGCGAACCGGATTATCACTACAATTTCTCCGATGTATCGATTCCTGTGTCCGTCACTGTGGGTAATACCACAGACGCACAGGATAGCATCAGCATGAGCCTGACTTTTTCAACCTCTGAGGCTTACACCTATTACGCCAAGGAAAAATTTCCCAGTTTGAATCTGCTGCTCACCGATCAGGCTCTGCAGAATATGGTGAAGTTTGGTGGCATTGATTTTCAGCAGCAAAAAATATCCGGTTTATTAATGAGTAATCCGGATCTGGTGGTGGGTGAAGTGCTGACGAATAAGGTTGGTTATGCGCTCAGCTCTGCTTATTCGTCATTGCCAACAAAACTGAAAGATATTCTTAAGTTATCAAGTCCTGCGAATTTTGAATTCGCGTCCCTGACTTACCCGGGTGCGATTACTTCTTTGGTTTTGTATAAAAAAACTGGGGCTACCAATAAAACAGCGCTTCAGTGTATTAATGCTGATGGTGATTGGGGTTGTACCAGTGAAGTATCTCTTGTGGATTTGGGGTGCACGGATAATTCGTTTGGTGAGGCTAATGGCAATGCCTCTGCGACTGCAGCCCTGGAATTTTTAATCAATAATTGTGGGCTTACTAAGGTTGCATTGCCGGGGCGGGGTTATTACGAAATTCAATTCCCCCGTGCGAGCAGCTCAGATCCTATTGATCCGCTGGTGAGCGGTGATACCTATGACGTTAAATTACGCAGCCCTTATTTTTATGGTCTTGAAACATTCAGTCTGAAAGTAATTCCGCGCATGGTGGAAAATTCCACCGCCGAACCTGTGATCCTCGCCAACGTAATTGCGGCCATCACATCTGAAGAAGATGTGGCAATTTCAATTGGTTTGGCATCCGGTTATCTGGGGCAGTCCATTTTAGATTCCATCGGTATTTCTGAATTGGTGCCGATTGGCGAGCGCACTCTGTGGTTTGCCTATGGTGCTGACAGTACCAGTGGGCGTGATGCGGTGGCTTATTACATTAAAGACGGCACAACCACTGTGGCGATGAAGTCGTTTGATAAGGACCAGAACCTGGGTGATCCGGTCGGTTTTGTGCGTTACGGTGGCGCGCTGATTGGCACTGTGCGCAAAGAAGGCAATGTGTACGTGGTGCGGTACCTGGATAATTCCTGGCAATTGCTCTGATATGTTGCGTTTTTATCTGGCTGCTTTTTTGTTTTTCCCTGTATTCAGTCATGGGTTGGGTTTTGGGGTGCAGAGCGAGCTGGATGCCTGGAGTGAGCCCGTGCCTGTGGCGCAAATGATTGATGGCTGGCGCTCCGCGGGCACAGGGCAATATGCCCAGGGGCGCTTTCTCAGTGAGTTTTATATGCAGGCCGATGGCTGGCGGGTGGGGTGGGTAAGTCGCAAGGATTACCACCTGCAATTCAGTCGTGATACTGCGCGGTTTTATGGTCTGTTGGAGCAGCAGGAGCTTGCTGCGGGTAGTTATCCACTGGATTTAACGGTCAATACACTCGAATCACGCGGCGTGCATTTTACTCGTTTTATACCGTTATCTATTACTGAATTGCAGTTGGGAGTATCCCTGCTGCGCCCGTTTGCCATGAACAGTGGTGAGTTAAACGGGTTGGGGGAGGTTAGTTCCTCCGGGCAGCAGGGGTTTGAATACAATCTGGATTACCGTTTCAGTCATAATGCGTTATTGGAGCAGGATGCCGAAAACACCAACGGCCTTGCCCATGCGCTGAATGCCCGCGTGGAAGTGCCCTTTGCCAATGGCGGGCGTTTAAATATCCGCGCGGATGATGTTTTTTACCGGGTTTATTGGCGGCAGATTGGCCGCAGTCAGGGCTGTATTTATCAGAACCGCGTAGCGCTGACGGTATGTCAGCAAAATTATGTGCAGGACAGTGAATATTCCGGTGAGCAGCTTTTGCCGGGCAAATATCAGCTGCAATACATTCAGCCGTTTCACGAAAATATAAGCGCGGGGGCGCGTCTGGATGCCTGGGGTTTTTACCGTGAATTCAGCCCGGTGTTGTCCGTTCATCAGTGGCAGCTTGTATACGGCATACAACATGGATTGTGGTCGTTGGGTTATGCTGCCGAGCATTTAAAATTGTCGGCCGGGCTAGATGCGGCGGGTGTTAATACGGCCCGTCAATGGCATCTGTATTGCGACTGGAATGTGGATTTTTAATGTATAACCAATTTTTTAATTTTACGCAGTCGCCATTTTCAATCGCGCCTAATCCTGCGTTTTTATACCAGCAGGAACAATACGCCAAGGCTTTGGCTGTGCTCGAATATGGTTTGACCTATCGTGGCGGTTTTGTGCTGTTAACCGGCGAAGTGGGTACGGGTAAAACAACCCTGTGCCGGCATATGCTCAATCACATTCCGCAGGATGTGAATCTCGCCCTGGTGCTTAACCCCCAGTTAAACCCCCTTGAGTTAATGCAGGTAATTTTCCGTGAGTTTGGTATCGAAGCGGAAAAAGAAGCCGGTTTACGCGAGTTGCAGGATAAATTTAATGAATATCTGCTGGGGGTGTATGCCGCAGGGCGGCATGCGGTATTGATTATTGATGAGGCCCAGCAGCTGGCAGACGATGTGCTTGAACTGATACGCCTGCTCACCAACCTCGAAACAGACGAATGTAAATTGCTGCAAATTATTTTATTGGGGCAGCCGGAATTACGCGCACGCCTCGATAAATACAGTTTGCGTCAGCTTAATCAACGCATTACCGCACGGCATCATTTATTGCCATTAACGGCGCGGCAAACCGCTGAGTATGTGCGTCATCGTTTATCAGTGGTGGGTGGTGATGCTGCGCTGTTTAATAAAAGTGCTTTGCGGCGCTTACATCGCTGCAGTGGTGGTGTACCGCGTTTAATTAACGTGATTGCGGATCGTGCACTGATGGGGGCTTATGCCCGTGACCGATTGCAGGTGACTGCCGGCATGGTTGAAAAAGCCGCTGCCGAAGTGGTGGCGGCACCCTTGCCGGTTAAAACCCATGTTTCCCGCTGGAATTGGTTGTGGTTGCCACCATTGGCATCTGCAGCTGTGATTGCCATGTATTTATGGTTGCCATTGCCTGCGTTTTTACTGCAGCAAAATCCGCCTGTGGTCGCGCCACAATCCGTACAGCTTGCTCCACCAGAGCCGGAGGTGAAATCAGAGATTATTGCCCCCCAGGAAATTCAAATTATCGACCGTGTTGAATGCGCGGCGCCAGTGGTGTGTTGGCAGGGCAATATGCCAGATGGTGTGCTGACCTTTGCGCGCATTCCTGTGTGGGGTTTGTTGGATGGTCATTGGCAAACCTGGCAGCCGGGTATGAGTTATGAAGGTTTAATTGTGCAGTGGGCAGCCCCGACGGATTTTAACGGTGCAGTCACCTTGGGCGGGCGCAGTAAAATTGTTGAGCAAGTACGTGAAATGCTCGATTTGATCAATGGCGCTGAAGATGCCAATACCGAAAACTGGGAAGTGATTGGCCCTGAAGAAAATCAATTTATCAGTGATCAGTATGACTGGTTGTTGCAGCAGCAGGTTAAAAAATTCCAGGCGGATTACGGGCTGGATGTGGATGGCCTGATAGGCAGTCAAACTCTGCTGGCCATGATGATTATTACCGGGAAGGCATCCTGATGTCGTATTTACTTGATGCATTAAAAAAAGCTGAACGTGAGCGCACCGCACAGCAACAAAACCCAACGGCAACTGCTCAGGGCGAATATTTACAGCAGCGCGGCTCATTGGGTTGGGTAATTTTTGCGGTATTTGGTGCGGGTGTCATGCTCGCAACCCTGGCGTTTGTATTTTTACCGGGGCAAAGCCATGTGCAGGAAGATTTAACGCAGGAGATCACTGCCCAGGAATCTGAAGCTGTGCCTCTGCCACCGGCGGAGGCCAATGCGCAGCCAGCTGCACAGGTTGCCAATCCACAGGCTGAGCCTGTGCAGAATAACCATGAAAATATCGTATTTGATCTGGCGGATTTAAGCCCGCCGCAGCTGGCAAAAGTGCCGACACTGCGCTTCCAGAGTTATTTTTATTCGCAGGATGCGAAATTTCGCTCCGTGGGGATTAATGATCAGGTATATAAAGAGGGTGCACTGCTGGCGCCGGGTACGGTATTAAAATCCATCACGGTTGAAGGTGTGGTTTTGCGCGTGGGTGATTTTAATATGTTATTGCCTAAGGGCATGGATTGGATAAAACCCAGCGATGCTCAATAGTGATGTGCGGGCCGCCATTCAGGGCGCCTATTCAGTTTTCCTGAAAAGCAAAAATCTTAAACCCCGCAGCGGTCAGAAAAACATGATCGCTGAAATTGCCCGTACCCTGGGCTCCATTCAGCAGGATGGTGACGGCAAGCGTATCGGCGATCAGCCGTATATTTGTGTGGTGGAGGCGGGTACAGGTACAGGTAAAACCCTGTCGTATTTATTATCCGTATTGCCCCTGGCGGAATATGCCAATAAGCGTGTGGTGATTTCCACTGCCACCGTTGCTTTGCAGGAACAGCTTATAAATAAAGATATTCCGGATGTGCGCAAAAACGCCGGGCTTGAATTCCGATATGTGTTGGCTAAAGGCCGCGGGCGTTATGTGTGCCTGAGCAAGTTGGATGCGCAACTGAAAGATCAGCGCATGCAGGATGCTGCCATGGATTTATTCGCACAAAGCCAGGCAACGGCTTCCGATCGTAGCCAGTATGAATTATTTATGGATGCTTTTGGTGCTGCAAAATGGAGCGGTGACCGCGATGCCTGGCCGGAAAAAATTCCCGATGATCAGTGGTTTCGTGTTACCGCAACCCACCGTGAGTGCACAAACCGCCGCTGCCCGCATTTTAATGCCTGCCCGTTTTTCAGTGCGCGTAAAGCATTGGATGAAGCTGAATTAATTGTTGCCAACCATGATCTGGTGATGGCGGATATCAGTCTGGGTGGTGGTGTAGTATTGCCGGACCCGGCAAATACACTTTATGTGTTTGACGAAGGCCACCACCTGCCGGAAAAGGCCATTGAGCATTTTGCCTGTCATGTGAAACTTGCCCAGCAGGATCAGTTATTCAAACAAATCACTAAGGCAGTGGATGGTCTTGGCAAGCAGTGCGGAACCCCCGTAGGTTTGTTGTCAGTGGTTCAGCAAATCCCCGAATTATTAGGCAATCTGACGCAAAATTTGCGTGGCGTGCGCCAGTTGTTATTTTCCCTCGATGAAAACTTGCAATATCAGGAAGGCATTACCCAGCACAGGTTTCGTATGGGGGTTGTGCCCGATGAGCTGGTGATTGAAGCGGTTAACCTCAATAAGGCTTATAACTCCCTCTATGGCATGCTGGATAAAATCAGTGATGCCTTAAAAGACAGTCTCAATAAAGAGGATGGTGAATATAAAAAAGGCGATGCCGAGCGCTGGTACCCTGCATTTGGTTTGTTACAGGCGCGCATCGAATTGGCGGGTTTTCTGTGGCTGAGTTATGCCAGCAGTGAAGCAGAAGACAAACCGCCTGTATCACGCTGGATGGAGCGTTATTTCACGGCCGATGAAGATGATATTGGCCTTTTCAGTAGCCCGATTTTAGCGGCAGAGTTGCTGGCCAAAAATCTCTGGTCCCGTTGTTTTGGTGCCGTGGTGACCTCGGCAACCCTGACCGCACTGGGGCGTTTTGATCGTTTTCGCATGAAATCCGGAGTAAGCCGCGATCAGCAATTTGCCATGATCCAAAGCCCGTTTAATTACCCTGAGCTGGGAACCCTTGTGGTGCCAGCAGCGGCAACAGAAGCGGGGGCGGGGGATGCCTATGTCGCACAAATAACCCAGGCGTTAAATGAAGTGTTATCCGCCGATGAAAGCACCCTGGTATTGTTTACCAGCAGACGCATGATGAATGACGTTAAAAACGGTCTTGCGCTGGAATTGGCGGAGCATGTATTGACCCAGGATGATTTATCCAAGCAGGAAGTGATTCGTCGCCATAAAGAAAAAGTTGATGATAAACAGGCAAGTATTTTATTTGGCCTGGCGAGTTTTGCGGAAGGTATCGATTTACCTGGGAATTATTTGCAGCATGTGGTGATAGTGCGCCTGCCGTTTTCGGTGCCGGATGACCCGGTAGATGCAACCCTGGCGGAGTGGCTGGAGAGTAAGGGGCGCAATCCCTTTATGGAAATCTCCGTGCCCGATGCGTCGGTGCGATTAATTCAGGCCTGTGGGCGTTTAATTCGCACGGAGACGGACAGGGGCAAAATTACCATTCTGGATAAACGGATTGTCAGTAAACGTTACGGGCAGTTATTGCTCGATGCTTTACCGCCGTTTAAACGTGAAATAAAAACCCGCTGAGCGGGTTTTTATTTTTTTAGCGGCTTTCTTCCAGCATCAGGGAAACTGAATCGGCAAAGCGCAGGGCATGGGGCTTATCAATTTCAACGCTGCCATATTTTATGCGCGGGTTTTTCATCACCAGTGCCAATACTTCACCTGTCATGCGCTCCAGCAGGGCAAAACGATTGCCCTCAACCAGCGCGATAATTTCTTTGCTGATGGTGCGGTAGTTGACGGCATTGTCGATCTGATTGCTTTCCACTGCATTGTCGGCCGGATAACGTAAAACAACATTAATAATGACGTCTTGTTTGTTCTGAATTTCGTCGTCTTTAATGCCGATATAAGTGCGCAGACGCAGATTCTTGATGCGTATTGTGGCGAGTTCCATGTTAAGCCTTATTAATTAACTGTAAAAATTCACTGCGTGAAGCCTGATTCTCGCGCATGGCGCCGAGCATCACAGAGGTTGTCATGGTTGAATTTTGTTTTTCCACGCCGCGCATCATCATGCACATGTGTTTGGCTTCAATCACAACTCCAACACCTTTTGCGCCAGTAATGGCAAGGATGGCGTCGGCAATTTGTTTGGTTAAATTTTCCTGGATTTGCAGGCGGCGAGCATACATATCAGTGATGCGGGCCAGTTTTGACAGGCCGATGACTTTGCCATCGGGTAGGTATGCAATGTGGCACTTGCCAATAAAAGGCAGTAAGTGATGCTCGCATAAACTGTAGAGTTCGATGTCGCGCACAATCACCATTTCATCGTTGTCGGAGGTGAAAATGGCGTTATTGACTACCTCGTCGAGGGTTTTGTTATAACCACTGGTCAGGTAGGCCATGGCTTTTGCAGCCCGTGCTGGCGTGTCACGTAAACCTTCGCGGTTTGGGTCTTCACCTGTGGCGCGGATAATCTCAAGATATTGTTGCTGCATTGTGTTTGTTCTCTGATTTTTGCCTGATACGCTGGTCTGGCGTAGCTGGATTTCCCCACAAACTGCCGGTGTTTGTCCGCTGCTTTAACGCGTATTCTTACACGCAATAATTGCAGGGGGCCAGTTGTGTTGTCAGCAGGGCAGTTTAATTACAGTTTTCAATCCCTTGGGGAAGCCTTTTTCGCCCGCATAACGCCGAAGCCGTTAAGTGCCGGGCGTGTATTGCATTGCATATCAACCAGGGATTATTGGATGAAATGCAGTTGCCAGCGGATTTTGCCGCGCAATTACCCGGTTTAATGAATCTGAATGAAGTCCCCGATTGGGTGCAGCCAATTGCCATGGTGTACTCCGGTCATCAGTTTGGTGCTTACAATCCGCGTTTGGGGGATGGTCGGGGCCTATTGCTGGCGCAGTGGGCGGCCAATGGCGCTGAATGGGATTTGCATCTCAAGGGTGCAGGCATGACGCCTTTTTCACGCATGGGTGATGGCAGGGCGGTGTTGCGTTCAAGCATTCGTGAATATCTTGCGGGAGAGGCTCTGCATCATTTGGGTATCCCGACTACCCGCGCCCTGGCGGTGGCCCTGTGCCCTGATCGAATTTACCGCGAACAGGTAGAACCCGGTGCCACCTTGCTGCGGGTTACCCCGTGCCACATTCGCTTTGGTCATTTTGAATATTTTGCTTACACGGGGCAGCGTGCTGAGTTGGTCGCATTGCTTGACTATGTGATGCAGCGTTATTGGCCTGAATTAGCCCCTAATGAGAAGGATTTATGGTTTGCCGATGTGGTGCGGCGCAATGCGCGCCTGGTGGCAAAGTGGCAAGCCAGTGGTTTTGCCCATGGGGTGCTGAATACCGACAATATGAGCATCATTGGGGAAACCTTTGACTTTGGCCCCTATGCATTTATTAACGAATACGACCCTGATTTTATCTGTAACCACAGCGATGATGCCGGGCGTTATCGCTTTGGCCGTCAGCCCGATATCGTCTACTGGAATCTGATGTGCCTGGCCCAGGCGGTTTCATCTTTGATTGATGTTGAATCCCTGCGGGCATCCCTTGCTTTGTTCGGGGATGTTTTCTGGCGTGAGTACAATAACCTGATGGCGCAGCGCCTTGGTTTTACTGTTGCGAATGAAAAGGTTGTTGCTGTCACGCAGCGCTACCTGCAATTGCTGGCAGAGCAAAAAACCGATTACCATTTGGCGTTTTCCCGTCTCATAAATGCATTATCGGGTGATGCCGGTGCATGGTTTGCCCTGTTTTGTGATGCCAGTGGGGCGCAAGCATGGTTTGCCGATTACACGGCATTGTTAGCTGAATCTGGTGTGGAATTATCCGCAGCCGACCGTAATATCAGGGGCTGCGCTCCGGCTTTCGTGTTGCGAAATTATATTGTGCAAAATGTAATTGCCGCCTGCGAGGCAGGTGATGATGCTCTGCTGCACAGGGTGTTTGATTGTTTGCGTAATCCCTTTGCAGATGAAGCGCAATTCGATGGTCTGGCGGGTGAAGTGCCGGAGTGGGGCAGGCATATCTGCATCAGTTGTTCATCCTGATGCAGATGGATCAATTTTGCTGTGGGTAGTTAAACTGCCAGATGATTTTGTCGTTGGTGACTTGCAGTGAAACACTGTCATTACTGCTGCCGTGCTGACCGGGTGTATAACCTGGGTTTGGCATAATGAACTGGAAGCTTTGCCCGGTATTGCCCTGTTGCAGGCCGGCAGGGTTGCCATTGATGCCCAGCAAGTCGGACTGATTCAGATATTGCTGCAGGTGTTTCTGGGTAACCTGGGTGTCACTGCTCAGGTTCAGCTGGCTGCGGATAATATTATCTACGTACTCCTGGCGCTCTAGCTGCGCGGCGCTGGCGTAACCCTCAATATCGCTGCCCTGGCTGATGCTGTCGCGGCGCTGGGATTCCAGCTGCTGAAAGGCAATTTCCCGGCCCAGTTCATATTCAATGCTGTTGGCAGTGGTCTGGTCTGAGCGCAGCTGTGATTCCTCAAGGGTTTTGCCGCTAACCAGTGGTTGCCCTGGCGAAACCTTCATATTTTTATTGCTTGTTTGCTGCGGATTGCGTTGTGCAGGGCGCTGCTTAATGACAATGGCGCCATCCTGGATGTAGGCCTCCGTCATTTCGGTACTGGTCATTTCTTCAGCGGCCATGCACAGGGGGGCTGCTAAACAGGTGGTAATGATCAAAGGTAGTGTTTTCATTTGGCGCAATCCGTCGATTTTCCTGTTTACAGTAGATCAGGTTGTTGGTTTTTCAACCTGCGCTCATGGCTCAGGGCGGTGTTTCACGCTGTGAATAACCCACTGGCGTTCGAATATGACGGAAAAATCCGCGTATATCCATTTTTCTATGGGTGGATTGCCCGTGGCGGGCATTTTTTTCTGTGGTTCGCCGTATTTTTGCAGGGTTTGTGACTGGCTCATCCCCCGTTGCGGAAGGTCGTCATGTTGAGCGTTTTTGCCGATGGGTACGCTGATGTAGCTGTCTTCACTGGCCTGCACGGATGTGCATAAAAACAAACTGAACAGCATGCAACTGAGTTGAAATGAACGTGTCATAGGCTCTCCTTTTTTTTGATTGTAACGTCAGAGCCGGGAGGGCTCCACCCTATGCGCTGTCAGGCTTATATGGTTAAATGCGCGCCATGCTGAAAATACTCCCTTTTTTAATCGGTCTCCGGTACACAGGCGCTAAGCGCCGTAATCATTTCATTTCATTTATTTCTGCAACCTCCATGGCGGGACTCACTCTCGGAGTGGCTGTGCTGATTCTGGTGTTGTCGGTTATGAATGGTTTTGACCGTGAATTACGCCAGCGGATTTTAGGTATGGTGCCCCATGCTGCAATTTACGGTGCTGATGCATTGGATGATTGGCATCAGGTGGCGGACCAGGTTTTGCAATATCCTGGCATTAAAGGCGTCGCGCCCTTTGTTAATGTGCAGGGTATGTTATCCCACAAAGGTTTAGTGCAAGGCGCCATGGTGAATGGCATTGATCCTGAGTGGGAAAATAAAGTCTCCATTGTCGGCCAATTTATGAAGGCAGGGCAGCTAAGTGATTTACGCAGTGGCGAATTTAATATTGTGCTGGGTGATTTGCTGGCCAGACAGCTGCGTGTCGAGCTGGGCGACAAAGTAACTCTGATTATGCCGGAGGCCAGTTTGACTCCAGCAGGTGTAATGCCGCGCCTCAAACGTTTTACGGTAACCGGTATTTTCTCGGTGGGCGCTGAACTGGATGCTTCATTTGCGTATGTGAATATTGAAGATGCCGCGCGATTGGCGCGCATTCCTGGCAAGGTGCAGGGTCTTCGTCTGGAAATGAATGATTTATTTGCAGCCCCCAAAATTGCCTGGGATTTATTATTTAAATTGGAAGGTAATTATCGCGCCAGTGACTGGACACGCACCCATGGCAATTTATTCCAAGCCATTAAAATGGAAAAAACCATGATTGGTTTGCTGTTAATGGTGATAGTGGCGGTTGCGGCATTCAATATCGTATCCACGTTGGTGATGGTGGTGACGGATAAACAAAGTGATATCGCCATACTGCGCACACTGGGTTTTACCCCGCGCGGAATTATGGGGATATTTGTTGTGCAGGGCAGTATTGTAGGTTTGGTGGGGGTTGTCCTGGGTACTTTGCTGGGAATTGTATTCGCCCTGAGTGTGACGAGTTTTGTGGCTTTTATTGAGCATTTGCTGGGTATTCAATTTTTAAATGCCAATGTGTATTTCATCAGTTATTTACCTTCGGAATTACAGTGGCAGGATGTTGCCATAGTCAGTGGTGCTGGATTGCTGATGAGCTTCGTGGCGACCTTATATCCGGCGTGGCGTGCTGCGCGCATTAAACCTGCCGAGGCTTTACGTTATGAACTCTGATTTAGTGCTCGAATGTGTTGATCTGCAGAAAAAATATCAGATTGGTCATTCGGAGTTATGTGTATTCCAGGATTTACAATTTGCCCTGCGCGCAGGTGAATGGATTTCCATTGTCGGGGCGTCGGGTTCAGGTAAAACCACATTGCTGAATTTGCTGGGTGGGCTTGATAACCCAAGTTCTGGCGCCGTGCGCTGGGAAGGTAAGTCCCTGAACGGTGTTGTGGAAGCTGCTCTTGGGCAATGGCGCAATCGTTACCTTGGGGTGGTGTATCAGTTTCACCATCTGTTGCCTGAGTTTACTGCGCTAGAAAATGTGGCGATGCCGCTGTGGATTCGTGGCATTAAAAAAGCAGAAGCCTTGCAGCAGGCAGCTGCAATTCTGGAAGTTGTAGGACTTGCTGCACGGGGTGATCATAAGCCTGCAGAATTATCCGGTGGTGAGCGTCAACGTGTGGCGATTGCCCGTGCACTTGTGGGTAAACCACAGGTTGTACTGCTGGATGAGCCTACCGGAAATTTGGACTACCACACGGCGATGGCTATTCAGGCATTGATTGCAGATTTGAATGCGCGCCTGGGAATTGCTTTTGTAGTTGTAACCCATGACCTGTCGTTTGCGGCAAAAGCGCAAACGCAATATCGGCTGCACCAGGGGCAATTATCCCTGGCGCAATAAAAATCTGAATTATTGGTTTTGCTTCGTCTGACGTGCAGTCTGACGTTTACGCCAGGCGCGCACTACATGAATTCGCCATGCGAGGCGAATACCCGCATATCCCAGTACTGCAAAGATCACCGCGCACAGCATTGAGCCCAATAACAGGGGTTGCCAGATATTGGCGAGCTCAGCGGTAAACCATTCGACTGATAATTCAATGTGAATCGGATGTTCAGGTGCGCCTAAAATCCAGGTGCCGATAAGATAAGTAAAATAAAAGATGGGTGGCATTGTGATGGGGTTGGTCAGCCAGACCAGGCCAATGGAGATGGGCAGGTTGGATCTGGCCCATATACCAATCACGGCAGCAACTACCATTTGAAATGGCATGGGCAGGAAGGCACAGAATAAGCCCACCATAAAGGCACGGGAAACCGAGCGTCGGTTCATGTGCCAGAGGTTTGGTTCGTGTAATAGCTTCCCAAGAAATTGCAGCGAAGGGTGATCTTTCACAGCCTGCGGGGAAGGGAAAAACTTCTTTAATGCGTTTTTAGGCATATTCTTCAGCTCAGCAGACTCTGCGGCTATCCAAGGCCGCGGGCATTATGCACGGATTGCAACATGTTGACTAGCATGGAAAAACAGCTGGCTGCGTTAGTAGGTGGTGCATTTGCCTGCTCACTTTTTGGCTGGATTGGGCTGCTGTGTTTGCTGCCATGGATTCTCCTGCTCCGCAGGTTATACCTGCTTATTTTATTCGCCCTGGGTTTTGCCTGGGTGATGGTCTTTCTGTTATTGGCGCAAGCCAAACAACCGCTTCCTGATGCATCTGTGGTGGAGGGCGAATATCAGGGTGTAGTTGGCAAAACTGTACAACATGGCGATGTGCTCAAGTTTGATTTCATCCCTGATGGGGGTGATTTTCGTGGCATGACCTTGTCTGCATCCTGTTACCGGTGCCAGTTGTCTCTCAGGGCAGGGCAAGTTTGGCAATTCAAGATGCGGGTTTCGCCGCTGCGTAATTTTCACAATCCGGGCGGTGCCGATTACCGGTTAAATCGTTTAGTGCAGGGTGTGGTGGCCAGTGCGTATGTCATGGAGCCTGGCGCAGCGCAGCTGGTATCGGATGAATATAGTTTTGTAGGTGATGTACGAAATTCAATTTATACCGTTATCAATAAAAGTGATTTAAATTCTTCAGCTATTCAGATGACTGCGGCGTTGGCGATGGGGGATAAACAAAGTCTGTCGCGGGGTTTGCATGATCAGCTTATCAATGCGGGCCTGATTCATCTGTTTGTTGTTTCAGGTCTGCATGTTTCCATGGTGTTTGCATTTACTTTTTTACTTTTTAACTGGTTGCTACGTATTTGCTGGGTATGGCGCTTTCCCCCAACAGGCGTTGCGATGTTGCTGGCTGCCACTATGGCTTTATTTTATGGCGCACTAACAGGCTTTGCGGTACCTGCACTGCGGGCTGTTTTTTCCGTTTGCATGGTTGTGGTGCTGAGCTGGCGCATGGGCAGTGTTTCTCTGTTACGTCTCTGGCTATTGAGTGCGCTGTTTGTGGTGTTGATAGAACCTCTTTCGATGCTGGCTCTCGGTGCTCAGTTGAGCTTTCTGGTGGTGCTGGCGTTTGTTTTTGTCCTTAGCGGGCGCCATTTGAGCGGTGTGCGCAGTTTTTGGTTAATGCAATTGGCTGCATTTGCGGCCGGTGCTTTTTTGTTGTTGCAATACAATTTGCCTGTCCCTCTGGCGGGTTTGTTGTTGAATGCTGTGTTTATTCCGCTTGTATCTCTGTTGCTGCTGCCGCTGACGTTTATGGTGTTTACTTTGGGGTTGCTGCAGATTCAGGTGTGGCCTTTGATCTGGCTGATAAATCATCTGTGTGATTGGGTGGTCAACTTTCTTGATTGGGCGCCAGTATATGCACTGAATCTGGAGGCTGCGCGAGCATGGCCATTTTTGATGGCTTTGCTGTTAATGATGTTGCCGGCTTTTTTGCGCTTAAGATTCTTAGGTGTAGCACTTTTGCTGGTGAGTGTTTTTTTACCTGTCAGGCATTTTGCAGATGGATGGCGGTTATGGGTGTTTGATGTGGGGCAGGGCAGTGCCCAACTGATACAAGTTGGCGATAAAAATATCCTGGTGGATACGGGGGATAAGTACCAGTCAGGTACGGTAGTGGCGGATTTTACCCTTGTTCCAGCCTTGCGCGCCCTTGGGGTTGAGCATCTCGATATGGTGCTGATCAGTCATCACGATTCCGACCATAGTGGCGGGCTTGCCAGCTTGCAGGCGCGGGGGCTGATACACGGGCCGGTATTAAATGAAGATAACTGCGCTGCTGCTCTCTGGGGTATTCAGGGTGTGCAATTTAAGGTTTTGCAGGCAGCTGATATGAGAGGCAACAACCGCTCCTGTGTGCTCGCAGTGACTTCGTCGGCCGGTTCTGTTTTGTTACCGGGTGATATTGAACGCAAAGCGGAGCTTGCTATGTTAAATCAGCTTGGGCCAATGGATGTACTGATTGCTGCACACCATGGCAGTAAAACATCATCTTCGGCTGTATTTCTTGATGCACTAAAGCCCGGGGTTGCGGTCATATCGGCGGGCTTTCGCAACCGTTATGGACATCCCCATTCAGAGGTGCTGGCGCGGCTTGACGAGCGAGGTGTGCAGCGCTTCTCGACTGCCACCGACGGGGCTGTGTTGCTGCGTTTTAGTCCTAGACAAGCGGGGCCAAGTGTTTCAACATACCGCCCTGATTTTTATCCTTCATCTGAGGAATAACCTGTGTTTGAACTGATTTACGCCGGCGGTTGGATGATGCTGCCCATTTTACTGAGTTCAGTGATTGCGTTAGCTATTATTTTTGAGCGTTTTGTGGCGCTGCGTGCTAATAAAGTGGCCCCGGAAAATCTGTTAGGTCAGGTGTGGGTGTGGATTAAAAATGACCAACTCGATGGTGGTAAATTAAAAGCCCTGCGTGAAAGCAGTCATCTGGGCGCTATTTTGGCTGCGGGCCTGGTGAATTCCCGCCACGGCCGCGACATTATGAAAGAGGCCATCGAACAGGCTGCCAGCCAGGTAATCCATGAAATGGAGCGTTTCCTCAATGCGCTGGGCACCATTGCTGCTGTTGCACCCCTGATGGGTCTGCTGGGCACAGTACTGGGTATGATCTCCGTATTTACCGAAATTATGAGTCAGGGCACTGGTAATGCCGGCTCCTTGGCCGGTGGTATTTCCCAGGCATTAATTACCACTGCTGCAGGTTTGTTTGTGGCAATCCCTGCGTTAATCGCACACCGTATTTATCAGCGCCGCATTGATGACATGGTTGTGCACATGGAGCAGGAAGCTGTGAAGTTAGTTGATGTGCTGCACGGTGACCGGGAAGTCACAGAAACACCTGAGGTTTAATCTGTGAAATTCAAACGTCAGGACCGAGAAGAGCTGCAGCTGAATCTGACACCCTTAATTGATGTGGTTTTTTTACTGCTGATATTTTTTATGGTGTCCACGACTTTTACCAAAGAAAACCATCTGGCCATCAGTTTGCCGGAGGCCGATGGCGAAGTCAGCGAAACAACCGATAAATCCATTGAAGTGGTGATTGATAAGTCAGGTGCTTATTCGATTAATGGTCAGGCACTGATTAATAATCAAATCGCTACAATTAAATCCGCTCTGGAGAAAATCTCCAATGGTAAACGTGATTTACCATTTGTGATTACCGCAGATGCTAATACCCCCCATCAGGCTGTTGTGCGTGCCATGGATGCTGCTGGTCAGCTGGGCTTTGCTCATCTCAGTATTACCAGTAAGAAGCCGGAATAATTATGTCGCTCCCCCATGAAAAATTAAAAGCCGGTCAGGATAATGACTGGCTGATTTATCGCCGTTTGCTGCGATATGTCATGAAATATAAATTCCAGTTTTTGCTGAGTATTATCGGCTTTGGAATTTTTGCAGCATCAGCCCCCTTGCTGGCGCACATGATGAAAGTCATTGCGGATGTATTTAATAATCCGACCCTGGAAAACCGCGTGATGCTGGTCGGTGCTGTGGTGGGGATATTTGTCTTGCGTGGTTTGGGCACATTCCTGGGTACCTATTATATTTCCATTGTAGGGCGTTCAACGATCCATGATCTGCGTACCGCATTGTTTAATCATCTGCTGTTGCTGCCCAATTCCTATTACGACCGTAATAGTCGTGGCCATGTTATTTCCAAGATGTCCTATGACGTTGAGCAGATTTATGGTGCATCCACCAAGGCGATTACCTCGCTCGCCCAGGAAGGCCTGACGGTTTTATCTCTACTGGGTTATATGTTTTATACCAACTGGAAATTAACCCTAATATTCTTCGCGGTGACACCTTTTGTGGGCATAGTGGTGAGTAAAGCGAATGGTTATTTCAAAAAATACAGCCGTCGTATCCAGCAAACCATGGGGGATGTTACCCAGATAGCGGGTGAATCTATTAACGGCTACAAAGAAGTGAAGATCTTCGGTGGTTATGAATATGAAGAGGCGCGCTTTGAAAAGGCCAGCTGGCAAAACTGCGTGCAATCCGTTAAGTACACCCGTGTAAACGCCGTAAGCGTACCTGTTATGCAGCTTGCTGTAGCCATGTCTATTTCCGTCATTGTTTGGGTGGCGATGATGCCCTCAATTCGTGGCAGCATGGATATTGGTTTATTCCTGTCTTTCATGGCGGCGGCCAGTACGCTTGCTAAGCCTATGCGTACCCTGGCAGATATTAACTCCCTGGTGCAGCGCGGCATTACCGCCGCTGAAAGTGTATTTTCAGTATTGGATGAAGATCCGGAAACAGATGATGGCAAAGTAAGCGTTGAGCGTAGTGCCGGTGATATTGCATTTAAAAATGTCACGTTCCGCTATGAAAGTTCCGAAAAAGATGTGCTTTCGCAGGTTTCATTCGATGGTACGCAGGGTAAGACAATTGCTTTGGTTGGTAAGTCGGGCAGTGGTAAATCCACCATCATCAGTCTGCTGGGGCGTTTTTACGAGCCGGTTGAAGGTGAAGTTTTATTGGATGGCTTGCCTTTACAGCAATATAAATTGCGGGATTTGCGTAACCAGATCGCCATGGTGAGTCAAAACGTTACCCTGTTTAACGACACTATTTTTAACAATATTGCCTACGGCAGCCTTAAACATAAAACCCGCGACGAAGTGCTTGCCGCAGCTAAAGCCGCCCATGCGCTGGAATTTATCGACACCTTACCCAATGGCATTGACACCATGATTGGTGATAACGGCGTCATGTTGTCCGGTGGTCAGCGTCAGCGTTTAGCAATTGCTCGCGCCATTCTGAAAAACGCCCCTATTTTAATTCTGGATGAAGCGACATCTGCGCTGGATACTGAATCTGAGCGTTATATTCAGGATGCACTGGAAAAATTCATGGTTGGCCGCACAACCTTTGTTGTGGCGCACCGCCTGAGTACCATCGAAAAAGCCGACATGATTATGGTTGTGCATGAGGGCAAAATCATGGAGCAGGGTAGCCATCAGGCTCTACTTGCCCAGGGTGGTATGTATAAAACCCTGCACTCCATGCAGTTTAGTGGCATGTAATGTTAGAACGTTGGTTTAACCGGGCTTGGTATGGCGGCTTGCAATGGACATGGTTGCTGCTGCCGCTGATGCTGATATACAGGTATGTTGTTGTGCAGCGGCGCAAGTCTTATCTCGCGGCGCGAACCAAGCAGCTCGGTGTGCCTGTTATTGTGGTGGGCAATATTACGGTTGGCGGCACGGGTAAAACCCCTGTCATTTGTGAATTAGCCTGCCAGCTGAGTGCGCAAGGTAAGCGCGTTGGTGTACTCAGTCGTGGTTATGGTGCCAAAGCGCCTTTTTATCCGTTCCCAGTAAAAACAGATTCCCCGGTAAATGAAGCGGGTGATGAACCCTTGTTAATCGCCCAGCGTGGTTACAGCGTGGTAATCGACCCTGTACGCAGCCGTGGCGCGCAACATCTCGCCGCCATGGGTGTTGACGTCATTTTGTGTGATGACGGCATGCAGCATTACGCGCTCTACCGTGATCTTGAAATTTGTCTGCTGGATGGTGAGCGTCAGTTAGGTAATCGCCAGTTATTACCTGTTGGCCCGTTGCGGGAGCCTGCATCGCGCCTCAATGAAGTGGATTTTGTTTGGTATAACGGCGCAAATGGGGCGGATTGTTTTTATTTGCAGCCTGCGGCATTTGTTAATCTTAAAACCAGGCAGCGTATTTCCGTTGATGCATTTAATGCGGGCGCATGTGTTGCTGTGGCGGGCATAGGCAATCCGCAGCGTTTTTTTTCTACCTTGCAGCAGATGGGAATAGAAGCACACTGCATCCCATTGCCGGATCACTATGCCTATGCGGAAGATGATTTTGCTCAATATGCCGAGCAAAAGCTGATTATGACGGAAAAAGATGCCGTAAAATGCAGTGGCTTTGCGACAGAGAATATGTGGTATCTGGAAGTGCAGGCTCAAATTCCACAGCATTTGTTATCAATGTTTATTAAGCGTCTTGATGAGGTGGCTCATGGATAAAAAACTTTTGTCGTTACTGGTTTGCCCGTTATGCAAAGGTCAGGTGCATCTTGAGCGTGAGCGCCAGGAATTGGTGTGCCGCGCTGATGGTATTGCATTTCCGATTGATGACGGTATCCCGGTAATGTTGGTCGAACGTGCCCGTAAATTATCGGTAGAAGAAAAACTCGATAAGGCCTGATTTTTCACTGGGCGTAATAATTGAAGGGATCCTCGGGGGTCCCTTTAAATCTCAGCTCAAAATACAAGGCTGCTTTACCGGATATCTCACCTGCAGCTGCAATTAGCTGACCTTTTTCGACTTCATCCCCCTCCCGTATAAATGCCTGATAGGTGTTGCCATAGACGCTGATTAAGTCATTTTCATGTTGTATCAGTATCAAGTTGCCGTAATCCGCAATGCCGTTGCCACTGTAAATAACTTGGCCTGAATCCACGGCCACCACGGCATCCCCCAGTTTTGCTGGGATGCTGATGCCATGTTTAATGCTGGGGTATTGGATGTTTTGCCCGGGTATTTGCCCTTGCTCCAGGGGCCATAAAATGGCGGGGCGACTGGTGTGGGGTGCGTTGCTTGATACAGCGGGGGCTGGGATTTGTTCAGTACTATTTTTGGCTGTGTTTAACGAAGCCTGGGGGGCGTTAGTTGGGCTGGGGATCCTGAGCTGCAGGCTGAGATATACGCTACTGCATGCGCTGATCAGGGCAACCCCTAAAATGCAGAAGATAATATGCATCGGGCTGAATTGCGTACGCTGTAAGTGATCGTGTTGTTTTTCAAGGCGTGTAAGGCGTTGATCTATGCGCACCACACGGTTATTGAGCCCCATGATAAAAGCTGCAGCCCCCTGTTTTGGCTGGCTCTGTTTGAGATTGATGGGCTTGCTCTTGTGTGGATTCTGAGTGGCCAGGGCAACCATAGGGGCCTCCTTTTTCATTGCTGGTATTGGTTAGCAGGTAATTTGCCAGCATTTATAACTCAATGATTACTCAGGAGTTTTAGCCTTGGCTCGGCTACAATGAGCGATAAAGCGGCAAGGTTATGCATATGCAGCGGATTTTATTTGTATGTCTCGGTAATATTTGCCGCTCGCCTACGGCAGAAGCCGTGTTGCGGGGTATGGCGCTGCGCGAAGGTGTGCAGCTCGTAGTGGATTCAGCTGGTACAGCTGCCTACCATGCTGGTGAATCGCCGGACCCTCGCACGTGCAGTTCTGCGGCGCAGCGCGGTTATGATATGCAAGGGCAATTTGCCCGCCAGGTCAGAGTTGAAGATTTCCGGGATTTTGATTTTGTTTTTGCCATGGACCGGCAAAATCTGCTCGAACTGCAGAAGCTGAAAGCCGGGCAAGCGGGTGTTAATCCTGAATTATTTCTGCAGGTTTACGGTGGTATGGGCATAAATGAAGTGCCGGACCCTTATTATGGTGGGCAGTGGGGCTTTGAAAATGTACTCGATTTGCTTGAAGACGCATGTGCTCGATTTCTGAAGGCTTTAAAAATGGCAAACATAACAGCAAATAAATCCCTTCTGGAAATGAACACTCTGGCGATAAATGCCAATGCCCGCTATTTAGCAGAAGCAGAATGCATGACTGATGTGCATGAAATAATGGCATTCGCAAAACGTGAAAGCTTGCCTTTATTTGTTATGGGAGGGGGTAGCAATCTTATCCTCGCGGATGAAATTCAAGGTGTGGTGCTGCGATATGTCGCCCAGCAAGTTCAAGTTCTCAAAGAAGATGATTTAAGCGTTGTAATACGCGTTGATGCGGGTGTTATGTGGCATCAATTAGTGATGCATACGCTTGCTGCGAATTGGTATGGCCTCGAGAATCTTGCACTTATTCCCGGCACTGCAGGTGCAGCACCGGTGCAAAATATCGGCGCATACGGGGTTGAAGTCGAATCATTTATAGAATTAGTCGAAGGTTTAGACCTTTTGACGGGTGAGCTGCGCACTTATTCCCATGACGAGTGTAAATTTGCCTACCGGGACAGTATTTTTAAACACGCATTGCGCGATAAGTTTCTGATTACGGCTGTGCAGATGCGCCTGTCTAAATCAGCAGCGCCCGTTTTAAGTTACGCACCCTTGGCGGACAGGGCAAAAACAGTTCCAGGGGTATCGCCAGTGGAGTTAGCGCAGTGGGTGATTGAATTGCGGTCCAGTAAATTACCGGATCCTGCTGTGTTGCCAAACGCGGGGTCTTTTTTTAAAAATCCGGTTTTAACCCAGGATCAATATCAGGACTTAAAAACCCGTTTTCCTGATTTGCCGGCTTATCCCAGTGGTGAGGCATACAAGGTCCCAGCAGCGTGGTTAATTGATCGTATGGGTTTGAAAGGTGAGCGCATAGGCCTTGTCGAAGTTAATCGTCTGCAGCCACTGGTGTTGATTAATCATGGTGGGAATGGTGCTGATGTTTTACACGCGGCCCATGAAATTCAGCGCAAAATTCTGCAGCAATTCTCTGTTGAGTTGGAAATTGAACCACAAACCTTGCCTTGATTTTGTTGGGCTTAAGTGCGGGTTGAATGAAATAATCAGCAGAAATAAAAAAGGGCCCTAAGGCCCTTTTTTATTGTCAGGCATCAGTCGCCTGATTTGCTTGTTCCGCCTCGCGCTGGCGACGGCGAACTTCACGCGGGTCGTTATACGCGCGGCCGGATTCAGCCAGAACAGGTGTTGCCTGTGCTTCTTCTGCAGCGTTATTAACAACGGGTTGCGGTTCTTCAATTGTTGCAACAACAGGTGCAGCTTCCACTGGGGCGGCAACCTGTTCTGGTTCTGCCTTGGTTTCAGCAACAACAGGTGCAGCTTCACTTGCGGCAGGCGCTTGTTGAGCCACTACTGGTTCTGCAGCTACAACTGTTTCTACAGGTGCTGTGTTTTCAATGATGTTGTTTTCAGTATTAACAACAGCTTCAGCGGCAATCACCTGCGCAGCATTTTCATTGCTTTCAATTTCGGCAATAACAGCTTCGTCAGGCAGGCGACGGGTTACCTGGTCATCCAGTTTGGCGTTGCGTTGCTGGCTGCGGTTACGGCGGCGGTTGCGGCCTTTACGCTCTTCGTTACCGTCCTGCGCAGGGTTACGGTTTTCAACGTTGCCGTTTACATCGTTGCGTGGGCGCTCGGTACGTTCAGGGCGTGGAGTGTTCTCACGATCCTGACGCTCAGGGCGCTCACTGTTCTGGCGGCGACGATTATTGCCTTCAGTGCTGCGCGGTGCCCGTTCGGTGCGCTCGCTTCGCTCTGTGTTGCGCTGTTCGTTACGGTTGTTGTCGCTGCGTTCAGTGCGGGTTTTGTTACCGTTGCGGTTATCGTTACGTTTGTTGCGATTACCGTTGGTGGCAGTTTTACGTGCAGCCGGCTTAGTAGCGGGCTTTTCCTCTTCGGAAGTAAAAATACCGCTGATGGTTTTAGCGAGTTTGCTGAATAAAGAGGTTTTTTCGACTTCTTTTTCTTTCACTTCGCGGCGCACGGGTACGGACTGAACAGCAGCAGCTTCGCGTTTGTTGATCTGAACTTCTTCCAGTTCCAGGGCCAGTTCCTGTTCGTATTTGATCTCGTAACTTGCTACGTCAGCTGTGTTGTCACTGCTGCGGATACGCAGTACTTCAAAGTGCGGGGTAGCCAGATTCGGGTTAGGGATAATCATAACCTGAACGCCGTGGCGCTTTTCGATATCCACAACTTCGTTACGTTTTTCGTTGCCGAGGAAGGCGGAAACATCAACCGGTACGATTGCACGAACCTGCGAGGTATTTTCTTTACCAGCTTCTTCTTCGATCAGGCGCAGAATAGAAAGACCCAGGGAGCGCATATCGCGAACGAAACCTGTGCCGCTGCAGCGTGGGCAGACGTGGCCAGTGGTTTCACCCAGGGATGGGCGCAGACGCTGGCGGGACATTTCCAACAGACCAAAACGGGAGATGCGGCCGATCTGTACGCGGGCGCGGTCAGATTCGAGTGCATCTTGCATGCGTTTTTCAACATCACGCTGGTTTTTGGTGGAGGTCATGTCGATGAAATCGATTACGATCAGGCCGCCCATGTCGCGCAGACGTAACTGACGAGCAATTTCATCTGCCGCTTCTAAGTTGGTTGCCAGTGCAGTCTCTTCAATGTCAGCACCTTTGGTGGCGCGGGAAGAGTTAATATCGATAGAAACCAGAGCTTCGGTGGCGTCGATAACAATGGAGCCGCCTGAAGGCAGTTTCACTTCGCGCTGGAATGCGGTTTCGATCTGAGCTTCGATCTGATAGCGGCTGAACAGGGGAGTTGGGTCCTGATACAGCTTAATTTTGTTGGTAAAAGATGGCATTACCTGCTGCACGAAACTCAGTGCTTCCTGGTAAACCTCTTCATCATCGATCAGCACTTCGCTGATGTCCTGGCGCAGGTAATCGCGGATTGCGCGGATAACAACGTTGCTTTCCTGCAGTAACAGACAAGGGGCAGGGCGTTCGCTGGATGCCTGGGTGATAGCAGCCCAGAGTTGCATCAGGTAATCCAGGTCAGCCTGTAATTCTTCTGCACTGCGGCCTATACCGGCGGTGCGTACGATAACGCCCATGTCGTCAGGAACATTGATGTCCTTCAGGGCTTCGCGGATTTGGTTGCGCTCATCACCTTCGATGCGGCGGGAGATGCCACCGGCACGGGAGTTGTTTGGCATTAACACCAGGTAACGGCCAGCCAGGCTTACCATAGTGGTAAGGGCTGCACCTTTGTTGCCACGCTCTTCTTTATCAACCTGCACAATAACTTCAGTGCCTTCGGCGATAACATCTTTGATGTTGGGGCGGCCCTGGGGCTGGGATTTGAAGTATTCCCGGGAAATTTCTTTCAGTGGCAGAAAGCCATGGCGCTCTGCGCCAAAATCTACGAAAGCGGCTTCCAGGCTGGGTTCAGCGCGGGTGATGCGGCCTTTATAAATGTTGGCTTTTTTCTGTTCGCGGGAGGTTGGTTCGATGTCGAGGTCGTATAAACGCTGACCATCAACGAGGGCAACACGCATCTCTTCAGATTGAGTTGCGTTAATTAACATTCTTTTCATGTACTACCGTAGCTCTTAAATGCGCTTGGCCGCGTAGCGGACACAGGGTAGCTAAATCAAAATATTTACGTGTGCGTTGCGTGAAAAACGAAAATCTACGACTGTTTCGCGCAGGGTGGTGGTCTTATTGTTCGATTGCCATCACCGGACACAGCATAAGCTGATTTCGCAGCTCCTCGTCCCAACGGACCAAGAGCGCTATAAGTTTTTTCCCAGCCTGACCGGCTTGGGAACCCAAATTCCCGGGTAGATCTTTGCGTTTCCTACCCATATGTCAGTATCATCCGGCCACTTTTATTGTTACCGCCAGTAATGCGGCGGGCCAGACCGGCTGAATATAGCAAATTTGGCTATGTGGTCAAACCGGTTTTTCTTAACTCAGAGCTTTATATGGTCGAATCGTCTAAGCAATCCGTACAGCTGGTCACTATTGATGCAGAATTTGCGGGCCAGAGGCTTGATAACTTCTTGTTAACCGCCCTGAAGGGGGCGCCTAAGTCATTGATTTACAGAATCATTCGAAAGGGCGAGGTGCGCATCAATAAGGGGCGTACCAAGCCAGAATATAAGTTGCAGCAAGGGGATGTGGTCAGGGTTCCGCCATTGCGTCTTTCCGAAGAAAAGGCAGCTCCCCAGGCCTCCGGTGGCCTATTGGAGCATCTGGAGTCGGCAATTTTGTTTGAAGATGAGTATCTGATCGTTGTTAACAAACCCACTGGTCTGGCAGTGCATGGCGGCAGTGGTGTAAGCCTTGGTTTGATTGAGGCTGTGCGCCAGATGCGCCCTGACGCCAAACGACTTGAGCTGGTGCATCGCCTGGATCGTGAAACATCTGGTGCCATTATGATCGCTAAACGCCGTTCTGCGCTTTTAGCCCTAAATGAGGCTCTGGCTTCAAAACAGGGTGTGGAGAAAAAGTACCTTGCGCTTGTTTACGGCACCTGGTCGAAGGGTGACAAAGAAATATCTGCTCCCTTGCTGAAAAATCAGCTGCAATCCGGCGAAAGAATCGTGCGCGTTAATCCAGAGGGTAAAAAATCACTGACCCGCTTCCGGATTATGGAGTCGTACAAGGAATATACGCTCGTCTCGGCGGAGCCGGTTACCGGGCGAACCCATCAGATACGTGTGCACTGCCAATTTGCAGGCCACAGCATTGTGGGTGATGACAAATACGCAGCCGATGATCAGTTGGTCCGTAGTAAATCACAGGGTGCAAAACGTCTGTTTTTACATGCCTATCGCCTGGCGTTTCGTCACCCGGCTTCGGGAGATATGGTGCAAATTGAGGCTCCTTATGATGTTGCGTTTGCAGACTTTTTGGCGGGCCTGCCTAAATGAAAAAATATCGGCTTGTGGTATTTGATTGGGATGGAACCCTGGCTGATTCAACTGGGCGCATTGTATATGCGATGCAGGCGGCTGCGCGCACCCATGGTTATGAGTTGCGCAGCGAATGGGAAATAAAACAAATTATCGGGCTTGAACTTGGCAAGGCTATTTCTGATTTATGGCCACATATGTTGCCATCCCAGGTTGCGGAAATGAAAGTTGCATATTCGCATCATTATCAGGACGAAATTGCGCCGCAGGTGAGCCTGTATAAAGGGGCAATAAATCTGCTGAATGAGCTTAAGACATCGGAATTATTATTGGCTGTTGCCACAGGAAAAAGCCGACGCGGTTTGAATGCTGTCATTGATGAAATGGGGCTTGAGCAGTTATTTGCAGTCACCCGCTGTGCGGATGAAACCTGCTCCAAACCAGATCCTATGATGCTAAATCAGATTATTGATGTGAGTGGCATTTCCCGTGATGCGGTATTAATGGTGGGTGACACTAGTTTTGATTTGGATATGGCGGCAAATGCGGGTGTTGATGGAGTTGCCTTAACCCATGGTGCCCATGATAATGCGCGCCTTGCAAAATCGCCGCAGGTGGCCAGCTTTGCAAATTTGGCAGAATTTCATAAATGGATGATGGAGCGGATATGAGCGATTTTCCCGGGCGTCCGGATAATGAAAAAGAGTGGCGCTTAATTGAGAAGCTGGTTTTATCCCTTGGGGTGGAGCAGCGCCGCGCCCGTCGCTGGGGTATTTTTTTCAAACTGCTGACGTTTGCATATTTATTTTTTGTGGTGATGTTATTGGCACCTTCCGGCGGCCATGCGCCGTCCTTACCTAAAGACGGTTTTACTGCGGTTGTAGATGTGCAGGGTGTTATCGCAGCAGATGAAGCCGCATCTGCTGACAATATTATTGCAGGGTTGCGCGATGCCTTTGAGGCTGACGGTGTAAAGGCGGTTGTGCTGAATATAAACAGCCCAGGTGGCAGCCCGGTTCAGTCTGGTTATGTTTATGACGAAATTATGCGCCTGAAAGAGCTGCATGGTATTCCGGTCTATGCTGTTATCGCCGATCTGGGGGCATCAGGTGCCTATTATATAGCAGCATCTGCGGATTACATTTATGCCGATAAGGCCAGCTTGGTGGGTTCAATTGGCGTTATTGGTTCTGGTTTTGGCTTTGTTGGCACCATGGAGAAGCTGGGGGTAGAGCGCCGCCAGTACACGTCGGGGGAGCACAAGGGCTTTCTTGATCCATTCTCCCCGGTCAAACCGGAAGAAAAAGTTTTCTGGGAGAGTGTGCTGAATAAAACCCACGAGCAATTTATTGCGCAGGTGAAACATGGTCGCGGAGATCGTCTCAAAGAAACCCCTGATATGTTCAGTGGTTTAATCTGGACAGGGGAGCAGGCACTGGAGCTTGGTCTGATTGATGGCCTTGGTAGTGTGGATTTTGTAGCGCGGGATGTCGTGCATGCTGAAGAGCTGGTCAACTTTACACCACAGGATTCCCCATTTGAGTCCCTGGTTTCCAGACTTGGGGCATCCATGGGTAAATCCATGGCCAGTGCAGCAGGCATCACGGCTTCAGGCTTGCAGCTACGCTAAATATTTTTGACATGAGAGGGGCTGCTGACTATTATGTCGCGCACTATGAATCAGGGTACCATTCCGGCTCGAGTTGATCCCATCAAGTGTGTTGAGCAAAACACACATATCGAAGGCGTTCTGGCAGTTTCAAAGCTTGATCGTCTGGGGGATTACCTCACTGAGCGCAGTGGCGAAGTCCAAGTCAGCATGACCTTTGGTCGTGATGAACAGAAAATCGCTACGCTTCAGGGGCAGTGTGACACGCGGGTAAAAATGCTGTGCCAGCGATGCCTGAAACCTGTTGAAGTTGAAGTCAGTTCCGAGTTTTCCCTCGGTATTGTTTTCAGCGATGAACAGGCCAGTCATTTGCCTAAGCAGTATGATCCGATTGTGACAGACGGCGAATCCCTGGCTCTGCCGCAACTGCTGGAAGACGAACTGATACTGAGTTTGCCCATGTTTGCTTATCACGATCATTGTGAAGAGCACGAGCACACCAGTGAGTCCGTTTCATCGCAGGATGAGGCAGTGGTGGAAAAGAAAGAAAACCCATTTAGCGTTTTAGCGCAGTTAAAGAAAAGTTAGTAGGAGCCCAACATGGCTGTTCAGCAAAACAAAGTTTCACGTTCCAAGCGCGATATGCGTCGCTCACACGATGCTCTGACCACTGGCGCTCTGTCTATCGATCAGACTTCTGGTGAAACCCATCTGCGTCACCACGTGACTCCAGACGGTTTCTACCGTGGTCGTAAAGTGATTGCGTCCAAAGCTGACTAATCATGATTACCATTGCAGTCGATGCAATGGGCGGGGACTTCGGTCCCCGCGAAACCATCCCCGCTATTCTTAAGTTCCTTGCTACACACTCCGATTGCACCATCCTTGTATTTGGCATCCCCCAGGAAACTGACGCATATCTTGCTGGCCACGGCTTTGCTGGACGTTTGATTTTTTGCCCTGTAAATGAAGTGGTTGATAGTGATGAAACCGCATCTTCAGCCCTGCGCAGCAAAAAACAATCTTCAATGCGCCTGATGCTCAATGCTGTAAATGAAGGGCGCGCCGATTGCGCAGTCAGTGCCGGCAATACGGGAGCCCTGGTTGCCATTAGTCGTTTTGTGCTAAAGACCATGCCCGGGGTCGATCGCCCCGCATTAACCGCCATTATTCCTGGGCGCAAAGGCTTTACATGCCTGCTTGACCTTGGCGCCAATGTCGAATGCAGCAGTGCAAACCTTGTGCAGTTTGCCCGCATGGGTACAGCCTATATTTCGGTTCTGACCGGCAAGGCGCAACCCAGTGTAGGCCTCCTGAACATAGGTACAGAGGAGCAAAAGGGCAGTGATGATATTCGCCTGGCCCATGCACAACTCAAAGAAGACAGCGGCCTTAGCTATAAGGGCTATGTGGAGCCGGACCATCTGTATGATGCAGCGGTCGATGTGGTTGTGTGCGGCGGCTTTATTGGCAACGTGGTACTGAAAACCAGCGAAGGCCTGGTGTCATTTGTTGTAGAACTCATTCGCCTGGCATTCAAACGTAATTTATTAACCCGGATTGCAGGCTTAGTTGCACTGCCGGTGCTTGAGCGTATGCAGCGTCGTTTGAATCCTGATATGAAAAACGGCGCCGTTCTGCTGGGACTGAATGGCATTGTGGTCAAAAGCCATGGCAAGGCACAGGCTGCAGCCTTCGAAAAAGCCGTTGAAAATGCCTATTGGCTGAGCAGCGGCAAGCTGATTGAGAAGCTGCATGAGCAGATAATTCGAACCGGTTAACACAACACTGCTATCTGTCCATTTTCTGTAACATTCAACTTGTAATAATATCCCGCCCTTAAATGTTGAAGTTTCAGATCGTAAATAACTATAAGTTGGGTAAAAAATGAGCGGAATCGCAGTCTTATTCCCGGGCCAAGGCTCACAAAGCGTTGGCATGCTGAAAGATTTACATGATGAATATGCCAGTGTGCGCGCTACCCTGAGTGCCGCTTCTGCTGCAATAGATTTAGACCTTGCTGCATTAATGTTTGAAGGTCCTGCAGAAAACCTCAATTCCACCGAGAATACCCAGCCAGCCTTATTGGCAGCGTCATTTGCTATCTGGCAATTAGCCAAAGATAAATTACCTGTGCCACAACTGATGGCGGGCCACAGCCTTGGTGAATATTCTGCATTGGTCGCTGCAGGTGCCATCAGCCTTGAAAATGGCGTACGCATAGTGCGCAAACGTGGTCAGCTTATGCAATCAGCTGTTCCTGCAGGGCAGGGGGCCATGGCTGCCATTCTCAACCTGGACGACGCCATTATCGAAGAGGTTTGCCGCAGCATAAGCCCTGAAGGCTTAGTCGGGTGCGCGAACTACAACTCCCCTGGTCAGGTGGTGATTGCAGGCAAAAAGGAGTTGGTTGAGCAAGCCATGGCTGCTTGTAAAGAGCGCGGCGCTAAACGCGCTTTGGCATTGCCGGTATCCGGCCCATTCCATTCTGCTTTGATGCGCCCTGCTGCTGAGCAGTTTGCTGAGTTCCTGCGTGATATCGAAATTCAGATGCCACACATTCCAGTGCTGCAAAATGCGCAGAATCGTTTTGCAACCAGCATCGACGACATAAAGAACCTGCTTGTGGAGCAAATTGCTTCCCCGGTTATGTGGACGCAAGCCGTAGGCATTATGGCGACACAGGGCATTACCCAGGCGTATGAAGTTGGCCCGGGTCAGGTGCTGAGCGGATTAGTAAAACGGATCAATCCTGAATTGCCATGCTCCGCAGTCAATAACATGGCAGCCCTTGAAGGAATCACCCAATGACAGCTTCAAAACCCTTAGCGGTTGTTACTGGCGCAAGCCGCGGTATCGGCCTCGCTATTGCCACATCTTTGCAAAATGCAGGTTTTTTTGTGATTGGCAGCGCCACATCTGAGTCAGGTGTGGCCAAGTTGCGCGATGCACTAGGCGAGCAGGGCACGGCATTCACCCTGAATCTGGCGGATGTACAAAGCACAGAAAGTTTTGTTGCACAGGTTAGTGCCATTGGCACTCCAGCCGTGCTGGTAAATAACGCTGGCATTACCAGTGACAATCTTTCCATGCGCATGAAAGATGAAGAATGGCAAAACGTGCTGGATACCAATTTAACCGGCACATTTCGTCTTATTCGCAGTTTCCTGAAGGGCATGATGAAAGCCCGTTACGGCCGCATTATTAATATCAGCTCTGTGGTTGCCACCATGGGTAATCCGGGGCAGGTCAATTACTGCGCAAGCAAGGCCGGTCTTGAAGGCATGACGCGTTCACTGGCCCAGGAGCTGGGAAGTCGCAATATTACTGTAAACGCTGTGGCCCCCGGTTTTATTGCCACAGATATGACAAATGAATTAACAGATGATCAGAAAAACGCCATGCTGGCGCGAATTCCCCTGCAGCGCTATGGCGAAGCGGCGGACATCGCGCATGCGGTTGTTTATCTGGCTTCCGCGGGCGCCGGGTATGTTACCGGACAAATTCTGCACGTTAATGGTGGATTGAATATGGGTTAGCGGTTTACCCGCAGACAAACCCGAGTATAATGGCGGCGTTCTGGAGCGGAAGCAGCAGTTACGTCGCAGCGTTTCCTTACAATAAACAGGAAGAAAACATGAGCAGCATCGAAGAACGCGTTAAAAAAGTAGTTTGTGAACAACTGGGTGTGAAAGAGGAAGATGTAAAAGGCTCTTCTCGCTTTGTTGAAGATCTGGGTGCCGACTCCCTGGATACCGTAGAGCTGGTAATGGCTCTGGAAGAAGAATTCGAAACTGAAATTCCGGATGAAGATGCTGAGAAGCTGACCACTGTTCAAGAGTCCATTGATTACATCATTGCGCACATCTAACAGTTGAATATCTTTGCATGACAGTAAAGCCGCCCCGTTTGAGGCGGCTTTTCTTTTTGAATGGAGACTCATATGTCAAAGCGGCGAGTGGTAGTCACAGGCATGGGGGCAATAACCCCAATCGCGAATAATCTGGCGGATACCTGGCAGGGTCTTATTAATGGGCAAAGCGGCATCCGCGAAATTACCCATTTTGATGCAGGTAATCTGACCACCCGTTTTGCAGGCACCATCCAGGATTTTAATCCTGAACCCCACATCAGCGCGAAAGACGCGCGTAAAGTCGATTTATTTATTCAGTATGGTGTTGTAGCCGCCGCTGAAGCGATTGCCGAATCAGGCATTACCGAAGCCGGTATTGACCCAGCGCGCATTGGCGTAGCCATGGGCTCAGGCATTGGTGGTTTAGGCACAATCGAAACCAATCACCAGCAATTATTAGAAAATGGCCCGCGCCGCGTTTCACCGTTTTATATTCCCGGTGCCATCATCAATATGATTTCCGGCCAGCTGGCCATTAAGTTTGGCTTTAAAGGCCCGAATATCGCCATCGTCAGCGCCTGCACAACCGGTACACATAATATTGGTTATGCAGCACGCACCATTGCCTACGGTGATGCTGACATCATGATCGCAGGCGGCGCTGAGCAGGCCTGCACACCCTCTGGCATGGCAGGTTTTGCTGCCGCCCGTGCATTATCCACCCGCAATGATGAACCCGCGAAAGCATCCCGCCCCTGGGATAAAGATCGCGATGGTTTTGTATTAAGTGATGGCGCCGGTGCACTGGTGTTAGAAGAATACGAACATGCAAAAGCCCGTGGCGCAAAAATTTATGCTGAATTAACGGGTTTTGGTATGAGTGATGATGCATTTCACATTACTGCACCACCGGAAGATGGCTCAGGTGCGCGTAATGCCATGGCAAATGCATTAAAAGACGCACAGCTTGCGCCGCAAAAAATCGGTTACATCAATGCCCACGGCACCAGCACACTCGCCGGCGACGTGGCAGAAAGCAGCGCCATTGAAAATCTATTTGGTGAGCACGCATTTAAATTAGCGGTAAGCTCTACCAAATCCATGACAGGTCATTTATTGGGTGCTGCTGGCGCGGTTGAAGCTATTTTTTCCGTATTAGCCCTGCACCACGGTATTCTGCCGCCAACCATTAACCTGCAGGAAGCCGCCGAAGGTTGCCGACTTGATTATGTGCCCAATAACGCGCGCAAAGTTGATGGTCTTGAGCATGTCATCAGCAATTCGTTTGGTTTTGGTGGCACTAACGCAAGTTTGTTATTCAGTAAAATCTGATGTGGCTTTTTACCCCGCAAGCAGGCATTGCAAACCCGGCCAACCTTGACCGGGGCTTGCAATTTGGGGATGGCATATTCGAAACCATGCTATTACAAAATGGCCGCGTGGTTTCAATTGCCCGCCATTTGCAGCGCTTGAAATTAAGCATTTTGCGCTTAGCACTACCGGAAATTGCGGATTTCGAAACCAAGCTACAAGGGGCGATTTCTGCGCTGCAACAGGCAGCAGGACTGCAAAACGGCATTGTGAAATTAATTTATACCCGGGGTGCAGCAGGGCGAGGATATTTGCCCATAAATGCCGAGCCCTGCTGGTATGTCACCCTGAATGCTTTAACTGCAGCAGCTCCCCATCAGGGATTAAATATTGCGATAGCTGAAACCCAGGTATGCATGCAAAAACAAATGGCGGGCTTGAAGCATCTCAATCGCCTGGAAAATGTCTTGGCGCGTATGGAGTGTGAAAGCTTGGGCAGCGATGAAGTGTTAATGCTCAACGCTTTTGATCAGGTGATAGAAGCCAGCGCGCACAATGTGTTTTTCATTATCCGTGGCCAGCTTTGCACTCCTGAATTAAATCTTTCGGGTGTAAGTGGCATTATGCGTGCCCGGGTATTAGATTTTTGTGCCCAACAGGGAATAACATGCAGCGGGCGGGTAATCCAGCGTGACGAACTTGCTGATGTAACCAGCATGTTACTGACAAACAGCATTAACGGGCCGCGTCAGGTCGCTGTTTTTGCGGGCCGCAGTTTGCAGCAAGATAATCAGTTCGACTCCATTATTAATGCATATCAGACCGGAAGGCTTGATGAATAGAATTAAAACCATTTTTCTGATGCTGGTTTTCGCCTCCGCACTGACGGCGGGTTATGCGTTTTATGAGGTCAGCAAACCATTAAATCTTTCGGAAGATGCGATTCTTACCCTGGAAAAAGGTGCCCCTGCCGGGCAATTCTTCCGCAAAATGGAAAGTTTTGGCTGGATAGGTGATTCGCGCTGGATTCGTCTCTGGCTGAAAATAACCCGGCAAAGCGCGCACATTCATGCAGGGGATTACCGTATTTCCCCTGGCATGAGCACCCTTGGGGTGCTGGACATCATGCTGCGCGGTAAAACCGTGCAATATCAAATCACCTTGGTAGAAGGGCAGCGTTTATCCGATGCACTACTGCGCATGAAAAATAATGAAAAAATTATTTACGACCTACCACCTGTTAATGAGCTGATGGCGTTTCTGAATCTGCCGGGTCATTACGAGGGGCGCTTCTACCCCGATACATACTTGTTTTCAGCCAACACGCGCGCCTCTGAGATATTACGCAATGCAAATGCTGAACTGGAAAAAGTACTGGCGGAAGAATGGCAAAATCGCGCAGAGAATTTACCCTACAAAACCCCTGAAGAAGCCTTAACTATGGCCTCGATAGTGGAAAAAGAAACCGCAGTGGCCGAGGAGCGCAGCACCATTGCTGGGGTGTTTATTCGCCGCCTGCAGCAGGGCATGCGTTTACAAACAGACCCAACCGTTATTTATGGTCTCGGAGAAGGTTACGCCGGCAACATCACACGCCAGCATTTATTAACCACAACACCCTACAATACATACCGCATTAACGGCCTGCCGCCGACACCTATTGCACTGGTGAGCCGTGCAGCCATTCATGCTGCATTACATCCCGATACAGGAAACAGCCTGTATTTTGTTGCCAAGGGCGATGGCCACCATTATTTTTCCGCCACCCTTGAAGAGCACAATAAAGCGGTGCGCGAATATCAGATCAAACGTCGCAGCGAAACCTACCGGTCAACACCCGTAAAATAATATGCAGACAGGCAAATTTATTACCATCGAAGGGGCTGAAGGCGTTGGAAAAAGCACCAACATTCAGCACATTCAAAACTGGCTCAGCGCCCGCCATATTCCGTTTATTCTGACCCGCGAACCAGGCGGCACGGAATTAGGCGAACAGCTGCGTGAACTTTTATTACACGGCGGCCAGATTGCTGATAAAACAGAATTACTGCTGATGTTTGCTGCCCGCGCACAACATCTGGAAGAAAAAATTAAACCCGCCCTGGCAGCCGGCACCTGGGTTATTTGTGATCGTTTTACCGATTCAACTTTTGCCTATCAGGGTGGCGGCCGCCAGTTAAATTTGCAGTGGTTAAATGCCCTTGAAAATCTGGTGCAGGAAACCCTGCAACCGGACATCACATTTTTATTAGATGCCCCGGTTGAAGTCGGCATGGCCCGGGCCAAATCCCGTAATGGGCGCAGTGACCGTATTGAAGCGGAATCCATGGCATTTTTTGAGCGGGTGCGGGCCGGTTTTTTACAGCGCGCGGCACTTCATCCGGCAAGATTCCGGATTATTAATGCCGCCGAGCCATTGCCACTGGTGCAGGCAGAAATTGATAACGTATTGGTTGGCCTATGTCCGACGGTGTAAATGTCAATATTCAGCAATTCCCTTGGTTGTTGCCTGCATGGCAACGCCTTGACCAGCAAATGCGCGCAGGTCAGCTTGGGCATGCACAGCTATTTGTCGGGCAGCCCGGCATAGGTAAACGGGCCATGGCCAGCCTGATGGCAGATAAGGTTTTATGCCTTTCCCGCCGCGACGGGCTTGCCTGCGGTGAATGTGCATCCTGCTTATTATTAAAAGCAGGCACCCATCCTGATTTTCTGCTGCTGGAGCCGGAAGAAGAGGGCAAGCAGATCAAAATTGATCAGATCCGCCAGCTTACTGATTTTGTGAACACCACAGCCCAGCGCAGCCCTGCCAAGGCAGTTGTAATGGGGCCGGTTGAACAGCTGAACGTCAACGCTGCAAATGCTCTGCTAAAGAGCCTCGAAGAACCTGTTACTCAGGTATATCTGTTTTTATTCAGCCATCGCCCCAGTGGTGTATTGCCCACAATCCGCAGCCGTTGTCAGCAAGTCAGTCTTGCGCCGCCGCCTTTTAATGAAGCCCTTGCCTGGTTACGCCAACTGGTAGATCACGAGCACGCCGCCCAGGCGCTGTTATTAGCCCAGGGCGGGCCATTAAAGGCTATCAAGCTGCTCGACGATCAGGTTGTGGTGGGTTTTATGCAGTTTTGTCAGGTATTAAGCGATATCGCAGCGGGGCAGGTGCGCCCGGTTGAAGCCTATGCAAAATTAAAAACCCTGTCGCCCCTGATGCTGGCAGACTGGTTTTACTTGCTCGCCCTTGATCTGCTGCGTCGCCGTCAGGGTGGCAAGCTGGAGCACTTCGCCAGCCTCGCTAAACTTCCGCTGTATGATTTACCCGCCCGGCACTTACAGGGTTTTGTGGATGCTTGCCAGTTCGCTAAAACCACCATTAGTCAGCCCGGCAATGCCAATGCGCAACTATTGTTTGAGAACCTGTTAATTGACTGGTTGCGCCTTTTGCGGCAATCTCAGGCCTAAAAAAGAGGGGAGTCTATGGCGCCTAAATTCGGCCCGGGCAACGGTATTCTGAGCCTGACCATCAAAGATAAAGCAGTTCTTTATGCGGCTTATATGCCTTTTGTGAAGGGCGGCGGCCTGTTTATCCCCACCAACAAAGAATACAAAATGGGTGATGAAGTATTTCTGCTGCTCAACCTGATGGATGAAGTGGAAAAAATCCCCGTGGCCGGCAAAGTTGTATGGATTACCCCGAAGGGCGCACAGGGCAATAAAGTCGCTGGTGTTGGCGTGCAATTCGCCGACGACAGCCCGGCAAAAGATAAAGTCGAAAAATATCTTGCCGGCGCCATCAGTTCAGATCGTCCTACCCACACGCTTTAATGCAATGCCTGAGGCGCACAAGCGCCTCATCTAACAAAGCTTCTGTTTGATAAAAATGGGGGGAAAAGCGAATGCCACCACCCCGGTTTGCACAAATCACTTCTGCTTTCATCAGTGCCTGATAAAGCGCCTGCTGATTTACACCCTCAACATGAAATGTGGTGATGCCCGCTGTAAAACGATCAGCTTGCGGTGACAGCAGCTTGATATCCGGCTCCTGCTGCAATTGCTTGCGCAGATAATGGCTGAGCTGACGCACGCGCCCCTCAATCACATCGACTCCAACCTCAAGTAACAAACCCAGGCTGGCATTTAATGCATGCGCAGCGAGCATATTCGGTGAGCCACATTCAAAACGCCGCGCATTTTCTGCTGAACGCCAGGTTTTAGTGGTGTAATTACCGGCATCAGCCAGCATATGCCAGCCATACTGGTGCAATTTCAGTTGCTCCTGACGCGTGTGTCGGCAATAAAAAACCGCAAGCCCTTCAGGCCCTAACAGCCATTTGTGCCCGTCGGCCACTACAAAATCTGCGTTGATTGCGTCCACATCCATGGGCAATACCCCAAGGGATTGAATGGCATCCACACAAAACAAAATATTCTGTTGTTTACAGGCAGCGCCAAGCCGCGATAAATCCAACGCAATGCCGCTGGCGTATTGTACTGAGCTGATAGCGAGCAGGCGGGTTTTACCTGTAATAGCATTGAGCAAATTTTGTTCCGGCTCAGGGCCCTCAAGGTTAATTTGCAGTAATTTAACCCCGTATTGCGCAAGGGATTCCCACACAATGCGATTTGACGGGAATTCTTCATCGCTGATGATAATTTCATCGCCGGCCTGCCAATCAATGCCATAGGCAATTACGGAAAGGGCTTCAGAGGTGTTTTTTTGCAGGGCAATTTCATCGCTACTGGACGCATTTAGCAATGTTTTCAATCGCTCCCGCAATTGCTGTTCGGTTTTCATCCATTGCGGATAATGGGTCGCTCCAAAGGTGACGTTTTCCCTGCTAAATGCTTCAATGGCGGCATAACTTCGCTGGGGCCAGGGTGCAACTGCCGCATGATTCAGATAGACAAGCCCGTCTTTCTGCGGAAATTCATGTTGGTAGGGCATTGGTCTCCACCCACTTGTGTTAGAATGAGAATGACTATCATATGGAAAGCAACACGACATCTATGCGCACTGCATCTTCCGCCAAGCCTAACCAAGTACATCCTGATTTTAAATGGCTGCGCAGCGAGTACATCGACTCCTTGAGCCTGTTAATCGAAGAATATGAACACAACGCAACAGGTGCGCGGCACTATCACATGCACACCGAAAACGATGAAAACGTATTCCTGGTGGCAGTGCGTACCATGCCGGAAGATTCCACTGGTGTAGCCCACATTCTTGAACATACCGCCCTGTGTGGCAGTGAAAAATACCCGGTACGCGACCCGTTTTTTATGATGGTGCGCCGCTCCCTGAATACGTTTATGAATGCATTTACCAGTAGCGACTGGACGGCTTATCCGTTTGCATCCAAAAACAAAAAAGATTTCAGCAATTTATTATCGGTTTACCTCGATGCGGTATTTTTTGCACGTCTAGATCCGCTTGATTTTGCCCAGGAAGGTCATCGTCTGGAGTTTGCTGAGCCAAATAACCCTGAATCAGAATTGCAATTTAAAGGCGTTGTATTTAACGAAATGAAGGGTGCCATGAGTTCGCCGGTGAGCGTACTGTGGCAAACATTTACAAAATATATTTACCCGACTAACACTTATCACCACAACTCAGGTGGAGAACCAGACTGCATTACCGACCTGAGTTATGAGCAATTAAAAGCGTTTTATCAGGCCCATTATCACCCCAGTAACGCAATTTTCATGACTTTTGGTGATATCAGTGCCTTTGAACACCACGCCAAATTTGCGGAATATTTAAACCGCTTTGAGCGCAGCAATAAAAAAATCAGCGTGGCAGATGAAAAACGTTATTGCGCACCCGTGCGTGTGCAGGAAGCCTACAACTTTGAATCGGAAGATGGCCTTGAGGGGCACACCCACCACGTAGTGGGTTGGTTACTTGGCCACAGCACCCAGCTTGATGAGCAGCTGGAAGCGCAGTTTTTAAGTAATATCCTACTGGAAAACAGCAGTTCGCCTTTGCGTCATGCACTGGAAACCACCCAGCTCGGCAGCTCACCATCACCATTGTGTGGTCTTGAAGATTCCAACAAAGAAATGTGTTTTGTCTGCGGCGTAGAGGGTAGTGACCTTGAAGATGTTGCTGCAGTGGAAAAGCTGGTGCTGGACACACTGCGTGATGTGGCTGAAAAAGGTGTCAGCCCTGAGCAAATAGAAGCCGTATTACATCAGCTTGAATTGTCGCAACGTGAAATCGGTGGTGATGGTTACCCCTATGGCCTGCAATTAATTTTATCCTCCCTGGGTGCTGCCACCCATTATGGCGACCCTATCAGCGCACTGAATTTAGATGCCGCGTTGTTGCGTCTGCGCGAAAAAGCACAAAATTCTGACTTTGTACGCAGCCTGATTGAAAAACACCTGCTCGATAACCCGCACCGTGTAACCCTGAGTCTGTATCCGGACGATCAATTTAATGTGCGCAAAGAAGCCGCAGAGAAATTGCAGCTGCAAAAAATCGCGGCTGCATTAACGGCGGAGGATAAATCCCGCATCGTCGCCCAGGCAAAAGCACTGGAAGATCGCCAGGCTCAGGTGGATGACGAATCCCTGTTGCCTAAGGTGACACTGCAGGATGTGGCCGGCGAATTATTGATTCCAGGCGCGGATATTCAAATCGTCAGCGAAAACCAGAATGGTTATTTCTACAAACAGGGCACCAACGGTCTTGTTTATCAGCAGCTCATTATGGATCTGCCTGCACTGTCCGATGATGAAATTCTGTTGTTGCCCTTATTAACCCAGGCCATTACCGAAGTTGGGTCAGGGGAGCTGGACTATTTACAAACCCAGCAAAAACAATCGCTGATTTGCGGCAATATCAGCAGTTACAGCACCATTCGCAGCGCCCTTGAAAACGAGCAAAACACACTGGGTTACTGGAGTATCTCAGGTAAAGCGTTGGCCCGTAACGGTGCAGCATTCTCAGATTTAATTCAGGACACTCTGCTGAACGCGCGTTTTGATGAGCATCGCCGTATTAAAGAATTAATTGCGCAGAACAAAATGCGCAAAGAACAAAGCATTACCGGCCATGGCCATAACTTAGCTATGGGGCTCGCCGCCAGCGGTATGGCTCCATCGGCAAAAGTGGCCTATCAGGTGGGTGGTTTACCCAGCATTTTACGCCTGCGTGAGTTAGTGAAAAAACTGGAAGACAACAACTTCTCTGCAAGCCTGGCTAACCAGCTGGCAGCACTGCGCAATAAATTAAGCGGTGCTCGCAAAGAACACGTATTGATTACCGATGCACAACATATTGATAACCTCAGTGCGCACTTGAAAAACAGCTGGCAAATTGCCGGTGAAAAAGCCCCCGGGCAATTTTCGTTACCCCATGTGCGCGAATGTGTGAATGTAGCCTGGATTGTACCGTCACAGGTCAGTTTCTGTGCCAAAGCCTACCCGACGGTAGCGGCGGACCACCCTGACGCACCTGCCCTGACTGTATTGGGTGGTTTTTTGCGCAATGGCTTTTTACATACCGCAATTCGTGAAAAAGGCGGCGCCTATGGCGGTGGTGCAAGCCAGGACAACGGTTCTGCCTGTTTTAAATTTTATTCATACCGCGACCCGCGTTTTACCGAAACCCTGCAAGATTTCGACCGCGCCATCGAATGGATGTTAAAAACTGAGCACAGTTACAGCATGCTGGAGCAGGCGATTCTGGGTGTGATTTCCAGCATAGATAAACCCGGCTCACCGGCGGGCGAAGCCAAACAGGCTTATCACAATCAGCGCAGTGGGCGTACACCCCAGTGGCGCAACCAGTTCCGCCAGAATGTATTAAAAGTCAGCCTGGAAGATCTTAAGCGCGTAACCCGTACCTATCTGCATGATAAAAACGCCAGCACCGGCGTGTTAATTCCTAAAACCATGCATGATCAGGCTGAAAAGCGCGGGATGAAAATCAGCGAGTTATAAGGACATAACATGGCTTTAAAATTTATTGGGGGGCTTGTGCTGTGCAGCTTTATTAGCACAGCACTGGCGCAAACCAGCCTGCAACAGGTTGAGCAGGCTGCCGGCAGCGGAATACAAAATTCTGCTGCATCGCAAAAAAAAATCGATGCATTAGATGATGAGCAGCGCCAGTTACTGCAAAACTATCGTAATGTCATTGCGGAATCTGACCAGTTGCGGGTTTATAACCAGCAACTTGGCAGCATCATCGAAAATCAGCGCAACGAGCTGAGCAGTATCGATCAGCAAATCAACGATATTGAGCGCACCCAGCAGGGCATTATGCCCCTGATGGCACGCATGCTGGATGCCCTCGCAATTTTTGTCAGCCTGGATTTACCCTTTTTACAGGAAGAGCGTAATAACCGCATTAATCAATTGCGGGGCTTATTGTTATCGGCCGATATCAGTGTGGCGGAAAAATATCGCCGTGTATTGGAGGCCTATCAGATAGAGCTTGAATACGGGCGTACCATAGAGGCTTACCGGGATAAAAATCCTGACGGCAAGCTGGTTGATTATCTGCGCCTTGGGCGGGCTGGCTTTTATTATGTCACCTTAGATGGCGAGGCCGCCTATGGCTTTGATATTAAAACCCGCCAATGGCTTGTGCTCGATAATAGTTATCTGAACAGCCTGCAAAAAGGCCTGCAGATTGCGCGCAAACAATCCGCCCCCAGCATGTTAACTTTGCCAATTCGCACCCTGGAGCACTGACATGCAGCGTCTGATATGCACTCTGGCAATTTTTCTGAGCGTCTCCAGCGCATTTGCCGACACAAAATCCGAACCTCAAACCCAGCCTGATTCGCTTGCCGCGTTGCTGAGCAATATCCAGCAAGAAAACGCAGCCGATGCCCGCATCAATCAGGAACGGGAGCAAAAATTCTTAAGCGCACGCAATGAGCAGCGCAATTTACTGAACACTGCGCAAAGCGAATTAAATTCCTTAAAAAATCGCAGCAAAGAATTGCGCAGCCAATTTGATAACAATGAACAGGCGCTGAATAAACAATCTGAAATTTTGCGTTTAAAACTCGGCAACCTTGGGGAAATGTTTGGTGTAGTACGCCAGGTATCCCAGGATGTCATCAGCCTTAAACAGGCTTCGTTAATTGCTACCTCTGAGGAAGATCAGGTTTTACTGGAAAAGTTAGCGGCCAGTAAAAGTTTGCCGGATATCCACGAGCTGGAAGGTTTGTGGCTGAGCATGCAGCGCCACATGACAGCACAGGCCGATATCAATAATGAAACCCGTGAAGTGGTTGCCGAAGATGGCTCGGTTTCGCAGGATGCCATCTACAAGGTCGGACCTTTTGTTGCTTTCAATGACAATGGTTATCTGCAATATGATGATGAAAGCCACAGCTTTATTGAATTAAACCGCCAACCCGGAGAGGCTGCTTTATTGGATGATTACCTGCAGGATAAATCCGTTTTTGCACCGGTAGCGATAGATCCAACCCGGGGTGTAATGCTGGGCCTGTATGCCCAAAGCCCAAATTTGATGGAGCGTATTCGTCAGGGCGGTTTTATCGGTTATTGCATCATGCTGCTGACAGTACTGGGGGTTTGTTACGCCGCCATGCGTATGTTTGCCCTGCATAAAATAAATACAGGTGTGCAACGCCAGGTGAATTCCACGCAAATCAGCTCTGATAATCCGCTTGGGCGGATAATGGCTGTTTACCGTACAGACTTGCAGCAGGATACCGATACCCTGGAGAAAAAAATCGATGAGGCCGTGCTGGCAGAATTACCGGCACTGGAAAAAGGGCAATCATTAATTAAATTACTCGCCGCAGTAGCGCCCCTCATGGGTTTGTTAGGCACAGTGGTGGGGATGATTGCTACGTTCCAGTCCATCACTTTGTTTGGCACTGGCGATCCGAAATTAATGGCGGCGGGTATCTCCCAGGCATTGATCACTACCGTGCAGGGTTTGGTGGCAGCCATCCCGTTATTATTAATGCATAACCTGCTAAGCACCCGCAGCCGCAATCTGATTCAACTATTGGATAAACAAGCGGCGGGCATGATAGCCGAGCGCGCCGAAACCGCCCGCGGTGCACAAGATGCAGGCCATTAATCAGATCACGGTTTTTTTAAATGCCGGCGGGCCTGTGCTGGCGCTTATTCTGCTGCTGACAATTTTGCTGTGCAGTTTAATTGCCGAGCGCTACCGGTTTTTAAAGTTTGATGCACAAATAATGTGTGCCGCAGCTGTGCAGGCATGGCATATACGCACCGATAAAAGCAGTTGGTTTGCGCTGCAAATTCGTACCGCAAGCATTGCACAAACAAAAGCTGCGCTTGAAAAAAACCTGAGCCTGATTGGTTTATTAATTGCCCTGTGCCCCATGCTGGGGTTGCTTGGCACTGTATCGGGCATGGTCAGCGTATTTGATGTAATGGCGGTTACCGGTACCGGCAATGCGCGGGAAATGGCCAGTGGTATTTCCAAAGCAACCTTGCCGACCATGGCAGGCATGGTGATTTCATTGTTGGGGCTGTATTTTCGCTCCCGCTTTAATGCCATGGCCAAACACCATTTAGCCCATTTTGAAGACTCACTGGTGAAATAATTATGCGTCGCCGCCACATCAACCAGGAATCCGAAGAAACCCTTATCGACATGACACCCATGCTCGATATCGTTTTTATCATGCTGATATTTTTTATCGTCACCACTTCGTTTGTGAAAGAAAGTGGCATCAGTATTAATCGCCCCGCAGCGGCCAGCGCCGTGCAGGCGGATAAAGGCAATATTATGGTGGCCATTAAACCCGATGGCGCCATCTGGATTGACCGCAGGGTAGTGGATATTCGTGCGGTACGCGCCAATATCGAAAAACTGCGCGCTGAAAATCCGGAAAGCGCGGTTGTGATTCAGTCCGACAGCGATGCACGTACCGGCGTATTAGTGCGGGTAATGGATCAGATCCGCATGGCGGGGGTTGATAATATCTCTATCGCCGCCGATCAGGTGCCATAACATGCGCCTGACGATGTCGTTTGTGACGGGCATTATGCTGGCACTGTTAGTGTTTTGGTTTATGCAGTGGTTAGTGCAGCCGCCGGCGATCACACAAAACGCATCGTCATCCCAGGTAAGCGTGAATTTTATCCGCGAGCTGCGCGACAGCAAAAGTCAGCTTAAAAACCGCCAGGATTCACCCCCGGAACCACCCCGGCAACCTCCGGTACCTGCTGCACCGCAAGCCACAGAAAATACACCACCTTCACCCATGGGCGCTGCCCCATTGCCCGGGTTACCCTCGGCACTTGCCTCCTTTAAAGGGCAGGCGATAGGCAGTTTATTAGGGGGCTATAGCGCAGGGGATTCAGATGTCATGCCCCTTGTACAAATTGAGCCGGTTTACCCGCCCCAGGCCTTGGCGCGCAAAATTGAAGGTTTGGTCGTTTTACGCATGCAAATTAATGCCAGTGGGGCAGTGGATGACATTGAAGTCATCAAGGCTGAACCAAAAGGTGTTTTCGAACGTGAAGCTATCCGTGCTGCTTACCGTTATAAATTCAAACCCAAGCTGGTTGACGGCAAACCTGTGCCGCAGGTTGCCACATTGCCCTTTGAATTTAAGCTGGAGAAAAAATAGTGCGGTTTTTATGGGCAGGGGTTTTATGTTTTTTTATCGGGCAGGCCATGGCAGGCCAGGGTATTTCACCCTATACCTATGAAAAATTAACCCGCATTCAGGCATTGTTAGGTGAAGGTAAATTACCCCAGGCTGCCGGGGATCTGGACGATTTATTAAAAGATGTGGCCAATGCCCCCCTGGCCATGGCACTCACCTTACAAACCTATGCGCAGCTTGAAATGCAGCGCAATCAATTGCCGGCGGCCCAGCAGCGCCTGCAACAGGCACTCAAAATCGACAATCTGGATGAGGCGACCCGCAATCAGCTACGTGTGCAATCCGCACAGATTTATTTTTCGCAGGGCGACTACGCGGCACTGATTCAAAGCCTGCAGCCGTGGCTGCAAACATTGCCCACAGATGCTCCCGCCACGGCTTTTGCTCTACTGGGCGCAGGTTTTTATGCTCAGGAAAAATTCGCACCCGGTTTACCTTTTATTGAAGAAGCCATAAAACGCAGCGGCGAAATAAAAGAGCCTTGGTTATTGCTCGCATTCGCAGGCTGTTTTCAAACCCGGCAATATGATCGCGCCCTGTATTACAGCGATATTTTATTAAGCCATTTCCCGGATAAAAAAGATTATTGGTTGCAAAAAAGCGGCATGTTACAGCTGCAGAATAAACTCAGCGAAGCGGCAGCGGTGCGTTATGCCGCCAGCAACCAGGGCTTTGCCTTCAGCGATGCGGAAGTGGTCAGTTATGCGCAACTTTTAGGTGTCAGTGGTGCGCCCCTGAAAACCGGCCAGGTTTTAAACCAGCTCGGACAGCAAAAAACACTGGATGAAAAAGAACGCCGTTTGTTGCTGCAGGCCTGGCTGCAAGCCCGCGAACGGGAAAAAGCCCGCGCTGTGCTGCAATCTTTGTTTGATGATTTTGCCCGTATCGAGGATGGTGTGTGGCTGCTGCAAATGCAGGTTGATGCGGAACTATGGAGCGCGGTATTGCCCCTGGCAGGCCAGCTGCTAGATAAAAAACTCGACAATAAACAACATGGCCTGATTTTGATTTATCAGGGTATTGCGCTTTATCGCCTCAACAAAACCGATGCAGCGCTGGAAAGCATGCAGGCTGCCAGCCGCTATAACGAAGTTAAAAGCCAGGCCGACGCCTGGCGCCAATATATGTTGCAGATGAGGCAACAAAATTAATCAATAAAAATGGCCTCGAAAGAGGCCATTTTTATTTGCGCAGGGCAGGAATCCGTCAGAGATCCAATTCCAGCCAGATGGGCGCGTGATCAGAAGGTTTATCCATGCCGCGGATCGCATAATCAATATCGGCAGCCTTAATGTGGGGCACAAGGTTGTTCGACACCAGAATTAAATCAATGCGCAGGCCACGTTTGGGTTCATCCTCAAAGCCCTTGCTGCGGTAATCAAACCAACTGAATTTATCTGTGCTGCCAGGGTGCAAATGGCGATAGCTATCCGTCAGGCCAAATTGCAGCAGGGTATTCAGCCACTCGCGCTCTTCGGGTAAAAACGAACATTTACCGGTTTTTAACCAACGTTTGGCATTGGCTTCACCTATACCAATATCCAAATCCGTATGGGAGATATTCATATCACCCATCACGATCAGCCAGTCATCGGCAGTGAAGTTTTCCGTTAAATAGCGTTGCAGGTCCGCGTAAAAAGCCCGTTTGGCCGGATATTTAAGGGGGTGGTCCTGGCTTTCGCCCTGGGGAAAATAACCATTAATTACGTGCAAAGTTTTGCCCGAAGCCGTGGCATAACTGCAGTGAATAAAACGACGCTGGGCTTCGCTGTCATCCCATGGGTAGGCTTTCTGGCAGGCGAGGGGCGCTTGTTTGCTGAGCAGGGCCACACCGTAATGACTTTTTTGCCCGTGCACTTCGCTGTGCCAGCCTAGGGGGCGGATATCTGCTTCCGGGTATTGGCTGTTTTCTGCCTTAACTTCCTGCAGACCCAGAATATCGGGCTGCAAATCCCGGGTGATAGCTTCCATCTGATGTTGTCTGGCGCGAATACCATTCACGTTAAAAGATACTATCTTCACCCTTGATCCCCATGACTTTGTGGCAAAAAAACGTCATTATACTGACCCTCACTTCTGATGCCACGGATACCCCGTTACCGCGATGAATCCCGCCTATTTTCAGTTTATTTTGATCGATTTACTGGCTGTACTGACCCTGGTATTAACCATGCGTTGGTTAAACCGCACCTGGTTGCACAATAAAACCGCGCGCAGCGGTGGTATTAATATCGACTCAGCCGCCAGCATGCTGGCCCTCGCCATTGCACTCTCGGGTGTTACTGCCGGTGAATTCAGTCTGACCCTCTGGTCTGAATGGGTATTGGTGACCAGCTACGGCATTTTTGCGATTTTATTCTTACGCCTTGGCGCAATCTTTTTGGATAAATGGGTGTTGCCAACCTTAAAACTCAACGATGAGCTGGAAGGTGGTAATACCTCCGCAGCCTATCTTATGGGTGCGCATTTAATCGGTACGGCAATCATTCTGCGTGCCGCCATGGAATGGGTTGCGGCGGATGTAAACCTGAATTTCCAGGATATGGCCCTCAGTTTTCTGGCCCTGTTCTGCGGTTTTGTCATTTCCCAGATTCTGCTCGCCTTTGAAGCGCGTATTCGTCTCTCCATGGGGCAGGAGCGTATCGTCAGCGCCATTACCAATGGTGATCAGGGCCAAACCCTGCGGGCCTGCGCCCAGCATATTGGTGCTGCCCTGGCGATTACCGGTGGCGCCCATTTTGCGGCATCACTCGAATTTGAACTGACGTTATCAGCCCTGGCCTGGCTGCTCAGCTCCGTGCTGTTTTTACTGGCCTACATGGGACTGACCAGTTTGTCGGCGCGCATTATTATTGCGGCGGGGGATGAACAGGCCGATGCACGCCCGTTAATTGAAAGCGCTATTTACCTGGGATGGGGCTTGATACTGCCGGCCCTGGCCAGTTAAGAACAAATAATAAAGCGGGCAAAGCCCGCTTTTTTTATCTCACTATTTTCGGAGCCACAATGCCACTCGCCAATGTCTGGCTGCTGGTGATTATCAGCACATTTTTCTGGGGCACAAACTTTAATGCCGCCCAGGCCCTTGCCGGCGAAGTAGCACCACTCACTGCCGCAGCCGAACGATTTTTTATTGCCCTGGTGATTTTCAGTGCCATGCGCCTCTATACCGGACGTGCGGAATCCCAGATAGGCGTGGGTGATATGGCACGCATGATTCCACTCGGCATTCTCGGGGTGTTTGGTTTTAACTACGCGTTTTTTACCGCATTACACACCACCACCGCCCTGAATGGCGCGCTTATTATGGCTCTGTCGCCCATGGTCTCAACCCAGCTTTCCGTGTGGATGCTCGGCACCCGCATCAGCCGTGCCCAATATGCCGGTATGGTGTTTGCGTTTATGGGGGTGGCACTGGTTGTGACCGCTGGGCATTTCACCCAATTAAAGGTCGCCACCGGGGATTTTTGGATGTTGCTCGCCTGCCTGGTATGGAGCTTGTACAGCGTAGGTTCTAAGCGTTTTGCGCCGCATATTCCGTCCATGCAATTCGCCCGCTGGACAGTCAGCACAGGCGCCATCAGCCTGATGCTGGCGGCATTGTTACTGGAAAACCCCTTGCGGGATATTCCGCAGTTGCCCGTGCACTCACATGTTATTTTGCTGTATATGGGTGTTTGCGGCTCAGTGTTGGCCTACATCTATTGGTTAAAAGGTGTGCAGCAGCTCGGGCCGGATAAATCTGCCATCGCGTTTAACCTGGTACCGGTTTTTACCTTGTTAGCGAGCCTGGTGATGGGGGTTATACCGGGTATTTTTCAGATTATCGGTTTGTTGTTGGTGTTTGTGGGGGTTGCGCTGTTCACCGGCTGGCGCCCAAAACGCAAAATTCCACAATAAAACGGGCAATAAAAAAGCGGGCATTGCCCGCTTTTTTATTTCAGCTTATTTATCTTTTTTCGGTTTATACACGCGGATATTAGTGCGGCCATCCTGGGTCATTTGCTGCGCATGCAGCTGACTCATGGTGCCTTTTTCACAGTAGAGCAGGTAGGTTTTATCATCCGGTAATTCTTTAATGCGTTTACCCAGCTCGTAAAACGGAATTTTTAATACCGTGTTATTGGTTAATTGCAGGGGCTTGGCTTCTTCTTCCGCCGGTGCGCGCACATCGATGATCACATCACTTGCTGCCGGGATTTCCACCAAAGTCACATCCATCAGACCCTGCTGGGTTTCCAGCACATCGGCCACACGCTGAATGCGGGCGGCGGCGATTGCGGCATCAAGCACGGCAAAATCAAAATTAGCTTCTTCAGCCTCTACCTTGCGCGGTTCCGCTTTAACCGTAGGGTTCACGGAAATCACACCGCAGAATTCCGGCATACTGGCAGCAAAATCATGGGTGCCGATCACGCGGCAGGTGTCGATGATGTCCTGTTTATCCCAGGTCACTAACGGGCGCAGCACCAGGGTTTGCGTCACGCTGTCGATCACCGACAGGTTACGCAGGGTTTGGCTGGAAACCTGGGCAACGGCTTCGCCGGTCACCAGGGCTTCCACCTTTTTCATATCTTTAGCCACTTCACTCGCGGCGCGCAGCATCATGCGTTTTAAAATCACGCCCATGTAGGCGTTATCCACGTTTTTAAGGATTTCGCCGACCACATCCTCAAACGGAATGGTCACAAAATTCACGTTGTGGGAGCTGCCAAACTTGCTCCACAGGTAGTGGGCAACCTGTTTAACACCCACCTCGTGTGCGTTGCCCCCCAGATTGAAAAAACAGAAGTGGGTCAGCAGGCCGCGCTTCATCATCAGGTAACTGGAAACGTTGGAGTCAAAACCACCGGAAATCAGCGACAGTACCGCATCCTGGGTGCCGAGGGGGAAACCGCCCAGACCTTTGCGGGTTTCACGCACAATGAAAACCTTGTCCTGTTTGATTTCAATTTTCACTTCAATATCGGGATCGGTCAGGCGCACACCCGCGGCTTCAGTATTTTGTCTCAGGCCTCCGCCGACATATTTTTCCATATCCAGGGAAGTGAAGTCGTGGCGACCGGCGCGTTTAACCCGCACAGAGAAATATTTGCCCTTCAGTTGATGGGCGTAGTGGCGCAGGGCAGCCTGATAAACACCGTCAAAATCCACCAGTGGCAGTGCATCTACAGCGAGTACTTTGGCAATGCCGGGGATGCTGGTCAGCACATCCATAATGCGCTCACACAGGGCTTCATCCTGGCTTTCGGTGGTGACTTCGATGTTGTCCCAAACGCCTTGCACGATAGCGTCAATCTGGGCATTGTTGAGAACGGCTTTGATGTTACGGCGCAGCTGCGTGATAAAACGCTTGCGCACCGGTTTGGATTTAATCGTGATCTCTGGGAAGAGTTTGATGATGAACTTCATGGGCCGGTCTCTGTGCCTTTCAAAAAGCCGCGCATTATACAGCAAGCTCTCGCCTACATAAAAAGAACAATAAGCCATACATGTCAGTCCGCAGTCGGCATGGAAGACCCCTTAATGGTCACGCAACCGTCATTTGTGCCCATTAGGGTTACAAACTCACCACAAGGAGATTCACATGGAAAAGAAACGCATTGCGCTCGTGACAGGTGGTACAGGCGGTATTGGTACCTATATCTGCCGGGAGTTAGCCAACAAGGGCTATCAGGTAGTCGCTGGTTATTACAGCAACGGCAACAAGGACAGGGCCGTTGAATGGCAGAAAGAGCAGGCCCGTGATGGTTACGACATTGCGATCGCCTTTGCCGATATCCGTGATTACGCCTCCTGCGAAGCTTGCATCGATGGCATCACCAAAGAAATGGGCACCATTGATATTCTGGTAAACAACGCCGGTATCACCCGCGATACCACCTTCCGTAAGATGCAGCCCTACCAGTGGCATGAGGTTATCGACGCCAACCTGAGTAGCATGTTTAACGTGACCCGTCTGGTGATCAACGGCATGCTCGACCAGAACTTCGGTCGCATCATCAATATTTCATCCGTGAACGGCCAGAAAGGTCAGTTTGGCCAGGCAAACTATTCAGCCGCCAAAGCCGGTATCCATGGTTTCACTAAGGCACTGGCCCAGGAAGTGGCGCGTAAGGGTGTTACCGTAAACACGGTTTCCCCGGGTTATATCGCCACCTCCATGATCATGGAGGTGGCGGAAGAAGTGCGTAATGAAATCCTCAAGGGCATTCCCGTGGGGCGTTTCGGTGCGCCGGAGGAAATCGCCCGGGTGGTGAGTTTCCTTGCAGCGGATGAATCCGGGTTTATTACCGGCTCCAACATTGCGGCCAACGGTGGTCAGCACATGTTTTGATGTGCGATATACAGTCAAAAAACGCGCCTTCAGAGGCCATGTAAAAACTATCTGCGTTGTCAGAACTTTGTTAAAAACGAACTCAGAATGCTCATTTATGATCTATAAACTGCGCTTTTTCGCTCGTTTTTGCCTTGCTCTGACTGCCTCGCTAACGTTTTTACGCAGCCTCTTTAGGCGCGTTTTTTGTTTGGGTGACTATTCGTGGGCTTCCCGTTTGATCTTTTTATTACGCCCTGAGGCGTGGCGCTCGCGCAGTTCGCTGTCGATGTATTTGTCCGTGGTGGCCATACTGCTGTGGCCGGCATCTTCTTTCACATGCTCGCGGGGGCGCAGTTTTACATCCTCTGAAATTCCGGTATGGCGCAGCCAGTGCACGGTAGCGCTGCGCAGTTCCGTGGCTTCATCCTCCAGCCCTTCGCTGCGCATCTTTTCAAAGGTCATATCAAACACACTTTGCACCAGATAGCGTATCTGCCGGGTACTGGTCACCGGGCCGGTACCATGCAATTTACTGACTAAGGGCAGCTGCTCGCCTGGATAGGGCAGCGATGTTAACCCCAGACTGCGGCGGTAGCGTTTCAGGGCGGCGAGCATGGCATCGGATACAGTAATCATGCGCGCTTTGTTGCCTTTACCCACCACGTGAAACCACCAGTTGTGGTCGTGATCGACGCGAAAATCCCCCATCACAGGGGTAGAGCGTTCATCAGCCACCAGCTCTGAAATACGCAAATACATGCCCAGCAGGCAATTGATGATAAACAGGGTGCGTTCGTGTTCGGGGTCGGCATCGGCCAGTTGCTCTGCAACCCCCAGCACATAATCCCACTGGAAGTTGGAAATGCGCCGGATAGGCTCGCGGTTCTGGGATTTCTGCAAAAACTTACTTTTTTGGCGAATCAGGGCAACCGGGTTGCTGCTGCAGTATTGCTCCTGAATCAGGTAGTTAAAAAACGAGGATAAAATCGCAAAAATCGCCTGCAGGGCTTTTTGAGAAAGGCTGTGGCTGTGTACCTCGGGCTGGTTCTTTTTCTGACTGATCACAAAAGGCCGCCATTCGGGGTTGGCTTCGCGCTGGCCATTGTGATTGCGAAAGCGCGCGCATTGTTTGTCACCGGTCCAGCTGGGTGGTGGGTCCATGCAAAACTGCACAAAGGCTTCGATATCCTCGCGGCGCAGCTTGTTAAGATTGGTATCGCGCACCCCCCAGGTCCATTGCAGCAGGCGTTCCACCTCACGGCGGTAGGCATTAAATGTGGCGGTGGAACCGTTGTAACTGAACAGAAATTTAGCCGAATGGGCCATATCCCAGCGCTGCTCGGGCTTGAGCGACAGGCCCGCAGTCAGGGCATCGGGGTTCAGAAAAGGATCGGACCAGTAGTCCAGGTTATCGAAAATGGGTTGGGGCGATGTTTTCACGGCAGATTCCTTAGCTGGCGTGATCATAACGGAAATTAAAAAACAAAACGCCCCTTGGCATCACTGCACAAGGGGCGTTTTGTTCAGCTTACTGGGTTATTGCGCTTCGGCAATCGCCTTGGGTTTACCCGCAATCAGCGTATAGAAGGCTGGCACCACAAACAGGGTGAGCAGGGTACCGAAGGTCATGCCACCGACGATTACCCAGCCGATCTGTGAGCGGCTCTCCGCACCTGCGCCGGTCGCCAGCGCAAGCGGGATTGCACCTAACACCATGGCGGCCGTGGTCATCAGAATCGGACGCAGACGCAGGGCGGCTGCTTCCATAACGGCATCCAGTTTGTTTTTACCGGCTTCCTGCAGCTGGTTAGCAAACTCCACAATCAGAATACCGTGTTTGGTAATCAGGCCGATCAGGGTTAACAAGCCAATCTGGCTGTACACGTTGAGCGAACCGCCGGTGAACTTCAGGGTCAGCAGGGCGCCCAGCAGGGCCGGCGGCACCGAAAGCATAATAATCAGCGGGCCTTTGAAGCTTTCAAACTGCGCCGCCAGCACCAGATAGATAAACAGCAGGGCGAGGATAAACGTCAGCCCAAGGCCACTGCTGGAATCGCGGAATTCGCGGCTCTGGCCACCTAAGTCGGTCTGCACATCCACTTTTTGTTCGGCAGCTACCTGATTGACAGTATCCTGCACAAAGGCGAGGGCCTTGCTCAGATCAACCCCCGGGGCCAGGCTGGCCTGGATGGTGGCGGATTTAAGTTTGTTGAAGTGGTTAAGGGCCACAGGTGCAACGGTTTCATTCACCTTCACCAGGTTGGCCAGCTGAATCATTTCACCGTTACTGCTGCGCACATAGATATTGGTGAGGTCCGCAGGGTTGCTGCGATCCACATCCGCCACCTGCATCACCACATCGTATTGCTCGCCGTCCTTTTTAAAGCGTGTAGCGTTGCGCCCGGCCACCATGGTTTCCAGGGTGCGGCCAATTTCACTTACACCCACGCCCACATCGGCGGCTTTATCACGCAGCACATCCAGGCTCAGCTCAGGTTTGTTGAGTTTTAAATCCACATCCGGCTGGGCAAACATGGGGTTAGTGTAAATAGCCCCCATTACCTGCTGCACCAGACCATTCAGCTGGTCGTAGTTGCCCGTGGTCTGAATTACAAACTCCACCGGACGGGACACTATGCTCTGCCCGAGGGAAGGCGGCAGCATAGGAAATGACATAGTACCGGTAATACCACCAAACATCGGTCCCATCAGGGACTGGGCAATATCCTGGGTAGAACGGTCACGCTCTTCCCAGTCACGCACCCCGAGGAAAGAAATGCTGTTGGTACTGGTCGGGAAACCCACGATCATGAAATAACGCTCCTGCTCTGGCACACCTGCGTAGATAGCCTCAATCTGGCGTGCATATTTATCCACGTAGGCCACACTGGCGCCTTCGGGGGCAATCGAATAACCGATTAGCACACCACGGTCTTCCACGGGGGAAAGCTCTTCACGCAGGGTGGTCAGCATCAGCCCCACGGCCACAATAGTGGTGATACCCAGCCCCATAATCACCAGGCGGTGACGAAGTGCCAGACCCAGCAGGCGCTGGTAAAAGCCGGTAATACCATTGAGCACTTCTTCGCCCTTGAGGTAGAACCAGTTAGGGTTGTGGTGCGCCTTGAGCAGCTTGGACGACAGCATAGGGGCGAGGGTAATCGCCACAAAGCCCGATACAATCACCGCGCCAGCCAGGGTCAGGGCAAATTCAGTGAAGAGTTTGCCGGTGCGTCCGGGGGTAAACGCAACCGGCGCAAACACCGCTGCCAGGGTGAAGGTCATGGCGATAACCGCAAAGCCGATTTCGCGCATGCCTTTAAATGCGGCCTGCAGTGGTTTCATACCTTCTTCGATGTAACGGTAAATGTTCTCCAGCACAACTATGGCATCGTCCACCACCAGGCCGATCGCCAGCACCATGGCCAGCAGGGTCAGGGTGTTAATCGAGAAGCCAAACAGCTGCATCATGGCAAACGCGCCGATCAGGGATACCGGAATGGTCACCAGCGGGATCAGAGTTGCACGCCAGTCACGCAGAAAGAGGAAGATTACCAGCGCCACCAGAATGATGGCCTCGATAATGGTCTGGTAAACCGCATCAATCGAACGGGAAATGAATACGGAGGAATCGTACGCAACCTGCACTTCCATGCCTTCAGGGAAGTTTTCCTGAATACGTGGCAGCAGCTCACGCACTGCGGCAGAAACGTCCAGCGGGTTGGCGGTGGATTGTTTTACCACACCCAGGGCAACCGCATTCTGACCTTTGAAACGGGAAATCATGCGCTCATCCGCTGGGCCCACTTCAACCTTGGCCACATCGGCGATACGCACCAGATAACCGGCTTCTTTGCGCACTATGATGTCTTTAAATTCATCCGGCGTTTGCAGGTCGGTTTTGGTTAAGACGGTAAATTCACGCTCGGCGCTTTCGATACGTCCGGCCGGAATTTCCACGTTCTGGGCGCGCAGGGCGGCTTCCACATCGGCGGCGGTCACATGGGTTGCGGCCATGCGGTCGCGGTCCAGCCAGATGCGCATGGCATAACGGCGTTCACCCACAATCCGCACACTGGCAACACCCGGCAGGGTTTGCAGCGGGTCTTTTACACGGCGGTCGGCAAATTCAGTCACTTCCAGCGGCGTGTGTTTTGTACTGGAGAATGCCAGCCAGATAATCGGCTGGGCATCGGCCTCTACCTTGGCGACAACCGGCTCATCAATATCGTCCGGTAACTGGCCACGCACACGACCCACACGGTCACGTACATCACTCGCGGCAGCATCCGGGTCGCGGTCGAGGTGGAAATACACAGTAATCTGGGATTTTTCCGCACGGCTGTTGGATGACATATAGTCAATGCCTTCAATGCCGGAGAGGGAATCCTCCAGTATCTGGGTCACCTGGCTTTCAATAATGCTGGCGTTGGCACCGGCATAACTGGTTTCCACCGTTACCACGGGCACATCAATGTTGGGGTATTCACGTACCGTCAGGCTTTTGTAGGCAATCAAACCCACCAGAATAATCAGCAGGTTCATCACGGTCGCAAGGACCGGGCGCTGTATGCTGAGATCAGATATCTTCATGTCAGCCCCCTGTTATTGCGCAGCGGTTTGCGGGAAGAGGGGGGTTACAGGTGCGCCGGGGCGCAATTTGATCTGGCCGGCGGTAATCACCACGTCATTGGCATTCACACCCTCGGTGATCTGCACTGTGCCACGCTGACGCTGCCCAAGGCTGACCGGCGCCATGGCGACTACGCCATCCACCACTTTCATTACGAAATAGCGGTTACCCTGGGGAATTAAGGCCTGCTCAGGTACCACGATGGCATCACTTTGGCTGGAAACTTCAAGTTTCACCTTGGCAAACAAACCGGGTTTAAGCTGGCCATCGGCATTATCAACCACTGCACGCACGGCAAAACTGCGGGTTTTGCTGTCGAGGCGAGGGGAGATAGCAACCACCTGCCCTTCGGCCTGCACGTTGGCAACATCCACTTTAACGGTCAGCTTCTGGCCAACTTTCACGGCATTTACCGCAGCCTCTGGCAGGCTGAAATCCAGTTTGAGTTTTTTACTGTCAACAAAAACCAGCAGCTCAGTGCCGGCATTGACGTATTCACCGCTGCTGACAGTACGGATGCCGGCAAAACCATCAAACGGTGCGCGGATGTAACGTTTTTCCAGGGTAGCCTGAGCGGATTCGGTCTGGGCTTGATAGATCTTCACATTGGCTTCTGCTTTATCCACTTCGGTCTGGCTGGTGGCATTTTGCTTGAGCAGTTTTTCAAGGCGATCGAGTTCAATCTCGCTCAGCTTCTGGCGGGCGCGGGCTTCTTTGAGCTGGGCGCGGTAGGTTTCATCATCGAGCTGAATCAGAATTTCACCCTTGCGGGCAAATGCACCCTCAACAACAGGTGTGGCAGCAATACGGCCTGAGGTTTCCGGGCTGAGCATTACAGATTCATTTGCGTTAAGGGTGCCGACGGCATCCAGATACTGACCAAGGACCTGGGGAGTTACCTTGATAACTTCAGCGGGCAAGCCCTGCGGAGCCTGATCGGCAAAGCCTGACAGGCTTAATCCAGATAATAAAAGAGCGATTAATGTACGGTTGAACATATCCACCTCCGGAATTTGAATCCGAGCATATTACTCGGGTTATTTCTGGAATAAACCCTAATGACTGGGATTGATTGTTGCCATTTATGCAACGAAATTGGGGCTAGCGTTTCGCAAAACGATCTGAACAGAACAATACGTTGTTTTTATTGGTTTTTTTCATTGCATGCAATTTAATTTTTTGCATGGCAATGCCGCGAAAACGGCGATTTCTGACGAGCATAGCAACGGAAAAACCCGCAGCAGCGGCCATCAGCAGCATAAAACCCAACAACTCACAAACAGGCAATACGCCAAAGCGCCCATTAAGCAGCCAGGTTATGACATCCGTGTGTCGTAAGTCGGCCACTAAAACCTCAATTGAAAACAAAGCGGAAGAACAACAAACAAGCAGCACAACAATGCCCAGCAACAGCATAAAAGCAGCAATGGAAGCCAACAGGGTATGAATCAAAAACCGACGCAGCATGGGTGTGTACCTGTGGGAATGACTAAAGATTAGCCCGAAATAGCAATTTGCTGGATAAAACGTCGATAACCACAATTTCCGATAATAATAATTATCGGAAATTATGAATGCATCGATGGTGGTTTTTAGATCAGTTTTTGCATATCCTCTGCAACCTTCTGCTAAGGCACCTGTCTGTAGCCGCCACCTTCACGACTCGTATGTTTATGGGTAAAACTTTTTTACATTGCTGCCTTGTTCTGCTGCTGAGCCTGCAACCCTTTTGGGCCATGGCCGATGAACATGCATCCGGCACTCAGGATTTTGCCCCGCAAATTGCTGAGCACCAGGACAGCCACAGCGAAAAGCACCCGCAACATACAGTTGAATGCCAGCACTGCTGCCATTGCCACAGCCAGCAATCCCAGTTGCCGACAACAAGCCAGCACAACAACAGCAAGCAATATGTTTACACACTCGGGCCTGACAGCCTGAAACCCGCACCCCGCGACGCCCATAATCCCTCGTTATACCGCCCACCGATCGTTTAATTCCTGCCTCAACCCTGAATCAGCGGCGCTTGTGCGCCTGTTTATCATTCTGTTGTTAGCGGAATTCCTATGCATTTATCTGTTAAGGGCGTTTTTCGTCCGTTTGTTTTATCCCTTGCTTTTTCCACACTGGTGTTCGCACTGGGCAGCCAGGCCGCCAATGCCACACCCGGTGATGCACAAATCACAAACAGTGAAGCTGGCCAGATCAAACCCCATCAGCATATTTACCGCTTACGCAGCACGCACTGCCGCGCTGCCCGTAAACAGCAAACCGGGGGTGCAAAATGATGGTTTTACGCACCTTCAGCCTCAGCTGCGTATTACTGGCATTTAGTCTCACCAGTTTCGCCGTATCTGAGCATAACCATGGCCCTGAAGAGGAAGAACACGGCAATCAGCATGGGGATGCCCACGATGAAAGTCTGGTTATCACACCGGCAAACCTGCAGCGCAGCGGCATAGTGCAAAACACAGCCAAAACCGGCGAGCTGCAACGCAGGTTGCGCCTGTACGGTTTTTTAAGGGAGGACCCGGCACGTATCAGCCATATCCGCGCCCGTTTCCCCGGTATTTTGCGTAGTGTGAAAGTGCAAACCGGGGATTTTGTGAGTGAAGGGCAAGTACTGGCGGAGGTGGAATCCAGCCAGAGCCTGAGCATTTATCCAATCCGCGCGCCCTTTGCAGGGCAAATTACCGAGCGGCATGCCAACCCCGGGGAGCTTACCCTGGAGCAAAGCCTGTTTACCTTAAACGACAAGCGCAAACTGTTTGTGGAGCTACAGGTTTTCAGCGGGCAACTGCGTGAAGTGCGCCCCGGCCTGCCCCTCGAAATACACATCGCCGGCCAGCCTGTGCACAGTAAAGTTCTGCATTTACTGCCTAGCGGGCAGAACAACGGCACGGTTGTCGCCCGCGCCCTGCTGAATAATGCCGACAACCTGCTGCAACCCGGCATGTTTGCCGAAGCCGATGTGTTATTGCCCGCCGGACAGCGCGGTATTGTGGTGGAAAACAGCGCCCTGCAATCACTCGAAGGCAGGCAGGTGGTATTCAGTTGTGATGCTTCAGGTTGCCGCGCCCTGCCGGTTGAAACCGGCCCCTCCGATGGAGCCTTTACCCTGATTCACAAGGGGCTGCAGGCCGGTGAGACTTATGTCGCCAGCGGCAGTTACCTGCTCAAGGCCGAACTGGAGAAATCCAGTGCCGGCCACAGCCACTAAGGGGGCAGCATGCTGGATTTTCTCTTACACGGCGCCATCGAACGACGCCGTCTGATGATGGCACTATGCGCCCTGCTGGCCCTGTGGGGTATTTACAGCTATCAGCAGCTCAACATAGATGCTGTACCGGACATCACCAACGTGCAGGTGCAGATTAATACCCTGGCCGAGGGTTATTCGCCGCTGGAAACCGAGCAGCGCATATCCCAGCCCCTGGAAAATAACCTGACCGGTCTTCCTGGGTTGTTATACAGCCGCTCCCTGTCCCGTTATGGGCTATCGCAGATCACCCTGATCTTTGCCGATGGCACCGACATTTATGACGCTCGTAATCAGATCAGCAACCGACTTGCCAGCCTGCGCTCGCTTTTGCCGCAAGGGCTGGAGCCGGAACTCGGCCCTGTCACCACCGGCATTGGCGAAATACTCAGCTACAGCCTGAAAGCCAGCCCGCAAGCACAACAGGAAGATGGTTCGGCCTACGACAGCATGGCCCTGCGCGAACTGCATGACTGGGTAATCCGCCCACAACTTGCACGACTGCAGGGTATAGCTGAGATCAACAGCATGGGGGGGTATGGGCGTGAGCTGCACGTCGTGCCCGACCAGGGCCTGATGCTGGCCCATGGCGTCAGTTTTGCCGACATCCAGCAAGCCCTGTTGGCAAACAATGCCAACCACGGCAGCGGGTTTATGGAATACAACGGGCAGCAATTGTTAATCCGCAGCACAGGGCAGCTGCGCGAAACGGATGATATTTCTCGCATTGCGATCCGCAGCGGCGCGACTCCTTTGTTTATTGGTGATATTGCCCGCATAGAAATTGGCCATAGCCTGCGCAGCGGTGCAGCCACTGTGAATGGTGAAGAGCGCGTACTGGGCACTGCTATGCTGCTCACCGGCAGCAATGCCCACAGGGTGGAGGCGCAATTACGGGCACGCATCCGCGATATTCAGCGGGCTTTACCTGCCGGCATTGAGCTTGAGATTTTGTACGGGCGCAGCAAGCTGATCGACAAGGTCATGGCCACAGTGCAGAAAAATCTGCTGGAGGGCGCGACCCTGGTAATACTGGTGCTGTTGCTGATGCTTGGCAGCATGCGCGCTGCGCTGATTACCGCAGCGGTAATTCCCCTCGCGATGTTCGCCACCCTGGGCGGCATGCAAACGGCCGGGGTTTCCGCCAACCTGATGAGCCTGGGTGCACTGGATTTTGGCCTGATTGTGGATGGCGCTGTCATTATTGTGGAGAACGCCGTGCGCCGCCTGGGCATTGCCCGACAAGGGGGTGAGCTGGCTTTGCGTGAGCGACTGAAGGTGGTTTTTGATGCCACCCGCGAGGTGATACGCCCCAGTCTGTTTGGGGTAATCATCATTACTCTGGTGTATCTGCCCTTGTTTGCCCTAAGCGGTGTGGAAGGCAAGATGTTCCAGCCTATGGCAGCCACGGTTGTCATGGCGCTGGTTGCGGCACTGGTATTATCCCTGACCTTTGTGCCCGCAGCGGTGGCGCTGTTTTTATCGGCTAGCCATTCACACAGAACCTCACGTGCCATGCACATTATGCAGCAGGCTTACCGGCGGTTATTAAACAGCGCATTACACCGCCCGCGCCGGGTTTTGCTCAGCGCCCTGCTTTTCATGCTACTTTGCATAACTCTTATCGGGCGCACCGGCAGTGAGTTTGTGCCGAGCCTGAATGAGGGGGATATCGCCCTGCATGCTATGCGTATTCCCGGCACATCCCTGCAGCAATCCGTGCAGATGCAAATGCAACTGGAAGCGGAAATCCTGCGCTTCCCGCAGGTTGAAAATGTGTTCTCCAAACTGGGCACAGCAGAGGTTGCAACCGATCCTATGCCCCCCAGCGTGGCGGATACCTTTGTGATGTTAAAAGCCCGCGAGAGCTGGCCCGATCCCAACCTGCCCAGGGAAGATCTGATCGAACAGATTGAGCAGGCTATCAGTCAGCTGCCGGGCAATAACTATGAATTTACCCAACCAATACAGATGCGCTTTAACGAATTGATTGCCGGAGTACGCTCCGACATGGGGGTTTTGATCATGGGGGATAACCTTGAAACCCTGCGCAGCCTTGCCCGCGAAACCGAAGCTTTACTGGGCAAAATCCCCGGGGCAGCGGATGTTAAAACTGAACAGGTTGATGGCCTGCCGGTAATAACCCTGCTTCCGGATACATCCGCCATGGCCCGTTATGGTATCAGCCTTGCGGAGCTGCAAGCGGAATTTGCTGCTGCCAGCGGTTTTGCCCCAGCCGGTTACTTTTATGCAGGGGAACGGCGTTACCCCATTCAGGTGCGTGGCCCGATGGGGCTTCAGCCATCACCCCATGATCTGCAAAATCTGCACATCACCTTGCCCGGCGGTGGTTATGTTCCCATCAAAGAAGTGGCGCGGATTGAACTGCAGGAAATGCCGGCACAGATCAGTCGTGAAAATGGCAAACGCAGAATTATTGTCAGTGCCAATGTGCGCGGGCGGGATTTAGGTTCATTTGTGCAGGAAACACAGCAAACCCTGCAGCAGCAACTGCCCCTACCGACGGGTTATTGGCTGGAGTACAGCGGCACTTTCAAACAACTGGAAAGTGCAACACAGCGCTTAAGCATGGTTGTGCCACTGGTTCTGCTGCTGATTTTTGCCCTGCTGTGTATGGCGTTTAATTCCCTGCGCGATGCCCTGTTAATTTTAAGCGGCATTCCATTTGCCCTGTGTGGTGGTGTTATTGCCCTGTGGCTGCGCGGCATTCCTTTTTCCATTTCTGCGGCAGTCGGTTTTATCGCACTGAGTGGCATCGCAGTGCTGAACGGACTCGTGCTGCTGTCGTTTATCCGCGAGCGCTGGCGGGAATGGGGAAATTTACAACGCGCCATTATTGAAGGGGCCACCACACGCCTGCGGCCGGTATTAATGACAGCACTGGTGGCTGCACTGGGGTTTATTCCTATGGCACTCAATACAGGTACGGGCGCAGAAGTGCAGCGCCCCCTGGCCAGCGTAGTGATAGGCGGGATTATCTCCTCTACCCTGCTGACGCTGGTTTTATTACCAGTGCTGTTTCAATTTTTAAATCGTTCACGCCATCCCGGCTGAACCTGCAAAGCCCCTGCATTAATGTGTGCAGGGGCAACTGCACACCGGCATTTCTGGTCTATTCTTTTTTGCAGGCCCCAATGAATTGGTATGAATCCTATGGAAACCGCTGCAGCCACCCTGGACGCACCCCACCACTTATTTGCCCAGAACGACATTGAAGTCATTACGTTTTTTGTAGCTGATACCGCCTATGCCGCGGTGCGTTATATCGAGCAGGACAAACGTAAAACCACACGCATAGAAGTGAATGCCAAACTTGGGGCTGAAGTAACCACCTATCAGGGCAAGCCTGTACCCATTTACGATTTTGCCGCACTCATGGGCTGTGAAGCGGAATACAAGGCCAACCTCGCGCTGCTGGGCATACTCAAAGCCCGTGAAAAGGACCATGTGGACTGGCTTACTGCGCTGGAATACTCGCTCCGGCATGGCACTGAGTTTGGCAAGGCCCGCGACCCATCCCTGTGTGAATTTGGTAAGTGGTATGCGGGTTTTCGCCCGGAGGATGAGCTGCTCGCGGACATTATGCGGGATTTCGACACCCCCCACCGCCGCCTGCATGGATTGGCCGACAAACTACTGGCCATGCAAAAAGACAATAAAGTCGAAGAGGCATTGCGCATACTGGAGACTGAACGTAACCGCACCCTCGGCAAGTTAATTCAATTGTTCTCCGCGGCCCGTGAACGCCTGGAAAACATTACCCGCCCGATTTTGCTTTACATTGATACCGGCAAAAAGATGATCGCCATCCGCCTCAATGCCATCAGTGACATTGTTTCTTACAACATCAGCCAGTTTACCCACCAGGATCAGGTGGATGATGAACAGCTCACTGAACTGTCTTTTATTTGCGGTTACCTGCGCACCCAGGATCAACCACCCTGTGTGCTGCTCGACTGGCATAATTTTGAGCATATTCAGCACAGCTGAAGTTGACTTAAAAACACAATAAAAAAGGGCGCCGAGCGCCCTTTTTTATTGCCTGTAAATTACATGCCCTCAACGGGTGGCTGTGCGCATGGTGACAAACTCTTCAGCGGCACTGGGGTGAATACCAATGGTGCTGTCGAAAACAGCCTTGGTTGCACCCGCCTTCAGTGCCACCGCAAACCCCTGCAGAATCTCACCGGCATGCTCACCTACCATATGCACACCCAGAACCCTGTCGGTATTTTTATCCACCACAAGCTTCATAAAGGTACGCCCGGCGTTGCCGCTCAAGGTGTTTTTGAGGGCGCGGAATTCCGATGTAAAAATACTCACCTGAAAACCCTCATCCCGTGCAGCCTCTTCGCTTAATCCAACGCTTGCCAGCTCAGGCTGGGAAAATACCGCCGTGGGGATATTGGCATAGTCCATTGGGGTATCGACGCCCTGATATTGCTGGCGCACAAAACACATGGCTTCAGCGAGGGCTACCGGGGTCAACTTCAGCCCCGGGGTAATATCACCCATAGCAAAAACCCCGGGCATGCTGGTTTCAAAACGATCATTCACCAATAAGTGCCCTTCATTGTCCATTGCTGGCAGCAAACCATCTGCGAAGGCACCCTGAACATTGGGTTTACGCCCGGTCGCGAACAGGATGCAATCACCGTCCACATGGGCACCGGAAGTAAACTCCAGGCGTAACTCACCCTCTGCCCCATTCAAGCCGCGCACGGCGGCGGGCTGTTCACTGGCAATAAAGTCGATGCTGTTTTTAAGGATTTCCTGCTGGGCATAGGCGCGGGTTTCTTCATCAAAACCCTTGAGCAGTTTGCCTGAGCGGCAAACCAGGGAAACTTTCGCCCCAAGGCCGGCAAAAATCCCGGCAAACTCCACGGCGATATAACCACCACCCACAATCACTATGTGGCGTGGGAAGCGTTCAAGAAAAAACACCTGGTTCGAATCAATACATAGCTCGCGCCCGGGTATATCGGGGATATCCGGCCAGCCGCCGGTGGCGATCAGAATCTGCCGGGCGGTAAAGTGCTGTTGATTGACTTCAATTGTATTGGCAGCCACCACACGACCGTGCCCCTCGATAATCTGTACACCGCTGTTTTTCAGCAGATTGGCGTAAATGCCGTTGAGACGCTGGATTTCTTTTGTTTTGTTATCACGCAGGGTTGGCCAATCAAAGCTATTGAGCTGCATATCCACCCCAAAACCCCGGCCATCTTCAACCTGATGACGGAACTCGGAGGCATAAACAAACAGCTTTTTGGGTACGCAACCGACGTTCACACAGGTGCCACCCAGGTAGCGCTCTTCGATTACCGCGACTTTTTTACCCTGTGCCGCCGCCATGCGGCTTGCCCGCACACCGGCAGAGCCGGCACCGATTACAATCAGATCAAAATCAAATGCCATACAGCACCTCAGCGAACTAACTCAACGCTTAGCGAACTCGCCCAGCGCTCAGCGAACCAGTAATGCCCGCACGTTAACTGCGCCGGAAGCGGATTTATCCATGGAGATTTGTGACGCGCGGATACCGTACTGATTTTGCAGCAGGCTTAACCAGGAAATGGCCGCGTTAAAACGCACATCATCCAGCCAAATACGCAGACCGTTTTCGCCTTCCGGCTCAAAACGCTTCAGATCGATATTTTGGTTGCGGGCCGAGCTGTTCACTATGGCAAGGATTGACTGGGAAGCATCGCCCACGGCGGCATGTTTAAAACGCCAGGCGTTTTCTTTCATTTTCTGGTGCAGGGCCATCTGCGCTTTAAATTGATTTTCCGCGGTGGCAGGGAAACGGGTCACTGGCACCCAGATCCAGCTGTAAAAAAGCGCACACAGCATAAGCACCACCAGCGCTTTGATAACGGCCTGATCCCGTGGGGCCTGATTTTCATACCAGGTTTCCGCGGCCTGATAGGTCTGCCCTGCGCGGATACGCTGCAGTAACTGGGCGGGTCGAATATTTTTAAGCATGGCGCGACACCTTCAGTAATGCTTTTACAACGTCCTTATCGGAGGTTGCGGAATCAATATCAACCTGCAAACCCTGCTGCAGTAACGCTTGTTTCAGCTCATCAACCTGGGCGATGGACTGGGCACTGAGCTCCAGTTCGAGGCTGCCGTTTTTCTCGGTGAAGCGCACACTGGTGAGCTGCATACCACTCAGGGCAGGATTCGCCTGCAGGGTTGCACCGGTTAAACCTAATAACTCGATAAAGTTACCCTGCCCGCCTGAACCCGTATTGGCCGCCAGTTTGGCGCGCAACTGGCGCTCCATGCTGGTAATGCGCTCACCGGGGAATAACTGGCGGAAATAGGCTTCGGAAGCTGCATGCACTTCGTTTGTCATCTGGCGGTACTGCAGGCCCTGCCACACATTGGAAACAAAAAATATCAGCATGGCGGCTGCCGCCATGCCTGCAACCGTTTTGAAGATCGGAGGGATGTTATTGCCTTTGGCTTTTTCCGTTTTTAAGTCATCAACCAGTAAGTTCGCAGACAGCCACTGATTGTAAGGGCGCTGCAACAGACTCCAGGGGTTATCTGTCTGGGTGACATGCGGGGCAAAACCGTGGTTCTCAATCTGCGCAACCAGCATGGAAACCTGCGCAGGGTCCGCACAATAAATCTGTACGGGCTGCTGCTCGGGGTGGCTCACGTGATCGAGCATCAGCATCAGGTTATCCGCATGGCAGCGGAAACCCTCAAAGGGGCCGGTGCGCACCAGTGCGTAGTTGTCCTGCAGTAATACGCTCCACTCACCCGGTGCAATGGCAAGCGCCATGGCATCGGGCACTATCGCTTCCACCGCAAAGGATTTTTGAATGTTTTGCAGTAACCCGGCATCGGCATAACAGGCAAATGCTTGGTTTTTCTGACGGCCAATCAGGGCAAAGTGATTCTCCGCCACATCCGATGCGAGCTGTTCTTCTACCACAAATGGCAGGGCTTTAATAATCTGACGGGGTTGCTTGGCCGGGATACTGGCATTGGTAAAACCCACAAACTGACTGGGCAACAGGACAACACTGTGGCGCGCCTGGGCAATCAACTCTGCAATGTCGGCAGGTGTTTCAAAACGGGTGGCCTCACCGAAGCCATCGTTACCGGCCTGGCACCAACTCCCTGACTGTAATGACTCCTCGAGCCATATCACCATGTTTTGCATCTTCGTTCCTAATTAAGCGGCGCGTATTCACGCTGCGCGACAAGGGAGCTGCCGTCGGCACTGTCCCTGAAGACCACAGAATGCAGAGCCAGCGTACGCTCGCCGAGCATAACAGCCGTATCCACTGAAAAATATTGGGTTTTTACGTCAAAATCGGCCTTATCCCACGCGGCAGCCGTATTATTTTCGCTGTCGGAGCCTGAACCTGAGCCCGAGGATCCGGCATTGGCAAGGGGCGCTATGGTGGCATTGGCCCAGAAGTCGTCCACGGACTTCAACGCGCTGCCCCGCTCGGACTCCGCCATGCTGGCCACATTTTTAGGGCTAAAAGTATCCAGCACCGCCTGGGCATCCTCAAGGCTCAGTTTGGCATCCCAGCTCGCCAAAACCTGTTTACTTGTGCTGTTGATGTTCAGCGGTGTATCCACCGGCAGTGCCGCCACGTATTTTTTGAGTTTCTCGAAGCTGTCGTCGTCCATTTTCTCCAGCAATAACAGCTCAGAAATACTCACCATCGGCAGGCCGGATGAACGGTATGCAGGGCTGAGGGCCAGATAGTTGTTAGCACTATTGCTGTTCACATCAAACCAGTTGGCCAGCTCGGTGGCGATGGTGGAATCCAGCCCCAGGTGATTCAGCAAGCGTTCAAACCGGGCCTTGGCGGCACTGGCATTGGGCGCGGTTGGGTGCAGGCTGTTGAGATTGAAACGCCCCTGCAAATCAGCCAGCTGAATACTGAACTGTACGCCGTTTAATTCATATTGAATGGGCATGGCCCAGACTTCAGCCGGACTGTCGAGCTGGCCTGAATTCTGATCACGCTGCCAGTCGGCACTGAGACCTGCCTTGGCGATATCTTCGATGCTGTAAGCATAAATCTGCGCTTGACTCTGGCTGAGCATGGCGCTGGCCTGGGCCACATCCATTTTCTGGCGCATTTGCATACCCAGCGCCAGCAGGGAAACCACGGCAAAAATAAACAGCACTGTAATCAGTGCCATGCCCGACTGGCGGCGCATAAACTCAGCGGAATTTATAACCACGGGGCACCTCAATCACATGCTCAATACTGCCCATGGTGGGTAATTCAAATACCACCTTGGCCAGAACTAAATCCGTTACATCATTCGGGCCTGCATCCAGCGGCGGCCAGGTTTCTTCCCACTCCGTTGCCTGTTGCTGGTTGTTTTCCAGATGAATCACACCGCGATAAAAAAACTTCACACTGCTGACATTATCAATCAGTACCTGGGAAATAGGCTTGGTATCAGCGGCACGATCCAGCACCGGCCAGATAAAACGCACCAGGCAATTACCATCCAGCGGTTGTGCAATGCCATCGGTTGCGGGGTGTTTAATTTCAATACGCTTTTTGGCTGCTGCGCATTGGTCGCTTTCCTGGTGATACACACCGTAGGCGACACGCTGCAGCGTGCTGCGTTTTATTTCATCGGCACCCGGAATGCGGATAAGCCCGGCATGGGTCATTTCCATGGGGTAATCCCCCTGGCTAGTAATATCCGCCTGCTGAGAGGTGAACTCGTCCATAATGTCGCGCGGCGCAAGCTGCTGCAGATCCCGTTTAATCCACATATCGGCACGCACCAGCTCCATCAGTACATCTGAGTGCTCATCGGTAGTTTTGCGTGAGTCCGCCACACCGGATAATAACTGGGTTGCCGCTACGCCGATAACGGCAGTAATGCCGATGGCGATCAGTATTTCGAGCAAGGTAAAACCACGTTGTTTCATCAGTCGTCCTTGCCTATGTAAGCGGTGAGGGTCTGAATCACATCGTCAGGTTTATCCTGCAGACTGACACTGACGTTAACTTCTTTCACCGGAATATTCAGACCCGGTAAAACGTCAGTTTTGATATTTATTTTGGTTTTTAACAGCCACTGGCGATTAGCGGATGTCAGGGTTTTTTCGCCATCGATTAATGATGCCCAAGGATTATTTCGCAGCTGGGCTATTTCACTTTCCGCAATAATATTGGCGAGCAATTTATGCTCAACGTGAATATGTCCATCAATGCGCGAACTACTGGCACTGCTCAGGGTAATAGCCAGCATGCTGAAAATAATCAGTGCAACCATTACCTCCAGCAAAGTAAAACCCTGGTTATTCCTGCGCATAATGGGCCTCTTCGCTGACATCAAAACGCCCTAACCCATCACCCGCGACTTTCGCAACGTAGTCTGTATCCAGAATACTGATAGAAGATTCAGAGATAGATTGATCGCCGCTGGCGGTAAAAATAAACAGCAGATTTTGTTCGGCTTTATCGGCAGCAGGTAACTCAACGGGTACTTGTAATGCCTGCCCATCCAGACTAATGGCAAAACGGTAGTTGTCAGGCAGGGTAAATACCGGCAGGCGCGGGTTATCGTAATTTTGCCATTTGTACTCACGGCTGACGGTGCCATCTTCGGCGGTAATTTCTTCTGCAACCAGAATCATTGGTTGCAGATTACGCTCGGAAAGATTAAGGGCAAGGTTTTTACCCTGAAACAGGGCTTCATCTGCAATCGCCTGGTAATAATATCCCAGGCGTTTGGCTTGCAGATTCACCTCGTCTTTACGCCCGTCGTGGCTGGTATTAAGTGTGGCAAGCCCCACCATGAGGCTCATGATAAAAATCACTACCAGTATTTCGATTAGCGTAAAGCCCTTCTGGCGCATAAAAATCAGATGTCTTTGCTGCTGATGTCAGCCGCTTCTTCTTCACCGCCTTCAGCACCATCAGCACCCAGGCTGATAATTTCGAATGAGCCACCTTCGGTGATGTAGATGTAATCGTTACCCCATGGATCCTGTGGCAGTTTTTTCATGTAACCACCGGCTTTCCAGTTTTTTGGCTCAGGGCTGCCGCTGGGTTTTTCCACCAGAGCGTTTAAACCCTGGCTGGTGCTTGGGTAGAAATAGTTGTCCAGCTTGTATAAATCGAGTGCATTGCTGATTTCTTTAATTTGCGCCTTGGCAATTTTTACCTGCGCTTCACCGGTACGGCCAAGAATGTTCGGTGCAACCATGGCCACCAGAAAGCCCAGGATGGCCAGTACCACCATAATTTCGATTAAGGTAAAACCTGACTGACGTTTCATTTCTGCTCCCTATAGTTTCAGCATGTCGTTCATATTCAGAATCGGCATCATAATCGCCATTACAATCAGCATTACAACACCGCCCATCACCAACAACATGATGGGTTCAAACATCCGCACCAATGCGGTGACGGTATTTTGTAAATCGGATTCCTGCATGTTGGCGGTGCGCTCCAGCATTTGATCGAGCTCGCCGGAAGCCTCGCCCGATGCAATCATATGCAGCATCATGGGCGGGAAAATACGGGTTTCCGTCAGGGCGTTTTTCAAACTACCACCTTCACTCACCTGCTGGGTTGCCTGTTCAAGGCGCTCTTTAATCACCAGATTACCCATTACCTGTGTCGCAATACGCATGGATTCCACCAGGTGTACACCTGAAGAATTCAGGATTGCCAGGGTGCTGGCAAAACGCGCGGTATTAAAACCCTTAATCATTTTCCCCAGAAATGGCACGCGCAATAAAAGGCCGTGCCATTTGTAACGGAATTCAGGGCGCTGCAGGCGCAGGCCAAATAAAATTCCGCCACCCACGATAAATAACAGCATGTACAGACCGTAAGCCTGTAAACCATTACTCAGGCTGATCATGACTTTGGTTAGGGTGGGAAGTTCCTGACCATTTTTCACAAATACATCAACAATGCTGGGCACAACAAAGGTCAGCAATGCGGCCACAATCGAAATAGCCACGATACATAAAATAATCGGATAGATAGCGGCGGTTTTAATTTCGCGCTGGGATTTGCTGCTGTTTTCCGTGTGGTCGGCAAGACGGTTTAATACCAGATCCAGGTGGCCGGCATGCTCCCCCGCTGCGACGGTTGCGCGGTAAAGTTTGGGGAATGCGTAATCAAATTCGTTGAGGGATGCTGCCAGGGAATGACCTTCCAGCACCCGTGCGCGAATTTCCAGCACCATACCTTTAATGCGTTTTTTTTCAGTCTGCTCGGCAACGGCTTTGAGGCATTCTTCAACCGGTAAACCCGCGGCAATTAATGTGGCTAACTGACGGGTAAAAAGAGCCAGATCAGGGATGGAAATACCCCGCGCAAAAAGCTTTTTTAAGCCTGTAGAGGTATCTTTTTTCTGCTCGGTATATTCAACCGACATGGGCGTCCAGCCCTTGTCACGCAATTGCTGACGCACTTGCTTGGCGTTATCCGCTTCGAGAATGCCTTTACGTTGTTTGCCGTTTGCATCCAGTGCAACAAATTCAAAAGCCGCCATCAGCCTTTACTCACACGGTAAACTTCTTCGAGTGTGGTTTTACCCTGACGAACTTTGGCTAAGCCATCCGCACGAATGCTTTTCGATGACTGGCGGGCATATTTTTCCATTTCCAGTTCGCTGGCATTGGCGTGAATTAAGCTGCGTAAGTGATCATCAATTTCGATCACTTCATGGATACCCATGCGCCCGCGGTAACCCGTGTTGCCACACTGAGTGCAGCCTACTGCGTGATAAAGCGTAAGGGTGTCAGTGGGCTTGAGATCGTACAGGGCTTTTTCTGCTTCATCAGCCTCGTAGGGCTGGCGACAATGGGGGCACAATACGCGCACCAGACGCTGCGCAACCACCCCCACTAAACTCGAAGCCAATAAAAACGGCTCAACACCCATGTCGTGCAGACGGGTCATGGCACCAACAGCAGTATTGGTGTGCAGGGTGGATAATACCAGGTGACCGGTTAGACTCGCCTGTACGGCAATTTCAACGGTTTCAAGATCGCGGATCTCACCTATCATCACCACATCAGGGTCCTGACGCAGAATCGCGCGCAGACCACGGGCGAATGTCATATCAGCTTTGGTATTTACCTGGGTCTGGCCAATGCCCGGCAATGTATATTCGATAGGGTCTTCTACTGTCAGGATATTACGCGAGCTGTCATTCAGCTGACTGAGTGACGCGTACAGCGTGGTGGTTTTACCCGAGCCGGTTGGGCCGGTAACCAATAAAATACCGTGGGGTTTATCAATAATGCGCTGCAAACGCTGCAGGTTACTTTCTTCGATACCAAGCTGACCGAGATTCAAACGCCCCGCCTGTTTATCCAGCAAACGCATAACTACGCGCTCGCCATGGCTGGATGGCAAGGTTGAAACCCGCACATCCACTTCGCGTCCACCGATGGAACGGGAAATACGACCATCCTGCGGAATGCGTTTTTCCGCAATATCCAGCTTCGCCATAACTTTAATACGGGAAACCAATAATGGTGCCAGCGCACGGCGTGGCTCAAGCACTTCCTGCAGCACACCATCGATACGGAAGCGCACAATTAAACGCTTCTCAAAGGTTTCGATGTGAATATCGGATACGTTGCGGTTAACCGCATCCACCATAATGCCGTTAATTAAACGGATGATCGGGCGATCTTCACCATCGTCATCTAATAAATCTTCGGTTTCAGCAACGGAGTCAGCAAGGCTCGCCAAATCCATATCCTCACCGATACCTTCCATTGATTCACGACTCTCACCACCCTGCTGATAAATCCGCGATAACTCAGCATTAAAATCCCCTTCATCAACTTCACGGAATTTAATGTGGCTGGCAAATAAACGGGTAACTTCAAGCAGGCTTGTATGGCGAGTTTTTGCCGAGCAAAAAGCGATTAATTCGCCATTTTGTTTATCGACGACAACGGAATGCCTGCGGGCATAACTGTAGGGCAAACGGAAATCATCGGAAGATGGGGAGTTTGCAGCCTGAACTTCTTGTTGAACGACAGAATCCATGAAATAGGCTTGTTTAGTTATTGTGGCAGCTAGTTTAAAGAAGGCAGCTCAGGAAACAATAGATTGCTTCAGTAAAGTGACAGTATTGGCGATTTTGATGACAGGAATATGAAACAAAAAAGCCCGGCGAACCGGGCTTTTTCTAACTCACTGATAATTAAACCAGTTTTTCGAGCTCAGGTACGGCTTCAAACAGATCTGCAACCAGACCGTAATCAGCAACCTGGAAGATTGGAGCTTCTTCGTCTTTGTTGATAGCAACAATAACTTTAGAGTCCTTCATACCAGCCAGGTGCTGAATAGCACCGGAGATACCTACAGCAACGTACAGGCTTGGCGCAACGATTTTACCGGTTTGGCCAACCTGCATATCGTTTGGTACGAAACCAGCGTCAACTGCGGCACGGGAAGCACCTACAGCAGCACCAATTTTGTCAGCCACTTTGTACAGTAATTCGAAGTTGTCGCCATTCTGCATACCACGACCACCAGAGATAACGATCTTGGCAGCGGTCAGTTCAGGACGGTCAGACTTAGCCAGCTCTTCGCCAGCAAAAGCAGAAGTGCCCGCATCTTTAGCAACAGCAACAGCTTCAACAGCAGCAGAACCACCAGTTACTGCAGCAGCATCGAAACCAGTACCACGTACGGTAGCAACGATGATTGCGTCAGAAGATTTAACGGTAGCAATGGCGTTACCAGCGTAGATTGGGCGCTCGAAAGTATCGGCAGCAACTACTTTGGTGATTTCAGAAATCATGTTCACGTCGAGCAGAGCTGCAGCGCGTGGCAGGAAGTCTTTACCGGTAGTGGTGGCGGCGGCCAGGATGTGACTGTAGCCTTTACCCAGTTCAGCAACCAGCTCACCCATGTTTTCAGCCAGCTGATATTTGTAAGCTGCGTTATCGGCTACCAGTACTTTAGAAACACCGGCAACTTTAGCGGCTGCTTCAGCAACAGCGCCACAACCTTCACCAGCAACCAGGACAACAACGTCACCACCGATAGCGTTAGCGGCAGAAACTGTGTTCAGAGTCGCGCCTTTCAGGGACGCGTTATCGTGTTCAGCAATTACCAGGATAGCCATTAGAGCACCTTCGCTTCGTTTTTCAGTTTCTCAACCAGTTCTTGTACGCTGGCTACTTTGATACCAGCAGAACGCGCGGCAGGAGGAGTTACTTTAACCAGGGTCTGGGTCTGTTTAACTTCTACAGACAGCTCTGCAGGAGTAACAGTGTCCAGAGGCTTACGTTTAGCTTTCATGATGTTTGGCAGAGAAGCGTAACGTGGTTCGTTCAGACGCAGGTCAGTTGTTACGATAGCTGGCAGTTTCAGAGCTACGGTACGCAGACCACCGTCGATTTCACGGGTCACATTTACTTTGTCGCCATCGATTGCAACTTCAGAGGCGAAAGTGCCCTGAGCCATACCAGTCAGTGCGCCCAGCATCTGGCCAGTCTGGTTGTTGTCGTTGTCGATGGATTGTTTGCCCAGAATAACCAGTTGTGGCTGTTCTTTTTCAACAACTGCTTTCAGCAGTTTGGCAACGGTCAGAGATTCGAGTTTTTCTTCGGTCTCGATCAGGATGCCACGGTCAGCACCCAGCGCCAGAGCGGTACGGATCTGCTCTTGTGCGGTTTTTGGACCAATGGAAACTACTACGATTTCGCTCGCAACACCCTTCTCTTTCAGGCGCACTGCTTCTTCAATAGCAATTTCACAGAAAGGGTTCATAGCCATTTTAACGTTGGTTAAATCGACGTCTGAATTGTCGGGCTTAACACGTACTTTGACGTTGTAGTCAATGACGCGCTTTACAGCAACAAGAACCTTCATAGATTCCTCGTCTAGTGTTGGTGGATGAACATAGCGGCACCGCTATAACGATAAAAACCCGTGGGGTGCCAATAGCTTAAGCGCGCAATATATTGGACGCAAAACCCCGAGCGGTCAAGAAAGATGCGGCCTTGCGGCTATTTTGCACGCAAGTAACAACTAAAACATGACTAAAGTTAAACGGGTGTTTGAATTTATTTTAAACAACTGTTTGAATTAGGCAAACAGAAGTTTACTCAGGCCAATCTAAAGTTGGTTTGTGGGGCGGGCATCAGTATAATGCCGGCCTTTTGGCGTGCCGGCCTGCCTGCTTGCGGCACAGCCCCGTGATAGAAGTTACCTAGCTCCCAGCTCAATCCCGAGGAGATCAAGATGCAACGCGATGTAATGGAATATGATGTAGTGATCGTTGGCGGCGGCCCTGCTGGCCTGTCAACCGCTATTCGTATGAAACAACTGGCCGAAGAAGCCGGCGCAGAACTTTCCGTATGCCTGGTAGAAAAAGGCTCTGAAGTCGGTGCCCATATTCTGTCTGGTGCAGTAATCGAAGACCGCGCCCTGGCCGAGCTGTTCCCTAACTGGAAAGAACTGGGCGCCCCGCTGAACACCGCAGTAAAAGGCGATGAAGTTTATTTCCTGACCAGCGCTGAAAAAGGCATCAAAACCCCGCACTGGATGATTCCAAAACCTATGCACAACGATGGCAACTACATCGTTTCTCTGGGTAACGTGTGCCGCTGGCTGGCTGAACAGGCCGAAGGCCTGGGCGTAGAAATCTACCCAGGTTTCACTGCCGCTTCTTACATTGTGGAAGATGGCGCCATCAAAGGCGTGATCACTGGCGACATGGGCGTTGACGCCAATGGCGAGCCAAAACACGAATACACCCCTGGCATGGAACTGCGCGCCAAATACACAGTATTTGCCGAAGGCTGCCGCGGCCACCTGGGCAAGCAACTGATTGCCGAGTTCAAACTGGACGAAGGTAAAGATCCACAGCACTACGGTATCGGTATTAAAGAGCTGTGGGATATCGACCCTGCTAAACACAGCGAAGGCCTGGTAATGCACGGCGCCGGCTGGCCCCTGACTGAAACCGGTTCTTCCGGCGGTTTCTTCCTGTATCACGCAGAAAACAATCAGGTAGTTGTAGGCCTGATCACCGATCTGTCTTACAGCAACCCACACCTGAGCCCGTTTGATGAATTCCAGCGCATGAAGCATCACCCTGTGATCAAACAGTACCTGGAAGGCGGCAAACGTGTTTCCTACGGTGCGCGCGCAATTGCCAAAGGCGGCCTGAACTGCTTGCCAAAAATGACCTTCCCAGGTGGTTTAGTGGTTGGCTGTGACGCCGGCACCCTGAACTTTGCCAAGATCAAAGGCACCCACACCGCCATGAAGAGCGGCCTGGTAGCAGCAGAAGAGCTGTTCAAAGCCATTCAGGGTGGCCGTGCTAACGACGAAGTGACTGAATTCAGCGCTGCGTTTGAAGCTTCATGGGCCTATGAAGAACTGCACCGCAGCCGTAACTTCGGCCCTGCAATGCATAAATTTGGTACTTTCCTGGGTGGTGCATTCAACTACATCGACCAGAACATTCTGCCAATGCCTTTCACCCTGCATGACACCACTCCGGACCATGCAACCCTGAAACCAGCAGCAGAATGCAAGAAGATCGACTATCCGAAACCAGATGGCAAAATCAGCTTCGCCAAACTGGACTCCGTGTTTATCGGTAACGTTAACCATGCAGAAGACCAGCCTTGCCACCTGAAACTGAAAGACGCATCCATCCCACTGGCGGTTAACCTGCCAAAATGGGATGAGCCAGCACAGCGTTACTGCCCTGCCGGCGTATATGAGATTATTGAGGACGACAACGGTAAACGTTTCCAGATCAACTCTCAGAACTGCGTACACTGCAAAACCTGTGATATTAAAGACCCATCCCAGAACATCACCTGGGTTACACCAGAGGGTGCGGGCGGTCCAAACTATCCGAACATGTAATGTTCAGCTTGCAGTAACAAAAAAGGGGCTTACGCCCCTTTTTGTTTTCACGCTATAAACAACACAGCAACCATAACTGATCATTATTTGTTCCGCGTGGAACATTTTTTAATCAGCTGCCAGCGAAAAGTATTCCCCATCACTCCAAACCCCCGGCTCATCGCCTGCCGCCAAAGCCAGCTCCGCCAACTGGTAGTAGGCATTGCGGGAAAACTTAGCATACAAACCTGCGCGCACTTCGACATAGGGCACCTCTTCACCCTGCCTGCCGCGAGCCATGACAAGCCTATGCCCAGCACCTAAAGCAAAACCATCACCCACATTGGTAACCACATTCAACCTTTGCTGCTGATCACTGCCTTCAGCCGAAATCAGCTGCACCACGAAGGGTGCATCCTCAACGCGGATACGCCACTTCTCAACCGGAGTCACCAGAAAATACTCGTCACCCTCTTTTTTGAGGATGCTGGCAAACAGCTGCATCAGTTTTTCGCGCACAATGGGCGATCCTTCATGCAACCAAGTGCCATCGGCTTTAATCACGATGTCGATATCACCACTCAGGGGCGGATTCCACTTCTCGACCGGCGGACGCCCCCGCTTAAGCCCCAATTCCTCTTTACCCAGCTGCAGCAAAAGATCATCCAGTGTCATTACAGCCCCCTTTGCCACTCTTCGCGTAAACGCACACTGCCCGGCTGATGAATAACCTGATCCAGCTGGGCAAGCAAACGGGCCTTATCCGCACCCAGATTGCCTTTAAGCGACAGGTAATTAGAAGCATGGTCCGAGCGGTAAACGGTGTTTTTCAGCTCAAGCTGGGAAAGGAAATAACGTAATTCAAGGAAAAGCGTCATCTGATCGAGTGGCTGCCACAAGCCAGCAAAGCCTTCAGCAAAACGCTCTTCACCCAAGGGAAAACTCACCACAAGGGTGGATAAAAACTCAGGCTGAGTTTCATTCATCAGCCGCGCCGTATTAGCGGCATGCTGCTCGCTGTAGGCCTTACCCCCCAACCCATTAAGTACCATCACAGAACTTTGAATACCTGCAGCTTTGAGCTTTAACAACGCATCCTTATTAGATTCAAAGGTTTCGCCTTTTTTGATGATATCCAGCAACTGATCGTCACCGGTTTCACACCCAACATAAACAATCCCCAGACCAAGCGCTGCCAGCTCACGCAGCTCCTCAACACTTTTCTTTTTGACGTTGCGCGGCAGGCAATAGGCACTCACACGTTTTACCCAAGGCATATACTGGCGAATCTGCTCCAGAATCAGCTTAAGGCGGCGCATCGGCAGCACCATGGCATCGCCGTCAGCCAGAAAGACCTTTTCAAACGGCACCACGGCACGGGAGGCCTGGCGGATATCCTGCAACACATCATCTTCTGATTTGGCCTTAAACTTCTTCTGCGGCTGAGTATACATGTCGCAGAAGGTGCACTGATTCCAGGAGCAACCATTCGTGACCTGCAAAATCAGGGAGCGAGCCTCACTGGGCGGGCGAAAAACAGGTTCAATGTACTGTAAACCGTAAAACATAAACTCAACATCCGGCTAAATTCCCCCGCATTGTCCCACGCAGGCTGATAACTGTCATTTTCAATCAAATACACAAGAAGAGTATTAGCGCTAGGCTTTCACTACCGGTAAAATTCGCGGCCTATTATCTGAGGGGTTAAAAATGGGTTTTGCAGTTGGTCAACGCTGGTTAAGTCTTACTGAATCCGAACTGGGTTTAGGTGTTGTACAAAAAACCGATCACCGCACAGTGACCATACATTTCCCCCTGGCCGAGCAAACCCGGGTTTTTGCCCAAAATGGCGCCCCCCTCACCCGCGCCATATTCCAGATTGGTGACACCCTACCCCTGATGACGGGCGATGAAGTTCAGGTACTGGACGTAAAAACCCAGGCCGACGTGATGTATTACCTGGTGCAGGCCAGCAATGGCGAACAAGCCACCGTCAGCGAAGCCACCATTGGCGGCAGCGCCGGGCGCATCGGCCCCATGGAGCGCCTGCAGGCAGGAGAAATGGGCGATCTGCGCTGGTTTGAAATGCGCCGCCGCCTGCTGGCCGGCATCACACGCCACAAATCCAGCCTGGCTTTTGGTTATGCCGGCCCCAAACTCGATATTATTCCCCATCAGATGGACGTAGCCTCCCAGGTATTACGCATGCCCCAGCCCCGCGCCCTGCTGGCGGACGAAGTGGGCTTAGGTAAAACCATTGAAGCCGGTCTGGTATTACACCAGATGCTGGTATCGGGCCGCGCCGCCCGCGCCCTGATCTGCGTACCACCTGCACTGGTAAACCAATGGCTGGTTGAGCTGAAACGCAAATTCAACCTGAACTGCACGGTGATCGATAACGAATATTGCGAAGCCCTGCAGGGCCAGAACCCGTTCAACCAATCCCAGCTGGCCCTGTGTGATTTCAAATGGCTGGTCAACAGCCGTTATTTCCCGCTGGCGGTTAAAACCCAGTGGGATCTGCTGATCGTCGATGAAGCCCACCAGCTCGAATGGCAATCCGCCGCCTACAAAGCAGCACTGGATTTATCTGCGGTTTCCAGCGGCGTATTACTGCTGACCGCAACCCCTGAACAACTCGGTTTAGAAAGCCACTTTGCGCGCCTGCACCTGCTTGACCCGGACCGCTTCCCCAGCCTGGAAAAATTCATCGAAGATGAGCAGCGTTACAGTCTGGTATCGGAAATGGTTGATTTACTGGAGGGCGGCGACCTCACAGGTGCCATGGAGCAAGCCCGCGAGCTGAACGACGACAAACTGATCGAAACCATCTCCCAGCCGGGCCAATCCATCGACAGCCTGATCGACTGGCTGGTTGATCGTTACGGCACAGGGCGCATGGTATTCCGCAACACCCGTAAAGTGATCAAAGGTTTCCCTGAACGTCACACCAATTTTTATACCCTCAGCCAGAAAAAAACCGACTGGTTGGTGCAGTGGCTTGCCGAACAGGGCGACAATAAAATCCTGCTGATTTGCCACAGCCAGGAAGCCGCCGAAGCCCTGTGCTCCATGGTGAATGCTGAATCCGACATCCGTGCCGGTGCATTCCACCAGGGCTTGGACATCATTGACCGCGACCGCATCGCTGCCTCCTTCGTGGAAGAAGACGGCATCCAATTGCTGATTTGCTCGGAAATCGGCGGCGAAGGCCGCAACTTCCAGCACGCCCAGCACTTAGTCATTTTTGATATGCCGCCCCACCCGGATTACCTGGAGCAACGCATCGGCCGCCTCGACCGTATCGGCCAGCTGAGTGATATTCACCTGCACATTCCGGTGATGGAAAACACTCCTGAAGCACGCATGGCACGCATCTATCACGAAGGTTTTAACATCTTCAACAAACCTAATGCCGCAGCCGCCCCCGTGTTCGAGCACATGAATGAAGAAATCATGGATGCGGTAAAAACCGGTGAAGTGCTGGATATCGTAGTCGAGCGGGTTTTTGCCCTGACCGAAGCCTACTCCATTGAAATCGAACAGGGTCGTGACAAGCTGCTGGAAAAACACTCGTTTGAAGAAGATCGTGTAGAGCCATTGCTCAACGCCATCGCCGTCAACGACAGCCTGAGTAGTGAGTTAAACCGCTATTTTGAAGATGTGTTTGACCTTGCCAACGTGGATTTCGAACGTCAGTCCAATGGGAATCTGGTGATTGAGCCAAGCGAAAACGCAACCCTGACCTTCGTAAAACAATCCGAAGACGAAGCCCAGACAGTCACCTTCTCCCGCCGTCAGGCAAGCCTGCGCGAAGACATTAACTTTATCACCTGGGATCACCCCTGGGTGGGTGCATGCCTGGACGACCTGGATGCGGGTGGCAAAACCCATATTTGCTGCGCACTCATTCAGGATGATCGTTTTAAACAGGGCCAGGTACTGGTGGAAAGTTTCTTCAGCGTGGCCGCCAAAGGCCCGGGCCGCCTGCAGTTACACCGCCACTTAAACCCACTACTGATCCATCGCATTAGTGACGAAAGGGGTACGGATTTCAGCAGCCTGCTGGATGTGGAAAGCCTGCGTAACGCCGCCAAAGGTATTGATGCAGAAACCGGCCTTGAGCTGGTGCGCATGAAGTGGGACGAAATTCAGAAAATGCTGAAAACCAACGAACAGCGTGCCCACGATGACACCCAGCAACACATCCAGAGTGGCATCAAATCCATGCTGACTGCCGCTACCGCTGAAATTAAGCGTTATAAATCCCTTGAGCAGATTCCAGGGCAGTTCAAACAGGAAATCGACATCATCACCGCCAACGCCAAAGAGAGCCATGGTTTTATGTCGCGCACCCGGGTTGAACTGCAGGGCATCTGCATTTGGGTGAATTACTGAGTCGTTTAACACCCATAAAAAAAGCGGCCAATGGCCGCTTTTTTTTACATCCCATTAACTGCCGGATTATTCCGGCATGCTTAATGGTTTTTCAGAAATGATAATGCCGTTGTTATCCGCATAGGCGTACATACCGGGTTTAATGGTGACACCAGCAAACTTCACAGTCACATTCATTTCACCGATACCTTTTTTATCGGTTTTACGCGGGTGAGTACCCAGGGCCTGCACACCCAGATCGGTTTCCATGATGACATCCACATCACGGATGCAACCATACACAATGATGCCTTCCCAGCCGTTTTTTGCCGCTTTTTCAGCCAGCATGTCACCTAACAAAGCGTTGCGGGTAGAACCACCACCGTCAACTACCATCACCTTGCCCTTACCGGGTTTATCTACGTTTTCTTTAACCAGGGAGTTATCTTCAAAGCACTTGATGGTCACAATCTCACCACCAAAAGACTCACGGCCACCGTAGTTGCTGAAAATAGGTTCCAGCACTTCCACTTCCGGGTAGGCATCACACAAATCTGGGGTTACATACTGGGTCATTTCATCCTCACTTATTTTCTGCACTGTTCGATACATTATCATTCAGCCATCCGGAAATCAGTGGCCACACTTCAGTCTGGGCCGACTCGCTGATCACCATATTCACATGGCCATAATCTTTTGAATAACCCTGCTTAATGCCAAGATTAATAAAGGTCTTACGCTCGCCCGCAAACATATCCAGTAGCTTCTGGCAGTGTTTGGCCGGATCACCTTTGTCTGCAGCCGCCGCAACAGCCAGCAAAGGCAAATCAACCTCTTTCAGGGCGAGCTTAAATTTAGTCCCCTTTTTCGGGCGCCAGCCAGCAAACCAGCCAGCCCAGCGGGCAAATTCGCGTGCCACACCGGCAGGTTCTGCCTCAGGGCCACGGGCGTCAGTCACCTGGCCGCGCATGCGTAAATACATACGGGCAAATAAACGCACTAACGGCAAACGCAGGGCCAGCGGAAAACGCGTTACCTGCGAGCCAATCAGCACAACTCCTGCCACAGAGGGTAAATCCAGTGAGTGACTGGCCAGTGCGGTTGCAATCGTCACACCGCCATAACTATGCCCCAACCATGTCACAGCCTGCCCTGTTTGCTCGGCCACAAAGGCCTGCACAGCCGGTAAATCAAAGCGCGCATAATCTTCCACGCAATTTTGGGCATACTGCTTGTTGACCGGCGAATCACCGTGGCCGCGCAAATCCAGCATCCAGGGATCGAAACCCTGTTCCAGCAGATGCATGGCTAACCCCTTACCGGAATTGGACAGCCAGAAACTACGGTTACTGAAACTGCCATGCACCATGATGACAGGCATGCCCTTGCCTGGCTGGCCGCTATAGGTCAGCCGGGTAAGCGCAATCTGCACGCTGCGGTCCGGGCTGTTATTGGGTTTGAGCAAATAGGTATCTTCGGCGATACCATCATGGTCGTCGGCGCGCATCAGGGCGACGGGAAACAATGAGCTACTGCTTTTCATGTGAATATACTGCGGTAAATACCGCAGCCATTACCCCGGATAAGTTATTTGTCTGCCAGGTAGAACCAGGTATCGAGCACAGAATCAGGATTCAGGGAAACGCTGTCGATACCCTCATCCATCAGCCATTTGGCAAAGTCAGGGTGATCAGAAGGCCCCTGCCCGCAAATGCCTATGTATTTACCTTGTTTTTTACACGCCTGAATAGCGTTGTGCATCAGGGCGCGGATTGCATCGTTACGCTCATCAAACAGGTGAGCAATGATGCCGGAATCACGATCCAGCCCAAGAGTTAATTGGGTCAGGTCGTTTGAGCCTATGGAGAAACCATCGAAGTGCTCAAGGAATTGCTCTGCCAGCAATGCGTTGGCCGGCAACTCACACATCATAATGACGCGCAAACCACGCTCACCACGTTTTAAATCATTTTCCGCCAGCAGCTCAACGACCTGCGCCGCCTCACCCACAGTACGCACAAATGGCACCATGATTTCGACGTTTTCCAGGCCCATTTCATTGCGCACTTTTTTCAATGCGCGGCATTCAAGCTCAAAACAATCACGGAAGGTTTTGCTGATATAACGGGACGCGCCGCGGAAACCCAGCATGGGGTTTTCTTCTTCCGGCTCATATAAACGCCCGCCAATTAAATTGGCGTATTCGTTAGATTTAAAATCAGATAAACGCACGATGACTTTTTTCGGCCAGAAGGCGGCAGCCAAGGTAGAAATACCTTCAACCAGTTTTTCCACATAAAAATCCACCGGGCCGGCATAACCAGCAATGCGGCGCTCAACCGTGGTTTTCAGTTCAGGCGGCAAGGAATCGAAATTCAGCAGCGCCTTAGGGTGCACACCAATCATGCGGTTAATAATAAATTCGAGACGCGCCAGACCTACACCTTCATTGGGCAAAGACTGGAAATCAAACGCACGATCCGGGTTGCCGACATTCATCATAATTTTGAACGGTAAATCCGGCATGGAATCAACCGAGTTGGTTTTTAATTCGAAATTCAGGGCACCGTCGTAAATGAAACCCGTGTCACCTTCTGCACAGGAAACGGTCACCTGCTGACCATCGTGCAGCACATCTGTCACATCACCACAGCCCACCACGGCAGGAATACCCAGCTCACGGGCGATAATAGCGGCATGACAGGTGCGGCCACCGCGATTTGTCACAATCGCAGATGCACGCTTCATCACTGGCTCCCAATCGGGGTCGGTCATATCGGCAACCAGAACATCACCGTCCTGCACCTGGTCCATTTCACTGATGCGATGCACCACACGCACAGGACCTTTGCCAATACGATGTCCGATAGAACGACCTTCGGCCAACACTTTGCCGGTTTCGTTTAACAGGTAACGTTCCATCACGTTTTTATCGGCGCGACTTTTTACGGTTTCAGGACGCGCCTGCACGATATAAATTTTGCCGCTGTCGCCATCTTTTGCCCACTCGATATCCATGGGGCGGGCATAGTGCTCTTCAATAATCAGCGCCTGACGGGCCAGATCAACAACATCTTCATCGCTGATAGAAAACTGCTGACGCAATTCACGGGGCACACTTTCGGTTTTGACAGATTTACCGGCTTCCGCCGTTTCGGAATAAACCATTTTGATGGCTTTTGCACCGATATTGCGGCGCAAAATTGCCGGACGCCCAGCCTTTAAACCAGGCTTGTGCACGTAAAATTCGTCCGGGTTAACAGCGCCCTGCACCACGGTTTCACCAAGACCATAGGAAGATGTGATAAATACAACCTGATCAAAACCCGATTCGGTATCCAGGGTAAACATCACGCCGGCAGAACCGGTTTCGCTGCGCACCATACGCTGCACGCCTGCAGAAAGTGCAATCTGATGATGATCAAAGCCCTGGTGCACACGGTAGGAAATAGCACGATCATTAAACAGCGACGCAAATACATCACGGATTGCATCGATAATATTGTCGATGCCAACGATATTCAGATGGGTTTCCTGCTGACCGGCAAATGAGGCATCCGGTAAATCCTCTGCTGTCGCAGAGGAACGCACTGCCACTGCAAGGCTCTCATTACCATCCTGCAACTCAGATACAGCTTGGCGCACGGCTTTTTCGAGGCCAGAGGGGATTGGCGCAGAGCGAATCCAACAGCGGATATCCTGCCCAGCTTCTGCCAAGGCACGAACATCATTTACATCCAGGGATTCAAGGCGAGCTTTAATTCGGGCATCTAAACCCTCGTGGGCCAAAAACTCACGGTAGGCAGCTGCGGATGTCGCAAAACCATTGGGAACAGACACACCAGCCTTACTCAAATGACTGATCATTTCACCCAGCGACGCATTTTTACCGCCAACGATTTCGACATCGGCCATGCCTAAATCTGAGTACCACAATACGTATTGAGTCAAAGCCTGTCTCCCTATGTGCAGCTAGTGATGCAAGGTGCGATATAGTACAGTAAAACCCGATGTTATTCACAAGCTTGCGGGAAAAATAATGAAGCGGGTTGCGTACTTTATATCCGACGGAACAGGCATTACAGCAGAAGCCCTGGGGCATAGTTTACTGGCGCAATTCGAAGCCATCAGCTTTGAACAAATCACCCTGCCCTATGTTAACTCGAAAGAAAAAGCGCAAAAGATTGTCGAAAAAATAAACAAATCCGGTCAGGAAAGCGGTGCAAAACCCATCGTATTCGACACCATAGTAAATGCGGAAATTCGCGCCATTATTGCCCAGGCCGATGCGTTCAAAGTCGATATATTTGCCACGTTCTTAGCCCCCCTTGAGCAAGAACTGCAGGTGCACTCCTCCTACTCCGTTGGCAAATCACATTCCGGCGCAAACAGCTCAGCGTATAAAGCACGCATAGATGCCGTGAATTTCGCACTCGACAATGATGACGGCGCAAAAATTAAACACTACGCCGATGCAGACATTATCCTGGTTGGCGTATCGCGCTCCGGTAAAACCCCCAGCTGCCTGTACATGGCCCTGCAATTTGGTGTCAAAGCAGCCAATTACCCACTAACCGAAGAAGACCTTGGCAGCGGAAAATTACCCGATGTGCTCAAGCCCTATAAACACAAGTTATTTGGCCTGACAATTGACCCGGAACGTCTTGCCGCGATTCGCAATGAGCGCCGCGCCAACAGCCGTTATTCATCACTGAAGCAGTGTTATTACGAAACAGAAGAAGTGGAATTACTTTACATGCGCGAACAAATTCCGCACCTGACAACCACCGATCTTTCAGTAGAAGAAATTTCAACACGCATCATGCTGGAGGCAAACTTAGAGCGACGGGTTAATTAATTCCGTCGCCATCATTTCTTCTGCAAGGCGCTTGGGCTTCTGAAACGGCAGAGAATGATCCGCCCCGGGAATTTCAACATAGCGCCAATCAGCACGCGTGGCGCTTAATTCCTGATGTAACTGGCGCATGGCAAGGTAACTCTTTCCACCCACAAATGAAGTCACATTTGCCTGGGCCTGCAACAAATCCATGCGATTTATTTCGTCCGCAGCCCGGGACACAGCATCAAGCGCATTGGCAAAACCATAAGGGCGATGACCAAGACGCGACGCCACCAGTGCATCGGCCCTTTCATTACGCACCCGATCAGGGGAAACCAAATCCAGAAACCCCATCACAGAGTCTCGGTCACCCTGCGTGCGAATTTTATCGGCCACACCTTTGTACTGCTCACGAAACGCGCGGGTTTTTGCAATATCACGGTGATCAAGCAACGCTGGCTCTATCAGGTAAGTATTCAAAATTTTTTGTGGTATTTGCTGCTTGAGCAGCATGGCAACTAGCCCGCCCAAGGAGTAACCACATAAATCAAACTGTTGCCACTGCAGATGGGCAAGCAATGCCGATGTATCAGACATTAACTGAACAACAGAAAAGGAGCGCTCTGCGTTATCGGCCCAATATGTTTCGCCCATCCCCTGAAAATCCGGCACAAGAATTTCCGACCAATGGGTCAGATGGGGGATAAGGTACCCATAGGTCAGTTCGCCGGCCACACCTGCGCCATGCAAACACAGCAGCCTGCGGGCGTTAAGTGCCTCAGGAAAACGAAACAAACGATAAGCAATATGGAGGCCGTTCACCTCCATAAACCCATGCTCAATATCAAAGTGCTGGCGCATCGGGAAATACAGTCACAAACCCAAAGTCGGTGATTTTTACTTCATTTTCATCCAACGGCAATACCCCCGCCTTCGAGCCTGGAGTAATAACGAGATAGCGTACACCATCGAGGAATTCAGAGCCTATCAAGCCCTGTAAATACCCGAATTTAAACCAGGACTCAGAAACATAATGACTCAGGGGGGCTTCAAAATAATGCACCACCCGATAACGTTCATCGAGCAGCAAAATATCCGGCACCGCCACGCGGTTATTACGGATAAAACTTTGCACCCGCAATGCAGGCGATGGCATATCAATGTCCACCACAACCGCACCATGACTAAAAGATTCATCACTATGGTAATAATCTTCCAGTGACAGTGAGCGTGTTTTTAACTCGGAGAGCAGGAGCTTATTCTGCAAAGACAGCGTGATACAGCAGGTAGCGGGAAAGGGATTTTCCGATTCCACGACACTGGAAACTACAGGTACCGGGGCATCTTCAGGCTTGGGCTTGTCTTTTTCCTCAACATGATTAAGTCCCTGATCATCCGTCCATGCATACAAGCGTTTCTGCGCCAAACGAGCATCAACAACTTCTACAGGGGTGTAATCGGCCGGATTAATATCAGACTTACCATCACCTTTTTCAGAAGAAGCAGTAATCTGGGGTGTTTTTTTCTTGCGAGGCTCGCTGTGCAACTGCCCCTTATCATCCACCCAGGTATAAAAACTTTCGTCACCCTGAGGCGCCTGCGCGGAGCCTTTGCCAGGTAAAACACTGCAGCCAGCAAAAGCCACCATCACTAAGCACAACAGAATTCTCAGCATCAAAATTTGGTCCTGAAGGTGATGCCTGCCGCTTCAATTTTCAGACGGGTTTTAATATCCAGTCCAGGGTATGGGTTAGAAGCCACGCAGGTCAGGCAGTTTTCGTTAACGGCACTACTGGGTTCATCGGCATCAATTTCCTCGTAGCTTTCCATAAAGCTGAGCGACAAATCGATATCAGTATCCAGATCCCAGCGATAACCAAGCCCCATACCGTACATATCAGCGTAGCCGAGGGGCGCCATAACGTTGCGCATATTATCAGGTACGGATGTCTGACGGGGCTCATAGCCAATACGACTCTGTAAACGCGAACTCAGCTGGAACTGCAGGCCGTAACCAAAACTCCACACACTCTTATAATGCAAAGGCACGCTGAGGGAGCGATCGGTTACGTCACCCGGCGCGAGAATTTTCGCAGCACCAAGGAAATCGAGCGGGCGATCGAAATAGAAATCAAATGAATCCCATTCATCATAGTCCGTCCAGCCAGCATCCACGTTGAACTGCACTTTATCCCATGTAAATTTAAACCCGGTCTGAAAGTGCTGCGGATACACAAACTCCGTAGTTACATAACCGGTTTCTTTGCTGACACCGGTTGGCAACTGGAACATAGCACCAATGATTGCACCAAATACAGAGGAGCGAAAACTGCGGAAGAAGCCGGCAAAATCACGGGAATAATCGAATTCAAACTCACCTGTCAGCTTGCTTCTGGCTTCGCTCTGGTAAGCAGCGCCCCAGGCAAACCAGCTGGTCGGTTCCCACAGCATACCCAGGTTATAAGAAGGTGAAAGGGATTCGGACATTTCCATCGAAAGTGTGCCGACATCCCGGTAGGGGCCTATACGACCACCACATAACGAGATAAACGGCACCAGTGGATCGTTACCACCACCGCCTTCTTCACATCCAAATGCATCCTGCAACAACTCACCCGCAGCAACCAAAATGTTGGGCGCACGGACGTCCTGCGAAATTGCAAAAGCCTGATGGGAGAATAAAAAGGCCGCCCCCACACTGAAGGTATCAGAAACCTGATAGCCAAAAGACGGTGATAGATACGTAAGGCGCTGAATAGCAACTTGCTTACCCTGATAGCGCCCCGGATCATTATCTGCCTTAGCAAAACCAGCCGTCATTGGCGCGTAAACAGCGTTTGCAAAGGTGAATTTGCTGCCAGGAGGATTTATCGAAATGCCCGCTGATGGCAAAGCCAGCGCAGGCAGATGCAGAGGTACAATACCCACACCTGGAATATAGGCCGCCGCTGATGATTCACTGTCCTGCCCTGCCACTGGGTCTTTAGAAATATCCAGCAATTCACCTTCACCATCATATCCATCAGGCAAACGAAAACTTGCCGTAGATTTAATGATTACGTTGAGTATGGAAACACTTAACTGGCGATCTTTAAGCTTGGTTAATCCAGCTGGATTGTAATGAATAGAATTCAATCCGGGAGGGTCAGCAGTGACCGCGTTACCAAGACTTAACGCTTTAGGATCAATCAGCAAGCTCTGGCTCAACTGAGCTTCTGAACCGGCCGCATATCCAAGCAACGCAAACAAGCATAATTTGCTGAACTGCAATTTAGCCAACTGAATATTCATACTTCAAATCCCTGTCAGGCGCCTGCGGGCAGGAATTTAGCTTTCAGGCCATTCGCATCAATCGGCATAGAAAGGCTCAGCAGAATATCAGGGGAATCTTCAGTCATACCAAAACCAACACCCACGTTGGTAATGGTTTTCGGAGATACACGCACACCAAGACTGAAGTTCATAATGCCTGACATGCTGGCACGACTGACAACCTTATTAGTGGTACCACTGCTGCTACGGAATTGATAAGTCGTTTTATCGTTATAGGAACCCTGGAAAGACATACTCAGGGATACGTCATATGAAAGTGAATAAGCGAAACCACCAGAGAAACCAAATCCGTAACCAGGGTCAACACGCTCCAGCAAAGCACCATCACGAACCTGGTTCACATCTTCAACCGGCAAGTTGTAGTTGACACTGTAAGAACCAAACAGCATCACAGGGTCGATAACTTTTGAAACCGACATGCCACCGCCAAATGAGTAATAACCACTACCAGTTGATAAACGGCGGCCAGAAATTGTTTTATACGGGCTATCGCCGGTCGTAGTTTTAAAACTACCCGTAACTGTTTTACTCATTTCGCCTGGCACATAAACATACGGCTGCCAACGGGCGCTAAATGACACATCACCCAGACCTGCGCCTGCAATATTGTCTGTGGTGTCATATTTCACTACAAAAGGAATCGTGGCACCCAGGGTCAGGTTATTTTTAAAACCGTAATCCACCGAAAAGTTATTTGAGAATGAATGGGATGCAGAAGGGTTAACATCAAATGCACGCACAGTGCCGTTAGCGATCTGCACATTCAAACGCTGATCGGCCACATAGCTGTAACTGAAACCATAGTTAAAAGCGGTATCACCCTCTTTGATCAGGGAGTATTTATTTTCTGTTGCCTCAAATACTTCCTCGAGACTTTTCTCTTGGGTTGCATCTGTATCTTGTTTTGCCAGTGCTTCACGGGCTTTATCGACAGAATCGCCCTCTTCAGCAAAAGATGTTTGTGCCCCGGACACTAAGACAAGCGCCATGGTATAGGTCGCAACAGCCAACCGATTCATGAGAGTGTTTCCTTATTATTGTTATTTCCGTCGATAACGCATGGTTTTTTCAATAAGAGTGCTATCACCAACGGTGTCAATCTTGGTCGGATCAAAGCCAACATCACCGGCCTGCATTAGCACATCATCATCCGCATCCGCAGGATCACCTGTATCCCAGTAAGCGTTGTTACGCAACTGGGCCGCCCCATTCATAAATACGGATGGCTCTGGCATATGGTCCTGCGGGAAAAAATCACGAAAATCACGATACGCCAGCTGAGTGAAAGTTCGTTCATCAATGATTCGCAAATCTTCATCGCGAATCTCGAGGCCACCTACAGGCTTATGACCATTTGGGAAGACAATGAAAAGTACGTTTTTATCCCAGACCTCAAGAAAACGAGCAAGTGTAAAACTGATATTCCCCAAAGAAGGATCCGCAAGATATACGTGACCATCTTTTACGCCACGTATAACCACGAAATGCTTGAAGCCAGCAAATTCAATCGGTGCTATTGCCGGGTGATCCAGCTTTATTAAGTCCTCTTTCTCCGCGCGAAACCCACCAGATGGATGCCCAAGCGCAGTGACCAATTTCTTCATATCCAACAATGAGAATCCGCGCCGCGCGACGATTTTCTCCGAGTCACCAAACTGGAGCAAGCCTTCCATAACCTGGCGTTCCTGAAAGTTACGCCCAAGATAAAAGTCTAATAAGGTAGTCAGCGCAGCTGAACCACAGCTGTAGTCAAACGCCTGACGAATAATATTGTTGTAACGGTACTCCGAAAGGGGTTCAACCTTTTCAGAAAAACGAATGGATGAGGTCGCGTCACCCGTTTGGTAATAAACCACACCCTTCGGCTGCGGCTCTATTTCCACAAACTCAGTGATCATGATGTAACCAATGATGGAACCAAACAAAAGGACAAACATATCCAACGCCCGAATTTTTATAATTATTTTGTATGACAACCCAGCGGGTTACGCATTGTTACATTAAACATTCCGTTACACCAGCTCCATGGCGCAAAAGAACCCCTACCCCCAACAATAATTGCAAACTGCTTTGATAGATAATGCACATTCGCAGAGAACTTATGCCAAAAAAGGCAGTAATGGTAGAATAATGACATTGCTCAGAGGCCCGTATGAATCCCTGTATACACCAACTTCCCTACAAAGATCCCTGCGACATTGCCATTTTCTTGCAGAAGTCAGGCTTCACACACATCGTATTTCTTGATAGCAGTAACAGCCCGCAACACCCTGCTGCCAAGTTCAGCATTCTGTGCGCAAACCCTGCGCAGCAAAACTCACTTCATACCAACAACAAGCAGCAGATCATAAACACAATCGAGCCACTGCAACGCACAATCCCCAAACATGATGGCCCACTACCTTTTTATGGCGGAACTATCAGTGCAATCAGCTACCCCGACAAAAATGGCAATATTGATCTAATCACACACTTATACACTTGGGCCTTCATCTTCGACCATTCTTGCAACATCACCTCACTGGTGCATTGGCCTGAATTTTCAAGCGACACCCAAGAAAGGCTAATCAGCATTTACAGCACAGCGCCCATCAAACCAAAAACAGCAGGTACAGAAGAATCCCTCTCTTTTAAACCCAGCTGGACAAAAAACGAATACACCAGTGCATTCAATACGATAAAAAACTACATAACATCCGGCGACACCTATCAGATAAATCTCACCCAACAATTCACTGCAAAATTGCCGGAAACATACAATCCGCTCAAAAAATTTACGCAACTAAGCAGACTAGCCAAGGCACCCTTTTCTGCTTACTTTGAGAGTGAAAATACAATTCTCATGAGTGCAAGCCCAGAGCGCTTTATTGAAATATCGCAAGATAAAATCCGCACCCAACCAATCAAGGGCACGCGCAAGCGACACGACACCCCAGCCCTCGATGCAAAAGCCATCGAAGAATTAAAATCCAGCATAAAGGACAGAGCTGAAAACCTCATGATCGTTGATCTATTGCGCAACGACTTAGGCATATCCAGTGAAACCGGGTCAGTGGAAGTAGAAGGGTTATTTAATATAGAAAGTTTCGGCACCGTGCATCACATGGTAAGCACAATAAACAGCAAATTAAGACAAGGCACATCACCCTTCAAAGCAATCATTGACGCATTCCCAGGAGGCTCCATTACAGGCGCCCCCAAAAAAAGAGCCATGGAAATAATCAATGAAGTTGAACCTTCAAACAGAGGTTTTTATTGTGGCTGCCTAATGTATAAATCAGGGGAAAAACTAGATTCAAACATCCTGATCAGAACATTTGAAATTAACAAGAAAGATAAAACGATCGAGGTTTGGGGAGGTGGCGGCATCGTTGCCGACTCGGAGCTTGAAAGTGAATATCAGGAAAGCCTGGATAAAATATCCAGGCTTATTGATTCAATCAAAGACTGATATCGCGATTACTAGCCTTGATAAATTCTTTTTTCAGGGCTTCGTAATCATGCACTGCAGGGAACTGTGGAAATTCAGCAATCACGTTTGCAGGTGCGTGAAATAAAATACCCGCATCCGCTTCAGCCAGCATGGTTGTATCATTATAAGAATCACCCGCTGCAATGCAGCGCATATTCAAACCATGAAACGCCTTTACTGACTGACGCTTTGGATCTTTCTGACGAAGTTTATAGTCAACCACTCGCCCAGTCTCATCCACCTCTAACTTATGGCAAAGCAGTGCCGGATAACCCAACTGCTTCATCAGTGGCATTGCAAATTCATAGAAGGTATCTGACAAAATAACTAATTGGAAACGTTCGCGCAGCCAATCAAGGAACTCTTTAGCACCATCCAACGGCTTCATAGTAGCAATTACATCCTGAATGTCCGCCAACTTCAGACCATGCTCATCAAGGATGCGTAAGCGCTGCTTCATTAAAACATCGTAATCCGGGATATCGCGGGTCGTTGCCTTCAGCTCTTCAATACCAGTGCGCTTAGCAAATTCAATCCAGATCTCCGGAACCAATACACCTTCCAAATCAAGACAAGCTAACTCCACGGGCGGCTCCTTTATAAGCGCTACAATAATGGGCGGCTACTCTATCCACAGCCCGCTCAGGATTCAACAGAAAAATCCCGCGCATATTCCCAAAAAATATAACATTATGCTGAATACGCAGTTTTTTGAATATATGGATTCTGGTAGTTTAGCGACCAATTCCATAAGGGAACCCATCATGGACAAAACATCAGAATCGATTGCACTCCTCAATCAAGAGTTAAGCCAGTTAGAACCCAAACAAATCATCAAGCGCGCACTGCAAGATATCGATAACATCGCCATATCATTCAGCGGCGCAGAGGACGTCGCGTTAATTGATCTGGCACTGAAAGCCAAAAAGGATATTAAGGTCTTTTCCCTCGATACAGGGCGTCTGCATCCGGAAACATACGAATTCATAGAACAAGTGCGGAAACACTACGGCATCAGTATTGAGGTTATAAGTCCTCAAGCAGAAGCCTTGCAAAACTTCGTCAAAAACAAAGGATTATTCAGCTTTTACGATGACGGACACCAGGAATGTTGCGCAGTACGTAAAATCGAACCCCTCAAACGACATCTGAAGACACTGGATGGCTGGATTACAGGGCAGCGTAAGGACCAAAGCCCGGGAACACGTTCCTCAATCGCCACAGTGGAGCTGGACAACTTTGAAGGCAGTAACGGAAAGCTGATTAAATACAACCCACTGGCCAATTGGACATCCCAGCAAGTTTGGGACTATATCCGCATGTTTGATGTACCTTATAACAAGCTGCACACCCAGGGTTATGTAAGCATTGGCTGTCAGCCCTGCACCCGCCCGACATTACCCGGACAACACGAGCGCGAAGGCCGCTGGTGGTGGGAAGCCGCAGAAGGAAAAGAATGCGGCCTGCACAAAACAAACATCATCAGCAAAGGCTAAATTTAGTGGACGGGTAGCTGCACGTCCGCGAACAACTCATCCACTTCCGCCTTGTTATGACACAAAGCCGCCTTATCAACCATTTGCTTGGTCAGATGGGGCGCAAACTTCTGGATAAAGTCATACATGAAACCACGCAAAAAGGTTCCTTTTCTGAAACCTATTTTGGTCACGCTATGATCGAACAAATGCTGCGCATCAATAGCAACCAGATCACCATCCTTTTCAGGATCTATCGACATAGTGGCCACAATACCGACACCCAAACCTAGGCGAACATAGGTTTTGATAACATCGGCATCAGCCGCAGTGAAGACTACTTTAGGATTAAGCCCACGCCCTTTGAATGCATCATCAAGCTTGGAGCGCCCGGTAAAGCCAAATACATAAGTTACCAGAGGAAAACTCGCCAACTCTTCAATACTGGGTTTTGATTTTTGTGCAAGCGGATGATTACGAGGCACCAGAATGCTGCGATTCCATTTGTAACACGGCATCATAATCAGGTCATTGAAGTGCTCCATAGCCTCTGTCGCAATGGCAAATTCAGCAGTTCCATCTGCAGCCATTTCCGCAATTTGCATGGGCGTACCCTGATGCATATGCAGGGAAACATCGGGATATTGTTTTATAAACTCTTGAATAACCCTAGGCAGCGCATAACGTGCCTGAGTATGGGTTGTAGCGATTGTCAGAGAACCCCTATTCTCATTACTGAATTCCTGCGCAACCTGCTTAATACTCTCAACCTTGCGCAGAATCTCACCAGCAACACGTAAAATGGATTCACCCGCCGGTGTCACACGCGTAAGATGCTTACCGCTTCGCGCAAAAATCTCGACCCCCAACTCATCTTCAAGCAACCGGATTTGTTTGCTAATACCTGGCTGGGACGTGTAAAGGACCTGCGCTGTGGCCGACACATTCAGGTCATGATGCGCAACTTCCCATATATAGCGCAGCTGTTGTAGCTTCATAAGCCCTCCGGTTGGCGTAAAACTTCCAGCTCTAAAAGTTATAAATAATACAGATACTATTCATTAAAAGAATAGAAGCAAAGTTTTACGTTTGCCAAAAATCCTTCTTATATGTGTAGACCACAGCATAGGCCATATTTACTGGCATTAAGTTATATGAATCACTTAATGCAGCTTAGCGACCGTAGAAGATAATGCCAGCAAGACCCGCAGAAATTCGTTACTCAAAACCTAACGCCCCCTGCGCCCCAGCGCTTCGAGATTAACCATGGGCACCATATAAACCGGTAGTGATGAAGTCTGGAGAACCTTAGCAACAACAGAACCAATCAAACCACCGCGATATGCGTGTTGGCCATGACTGCCAATCGCGATCATTTCAGCGTTACGGGCCAATGCCTGCTCGAGAATTACCTTACTGGGATCACCTTGCTCAACAATGATATCGCCTATGCATTCAACACCCTGTTGAACTCCATAATCCGATTCAAATACATCAACCACCTGTAAACGAATGCGCTCAAGCAATTCAGGCATCCCCTGTACCCTCAGATACTGCCGGTCTTTTTCTGACATAAAGGTGTTAATCACAGACTCCGCAAAAACCCCCATGGGCTCTATCACGTGCAGCACATCAACCCTGGCACCACTGGATTTTGCAAGACTAACAACCTGATTCAACACATAAGGACCATACAACCCAAGATCCGATGCATAGAGGATTCGTTTCACTGTGAATACTGCTTCCACGTTTAATCAATAGAGCATAGCAGCAAAAAACCGGGAGGAATTTCATGTCTATACTCATATGACAAGACCACTCAGGAGGGGAGCATGAGCACAACACTTTTAAGCCTTTCAGAGGTATCAGCCATACTTGGCAAACCGGAAGTCACCATCAAACGCCTTGCCAGGGAGCACCTGCTGGCGAGCGTCATGGAAGGCAAAGACATGAAATTTCCAGAGGACGATGTAAAACGATTCCTGGAGATCAGCAAGCGCCTGCAAAAATAATCCCCGCCACATTTAAGCCGCACCCCGATCAAATAAAGCAATGTTCGGGGTTAAGCTATTTCAAAAAGTACTCTATGATAGCCGCCTAAAGCCAAATTCTTTCTTTTGCATGGAAGTTTGTATGACCGATTTACGCGTCGAAGATCTGAACATAGAAGACATAGAGTTACTGATCACCCCTGACAAACTCAAAAGTGAAATGCCACTGAGTGATAAAGCAGTAGCTTCAATCCAAGCGGGTCGTCAGGCTGTGCGCAACATCCTGGATCGCAAAGACAATCGATTATTTATTGTGATTGGCCCCTGCTCTATTCACGATGTTAAAGCTGCCAAAGAGTATGCTGAGCGCCTGCAAAAGCTGGCTGCCGAAGTCAGTGACAGCATTTTACTGGTAATGCGCGTTTACTTTGAAAAACCACGCACTACCGTCGGCTGGAAAGGTTTAATCAACGACCCATACCTGAACGATACATTTAAAATCGAAGACGGTCTGCGCATCTCCCGCAAGCTGCTGATCGACCTTGCAGAAATGGGCCTGCCACTGTCAACTGAAGCGCTTGATCCTATTTCACCGCAATACCTGCAGGATCTGATTTCATGGTCCGCCATCGGTGCGCGCACCACAGAAAGCCAGACTCACCGCGAAATGGCGAGCGGCTTATCCTCCGCCGTTGGTTTTAAAAACGGTACCGATGGCGGCCTGACCGTAGCCACTAATGCCCTGATGTCTGTGGCAAGCCCTCACCGTTTCCTGGGTATCAACGGCAGCGGCCAGGTTTCTGTTATCAAAACAAAAGGCAACAAATACGCCCACATCGTGCTGCGTGGTGGCGGTGGCAAAACCAACTACGATTCAGTCAGCGTTGCTGTCTGTGAGCAAGCTTTAGAAAAAGCCGGCGTACCAGGCAACATCATGATTGACTGTAGCCACGCAAACTCCAACAAAGATCCAAACCTGCAACCACTGGTTATGGATAACGTTGCCAACCAAATTCTGGAAGGCAACAAATCTATTGTTGGCCTAATGGTGGAGTCTCACCTCAAGTTTGGCCGCCAGGACATCCCCTGCGATCTGAACAAACTGGAATACGGTGTTTCCGTTACCGATGGCTGCATCAGCTGGGAAACCACCGAAGAAGCCATCCGCAAAATGCACGAAAAACTCAAAAACGTGCTTCCTAACCGCTAACCTGCTGCAGCCTCTGGGCTGCTTTCTGGCGATTCATACCATTTATGGTAGAATCGCCCGCTTCTCAAAATGAGGACAACGCGAATGAACCAACCTCAGGTAGGCATCATCATGGGCTCTACGTCCGACTGGGACACCATGAAAAAAGCCGAGGAAGTTCTGCAAAAGCTCGGTGTAAGTTATGAGGTGAAGGTCGTATCGGCCCACCGCACACCGGATTTACTTTTCCAGTACGCTGAAACCGCAGCCGAACGCGGCATTCAGGTTATCGTTGCGGGTGCGGGTGGCGCAGCCCATTTACCAGGTATGGTGGCAGCCAAAACCCATCTGCCAGTACTTGGCGTTCCGGTTAAAAGCAAAACCCTGAATGGTATCGACTCCCTGTTATCCATTGCCCAAATGCCTGCTGGTATTGCAGTGGGTACACTGGCAATCGGCCAGGCCGGCGCAGCGAATGCGGGTTTATTAGCAGCTCAGATCATCGCTCTGCACAATCAACATGTACGCAGCGCCCTGATCGCATTCCGCACAGAACAAACAGATAAAGTTTTATCTATTCCAGACCCACGGGACATGTAAATGGCAGTAAAGCGTGTTGGTGTTTTAGGCTCAGGACAACTGGGGCGCATGATGGCCCTGGCCGGCATTCCATTGGATGTTGAATTTGTTTTTTTTGATGAAGGCGAAAACACACCCAGCCACTGCGTAGGTAAGGTAATCAACCCTAAAACACCTGGCGCCCTGCAAACATTTATCAAAATGGTAGATGTTGTAACCTACGAAAGTGAAAACACCGATGCAGGACTTGTAGAGGGTATCGGCAAACATGTGCCCGTATTCCCCGGCCCGGATTCCCTGCGTAAGAGTCAGCACCGCCTGACTGAAAAAGATACCTTCCGCTCACTCGGTATCGCAACCGCTGAATACCGCCGCGTAAGCACCCGCGAAGAACTTGAAAAGGCAACCCAGGAACTGGGTTTTCCGATCGTATTAAAAACCACCACCATGGGTTATGACGGCAAAGGCCAGGCAGTATTACGCTCCGCCGCCGATATCGACAGCGCCTGGCAATCATTAGGACATGCAGAATTGATCGCCGAGGCTTTTGTAACCTTCAGTCGCGAATTATCGGTTATCGCAGCCCGCGATCAGCACGGCCATACGGTTGTTTACCCTCTGGCAGAAAACCAGCACCATGCCGGTATTCTGCGTGTATCACGGGTACCTGCCCCCGATTGCAGCACAGAAAAACAAGCCCAAGCAGAACAGTTCATCACCACCCTACTCGACCACCTGAACCATATCGGTGTACTGACCCTGGAGCTTTTCGACACAGCAAGCGGGCTTGTCGCCAACGAAATGGCCCCGCGCGTCCACAATTCAGGCCACTGGTCAATTGAAGGTGCAGAAACTAGCCAATTTGAAAACCATGTGCGCGCCATCTGCGGCTTTCCATTAGGCAGCACCCAGAACCGTCACAGCCACGCAGCCATGATCAATATCATCGGCAAAAATGGTGACCGCAACAGCGTGCTGAACGAACCCGCAGCACATCTGCATATGTACGGTAAAAGTGAGCGCAGCAACCGCAAGCTAGGGCACATCAATATAGTGGCCGACAGCGCGGCAGAGATGGAATCCGTGATCAGCAAGTTCAATGCTTTCGTTAACGAGTGCGGCTGAACATACTGAAAAACCAATAAAAAAAGGGGCTTAACGCCCCTTTTTTTATTTGGATATTTACATATAAGCGTTATCGGATTTGCTGTGATCTGTCACATCACGCACACCGGTAAGGCCGGGCACTTTGGCCAACAAGGTTTTTTCAATCCCTTCTTTCAGGGTTAAATCAACCGCACTACAACCCTGGCAACCACCGCCAAACTGCAGTACAGCAACCATATCTTCGGTGATTTCGACTAACTTAACTTCACCACCATGACTGGCCAGACCCGGATTCACTTCGTTATAGAGAATATAAGTAATCTGATCAGCAATCGGTGAATCTTTGGTCACCCGCGGCATTTTGGCATTTGGGGCTTTAATCGTCAGCTGACCACCCATTTTGTCCTGCGCAAAATCGATACGGGCATCCTCAAGGTAAGGCACGCTGGGGGTATCTACATAAGCGCGCAACTCACCGACTTGCATCACCTCGTCATTAACATTCACTTCTTCGGGGCGGCAATAAGCCAAGCAGGTTTCAGCATAGGGAGTGCCAGCCTGGGTAATAAACACACGCACTGCAATACCCGGTGCATTTTGTTTATCCAGCAGCTTCAGAAGATAATCACGGGCAGCATCAGTGATAACGAGCATATATGCCTCTCTCAAATTCGTGCCGCAATTTTACTGATATTCCGCGCAGATTCATACCCTAGTAAAGAACTAGGGTATTCTTTATTTCAACAATGCGTCATCTTTGCCAGCTATAGTGCACTAAACAGAACGGAGTCCACCATGCACCCTTTTTACGACCAGCTTTCGTTTGTCATTGGCCACCGCGGAGCCTGCGGTCACGCACCGGAAAATACCCTGGCATCATTCCGCCTCGCCAAACAACTTGGGGCGAAATGGATTGAAACCGATGTTTGCATCAGTGCCGACGGTGTACCTTATATTTTTCATGACGACAGACTCGAACGCTGCACCAATGGCAAAGGCCTGATCGCCAGAACCCACAGCAGCGAACTGGATAAACTCGACGCGGGCCTTTGGTATGGCGAAGCATTCAGGGGCGAAGCCATTCCCAGGCTTGATACCTTTCTGCCTGCCCTCCAGCAACTTGGCCTGAATTTAAACCTGGAAATCAAATCCCCCCTTGGCCTTGAAGCCCAAACCACCGAGGCCATAGCTCCCATCATCAGAAGATTATGGAACCCGCAAACCCCTTTAATTTTGTCGAGCTTCACGCCGCACGCACTGATCAGCGCACGCAAGCTTCTGCCTGAATATCCCCGCGGCCTGAATCTGGATTGCATTCCAAGCGACTGGCAAGCACGCATGGCGGAATGCGGTGCAGAAAGCATCCACTTTTATGATCCGTTTGCTGAGCAAAACAGCATCACCGCGGTAAAAAACGCAGGTTACAAAGTACTGTGTTTCACCATTAATAACCCACAACGCGCAGCAGAACTTAAAAACATGGGTGTTGATGCGGTATTTACTGATGTTCCCGATGCATTACTGAAACAAAATCCCTGACTGCAATATCGCTTTTAGCGATATGTATATTTAAAAATAACCGTTTTATGAATAAGGGAATTTTGCTATCGTGCCGCCACTTTTGATATCCGCCCCTGCCGGGGCAGATCAACAACAGGCCGACACATGTACAAATACGACGAGTACGATCAACGCATCTTAAACGACCGCGTTAACCAGTTCCGCGACCAGACTGAGCGCTTTCTGTCTGGCGAACTCACCAATGAACAATTTTTACCCCTGCGCCTGCAGAATGGTCTGTACGTACAACGTTACGCCCCCATGCTGCGGGTTGCCGTGCCCTACGGCCTGTTAAACAGCGCCCAGGTACGCAAGCTGGCCCATATCGCACGCACCTATGATAAGGGTTACGCCCACGTCAGCACCCGTCAGAACGTACAATTCAACTGGCCTGAACTGGCACGCGTGCCAGACATTCTTGCCGAATTAGCACAGGTGCAAATGCATGCCGTGCAAACCAGTGGTAACTGCATCCGCAATACCACAACTGACCAATTCGCAGGTGTTGTTGATGGTGAAGTCGTTGATCCGCGTCCTTACTGCGAAATCATCCGTCAGTGGTCTACCTTCCACCCTGAATTTGCGTTTTTACCACGTAAATTCAAAATTGCCGTTAACGCACACGACACCGATGACCGCGCCGCCATTCTGGTGCACGACATCGGCCTGCAAATCGTGAAAAACGAGGCCGGCGAAATCGGCTTTAAAGTTTATGTGGGCGGAGGCCTGGGCCGCACCCCAATTATCGGCGAACTGGTTAACCCCTTCCTGCCAGAAAAACATCTGCTGACCTACCTGGATGCAGTGTTGCGCGTTTATAACCTCAATGGTCGTCGCGATAACAAATACAAAGCCCGTATTAAAATTCTGGTAAAAGCCATGGGCGTTGAAGATTTCGCAGCAAAAGTTGCAGAAGAATGGCAGCACCTCAAAGATGGCCCTGCCACCCTGACATCAGCCGAAATTGAGCGCGTGAAATCCCACTTCACCAGTCCTGCTTATGAAACCTTAAGCAACAATCCGGCAGAACTGAGCCAAAACATTGCTGACAGCAAAGCCTTCAGCAACTGGTATGGCCGCAACGTAAGCAAGCACAAGATTGCCGGCTATGCGATTGTTACCCTGACCACCAAACAAACCGGTAACGCACCCGGTGACGTTACCGACAAACAACTCGACATCGTTGCCGACCTTGCCGACAAATACAGCTTTGGCGAAGTGCGTAACACCCACGACCAGAACATTGTGCTGGCGGATGTAAAACAGAGCGAACTGTTCAACCTGTGGCAGGAAGCAAAAGCCGCCGGTTTCGCAACTCCAAACCTCGGCCTGCTCACGGATATGATCTGCTGCCCGGGCGGGGACTTCTGCTCCCTGGCCAACGCCAAATCCATCCCTGTTTCACAGGCTATTCAGGAACGTTTTGACGACCTCGACTACCTGTATGACTTAGGCGAACT
>JACKOM010000006.1 GCA_024234265.1 Oceanospirillaceae bacterium
TACCTTTATGAATACCGCGCGCATCGGCACCTCCATTCAGGGTATTGGTGCCATGGAGTTATCCTTCCAGGGGGCATTGCCTTACGCCCGCGAGCGTTTATCTATGCGTGCTATCAGCGGTACTAAATTCCCCGAGAAAATCGCTGACCCGTTAATCGTGCACCCCGATGTGCGGCGTATGTTATTAACCCAAAAAGCCTTTGCCGAAGGTGGCCGCGCCATGTTGTATCAAGCGGCTTTATATGCGGACAAAATGATGGCTGCCCACGCGGCGGGTGATGAAAATACCTACCAGCAATACGATGATTTATTAGGTTTTATGACGCCGATTTTAAAAGCCTGTTTAACGGAATGGGGCCTGGAAGCGGCTAACCACGGTATGCAGGTGTATGGCGGGCATGGCTTTATTAAAGAGTGGGGCATGGAGCAAATTGTACGTGATACCCGTATTGCGACCTTGTATGAGGGCACCACGGGTGTACAGGCACTGGATTTATTAGGCCGTAAAATGCTCTTGCAACGTGGTAAATCCTACAAACTGTTTATGGGTGAAGTGCAAAACTTTTTACGCAGCTACCAGCAGCGCAAAGAAATGGCCCGTTTTATTCGCCCGTTAAAATCCTATTTACGCCAGTGGCGCTGGAATAACCTGCGTATCGCGTTAAAAGCCAGCCGCGACCGGGATATGGTCGGTGCCGCATCGGTGGATTATTTAATGTACAGCGGTTATATCATGCTCGCATTTTTCTGGGCGCGTATTGCCGAAGGCGCATATAAGGCCCTTGCCCGTGGTGAAGGAGATGCGGATTTTTACCGCGCCAAAATTCAAACCGCGGAGTTTTATTTTAACCGCCTGCTGCCAAGGGCTGACGCCCATGGGCGCATGATGCTGCAATCCCCCAAAACCCTGATGCAGATGGATGCCGAGCATTTTGCATTTGCCTGAGGCTCATTTCTGCTGAAAAGCCGGCAATCGAGGCAGTGTAAAAACTATCTGCGTTGTCAGAACTTCGTTAAAAACGAACTAAAAATGCTCACTGCCTCTGGCAGAACGTCGTAAGACGGCCCGAAGGGTGAGCGAAGCACATATTTATGACGTATAAACTGCGCCTTTTCGCTCGTTTTCGCCTTGTTCTGACTGCCCCGCTAACGTTTTTACACAGCCTCAATCGCCGGCTTTTTTATTGGCCCCTTTTCCTGGGCTTTTTTGTTTGCATGGCCCATTGCATAATGGCGCACCTTTATCTGTTGTGTGCCTATGCAATCCAAATCCCACCGCTTAGATCGTTTTATCAGCCAGCACTGCGCCATTAAACGCGCGGATGTACGTTTATTACTCGCGCAGGGGCGGGTATTACTGAACGGGGTGGTGGCGCGGGATATTAATCAATTGGTGCAGGCATTTGATGAAGTGCTGTTTGACGGGCAAATATTACAGGCGAAACAGGCCCGTTATCTGATGTTGCATAAACCCGTAGGGGTGGTGAGCGCCACCCGCGATGACGAACATAAAACCGTACTGGATTTATTGCCCGAAGATTTACGCGCCGATTTACATATAGCAGGGCGGCTGGATTTAAATTCCTCGGGTTTATTATTGCTGAGTAACGATGGGCGCTGGAGCCGCTGCCTGAGTGCCCCGGAACATAAAGTGCCGAAGATTTATCAGGTGACACTGCAAAATCCCCTCACCGAGGAATATGCCCCGGCCTTTGCAGCCGGCATGTATTTCGCCTATGAGGATATCACCACAGCCCCGGCGCAATTGCGTATGCTCAGTGAATATGTGGCCGAAGTGATTTTATCCGAAGGTAAATACCATCAGATTAAACGCATGTTCGGGCGTTTCCGCAATCCAGTGCTGGCCCTGCATCGCAGCGCAATAGGTGAAATTGTGCTGGATGCGAATTTAGCCCCCGGTGAATTCCGTGAGCTGAATAACCGCGAAATTAACAGTATCTGGGGAAGCTAAATCCCTGAGTCATTATTGCAGCAGGTTGTCGTCGATGGGGTGGTAAATATCACAGGCATTCATCAGCGCATGGGCCGTTAAACTTTTAACCCCAAAAACCTCGGTTTTCACAGGATTTTTGGCGCGGATATGGTTCAGCAAAATGGCAAAATCACCGTCGCCGGATAATAAAATCACCACATCCACCTGCGGCGCAGTTTCCATAATATCGATGGTTATGCCCACATCCCAGTCACCCTTGGCGCTGCCATCGCTGCGCTGAATGAAGGGTTTTAATTTGACCTCAAAACCTAAATTTTTCAGGGCATCCTGAAATTTAATCTGTTTATCATCGTGGCGCTGAATGGCGTAGGCATAGGCGTGGCAAATTTTTCCGCGCTGGCTGATCTGTTGCCACAGGGCACGGTAATTAAACTGGCGGCCATGGGCCTGGCGGCAGGTGTAATAGATATTCTGCACATCGGCAAACAGGGCAATACGCAGTGGGTTTTGGCTCATGCTGGATTTCCGCGGGTGTAACAAAATGCTGCGTGCGCACTATAGCACAATGGTACTTTTTTTGCCGGCAGTGCAGGGGCTTTGCGAAAAAAAACAGCTAGGTTTTGCAGCTTTTTGACGTAACCCGTGATGCCTGCAAATCTGCGCCTTGATCTGATTTATTTCGCGAAGCCGACGCTGTGCAGCGTTATTCAGAGATTCCTTAAGAATAACCCGCAGGCTTTTCACTCAGCTTTTTTATACCGATTTGCTTGAAAGCAGCACAATCCAGCGGCCCTGATCTATCCTGTGGTCATTATTGCTCTCTGGAAACAGACATGGCAGATACCAATTAAGAGCAAAAAAAGCAGTTGAAACTCGGCCTGATATTTGTGCTGGTTTCCGTGGTTTTTGTTGGCATTCTGGTGCTGTGGCACGGTGAACGTGACCCAAGCCCCGTGGGCGAAAAATACTTTGCCCAGCGTATGCCGCCGGAAGAACAAGCCGCGTACGATAAAGAACAGATGACCAATAAACAAAAAGCCCAGCGCAATATCTTTTTACAAAATCCCTGAATACCTATCCGCCGCCCTAAAAACAAAGCCCCCTGTGCAGATGTGCGCAGGGGGCTTTTTTATGAAGGTTTAAAACACTGTTTAAGCGTTAGTGTTTTGCGGCGGACGTTTACGGGGTGCCGGTTTGCGTGCAGCGGGGGCGTTATTGCCCTTGTTATCGCCACTGCGGCGGTTATCGCTTTTGCCGGGATTTTGCCCGCCGCCATTACCGCTGCGGGCAGGTTTTCTGGTGGCAGGTTTATTACCTTCAGCCTTGGGTGCCGAGCGCGGAGCATGTTCGGCATTGCGCTGGCCATCCTGATGCTCTTTCGGTTTTTTCGGCTTTTTAGGTTTTTTCGGTGGCCGTGTATCGAGGCGTGATTCGGGCACTTCGTTAGTGGCTTCGAGGCCCTCAAGCACCTTACGCGCAATCACCTGTTTAGTGAGGCGCTCAATATCTGCCAGTTGTTTGAATTCATCGGCGCTCACCAGGGAATAGGCTTCACCCGTCGCCCCTGCGCGGCCGGTACGGCCGATACGGTGCACATAATCTTCTGCAACGTTGGGCAGCTCGTAGTTCACCACATGGGGCAGCTGGTCGATATCCAGGCCGCGGGCGGCGATATCCGTGGCCACCAGCAGGCGAATGCTGCCGCTTTTAAAGTCCGCCAGGGCTTTGGTGCGTGCCCCCTGGCTTTTGTTGCCGTGAATAGCCGCGGCGCTGATGCCGGCTTTTTCCAGCATTTGGGTTAAACGGTTGGCACCGTGTTTGGTGCGGGTAAATACCAGGGCCTGCTGCCAGTTACCGTCTTTCACCAGTTTAATCAGGGCGCTGGTTTTACTGCTTTTATCCAGCGGAATCACAAATTGCTCAACCGTGGGGGCCGTGGCGTTAGGGGGAGTAACAGAAACCTCCACCGGGTTATGTACCAGACCTTTGGCTAGGGCGCGGATATCATCGGAAAAGGTCGCAGAAAACAGCAGGTTCTGGCGTTTGGCCGGCAGCAGGGCGAGGATTTTTTTAATGTCGTGGATAAAGCCCATATCCAGCATACGGTCGGCTTCGTCCAGCACCAGCACTTCGAGCTGTTTAAAACGCACCGCGTTCTGGCTGTATAAATCCAGCAGGCGCCCCGGGGTGGCGATTAACACATCCACACCTTTACGCAGGGCCATCATTTGCGGGTTGATTTTCACCCCACCAAAAACCACCGCCGAGCGCAGGGGCAGGTTTTTGCTGTAGGTGCTGACGTTTTCAGCCACCTGCGCCGCCAGCTCACGGGTTGGGGTGAGGATCAGGGCGCGCACCTGATTGGCGTGTGCGCGTTCACCACGGGCGAGTATTTCCAGAATAGGCAGGGTAAAACCCGCGGTTTTACCGGTACCGGTTTGCGCCGCAGCCATCACATCCCTGCCTGTCAGCACCGCCGGAATCGCTTGCGCCTGAATCGGTGAAGGGGTTTCGTAACCTTTTTCGGCAACGGCGCTGAGGATGGGGGCGGACAAACCAAGTGCGGCAAAACTCATGTTGTAATTCCGTATAACCTGTATCGGCCTGCAGGCAGGCGGGGGCGCGCAGCTTAACGTATTGATGGCTTAAGTGCTAATTAGGGCTGCGAATGATTCAGAGGTTCTTGGGAACCTCTGAATAACTCTGCACAGCGCCGCGCATGTGCTGCCAGTTGATATTGGCAAGGCGGCGATTGAGGTAAATGACAAGTCCTTTACAAAATTGCTAACACAGCCAGATCAGCTGGCAGCCTGCGCCCTGCGGGGCTTTGCGAAACAAACCAGCTCGGTGTTGCAGTTTTTTGACGTAACCCGTTCTGCCTGCAAATCTGCGCCTTGATCTGATTTATTTCGCAAAGCCGACGCGGGCACCGAGTTATTCAGAGGTTCCCTTGAGTTTAAGCGTATCACAGACTTTGCAGATGGGGCCCTTGCAAGGCGATTTGGTTATCGGTCAGCCAGCGCATGGCCATGACATTATTGCGGAAAATATCAACTTCAATACCGCAGCTGGCAATAAAATCCCGGCTTATATGTGCAGCACTTTCTTCAGGGTTGCGGCATACCAATGACACTTTTTGCAGCTCACTGTGTTTGATTATATTTTGCATGAACTGCCTTGAAACCATGTTTTCCTGTTGCAGAAAGGCCTCTAATTTTTTCTCATCACATAACCAGCGCTGGATATGCTGTTCTTCAATCTTTTCAAAACAATACTCGAAAACGGATTTTAACTTTTCATCACTCCGGTATTGAATGCTCCATACATCCATCAGCATTTCTTGATCTTTAGCGCAGAAAATACTGGCAAAAATGTGGTCCTGTGTGTTTTTGAATTGTTTAATGGTTTTCATAATGCAGCCCCCGGATCTGGTTTGCATGATTTCAATATAACGCAGACCAAGATTAAAACTGTGTTGAATGGTGTGTATGCAAGGTTATTCGACGGTAGATTGGTATCAAAATATTGCAGGGAGTAAAAATAATAATGCAGACATTAAATCTGTAAATTTATGCTGCTTGAAGTAAATAAGGCGCCGCAGGCGCCCCAAAACCAGGGCCTGTTAACACTCATTGAACAGGCCCTAGGAAACATCTGAATAACTATGCACAGCTCCGGTATGTGCTGCCAGCTGAAATGGCAAGGCGGCGATTGACGTCAATGACGGGGCTGATTCCAAATCGCCAACGCCGGCGCGGGCACCGAGTTATTCAGAGGTTCCCTAGCTGGCAATCGCAATATCTGCAGCGGGGCTTGTGCTTGTCAGCCAGCGCATGGCCATCACCTGGTTATCAAAAGTTTCGCTTTCGATGGCTAACTCTTTATAAACTGCAAATAACGCGCTGTTATTCAGTAAATCTTTTTTGCGGCATACCAAGGCAATTTTTTGCAGTTTACTGTTGTGCAACGTGTGTTGTAGTTCTGAAATTTCATAACCTTCTGCATTGCCAAGAAATTCTGCCAGTTTTGTCTGATTACACAGCCAAAGGACAATATTGTTTTCGCGGATATGGCTGAAGCAATATTCCATCACAAGTTTGCTGCAATCAGTTGCGTGGGGATTGACGCTCCAAATATCCATCATCATGCCGGTTTCTTCTTCACAAAAAATACTGGCGACAACCTGGTTATTCATATCACGAAACTGCTTGATAATTTTCATACTAACCTCTGCCTGATTTTGCTGATTTAAGTGCAGTGATTACCTGCACTGTTCAGCAGGATTAAACCCTGTCTGTAACAGGAGAGGCATATTCCATGCCCGTTTATGGAAATGATTCTAGGGAACCTCTGAGTAACTCAGTGCCCGCGACGCTGTGCAGAGTTATTCAGAGGTTCCCCGGCGTGGTTTTTTATAACGATTAAATGTATCCGTGAATTACTTATGCAAATTAGTGCTCGTTCAAGGGGGTTTAACAGGCAGTAATGGGGTTGGCGTCAAAAAATACACATAATTAACGCCGGGTGTGTCAGAAAATACTGATGTGCAGAGTTTTCAGAGGTTTTCTGGTTATAAAGAGGTGATTTTTAACAGATGCCGCGTATAAAAGGGTTTGCCCCTTTTATACAGCGGTTTTTGATATCAGACGGCGGCCATATAAGGGCTGTTAAGTGCGCTCTGATTGTCGGTTAACCAGCGCATGGCCAGCACATTATTTTTGAAGATATCCACCTGCACACCACAACTGGCAATAAAATCACGGCACATATGGGCGGCACTGGCTTCAGGGTTGCGGCACACCAGTGATACTTTTTGCAGGTTACTGCCGACAATGCTTTTGCGTAACAGGTGTTTGGCCTGGGCACCATCCTGTTGCAGATAGGCTTCTAATTTTAGTTCATCGCATAACCAGAAATGGATGTTGTTTTCTTCGAACTTTTCAAAGCAATAACCAAAGACGGTTTTTAAATCGTAATCGCCTTTTTGCTGAATGCTCCACACATCCATCAGCATGCCCTGATCTTCTTCGCAGAAGATGCTGGCAAATACGTGATCCTGAGTATTTTTAAATTGCTTGATGGTTTTCATGATGCTGCCCCTTCATGTGGCGTTTGCATGATTCTTAAATTAGTCAAAAAGAAGCGGAAACGTTGTATTTGATCGTAAGGACAACAAGATAAATGGTTGTAACCGCGTGACGCTGTGTAACTGAGTGTAGCTATGTATCGGCGTGGTAATGCGTAACTGAAGCAGGGGGGGCGGATGTATGTGCTGTGTAAGTCGTGTAACTGGGTGTACAGCGCCAGATAACGGTACGCCAGTGTGAAATACATCGGGCTGAATAAGACGTAAGGCTTATTTTTCAGGCTTTTTATAAGTTGTTCTGCCTGCTTTTAGCAGGATTTATTCTGTGGCCGGGGGCAGTAAAAATGTCCGGCAATTGCTGATTTTTTACTCATTACGCAATTGCCGGTTGGTTTTGCTGGTGGCCTCGGCACTGAAGGGGTCCTCGGGCCAGGGGTGTTTGTTGTAACGCCCGCGGTTTTCTTTGCGCACCTCGGGGTACACATTGCGCCAGAAATGGTCGAGGTCGGTACTGATGGCAAGTGGTACCTTGCCGGGGCTTAACATGCTGATGCGCAGGGGCAGGCGGTTATTGAGCAGTTTGGGGCTGTTTAATAAACCAAAACATTCCTGCAGCTTGGCCTCCACCACGGGCAAATCACCGCTGTAATCAATCGGGGTTTCACGCCCGCTGGGCAGGCAGAAAAATTCCGGTAATTGTTGTTTGAAGCTGGCGTGTTGATCCCAGGGTAGGCGCGCCATTAACGCCTGTTGCAGTGGAATTTGTTCAAGGTTTTTTTCAATAAAGGGCCCCAGCCATTGTGCGGCATCTGCTTTTAAATCCGCTTCATCGAATGACGGCACCTCAGGGTTATGGGCGCTGAATAATTGCAGGCGCTTTAACAGGTTACGACTTGAATCATCCCAGTTGAGGCGCTGCAGCCCTTCAGTTTGCAGCACATTGCACCAGTGGTTGCGGATATCGTCCGCGCGCAGGGGCACGTGTTTTTCGCTTAATACCAAGGCGCCGAGCTGCTCCTGGGCGCGGGGATGCAACTGGCCGTTTTTCTCCTGCACTACGATTTGCTCATCGATTTGGGTGCTGAGCAGTGCGCGGATGCGCTCCAGAGGGATGGGGGCCGCGAGGCGTAGGGCATCGTTGTTAAAGGTTTGTGCCACCACTAAAAATTCATGGCGGGCGTTGGCATCGTTATCGCGCACGCTGATGCCACGGCCATTACGCAGGCGATAACCTTCACCGCGTTTTTGTGCAAGGCGGTCTGGGTAGGCAAATAACAATAATTCGCCGCAGGCCTCTGGCTGCAGGGGGCCACTGGCATTGAGCATTTTTTTCAATCGCACAAAACTTTGTTTGATGCGTTGTAATGCCCCCGGGCTGGCGCTGGCATCGTGCCCGCCTTCGAGCAAATGCAGGCGGTTGGCGATGCGGGTATCGGGATGCTCGCTGCGCAGGGGATCACCTTCTTCAAGCAGGGCGGCGATGGCGCAGGCGGTAACGGCCTGTTGTTGTTCCCGGCTGCGGATCAGCATATGCGCCAGGCGCGGATGCAGGGGCAGGCGCGCCATGGCGTTGCCACCGGGGGTGATACGCCCGTCCTGCAGGGCGTCGAGCTGGTGTAGCAGTTCAATACTTTGTTGCCAGCGCATGGCGTGGGGCGGCGTTAACCACAGGTATTGGGTTGGATCACAATCCCCCCAGCTGGCCAGGGCCAGGGCCAGGCCACTTAAATCCACGGTTTCAATTTCTGCCGGGGGCTGGGCAGCAAAACTCGCTTCGCTTTCCTGGCTCCACAGGCGATAACAGGTACCGGCGGCGGTGCGCCCGGCACGGCCTGCACGCTGCTCGGCGGTGGCGCGGCTGACGCTGCGGGTAACTAATTCATCCAGCCCAGTGCGCGGGTTTAAGGCGGCGTAACGCTCAAGGCCGCTGTCGAGCACGGCGCTGATGCCTTCAATGGTCAGACTGGTTTGCGCCACGGCGGTGGCGAGGATAATTTTTTGTTGCTCGCAGGGGGCCAGGGCCTGTTGTTGCTCAGCGGGGCTTAACTGGCCATGCAGGGGCAGAATACGTTTGGCGTTGTTATCGCCATAGATATCCTGCAGGCGGTTTTGCAGACGGCGGATTTCCGGCACCCCGGGCAGAAATACCAGAATATGCCCGGTTTGTTCATTGCAGATGCTGCGCAGGGCGCTGGCCATGGCATCTTCCAGGCGCTCGTTATGCTGGCGCCCCAGATAGCGGTAACTGATTGGGTGCTGGCGGCCTTCACTGGTGACTTTTTTCGCGCTGAAAGTGTCCGCCCAGCGTTCATCTAACGTGGCGGACATCAGCAGAATTTTTAAATCTTCGCGCAGTAACTCCTGGCATTGGCAGGCGAGGGCCAGGCCCAGGTCGGTTTGCAGGTGGCGTTCGTGGCATTCGTCAAAAATAATCAGGCCACATTCAGGAATCTCCTGATTTTCCAGCAGGCGGCGGCTGAGCAGGCCTTCGGTCATCACCAGAATCTGGTTGCGCGGGCCTGTGATGTTGTCATGCCGGGTGAGCAGGCCGATACGTTCGCCGGGTTTTTCACCCAGGTTGGCGGCAAGCTGGCGCGCCACGTTGGCGGCGGCTAAACGGCGTGGTTCAAGCAGCCAGATCTGTTTGCCCGCGAGCCAGGGGGCATCGAGCAGGGCCAGGGGGCTTTGGGTGGATTTACCGGCGCCGGGCGGGGCCTGCAACAGCACCCGCGGGTTTTGCGCGAGGGCACTGCGTAAATCATCGAGTACGGCAAAAATGGGCAATTGGGTCATGGCGCGGTATTATGGCCGCCTGTCACTGCTTTACAAGGGGTCGTTATGGCAGATGAAAACGTAGTGGATTTTGCCAACGCCAAATGGGCAAAAGACTTAGAGCGCAAAGACGAAAAAGTGCAGGACATGCGTGAGCGTTTTGCCGCGGCCCTGCCGGATAAAAAAACACCGGTAAAAGATTTTTTACGTAAGAAAAAAGCCAAAAAGAAACACTGAATCCCCTTTACCCAATGGAATAATCAGCACAAGGCCAGCCGATGAAAAACCCCTTGTTAGCGCTGCTGGCTAAACTGCCACCCCTTGCCGATATGTTAGAAAGCCCCTTTGGAAAACTGCTGCACACTGAATACGATGCACACGGCCCTATCCAGATTTTTGATGATGGCCACAAACGTTATCTGACGTTTGGTAACGACGACGAGCAGTCCTGCCAGTTAAAACACGCCCCCCATGTGCTGCAGCATGAATACAGCCGCGGCATGTTGTTAAGCCTTGCCCTGTGTGAGCCGCAGAATATTGCCATTATCGGTTTAGGTGGCGGCACTTTGATTACCGCGCTGGATAAATACGACCCGCAATTAAGTGTGTATGGTGTCGAGCTGCGCCGTGCGGTGTTAAACAGTGCCTATAAATATTTTCAGATGCCGCGCCGTGAAAATATTCATATCAGTGTGTGTGATGGCCGCGAATATTTACAAAATTGCGCACCGCAGAGTTTTGATATTTTAATTGCCGATATGTACATCAGCACGGGTTTAAACCCCCTGCAATTGGCGGAGGACTTTATTGCCCTGTGCCACCGCGCCATACGTGCAGAGGGCTGGCTGGTACTGAATTACTGGCTGGACCATCAGGATGAAACAATCAGCATGCAGGCCTTAAAAAACCGTTTCTGCCATGTGTATGGCTGTGATACCGGCGGTGGTAACTGGCTGGTGTTTGCCAGTAATCAGGCCGGTGAAATGCAACTCAACCGTAAAAAAATGCAGGCCATGGCGATTAAACTGGGGTTTAGTTTGCAGGGATTTGGCAAGCGATTAAAGCCGCTTATTTAAGGAAGATATGCGCGATTTAAACTTTCTGATGCTGTTGGTGTGCATTGCTTTTGTCATGTCATTTTTATGGCTTGGATTCTTCCGTAATTTATTTCAGTCTGAGCATATAGTGCGCTTTTTCAGTCAGTACTGGGGCGAAGAAAACCATTTGCCGGGTATTTTAAATGACTGGCAGCTTTTGCCGGGCAGTGAGCATATTCATTTTAAAATGCCTTCCCGTGAGCTTGGCTACCTGAAATATTATCCGCCGCAAAGCTCGATAGCCCGTCATTATGTGTACTTTTATAATGCCCATCAGCGAGTTTCGTTTGCCGATGGTTATTACGGAGAAGCTGTGCCTGAAATATTTGAATGCAGAGCACAGCCAAAACACTATTTTTCAGATTTAGGTGAATACCGTTTTGCCCAGGGGCCGTATTTTTGCGGTTTGTTGGTGAAAGATCAGCAGTGCATACAGGTATTTCGTCTGCCGTTTTTCTATAAAAAAGCAGTGGCGGAGTTACAGGCGCAGTTTTTCCGCTGAGGGATATCAGAACAGGGCTGAATCATCCTCTTTCTGTTCGGGGAATTTAAAATAACCCACTTCATTTTTCACCGCCTGGGCTACCTGGTCCAGGCTGGCGGCGGCACTGGAAATATTCACCGCTGCCTGTGAGTTATTTTCGCTCATGCGGGCAATGGCTTCGATTTTTTCCTGTATATCCGCCATCGCACCTTGCTGTTCAATTAATGCGTAATTAATGACACCGACTTGTTCGCTGGCGCGGATGGAATCACTGCGGATGCTGGCGATAGCGTTCTGTGCCTCTGCGGATAAACCCAGGCCGTTTTGCACATGGGTGGCGTTGCTTTCGATGGCGCTGACAATGTCCTGGGTGGTTTTCTGAATATCGTTAATGATGCCGGTGATATCGGCGGTGGCCTTGGTGGTGCTGTTGGCTAGGCTGCGCACTTCATCGGCAACCACCGCAAAACCCCGTCCGGATTCACCGGCCCGCGCGGCTTCAATTGCTGCGTTAAGAGCCAGCAGGTTGGTTTGCCCTGAAATGGTTTGAATAGTGGAAATTAACGCGGCTATTTCCGAGGCACGGCCATTTAACACCTGTACCAGTTGCACGGATTGTTGCACTGCCGCTTGAGCTTTTTGCATTTCAGTGGCCATATTTTCCACAATCTGCCTGCCATGGTCGGAGGTTTCCCCGCTGCGCTCGGACTGTTCGGAGGCCTCTGACGAGCGTTCCGCAATCTGTTTGGCACTGACACTTAATTCTTCAATATTGGCGGCTATCGCAATGGTGGCATCTTTCTGATCCATGCAATGGCCGGACATTAACGCGGATTGCTCACGCAATTGGCTGAAGGCATTAAGCATCAGCCATACCTGGCCATTTAAACTGCTGGCCACTTCGGTCCAGCGATTACGCATATGGCCAAGCTGGGCAAGCAGGCTGGTTTTATCACCGTCCTGCAATTGCACCTGAATACTTAAATCCCCGGAGGCGAGGCGACTTGAGATTTCTACCCCAGTAGCAGGCTCGCCGCCGAGCAAGGCAAATACTTTTTGGTAAAGCAGGCGCCCGACCACAAGCGCACCTGCGGCCATCAGCAAAGACAGGGTAACGCAGACAATAATGGTGAGATTAAGCAGGTTTTCGACCTTAGCGGTGGTTTGCGTTTGCTGCTGGTTGATGTTTTGCGAAAGGGTATCGATGACCTGCTGCAGTGCATCGGATTGATTATCAAACCCGTCACTGCCTTTCATGATGGCGTTGCCCGCTTCGCGGCTGTTTTGGTAGGCATCAACCATATGCAGGCCGGTGGCAAACAGCATTTCGGCGCGTTCCAGCAGGTGGCGGGTGTCGTTTTGCAGGCGGGGGTCTAACTGGCTGATCCGCTGTGCAGCTTCTTCCACGGCAGTGAGGGCCTTGCGGGCATCGTCAACGCCATCCTGTTCGCCGGTGGCGGCCGAGTCGGTGAGGTACTGCTGAATTTGCACAACCTGTAATTTGGCTTCACCGAGACTATCGACCAGGGTATCGGTGACATTATGTTCATGCTCGCTTTCGCTGCGTACCTGATTGAGCAATAAAAACACGGAAAGGGCGGTAACCCCTGTCATGACTAATGACATCAGCACAAAACCAATCAGAAACGGCTTGAGGCGTTGTGTTTTCATGGCTTCTCCGCAGGTAACAACAGGCCACTTGCGTGGCCTGTACCCAGTGTAGGAGAGATTGCTGACTTTGCTTTATATATAGGCCGTTATCAGCCCATGTTGATGATGGCCTTGCGAAAACGCAACAAAGCCACGCTGAAAAACAGCGCCCCCACAGCCGCAAGTAATAACAGCAGGTGCCATACGCTGCCAAAACCTGCGCCGCGGTACAAAATGGCCTGGGCAAAAGCAATAAAATGGGTGGAGGGGGATAACTGCATAAACCAGCGTAACCAGTCGGGCATGCTTTCCATCGGCGTGGTGCTGCCCGAGAGCAGGTACATAATCACAATTACCGGAATCACCAATAAACCAAACTGCGCCATGCTGCGCGCCAGGGTGGCGAGCATAATACCAAGGGCGGTGACGGAGAATAAATACAACAGGGCGCCGGCACTGAATAACCATATTGAACCCTGCACCGGCACCGCGAGCACTTCACGCACCACAATCAATAATGAGAGCAGGGTGCAGATTAAAATCACTACACCGTTTGCCCAAATTTTAGCGAGCATAATTTCACTGGGGCGCACCGGCATCACCAGCAGGTGTTCCACTGTGCCATGTTCACGCTCGCGGATTAACGCTGCGCCGGTGAGAATAATACCGAGTATGGTGATGCTGTTTATCACCTGCATGACTGCGTTAAACCAGCGCGACTCAGAATTGGGGTTAAATAATTTACGCACATCCACATTCACCGGCATAAAATCCTGCAGCTGTTTGCCGGGCAATAAGTGTTTGATGGCCTCATCACTTAAAATTTGCTGAATATACACAGCGCCGTTGCCGGCCTGGGTCATGGCGGAGGCATCAATATTTACCTGCACTGTACTGCTTTTACCGAGCAACAAATTGCGCTCCATATCCGGCGGGAAAACCACCACAAAAACGTAATCGCCGTTTTCCAGGGCGCTGTCCATGTCCCGCGCTGAAATTTGCACCGCAGGTTTGAAATAGGGTGGTAAAAACGCCGCACGCATTTGGCGTGAAAGCGCTGAGTTATCTTCATCCACCACGGCCACGGCGGCATTGCGCACTTCGAAATTCATACCCGTAGCCACGGCGTATACCGCAATGGTGAAGATATAAATAATCAGGGCAATTAATACAGGGTCGGCTTTTAAACTGTACAGTTCTTTTAAACCCAGTTGCAGAATATTGCGGCTGCGCATCTCAGGCCTCCTGTTTTTTCAAACCCAGCACCGAGAGCAGGGTAAATGCCAGAATAAACAGCGCCAGGGCTGCAAACGAAGGCCACAACTCGGCAAAACCCAGGGCTTTGGTAAAACTGCCAATGCTGATTTGCTGGAACCAGGACGCAGGGAAAAACAACCCTAACCATTGCCCTACACCGGAAAGGGACGAGGTCGGCACCAATAAACCTGAGAAGTTTGCGGTGGGTAACATGGTTAAAATCGCCGCCGCAAAAATAGCCGCCACCTGGGTTTTGGTAAAGGTAGATACCAGCATGCCAAAACCTGTGGTGGCCATTACGTATACCAATGCGCCGAGGCTCAGCGCCGCAAGTGAGCCTTTCAATGGCACCTGAAAAATCAGCAGTGCCATCAGCAGCAGGCTGACATAACTTAAACAGGCCACTACCACATAGGGAATTTGTTTGCCGAGTAAAAATTCCAGGCGGGTAACGGGTGTAGAGTGGAAGTTGGCAATGGAGCCACTTTCTTTTTCACGCACTATGCCAACCGCTGTCATCATCGCGGGGATTAACGCCAGCATTAACATAATCACCCCCGGCACAATCGCATACACACTTTTAAAGGCCTGATTAAAATGAAACCGGCTCTGGATGCTCAGTGGTAAATTTTGTGTGGCCGCAGGGCTGTTACGCTGTAAATCCTGGCTGAAATTGAGCAGCATGCCATTTACATATCCCCCTGCGGTTTCCGCGCGAAACGGCATGGCACCATCGAGTAATACGCTGAATGAAGGATGTTTGCCGAGCATTAAATCCCGCCCGAAGTCCGGTGGAATTTCCGCGAGCAGGGTAATTTTGCCATCCTGCAGGGCTTGCAAACCTGCGTTGTGGCTGACAACCGGGCCGGCATAACTGAAATAACGTGAGCCTTCAAAACCCTCTAACACTTGACGGCTTTGTGGGCTCTGGTCGCGGTCATATACGGCGTAGGCCAGCTCGTTTACATCAAACGAAATACCAAAACCAAAGGTCAGCATTAATACCACGGGGCCGAGCAGGGCAAAGGCGAGGCGGATTTTATCGCGTTTTAATTCCAGGCTTTCGCGCCAGGTGTAGGCCCACAGGCGGCGCAGATTAAAACGCTGGCCTTTGTTGTGCTTGTGTGTATCTGCGGATTTATGGCCGTTGCTGGCCTGCGAATTATCCCGTTGTGGTTTGTCGTTTTGTGCGGGAGCTTCTTCGTGTGTATGGCTGTGCAAATCCTGCAGGCCGGCGGCTTCACGCAGGTAATCCACAAAGGCTTCTTCCAGGCTGCTGGTATTTTTGCGGGCGGCTAATTCCGCGGGTTTACCCACGGCCAATACCCTGCCTGCATGCATCAGGGAAATACGGTCACAGCGTTGGGCTTCGTTCATAAAATGGGTGGAAATAAAAATCGTCACCCCTTGGTTGCGCGATAAATCCACCAGATGTTGCCAGAACTGATCCCGTGCCACCGGATCAACGCCGGAGGTGGGCTCGTCGAGAATCAGAATTTCCGGTTTGTGAATTAACGCCACCGCCAGTTGTAAACGTTGGCGTATGCCTAAGGGCAGATTATCGGGTTTGATATGCTGCACATGGCGCAAATCAAATTCATCCAGCATTTGCGCAATGCGTTCACTGCTTTGTTTTTCAGGTAATTTATATAAACGGGCATGCAGGCTTAAATTCTGCAGCACACTCAGTTCGCTGTATAAACTGAAACTCTGCGACATATAACCCACCTTCTGGCGGGTGGCCATGTCATCGGCATCGGGTACCTGGCCAAATAATTTTGCCGTGCCGGAGGTGGCGGCCAATAAACCCGTGAGCATTTTCATGGTGGTGGTTTTGCCACAGCCATTACTGCCTAAAAAACCAAAAATCTCGCCTTTTTCAATGCTGAACGATACATCGTTTACCGCAATAAAATCGCCGAATTGCTGGGTTAAATGTTCAGCTTCAATGGCGAGCGGGCCGCTGATGGTTTGGCGGGGCGGCACAACAACGGCTTTGTGATTGGCGCGGCGCGCTTGCGGTAACAAACTGATAAACGCCGCTTCGAGATGATCGGCGCCGGTTTTTTGTTTTAATTCGGCAGGGCTGCCACAGGCAATTATTTGCCCCGCATCCATCGCCGCAAGCCAGTCAAATTGCTCGGCTTCTTCCATATAGGCGGTGGCCACCAGCACACTCATGTGCGGGCGTTCACGGCGGATATCGTTAATTAATGTCCAGAATTGCTGGCGCGATAAGGGGTCCACCCCTGTGGTGGGTTCATCCAGCACTAATAAATCCGGGTCGTGAATCAGGGCGCAGCACAGGCTGAGTTTTTGTTTCATACCACCGGAGAGTTTACCGGCGGGGCGCTCTAAAAATGGCCATAAACCCGTAGCGCGGGTGAGTTGTTCAATGCGCTGTTCGCGTTCAGTTTTATGCTGGGCAAAGAGGCGTGCAAAAAAATCCAGATTTTCCCGCACACTTAAAGTGGGATATAAATTGCGCCCTAAACCCTGGGGCATATAAGCAATACGTGGCAGGCAGGCACGGCGGTGCTGCGTATTGCGCATATCGCCATTTAATACCTGTAATTCACCCTGTTGTAGTTCACGCACACCGGTAATCAGGGCCAGCAGGGTGGATTTACCCACACCGTCCGGACCGATAAAACCCGCCATCACCCCGGCAGGAATTGCAATGTCCAGCGGGCCTAATACGCTTTTTTGTGCGTAGCTGTGCTGCAGGCCGCGGGCCTGTGCAATAACACTCATGGTAATTTAACGGTCAGATTTTCAGGCCAGGTGAGGCTGTCGTTGGTGCGTATATAGGCCAAACCACGCACGCCGGTTTTGACTTTTTCCTGATATTTTTCCAGCAGGGCCTGATCAATGCGTAATTTCACTTTGAACATCAGGTTGTCACGCTCTTCGTGGGTTTCCACGGATTTTGGTGTGAACTGCGCATCACCGGCAATAAAACTGACGGTAGCGGGAATTACATATTCAGGCACAGGGTCGAGAATTAAACGGGCTTCACCATTTACGCTGAGTTTACCGGCAACCGAGGCGGGCACAAAAATCGTCATGTAAACATCACTCACATCCAATAATGTCACCACCCGGCCTCCGGCGGCCAATACTTCACCGGGTTTGGCCAGGGCATATTCAATGCGGCCGCTGTGGGGGGCTTTAATCTGGGTATCATCAATCACACTTTGCACTTCATCAAAACCGGCCTGCGCTGCATTGATGCTGGCTTCGGCACGTTTTACGCTAGCTTCGGCCAATTGCAACGCCGCCTGGGCAGATTCAAATTGGGCGCGGGCTTTGTCCATGGCATCCTGCGGTGCAATTTTTTGTTTATACATACTGCTGGTGCGTTCTAATTCGGCTTTGGCGAGTTTTAATTGGCTTTTGCGTTGAATCACTGCGGCACTGGCTTCTTCTTTGGCCCGGATCGCCTGTTCAATACCGGCCATGGATTGTTGCTGGCGGGCATTTACCTGGTTGGCGTCTAAGGTGGCGATTAAATCCCCGGCCTGCACCATCTGACCTTCCTGCACGGTCATTTCTTTTACGCGGCCTGCGGTTTTGGTAGCTACCTCAATTTGCTCGGCTTCTAATCTGCCATTGCTGACATACAAACCCTCAGGCAGTGTATTTTGCTGTTGTTGCCAATAAACAAAACCCGCCACGGCAATAACGGGCAACGCTAATAAATACAGGGGATTGGGCTTGGTCATGGTGACTCCAAATTGGAAAATTCAGGCTGACATGCTGCACAGGAAAACATAACAGGGCAAGTGGCGTTTAAGGTAACACTGTGTGGCGTGAATGGCATTGATATGCGGCAAAACAAATGTTCGCCGGGTGATGCAAACAAGAAGGGATTGCCCGACAAACAACAGTCGGGCAAAGGTAAGTGTGCAGCAGATAGTTTTTAGCGGGCAGTTGTCAGCTTTGTAACTCCTGCAAATCTTTAAACAAATCCAGCGCCTGCGGGTTTTTCAGGGCATCGGTATTTTTTACCGGTTCACCATGCACCACATTGCGTACCGCCAGTTCGACGATTTTGCCGGAAATGGTTCGGGGTATATCCGCCACCTGCAGAATTTTCGCTGGTACGTGCCGCGGTGTTGTATTCTGGCGGATGGTGGTTTTAATCTGCTTAATTAATTCTTCACTAAGTTGCACACCATCACGCAATACCACAAATAAAACCACACGCACATCGTCCTGCCATTGCTGGCCAATGGCGATACTTTCCAATACCTGGGGAATTTTTTCCACCTGGCGGTAAATTTCAGCTGTGCCTATGCGTACTCCGCCGGGGTTTAATACGGCATCGCTGCGCCCGTGAATCACTAAACCATTATGGGCGGTAATTTCCGCATAATCGCCATGGGCCCAGATATTTGCAAAACGTGAAAAATACGCGGCATGGTATTTACTGCCATCGGCATCATTCCAGAAACCCACCGGCATAGAAGGAAACGGCGTGCAGCATACCAGCTCGCCTTTTTCCCCGCAGATGCTTTGCCCGCTTTCATTAAATACCTGTACATTCATACCCAGGCCCTTGCACTGTAATTCACCGCGCCATACGGGCAAGGTGGGGTTGCCAAGGGCAAAACAGGAAATAATATCCGTGCCACCGGAAATGGATGACAGGCAGATATCCGCTTTAATATCGCGGTACACAAAATCAAAACCCTCATGGGCGAGGGGCGAACCTGTTGATAACAGGCTTTTTAATTTGGGTAATTGGTGTGTAACGGCGGGTTTAATGCCGGCTTTTTCTAAAGCCGCAATGTATTTGGCACTGGTGCCAAAAATGCTGATTTTTTCCGCTTCGGCCATATTCCACAGAACATCCTGCGCCGGGTGAAAGGGCGAGCCATCAAACAAGACCAGCGCAGCGCCTGTCATCAGGCCCGAGACTAACCAGTTCCACATCATCCAGCCGCAGGTGGTGTAATAAAATAAAACATCCTGATCGGTTACATCGCTGTGCAGGCTGAGTTCTTTAAAATGCTGTAACAGGGTGCCACCTGTGCCATGCACTATGCATTTTGGAATGCCGGTGGTGCCTGAGCTGTACATGATATACAGGGGGTGATCAAACGGAACGGATGTAAAGGTTAATTCCGCATCCGGGTTTAACTGGGTCTCGCTGAATAAAATGCTGTTGTCAAAACCGGTTTGGCTTAAATCCACAGTATTATTTAAATAGGGCACCACAATCAGTTGTTGTAAATCCGGCAATTGCGCGCAGATATGGTTAACCCGGTTTAAGGAGTCGATTTTTTTACCGGCGTATAAATAACCATCGGCGCAAAACAATACCTTAGGTTGAATCTGCCCGAATCGGTCGAGCACACCCTGTTCACCAAAATCCGGTGAGCAGCTTGACCAGATGGCCCCTAAGCTGGTGGCCGCCAGCATGGCAATTACAGTTTGTGGCATATTGGGCATAAAACCTGCGACCCTATCGCCTTTACCTACGCCGGCATTTTTTAAATGCAGGGCCAGACTGGCCACCTGCGCATATAAAGCCTGATAGGTGATTTTTTCCTGCAGGCCGTTTTCATTATAAAAAATCAGCGCAGGGCGGTTATCCCGGTAACGCAGCAGGTTTTGTGCAAAGTTCAGTTGCATGCCTTCAAACCAGACGGCCCCCGGCATTTTATCGGCATTTTTTAAAACGCTGCTGTAATCCGTATGTTTTATAAGGCTGGAGAATTTCCACACATACTCCCAGAAACGCTGGGGATGTTTGATGCTGAATTTATGCAGCTCTGCATAATCGGCAAATTTATGCCCGTCCTGTTTTAAAAACTGCTGAAATAAATACAGGTTGCTGTTTTTGATGCGTTTGGCATCGGGCTGCCACAGGGCGGTTTGTATTTCAGACATTATGAAGCCTTTAGTGCTTGTGCAGTTTTACTGCTATTAGGGCGCTGTAATTGTTGGCTGATAAAATTGCCGGCATCCATCAGTTTATTTAAATCTATGCCGGTATGGATTTGCATGCCATTTAACATGTACACCACATCTTCGCTTGCCACATTACCACTTGCGCCTTTTGCATAGGGGCAGCCGCCTAAACCGGCCACTGAGCTGTCCACTGTGCTGATACCCATTTGCAGGGCGGCATAAATATTTGCCAGGGCCATGCCGTAGGTGTCGTGGCAATGCACGGCGAGCTGTTGCATGGGTACCTCACGGGCGACCGTCGCGAGCATATGGCTGAAATTCAGCGGCGTGGCGGCGCCTATGGTATCGCCAAGGGATATTTCATAACAGCCCATTTCATATAAAGCCTGCGTCACATCGGCTACGGCATGGGGCTGGATAAAACCTTCATAGGGGCATTGCACCACGCAAGAGACATAACCACGCACTTCAATACCCAGTTGCCGAGCCTGGGCCATGAGGGGTTCAAAACGTTTTAAACTTTCACTGATGGAGCAATTAATATTTTTCTGGCTGAAGCTCTCCGATGCGGCGGCAAAAATAGCGACTTCTTTCGCGCCGGCGGCTATGGCCTGTTCAAAACCTTGTAAATTTGGGGTGAGGGCGCGAAACACCTGCGGATATTGACGTAGCCCCTCAAAAACCTCCGCACTGCCGGCCATTTGTGGCACCCATTTAGGTGACACAAAACTACCGGCTTCTATGTGCTGCACCCCGGCGGCCAGCAGCTTTTCAATTAACTGAATTTTAACTTCGGGTTTGATGTTCTGTTTTTCATTTTGCAGGCCATCCCGTGGGCCTACTTCGACAATTTTCACTTTTGCAGGCAGCATGTCAGGCTTCCTCCGCAGCAAATTCCAGCACACTGGCACCTTCTTTGAGTAAATCACCGACATTGTGGTAGAGGGCTGCAATTTTACCTGCGGCAGGGGCGTACACGCTGTGCTCCATTTTCATGGCTTCCATAATATACAGCAGGTCACCTTTGTTGACCGTTGCGCCGTTTTGCACCGCAAGGTGAATTAATGAGCCGTTCATGGGGGCATGCAGGCCGGATTCATCCTGACGGTTATGGCTGAAATCCGCGCGATATAAATCAAACTGCGCACGGCTGTATTGATCACATACATAAATTTGCGCGTCAGAAATTAAACAACGGGCCTGATAGTGTGTGCCATTAATGCGGTAGTGCAATTGATCGGCTTGCCAGTGGCCATTTAATAACAGGGTTTCGTCCTCCAGCACAATTTGCCAGCCATCTGCCTGCTGTTGCAGGCAAAACACCTGTTTTTCGCCATCTATTAATAATGTGATCTGGCGTTGTGCCGGTGCATTTAATAAAAAGCCATTTAATTGCTGCCAGATATTTTCCTGTGATGCCTGTGGAATTATCTGACTGAGCAGGGTGGCACATAATAAATGCACGGGTGTTTGTGGCATGGCCAGTTCATCAGCATGTTCGTTGATAAAATGGGTGGAGAGTTTTTCCTGCTGGAAATCCTCACATTGCAGCAGGCGCTGTAAAAACCCCAGGTTTGTAGTTAAACCGGCAATCTGATATTGCGCCAGGGCGCGTTGCATATTCAGGGCGCATTGTGCGCGAGTGTCACCGTGCACAATCAGTTTGGCAATCATAGGGTCATAAAACGGGGAAATTTCATCACCACTCTGCACGCCGGTATCCAGGCGTACCCGCGCATTTAAAGCGGGTAATTGCAGGGCATCAATATGCCCGGCGGTGGGCAGAAAATCACGCTCGGTATCTTCGGCATAAATCCGCACTTCCATGGCATGGCCATGGCAAGGGATTTCAGCTTGTTTAAGGGGCAGGGGCACACCCTGGGCAACCTGTAATTGCCAGTCGACCAAGTCCAGGCCGGTAATCATTTCGGTGACGGGGTGTTCCACCTGCAGGCGGGTATTCATTTCCATGAAATAAAAATCCTGCCCGTCGTATAAAAATTCCACTGTGCCTGCGCCGACATAATCAATGGCCTTGGCGGCGCGTACCGCCGCTTCACCCATGGCTTTGCGGGTGGCTGCGGGTAAGTTGGGGGCGGGGGCCTCTTCAAGCACTTTTTGGTGGCGGCGCTGGATGGAGCAATCCCGTTCATGCAGGTAAAGGCCATTGCCTTGCTGATCACAAAATATCTGAATTTCCACGTGGCGTGGGTTCATGACATATTTTTCAATCAATACATGGTCGTCGCCAAAACCGCTTTTGGCTTCCCGTTTGGCGCTTAAAATTGCCTGTTCAATATCATCATTGGCCTGCACTATGCGCATGCCTTTACCACCGCCGCCGGCGCTGGCTTTAATTAATGCGGGGAAACCTGTGTTTTTTACCGCGTTGATTAACGTAACCATGGACTGATCATCGCCGTGGTAACCCGGCACCAGGGGTACACCGGCCTCTGTCATGAGTTTTTTGGCATGGGATTTTGAGCCCATGGCAACAATCGCACTGGCTGGCGGGCCAATAAAAATAATCTGGTTTTTTTCCAGTGCGGCGGCGAATTGGGAATTTTCCGATAAAAAACCATAACCCGGGTGCACTGCATCGGCCTGGCTTTGAATGGCAACCTGCAGAATTTTGTCCTGATCGAGATAACTTTTACTCGGGGCGCTTTCACCTATGTAATGGGCCTCATCGGCCATTTGCACGTGCAGGGCATTGGCATCTGCATCACTGTAAACTGCGATGCAATAAATGCCTTGCTGCTGTGCTGTGCGCATCACGCGGCAGGCAATTTCACCCCGGTTGGCAATTAATAACCGTTTAATCATGGGATGGCTCCGACCAGCTGGCCTGACGTTTTTCTAAAAAGGCGGATAAACCTTCCTGACCTTCGGGGCTGACCCGCAGGCGGGCAATTAAATCCACCGTATATTGGCGCACCTTATCATCGGCGGGTTCTGCCACCGTGTGAATTAAGGTTTTGCTGGCTTGCACTGCAGCGGGGCCATTGGCGCAGATATGCTGGCTGAGCTGCGCAGCTTTTTCCGCCATGGCGGTTTCGTCGGCAAAGGTTTCGTGAATTAAACCGAGCAATTTAGCGTGCTGTGCATCAAACACTTCACCGCTTAAAAAATAACGGCGGCAGGCCCGTGCACCCATGGCGGCTAATACAAAGGGGCTGATCACCGCCGGGCTTAAACCGATTTTCACTTCGCTTAAACAAAATTTGGCAGAATCGGTGGCAAGGGCAATATCGCAGCAGCTGATTAAACCCACTGCGCCGCCAAAGGCAGAGCCTTTTGTCATGACGATGGTGGGTTTATTTAAATAATTAAGTTTGTACATTAACTCCGCAAGGCGCTGTGCATCGGCGCGGTTTTGCTCTTCACTGAGCTGGCCCATGCGTTTCATCCAGGCGAGGTCCGCACCGGCGGAAAAATGTTTGCCATTGGCAAGCAGAATAACCACACGCAGGTTGTTATCGGCACTGATGTCATCGAGATGCTGAATAAATAATTCGATAAATTCATCATCAAACGCGTTATGCACATCCACCCGGTTAAGGGTTAACCAGGCAACTTGTCCCTGTTTTTTTAAGAGTATTTTTTCCATGTTGTCTCCTACATGCGGAACACGCCAAAGCGTGTTTCCTGCGCGGGTGCATTCATTGCGGCGCTGAGTGCCAAACCTAAAACATCTCGGCTCTGGGCCGGGTCTATCACGCCGTCATCCCACAGGCGTGCACTGGCGTAATAGGGGTGGCCTTCACGTTCGTATTTGGCGAGCAGGGGTTTTTTAAATTCCGCCTGGGCATTTGCATCGAAGGTTTCACCGCGTTTTTCGCGGGCCTCTTTGGTGATTAAGGTCATCACCCCGGCGGCCTGTTCGCCACCCATCACGGAAATGCGTGCGTTGGGCCACATCCACATAAAATTCGGATCATAGGCGCGCCCGCACATGCCGTAGTTACCGGCACCAAAACTACCGCCGACCACTAAGGTGAATTTTGGCACTTTGGCGCAGGCCACGGCGTTGACCATTTTTGCGCCGTGTTTGGCAATGCCTTCGGCTTCGTATTTGGAACCCACCATAAAACCCGTGATATTTTGCAGGAATATCAGCGGAATATTGCGCTGGCAGCATAATTCAATAAAGTTGGCACCTTTTTGGGCGGATTCGGAGAATAAAATCCCGTTGTTGGCGACTATGCCCACCGGATAACCCCACAGGCGGGCAAAACCACAAATTAAGGTGGTGCCATACCGGCTTTTGTATTCATCAAAATCGGAATCATCCACTAAACGTGCAATTAATTCGCGGATATCCCAGGGTTTTTTTACATCAGCACTCACAATGCCGTAAATTTCTTCGGCTGGGTAACGGGGGGCAATCACAGGGGCCGGTAATAAAGGGTTGGCTTTTTGCCAGTTAAGACGGCTGATTTGTGCCCGAGCAATTAACAGGGCGTGTTCATCGTTTTCGGCGAGATGATCGGCCACACCGGATGTGCCGGTGTGCATATCACCGCCACCAAGGGTTTCGGCATCGACTTCTTCGCCGGTGGCCATTTTCACCAGCGGCGGGCCGGCTAAAAATATGGTGCCTTGCTCTCGCACGATAATCGAAACATCCGCCATGGCAGGCACGTAGGCACCCCCGGCGGTGCAGCTGCCCATGACCACGGCAATTTGTGGAATGCCGGCGGCGGACATATTGGCCTGGTTATAAAAAATGCGCCCGAAGTGATCGCGGTCGGGAAATACTTCATCTTGGCGGGGCAAATTAGCGCCGCCACTGTCCACTAAATAAATACAGGGCAGGCGATTTTTCAGGGCAATTTCCTGGGCGCGTAAATGTTTTTTGACGGTTAACGGATAATAGGAACCACCTTTGACCGTGGCATCGTTCGCGACAATCATGCATTCCACGCCGCTGACACGGCCAATGCCTGCCACTACACCGGCGCAGGGTACGTCATCTTCATACACCTGATGGGCAGCTAACTGGCCGATTTCCAAAAAGGCCGAGCCGCTGTCCAATAGGGTAGCGATGCGTTCACGGGCCAATAATTTACCGCGGCTTTTATGCCGTTGCTGGGCTTGTTCGCCGCCGCCTAACGCAATTGTGATTTGCAGTTGGCGCAGGTCATTCACCAGTGCCAGCATGTTTTTTTGGTTGTCAGCAAATTGTGCGGCCTGCACATTCACATTTGACTCAAGTATCGCCATGGTGCTGTGCCTTATTTGCTTTCGCTGAATAATTCGCGGCCAATTAACATGCGGCGGATTTCGCTGGTGCCCGCGCCGATTTCATACAGTTTGGCATCACGCAATAAACGCCCGGTGGGGAAATCATTGATATAACCATTACCGCCTAAAATCTGAATGGCATCCAGGGCCATCTGTGTGGCTTTTTCTGCGCAGTATAAAATCACACCGGCAGCATCTTTGCGGGTGGTTTCACCACGGTCACAGGCGGCGGCCACTGCATATAAATAGGCGCGGCAGGCGGCGAGGGTGCTGTACATGTCAGCCACTTTGCCCTGAATTAATTGAAATTCACCTATGCTCTGACCAAATTGTTTGCGGTCGTGAATATAGGGCACCACCACATCCATACAGGCCTGCATAATGCCGACGGGGCCGGCGGCCAATACCACACGTTCGTAATCCAGGCCGCTCATTAAAACCTGCACACCGCGGTTTTCAGCACCGAGAATATTTTCCGCCGGTACTTTGCAATCCTGAAAAATCAGCTCACAGGTATTGGAGCCACGCATGCCGAGTTTGTCGAGTTTGGGGCCGCGGCTGAAACCCGCGTAATCGCGCTCGACAATAAAGGCGGTAATGCCGTGGGGGCCTTTGCTGCTATCGGTTTTGGCGTAGACCACATATACGTTGGCATCCGGGCCGTTGGTGATCCACATTTTGTTGCCGTTAAGCACATATACATCGCCTTTTTTATCGGCGCGTAATTTCATGCTGACCACATCGGAACCCGCGTTGGGTTCGCTCATGGCGAGGGCGCCGATATGTTCACCGGAAATTAATTTGGGCAGGTATTTTTTGCGTTGTGCATCATTACCATTGCGGTAAATTTGATTCACACACAGGTTGGAAAATGCACCATAACTTAATGCCACGGAAGCCGAAGCGCGGCTGATTTCTTCCATGGCCACGGCATGGGCAAGGTAACCCATGCCACTGCCACCTAACTCTTCGGAGACGGTAATACCCAGCAGGCCCATATCACCAAACTGACGCCACAGCTGGTTGGGGAAAGTATTGTTTTTATCGACTTCTGCGGCGATAGGGGCAATTTGCTGGCTGGCAAATTCGCGCACCTGATCGCGCAGCATATCGATGGTTTCACCCAGATTAAAGTTGAGTGAGGTGTATTGGTTAGCCATAAAAGTCTCCTATCCGCTGCCATAGGGCAGCTGGGTTAATCGGTATTTTTATTGTTATTTTGCCGGTGGACAGCAGCCTTACGGCCTCACCCTTATTTTTATGCCCGCAGTATAAACGCGGGTTATTTCAATTGTTTTTTCATCGCGGCTTTAACACGTTTTTCCTGGGCATCAAGCTCCATCATGGCCTGTTCAATTTCATGCAACTGGTGCTGCATGCGCTCGCGACTTTCGGCAATTTTTTCCAGCACCCGTTTGTATTGGGCCTGATTGCCGGATGGGTCATACATTTCAATTAGTTCACGGCTTTCGGCTAAGGTCCAGCCGAGGCGTTTACCACGCATGATGAGTTTTAATTTCACATAATCGGCGTGGGTATAAATGCGTTTTTGCCCGTCCCGCGCCGGGGCGAGCAGACCTTCGCTTTCATAAAAGCGGATGGCCCGGGTGGTGGTATCAAACTCCTGGGCGAAGTCACTGATGCTGTAGGTGCGCTCTGGTTTACTCATGGATTACCTCTTGAGCAAGTGTAAAACCAAGTTGACGTTTACGTCAACGTAACTTATATGACTTTAGTGATAGGAAGCAGTGTACTTTTGTGCCATTTGCGCAAATGCCTGCTTTGTTATGCTGGGGGCCTATTTCATCACGCGACAGAGGCCATATGACTGCAAGTGTGCGTCAAGCGGTGAGCAAGGTTATTCCGTTGTCTGATCATCTTACCTCCATGCCGGATATGGCCCCGGTGCTCTGTGATCTGAATCAGCTGGAGAGTGAACGGCAGCAATGGCTGGCGGAGCGTATTACGTTTTCTGCTCAGTTGCGCGGGCGTGAACAGGAACTACAACAGGTGAAAATTCAGCTGTTAAGGGCGCAAAAACGTGAGCAGGAGTACCACGCGGACTTCGCCCAGTGCAAACGTGTGCTGGCTACCTTGCAGAAGAAGGCCAATAGCCAGCAACTGGATATGGAGAGCATTTTTGGTTCGGCAATCAGTTTGTTAAATACGGAAGTTAAAAAACTGAAGATTGCGTTGCAGGACAGTGAAGGGTTTCGCAGTGATGCGGAAAAACGTTTGCAGGCGCAGCGCGAAGTATTGTTGGCCCGACAGAAGGAGTTGTATCAATTACGTGAGCTGCTGCGTGAAAGTGAAAATAAACGTGAATACCTGGAACGTTTAATCAGCCAGCCTATGCAGCGTATGGCTGATAATCTGCAAGGGCAGGGCCTGGCAAAAAGAATTGCGGTTTTACTCGGGCGGTTTGGGTTTTCCCGTTAAGTATTATTGGGGTTTTTGTGCAATCAGTTGTACAACTGCCCCAACACCCGTATGGTATTTTCCTTCCTGAATGTCCCGCATGGCATTTTGCAATAATAAAATATTCAGATCTTTGCAGCTGGCTTTTAATTCCTCCAGCGCCATCAGCATGTCAGGATTTTTGGGACCACCCGTGCCGATGTTTAATTGCTCCGCGCGATAGGTTTCTAATATAAATAAGCCACCCGGTTTCAGGGCCGCAGGAATCTGAGCATGTAAGTTCAAACGCACTTCTTTGGGCGTGTGTGCAAAAATTGAAACAATCAGATCATAACTCTGGGGGGCAATCTTCAGTTGCGCCAGATCCAGGCAACGGGTCTGAATGTTAACCTTATGCTGGCTGGCGAGTTGTTGCGCTTTTGCCAGACCCACGGCGGAGCTGTCGACCGCATCTACCTGATAACCCAGCTGGGCAAGATAAACGCCGTTACGGCCTTCGCCCTCCGCGAGGCACAGGGCATTTTGAGCGGTAAGCGTTGTATCACGTATTACACTGCGCAGAAAATCATTGGCGGCAGTGCCGTAGGCAAACCCAGGTTCTGCGTAACGTTCATCCCACATAATAACCTCTGATTATTGGCCGTGTGTCTGGTGTTAGGGGTTAACTGGCATATCTGCTGTTGCTTTGTCTGCCAGTTCCAGGGTGTGTTTTAACATGCTGGCATCACCCACAGCTCCATGACCGGGTATAACGTATTTTATGTTGTGATAACGTGCCTGAATATGACGTACGCTGTCTGCCCATGTACGAATGTTGGCATCACCGGTAAATCCCAAGCTGTGCCATTGGGCCCCGCGGATTAAACAACCACCAAAAAGCAATTGCTGTTGCGGCAGCCATACAACCAGATTGTCTTTGCTGTGCGCTTGTCCGGGATAAAATACTTCGATATTTCCATTTAACATCTGAAATTCGTTGCCTTTGAAGGTATGGCGGGCGGTGGCCTGGCCTGCCTGGGAAAGCAACTCATTGGTTAATTCGGATGCATAGGTTGGAATGGATTTTGAGTTCAGAATTTTGATGCCGGCAGTTCTGTCTTCATGGAAGTGGGTAGAGAGGCTCGCCTGTAATGTAAAACCCTGGGCGGCGATCCAGTCTAATAAAATCTGGGTGTCTTTTTCTGACCAGGGGGTATCAATCATAATGGCCTGATTTTCTGCAACCACTATCAGGCCGTTGGAATCCACCAAGCCATAACCATCAACCATGCGGTATGAGGTATGCAGAAAAATGCCTGGCTGGAGGAGGGTAATTTTCAGGGCCGGGGTAGCCTCAGTGGCAAAACTGAATGGGCTAAGGCAGATGAAGAGTAAAAGCAGGCGGTGCATAAAATTCCCAGTGTTGTAAGTTTTTATTTTAAAAAGCGACTGCCTCAGAAGCATATGCACTTTATGCGGAAGCGCAACTGCTGTTGGGGATAAAAGCAGCCTTAATAGGGTGGGAATGAATATTTTAAAGGGGCTGAGGAAGATGGTTCTGGGCTATTTGATGCAAATCAACATGTGATAATTTTGTTGTTTGAGGCACTTTAACTTGTTGTGTGCGTTCCTATATTAAGGGCACAACTCACCCGAACAGGAGAATGCATATGAGTCTGTTAGCTCCCCGTAACCGTCTGTTTGATGATGTATTTAATGAACTGGCCAGTGGTTTTTACGTGCGCCCCCTGCACGGTGATGGCCTGCCCGCGCAAATTAAACTCGATGTAAAAGAAAATGCCAGCAGTTATGCCGTCAGTGCGGAATTGCCCGGTGTGAGCCGTGAGGATATCCATGTCGAAATCCATGGCAGTCGGGTGGCGATTAAAGCCGAAATTAAACAGCACGATGCCAATAAAGATGACAAGGTGCTACGCTCCGAACGTTATTACGGCAGTGTCAGCCGTACCTTTGAATTACCGGTTGAGCTGGATGAGCAGGCCGCCAGTGCCAAGTTCGACAATGGTGTATTAAATCTGCAATTACCTAAAAAACAAAAAAGTGCCGGTGCGCAAAAACTGCGGATTGAATAAAGTTAACCACTCAAAAAAAGCGGCAGCATGAGCTGCCGTTTTTTTTGGCTGCCTGTTGTTCTGCATAGGGAGTTGAGTCCTGTCGCTGCTTATGGGAACGTATGGCATCTTTGGATGGGGCTGAGTATGGCAATTCGTGTAGTGATGACCGGCGGTACGCTGGACAAGATTTATAACCCGCTCAATGGCGAGTTAATGTTTGATGAGTCCTGCCTGCCGGCTTTATTGCAGCAGGGGCGGGTGACGGCGGATGTTATTTTCGAAACCCTGTTTTTAAAAGACAGCCTGGAAATGAGTGATGCCGACCGCGCGCAACTGGCGGCGGCCTGCGTGAGCTGCCCCGAACAATGCATTCTTATTACCCATGGCACAGATACCATGGTGGCTTCTGCCGTAGTGATCGCCGCCGCGCAGCAACAGGCTGGCAGCCAAAAAACCGTGGTGCTGACCGGCGCTATGGTGCCCCATGCATTCAAACACAGCGATGCGATGTTTAATGTGGGTGTGGCTCTTGGTGCGGTGCAGGCTTTAGTGGCAGGGGTTTATGTGGCGATGAATGGGCAGATATTCCCGTGGCATGCCGTGCAGAAGAACCGTGTGGCAGGGGTGTTTGAGGCGCACTGAGTGCGCCTTCAGAGGTTTCTTAATTCAGTTCAAAACTTTCCAGCTGCAATTCGCCAGCGCGGTTATGCAGCATCCAGCCTTTGTTATACCAGTCGCCCAGTACAATACGCCGTGCGGCCTGACCGTTAACCTGCAGATTGTGCACAGCGGGGCGGTGGGTGTGGCCATGGATCAGGGTGGTTACACCGTGCTGGGCCATGATCAGCGGCACTTCTTCCGGTGTTACGTCCAGAATTTCGGCAGCAGCTGCCATGTTTTGCTGGCCCTTGGCCTGGCTTTCTTTACGGGCTGCGTTGGCAAATTCGATGCGTTCCTGGGGTGTTTTGCCCAGAAACATGGCTTGCCATTGTGGGTTGCGCGCCATCTGCCGGAACTGCATATAGGCGGTATCGCGGGTGCACAGGGAATCACCGTGCATCAGCAGCACCTTTTCACCGTTTACATCAACAATGCTGGGGTCTGGTAGCAGGGTGGCTCCGCTTTGCTGGCAAAAGCTTTGCCCGACTAAAAAGTCCCGGTTGCCGTGCATAAAATAGAGCGTGATACCCCGCTGGCTGTGTTCGCGCAGCAGGGTTTTAATGCCATCAACAAACCCGTTGCTGACGTCATCTCCGATCCAGTACTCGAAGATATCCCCGAGTAAATAGAGTTTGTCACCCGCCTGCAGTTGCCCGAGCAGGTGTTGCAGGCCACGCAGAATTTGCGGTTGGCCCGGTTCTAAGTGCAGGTCGGAGATGAAGTAACTTGCCATTGTTAAGCGGCAACAACTTCAGCGGATTCGATGATCACGTCATCGGCAGGCACATCCTGATAACCCGCTACGAAAGTGGTTTTCACGGACTTTATACGGTCAACCACTTCCATGCCTTCCACCACTTCACCAAATACACAGTAACCCCAGCCCTGGCTGGTTTTGCTGCTGTGGTTGAGGAAACTGTTATCCACTACGTTGATGAAAAACTGGCCGGTGGCAGAGTGCGGATCATTGGTGCGTGCCATGGCGATGGTGCCACGTTTGTTTTTCAGGCCGTTATCGGCTTCGTTGTCGATGGGGGCATCGGTTTCACGTTGTTTCAAGCCAGGCTCCATGCCGCCACCCTGGATCATGAAACCATCAATTACACGGTGGAAAACCAGGCCGTTGTAGAAGCCTTTTTCAACGTAGGCCACAAAGTTAGCGACGGTTTTTGGCGCTTTTTCAGCATTCAGGGCCAGTTTGATGTCGCCAAAGTTAGTTTTTAGCACAACTGCGGTCATTGGATTGCCTTCGCTATGTTGTTGATTAAAAAGGGCCGTTATAATACGGCTTTTATTTTATCGAAGCTACGCCCGAACCGGGCCTCCAGAGCGTGACAGATGACCACAGAGACAGTGAAAAAACAGAATTTCATCGAGAAAATCATCACCCAGGACCTGGAAGAGGCCAAGGTGCAGAAGGTTGTCACCCGCTTTCCGCCTGAGCCAAACGGTTACCTGCACGTGGGTCATGCTAAGTCTATTTGCCTGAACTTTGGCCTGGCAGAACAGTTTGGCGGTGTGTGTAACCTGCGTTTTGACGATACCAACCCTGAAAAAGAAGATATGGAGTTTGTGGATTCCATCAAAGCCGATGTGCAGTGGCTGGGTTTCAAGTGGGACGGTGAAGTACGTTATACCTCCGATTATTTTGACCAGCTGCATGCCTGGGCCATCCACCTGATCGAGCAGGGCAAGGCCTATGTGTGTGACTTAAGCCCTGAGCAGGCCAAAGAATACCGCGGCAGTTTTGATGAGCCTGGAAAAAACAGCCCCTTCCGTGAGCGCAGCGTGGCAGAAAACCTCGCCCTGTTTGAAAAAATGCGTTTAGGTGAGTTTGCCGAAGGCAGTTGTGCCCTGCGCGCCAAAATCGATATGGCCGCCGCTAACATGAACCTGCGCGACCCGATTATTTACCGCATCAAAAAAGCCCATCACCACCAGACAGGTGACAAATGGTGCATTTACCCGAGTTACGATTTTGCCCACGGTCAGAGTGATGCGATTGAAGGCATCAGCCACTCCATCTGTACCCTGGAGTTTGCCGACCACCGTGCCCTGTATGACTGGTTCATTGAAAACCTGCCGGTGCCTGCGCAGCCCCATCAGTATGAATTTGGCCGCCTGAACCTGAATTACACAGTGACCAGTAAGCGTAAATTAAAAGCACTGGTGGAAAATAAAGTGGTGGCCGGTTGGGATGACCCGCGTATGCCGACCATTTCCGGTATGCGCCGCCGCGGTTACACCCCGGCTGCCATTCGTAATTTCTGTGACAGCCTGGCGGTTGCCAAAACCGACGGCGTGGTAGATGTGGCCCAGCTGGAATTTTTTATCCGCGAAGATTTAAACACCAATGCGCCCCGTGCCATGGGTGTGCTGCGTCCGCTGAAGGTGATTTTAACCAACCTGGCGGAAGGCCATCTGGAGAATTTAAGCGCGGCGTATCACCCTAACCGTGAAGAGCTGGGTAACCGCGAAATGCCTTTTACCCGTGAAATTTTCATCGATGCGGAAGATTTCAAAGAAGAATACAGCAAGAAATTCAATAAAAAATTATCCCCCGGTAAACGCATCCGCCTGCGTCACAGCTACGTCATCGAAGCCACTGATTTTGTAAAAGACGATGCGGGTAATGTGGTGCAGGTAAATGCCGTGGTGGTGCCTGATACCTTAGGTGTTGATCCGGCTGATGGTGATAAACCAAAAGGCGTGGTGCACTGGGTATCTGCCAGCCACTGTGTGGCCGCTGAATTACGTATTTATGAGCGTTTATTCAGTGTGGAAGAGCCGGATAAAGACGGTGATTTTATGTCGGTGGTTAACCGTGATTCCTTGCGTATTACCACGGCTATGGTTGAACCTGCACTTGCAGCTGTGGCTGCGGAAAGTAATTTCCAGTTTGAGCGTGAAGGGTATTACGTGGCGGATCGTTTTGATCACTCCGCGGCGAAACCTGTATTTAACCTGACCATTGGTTTGCGCGAAGATAAAGCCCTGAACGCGGGTTAATACACTAAGCATTTTTTTGATGGATGGCCCATGGGGCCATCACGCATTTATAAGGGTAACAACATGGCTTTAACGATTTTCAATTCGTTAACCCGCGAGAAAACGGAATTTAAACCCATAGTGCCGGGTAAAATAGGCATGTATGTGTGTGGTATGACAGTGTACGACCTGTGCCACATGGGCCATGCCCGCGTGATGGTATCGTTCGATGTGATTGTGCGTTACCTGCGTGAAAAAGGTTTTGAAGTGAATTACATCCGTAATATCACCGACATCGACGATAAAATTATTACCCGCGCCAACGAAAACAGTGAGCCTTTTACTGTGCTGGTGGATCGTATGGTGCAAGCCATGCACGACGATTTTGATGCGCTGGGTATTGCACGCCCCAATGCTGAACCCCGTGCCACCCAGCATATCCACGATATTCTGCACCTGGTGCAAACCCTGATCGAAAAAGGTTATGCCTACGCCGCAAGTAACGGGGATGTGTATTACCGTGTGCGTAAGTTCGAAGGTTACGGCAAGCTTTCCGGCAAAATTCTCGAAGAATTACAGGCCGGCGCACGGGTAGAAGTGGATGAATTAAAAGAAGATCCACTGGATTTCGTTTTATGGAAAGCCGCCAAACCCGGTGAACCTGCATGGCAAAGTCCATGGGGTAATGGCCGCCCCGGCTGGCATATTGAATGTTCCGCCATGTCGAGCTGCTGCCTGGGTAATACCTTTGATATTCACGGCGGCGGCCCGGATTTAAAATTCCCGCACCATGAAAACGAAATTGCGCAAAGTGAAGCGGCTAACGGCCAGCAGTATGTGAATACCTGGATGCACGCCGGCGCATTACGTGTTGATGGCGAAAAGATGTCCAAATCACTGGGTAACTTTTTCACCATTCGTGATGTATTAAAAACCTACAGCGCGGAAATTATTCGTTTCTTTTTGGTGTCCAGCCAGTACCGCAGTGCGATTAACTACGCAGAAGATGCTTTAAAAGAAGCGCAAACCAAACTGGAGCGTTTTTATACCGCCCTGCGAGGCACAGATACCTCTGTTGCTCCGGCCAGCGGCACTGATTACGAAACGCGTTTTTATGCAGCCATGGACGATGATTTTAATACTCCGGAAGCCCTGGCGGTATTGTTCGACTTAGTGCGTGATATCAACAAAGCAGAGGGCGCAGAGAAAAATGCCCTGGCGGCTTTATTGAAAAAACTAGGTGCAGTACTGGGTTGCCTGCAGAGTGATCCTGATACCTACCTTAAGCAGGGTGTGGCACTGGATGATGCTTATATTCAGGACATGATTGCCAAGCGTATTCAGGCGAAAAAAGATAAAAACTACGCACTGGCCGATCAGATTCGCAAAGATCTGGATGCCCAGGGTATTGAGTTGCAGGATGGCCCGCAGGGCACAACCTGGAGCAAAAAATAATCGCGCTGTAAAATGCAGTAAAAAAACGGGTCTCTGGCCCGTTTTTTTATGGGTATTTAAGGAACCTCTGAATAACTCTGCACAGCGTCGCGCATGTGCTGCCAGTTGAGATTGGCAAGGCGGCGATTGCAGGAAATGACAGGTCCTTTTCAAAATCGCCAACACAGCCAGATCGGCTGGCAGCCTGCGCCCTGCGGGGCTTTGCTAAACAAACCAGCTCGGTGTTGCAGCTTTTTGACGTAACCCGTTATGCCTGCAAATCTGCGCCTTGATCTGATTTATTTCGCAAAGCCGACGCGGGCACTGAGTTATTGAGAGGTTCCTTAATTAATGCACACAATTTGGCCGGTTAAGATGGCAATGGCCATTGCCACTTTCCAGTTGCACTGTGCAGTGTTCAATATCAAAGTCATCGTGCAGATCGTGGCTGATTTTGTGCAGTAATTCATCGGCATTGCAGTTGTCGGTAATTTCTAAATGCACTGTCATGGCAATATCGGTTGTACCTAGTGCCCATACGTGTAAGTCGTGCAGGTTGGTTACGCCCGGTTGGGCCAATAAATAATTTTTTACTGCTTCCAACTCAATTTTTTCCGGTACGCCATCCAGGGCCAGCAGGCCGGATTCTTTTAATAAATGCCAGGTACCCAGCAGAATAACCAGCACAATGATCAGGCTGACCACAGGGTCAAGCCATAACCAGTGGGTGAAACTGATCAGGATGCCGGAAATCACAACCCCAATGGAAACCGCTGCATCGGCGGCCATATGCAGATAAGCACCCTTCAGGTTCAGATCATGGTGCTGGCCTTTGACAAACAGCAGGGCAGTTGCGGTATTAATAATAAAACCTATTGCAGCAACCCAGATAATGTAGCCGGATTGTAAATCCTGCGGGTTTTGCAGACGTTGCAGGGCTTCCCAGCTGATGCCACCGAGGGCAAATAACAGCAGCAGGGCGCTGAACAGGGAAGCGAGTATGCTCGCCCGGCGGAAACCATAGGTATAACGCTGATTAGCGGCTTTTTTGCCCATGTAATAGGCCAGCCATGCTAATAATAAACCCGCCACATCACTCAGGTTGTGCCAGGCATCGGCAATCAGGGCCATGGAGTTGGCGAGATAACCAAAAATTAATTCGACGATGACAAAGCCGATATTGAGAATCAGGCCGATGGCAAATGCGCGGTTGTAATTGTCGATATGATGGTGGTGATGATCGTGATGTTGGCCCATAACTGCTCCTGTTGGCTCGGCGCAGTATAGGGCATTTAGTGGGAATTAATCGCGTAAATTACGCCAGGCGCGGAATTTTTTATGTACACCCCGGGTAAAAATAGCAAAGGAGTCTTCCAGCACGTCCACGCCCGCAAGTATGAGTACGACAATAACGGCAAGTTTAATTGAGGTGGCGTATGCCCCCGTGCTGATACATACACCTATGGAGGAAAGTGCCCAGATGGCAGCGGCTGAGGTTACCCCCAGTACAATGCCATCTTTAGCGAGTATTACCCCTGCACCGAGAAAGCCTATACCGGTAATTACCTGGCCAATAACCCGTGAAGGGTCCGTCATTTGTGTGTTGGTTGAGAAAGACGCAGCAATAAAAATATAGGTGCCGAGGGTGATTAGGGTGGATGTGCGGATACCAACAGGCTTGCCCCGTAACTGGCGTTCCAGGCCGACAATGGTGCCACACAGAATTGCGGTGCCAATCGCTTGCCAGTTGAAGGGGTCTATCGAAAAGAAATCCAGCGCTGTGAACATAGTGCAATCCCTGCAGTGATGTTCACAGTGTAGACAAGCATTTCAGGTTACGCCGGAGTGGAAGGCTCCTTTGGGTGGAATAAATTCGCCATTCTGCGTTTAAAACCTTCCATCAGGGTGTAATTTACCGGCACCAAAAACAGGGTGATAAATGTGGCGAACATGATGCCAAAGCCCAGCGAAATTGCCATGGGGATTAAAAATTGCGCCTGGGTTGATTGCTCAAATAATAAAGGCACTAATCCAATGAAGGTGGTAATCGAAGTGAGAAATATCGGGCGGAAACGTGCCGCGCCCGCATTTAATACCGCTTCACGCATTTGCATGCCGCTGGCTCTGTGTTGATTGATGTAATCAACCATCACCAGCGAATCGTTAACCACTACGCCCACTAAAGCCATCATGCCCATCAGACTCATCAGGGATAAATCAGCACCTAACATCCAGTGGCCCATAATGGCGCCTATGATGCCAAAAGGAATGACTGACATCACAATTAACGGCTGGCTATAGGATTTAAACGGTATCGCCAGCAGGCAGTAAATCATAAAGAAAATTAAACCAAGGCCACTGAGCAGGGATGAAAATGACTCCTGTTGCTCGCGGGCTTCACCTTCAAAGGAATAATGCACGCTGGGGTATTGTTGCAGGGTTTTATCCAGGAATTCCCGCAGGGAATTTTGTATCAGCACCATATTGGTGGTTTGTTTATTGATATCAGCGGTAATGTTGACCGTACGCTCACGGTTGATGCGCGTAATGCTGGCAGGGCTGCTGCCCGGTTTAAACTTCACCAGTTGCACCAATGGAATTTGGTTGCCGCTGTTATCACGAATCAATAAGTGCTGCAGGGCTGTAAAATCAGAGCGCTCGCTGAGCGGCTGGCGTAACATGACTTTTACGTCATCACGCCCGCGCTGAATGCGCTCAACCGTAATGCCAAAATAGGCCTGGCGAATCTGGCTGAGTATGGATTCACGGGTCATGCCACTGGCCAGCGCCGTGGCGGTTAATTCAATATCCAGTTCATCTTTACCGTCGGAAAGACTGTCTGCAATATCAAATACGCCGGCATAGGTGCCCAGCTCCTGTTTGATCAGCTCCGATACTTTAGCGATGCTGCTTGCGTTACCGGTTAACTGGATATCAATCGGCTCGCCGCCACGGCCGAACTCAGCGCGGAAGGTTACCGATTCGGCACCGGGTAGGGGACCAATTAATTTTCGCCATTCTTCCACTAATTCTGCGCTGGTGATTTTAGAGGTGCGCTCTTCAGGGGGCACAATTTCGAACATGACTTTGCCTGTGTTGTTACCGCTGTTGCCACCGGTGACGGCCTGAATATCGAGAATAATGCCTTCTTTGGCGTAGCGCTGTTTAAGGGCAAAGGCGCTGTCGCTCATTTTTTTAATATAGCTGTCTGTTACATCGAATGGTGTGCCGGCCGGCATCTCGAGGCTGACCCGCGCAACTTCGCTTTGAATACGCGGGAAAAATACAAAACGCGTCCAGCCCGTTGTTACCAGCGCAATCATAACAACCAATATGCCGCAGAAAATCAGTACAGTGCTTAAACGATTTTTCAGGCAGAGGTTAAGTAGTGGCTGGTAATAGCGCAAAATAGCTTTTTCAAAATTATTGGCAAAATTCTGCTGCCATTGACTGAATTTATTTTCACTGCCATTGGTTTTTTTCAAACGGATATTTTTCAGGTGAGCCGGTAAAACAAATTTAGATTCCAGTAATGAGAACAACAAAATAGGAATGACCACGACTGGAATCTGGGTAAACATAGCGCCTCGGTCGCCTTCCACAAAACTTAAGGGTAAAAAAGCAGCAATGGTTGTGAGCACGCCAAAGGTTACGGGTACTGCGACTTCCTGGGTGCCGCGTATTGCAGCTTGCAGGCCGCTCTCTGAGGATTTCAGGTGGGTATAGACGTTCTCGCCGGTGACGATGGCATCATCCACGACTATGCCCAGCACAAGAATAAACGCAAACAGGCTCATGACGTTGAGGGTAACCCCAAAAAACGGCATGACAATAAATGCCCCCATAAAGCTAACGGGGATACCGATAAATACCCAGAAAGCAATTGCCGGGCGCAGGAATAAGGCAAGAATAATTAAAACCAGTATGCCGCCTTGTAACGCATTGGATGTCAGGGTTTCAAGGCGTTTTTTCACTACCTCTGAGCGGTCACGCCAGTAATCCAGTGACATTCCCTGGGGCAGGTTTTTACGGGCATTTACGATAAAGGCTTTCACCTTGTCGGCGACTTGTATCGCGCTTTGATCACCGACGCGGTATACATCGATAAAAGCAGCGTTTTTGCCATTAAAACGACTGGATAATTCTGTCTCGCTGAAGCCGTTATTAATTTCGGCCAGTTCCCGTAAATAAACGGTTGCACCATTTTTATTCTGGATAATGGGAATATTGGCAAACTCATCGCTGTTGTATGCCTGCCCGCGAGAGCGAATTAAAATATCACCGCCATCGGTGCGCAGGTTGCCGGCAGAAATATCCTGTGAGTAACTGCGTATGGTCTGCGCAACCTGATCAAGGGTCAGATTATATTCACGCAATTTGTCAGCACTGATGCTCAGGCTGATTTCATAATCCCGTATGCCATCCAGTTCAACCTGGGTGATACCTGGAATAGCCAGCAACTGATCGCGCAGGGTTTCGGCTTTTTGGCGGATTTCCATTTCATCCTGATCACCGGACACCACCAGTGTTATTACTTCTACTTTATGTTCGGCGAGGCTGATAACAGGGCGTTCGGCGTCGGCAGGGAAGGTGTTAATTGCATCAACACGGCTTTTAATATCGGCAAGTGCATCACGGGCGTTGTAACCATCTGCAATCTCGATACTGACCTTGGCACTGCCTTCACTTGAGCGGCTGGTAATTTTTTCAATGCTGGATAAATCCTGCACCGCTTCTTCGACCAGAATAGCAAGGCTCTGCTCGGCTTCTTCCGGGGAAGAACCCGGCAGGCTGACGTTTACGCTAACGACATTGCTTTCAAAATCCGGGAAGACTTCGAGTGGAATAAATTTATCAAGCGAGTAGGCCCCCAATGCAAGAATGGTGACCATAAATAAATTGGCTGCAACGTGGTTGCGGGCAAACCAGGCAATCATAATGTTTTACCTGTGCCGATGCCGGTAACCGGTGTGCCACTGCTGACCTGACCAAGGGGGGTAGTGACCAGCTCATCACCTTCATTTAACCCATCGGCAATGATGCTGTGCTGTGCATTTTGCCACAGAAGGCTCACATTGGTTTTTTGCAGGGCATGATCACGGATAGTGTAAACATAGCTGCCCTGATAAAGACTTTTATTGGGTATCACGATCACATCGTGCAGTTCTTTGCTGCGGATGCTGGCGTTGGCATATTGCCCGGGAATCAGTGCTGCCTGTTGGCCCGCGTGTGTAAAGGGTTTATTGATTCTGGCGATAACATGAATTTGTTGGGTGCTGTCGTCCAAAGCGCCGCTGATCCGGTTGGCTGTTGCGTTCCAAGTTGTATCGTCACCGTTAAGGTCACTGTTCAGCGTAATCTGAATGTTGTCAGGTTTTGTATCCAGGCCTAATAAAGGGATTTCGTTGCGTTTGATTGGCAGGCGAATTTCTGCGTAATCGGTGGAATACAGGCTGGCAATGCTGGTATTGCTGTTGACCACATCACCTAAATCCACATTGAGGCTTTTTACGCGTCCGTTATAAGGCGCGCGAATCGAGGTGCGCTGCAGGTTGAGCTGGGCCAGGTTAAGTTTGGCTTGTGCGGATTGTTCGCTTGCTTTGGCTGCCGCTAATTGGGGTTTACGCAGGGCAAATGCATTATCAGGGATAGTAAGGCCTGAGCTTTCCCATTCCCGTCTGGCTTGCTCGCTTTTGCTGATTTCTTCTTCAAGGGCCGCTTTGGCAGATGCCAGCTCGGCTTTGGCAATGTCTAGTTGTACCTGATAGTCCCTGTCATCAATGCGCAGCAGTACATCACCTTTGCCAAATTCACCGCCTTCGCGCAAATGCTCGTTCACCCAGGTAATTTGGCCGCTGACCTGGGCTACCAAGGTACTTTGAATACCGGGTTGTACCCGGCCAAAACTGTTTAATACCACCTGGAAATTTTGTTTATGCAGCGTCTGACTTTCCACCTGCAGTTTTTCGGCTGCATTGGGCTTGTCGCGTTTTGCCTCTGGCTTAACGGTAAAAATAAAAAAAAGCAGGGCGGCAAATATGCCGGCAATCAATAAAGGTAACCAGAGGGTTTTGTTGTTTTGCATGTATCACCTACGGGCAGAAGGGCTGAAACATGGTATCTGAATGCAGGGGCAGCGATAAGACTGCGAGTGCCATTTTACCCATCTTTACCGCTGTTGCGGAAAAGATTGTTGCTGCTAGGTCCTGCTGTGCTGCTGGACACAGGTGGGATGCTTTGCTAATTTAATTGTGTGCAATTTAATTTGAGGCTATAAAAATGGCAAACATATACGATTTCAGCGCGCAAACTATCAAGGGGCAGGAGCGCCCCCTGGAAGATTATCGCGGTAAAGTGCTGCTGGTGGTGAATACGGCATCTAAATGTGGTTTTACACCCCAATATGAGGGGTTAGAAGCACTCTACAAAACCTATGCGGGCAAGGGGCTGGAGATTCTGGGGTTCCCTTGTAACCAGTTTGGCCAACAGGAAAAAGGGGATAATCAGTCAATTGATTCCTTCTGTCAGCTTAACTACGGGGTGAGTTTCCCTATGTTTGCTAAGATTGATGTGAATGGTGAAAATGCCCATCCGGTTTTTAATTACCTTAAATCCGAAGCCCCCGGTGTTTTGGGAACTAAAAGCATAAAATGGAATTTCACGAAATTTCTGATTGATCACAACGGGCGTGTTATTAAGCGTTTTGCCCCATTAACACCGCCTGAAAAAATCGAGCAGACCATCAAAGTGCTTGTGGACGTGCGTAACCAAGATGCAAAAAACTGATCAGCTTTTAAAACTTGAGAATCAGCTGTGTTTTCAGCTCTACAGTGCTTCACGCATGATGACCAAGTTATATCAGCCTTTGCTCAAGCCGCTGGGGATTACCTATCCCCAGTATCTTGTCATGCTGGTGATGTGGGAAAAGCCTATAGGCAGTAAGTTTACGGTGAGTGAGATAGGCGATTTATTGCTGCTTGACTCGGGTACTCTAACGCCCTTGTTGAAAAGGCTTGAGCTTAAGCGCGTTATTCAGCGTCAGCGTGACAGTGAAGATGAGCGGCAGGTGATTGTGCGCTTGACGCCGGCAGGTGAGGCTTTAAAACAGCAGGCCCGTAAAATCCCGGAAAAGCTTCTGTGCCAGGTAGGTAAAAAAACTGACTCACTTGTCGCAATGCGCGAATCGTTGAAAATCTTAGTGGCTGATATGCTGGCGGTTGCAGAGCCAGAGGCTGATTAATCGTAGATTTGTTTCTTCGTTTCCCAGGCTTCTTCCTCAGCCAATTTCTCCATACCTTCAGCCAGTGAGTTGGAGGTATTTTTTGCACGGTTTTTTCTTTCTGCATCCAGTACGGTTTCTAGTTTGGCGATACGCTCTTCAAGTTCGGTTTGCTGATTGCGTAAGTACTTGGCAACCGGTGATTTAAGAATTGCTCCGCGTGCAACTTTAAATTTCCCCAGTGCTTTGCGCTGCTGATTCATTTTGTCTGCGGCATTACCAATTCCATAGTTAAGGTCAATTGGCAGGCGGTACATGACTATTTTGATGTTTTTAATCACGGCTGCTGCATGACTGCGGGTGACACGCGATTCTTTGTTGGCGCGCAATGTCAGACGATGCAGATTTTGCAGCATCAGTCTGATTTCCTGGGCGACATCCGGATCCGTAAGGGGAACCCATTGCGCCAGGCGCTGTGGGTTTTCTGATGCCAGCTTCGCTTGCTCCATCAAACCTTCCAATTCATCTTGCTGACTTTGTGTGCTGGTGCCCGACATTTTCTCTGTCAGCCCCAACAGATAGATGAGTTCTGTATAGATGAGCAGACGTGTGGCTTTATCCAGATAAGGGGAGGGCATGGCGCTGAGCATATTCTGCAGACGTCGTAGGTCATCCTGCAGGTCAATAAGACGCCTTGCCCGCTCAATGCGGGCTTTTTCTAAAGCACCTTTGGCTATCACGCTGATGATGAGTACCGCGATCAGGGCGACAGCGATGATGAGTGTAGATGTCATTCCATTGGCACACCTTTGAGGCTTTCTAACAGTGTAGACAAGAATCAGAAAAGTTTTTGAGATCAAGGGCTTGACGAAACTTGGGAGTACCCATAGAATGCGCGCCACTTCAGCAATGAACTGAAACGCTTGCTGAAGAATGGTTAGGTCCCATTCGTCTAGAGGCCTAGGACACCGCCCTTTCACGGCGGTAACAGGGGTTCGACTCCCCTATGGGACGCCAATTTGATTAGCTGTTTGTCCTGACAGTTAGTCGCCGGAATGCGGGAATAGCTCAGTTGGTAGAGCATAACCTTGCCAAGGTTAGGGTCGCGAGTTCGAGTCTCGTTTCCCGCTCCAAAGTTTCAAAAAATGCTTGCAAATCAATGAGTTATCATTAAAATGCGCGGCATGTAGTTCAGGTCCCATTCGTCTAGAGGCCTAGGACACCGCCCTTTCACGGCGGTAACAGGGGTTCGACTCCCCTATGGGACGCCAAATTCAGATTGTTCGTCGGCCTATGCGGATAATCAAACAGGATTGCGGGAATAGCTCAGTTGGTAGAGCATAACCTTGCCAAGGTTAGGGTCGCGAGTTCGAGTCTCGTTTCCCGCTCCAAAATACGAAAAAAGCCAGTCTTATGACTGGCTTTTTTTATGGGCGTTATTTGTGTTGCCGTGTTTTTAATGCTGCACCTTAGTGCAGCATCTCGTTATCGGTCAGTTGCTGGTAATGATCGATTTCTTCGTCGCTTAACCAGTGCAGGGCATCGCCGCCCAGGTACCAGAGTGCATCACGGTTAAAATACGGCGCAAAGCCCGGGTAGTTACTGTATAAGCGGCTTACCCAGTATTGCCCCAAAAAAATGTGTTCCGGATCAGCAGCTTCTGCTTTTACTAAAATATCGTTAAGTTGTTGCAGGAAGCTTTGATCTTCCTCCGGAATTTCTTCAGCATTAAACGGATAGCCCTGAACCAGCGTATGCTTAAAATCGTGCATAATCGCGATAAAGTGTGTGCGCTGATTTAATTCGCTCATAGGCAAATACCATGTTGACGGTTGATAAAACAAAACCTGCATTGTCCATTCGTGGCTTAACCAAAGTCTATGCAGGTGGCTTGCAGGCCCTGCGCGGCATTGATCTGGACGTAATGCCCGGTGATTTTTTTGCTTTGCTGGGGCCAAATGGCGCCGGTAAGTCTACCACATTAGGGATTGTTTCCGGATTGGTGAATAAGACCGAGGGGCAGGTTGAGTTGTTTGGCTGTGATATTGAAAAACAAGCTTTTGCGGCGAAGCGTTTACTGGGAGTGGTACCCCAGGAATTTAACTTTAATCAGTTTGAAAAAGTGCAGGACATTCTGATTACCCAGGCTGGATATTACGGGATTCCCGCCAGCCGGGCGCGTGAGTCTGCGGAGCGGCATTTACGTGCACTGGGGCTGTGGGAGAAACGCGATCAGCAGTCACGATTGTTGTCCGGTGGTATGAAACGCCGTTTGATGGTGGCCAGGGCCTTGGTACATGAACCTCAACTGCTGATTCTGGATGAGCCTACCGCTGGTGTGGATATTGAGCTGCGCCACAGCCTGTGGCAGTACATGCAGCAGCTTAATAAAGAAGGTGTGACGATTATTCTGACGACCCATTATCTCGAGGAGGCCGAGCAGTTATGCCGCCATATCGCGATTATCAATAAGGGAGAAATTGTCAGTAATACCAGCAAGCGTCAGTTATTAAGTCAGTTACAAAGTCAGGCTTTTACCGTAGAGCTTGCCAGTCAGCATGAATTGACTGAGGACTTTGCCCTGCAAGGTTTTAATTTGCGTGTAGCGGATGCCCATAGTTTTGAGGTTGATCTGCCCAAGGGCGAGAGTTTAAACCCGTTGTTTGCGGCATTGTCGGCGCAGAATCTTGCGGTACTCAGCATTCAGCCAAAAAGTAACCGGCTTGAATCCCTGTTTGTTGATCTGGTGCGTAAGGTTTAGGTGAATATATGTGGATTGCACTCAATACCATTTTAAGTAAAGAAATTCGCCGTTTTATGCGTATCTGGCAGCAAACCCTGCTGCCTCCGGCAATTACCATGACCTTGTACTTTATTATTTTCGGTAATTTGATCGGGCAGCGCATCGGTGAGATGGGCGGTCATTCTTATATGGCGTTTATTGTGCCCGGCCTGATTATGATGTCAGTAATTAACAATGCCTATGCGAATGTCTCATCGTCTTTTTTCTCTAACAAATTTCAGCGCAGTGTTGAGGAAATGTTAGTGGCGCCGCTGCCGGGCTGGGTAATTTTGTTGGGCTTTGTGGCGGGTGGTGTTGCACGGGGATTATGCGTAGGTGTGATAGTCACCATAGTTGCACTGTTTTTCACGGATTTGCATCTGCACAGCTTCTGGATCACCACGCTAACAGTGTTGTTGTCATCAGTGCTCTTTTCGTTGGGTGGATTTATCAATGCCTTATATGCCAATAAATTTGATGACATCAGTATTATTCCCACATTTGTTTTGACGCCGTTGTCGTACCTTGGGGGTGTTTTTTATTCAATATCCCTGTTGCCTGAGTCGTGGCAGTTGGTCTCTGCGTTTAATCCTGTTCTGTATATGGTCAATGCATTCCGTTATGGCATTCTGGGGGTGACAGATGTGAATCTGGCCCTGTGTTTTGGCATACTGCTGGTGATGATTGCATTGTTAAGTTTTATAAGCCTGCGTTTATTGGCTAAAGGAAAGGGGATTCGTCACTGATGGCTTTTTCTGAAATACCTCTGGGGAAAGAAACAGTTTATGTTTCGCAATATGATGCCGGTTTATTGTTTCCTATTTCCCGTAGCGAAAATCGCGCTGAATTAAATCTGCAGGACTGGCCTTGGTTTGGAGAGGATATTTGGACCGCGTATGAGGTTTCATGGCTCAACCCGAAGGGACGTCCCGTCGTAGTCATTGCGGAATTTTTTATTCCCGCTGCCAGCGTCAATATTATCGAATCCAAATCCTTCAAACTTTATCTGAACTCTTTCAATCAGACTCGTTTTGAAAATCAGCAGGCAGTGCTGGAGTGCATTACGCAAGATGTCAGTGCCGCACTACGGGCACCGGCTAAGGTGGTTTTTCACCCTGTAGATGAGTTTCCAGTTGCCGGAAAAATTATCGGCCACTGTATTGATGAAGAAGATATCGAGGTGAATATTTATCATCCGGATGCTTCTTTATTGCAGTTTGAAGAAGGTGTGGTGGAAGAGTGCCTATTCAGTCATCTGTTGAAATCAAATTGCCCGGTGACCAGTCAACCCGATTGGGCGACGGTAAACATTGAATATCTGGGGCGTAAATTAAATCGAGGGGCTTTGCTGCGTTACGTTTTGTCTTTCCGTGAGCACAATGACTTTCATGAACATTGTGTGGAGCGTATGTTCACAGATTTGATGGCTACTGGGCATATTCAGGCTTTAACGGTTTCTGCCCGTTATACCCGCAGGGGAGGGTTGGATATTAATCCTACCCGCAGTACTAATGCTTCTTTCTCCCGTTTGGGGCGCACCGCCAGGCAGTAACCTGGCGTTTTTCTGTCGGGTTTAGAGTATCAGACGGGACTTATCTTTAAGTTTTGTTGCGGCGTTTTCCAGCATTTTAACCACTTTTTCACGGTCGTAATTGGTGATTTTGGTGGCATCAAGGTACATGGAAAATCCGGGCAGTTCATGTTCCAGGAAACTTGGATTAGCAGCCAGGTTATGGCGAAAATCCACCACCTGATAGACAGGTACCGGGCGTGAAAAACCCTTCACAGTAATGCTGCCTTTTTCACGGCACATGATTTTATCCTGCACCAGTGAAAAGGTTTCATGACTGATGAGAATTTCGCCGGATTCAGCGGCTGATTCGAGACGGCTCGCCATGTTTACTTCGCGGCCGATGATGGTGTAATCCATGCGCGATTCGGTGCCGAAGTTACCTACAGTGCAATAACCTGTGTTAATGCCCATACGGATTTCCAGCGGGGTTTGGATGCCGTTGGCGCGCCAGTGCTGGCGCAACACCTTCATGTATTTACGCATTTCCAACGCCATGGCTACGCAGGCCAGTGCATCCCGTTTGGCTCCTTGAGTTGTCGGGTCGCCAAAAAATACCATGATGCTGTCACCGATAAATTTATCTATGGTGCCGCCGTATTTCAGGGTAATGCGCGACATTTCTGTCAGATATTGGTTAAGCATTTCTGTGAGTACATCCGCATCTAATTCTTCTGACAGGGATGTAAAACCTTTAATGTCGGAAAAGAAAATCACCAGCTTTTTACGCTGGGTTTCCAGTTTGACTTCCTTCTTGCCGGAGAAAATAGATTCCCAGATCTGGGGGGAAATATATTTTGCGACTTTCAGGGAAAGGTTGCGGCTTTCGGCTTGTTGTTTTTTAAGCTCGTGGTGCAGGGTAGCCAGCTGTTTGGCTTGTTTGTGGCTGTAATAGCCGGTAACGGCAAGATGAATGCCTACGCCCAGGGCGGTTGTAATGGAAACCTGAATGGGGACTTCATATAAAAAACTAAAACCAAACATCCAGCTACCTATGGCGACACCGACAGCCATGGACAACAGGCAAATCAGCCAGCCGGTGAGGCTGCCCACCACCAGAAAGGAGGTGTTGATCATGATTAAAAACAGCAAACTGGGCAGTAGTGAAAAATGAATGTAGGGTAGTAGCACGCCTAATAACATGGCATCTATCAGTATCATCACAAAGCGGCGTTCTTTATGCTTGGTTTCAATGAATCGCTTGCTGATGGAGTGGATCAGGTGAGGGTAAATTAATACACAAACGACTATCAGCGGCGTAAATGCCTGCCATACTCCGGACAGATAGCCAGCCACCAATACAGCAGCAACGGCAATGTAGCCCATACTGCGGGAGTAGTGTTCGTAAACTGGTAACTGTTGATCGAAGCTTTTAGTATCCATAGTAAGACTGGGTGAGACCTGGTTTGCCAATGTGCGCAAATTGCGGGCCTATTTACGCGCAAGGAGTGCACGGATTCAAGCCTGATTCACAAATATTGCATTAAAAAACGTTTCTTTTATTGCTATGCGGTACAAATGTGCGTCCGTTCACATCAATGGGGGTTAAATTGGAACAAGTCATCGAACTCATGTTGTCCCGTGCATCCTGCCCAAAACTGGGGTCACCTGCACCTGATGACGCTCAGCTGGCGGTTATGCTGCAATGTGCATTACGCGCTCCCGATCATGCCCGTCTGCATCCGTGGCGCTATCTGAGTATACGTGATAATGCGCGGAATGCTTTGGGGGAGCTGTTTGCTGAAGAGCAGCGTCAGCTTAATCCTGATATGGCTGCGGATAAGCAGGATAAAAACCGCAATATGCTACAACGCGCACCGCTTGTGATTGTGGCGATTTGCAGTCCGCAGGTTAACTCTAAAGTACCCTATGAAGAGCAGTTGCTGTCGGCAGGCTCAGGTGTGCAACATCTGCAGCTGGCGGCCAATGCATTGGGGTTTCACAGTATTTGGCGTACGGGTGATATGGTCCACAGCGGGGCAGTGAGAGGCGCACTTGGTCTTGAGTCCCATGAGCAGATAATTGGTTTTATTTATATTGGCTCTGCTGCAGAGATTCCGGCTGTCAGCCATCTGCCTGTGGCGGATTTTTATCGCCCATGGACACCCGATGAAGTTCAAAAATGAACATAAGTGTCGGAATTGCTTGCTTTTTTATTTGGGCGCTATAGAATACGCGCCGACATGAAGGACTTATTCCTGAATGCAAGGTGAGGTGTCCGAGTGGCTGAAGGAGCACGCCTGGAAAGTGTGTATACGGCAACGTATCGAGGGTTCGAATCCCTCCCTCACCGCCACGAATTCTGAAACCCGCATCGTAAGATGCGGGTTTTTTTATGGGCGTTTTTTGGGGGATATGGTTGAGTATTACAAAGAAAAACACCCACGTAGCGGGTGTTATTTTTTATACATCTCATCAGGGTTCTGAATGGGGGCTTTGGTGATATTCAGCCCGTCAGGTGTGAGCTGATTATAAAAACAGTCCCGTCTGCCGGTGTGACATGCAGGGCCTTGTTGATTAACTTTTACCAGCAGGGCGTCCCCATCGCAGTCGGCAAACAGGCCCACCAGCGTTTGTTGGTTGCCTGAGCTTTCACCTTTGCGCCAGTAAGTCTGGCGTGAGCGCGACCAGTAACAGACCCGTCCGGTTTGCAGGGTTTCCCGAATGGAGGCTGGGTTCATCCATGCCATCATCAGGATTTCACCGGTATCGTGTTGCTGGGCTATCGCGGGAATGAGGCCGTCTTCGTTAAACGTCAGGCCGGCAATGGCATTATCCAGGCTCAGCTGATGACCGCAGTCTTTTTTTTCCAGGGCGTGATAAATGCTGTTATGCATATTCTGCTATTGCCCCTTTGCCAACACCCTCAAAAGCTCGGATAGTCACTTTTTTATCGGGAAATTGCTTTTTAAAGGTTTGCGCAATGTGCTCTGCCAGTTGTTCAACTGTGGTGTCAGTATCAATTAAATAGCAGCAACTGGCAGGAATAGTCAGGCTGAATTCACCCTGTGCGGATGTGTATTCATACTGGTGATGGGCAATACCGTTAATTTCAGCGATGTTGCGCAGATCTTCACGGGTGCCGATATAAATATCTTTCCACTTGGCAGCCCATTCTTTTTCTAATTCAGGATTGCGTGCCCCCTGAATAAAAATTTCGATTTTTGAGCGGTGTCCATGGGCGATGCGCTGGCAATTACCATTATGTTTTTTCAGGCCATGGCTGTAATGGTAAAACGCACCGCCGATTAATTCGGTATGCATAATAATTTTAGCGGTATCAATCTGGCCTGGAATGGTGTTTGCCAACTCCTGCTCTATCCAAGGGGATAAGTGTGCAGGGGTGACGGCAGGTGCATCGAGGATGGCAAATGCTTCTTTAGGCCCTTTGCAGATGAACTGCCCCTTCGGAAAGGTAAAACTGACTTCTAAATCCTGACCTGTTTCTGTGATGGTCAGGCCTGGCATCTGGCGCGGAACAACAAGGGTGTGATCCAGATAAGTATCCAGCCATTTTTTGGCATTACGTTTTACGATGCCAAAATCGCAGATCATGCTTTCGTTATTCAGGGAGCCTTCCAGAATCAGGCCTACCAGCCAGGATTCACCTACTAAGCCCCGTTTGGCATCCAGGTAGGACACATCCACATTCGACAGATTATCAACGAACAGCTTCACCAGGCACGACTCTCAGGGGCAATAAGGGCTAATACTATACCATTTTGATCGGGTTTTCATGGTCCGTTCTGGGCCACCGCATTAGCGTTGTTTGAAAACCTCATCGTAATTGCGGTTATAGACGATACGGGGTTTTGCAGTATAGGCCGGATCGGCAGGGCTTAATTCCGGGATCAGGGTTGCACTGTGAATCCCCATGATTGAGCCTGCAAATTGGTATAAGTCATCCAGCATAAAAGGCGCTGACACATGCTGCTGCATGGTTTGGTAGGTTGTTGCCCGTGTTTGTTGATAAGCAGGGGAGGTCCACACCAATAAAGGTATTTCAAACATATTGTGGCTGGGGTTATCCGGGCCGTGACCCAGGAAATCCATTGATTGATAAACCTCTTCACCATGGTCAGAGAAAAACAGTGCTGCGTTGATACCTTGCTGTTGTTTAAGCTTGTTCAGCACCTGGCCTACAAAATAATCCGTATAACGTACGGAATTATCATATTGATTAATGTAATTTACGATGCGATCAGTCGGCGGTGTAATAAAGCTGCTGACATTGTAGTCGCTGAATTGTGCAAAATCTTCCGGGTAGCGGTTAGCGTATTGCAGGTGGCTGCCCATCATATGGATGAAAATAACTTTATGCGCGGATGTGTCGGCGAGGGCCTTTTCCACATAGGGCAACATAAAACTGTCGTAACGGCGGTTTTCCACGCCATGGAAGTCGTTGCTGATGAATTGTGTTTCCTGTGCGCTGCTGGCGATGGCCGACAGAGTGGCGCGCAGGGGTTGTTGGTTGGAAATCCACCAGGTTTTAAAACCGGCTTTGTTCGCTAAATCCACCAGGCTTAAGGCATCCTGCAGAGCTATCTTATTTTGAGTGCTCGATTGTGTCAGTGCATTGCGCAACGATGGTTGGGTTTGTGCGTGGCTGCTAATGGTATTGTCAAATTTCAGTAATTCATTTTGTAATTTATTTAATTCTGGGGTGGTATCGCGCGAATAACCATAGAGCCCCATGTGATTACGGGTCAGGGATTCACCAATTAAAACAATATAGGTTTGTGCTGTATCGGTATCGCTGGCATTGATGGGTTGTTGATAGGCGGTCACCATTAATTTGCGGGCAGTAATTTCTGCCTGGACATCGCCTGTACCGCGGAAATAAGACGCTGCAGTACCCATGAAACCTGGAATGGTATCGTGGAACTTCTGCATAATGACAATACGGTAACCGACGATGGCTAATAAAATAAAACCAAGGGTGACGAAGGTTTTTTGTGTACGGGTTTGCGCGCGGTAAACCCTGGTTTTCCAGATAAAAAAGCATGAAAGCAAAACGTAGCTTGTGATAATCAGGATGTTCGTCAGTTTGCCGTAGGCCTGCAGAAATTCACCTGCCTCATGTGGATCTGTCAATGCGAGTGCTTCAAAGGATGCGGTAGTGAAGACACCACCAAAGGTGGTGGCATAGGCGATATCCATGCCACCGGAAATCAGGAAAATAAGCAGCATGATTCGGTGAATAAGCAGGTTGCGGTGGCTGTAGGCAAACGCCAGCAAAATCAGAAACCATGCAATGCGGGAATTAGTTTCACCCTCACGCACAAACTCTGCAAAACCATGTTCGATGGCCAGGGGGGTAAATAAAACAAACAACAGAGCGAAAAATGTTGTGCTGAGTAGTTTTTGCAGGTGAGTCATCGGCAATTCCTTTGGCAAGAGGCGCATTATAGGGATTGTCACCTATGCGGGCCAGAGCCTTGGGGGGTGAGTAATAAAACGCTTTGTTCTGCGCGTGGCGCAGATATAAAAAAAGCAGCCGAGGCTGCTTTTTTTATAAGGCATTACGAATCAGCGATTCAGCAGGGGGCTGTAGCCGTTTTCAATGCCTTTGGTTGCAATGGCCACGGCGTCGTGGGCATGCAGGCTTTCGAGGTGTTCAACACGCAGCCAGAAATCGCTGTAGGTGTTGTGCTCGTTTAATGCATTTTTCAGACGGCGTGCGGCGTCTTCACAGAACATCAGGTTGCTGCCATTTAAGCGCGCAAACTCCTGTTCGTCTTCACGTTTTACCGCGGTTTGTACCGGGGTTTTCAACGCACCTTCGATTACCGCAATTAATTCAGTCACCGGGAAATCCTGGGTGTTTTTATCCAGGCGTACCCAGATTTTGGCAATGCTGCGCTGGCTGTGGGGCGTCGCAAAAGTGCCCTTATCAGAGCGAATCCAAGCTTCCACTTCTTCACGACTCAGGGTGTCACGGCCGGCAAAATCCGCATGGAATTCCTGCTGAATTAATTGGCGCGCAAGTGCGGCTGAGCATGGGCAGGTGGAGGAGTAGGGCACATTCACGGCCAACTCAATATCCACTTCACCATCTTTTAATGTGGCTTTGATGGAGGATGGATAGGATTTCCAGCCGGCGAACTGGCTTTTCAATGCCGGCTGTTTAATCAGATATTCAAATTCAAAATGCAGACTGGCCTGGGTGCTGATGTCTTCATGGCTGTCGAGCATGTGGGATAAAAATGTACGCAGGCTGGCAGCGCTTAATACATCCTGCTCTGCAAACTGGGTGAGCAGCAGGTACAGGCGGGACATGTGGATGCCCTTCACCGTTGGGTTGCTAAGGTTTACGTAGGTTTGCACAAAGGCGTTAACATCACGCTCACCAATCCGGCTGTCACGCACCTTCATCGGCAGGGCAATACGGTTCATGCCCACCCAGTTAAGGGTGCCGTTGTGAGAAGGAGTCTGACTTGCCGCAACATCTGGCATTTCTGTGACTTGGGTGCTCATAAGCTTGAAATCTCGAACACTGGGGCCTAAGCCCTTGAAAATAGGCGCGTATAGTAGCCTAAAGGCCATTTTGGGGCAATCAATACCCCAGCGCGGCACTCGGGATATACTGTTGCGTTACAGGCTATTACGCAGGATCAGTTCGATGGCATAACCGTCGGGATCTTTCACAAACGCAATTTCCGTGGTACCGCCTTTGACGGGGCCTGGCTCGCGGCTGATGGTGCCACCGGCGGCGCGTATACGCTCGCAGGTGCCGTACAGATCATCCACCTCAATGGCGATATGTCCGTAGGCGTTGCCCAGTTCGTACTTATCCACGCCGTAGTTGTAAGTCAGCTCAATCACGGCCTCGGAGCTTTCCGGGCCATAACCGAGAAACGCCAGGGTGTATTGATATTCAGGATTATCACGTTGCCGTAACAGCTGCATGCCCATGACATTGCAATAAAAATTGATACTGCGTTGTAAATCACCGACCCGTAACATGGTGTGCAGGATGCGCATGTTTATTCCGCCTTTTGTTTGTATTCACATAAATCTTCAATTAAACAGCTGCCGCATTTAGGCTTGCGCGCCACACAGGTATATCGCCCGTGCAGAATTAACCAATGGTGCGCATTCTGTTTAAATTCTTGCGGCACAAATTTCAGCAATTTTTTTTCCACTTCATCCACATTTTTACCGGGTGCCAGGTTGATGCGGTTAGCAACGCGGAAAATATGGGTATCCACGGCAATGGTGGGTTGGCCAAAAGCGGTATTTAACACCACGTTTGCGGTTTTACGGCCAACACCGGCGAGTGCTTCGAGGGCTTCACGCCGCTGCGGTACTTCACCTGCATGTTTATCGATTAAATCCTTGCACAGGGAAATCACATGTTTGGCTTTGCTGTTAAACAGGCCAATGGTTTTGATGTAGTGTTTGAGGCCTTCTTCACCGAGTGCATAAATGGCTTGTGGTGTGTTGGCTACAGCAAATAAAGGACGGGTAGCTTTATTAACACTGACATCCGTTGCCTGGGCAGAAAGCACCACGGCCACGAGCAATTCAAACGGGCTGCTGTATTCGAGCTCGGTTTGCGGATGGGGATTTGCCGCCCGCAGGCGGCTGAAAATGGCGTGACGTTTAGCCGGATTCATATTGCGTGGCTCAGGTGATTTTACCTGTGACACGTACACGTTTGCTGCCGGCCACGGGGGTTGTGTGTGCAGTGTGCTGGCGTTCTTTTAATTTGCTGTCGATGATGTTTTTCAGCGCGATTAATAATCCCATGCCCACAAATGCACCGGGTGGTAATACTGCAAATAAAAAGTCGGTGTATTGATCAATCAGGGTGATTTTCCAGTCAACCGCAGCTGCGCCAAATAATAAATCCATATTCGCAAACAGGGTGCCGTGGCCGATAATTTCGCGCATAGCACCTAACACTAACAACACCAGGCTGAAGCCTAAACCCATCATAAATCCATCGAGCAGGGCGGGCAGGGGGGCGTTTTTCGCAGCAAATGCATCGGCGCGGCCGAGAATAATGCAGTTGGTCACGATCAGCGGAATAAAAATCCCCAGCACTTCGTAAAGCTCATAGGTAAAGGCCTGCATTAATAATTCGGTGCAGGTTACGTAGGACGCAATAATCATCACGAAGGCAGGTAGACGTACCGCATCGGGCACTAAATTACGGATCAGGGAAACCGCAAAGTTAGAACCGGTTAATACTAGTATGGTGGCAAGGCCAAGGCCCATGGCATTGACCACGCTGCCGGTCACCGCCAGCATGGGGCACAGGCCGAGCAGCTGCACTAAGCCCGGATTGTTTTTCCAGAGGCCATCCAAGGTAATTTCGCTGAGTGATTTGCTCATGGTGATTCCTTATTCGGCTGCCTTGGCATTTAACAGGGCGTCTTTATGTTTATCGAAAAACTCCAGGGAGCGACGCACCGCCAGCACCACCGCACGGGGTGTAATAGTGGCGCCGGTGAACTGGTCAAAATCACCGCCGTCTTTTTTCACTTTCCAGTGTTCAATTTCCGGGTTTAACAGGGATTTATCGCTGAAACCGAGCAGCCACGGGGATTTTTTCAGTTCAATTTTATCGCCCAAGCCCGGGGTTTCTTTGTGTTCCACAACCCTCACGCCACTTAAGCTGCCATCGGCGCGGATGCCGACCAATAAACGGATTTCCTGGGTATAACCATCCGGTGCGGTAATCGGCAAAATCACGGTATGTATCTGGCCATTTTTACGCGCCAGGTAAGCTACTGCGTCATCTTTAATCGGGCCGAGCAGGTTCAGGTGAAATTGTTTTGCCGCGGCCGGGCCGTGTAAATCCAGAGTGTCGTGTAACAGATCATTATCAACTTCACTGGCGGGCACCAGTTGATACAAAGCCTTGGCCTGTGCCGCCGCCATGTTGTCGTTAATACGCTGTTGGGTTAATACCTGGGTAACGGCAATCGCACCGGCGGTCAGGGCTGCAAAAATCGCTAAACCCAGGGCATTGCGGCGAATGGCGCTGAATAATTCCTGCATGTTATTTGCCCCCTTTTGGCAGGCCACGTTTGGCTTTGTTGTGGCCGTAAGTACGGGGTTGGGTGTATTGATCAATAAACGCCGCCGCAAAATTCATTAGTAATACCGCAAATGCAATGGCGTCCGGGTAAGCGCCATAGGTGCGGATGACATAAATTAAAATGCCGATGCCTGCGCCATAAATAATTTTACCCAGGGGCGTGGTGGATGCCGTTACAGGGTCGGTGGCAATAAAAAATGCGCCCAGCATGGTAGCGCCGGTAAACAGGTGCAGGCTCAGGGGCACATGGGTATCTGCATCCCAGCCAAAAATGACGGAGCAAATACTCAGGGCGGTTAAAACACTCAGCGGGATATGCCAGGTGAAAATTCGGCGCCACAATAAATAGATACCCCCCAGTGCATAGGCAAGGCTGATCCATTCCCAGCCGATGGCAATGGTGCTGCCAAAAATCGGCTGTTTAAAAATTTCATCGGAGGTTTGCATCGCAGCCTGGTGTTTATACACATCCAGCGGGGTGGCCATGGTCACGGCATCAATGCCATCACGGGCGCTGAAAATAAAATGCAGGCTTTGCGAAAACGTCAGTTTGGCGTTGAGTAATTCCGCCGGGCCGGTCCATGAGGTGGTCATGGCCACGGGGAAGGAAATTAATACCAGGGCAAAACCCACCATAGCGGGGTTAAAGGGGTTGTAACCCATACCACCGTAAAGGTGTTTGGCAAAAATAATCGCAAAGGCGCTGGCGATCACAGTCACCCACCAGGGGCACAGGGGCGGCAGGGCCAGGGCAAGCAATACGGCGGTTAACAGGGCGCTGTAATCTTTTAAATAAAACAGTACCGGGCGTTTGCGCAGCACCATTACCAAGGCTTCACAGGCCAGAGCTGTAATTGCCGCAATACCAATCTGAATTAAATGGCCGGGGCCAAAAAACCAGGTTAATAGCACAATACCGGGCAGCAGGGCGTAGAGCACCTGACGCATCACACCGCCGGTATCACCGGGGCGGCTGGTGTGTGGGGACGAAATATTCAGCAGGGCCATTATGCTTTCTCCGCGGCTAAATGTTGGGCCAGCGCGGCCTGTGCTTCGCTGAGTTTCTGTTGTTGTTTATCCAGTCCCATGCGCAGGGCATCGAGCACGTCAGAGCCCTGTTCAATGGCCATGCTGAGTCGCTCCTGGGCTTTATCGACCCGGCTTTGCGCGGCGAGCACTTTCTGTTGTAACTGCTCGGTTTGTTGGGCAAAAGCATCCCCTGTAGCGGGGGGATTTTCAGGGGCGGCGGGGGCTGCTGTGTCACCGGCAAGGCTGGCTTGCAGGGCTTGTTGCAGCTCGTCGACCTTGGCCTGTTGTTTTTCCACGGCAGTTTGCAGGGCCGGAATTAAATCGCTGCTTTCGGCCTTCGCAGCACTGAGGCGCTCCTGGGCGGTTTGCAGGCGGGATTGGGCCAGCTCGAGTTTGTTTTTGATCCGCTCCGGGCTGTTGGGGTCAGACTTTTCTGCTGCATTTTCGGCGGCTGGCGCTGCTTTGGCGGCTTTTTTGGCCTGAGCGATTTCCGTGGCAAGGGCTTTCATGCGTTCCATGGCTTTATCCACGGCGCCCTGCAGCAGCTCGGCTTTATCGCTGCCTTCAGCAATGGCAGCAGCGAGTTTCTCTTTGGATTTTTCCACGCCGAGTTTGGCGGCATCGAGTTTTTTCTGCAGGGCTTCCAGATCGGCAACCGGAGCTGGGCTTGCAGCTGATGCTGTGTTTGCCGGCGCAGCCCCATCTGGCTGCGGCGCAGCGGCGGCTTTTTCAGCCTGGGCTTTGGCAGCGGCTTCGGCGCGGGCGGCGCGGCGTGCGTCTTTTTCAGCCTGTTCGCGGTCGAGGCGGGCGGTGCGCGCTTCAAAGCGCTGTTTGGCCCGTTCGGATTTCACTTTATCGGCTTTTTCGATGCGGATTTCGCCCTTGGCGTAGCGGTAATACTGCACCAGGGGGATATTGCTCGGGCATACGTAAGCACAGGCACCACACTCGATACAGTCAAACAGGTTGTGGGCTTCGGCTTTATCAAATTCTTCCGCGCGGCTGAACCAATAAAGCTGCTGGGGCAGCAATTGCGCCGGGCAGGCCTCTGTGCACATGCCGCAGCGGATACAGGCTTGCGCCGCCGGGGCCACAGGCAGTTCTTTTTTAGTGGGGGCGAGCAGACAGTTAGTGGTTTTGACCACGGGTACGGATAAATCCGTCAGGGTGAAGCCCATCATGGGGCCGCCCATAATCAGGCGCTGCATCAGGCCTGCATCAATGCCACCGTGTTGCATCAGTTCGTTTACCGGGGTGCCGATCAGCACCTCATAGTTGCGCGGTTGGGCGCAGGCTTTGCCGGTGAGGGTCACAATGCGGCTGATCAAAGGTTCACCTTTGCTGATGGCATTGTGAATGGCAGCGGCGGTGCCGACGTTCTGGCAAACCACGCCGATATCCGCCGGTATGCCACCGCTGGGCACTTCTTTGCCGGTCAGAATCTGAATCAGCTGTTTTTCGCCACCGCTGGGGTATTTAGTCGGAATGCCGATTACCTGAATTTTATGGGCGTCCTTAGTGGAGGCCTGCAGGGCGTGTTTCAGGGCAACAATGGCTTCGGGTTTGTTGTCTTCGATACCGATCAGGCAACGTTCCGGATTGAGGATGTGCAGCAGAATCAGTGCGCCTTCAATCACCTCTGCGGCCCGTTCACGCATCAGCATGTCATCGGCGGTGATGTAAGGTTCGCATTCGGCACCGTTGAGAATCAGGGTGTCGATGGGTTTGTTATGGGAGCTGGCAAGTTTCACATGGCTGGGGAAACCCGCGCCGCCCAAACCTGCAATACCGGCGTTTTTGATCAGGGCCAGTAAATCGGCGGGGGCATGATCACGGTAATCGGCCAGGCCCTGATGTTCGCACCAGGTATCTGAGCCATCGGGGGTGATTTCAATGCACATACCTGACATGCCGGAGCTGTGGGGCAGGGCGTGTTCAGCAATGCGGCTGATGGTGCCGGAGGTAGGTGCATGCAGCGCAGCGCTGACAAAACCTTCGGCACTGGCAATTAACTGGCCTTTGAGGACTTTGTCGCCTTCCTGCACCAATACCCGCGCGGGTGCGCCAATGTGCTGATTGAGGGGCAATACCAGGCGCGAAGGCATGGGCGCACGGGCAACGGGCAACTCGGTGGACTGGTGTTTGTTTTCAGCGGGGTGAATGCCGCCTTTAAAATCATGTAATTCGAAAAACGGCTGGCTCATGCGGCGATACCCCGGCCTGCATCGGTGGCGATTAATTTTTCTGGTGATAAAGGCTGCTGCCAGTGCCAGGTTTGCAGTGTGGTGGCCACTGGCACAAGGTCAATACAGTCCACAGGGCAAGGCTCGATACACAAATCGCAGCCGGTGCATTCATCGGCAATCACGGTGTGCATTTGTTTGGCTGCGCCGAGGATGGCATCCATGGGGCAGGCCTGGATGCACTTAGTGCAGCCGATACATTCCGCTTCACGGATCACCGCCACCATTTTGCTGGCTTTTTCGCTGCCGTGTTCTCCGTCCAGGGGCAGGGCTTCTACCCCTAATAAATCCGCCAGAGCAGCTATGGTGCTTTCCCCGCCGGGGGGGCATTTGTTAATGGCTTCGCCGCCGGCAATGGCTTCGGCGTAAGGGTGGCAGCCGGGGTGGCCGCACTGCCCGCACTGGGTCTGGGGTAAGAGGCTGTCGATTTGATCGACAATGGGGTTGCCTTCCACGCGAAAGCGCACAGAAGCAAAACCCAGTACAGCACCAAAAATAATGCTCAGGCCGGTAAGGGTAAGAACAGCGATCAGGATAATGCTCATATAGGGTCCTAAATCGAAACCAGACCGGTGAAACCGAGGAACGCCAGGGACATTAAACCTGCGGTAATCACGGTAATCGCAGAGCCCTGGAAGGGCTTGGGTACATCGGCAACCGTAATGCGTTCACGCATGGCGGCGAATAACACTAATACCAGTGAGAAACCCACCGCAGCGCCAAAACCATACAGGATGGATTCCATCAGGCCGTTCTGGCGTTTGATGTTCAGCAGGGCCACACCCAATACCGCGCAGTTAGTGGTAATCAACGGCAGGAAAATCCCCAGTACCTGATACAACACAGGGCTGGCTTTGCGGATGGCCATTTCAGTGAAACCCACCACCACGGCGATCACCACGATAAAACTGATGGTTTTCAAATAGGCCAGGTCGAGCGGAATCAGAATATAGGTGTAAACCAGATAACTGCTCAGGGACGCGAGTGTCAGTACAAACGTGGTTGCGGCGGACATGCCGATGGCGGTTTCCAGTTTTTTGGAAACCCCCATGAAGGGGCAAAGGCCGAGAAACTGCACCAGTACGAAGTTATTCACCAGAATGGTACTGATCAGAATCAGCAGATAATCCGCCATATAACCGCCTTAATTCTGTGGGAGTGGAGGGCAGGAATGTGCAAAAAGTGCACAAAACCTCTGAAAAAGCCCGAAAAATGGCGACGTATTATCGGTGACATGGTTATTTCGTACAAGTAAACATCCGGATTCAGGTCAGTGTTTTTTGGAATAATGCTTATCGATTTTACTTCTTAGTGTGTTTTTGCTTATTGGCTTGCCCGTTAATTAATACCCCTGTAATGCATTACCCCAAATGCGATCCCTGGCCTAAGCTTTTTGGGTCAAGGAGGTTTTTATGGTGTTTATGCGCAAGGTTTTGCTGATTTTTCTGGCCCTGCTGTTGGCTGCCTGTGCCCGTACCGAGCAGCCCCTGGTGCGCATTGGTATAAACCCCTGGCCGGGTTATGAGTTGTTGTATCTGGCGCAGCAGCTGGATTTGTACAAACAAGCGGGCCTGAATGTAGAAATAGTGCAGCTTTCATCCCTGGCCGATACCCAGCGAGCGTTTTTGCAGGAGCGTATCGACGGCATGGCTTCCACCCTGATCGAAGCATCCGTGGTGGCATCGCGCAGCGCACAGCCCCTGCAGATTGGTCTGATACCCGATTATTCCGCCGGGGCGGATGTGATTATTGCCCGGCATCACATCAGAAATATGCAGGGGCTGAAGGGGCAGGTGGTCGGGGCAGAATTACAATCCCTTGGTGTGGTTCTGCTGGCCCGTGCCCTGGCGAGCAATGGAATGGGATTTGCCGATATCCGTCTGCGTAATGTTGAGCAGGCCGATGTGCTGCAGGCCATGGCATCAGGTGATGTGCAGGCGGTGGTCAGTTACCCGCCGGAGTCCGTTAAGTTGCTCGATAAAACCGGGCACCACGTGGTGTTCAGTTCCACCGAAATCCCCAATGAAATCATTGACGTTGTGGTGTTTCGCACAGGCAGGCAAGTGGATGCCGCGTGGCTGCAAAAATTCCGCGCCGTGTGGCATCAGGCCTATAGCTATTGGCAGGCGAATCCGCTTGAGGCCGTGGCCCTGATGGCGAAACGTGAAGGTTTAAGTGCGCAGGAATTTAATCAGGCCCTGGCGGGCATGCAGGTGCTTGATATTCAGCAGCAGGAGGCCTTGCTGGCGGAGGGTTCAGGGCTGTTGCAAACCATCGTTGGTACCTGTGATGTGCTGCAAAATGTCGTGCAGATGAATATTGATTGTGAGCGGGTGAAAAACAATTTGCTGATACAGGGGCATGAATGAGGCCGGGCTTTTTTACCTCCCTGCAAAACAAATTATTATTTCCCTTATTTGGGTTACTCGGCCTTTTTATTTTGGTTTTGGCCCTGGCAGTTGACTATGTTTTAAATGAAATCAGCCGCCAGCAAAGTGAGGATTATGCCGCTGAAACGGCGGATTATTTTTTGCTGGTGGCGGAAAAAGATGCACAGCAAAAACACCTGCAACGTATTTTGCAATTATTGGCGTCCCATGAGCGGATCCGTGAGGCCTATGTGGTGGACGCTGCCGGAACAGTGTACGCGGCCCATGATGTGGCCCGTATTGGGGCTGGTATTGATTCATTCTTCCCCGATGTAGGTGGGCTCTTTGCGATCCTGCAAAACCCGCAGTTACACGAGCATTTTATCAACCTGCAACGTAACACCCTTTTATTACATCACCTTGAGTTGCTGAACGAGCGGGGCGATGCATTTGTGCCCTACAGTTTTGTGCTTGTGGTGGCGAATCAGTTACCGTCCCATGTGATGCGCATTTTGCAATGGCTGGCCTGGTTTGGTTTTGGCGTTTTAGTTGCCCTGTGGCTGGCGCAGTTATTTTATATGCGCTGGTTATTGTTTACGCCGTTAAAACGTATGGCCGATGAACTCGCGCGTCAGCAATTGCAGAATAATCCTGTTTATCTGAGCCGCACCAGTGGCGATGAACTCGGGCGTTTGGCCAATCAATATAACCAGCTGCTCGCCCAGCAATTTGCATCCCGTAACGATCTTGTGATTGCGCGGGATATGGCCCAGCAAAACAGCGAATTTAAAAGTCAGTTTCTTGCCAATATCAGCCACGAAGTGCGCACCCCTTTAAACGGCATGCTGGGGTTTGCGCAATTATTGCTGCGCAGTCCATTAAATGAAAAACAACACGAATATGTCGAGCGCATGCTGCGCTCCGGTGAATCCCTGCTGGTGATTATTAATGATGTATTGGATTTTTCTAAAATCGAAGCGGGCAAACTCGAAATTAATGAAAGCAAGGTTGGTATCGAGCAATTATGCAGCGATGTGTTGTCGTTAAATGCGGTGCGTGCTGAGCAGAAAAAAATCGATTTATGCCTGGTGATGCAGGCCGGCGCAGAGCTGGAATGCGAGCTGGATGAATTACGTCTCAAACAGATTTTATTAAATCTGGTCAGTAATGCGGTGAAATTCACGGAAAAAGGTTATGTGCTGCTGGAGGTGTCGGCGCAGGGTGGCTGGCTGCAATTAAAAGTACAGGATACCGGTATCGGCATGGGCAGTTCTGTACTGGAAAGTATTTTCCGCCCCTTTGTGCAGGCCGATGCCTCAACCACCCGGCGTTTTGGCGGTACTGGCCTGGGGCTGAGTATTGCCCAGCGGCTGTGTGAGTTGATGGGCGGTGAATTGCGCGTGGAATCCGCCGTGGGGATTGGCACCAGCTTTTTTGTGCGTTTGCCGCTGAAATCCCCCCGCTTTGGTGATGGTTTTGAAAAAGACCCGCGCAGTTTTGCGGTATGCACAGATTCAGGTTTGCCCGGGCTGGAAACTGTGTTGTTACAGCAATTGCAGCCTCTGTTTGCCCGCCCCGGGCAGATACTGCAAACCCCGGAAGCCCTGGAGCAAATCGATCTGGATTTATTATTTGTGCATGTGCCAGCAGGCAGGGTGGTGGATGGGAAATATGTGCGGCGTGTAAAAAGCTGGCCGGTGCAGCGTTATGTGCTGATTGCCTCGGTTAATCAACTGCAAACCAAGTTGCCCGCAGACATGCTGTTGCTGGAAAAACCCCTGTTGTTGTCAAAAGTGATGCAGGTGCTGACCGGTAACGTCGGTGTCAGCGCCACTGCGCAGCCCGAGGATATCCGCCTGCGTGGCCGCGTGCTGGTGGTGGATGACACGGACATCAATCGTATTGTGCTGCAGGATTATTTGCAGGGTTTGGGGCTGGAGGTGGCAGAGGCTGCCAACGGCCTGGTTGCGGTGGATCTTTGCCAGCAGCAGACATTTGATGTGGTTCTGATGGATTGCCTGATGCCGGAAATGGATGGCTACGAAGCCACCCGCCAAATTCGCAGTGCCGGGCAAAATATTAATGTGCCTATCATCGCTATTACCGCGAATGCCTATGCGGATGTGGAAGTGGCCTGCCGCCAGGCCGGCATGACGGATTACCTGGCCAAACCGGTTGATTTGCAGCAGTTAAACCGCTTGCTGGAGCATTACCTGAGTCAGCGCTCGTCAAAAGAGGCTTTTCCGGAGTTATCCGGGGCCAGGGCATTGCGCGAGCGGTTTGGTGCAAAGAAATTTACGGCGTTGCTGGAGATCAGTGAGCAGAGTCTGGCGGGCTATGCACAGCAGTTGCCCGACGCCCTGCGCGAATGTGAATTTAGCGTGTGTGAACGGATTTGCCACAGCATTAAGTCTATTGCCGGCAACTATGGTGATGTTGCTCTGCAAGAAATCTCCCGCGACCTTGAACAGCGCTTCCATGGCGGGGAGTTTGTGCCCTCAGCTGAAGTGCGCCTTTACCTGGAGCGCTGCCAGCTGATGCTCGGCGCATTGCGCCAGCTCGCAGCCGAAACACCCCCGCAGTAACTTTTTTGGGCTAAGTGCCTGATTTTCGTTATAATCCCCGCCATTTTTTCAATGGCAGGACACTCGCATGGCCATTTCCGCAGCACAACAGATCAAAGAGACCCTCGCCCGGCGCATTATGGTGCTTGATGGCGCAATGGGCACCATGATCCAGCGCCACAAGCTGGATGAGCAGGATTTCCGTGGCAACCGCTTTGCCGATCATCCAAGCCCGCTCAAGGGTGATAACGATCTGCTGGCCATTACCCGTCCGGATATTATCGAAGGCATCCACGATGCGTATTTCGAAGTGGGTGCTGATTTTGCCTCCACCAACTCTTTCAACGGCACAACCATCGCCCAGGCCGATTACGAGCTGGAAAATGCCGTGTATGAAATTAACTTCCATGCGGCGCAATGCGCACGCCGCAGTGCAGACCGTTACACAGCCAAAACTCCTGAACAGCCCCGTTATGTGGTGGGCTCCTTAGGCCCGACTAACCGCACCGCGAGCATGTCGCCGGATGTGAACGACCCGGGCAAACGCCTGGTGACCTTCGATGAGCTGGTGGTGGCCTATACCCAGGCGGCCCAGGCTCTGCTGGATGGCGGCGCGGACGTGCTGATGATTGAAACCGTGTTTGATACCTTAAACGCCAAAGCGGCGTTATTTGCGGTGATGCAGTTAAAAGAAGAAAAAGGTTTAGACACCCCGGTGATGATCTCCGGCACCATTACCGATGCCTCCGGCCGTACCTTATCCGGCCAGACCAGCGAAGCTTTCTGGATTTCCCTGATGCACGGTGATCTGCTCAGCATTGGTCTGAACTGCGCCCTGGGTGCAAAAGATATGCTGCCCTACATTAAAACCCTGGATAAAGTGGCGAGCTGTTTTGTTTCCGCCCACCCCAACGCCGGTCTGCCCAACGAATTTGGCCAGTACGATGAAAGCCCTGCGCAAATGGCCGAACAGGTGCGTGAATTTATTGCCGGTGGCCATGTAAATATTATCGGTGGTTGCTGTGGTACTACACCTGAGCACATCGCCGCGCTGAAAAAACTCGCTGATCAATATCCACCCCGCAACCTGAAAACACGGGAGCAAGCAGCATGAAGTCAGTTCCCGATATGGTATTAAGTGGTTTAGAGCCCCTAGTGGTGAATAAAACCACGGGTTTTGTCAACGTGGGTGAGCGTTCCAACGTCACGGGTTCTGCGGTATTTGCGCGTTTAATCCGTGAGGGGGATTACGAAAAAGCCGTGAGTGTGGCCCGTGAGCAGGTGGAAAGCGGTGCGCAGATTCTGGATATCAACATGGACGATGCCATGCTCGATGGCAAAGAGGCCATGGTGCGTTACCTGAATTTGCTGGCGGCTGAACCGGAAGTTTCCCGCGTGCCGTTTATGATCGATTCCTCCAAATGGGAAATCATCGAAGCCGGCTTAAAATGCGTGCAGGGCAAAAGCATTGTGAACTCCATTTCCCTGAAAGAAGGGGAAGAGCAATTCATCGCCTACGCTAAAAAAGTCAAAATGTATGGCGCTGCTGTGATCGTTATGGCTTTCGATGAAAAAGGTCAGGCCGATACTTACCAGCGCCGTATTGAAATCTGTAAACGCTCCTACGATGTGCTGGTCGAAAAAGTTGGTTTTGCGCCGCAGGATATCGTCTTCGACCCGAATATTTTCCCGGTCGCTACCGGTATTCCTGAACACGACAATTATTGTGTGGATTTTTTCGCCGCCACAAAATGGATTAAAGAAAACCTGCCGGGGGCAAAAATTTCCGGTGGTGTATCCAATATGTCGTTTTCTTTCCGCGGTAATAACACAGTGCGTGAAGCCATGCACAGCGTGTTTTTATACCACGCAATTAAAGCCGGCATGGATATGGGTATCGTGAACGCGGGTATGATTACCGTGTATGACGATATCGAACCTGGCCTGCTGGAGCGTGTGGAAGATGTGGTATTAAACCGCCGCCCGGATGCCGGTGAACGCTTAGTGGAATACGCTGAATCCGTGAAGGGCAGTGGCGTTGAAAAAGAATCCGATAAATTAAAATGGCGTGAATTACCTTTGCAGGAGCGTATTACCCACGCCCTGGTAAAAGGTATTACCGATTTTATCGACGAAGATACCGAAGAAGCCCGCAAGCTCGCCAATAAACCCCTTGAGGTCATCGAAGGCCCCTTAATGGTGGGTATGAACGTGGTGGGTGATTTATTCGGCGCCGGCAAAATGTTCCTGCCCCAGGTGGTAAAAAGCGCGCGGGTTATGAAAAAAGCCGTGGCTTATTTATTGCCGTTTATCGAAGAAGAAAAACGCTTAAGTGGTAATGAAAGCCAGCACAACGGCACTATTATCATGGCCACGGTAAAAGGTGACGTGCACGATATCGGTAAAAATATCGTCGGTGTGGTACTCGCCTGTAACAACTACAACGTGGTGGATTTAGGTGTCATGGTGCCGCCGGAAGTCATTCTGGATAAAGCCGTGGAGCACAACGCGGATATTATCGGTTTATCCGGCCTGATTACCCCATCTTTGGATGAAATGGTCACCGTTGCGCAGATGATGCAAAAACGCGGTATGAAAATGCCGCTGTTAATTGGTGGTGCTACCACCTCCAAGGTGCACACTGCGGTGAAAATCGAACCTGAATATGAACAGCCTGTGGTTTACGTTCTGGATGCATCCAAATCCGTGCCCGTGGCTTCTGCGTTATTGTCTGAAAAACGCGATCAGTTTATTCAGGACGTTATGGAAGAATATATCCAGGTGCGCGCCGATAACGCACGTAAACGCGGTAAAAAAGCCTTTGCCAGCCTGGAGCATGCCCGGGCTAATCCGGAGAAGATTAACTGGGCTGATTATCAGCCGGTTAAACCTGCCGTATTGGGTAATAAAACCTTTGTTAAATATCCGCTTGCCGAAATCCGTGAGCGTTTTGACTGGGAACCCTTTTTCAAAACCTGGGAATTACACGGTAAATTCCCTGCGATTCTGACCGATAACGTGGTGGGCGAAGAAGCGAGTAAATTATTTGCCGATGCTAACGCCATGCTCGACGAGATAGTGAAAAATAATCTGCTCGAATGCCGCGCTGTGATTGGTTTATATCCTGCGGCGGGTATTGAGCAGGATCAGACCGAAATTTATGCCCCGCAAAATCGCGCTGAAACCCTGGCGGTATTGCATCATTTGCGTCAGCAGGTGGATCGCCCGGCGGATCGCCCGTATCGTTCCCTGGCGGATTTTGTGGCGCCTAAGTCCACCGGTGTACAGGATTACATGGGTGGTTTTGTGGTGACCTGCCACGGCGCCGAAGAACACGCCAAAGCCTATGAAGCCAAACATGATGATTATAACGCCATCATGATGAAAGCCCTGGCGGATCGTTTTGCCGAAGCCTTTGCTGAATTAATGCACGAGCGGGTGCGTAAAGAATTCTGGGGTTATGCCGCAGCTGAGCAATTAAATAATGAGGATTTAATTGCTGAAAAATACCAGGGCATTCGCCCGGCACCGGGTTACCCTGCGTGCCCTGAGCACTCCGAAAAAGCCACGCTGTTTAAACTGCTGGATGCCACGGCGCAAATCGATTGCCAGTTAACCGATAGTTTTGCCATGTACCCGGCGGCTTCGGTGAGTGGCTGGTATTTTGCCCATCCCCAGGCGCGTTATTTTGCCCTTGGTAAAATTGATAAGGACCAGGTGGAAGAGTACGCCGCCCATAAGGGGTGGGATCTGCAAACCGCCGAACGTTGGTTGCGCCCAACCTTAGGTTACGACGAACTTTAAGTAAGCTGTGTGTTACTGAAAACCCCGTGGTGAGAACCACGGGGTTTTTTGTTTGTGCAGGGCGCTGAAACGGCTTGACCTGTGACTCACTCACAGCTTTATAGTGTGTCCATTCAGTCATAGGGGTTAGCGATGAAAGTCAGCGAACTTGCAGAAAAAACCGGCGTGAGCGCAGATACCGTGCGTTATTACACCCGTATCGGTTTACTGGTGCCTAAGATCAATGCGCAAAATGGTTACAAACAGTTTAATGAGCAGGATTTAAAACGCCTGTTGTTTATCTGCCATGCGCGGCAACTGGGGTTCACCCTGGAGGATATCCAATCCATCCTCAGTGAATCGGATAAAGGCTCTTCACCCTGTCCATTAGTGCGCAGTGTGATTGAAAACCGCATGCAGGAAGTGAAAGCCAAACTCGATGCGATGACGGCCCTCTACGGGCGCATGCAACAGGCATTACAAGACTGGGCGGCCATGCCGGACCAGTCCCCCTGTGGTGATTCCATTTGCCACCTGATCGAATCTGAACCCCGTAAGGAGTGTTGCCATGACACACAAGCATGATGAAAACAGCGGTTGCTGTGGGGCCTGTGGGGGCGAAGAAAAAAAAGCCCCGGTAGTGAACAATGTTGCACCGGCAAAAGCCAAATCTGCCGAAGCGGATTGCTGTGGTGGCGCCTGCGGCGGCGATAACACTTCCGCCGTGCAGAGTTTTGAACCGGCAAAAGCCAAACCTGCTGCAGCGGATTGTTGTGGTGGCGCCTGCGGCGGCGATAAACCTGCCGCAGTGCAGAGTTACGAGCCTCCCAAAAAGAAAACCGCAGAGGGCGATTGTTGTGGTGGCGCCTGCGGCGGTGATAAAGCTGCCGTTGTGCAGAGTTACGAGCCTCCCAAAAATAAAACCGCTGAGGGTGATTGCTGCGGAGGCGCCTGCGGTAGCAGTAAACCTGTTGCCAGCAAACCTGCAAAAGCAGCCAGCTGCCATCCTGAGCCTGTTGCGGCCTCCTGCTGTGGCACATCCGCAGCCTCTGAAGGCGACAGCTGCTGCGCACCGTCAAAAAGCAAAATTGATTGGCTGTTATATGGCTCCGGCGCCTTTGTGATTGTGTTTTACGCCCTGCATTTGCTGATGGGTGAGCAGTTAAATGGTGCGCTCGGTAGCATGGCCCACACGGCTCATCAGATGGCCAATGCCATGTGGTGGGGGGTGTTAACCGGCGCCGTGGCGGTGGGAGTGTTAGGGCGTATTCCCCGTGAGTTTGTGATGTCGGTGCTCGGCAAGGGTGGCAGCAAACGGGGGGTTATCCGTGCAACCCTGGCCGGTGTCCTGCTGGATCTGTGTAATCACGGCATTCTGATGGTGGCTATGCGTCTCTACGAGCGTGGTGCCAGTATTGGCCAGGTGATGGCCTTTATGATCGCCAGCCCCTGGAACAGCTTCACCCTGACCCTGATTTTAATCGGTCTGATTGGCCTGAAATGGACGCTGCTTTTCATCGCCTTTTCCATGCTGATCGCCTGGATTAGCGGCATGTTGTTTGATCATCTGGTTCAGCGCGGGGTATTGCCACCGAACCCCAATGCGCAACTGGTGGGTGAGCCCGTGGCCATATTGCCGAGCCTCTGGCAGCAGCTGCGTGATGCCGATTACAGCCCCGGCAACCTGCTGCAAATTGTGATTGATGGCCTGAAAGAATCACGCATGGTGCTGCGCTGGGTTTTCTTCGGGGTTGTGGTGGTGTCTTTGGTGCGTGCATTTGTCAATCTGGAGGATTTCCAGCTGTGGTTTGGTGCCACCACCTTCGGCCTGCTGATGACACTGCTGGTGACCACTGTGCTGGAAGTGTGCTCCGAGGGTTCATCCCCTATAGCCGCTGATCTGGTAACCCGTGCCCATGCACCGGGGAATGGTTTTACTTTCCTGATGGCCGGTGCGGCTACGGATTACACCGAAATCATGGTCACTAAAAGCACCACTCGCAGTTGGAAAATTGCGCTTTTCCTGCCCTTGATTACCGTGCCTCAGGTGCTGTTGATTGGCTGGATAATGAACCAATTTGGCTGATTTGATTTAAAGGCCGCTATCAGCGGCCTTTGTTTATCCGCCAAAACCCTTCAGTTTGTGGTAGTATGCGCGCCTGTTTTGATACCTGTTTTGAAAAGAGTGCGGAAAATGAGCGATTTACCGAATTGCCCCAAGTGCCAGTCTGAATACACCTACCATGACGGCAATATGTATGTATGCCCTGAGTGCGCCCACGAATGGTCCGGCGAAGAAGCTGCCGCAGAGGAAGAAGGCCGTGTGTTCAAAGACGCTAACGGCACCATTCTGCAGGATGGTGACACGGTTACTGTGATCAAAGATCTGAAAGTGAAGGGTTCTTCGCTGGTGGTGAAGGTCGGTACTAAGGTAAAAAACATCCGTCTGGTGGATGGTGACCACGACATCGACTGCAAGATCGATGGTATCGGCGCAATGAAACTCAAAACTGAGTTTGTTAAAAAAGTTTAAGTTTGTTGGATTGGAAAACCCGCTGCGGCGGGTTTTTTTATGCGTGTTTTAAGGGCGCTGTGAATCAAAAGGGCGCAAAAATTCTGTAGTGAGCGGGCGGGTTTTAAGCTCAGGAGTAAAGCTCCCGGCCAGGATTTGACGGGTTTTAACAGCGTCTTTTGGGATAACGCAGGGTGCTGGCAGCACATGGTTTCAGGGGCTGCGCGCGGTTTCTGTTGGGCTTTTTGCGGTGGCGGAAATCGTCTGCTAAGGTTTTTGCCTGGAATTGATGAGCGGAATAGGGTGGTATTCATTAGGATGATAGTGAATATGCCTCATATATATTTTGTTTATTGACCTCCTTTGATTAAAATGCCCCTGATTTTAAAAATCACACTCGCCGTAGGGTTTTCCGAAGGTGGGTGGAACCTAAATGCTTTTCTACAGGAATCAGCATATGTCTCAATATCAGAATGACATCAAAGCGGTTGCCGCTCTGAAAGAACAATTCGGTAGCAGCTGGAGCGCTATTAACCCTGAGTCTGTTGCGCGTATGCGTGCTCAGAACCGCTTCAAAACCGGTCTGGAAATCGCACAATACACCGCTGACATCATGCGCAAAGATATGGCTGAGTACGATGCTGACGCATCTGTTTACACTCAGTCTCTGGGTTGCTGGCACGGTTTCGTAGGTCAGCAGAAGCTGATCTCCATCAAAAAGCACCTGAAAACTACTAACAAACGTTACCTGTACCTGTCTGGTTGGATGGTTGCTGCTCTGCGTTCTGACTTCGGTCCTCTGCCTGACCAGTCTATGCACGAAAAAACTGCAGTTTCTGACCTGATCGAAGAGCTGTACACCTTCCTGCGTCAAGCTGACAGCCGTGAACTGGATCTGCTGTTCACCGCTCTGGATGCTGCCCGCGCTGCTGGCGACAACGCCAAAGCTGCTGAAATCCAGAACCAGATCGACAACTACGAAACTCACGTAGTGCCAATCATCGCTGACATCGACGCTGGTTTCGGTAACCCAGAAGCTACCTACCTGCTGGCTAAGCGCATGATCGAAGCTGGTGCTTGCTGCATCCAGATCGAAAACCAGGTTTCTGACGAGAAACAATGTGGTCACCAGGATGGTAAAGTTACCGTTCCTCACGCTGACTTCCTGGCTAAGATCGCTGCTGTACGTTACGCCTTCCTGGAACTGGGTATCGACAACGGTGTAATCGTTGCCCGTACTGACTCCCTGGGTGCTGGCCTGACCAAGCAGATCGCTGTTACTAACGAACCAGGTGACCTGGGCGACCTGTACAACAGCTTCCTGGATTGCGAAGAAATCTCTGCTTCCGACCTGAAAAACGGCGACGTTGTTATCAAGCGCGAAGGCAAAGTACTGCGTCCAAAACGCCTGCCATCCAACCTGTTCCAGTTCCGTGCTGGCACCGGCGAAGATCGTTGTGTACTGGACTGCATCACTTCTCTGCAGAACGGTGCTGACCTGCTGTGGATCGAAACTGAAAAACCACACGTTGGCCAGATCAAAGGTATGGTTGACCGTATCCGTGAAGTTATCCCGAATGCCAAGCTGGTTTACAACAACAGCCCATCATTCAACTGGACTCTGAACTTCCGTCAGCAAGTGTTTGATGCAATGGTTGCTGAAGGTAAAGACGTATCTGCTTACGATCGCACCAAACTGATGTCTGTTGATTACGACAACACTGAACTGGCTCAGATCGCTGACGAGAAGATCCGTACTTTCCAACGCGACGGTTCTGCTCACGCAGGTATCTTCCACCACCTGATCACTCTGCCAACCTACCACACCACAGCCCTGTCTACTGACAACCTGGCTAAAGGTTACTTCGCTGACCTGGGTATGCTGGCTTACGTGAAAGGCGTACAGCGTGAAGAACTGCGTCAGGGTATCGCCTGCGTTAAACACCAGAACATGGCTGGTTCAGACATCGGCGACAACCACAAAGAATACTTTGCTGGTGAAGCTGCTCTGAAAGCATCTGGTAAAGACAACACCATGAACCAGTTCCACTAAGAACTGCTTCTTGCGACCCGCAAGGGTCGCAGTTGTCAAAGAAAAGGCGGACATTCGTGTCCGCCTTTTTTTATGCCTAGGGATAAGCGGTATCCTGAAAATGCAGGCGCTATTTTCAGGATATGCCAAGCTGCGGCATTCTGTTTTTCTGAAATTCCATGCCGCAAATATGCGCCAGCTTTTCATTTGTTTAATGCATTTATTGTGTGCCGTCTGCGCTGGGTAAAAGTTGCAGGCGAATTTCCATTGCCGGTTCCTGTGCCGTGCTGATTTCCCCCGGGTCCCTTGGATTCAGCATCTGCCATTGACCATGGGGCAGGATAAAACTGACTTGCTGTTGGCTGAGTTGCTGGGGCGTACTGGCAGATAGCTCAATATCAAGCTGGCTTTCAGCGGGCGACAGATAACGTACCCGTATGGTTTTGGCTTCCCCGGAGCGCCCCCAGTGAATGTTGAGCTGACGGGCAACATCATTTTCACTTAGACGTATGGCCTTGGGCGGTATCACGGCATCGGTCGTGTAGAGTTTGTACTGCGCATTGCCCTGGGCGCTGCGCCATTCAAAAATATATTGCGCTGGTGGCCTGTCGAGGGCGGTGAGGGCAGGCAGATACAGGCTGAGTTCATCTGTGCCGGCAAAAATAATCAGCTGATTATCAGCGCTTTCAAAATCGATGTTATCGGGCAGTATTTTGCGGATCGCGGGTAGCAGCGGGGTTAATTCGCGGTGCTGAAAGCGGATCAGGGTGGTTTCCTGCCGGGGTGTGCAGGCCAGCAGGGTGAGGCAACATATCACGCCTACAAGTGTAAGCGCCTTGCCTCCTGGGGTAATGCGGCTTTTTCCCAGCATGTTCTGAAACGCTCCTGCAGCTGTCGGGTGCGACTTCTGTCAGCGTAGCAGCTGCGGCCTTCCTGTTGTTCAAAATCCAGCCATGCGCTGCTGTCGGCAACGATCAGGTTGCTGAGTGTTTCGCGGGTGATGCGCAGCTGTATTTTGCTGGAGATGCGCTGCTGTAACTGCACCAGGGGGTGTTCGTTTATCAGCACATGTTCGCTGTCGAGCAGTATTTGCACTTCAAAACGGCGGTTATCGCGCGCCAGTTGTTTGATGCGGCTTAATAATAACTCCCTGCGCCACAGGGGGTGTTCCGGGTCGTGCATGCTGATGGTCAGGTTTTGCCGGCACTGGCTGAGTAACATGTCGAACATGCCGTTGAGTTCCAGCAAGCCGCCGGCGTGGTGTAGCTGGTCATCGCTGTTGATGTCGTACAGGCTTTTTTCCTGTTCGTGGGCAAATACCCGGTAAACCATGTCCACGTGGGGAATGCCGGCATCGGCGTAGGGCCTGCCTTCGGCGCAAAAACCGGCGCGGCGGTAAAATTGGTAGGCATGGCACTGGGCGCTGAGTTCCAGGCGGGTAATGCGCTGGTTGTGGGCGTGACGTTTGATGTGGTCAAGCAGGGCCGCACCTACGCCCAAACTGCGGAACGCGTTTAGTACGGCCATGCGCCCGATTTTGTTGCCAATCAGTCGCGCACAGCCAATGGCGCTATTGCCGCTGTAGGCCAGAAAATGCGTGGCTGCGGCATCGGCTCCGTCCCACTCTAAACGTTCATCCACGTTTTGCTCTTCAATGAAGACCTTGCGGCGGATGTCGCTCAGCAGTGCTCTGTCGTTATCCCAGTGGGCGGTGGTGATGCGCAGTCCCTGCAATTCCATAATCAGTCCATGTACAGCTGGTTGTTATTCACCAATTCTAACAGCAGTTTGCGGCTTGTCTCATCGGTGAAGGTAGCCAGATCATCAGCGGCAATGCCCAGGTTATCGGACAGGAACATAGCCAGTTCGGCGGCAGGGCCGCTCAGGGCATATTCACAGCCGTTGGCGAAGAAGGTAATGCCGTTTGCATTGCGGTGGTAAGCAAAACGAGCGGATTCATTCACCAGAACCGCTTCGGACTGTTGCAGGGCTTCGTCCAGCTCTTCTGCTTCCAGGGCCTCATCCAGCGGTGCGCTGAGTTCGGGGTATTTGGGTTCTGTCATGAATTCACCAAACCATGAGAGCAGTTTTGCATCGTCGTGCAGGTATTGGTTGAGTACGGTTTTGAGGCGGTTAAGCGCGGCAGCATCAATTTCGCCAGGGTTGCTGGCGGGTTGTAAATCCGCATCGCTGTAACGGGCTTCGTCGAGCAGATCCATACTCGCCTGGGCGGCAAAGCCCTGCAGTATGTCAGCGTGGCTCGGGGCGCGGAAACCGACGGAAATCGTCATGCAGTTGTTCAGGGCAACACCATTGTGGGCGATACGGGGTGGCAGATAGAGCATGTCGCCTGGTTCGAGCACCCATTCTTCTTCTACCTGCATATCGGCGATGATGCGCAGCGGCGTGCCTTCCACCCGCGGGGTGTTGCTGTCACACAGCTGGCCGGTTTGCCAGCGGCGCTGGCCCTGTGCCTGAATTAAAAATACATCGTAGTTATCGTAGTGCGGGCCTACGCTGCCGCCTTCCGGGGCAAAGCTGATCATGATGTCATCACGGCGCCAGTGGGGGATGAATTCAAAATCCTGCAGCATGGAAGCCACTTCCGGTACCCACTGATCAACGGCCTGTACTAATAAGGTCCAGTGGCTGGGGGGCAGTTTGGCGAAGGTTTTTTCGGTGAAGGGGCCATTTAATAACTGCCAGGGCTGCTTGGGGCCTTTTTCCATCACAATGCGTGATTCAACGTCTTCTTCCAGGGCCAGGCCCGCCAGTTCATCCTGGTCGATAGGGCTGACAAAATCGGGGAATGCCTGACGCACCAGCAGGGGTTTTTTCTGCCAGTAGTCACGCATGAAGGTTTCGATATCGATGCTGCCAAAAATACTCATAGTGTTTCCTCGAATAAAAAAAGGAGGCAGGGGGGTTATGTAAAAACGTTAGCGAGGTAGTCGGAACAAGGCAAAAACGGTGAAAAAGCGCAGTTTATACGTAATAAATGAGCACTTTGAATTCGGTTTTAACGAAGTTCCGGCAACGTAGCTAGTTTTTACAAAGCCCCCAAGCCTCCTTTTTTAGGGTATTTCAGTTCAGATGGCGCGGGCCTGTTGTACGGCGTTACCAATGTAAGAGGCCGGGGTCATGGCGCGCAGTTCTGCTTTCACGCTTTCTGGCAGTTCCAGGGTTTCGATGAAATCGAGCATGGCCTGCTGGGTAATGGCTTTACCGCGGGTAAAGGCTTTGAGTTTTTCGTAAGGCTGTTCGATACCAAAACGGCGCATCACGGTTTGTACGGGTTCGGCCAGTACTTCGTAAGCGTTGTTAAGGTCTTCGTTGAGGCGAACGGCGTTCATTTCCAGTTTGCTGATGCCTTTCAGGCTGGCCTGGTAGGCGAGCAGGCTGTAACCAAAACCCACACCCATGTTGCGCAGTACGGTGGAGTCGGTCAGGTCACGCTGCCAGCGGGAAATCGGCAGTTTTTGCGCCATGTGGGTTAATACCGCATTGGCCAGGCCCAGGTTGCCTTCGGAGTTTTCGAAGTCAATCGGGTTTACCTTGTGCGGCATAGTGGAAGAGCCCACTTCACCGGCGATGGTTTTCTGTTTGAAATAACCGAGGGAAATGTAACCCCAAACGTCACGGTCGAAGTCGATCAGAATGGTGTTGAAACGGGCTACCGCATCGAACAGCTCTGCGATGTAATCGTGGGGTTCGATTTGTGTGGTGTAAGGGTTGAAGGTCAGGCCCAGACCTTCGATGAACAGCTGGGCATTGGCCGCCCAGTCGATGTTCGGGTAGGCGCTCAGGTGGGCGTTGTAGTTACCCACGGCACCGTTGATTTTGCCGAGCAGCTCAACCTGTTTAACCTGTTTGATCTGGCGGCGCAGACGGGCAACCACGTTGGCCATTTCTTTGCCCAGGGTAGTTGGGGAGGCGGTCTGACCGTGGGTGCGTGACAGCATGGGCTGGTCGGCGTGGGCATGGGCCAGCTTGGCGATAGCGTCTGCGATCTGCTCCATGTGCGGCACGATCACTTCATCGCGGCCGGCTTTGAGCATCAGGCCGTGGGACAGGTTGTTGATGTCCTCGGAGGTGCAGGCAAAGTGAATGAATTCAGTCACGGCGAGCAACTCAGCATTGCCGGCGATTTTCTCTTTCAGGAAATATTCAACCGCTTTTACGTCGTGGTTGGTGGTGCGTTCGATTTCTTTGATACGCAGGGCGTCAGCTTCGCTGAAGTTATCCACGATGGCGTTCAGAACGGCATCGGCGGCGGCGCTGAAGGCAGGCACTTCTTGGATGTCGGCATGCTGGGCAAGACGCTGTAACCAGCGCACTTCCACTAAAACACGGTATTTGATCAGGCCGAATTCGCTGAAAATGCCACGCAGGGATTCAGTTTTGCTGCCGTAACGGCCGTCTACCGGGGAAACAGCGGTCAGTGCTGAAAGTTCCATGATTGATCTCTCATGTCATGCTGGAAAATTAAGCGGCGCATAATACACCAATTTCCAGCAGGAATCAGCGTTTGAGGGTTAACAGGCAGGCAATAAAAATCAGCAATGTGCCGAGCAGGGAAAGGCTGTCAGGGGTTTCGCCCCATAAAAACCATGCTGCTATACCCCCGAAAACAATCGAAGAAAACGCAATCGGCCCAATGGTGCTGGCCGGTGCCAGTGAATAGGCGCGGCTCATGGCGATCTGGCTCAGGGTGGCGACGATGCCGATGATAATCAGCTTCAGCAAACTCAGGTTATCAATCTGCTGCCATGCCCAGTACATAGGGATAGCCGCCACCAGGGCGCTGAAAATACTGAAATAAAACACAATCACCACCGGGCTTTCCGTGGAAGAGAGTTTGCGCACGGACACAAATGCCGCCGCTGCCAGCACACTGGTGGCAAAACCCAGGGCACTGATACCATCAAACAGCCCGTCACTGGGTTTTACCACCCAATACACGCCAACAATACCGATGGCCACCGCCGCGAGTGAAAAAGGCGAGGGGATTTCCCTGAGCCACAACCAGGCGATCAGGGGAATAAACACCGGTGCCGAATAGGTGAAAATCATCGCGTCGGTAATGGGAATATGGGCCAGTGCATAGAAAAAACTGTACATGGCGGTGATGCCAAAAAAGGTGCGCAGCAGGTGTAATTTCAGGCGTCTGGTGCGGAAGTGGCCCACACCGTATTTCAGCAGCAGGGGTAAAAACATCAGGCTGCCCACCAGATTGCGCACAAATACGATGGTTTCGTTATTGGTATGGGCACTGACGTTACGGATTAACAGCCCCATCATGCTGAATAACAGGGCAGAGAGCAGCAGCCAGAGGGCTGCTTTCACGGTGTTTTGTGGCATTTGCGGGGATCGCTGACGAGTGTGGCGCAAGTATACCAAGGCAGCCTTGGCGGCGCACAGCAGACCCTGAAGCAACCTTGCAAAAAATTAATGTGCGCTTAATCCTGCCGCCAGTTGTCCGAGTGCATCATGGTTACGTGATCAGAAATGATCCACTTTCAACTTTCAGGAGAACACCATGAATACCAAAAACATCCTTTCTGCAGTGCTGGCCGTTGCTGTTGTTTCTGTGAGTGGTACTGCCTTAGCGGCGACAGCCACAGCGCCAAAACCTGCGGATGCTATTTCTGTGCAGTGCCATAAAGAGTTTGGCAAAAACAAAATGAAGGTTGAGCAATGCATTCAGGAAAAAACTAAGGCAGGTGCTTCACAGGCAGCACCCGCTAAACCGGCCGAAGCACCTATGACGAAATAATCAGCAGATTAGGTCAGCGATGACTGCGCCCCGTATAAATTTTTATACGGGGCGCACTTTTTTTATTTGTCTTGTCCAATGGCGAACCCTCCTTCTGTGCAGGCCTGTTATGCGTGTATTGGTTGTTGAAGATGATAAAAGCCATGCGCTTTTTTTACGTGACGGTTTAGTGCAGTCGGGTCACAACGTTGACCATGCGGCCAATGGTGTTGATGGACTCTTTATGGCAACCGAAGAGCAATATGACGTTCTGATTGTGGATCGTATGTTACCTAAACTTGATGGACTAGCCCTGGTGCAGGCATTACGCGCAGCTGGGCATACCACGCCTGTATTATTTCTCAGCTCCCTCAGCCGGGTGGATGAACGCATCCGCGGCCTGCGTGCCGGTGGTGATGATTACCTCACTAAACCCTTTGAATTTGGTGAGGTACTGGCGCGTATTGAAGCCCTTGCGCGGCGTTCCAGGCCAGAGCAAAACGAGCAAACCCAATTATGTGTCGGGGATCTTGTGATGAATTTATTAACCCGCGATGTGCAGCGTGCGGGGCAGTCTATTGATTTGCAAAATAAAGAATTTCGCTTGCTGGAGTTTTTAATGCGTCGGGCAGATCAGGTTGTCACGCGCACTATGCTGCTTGAAGGGGTGTGGGATTTTCATTTTGCCCCCGGATCGAATCTGATTGATTCGCAAATGAGTAAGCTGCGTTTAAAAGTGGACCGTGCTTTTGATTATCCCCTAATTAAAACCATTAAGGGGGCTGGTTATAAAATCACTGCGCAGGATTAAAGCCTTTATTGGCAGTTTCAGTTTTCGTCTTGGCCTAATGTTGTTTGTGGTGCTTTGCATGGTGATTACCAGCTTGCGGCTGGTGACTTACAGCAATTCCATTAATTCGGCTTATCACGATATCCAGCTGATAGTTTCCGTACATATCGATGAATTGAATGATGTGCTGGCCGCCGATGGTGTTAAGGGGGTTATTCAGCGTTTGCCTGTCATGTTACGCGAATCCGGTGATGTTCATTTGTATATGGGGGTGCGCGCCGCAGGGGAAATTACCGGAAATCTGCATGTATGGCCAAAAGGGGATCTCAATTCACATCGCTGGTGGCGAATGACTCTGCCGTATTATCCAGCCCAGGCTGAAACCGATATTTATTTCCGTTTAATTCCGCTGGATGCCAACACTCAGTTATTGGTGGGGTATGACTTACAAGGTGTTGAGCTTATTCGCAAAACCCTGGGAAATGTTTTGCTGGATAACGCGGTTTTATCGGTTGTATTGTCACTTACCCTGGTGTTTTTGATGTTGTGGATGCTCAACCGGCATTTGCAGCGTTATAACCATGTGTGTGAGCAGGTGATGGAGGGTAATCTCGATTATCGTATCCGTCTGCATGGTCATTCTGATCAGTTTGAAAAACTCAGTGGCAATATCAATCGCATGCTCGACTGGAACTGCGTGCTGCTAGATACCGTAAAAGATACCAGTAATGCCATTGCTCACGATATGCGAACCCCTTTGAGCCGCTTACGTTTGCAGTTACGCAGCATGGCGGAAACCCAAGAGCAGCCGGAGAAATTGAGAGAAGAGTTACAGGGGGCCGTGGCGCAGCTGGATTATATGGTCACCCTGTTTGATAACATTTTGAAAATTGCTAAAGCAGAATCCAAAGAAGCGCGCACTTTATTTGAGTATTTTGATTTGCGCGCATTGGTGGAAGATGTTTTGGATCTGTATGAGTCCGTATTGGAAGAAAAAAATAAACCTTTGCTGCGTCATATGACGGGGCAGAGTATTCATTTGTTGGGCGATCGCCACCTGATTGGCCAGTCGTTGGTGAATTTATTGGAAAATACACTGAAGTATTCACCCCCCGAAACGCCGGTTGATGTTTTTTTGCATGCCAGTGCACAGGAGATCAGCCTACAGGTGGCTGACCGCGGTGCGGGTATCGCACCGGAACTGCGTGAAAAGGTCACGGGGCGTTTTTTCCGGGCAGATAAAAGCCGGCATTCAGAAGGTGTGGGGCTTGGTTTATGTCTGGTGAACGCGGTGATGATATTGCACGGGGGGCGATTATCTTTGTTGGATAACAACCCCGGTTTGCGTGTTGAGCTGAGTTTTCCGCGAAAATAAATTCAGGACATTTGCCCGAGTAATTGTGTTGCGGCGCGGTTTAAACGTCTGCGGCTGAACATTAGCTGCCAGCGGCGCCCGCCGACCTGACGCCATAACATGGCGGAGCGGATGCCGGCAAGTAACAGGGCGCGGATTTTATTGGCGTTCTGATTATTCTGCAGGTGCTGCGCCGTGCCCGTGACATGGATGCGGTAGCGGAATTTACTGATGGTGTCCTGATACAGGCCCGCCAGATTGGCCACCACATTTTCGTGGGTGCTGGCGAAGTGTTGCAGCTGGCGGTTGGCGTTTTCAATGCCTTTGCCGATGGCATCCAGGGTTTGCGGGTTTTTGCGCAGTTGCCCTTCCAGGTGTAACAGGCTCAGGGCATAACGGATTACATCCGGGCTGGAGCCAGTGCGGGATTTGCCATCGGTGAGGAATTTTACTTCCTGCAGGCCAAGGCGCAGGTTGCTCAGTTTGTTGCCATAAACCGCTTCTACGCTTGCAGGGTTCTGATCAAGCAAAGATTCAATGCTGGTGCGCAGGTGCTCTTCGCTGACTTGCCCGGTTTTAGCGACTTGCTCAACTAAATAAGCCGCCTGAAAAAGCCCGGCAAGGGCCAGCACCTGATGTTCTGTTTGGGTTTGTTTGTTCATGTGACGTGTTATGACGCCTTTGCAGAAATAGTTTCGATAACGCCGCCGCCCAGGCAGATTTCATCCATATAAAATACTACAGACTGGCCAGGGGTAACGGCCCGCTGCGGTTCAGCAAATACAACCCGGTAACCGTCTGCGGTTTTGTGCAGGGTGCATTGCTGATCCTGCTGGCGGTAACGCACTTTGGCTGTACATTGCAGGGGAAGTTCCGGTTCGCCGTTGACCCAGAAAATGGTTTTTGCGCTCAGTTCTTCGGAAAAGAGCAGGGGGTGTTCACCACCCTGACCTATGATGAGCACGTTGTTGACCAGATCTTTGGCAACCACATACCAGGGTTCTTCACCGTGGTTGCGTGTGCCGCCGATACCAATACCCTGACGCTGGCCCAGGGTGTAATACATCAGCCCCTGATGTTCACCTATATCTTCGTCTTCGGCGGTTTTGATGCGGCCGGGTTTTGCGGGCAGGTATTGTTGCAGGAAGTCTTTAAAACGACGTTCGCCGATGAAACAAATACCGGTGGAGTCTTTTTTCTTGGCGGTGGCGAGTTGCTGTTCTTCGGCAATACGGCGTACCTCAGGTTTTTCCAGCTCACCTACCGGGAAGAGGGTTTGCGCAATTTCATTGCCACCCACGGCATGCAGGAAATAACTCTGATCTTTGTTGGTGTCCAGCCCGCGTAACAGTTGGGTTTCGCCATTGATGTCACGACGGCGTACATAATGGCCGGTGGCGATCAGGTCAGCACCAAGGCGTTTGGCGTAATCCAGAAAGGCTTTGAATTTAATTTCCCGGTTGCAGAGGATGTCGGGGTTTGGGGTGCGGCCGGCTTTGTATTCTTCAAGGAAGTGTTCGAAGACGTTATCCCAGTATTCGGCAGCAAAGTTGGCTTTGTGCAGTTTGATGCCCAGCTTGTCACACACGGCCTGTGCATCGGCCATATCTTCCATGGCGGTACAGTATTCTGTGCCGTCGTCTTCGTCCCAGTTTTTCATGAACAGGCCTTCCACCTGATAACCCTGCTGGATTAACAGATGTGCCGAAACCGAGGAGTCCACACCGCCGGACATGCCGACGATGACTTTAATATCGCTGTTACTTTTCATGGGTATTCCGCTTGTGCGGGTGCTCATAGATAAAATCCAGAGGAAAACGTTTGCCCGCAATGTGATCTTCAATGCATTTGATCACCAGCGGGCTTCTTGCTTTGCCGCTGGCTTTGAGTTCGTCAAGGCTTAACCAGACCGCCCGTTGAATGCCTTCATCAAGTTTGTACTCAGGGTGATGCTGCAATGCAGTACCTGTGAAGCACATACGGTGATAGGTGGTTTGGTTGATTTCTGCAAAATAAGTGTAGAGACCCTGCACCGCATCCAGCTGCACATCCCAGCCGGTTTCTTCCAGCACTTCACGCACTGCTGCTTCGGCATAGGTTTCGTTTTCTTCGAGGTGCCCTGCAGGCTGGTTATATACCAGCTGATTTTCGGCGATTTCTTCAACCAGAAGGTATTTGCCATTTTGTTCGATAACAGTGGCAACAGTGGCGTTTGGTTTCCAGCGCATGCTTTTTACCTTGGGAATTTGCGCGCCATACTAGCGGATTTACGCTTGCCTTTAAATTGCCCGGTTTTGGGTTTAGCTGTTGCAATCGGGTCCGGCACGTTTAAAACGCGGTATTCGCCGGGTTGCAGCCCATCTAAGTGCCAGTCGCCAATGTGCATGCGGATCAGGCGTAACGTCGGGAAACCTACGGCGGCTGTCATGCGCCGCACCTGGCGGTTACGGCCTTCTTTGATCGTGAGGGATATCCAGCTGGTGGGAATGTTGGCCCGCTGGCGGATAGGCGGGTTGCGCTCCCACAGATCCGGGGGTGAAATTTCAACGGCAATTGCGGGTTGGGTTGGGCCATCATTCAGGATGACTCCTTTTTGCAAAGCTGCCAGTGCTTCAGGGGTGATGTTACCTTCTACCTGCGCGTAATAGGTTTTGGGCATTTTACGTTCAGGGTGGCTGATTTCGTGTTGCAGTAACCCGTTATCGGTTAAGAGCAATAAACCTTCAGAGTCATAATCAAGACGCCCGGCGGGGTACACACCTTTGATATCTACATAATTGGCGAGAGTGGCTTTATCGGAGTTTTCATCGGAGGAAAACTGCGACATTACCTGAAAGGGTTTATTCAGCAGAACTAACTTGGCCATTCATCTACTCTGTTGTGCCCGGGGTGCATGAAAGAGGGATGATTATAAAGTGTTGTTACGGGTTACCCTAATTTCGATTTGACCAAATCAAAAAAGCCGGCAAAAGCCGGCTTTTTCAGGAAAACTGGTATCAGATTTCACTGGATGCAGGTTCCGCCAGAACTTTGTCTGCATTGGATTTTTGATCGCTACCGGTGGCCACTTCAATTGGCTGGATATTTATAGCGTGAGTGCCTTTATCACCGGGTTTGGTATCGAAGGAGACCGCCTGACCGGCTTTGAGGGTCTTGTAGCCTTCCATTTGGATAGATGAATAATGGGCGAACAGATCTTCATTACCGGAATCAGCAAGAATGAAACCGTAACCTTTGGCATTGTTGAACCACTTTACTTTCCCTGTTTGCATGCGTTTACTCCCTGCACTGACTTGTAATTCTTATTGTCGGTACCATATAGACAGCAGTCTAATGCTGTACCCGGTGCCGCTAACCTTGTGCCAAAGTTATAGGCTTGTCAAGAGCTGGGTACGGGTAATATTGCCAACTTCAAAGTACCTTTTGCCGGGTGTTACAAAGGCGAATATCGAATGTTTAAAAGTGAACTAAGATTATCCTCAGGGAACCAAGAGTCGGATGATCACGGAGGTGGCCTGGCAGTTGCATCGGTTCGACCAGAGCTGCGGCGGCCTTCGATGTACAGGGTGTTAATGCTGAACGACGACTACACCCCCATGGAGTTTGTAGTCGATGTTCTGCAAATGTTATTCAACATGAATTCCGAGCAGGCAACACAAGTTATGTTGGCTGTTCATCATCAAGGCAGGGGTGTATGTGGTGTCTTCACACGGGATATCGCAGAAACAAAAGCGGCTCAGGTCATTGCATTAGCTCGCGAACATCAGCACCCGCTTATGTGTGAAATTGAGCGGGTGGACTAAGCGCAACCGGGAGGCACTATGCTGAACAAAGATTTAGAAGCGACCCTTAATACCGCGTTTAAAGAGGCACGTATTAAGCGGCATGAATTTATGACGGTTGAGCACCTGTTGCTGGCGTTGCTGGATAATGATGCGGCGCGTGAAGTGCTGAGCGCCTGCGGCAGTGATATTGAGCGTTTACGCAAAGATCTGCTGGATTTTGTGGATTCCACTACACCGTTGATTCCCCATGATGATCAGGATCGTGAAACCCAGCCGACACTTGGTTTTCAACGGGTTTTACAGCGTGCCGTATTCCATGTGCAGTCATCGGGCAAATCTGAAGTAACCGGTGCTAATGTGCTGGTGGCAATTTTCAGTGAGCAGGAAAGCCAGGCTGTTTATTTCCTGAAACAGCAAAATATTGCGCGGATTGATGTGGTGAATTTCATCAGTCACGGTATTTCGAAGATTTCCCATCAGTCTGAAGAAGCAGAGTCAGAAACCAATGATGAGGAATTTACTGCTGAAGCTCCAGCGGCCGGTGCGCTGGAAAATTATGCTGTGAATTTAAATCGCCTGGCCCGTGAGGGTAAGGTTGATCCGCTGGTAGGGCGTGATGAAGAATTGCTGCGTGTTATTCAGGTATTGGCTCGCCGCCGTAAAAATAACCCGCTGTTAGTGGGGGATAGTGGTGTTGGTAAAACTGCCATTGCTGAAGGTTTAGCTAAGCGAATTGTTGATGGTCTTGTACCGGAAGTCATGTCGGATGCTGTTGTGTATTGCCTTGATATGGGGGCATTGCTGGCCGGCACTAAATACCGCGGGGATTTTGAAAAACGTTTTAAAGGTTTGCTGGCCGAATTACGCAAACAAAAACATGCCATTTTGTTTATTGATGAAATTCATACCATTATCGGTGCGGGCGCTGCATCAGGTGGGGTAATGGATGCTTCAAATCTGCTGAAACCTATGCTGAGTTCCGGTGAAATCTGCTGTATGGGTTCCACAACATTTACCGAATTTCGCGGTATTTTCGAAAAAGACAGCGCCCTGGCCCGTCGCTTTCAAAAAATAGATGTTGTGCAGCCAAGTGTTGACGACACATTCCTGATTCTCAAAGGTTTGAAATCCCGTTTTGAAGCGCATCACGATCTTAAATATACCGACAAAGCCCTGCGGGCTGCGGCAGAATTAAGTGAGCGTTATATTCGTGACCGCAATTTGCCGGATAAGGCTATAGATGTCATCGATGAGGTTGGCGCCAGCCAGCGTTTATTACCTGCCAGTAAACGGAAAAAAGTGGTGGGTGTCGCGGATGTCGAAAAGGTTGTGGCTAAAATTGCGCGTATCCCTTCGCGCAGTATTTCAACTGACGACAAAAAGTCCCTCAAGGATCTTGATAAAAATCTGAAGATGCTGGTATTCGGGCAGGATGAAGCCATTGGCACTTTGACTAATGCGATCAAGTTATCCCGTGCTGGGCTGAAGGCAGCGGAAAAACCGATTGGTTCCTTCCTGTTTGCCGGCCCTACTGGTGTAGGTAAAACGGAAGTCAGTCGTCAGCTTGCCAATATTATGGGTATGGAGCTGGTGCGCTTTGATATGTCCGAATACATGGAGCGTCATACGGTTTCGCGTCTGATTGGTGCGCCACCCGGCTATGTGGGTTATGACCAGGGCGGCCTGTTGACTGAAGCGGTGAATAAATCACCCCATTGTGTGCTTTTAATGGATGAAATTGAAAAGGCGCATCCGGATGTATTTAACCTCCTGTTGCAGGTGATGGATCACGGCACGCTCACTGATAACAATGGGCGTAAGACTGACTTCAGGCATGTGGTGTTGATTATGACGACCAACGCCGGAGCTGAGGCCAGTGCCAAGCGTTCTATTGGTTTCCAGGAGCAGGACAACACCACAGATGCGATGGAAGTCTTACGTAAGGTGTTTACCCCTGAGTTCCGTAACCGCCTGGATGCGATTATCCAGTTTGCTGCGCTGAATGAAGTCACCATTGAACACGTGGTGGATAAGTTCCTGGTTGAGTTGCAGGCGCAGCTGGACGAGAAAAAAGTGCTGCTGGATGCAACACCTGCTGCCCGTGCCTGGTTAGCCAAAAACGGTTACGACAAGCAAATGGGCGCCCGACCAATGGCGCGACTGATTCAGGATAAAGTTAAAAAGCCTTTGGCGGAGCTTATTCTGTTTGGTGCGCTGGCGGACAAAGGCGGAAATGTGCGGATTGATGTATCCGCTGGTGATGACATTGCGCTCGAAGTCTTTGAGGAAGAATCCGTCGTGATTGTCTGATAGCAGAGCAATAAAAAAGCCCCGTAAGGGGCTTTTTTATTAGCGGGCGCGGTAAGTGATACGGCCTTTGCTCAGATCGTATGGAGTCAGTTCCACTTTCACTTTGTCGCCGGTAAGGATGCGGATGTAGTTTTTGCGCATCTTGCCGGAGATGTGGGCGGTGACAATGTGCCCGTTCTCCAGTTTTACCCGGAACATAGTGTTAGGAAGGGTGTCGATGATCTCACCTTCCATTTCGATATGGTCTTCTCTGGACATCCACTCACCTTGAGTTGTAGTAAAATTGGGGCGCAATGATGCCTGAATTCATTACCAGAATCAAAGCCATTGCTCAAATGGCGACCATTCTTCCTTTAAAAACAGTTCCAGCGGTTGGTAGATAGATTTATAGCCCATCTTTTTGTGATTTTTAATCCAGTAGCCTAGGTATACGTAGGGCAATTGTTGCTGTTTCGCTTTAATTATCTGTTGCAGCACGGCGTATATCCCAAGGCCGCGTTCGGCCGCTTCGGGGGCAAAGAAGGTGTAAATCGCAGACAGGCCATCATCCACCACATCCACCAGACTACAGGCAATCAATTCATCCCCGTGCCTGATATCCAGAAACCATGAAAACCCGGTGTCGCGGGCGATAAAATCGCGGTATTGATCCTGTGATGGCGGGTACATTTCACCATCGGCATGGCGGGTGCTGATGTAACGCTCGTACAGCTGATAGTGTTCCTCATCGTTAACGGGTTTCACAAAGGTTGCCTGCAGGTCGCTGTTGCGGCTGAGGATGCGTTTGAACCTGCGTCGCCAGTCAAACTGACTCACATTAACCCGGCAGGGGATGCAGGCATTGCAATATGGGCAGTGGGGTCGGTAGTAGTGGTTGCCGGAACGCCGGAACCCCAGGCGTGACAGGTTGCTGTATTGCTGCCATGTGGGTGGGGTTTCAGTGTCGATGAATACAGAATTGGATTTTTCCCCGTTCAGATAACCGCAGTTCTGCGGTTCTATCAGGGTCATGAGTTTTAGTTCTGCATTTTGATGTGTGCTGTTTTGGCTCATGCCAGCTCCCATTTAATAGGGGGAGGTAATTGCATTTGTTGCTCAATGATCTGCACAAACTGCCCGCGGGGAATACATCTGGCCCCCAGGGTTTCAAGGTGTGGGTTATGCACCTGACAATCAATCATGCGAAACCCCATCTGACTGGCACTTTGCACCAAGCGTATAAAGGCCAGTTTAGAAGCATTTGTGGTGCGGCTGAACATGGACTCCCCAAAAAACATCCTGCCGATTGATACCCCGTAGAGGCCGCCGACCAGTTCTTCTCCATCCCATACTTCAATGCTGTGGGCGAGGCCGCGCTGGTGGAGGGCGTAATAGGCAGTCTGAATGTCGTTATTAATCCAGGTTTCGGCCTGTTTTGCCCTGGGTTGCGCGCAGGCCTGAATGACACTTTTAAATGCGGTATCGGTTGTAACCCTTAATTGCTGTTGTTTCAGCCATTTGGCCATACTGCGCGATATGTGGAGCTCATCCGTAAAAAGCACGCAGCGTGGATCGGGTGACCACCATAAAATGGGGTCGTCAGCTGAATACCAGGGGAATATGCCATGGCTGTATGCACGCAGAATTCTGTCCGGATTCAGGTCGCCGCCGGCAGCGAGCAGGCCGTCTGGCTCCTGTAAGGCGGTCTCCACGGGCGGGAAGTGGTAGGCGTTTTGCCGGATAGTTTCGAGAATAGATGCCATGGGCTGGTTTATTATTCCGGGGAAACCTATAAAATCCATTTTTTTGTGATTGCCTATAAGGCTAAATCCTAAGTGCTTAAAAATAAACATAAAGTTCAGATCAACTGGCAGGAGCAAAAGCGTCTTGCGCTGCGTGAGGGTGGCGCGCTGTTGTTGTGTCTGCTCGCACTCTTTGGCCTTCTGGCCCTGTTGTCATATCACCCGCAGGATGGCGGTTGGCGGGGTAGCTCCGATGGCATGAACATCCGTAACTGGGGTGGGGTGCTGGGTGCTTTTGTCGCTGATGTGTTGTTTTCGTTTGTCGGTTATATGGCCTATCTGGTGCCTTTACTACCGCTCTATCATCTTCTGCGACGTTATTGGACAAATGTTGAATTAGAAAACCATTGGGGTGGTTTTTACTGGCGTCTTTTCGGCTTTACTCTGATTCTGTTATCCGGTGCAGCCCTGAGCGGCTTCCATGATGTGCGTGATACTCTGCTGCCCTACGGTACCGGCGGTATCATAGGGCAAAGTATGGCCAGCTGGTTTGGGGCCCAGATAGGAGGTGTTGGTGCCAGTCTGTTCTTTTTTGCGGTGTTTTTGTTTGGTCTGACGGTTTTTGGTGATATTTCCTGGTTGGGCACCATGGATGCCATTGGTGCTTATATTTTGCGTTTGATAGACGAAAAATGGGGTGAAAAAAACGGTGCCACCCGCGTAGCTGAACCTTTACGTGGCCCTCGCGTGGAGCCGGTAGCATTGCGTGATGAAGTCTTGCCTGTGCGCAGGGAGCCAGTTATCGATGTGGATATAGACGAGGATGAAAGTGATGAGCCTCTGATTCCCGAGCTTACCCAGGTTGTACCCCCTACGCTGAAAAAACCTGCCGATATTCCGCCTGTGCGGCCCGTGGCCCCTCCGGTGGCAGTAATGCCGCCTGTGATTCTGGACGATAAAAAGCCTGTCGTGATTCAGCCCTTTGAGAAAAAGTCCGCTGGTCCGGCAACTGTGCAGGGTTCGCTGTTTAAAACCGATGGGTTGCCGGATTTATCGCTGTTAAATCGTTCCAGCAAGGCTCAGTCAGGGGGGTTCTCCGCAGAAAATCTTGAGGATATGTCCCGTTTGCTGGAGCGTAAGCTGCTCGACTTTGGTGTGAAAGTTGAAGTGGTGGCGGTTAACCCCGGCCCTGTGATTACCCGTTTTGAAATTCAGCCTGCCCCCGGTGTGAAGGCCAGCAAAATTTCCAATCTTGCTAAGGATCTTGCCCGTTCATTGGCCATGGTGAGTGTGCGGGTGGTGGAGGTGATTCCCGGTAAGTCAGTTATGGGTATCGAGATTCCCAATGATGACCGTGAAATCGTGTATCTCGGCGATGTATTTGCTTCGGCGGAATACCAGTCCGCTAAGTCGCCCCTGACGCTGGCCCTGGGCCATGATATCGCCGGTGATCCTGTTACCGCTGATCTGGCCAAAATGCCCCACCTGCTGGTGGCAGGTACAACCGGTTCGGGGAAATCCGTGGGTGTGAACGCCATGCTGCTCAGCATGTTGTATAAAGCCGGGCCGGATGAAGTTCGCATGATCATGGTTGACCCTAAAATGCTGGAGCTGTCGGTATATGACGGTATTCCCCATCTGCTCACGCCTGTCATCACCGATATGAAAGAAGCTGCTAACGGTCTGCGCTGGTGTGTGGCTGAAATGGAGCGCCGTTATAAATTAATGGCGGCTATGGGGGTGCGAAACCTCGCGGGTTATAACAAAAAAATCACCGATGCTGCCCAAGCGGGCGAAGTGATTTATGACCCGTTGTGGAAACCCGGCAGTAACTTTGAAGATAAAGCCGAAGCATTGGGCAAACTGCCCTATATCGTGGTGGTGGTAGATGAATTTGCTGACATGATTATGGTGGTCGGTAAAAAAGTCGAAGAGCTTATTGCCCGTATCGCGCAAAAAGCCCGTGCGGCGGGTATTCACCTGATTCTGGCAACCCAACGACCCTCTGTGGATGTTATTACGGGTTTGATTAAGGCCAACGTGCCGACCCGTATTGCATTCCAGGTTTCATCAAAAATCGATTCCCGTACCATTCTTGACCAGGGCGGGGCAGAGCAGTTACTGGGGCACGGCGATATGTTGTATTTACCGCCGGGTACCGCAGTGCCTATTCGTGTACACGGTGCTTTTGTGGCGGACGACGAAGTACACCGTGTGGTGGCTGACTGGAAAACCCGGGGTGAACCTGAATACATCGAAATTACCTCGTCGACATCTTCTTCCGAAGGTGGTGGCGGTGGTGATGAAGGCGATCCTGAGTCCGATGAACTTTATGATGAAGCCGTTGCCTTTGTGCTGGAAACCCGCAAGGTGTCTATTTCCAGTGTGCAGCGTAAATTGCGCATAGGTTATAACCGTGCGGCCCGGCTGGTGGAAGCGATGGAGCAATCCGGTTTGGTATCGCCCCCCGGCAATAATGGCAACCGAGAAGTATTAACACCTGAACACTAGGAGTGTATGTGAAGGTTTTATCTGTTTTTGTATTGATGCTGGCCGCCGTATTTGCGAATGCTGACGAGCTATCCATTCAGAAATTGCAGCAATTGCTTGCCGGCATGGAGACGTTTGAGGCGACTTTTGTACAGCATAATTACGATGGGCGTGGCAGTGTGCTGCAAACCCTTGAAGGTAGTTTACAAGCGAAAAAGCCCGGAAAATTCCGCTGGCAAACAAAACCGCCGTATCAGCAGTTGCTGGTAACCGACAGTAAAACCCTGTGGTTGTATGATCAGGATCTTGAACAGGTGACAGTGCAGCCATTGGATGATCGTCTGGTTTCAACCCCTGCATTATTGCTCACGGGTAAATTAGATGAACTTAATAATGCCTATGATGTGTTTGGCGAGCAGCTGCAAAAAGAATGGAATTTTGTGTTAACCCCAAAAAGCAAAGATGTGTTGTTTGATCGTCTGCGTCTTGAATTTACCGCCAAAGGTAAATTATCGCGCATGGTGATTCAGGATAACGTGGGTCAAAAAACAGTGCTGACCTTCCGCGATGTTAAATCAAACCCGAAATTACAGGATTCATTATTCACCTTTGAAATTCCTGCGGGTGTTGATGTGATTCAAAGTGCCCCCTGATGCAAGATTCTTTATTCCCGCAACAGCAATACGAGCCATTGGCTTCACGCCTGCGCCCTCGCAATTTACAAGAATATGCCGGGCAGGGGCATTTGCTGGGTGAGGGTAAAGCTCTGCGCAAAGTCATTGAACAGGGTTTGCTGCACTCCATGATTTTCTGGGGGCCGCCTGGAGTTGGTAAAACCACCCTGGCCCGTTTGCTTGCCCAATATGCCGATGCGGAATTTCTGAGTGTTTCCGCAGTAATGGATGGCGTAAAAGAAATACGTAGCGCCGTTCAGCGCGCACAAATGTTCCGGGCACAAGGGCGAAAAACCCTGTTATTTGTTGATGAGGTGCACAGGTTCAATAAAGGGCAGCAGGATGCGTTTCTGCCTTTTGTGGAAGATGGCACGGTGATTTTCATTGGTGCTACCACGGAAAATCCGTCGTTTGAATTAAATGGCGCATTACTCAGCCGGGCGCGGGTTTATAAGTTGCGCAGCCTTGATGCGGCGGATTTACAGGTTATGTTAAATCAGGCCCTGACTTCTGAACTCAGTTTATTGCCGGTGCGAAATTGTGAGCCAGCAGCCGCTGAATTATTGGTTGCAGCGGCGGATGGCGATGGCCGCCGTCTTTTGAATTTGCTGGAAATGGCTGCCGATCTTGCAATGGCGGAAAATAAAAATGCCATCACTGCAGAAATTGTTGCGGAAATTTGCCAGGAATCGGTACGTCGTTTTGATAAGGGCGGCGATCTTTTTTATGAACAGATTTCTGCGTTGCATAAGTCTGTAAGGGGCTCATCGGCAGACGGCGCTCTGTATTGGTTTGCACGCATGTTAGATGGTGGATGTGATCCACTTTATGTGGCGCGGCGTGTGGTGCGCATGGCGAGTGAAGATATCGGCAATGCTGATCCGCGCGGCCTAACCCTGGCATTAAATGCCTGGGATGTGCAGGAGCGTTTAGGTAGTCCGGAGGGGGAGCTTGCAATCGCGCAGGCCATTGTTTATCTCGCCTGTGCGCCAAAAAGCAATGCTGTTTATACGGCGTTTAATCAGGTAAGGGCTGATGTGCGCGGGATGCCAAGTTATGACGTGCCGGTCCATTTACGTAACGCCCCGACCCGGCTGATGAAAGAACAGGGTTATGGTCAGGAATACCGTTATGCCCATGATGAGCCGGAAGCCTATGCTGCAGGTGAATGTTATTTGCCTGAGCAGATACGCGAACGGCGTTATTATCAGCCGGTGGCCCGTGGTCTGGAAAGTAAGATAGCTGAAAAACTTGCGCATCTTGATTCATTGGATAAAAACAGCCCGCTTAAAAGGTATTCTGAATAATGCATTGGTTAGCAATTGCCCTTGGCGGAGCGTTTGGCGCGGTGGCCCGCGCCTTTATTGCAGGTTGGATGCAGAAATCATTGGGCGCGGGGTTCCCCTTTGGTACACTCGCGGTCAATTTTATCGGCTCCTTTGTAATCGGTTTTTTATTCGTATTACTGGTGGAACGCCTCAATATGCCGGGCTACTGGCGTGAGTTGCTGGTTGTTGGTTTCCTGGGTGCTCTCACGACTTTTTCTACTTTTTCGTTAGAGATTGTGAATTTCTTGCAGCATGGCCAGTGGCATATTGCATTGGTTTACCTGCTTGCAAGTCTGATTGGATGTTTTACGCTGACCTGGCTGGGGCTGACGGTTGGCCGCGTAATATTTTGATGGGGTTTTAATATGTTAGATATCCGTAAAGTCCGTGAAAACCCGGAACTTATTGCAACTAAACTGAAAACCAAACGTTTTGAGTTTGATGTCGAAGCTTTTGCCAAATGGGATGCCATTCGCCGTGATGCAGACGTTTTTTCCCAGAGTCTGCAGGCAGAGAAAAATGCTGCCTCCAAACAAATTGGTGTTTTAAAGCAGCAAGGTATGTCGATTGATGAAGCCAAAGCAAAAGTGGCAGAAACCCTTGCAAAAATCGACGCGCAATTAAAAGACGCGGAAGCCAAAGCCAAAGAAGCTTCTGATGTGCTGACCACCATGCTGATGGCAACGCCAAATATTCCGGATGATTCGGTGCCCGCCGGTGCCAGCGAGGACGATAACGTTGAAGTGCGTCGCTGGGGTACACCTAAAGCATTTGCATTTGAAGCTAAAGATCACGTGGATCTCGGCGCAGGTGTGAATGGTATCGATTTTGAAACCGCCACCAAGATTACCGGCTCCCGCTTTGCTGTGATGCAAGGGCAGGTTGCCCGCTTGCACCGTGCGTTGATTCAGCTGATGCTCAATACCCACACAGAAGAGCACGGCTACGAAGAGGTGTACGTGCCTTATATGGTCAATGCCGACAGCCTGCGTGGCACTGGTCAGCTGCCTAAATTTGAAGAAGACCTCTTCAAAGTGCCCTTTGGTGATCAGCAGTATTATCTGATTCCAACGGCGGAGGTTCCGGTCACCAATATTGCCCGTGACCGCATATTTGAAGCCAAAGAAATCCCTGTGCGTTATGCCTGCCATACCCCTTGCTTCCGCAGTGAGGCGGGCAGTTATGGGCGTGATACCCGCGGCATGATCCGTCAGCACCAGTTTGAGAAAGTTGAGCTGGTGATGCTGGTTAATCCGCAAGAGAGCATGGCTCAGCTAGAAGCATTAACCGGTCACGCCGAAAAAATTCTGCAGAAACTCGAATTACCGTACCGCGTAGTGAAATTGTGCGGTGGCGATTTAGGTTTCTCTGCATCATTGACCTACGACATTGAGGTTTGGCTGCCAGGTCAGCAAAAATACCGGGAAATTTCTTCCTGCAGCAGTTTCCATGATTACCAGGCCCGCCGTATGCAGGCCCGCTGGCGTAATCCGGAAACCGGTAAGCCTGAATTATTGCACACATTAAATGGTTCAGGTCTGGCTGTGGGGCGTACTCTGGTTGCAGTGCTGGAAAATTATCAGGAAGCCGATGGCCGTATCCGTATTCCTGAAGTACTGAAACCTTATATGAATGGCGCAGAATACATAGGTTAAGCACATGGATTTATTACCTCTCTTTTTTGACCTCAAGGGTAAAGATGTACTGGTTGTAGGCGGGGGAGAGGTTGCTCTGCGTAAAGCAGGCATGTTGATCCGTGCCGGCGCTGTGGTTGAGTTGGTTGCCCATGAAATTCTGCCGGATCTTGCTGAGGCTGTTGCGGCAGCGGGTGGGCAGAATTGCATCGGTGATTACAGCGCAGGGCGTTTGCAGGGCAAAACCCTAGTGGTTGCTGCTACGGATGATGACATCCTGAATCGTCAGGTGTCAGAGGATGCAAAAGCTGCCAATGTGCCTGTGAATGTGGTGGATTGCCCTGCGTTATGTACCTTTGTATTTCCTGCCATCGTTGATCGCTCCCCGCTTGTGGCAGCTATCTCTTCCGGTGGTGCATCCCCTGTGCTGGCACGTATGCTGCGCGCAAAACTGGAAACCACTATTCCCGCTGCATTTGGTGAACTTGCTGAATTACTCGGCGCCCATCGCGATAAGGTGAAAGCCAAATTTTCCCATATCAATCGTCGCCGTGAATTTTGGGAAGATGTACTAGAAGGCCCTGTTGCGGAATTGGCTTTGTCAGGCCAGATGGTTCAGGCGAAAAAAGTGCTGCAGGATATGCTTGATGCGCCTACCGAAGATAAACAAGTGGGCGAGGTGTATCTGGTAGGTGCAGGCCCTGGTGACCCGGATTTATTGACGTTCAAAGCTTTGCGCCTGATGCAAAAAGCGGATGTGGTTTTATACGATCGCTTAGTGTCTGAACCTATTCTGGATATGTGTCGTCGTGATGCGAAACGTATTTATGTCGGCAAAGCGCGCTCTGATCACGCGGTGCCGCAGGATGAAATCAACCAGCGTTTAATTGATTTGGCAAAAGAAGGTCATCGCGTTTTACGTTTAAAAGGCGGAGATCCTTTTATTTTCGGGCGCGGCGGTGAAGAAATTGCCGGCCTTGCGGCAGAGGGCATTCCATTTCAGGTTGTGCCGGGTATTACCGCCGCAGCCGGTTGCGCCGCTTACTCCGGCATTCCATTAACCCATCGTGACTATGCACAATCAGTGCGTTTCGTGACGGGGCATTTAAAGGATAATTCTACTGATCTGCCATGGGGTGAGCTTGTTCATCCCCATCAGACCGTGGTGTTTTATATGGGCTTGATGGGGCTTCCTGTCATTTGCCAGCAATTACAAGCCCATGGTATGTCAGCTGATATGCCGATTGCCCTGGTGCAAAAGGGTACCACCAAAGACCACAAGGTGGTGATTGGTACGCTCTCGACCATGGTGGATATCGTTAAAAATCAACAGGTTGTGGCGCCAACCCTGATTATCGTCGGAGAAGTCGTGAAGCTGCACAATACCCTCAGTTGGTATAACAACGAAAAGTCATAATAAATTCGACCTCTCTCCATCCTTGGCTATGCTAATACTAGTAAGCATCCATAGGGATACGGACGGAGCTGAGGTCCTATATGAATTGGTTGAGCCGCATATCCATAAAAGCCAAGATACTGTTTATCCCAGCGATAGCGGTGGTTGGCTTTTTGGCGAGTCTGGCATTGAATGCCGTTATCAATAGTGCAAATTCTGAACGCCTGGCAGATATTCAGGATCTGTATTTCCCTGTAGTGCAGTCATCGCGTGAAAACATTGTTCGCCTTAATCGTGTGGAAGAGCTGTTTAATGCAGCGGTCAGCACTGGTGAGGCAGATATGCTCGATGGTGCCCGCAAAACCTTCAAAGAAATGCATGACAAGATCATTGAGCAGCAAAAGTTGTGGCCTGCACAGCAGCAAGCGCTGGATGATATTGAGCGTGCAAGTACTCAGTATTTTGATGTTGGCCTCAAATTATCGGCCGGTATGATCGAGGGTAATCTTAACCCATCCGAAATGCCCCGCCTGATTGAAGAGATGAATCAAAAGCTCAGTATGCTCAAACGCATGATGACGTCTTTAAATGAAAATGCCTTGGGCGCCTTCCAGAAGACCGTCGAAGAATCAAACAACGCTGCGCAAAATGCGCTGTTTATGACAATTGTCGTGAGCTTAGTTTCTATTCTGGTAATAGTAACTATCAGTGGCAGTATTGTGTTAATGATTACCCGCAACCTGAGTTTGATGCTGGATTCGTTACGTGACATTGCACAGGGTGAAGGTGATTTAACCAAACGTATTCGTCAGAGCAGTGAAGATGAAATCGGCTCGCTGGTGCACTGGTTTAACCTGTTTATGGATAAGCTGCATACCAGTATTAATGAAGTGGTCAAGGCGATTGATCCGCTAGCCCGTGTATCGACTGATCTGGGTGACATGACAACCAAAACCCGTCAGATTACCGAAGAGCAAAGTCGTGCGACCGATGAAGTTACCCGTTCTGTTGATGATATGTTCCGCAGTGTGCAAAACATTGCGCAAAATGCGTCGAGTGCTGCCAGTGCTGCCCGTGAGGCGGATAACGAGGCGAAATCAGGGCGTAGTGTGGTAACCCAGTCTGTTGAATCGATTAATGATCTGGCCAATGAAGTTGAGCGTGCTGCTGAGGTTATTCGTAAGCTTGAATCGGATGCGGAAAACGTCGGCACAATTTTGGATGTTATTAAAGGTATTGCTGAGCAGACAAACTTGCTGGCATTAAACGCGGCAATTGAAGCAGCGCGGGCGGGTGAGCAGGGCAGGGGCTTTGCGGTGGTGGCTGATGAAGTGCGCACTTTAGCTTCCCGAACCCAGGATTCGACCCAGGAAATTCAAAAGGTAATTGAAGAACTGCAGGGTGCTGCGCGTTCTGCGGTGGAGGTAATGGCTCATTCCCAGGATCAGGCACGCTCCAGTGTGGATCATGCGGCGAAAACAGATTCGTCCCTTGCAACTATTACTGAAAAAGTGGGTTCAATTACGCGCATGAATACTGAAATTGCCCACGCCACAGGTGAGCAGGAAAAAGTGAGTACATCCATTAAACACAACGTCGATGGTATTCGTACTAATGCAGATGCGGCAGTAAAAAATGTGCAGGAAGTGGAAGTGGCGAGTGAATCCCTGCTTTCGATTTCAAATAAACTGCGTTCAATAACCAGTCAATTTAAAGTTTAAATTTGTGCTTAAGCAGTAATAAAAAATGCGGCTAATGCCGCATTTTTTATTTCAGGCGCTCAGGGTTGCGTTGTTGCCACCAGTTTTCTGCAATGTTGATGCAGTCCTGTTGGGTTTCTGCTTTGCCCATCAGGCGTGCAATAAATGCGAGGGTGCCAATCACGGCTGCGCGGGCGTATTCATCGAAAGCGTCATCCTGCCAGAGTGCACGCAGATTGTTTAAATCAAGTGATTCGGGTTTAACGTGGCGGCGTTCAAACATGCTTGGCCAGGTTTCTTCGATAAGTTCACCATTAAAACAATGCTGCATGATGGATGGTGCATCTGGGTTGCGTTCTATTTCACCGCCTTCACCCTTGATAATGGATGCGCGTGGATAATGCAGCAGGTTGGCAGATAATTGATGAGAGCTACCATATCCGGGGTGGAAGATACCCTGTGCAACGCAGGGCGCATTTAATGGGTTTAACATGCGCGAAAAACTATGCACTGGGGAGCGCAGGCCAAAGGTGTTGCGTAATTCAATAATACGGTGCAGCTCAGGGCTCATGAATTCCATGGGTAAATAACAAAACCCTTGTGATTGCATGTGTTGTTCTGCTTCCTGCCAGTTGCTCGCACTTAAAAAACCCAGCGTCTTAAGTGTGCTTTGGGTGTAAATGCGTCCTTCGGTATGGCCTTCGGCGCCATGCATGAAAATTTTATAGCCGTTATCTGCAAGGCAAAAAACCGCCAATAAATACCAGGGCAGATGACGGCGTTTACCTGCGTAGGATGACCAGTCTATGTCCGGCGTTATGCTGGAGTGTATGTTGCGGGTGATGTGGTTGCGTGCAGCCTGTGCAAAACCTGCCAATTCCTCACCGCTTTCTTCTTTCACGCGCAGCAACATCAGAAATGCGCCGAGTTGCACATCTTCAGTTTTACCGTCCAATATCATGCCCATAGCTTCAAGTGCTTCGGCATAAGTGAGGGAGCGTGAACCGCGGCGACCTTTACCGAGGATGCGTACATATTGTGCAAAAGGATGTTCGTGGTTCATATCAGAAACAGTTCGCAGGTTTAGGCAGGCCAGCAATTTTGCTGGCAATTTTTGCCGGACTATCGGGGAAAAGACTTAGCAGATAAATGCTGTTACCTTTTTCTTCCCCGAGTTTTTGTTTAACGGTTTTTACAAGTGGGCGATTTGAGGGTGAGAGATCATATGTCTGGTAAAACTCGCGCACCAGCCAGATGATTTCCCAGTGTTCATGTGTTAATTCAATGCCTTCTTGCCCGGCGATAATTTTCGCCAGTTCTTCAGTCCAGCTTTCTGGGTTGGTGAGAAAGCCTTCTTTGTCGAAGTTATTCATAAATACCAGGTAACTGATTTAGTGGTCTTGCAGACTAACTCAACAAATCCGCTGTCATTAATGACCTGTGCCGGATTATTTACTGTGACACCGCGTGCAGTGATATCTGCTTCTAAAAAAAAGCAGGTATGTTTTATGTTGCGTGTTTGAGGTTCAAGAAAAACAGCATTCTCTATAAACAGCAGCACGTCATCGGTGTTGGCAGTCTTCAGGCACTGCTCGAGAATATCACGGGAGCTGGTTTGCACTATGTGTAATATCATCAGAAATTCACCAGGTGCTTTGAATTTTGCAGTAGCTCTTTTATTTGTTCTTGGCTGCAGCTGTGGCAATTAATCACAGGTGTGAAATCCAGGTTGTCACAAAAAATGTCTTCAATGCCATAAAGCTCCAGTGCACTTAACTGTTTGCTGAAGTTTTTTTGCTGTAAAAGCGTGCTGTCCTGTGCTGTTTTGAGGCACTGACGGCCGTCGCCAATAAATAAGATTGCGATTTTCTGGTCGTAAGCGGAGCAGGTCAGTATGTAATCAAGCCCTTCTTTTGCCCTGCTGCTGCCATAGGAGGCGGAATGGATGATGGTGAGAATATCGTATTTCATGCAAAGCTCACCATGCGATCGGAGTTGATTTGAGCGTCGAGAAGTTGCCCTAGACCTGATAATTCAAACGGAGCTTGCACATTAAATTGCGCTTTTGAATAACGGCTAGCTTCTGCCTGGTCCAGAATTCCGCGCTTAAGTGCTGCTGCGATACATACCACTAAGTCGATATTGTGTTTTTCTGCCAGTGTTTTCCATGCTGCATGCAGGTTTATTTCATCCTGAGGGGGGCAGTTTAATTCGGAGGCTGCGTAGCAGGCATCCTGATAAAAAAATACGCGGTAAATCTCATGGCCGGCTGCGATGGCTGCATTGGCAAAGCGCAGGGCGCTGGTGTGGGATTGTGAACTGGGTGCGCTTTGTAATAAGAGGGATATTTTCATAAAAAATTTGGGGGCTTTCGCCCCCCTTTGTTATTAGTCGTCGTTCGCTGCGCCAAGTAACTGCAGCAGGCTGACAAATAGCAATTTGATGTCTAAGAATAGTGAAAGTGTTGCGCGAATATAGTTGGTTTCACCACCATTGATAATGCGACTGGTATCAAACAGGATTAAACCAGAAGCGATGATTGCGCCGCCGGCAGCAATGGCCAGGTGAAGTGCAGGCATGTGCAGGAAAATATTTGCGATGCTTGCTACCAACATTACGATCAGGCCGGTTAACAGGAAACCGCGCATGTAAGAGAAATCTTTGCCGGACTTAATGGCATAGGCTGACAGGACAAGCGAAACCAGAGAAGTAGCAGCTAATGCCTGGGTTACGATTAATGCGCCGGCAGGTGATTTCAGGTAGGCACCAACCAGTGGGGCTAATGCAAGGCCTTCGATGCCCGTAAATGCGAAAATGAAAAATAAGCCTTTTGCGGAATCGGCGGTGCGGTCAACTACAAACAGAAGTCCGAAGCCGATCAGGCTGAAAACCAATGCGGAAATGAAACCGAGGTTAAGTGCTATGCCGACCATGGTCATGATGGCCGCAAAGCCAATGGTCATGCCGAGAAGACCGTAGGTGTTGCGCAGTACCTTGTGGGCTGGAATTTCTTGTCCAAATGTCCCTTGTTGGATTGAAATTGCGTCGCTGCGATTGTCGTTTTGCCCGTGCATAAACATCTCCTTTGATGAGTGCTCTGATGATAGGGTTTTGCCGTTGGATTTCAAGGGTGGAAAGAAGTTTCAGTGGGGCGTATGTGCAACTAATTGACTGAAATGCTTATGTTTTTTGTTGACAGTCAAAAACTTCGCTGTAATATACGCATCGCTCGCACCGGAGGGGTGGCAGAGTGGCTAAATGCACCGGTCTTGAAAACCGGCGAGGGGTTAAACCCTCCGAGAGTTCGAATCTCTCCTCCTCCGCCATTTCCTTTCTGAAATCAAAGACCTGCGGTCTGCCATATCCCTGAAACAATAAACTCCAGCAATTAATCTCTGATTAACCACCTTATTTTATCTTCACTGTCTTGTGGTTATTCGTTTTCATTTGCCGGTTAGTGCGCGTATGTGTGCGTGTGCGCTGTTTGCTAAAGCTTCCAAATCATATCCGCCTTCCAACATCGAAATAATTCTGCCCTGGCAATAGGTTTGGGCAAGATCTTTAGTCAGGCGTGTTAACCAATCAAAGTCTTCCTCTATCAGATTTAATCCACCCAATGGGTCATCCTGGTGTGCATCAAAACCCGCTGATACCAGAATGAGTTCGGGCCTGAACTGGCTGATAGCGTTAAATATTTTGCTCTCACAATGCCGGCGGTACTCAATGCTTGAGCAGCCTTCCTGCAAAGGAATGTTGACGACATTTGCAGGTTGGTTGAAATAGTGGCTGAAAGGGTAGAGCGGGTGCTGAAAGGTGCTGACAATCAGTACGTGAGGGTTGTTACCCAGTGCTTCAATGGTGCCGTTACACTGGTGTACGTCAAAGTCGAAAATACAAACACGTTTGATGCCCATGCAATGAATGGCATGTTGAGCTGCGATAGCAATATTGTTCAGGAAACAAAAGCCTTTGCTTTTGGTGGGTTCCGCGTGGTGTCCGGGTGGGCGTACCGCGCAAAAAGCATTTTTATAATCCCCTCGCAGTACAGCTTCCACCGCCATGATGCCGGCCCCGGCTGCTTCAGTAGCGGCGTGTAACGTGTCACTGGCCATGGGGGTGTCTTCGGCTGCGAGTATGGTGCCTTTTTTGGGGGTTATCAGATGCAGTTGTTCAATATAGCGGGCCGTGTGTACACGTAATAATGCGTTTGTGTCTGCAGGTACGGCTGTCGCGTGGCCAAGGTCAGACCATAAGCCTGACTGGCGTAAAATTGTTTCAATCGACAGGGGGCGCAGGGGACTCTCGGGGTGGCTGGGCGGAATACTGTGATGATCCACCAGGCTTTGTGATACAAAGAGTGTCGCAGACATGGCCATTACTTGAGTATAAAGTCGCTAGTGTATATAACTGCCTGCTAAACACAAATAGCTGATATATCTGGATTTTGCATGGGCACCCGTTGGTTAGAACACTTTTTTGAACCCCAGAAAGTTGCTGTGATAGGGGCTTCTGAACGTGCCAATAGCATGGGTGGTGCGGTTATTTCCAATTTGCTGCAGTCTGGTTTTCGCGGTGAAGTGTTTGCGGTTAACGTTAAACGTTATCGCCAGGTACACGGTGTGCCTTGTTTTCAGAAGATTGGCCGCCTGCCTGTGGATGTTGATCTTGCGGTTATTTGCACGCCCGCTGACACAATCGAACGCATTCTTAAGCAGCTCGCTAAACAAGGTATCCATTGTGCCTTGATTCTGACTGGCGGTATTTCCCGTGGCAGGGCAGAGCAATTCCATCCGGATAAAAATCCATTACGGCGCATCGCGCAAGAACACGGCATGCGCATTATGGGGCCGGGTTGTCTTGGAATCATGGTGCCGGGATATAACCTCAATGCGAGTTACAGCCATCTGGCGGCGCTGCCTGGCAAGGTAGCCTTTATTGGTCAGTCAGGAACCCTCGCATCCGCTCTGTTGGATTGGTCAAAAGAGCGTGGTATTGGTTTCTCGCATTTCATGACATTGGGTGACAGTGTTGATGTCAGTTTGCCTGATCTGATTGATTATCTGAGCCGTGACCGCAAGGTTAAAGCCATTATGTTGCATCTTGAACATATCGATCAGCCTGAATCCTTTGTGCGTGCGGTGCGTAATGCGTCCGTGGCAAGCTTGTGCTGGCAATTAAGAGCAGCCGTTTCCCTGCCAGTCAGTTGATTGCAGAAGAAGTGCCCTCCGGATTGCGCCATAAAGATATGGTGTATGAAAACCCTGTTGCTGCGTGCCGGTGTTATGCGCGTCGACAGCACGGAAGAGTTATTTGAATCGGTTGAATCCCTGTCGCGCATGAAGCCCCTGCCGGGTGGGCGTTTGGCGATCGTATCCAACAGGATGGGGCGGCGATTCTGGCGATTGATCGTCTGATGCACGATGGTGGTGAGCTGGCTGTTTGTATGAGGAGGACAGTTTGCGTAAGCTGTCGTTTATTTTGCCGGAATACTGGTCACACTCGAATCCGATTGATCTGCCGCTGGATGCAAAACCGTCAGTTTATTTGCAGATACTTGAGGTGTTGGAGGACGACCGGGGGTTGATGCTGTGCTTGTGCTGCATTCGCCAACCCAGGTGGTTTCAAGTTTGCAGGTCGCCCAGGAAATTCTGCTGCACGCCCGGGCCAGTGGTAAAAAATATTCTGACCAGCTGGTTGGGTGGTGCAACCGTTAGTAAAGCCCGCCAGACTTTTGATGCTGCGGGTGTACCTACCTGATACACCGACAGGGCTATCAAAGCGTTTATGCATATGGTTCGCCATCAGCGCAATCAGGAGTTGATGCGTCAAACCCCGTCGTCCGTCAGCAGTGCTGTGTTACCCAATAAACTTGCAGCAAAAAGTATTCTGGATGGCGCATTTGCCGATGGGCGCAATTACTTTAACCTCCCAGGAAATCTACAGTCTGCTTTGGGCTTTATGGTTTTAAATTGCTGAATACCCACTTTGTTTCGGATGAGTCCGGTATTACCGAAATTGAAGGGCAGGTGGGATTTCCGGCTGCGATTAAAATTATTCACCAGGAATACTGTCACCCGTTTGCGTACGGTAAAAACCCCGTGACCGCTGGCGGGCTGTGGCAACAGGTTTGCGTGATAAAGGATGCCTTGCTGCAAGCTGCCAAAGGTTTGCGGGAAGAACTTTCCAATCGTTACCCGTTCAGCCGTGTACATGGTTTCAGTGTGCAGCCTGTGCGCAAAGGTATGGATGCAACCCAGTTCAGTATGGGGATTACCCGTGACGAACATTTTGGTCCGCTGATTTTTGTTTGGTGGTGGTGGCGCAACTGCGAATATCCTGGCGGACCGCCAGATAGAAATGCCGCCTCTGAATGATGTGTTGGCTCTGCGCCTGATGGAGCGAACCCATATTTACCGGGTGCTGCGTGAGCGCAGCAAAATTGCCCCGTGATACGGAGGCCTTGTCCCGTATGTTGTTGGCTCTGTCGCAGATGGTGGTGGATTTGCCTCACTTGCGCGGTTGTGAGCTTAATGTGCTGCTGCACCTAAAGAGGGGGCAATCGTGCTGGGTATGGCGGCCGATATCGCCCATGCCCACGAAACCTGCATCAAACCCTACCCAGCGGGTTGGAAAGTAAGGTGGGGCTGCGGCGCTCTGGTCGTAGTGTGATGTTGCGGCCTATTCGCGGTGAAGATGAGCCGTCGATGGAGGAGTTTCACCGGGGTTTGAGCCCGGAATCTTTGCGTTACCGCTTTTTTACCAGTCGGCGTAACTTCAAACATCGTGAGTTTGCCCAGTTTACCCAGATAGATTACGAGCAGGAGATGGCTTTGTGGCCGTGCCGGATGATGCACCGGATACCATGTTAGGGGTTGTGAGGACATGGACAGATTCGGATAATGTCCAAGCCGAGTTCTCTGTCATCATTGCGGATGATATGCGGGGGTGAGGGTCTTGGTCATATGTTAATGGCTGAGATGATTCGTTACTGTAAGCAGCGTGGCATCAAGGAAATGGTGGGTACGGTTCTGAATGACAACGAGCCCATGCTGAAATTAGCCCGTCATCTTGGTTTAAGGTTACCCGTCACGTTGCGGCTGACATTGTAGAAATTACTCTGCCATTGAATCCGGTGACGGAGGGTGGCAAAAAAGTGCGGTTGAAAAAACTGCATGAGCAATAAAACACGATAAAAACGATAAGCCTGAAAAATCAGGCAAAATATTCGCTGGCATTTCTAGAGAGGAAGCATCTTGATTAAAGTGCTTGTTGTTGATGACCACGACCTGGTGCGCATGGGTATAGTGAGGTTGCTGTCTGACAACAAGGGAGTTGAAGTCGTCGGTGAGGGCTGCCAGTGGAGAAGAGGCGGTTGAAAAAGCAAAAACCTGCAGCCTGATGTAGTGTTGATGGATATTAAAATGCCGGGCATGGGCGGTTTGGAAGCTACCCGCAAACTGATGCGCCTGAATGATGAAATTCGCGTCATAGTGGTGACTGCCTGTGGGGAAGACCCGTACGCGTCGCGGCTTTTACAGGCAGGTGCTTTAGGGTATTTGACTAAAGGCGCCTCTGCGGAAGAAATGATTCGCGCTATTTTAAAAGTGAAAACAGGGCAGCGTTATATTTCGCCGGAAATTGCGCAGCGCATGGTGTTGCGTCAATTTGAAAGTAGCGAGGCTGCGTGTCCGTTTGATTTGCTGTCGGACCGTGAGATGCAAATTGCGCTTATGATAGTGAACTGCGAAAAAGTGCAGGATATTTCCGATAAGCTCTATCTTAGCCCCAAAACGGTAAATACCTATCGCTACCGTATTTTTGAAAAACTCACCATATCCAGTGATGTTGAATTAACCCGTCTGGCGATTCGCCACGGATTAATTGATGCTGAAGTTGGTTCCTGATGTATGTCTGATGGGTTCGATTCCGCGGCGTTTTTACGCAGCGTTTCTACTAAGCCCGGTGTTTATCGTATGTACGATCAGCACCGGGAGCTACTCTACGTTGGCAAAGCCAAAAATCTCAAAAACCGTTTAAGCAGTTATTTCCGTGAAAATGGTTTAGCCATCAAAACCCGTGCGTTGGTTGCGCGCATTGCAGCTGTTGATATCACGGTTACACACAGTGAAACAGAAGCTTTGTTGCTGGAACAAAATTTAATTAAGCAGCATCGCCCGCCTTATAACATCCTGATGCGGGATGATAAAAGTTACCCCTATATTTTTGTTTCAGAGCATGATTTTCCGCTTTTAGTGATGCGCCGCGGGCGAAAAAATAAACTTGGGCGTTATTACGGCCCTTTCCCAAGTGGTTATGCGGTGCGCGAAAGTATTGGTTTTCTGCAAAAAACTTTTCGTTTGCGTAACTGTGAAGATAGTTATTTTGCAAATCGCAGCCGCCCGTGCCTGCAGCATCAGATAGGGCGATGTACAGCGCCGTGCGTAGGGTTGATTTCACCAGCGGAGTATCAGGCTGATTTACGACACGCTGAACTTTTTTTGCAGGGTAACAATCAACAGTTGCTGACGGCATTGCAGCAGGAAATGGATGTCGCTGCACAAGAGCTTGCATTCGAACGTGCTGCTGCTTTGCGTGACCAGCTGCAACATTTGCGCAAGGTGCAGGAGCATCAATCCATTGAAGCTGGCGAGGCTGATCTGGATTTTTTTGCTGTGTGTCTGCAGCAGGGTGTTTGTGCAGTACAGATAAATAACATACGTCAGGGGCGCATGCTGGGCAGTCAAAGTTTTTATCCGGATATCTTGTTGGATGAATCGCCGGAATATGTGCTGGAGGTTGTGGTCAGTCAGTATTATTTGCTGCATGAGCATGAATTACCCGATGAAATTGTTCTGGACCGCGTTATTGAGTCTCGCGAAGTGCTGGCAGGGTTGTTAACTGAGCGTAAAGGTCGCCAGGTGAAAGTGGCTGTGAGTGTGCGCACGGATAAATCTGCGTGGCTGAAGCTCGCGGTCACTAATGCAGAAGAAGCGGTGAGGATTAAATTAAGGGATAAAGCCCATATTCACGAGCGGTATGCTGCATTGCAGCAGGCGTTGGGTTTGCACGCAGTACCGTCACGCATGGAGTGTTTTGATATTAGTCACACCCAGGGTGATCTGACGGTTGCCTCCTGTGTGGTGTTTGATCAGTCGGGCCCTGTTACCTCTGATTACCGGCGTTTTAATATTGAAGGTATTACCCCGGGCGATGATTACGCAGCCATGCGACAAGTCTTGCAGCGCCGGTTTCGTCGTGGAATTGCAGAAGATAATTTGCCACAACTCCTCGTTATTGATGGTGGTAAGGGGCAGATGGGTATTGCCGAGCAGGTATTACGTGAACTGGGTGTGGTCAATTTACCTATCCTTGGGGTTGCAAAAGGGCCAACCCGTAAAGCGGGTCTTGAAGAATTATTTATTGATGGGCAACCGGTGGTGATTGATAGCCACTCACCGGCGTTGCATCTTATTCAGCATATCCGTGATGAGTCACACCGTTTTGCTATTGCCGGGCATCGGCATAAGCGTGGTAAAGCTAAGCGTCAATCGACCCTGGAAGGAATTGACGGAGTAGGGCCCAAGCGCCGCCGTGAATTAATCCGGTTTTTTGGAGGGATTCAGGAAATTAAATCAGCCAGCGTGGATGAGTTGGTAAAAGTGCCGGGAATCAGTCAGAATCTCGCGCAAATTATTTACGATGCACTACACGAGTAGTTAAGAGCCGTTATATGTGGAACTTGCCAAATTTACTGACCCTCTTACGTGTGATTCTGATTCCGGTGTTGGTGGCAGTTTATTATTTGCCATTCCAGTGGGCAGGTCTTGCTGCTGCTGTGATGTTTGCTTTGGCGAGCATTACAGACTGGTTTGACGGTTATCTTGCACGCAAAATGAACCTGATGACGCCATTTGGTGCCTTCCTTGACCCGGTTGCTGATAAGCTGATTGTGGCGGTGGCGCTGGTTGTATTGGTGGAGCGTTACGGCAATGTATGGTTAACCTTTGCTGCAACCATCATTATTGGTCGTGAAATTGTTATTTCTGCCCTGCGTGAATGGATGGCTGAGTTGGGTAAGCGGGCCAGTGTGGCGGTCAGCTATGTTGGTAAGGTTAAAACCCTGATGCAGATGGTGGCGATTACCGGCTTGCTGGGGGTTGATCCGGGTACTCAGTTGGCCGTTGTTGCGCAGGGGTTGTTGTACATTGCAGCGATCCTGACCCTTTGGTCGATGATGGTTTATTTGCGTGCGGCATGGCCATTCATGTCGGGTTCAAAATAGTTCTAACCTCCTAGAATATAAGGAAAAATTTCCTTGACAGGCCCTGAAATATAATTAGAATGGGCCACCGTTGAAGGGCATAGCCCAGAGACAAAGCGGGAATAGCTCAGTTGGTAGAGCATAACCTTGCCAAGGTTAGGGTCGCGAGTTCGAGTCTCGTTTCCCGCTCCAAATCATAATTTATGATTTTTCTTGAAGCAGCTAATCACTGTTAAGGCGCGTTAACAAAGCGGTTATGTAGCGGATTGCAAATCCGCCTAGTCCGGTTCGACTCCGGAACGCGCCTCCACAAAAAGCCCGGATGGTGAAATAGGTAGACACGAGAGACTTAAAATCTCTTGACCTTACGGTCGTGCCGGTTCGATTCCGGCTCCGGGCACCATTTAAATACACTCCTCTCAGCTCTGTACCTTAATCCAGTAGTCCGCGAAGCTTAATTGTCTGTGTTCATTTCTGGTAATCCCTTTATCTCGCACTTATTTTTATACCGTTATCTACAGAATGCCGCAGATTTAAGAAGTCGCCAATGCTGGTCTAAGCTTATGTGACTTGCTCCGGGAGATTGGTTTTGAGCCGCGTTCTCTGTTTATTCTTTTTTGCACTGCTTTTTTGCAGGGGTCTTGCGGCAGAACCTGCCGATGTGACGCTATTGCTGAAATGGGATAACCAATTTCAATTTGCGGGTTTTTATGCAGCGCAATGGCAGGGGTTTTATCAGGAGGAGGGGTTGAATGTAAAAATTATTCCCCGGGTGCAGCCGGATGGCTCTCTGCTGGATTTGCCTGCCATGATGGCAGCCGGCACGGGTGATTTTGCAATTGGTGGCCCCGATATTCTGCAGCTGCGGGATGATGGTTTGCCATTTGTGTTGTTGGCGTGTTTGTTTCAGCGCAGCCCTTTTGCCTTCGTTGTTCCCGCAAATAGCCATATACGCACACCATCTGACATGGCAAACGCCCGAATCGGGACTTCAAAGGATTTTGGTTTTTTTGAGTTGCGCAGTCTTTTTAAGCATGAAGGTGTTGGTGTTGGTGCGGTGCGGTGGCAGCCCTACCATTTTGCATTGCAGGGGTTGATTGATGGGGAGGAGGATGTGTCGATCGACTATCAGGTTTCTGCCGATTGGGCCAGCTATGAAAAAGAATTTCCTGTTCGTTTTATTGCTTCTGAAGATTTTGGTTTGAATTTTTATGGGGATCTTATTTACACAAGCAAGAGAATGATAAATGAAAAACCTGCTGTAGTGGCGGCATTTGTCAGGGCGTCCCTCCGGGGGTGGGAGTATGCGCTCGAACATGCAGATGAAATTTCCCAGCGTATTTCTAATGAGTTGCCCCGCGTATATAAGTATTCGGATATGGCTGCATTTAATCGTCATCAGGCTGAAATTATCCGGCGGTTGATGAATTATCCGACAACAACTATCGGGCATGTTAATTTATCCCGTTGGGAAAAAATTCATTTGGCGTTGAAGGATATTGGTGTCGTTAAAGGTGAATTCGACAGTAAGTCATTTTACTTTTCTTTAGATGATCTTAATTCTGACGGGTATCAGAATTGGATTTTTTGGAGTGTGTTGGGTGTATTTTTGTTTGGGTTGGTTGTTCTTTCGCTAGTGTTGGAGCGAAAAAGCAGGGTGTCGAAATTCAGGGAGCGTGACTTCAAATCTGCTGTTCATATGTCAGGTGGAATCATGGTAAGAATTTCCCCTGAAAAACAGTCGATTTGGCTAAGCCGATGGATTGATGGTAGTGATATTGTTGGGTCATCTATTTTTTCTTTTAGTGATTTTTCAAATAGGACGGAAGATTCAGAGTTTTCTTTGGTGTGGCTGAAAGGTTTGCCTGAGTCAATGCATTATTCGGATGCTGGTTTTGTATTTGATGTGGCGGGAGATAAAAAATTTTTCAATCTTAAGGTTAATGAGTCGGCAGAAGAGTCTGGTGTATTAATAGGTATCATGTCGGATGTAACCCCTCAATATAAATATAAAATGAATCTTGAGTATTTAAATGCGGAGTTAGATGGCCGGGTAAATGAAGCCTTGATGCAGTATCGCATGGCCATAAGTGATTTAGAGCAAACAAAATACATGTTGCAAACAGTGCTGGATACATTACCTGTTAGTGTGTTTTGGAAGGATAAAGAAGGTGGGTTTCTGGGTTGTAATGTTGCATTTGCGAGGGATGCAGGAATTACTTCTTCAGCACAGGTTCAGGGATTAACGAACAATGATATGCCTTGGTCTGAAGAAGAAAAGAGGCGTTGTTTGGATGAGGAGAATTCCGTTCTGGAGGGAGGGGGTGGACGGATAGGTTTGGATGAAAAACGCATTCTGGCAGACGGCAGTATCCGTCATTTGAAGTTTTCACGTATTCCTTTGCTGGACTCGGAAAATAGAGTAGAGGGCGTGTTAGGTGTATATCAGGATGTGACGTCTGAATATGCTGCAATGCTTGAAAATCAGCAAAAAACGAGTTTGCTGGCAGCAGTTAATGGCAGGTTGTTGTCCGTTCTGAATAGTTCCCCTGACATTATATTCTTTAAGGATTATGCGGATTCAGAAGGTCAGTACCTGGGGTGCAATAAGTCGTTTGAAGAGTGGGTTGGCCTAGGACAGGAAGAGATAGTTGGGCGTACGGATGTAGATATTTTTCCTCCAGATAAGGCCAAAACTTATCAGGATGAAGATATGAACATACTGATGCAGGGGCGGCGTATTACAAAAGAAGGTTGGTTGGTGTTTTCATCGGGCCGTAAAGTATTTATGGAGACAGTGAAGGCGCCAATTTATGATGAAAATAATCATATTGTAGGTGTGCTAGGAATTGGTCGTGATAATACAGCTAGGCGACAGGCGGAAAGTTTGTATCGCACTATTTATTCTGTGAGTCATGATGCATATCTGCTTATTGATGCTAAAGGGGCTATTGAGTCCTGTAATAGGGCTGCAGTTAAGTTGTTGGGTGGTATTACAGAAACAGATTTGCTTGGTTTATTTCCCATAAAAGATTTATCGCCTGAAGAGCAGGCCGACGGTGTTTCTTCAAGGATAAAGGTAAAAGAATACCACGACATTCTTAATGAAAAAGGCACTGTATTGTTTGATTGGGTGCATAAAAAAATATCGGGTGAGCTTGTATATACGCAGGTTTTTTTAGTGCGTTTGTCGGGTGATAATGATGGGCATATTTTTGTTCAGTTGCATAATTTAACTGATAGGGTTGAAAGGCAGAATCAGCTTGAGTATGCGCGGCGTTTGGCGGAAGAGGCTGATAAGGCTAAGTCTGGCTTCCTAGCAAATATTAGTCATGAAATTCGCACGCCATTGAATGCGATTCTGGGGTTTGCTCAGTTGGCTGTGCATAATAAAGACAATGTGGGTGCTTATGTTGATAGGATTAATAAGTCAGCTAAGCAGTTGCTGGGTATTATTAATGATACGCTTGATTTCGCTAAGATTGAATCTGGTAAATTTGATTTGGAGTTGCGTGAATTTGATTTGCAGTCGCTGGTTGAGGATGTTTCTGATTTATATTCTGTGTCTGCACAAATAAAGAAAATATATTTTAGTGTTGAGAATCATGTTGGGCATTTTTATTGCCGTGGTGATGATGTGCGAATTAAACAGATTTTGAGTAATCTTCTCAGTAATGCTATTAAATTTACACAGAGTGGTGAGGTTAAATTCAGTATCTTTCGCACTCATGGGAGTGTTGTGTTTAATGTTGAAGATCAGGGTATAGGTATGAATCCTGAGCAGTTAGATAAATTATTTAAACCTTTTAGTCAGGCAGATGTGTCGACAACCCGTATATTTGGTGGTACGGGCCTTGGTTTGTCGATTGTTAAAAAATTGGTCGAAATGATGAATGGGGAAATCTCCGTAAGTAGTCAGGAGGGGCGGGGAAGCTGTTTTTCCGTATCGCTTCCCCTGTCGGAGGTAATAATGCCTGTTGTTGCCAATACAGCACAGGATTGCCCGGATCTTACTGGTAAGTGTCTGCTTTTGGTTGAAGATAATGAGATTAATCAGATAGTCGCTCAGGAGATGCTTGCTTCAACCAATGCCCATATTGTGACCTGTAATAACGGCCTGGAAGCTGTTGAGTATTTGCAGGGGCATGAAGTGGATTTGGTGATTATGGATATACAGATGCCGGTGATGGATGGTTATGAGGCTACCCGTCGTATTCGTCAGCGTTTTACGGCTGTTGAGTTGCCGGTAATTGCCATGACGGCCAATGCCATGGTCCATGAACGTCAGGAGGGTATGGCCTGTGGCATGAATGATTATGTTACTAAGCCCATCGATCAGGGTCTTTTGTACGCTGTGTTGGCAACTTGGTTGGCCTGATGTGGCGCAAATGCGGCATAGGCAGGCGGGTATTAAGTCGGTATCATCGTTTGTTTATAAACTAAACAGTTTATAATGTGCCTTAGCGGGAGTGGTGGTTACAGGAGTAACGCCCATGCTGAGGTAACAGGCGTCGGTTTTGCCTGACAGGGATGTGTTTATGGCGCGTTTTCTAAATTTAATTCTGCTTGTTTGCTGCTCTGGCCTGGTTTGGTCGGATCAGCTTATGCTGAATGGCAGTGCTCCCTATGCATACCTGAATCAGGAATATTATGTGGTAGGTCTTTACCTGCCCCATGCATCTTCTGACCCTCTTTATATTTTCTCAGATCAAACCCCGAAAAAAATCCGTATGGTGATTAGTGCCAATCGCTGGTCTGTGCGTATGTGGGCGCGGGATTGGCAAGATAACTTCTCTATTAATAACTCTGTTGCGAATGTGTCTGAACGGGTGCAGGGTGCATTAGAAAACTTTGTTTCTCTGCCCCGTGAAGATCTACTGCGTGGAGATGAAATTACAGTGGAGTATGCTCCCGGGCGGGGTAGTGCTCTGCGTTTTAATGGCGATATAGTGTTTGTCGATCCGGCGCCATCGCTGATTAATGCATTTTTGAGTGTGTGGATAGGTGAATTGCCGCCGTCCCGGGAATTTCGCCAGCGCCTGCTGGCGGGCGATGGGACATCACATTCGATTCTGGAGTTGGGGGTCATTCCTACGGATAGATTGCATATCTACGCCGGCTGGATGCGGCAGGATGAAGAAAGACGTCTTGCGCAGCAGGCTGAGGAAGCAAGGCTTGCCGCCGAAAAGGATTTGCGCGCCCATCAGGCTGAACAGTTACGCCTTGCTGAATTGCGGGCCGCCCAGGAGCGTCAGTTGGCGAAATTACGTGCTGAAGCGGAGCAAAAAGAAAAACAGTCTGCGCTTAAAGTCGCCCCAGCCCCTGTTAGCTCATTGCCTGTTGTGTCGCCTGTGGTTGTACAGGCAAAACCCCCGGCTGTGCTCGCCACAGAACAATATTATTTTCTGCAGTTACTGCGCTGGAAGATTTATAAAGCTTTTATCAATGAAATTAATCCGGATGTGGGGGTGTTGAGTCGTGCGGGGGGGGTTGTGCGTTGTGAGTTTTATGTCGATCGTCAAGGGAGGGTTGTGCGTCTGTCGCTCGAAGAAACAGAGGTGAAAAAAGTTTTTGCAGATGAGGTGGTGCGTGCTATCCATGTTGTTGCGCCAAGAATAAAGGCGCCGGATGAATTGGAAGGGAAAAAATGGCAAATCAATATGGAATATGATTTTGCCCTTGAGCGCCAGGCTCAGCATGTTATTGCGATGCCGCAGCGCCCTGAGTCTCTGGCGGTTTCAGAGTAAATTATTTATTAATTTGGGATTCCTTTGCGCTGAGTTTTCCCTGAATAAACTCGCTGTGGCGCAGATGAATCAAATCTGCGATGCGGCGGATAATATGCTCCTCATATTGATCAACCTGTCCATCGGCATAGGCCATATGCCACAGCTGTAATAACAATTCTTTTTTCTGTTCCAGATTAAATTGCTCGTTAATATGGCGGGTGAATTTGTGCAGGGATTCCGCGTTGTCAACGCTGTGGATTGTTTCGCGGATGATGTTTTTTATATCTTCCGCGGGGAGTTGGGTTAATTTACCCAGGGTGGTTTCAAGCAGGATCATTTCGCTCGCATCTATGTGATCATCCGCCCTGGCAACCTCCAGCAGCAGGGCTGCAACCATGCGGTTGGTGTCCTGTGCTGTGTTGGCGGGTTCTTCATCAAGCAGCGATTTGAGCCATTTGATCATAAATATTCTTTGTCCAGATATTGTTCGAGTTTAATCAGGTCGGCGGCAAAATTGCGGATACCTTCGGCAAGTTTTTCGGTAGCCATGGCGTCCTGATTTAAATGCCAGCGAAATTGTGCTTCAGTTAAAGCCGGCCATTTGTCGTGTTCGCTGCTGACCTGTGCATTTAATTTCTGCTCAATATTGCCCGTATTTTGTGAAAGCTCTTCCAGTAGCTGTGGGCTGATGGTGAGTTTATCGCAACCGGCCAGTTCAATAATTTCCTGGGTATTACGGAAGCTTGCGCCCATGACGATGGTTGGATAACCATGGGTTTTGTAATAGCGGTAAATTTCACTCACAGAGCGCACGCCTGGATCATTACTGCCGCTGAAATCGGTATCGGCTTGTTTGGTTTTGTGCCAGTCAAGGATGCGCCCTACAAACGGGGAGATCAGTGTAACGCCTGCCTGGGCGCAGGCAACCGCCTGGCAGAAACTGAACAGCAGGGTGAGATTACACTTGATATTTTCTTGCTCAAGAATTCGCGCAGCTTCAATGCCTTCCCAGGTGGCAGCAATTTTAATCAGAATGCGCTCCCGTGGCAGGCCATTGCTTTCATACAATTCAATCAGGCGGCGGGCGCGGGCAATAGTGGCATCTTTATCAAATGACAGGCGTGCATCCACTTCTGTGGATACATAACCCGGTACAATCGCGAGGATTTCGCGGCCAATGTCTACCGCTAATTTGTCCAGGCATAACGCCATGGTGTTTGTACTGTTTTGTGTTTTGGCCCAGTCCACTGCTTTTTTGACTAGAGGTTGATACTGGGGTAGCAGGGCGGCTTTATAAATCAGGGATGGGTTGGTCGTGGCGTCTTGGGGTTTAAATTGTGCAATTGCCTGAATGTCGCCGGTATCGGCTACCACGGACGTCATGGTTTTGAGTTGTGCGAGTTGAGTTTGCATGATCCCTGCCTTTTGTTTTTCCAGCACTTTCCTTAAATATCAAATACTTGTCAATTCGCGGGGTACAAAAGCCAGGGCTTCTTTGATCAGGCTCAGGCCGGCGTCTTTGCGGTGGCTGTTTTCGCTGATATGGCGGCGGAACTGACGGGCGCCGGGCAGGCCATTAAAGATACCGAGAATATGGCGGCTCATATAGGCGATGCGATTTCCTTTTTGCAGCTCTGCTTCCATGTAAGGGAAAAAGGCCTCGACGACTTCGTGCCGGCTCTGGCTGAAGGGGGCTTTACCGTAAAACCTCCCGTCCACTTCGCTTAAAATCCACGGGTTGTGGTATGCCTCGCGTCCAACCATTACACCATCTACGTGTTGCAGTTGTTGTTGCATGGTATCTAAATCGGCCAGGCCGCCGTTGAGGATGATTTCCAGGTCGGGGAATGACTTTTTAATGTCGTGCACAAACTCATAAGTCAGTGGCGGGATTTCGCGGTTTTCCTTGGGGGATAGTCCCTGCAGGATGGCTTTGCGCGCATGAATAATAAATGTGTGTGTGCCGGCCTGGTGGATGCGTTCCACAAAGCGATAGAGATGATCGTAGTCGGCCATATCATCAATCCCGGTGCGGTGTTTGATGGTGACAGGCACTGAGCAGTTTTCTGCCATGGCCTGCATACAGTCCGCTACTAGTTCGGGGTGAGCCATCAGGCAGGCGCCAATCATGTTGTTTTGCACGCGATCCGAGGGGCAGCCAACGTTCAGGTTGATCTCGTCATAACCAAATTCTTCGCCAATTTTTGCGGCTCGGGCCAGCTCCCCCGGGTTGCTGCCACCTAATTGCAGGGCAACCGGGTGTTCGCTGTTATTGAATTGCAGGTAGCGCTGCGGGTCGTTATTTAGAATGGCACCTGTGGTGACCATTTCACTGTATAACACGGCTTCTTTTGTCAGCAGGCGCCAGAAGGCCCGGCAATGTCTGTCCGACCAGTCCATCATGGGTGCGGTTGTGAAGGTGCGATTGAGGGGGGTGGAGGACTGCTTAACCATGGAGAACGATGTGCCTTTTGTAACGCTGCGGCAGTGCCGCGAAATGGCGCGATTATACACGAGTTTTTTCATGGCTGGCTTATCGGCTTGGAGCCTGTGGGCTGAGGCCTTATAATCGCCCGTTTTCACCCAATTGCTGAGATTTTCCATGGCCGTTGTTCGTACCCGTGTTGCGCCTTCCCCCACTGGCGATCCCCATGTAGGCACCGCCTATATTGCGTTATTTAACCTGGCGTTTGCCCGTCAGCACGGTGGTCAGTTCCTGCTGCGCATTGAAGATACCGATCAGACCCGCAGTACGCCCGAATCCGAACAGGCGATTCTCGACTCCCTGCGCTGGCTGGGTATTGAGTGGGATGAGGGTCCGGATGTGGGAGGACGTTGCGGCCCGTACCGCCAGAGCGAGCGTAAGGATATTTATGCCCAGTACGCCTATAAAATGGTGGAGGAGGGTAATGCCTTTTATTGTTACCGCACGGCTGAAGAGCTGGATCAGATGCGCAATGAGCGCAAAGAAGCCGGTAACTTCGCAGCCCTGAGTTTCGATGATCTTAAGCTGGATGCCGCTGAAATCGAGCGTCGCAAGGCAGCTGGCGTACCTGCGGTTATTCGCATGAAGGTGCCGACCGAAGGTGTTTGCGTGATTGATGACATGCTGCGCGGCCCGATTGAATTGGAGTGGTCGCAGGTGGATGCGCAGGTGCTGCTGAAGTCCGATGGCATGCCGACCTATCACCTGGCTAACGTGGTAGATGACCATTTAATGGAGATCACCCACGTGATCCGTGGCGAGGAGTGGATTAACAGCGCGCCTAAGCACCAGCTGCTGTACAAATATCTCGGCTGGGAAATGCCGAAGCTTTGCCATATGCCGTTGCTGCGTAATCCGGATAAATCCAAGCTCAGCAAACGTAAAAATCCAACCAGTATTCTGTATTACAAGCGCATGGGTTACATGCCGGAGGCGCTGCTCAATTATCTGGGGCGTATGGGTTGGTCCATGCCGGATGAGCGTGAAAAATTCAGTCGCGAAGAAATGTTTGCGCATTTCGATATCAGTCGTGTTTCCCTGGGCGGCCCTATTTTTGATGTTGAAAAACTAAGTTGGCTTAATGCTCAGTGGTTGCGCGAGCTTGATCAGCAGGAATTTATTAGTCGTTTCATGCAGTGGGGTTTGAATCAGGAATTCCTGGCGCCTGTTATTCCGCACATGTTGCCGCGTATTCAGACCTTCTCTGATGTGGTGCCGTTAGCGGGCTTTATGCTTTCCGGTATGCCTAATGTAACGGTCGAAAGTTTTGCCCATAAAACCCTGGATCAGGAAGGAACTGTGAAGTTACTGCAGGTGGCTTTATGGCAACTGGAAGCTCTGCGTACCTGGGATAAAGAGCACATTGAGCAGCGTCTGTTTGCGTTGGCCAAGGTAATGGATATAAAAGTGCGTGATTTCCTGTACCCATTCTTTGTGGCAATTGCAGGTACGCCAAGCTCATTCTCGGTGCTGGATTCCATGGCTATGCTGGGCCCGGATATGTCCCGCGCCCGTATTCGCCATGCGGTGAATGTGTTGGGCGGCGTGTCCAAGAAGGGTATGAAGCAACTGGAAAAAGACTATCGTGATATTGAAATTGCGGTAGAGCAAAAACTGCAGGAAGCCGCTAACTAATTGAAATTGTTAGCGAAGGCTTGACGGGTTGGGGCGCATTAGGTAATATGCGCCCACCTTTTCAAAGGGGCTATAGCTCAGCTGGGAGAGCGCTTGCATGGCATGCAAGAGGTCGACGGTTCGATCCCGTCTAGCTCCACCAAATTTAATTTGGTTCTTGTTACGTCCCATTCGTCTAGAGGCCTAGGACACCGCCCTTTCACGGCGGTAACAGGGGTTCGACTCCCCTATGGGACGCCACTTATTTCGCGTTATAAATCCTTTATTTTCCTTGTTTTCCAGCTCTTATTTTGGGTTCAGATAGGGTAGAGTTACGCCTATTTTTTGCCTTGAGGGATCAGGATTATGGCTTTACATGCGTTGGTGATGTCAGGTGGTGTTGGATCACGCCTTTGGCCTTTGTCGCGGGAGTTATACCCCAAACAGCTGTTAAATCTGCATTCCGCAACGTCGTCTCTGCTGCAGGACACTCTTCAACGCCTGCGTGATCTGCCTTTGCAGGATACCTACGTCATCTGTAATGCCGAGCACCGTTTTCTAGTGGCGGATCAGGTAAAAAATTACGCCATTTCTCCTGAAAATATTTTGCTGGAACCTGCCGGGCGCAACACTGCGCCGGCGATTGCGGTGAGTGCTTTTGAAATCTACGCAAAAGACCCTGATGCGTTATTGTTGGTGCTGGCTGCTGACCACGTGATTCAGAATGAAGCTGCTTTTACTGCGGCGGTACGTGTGGCGCTGAATGCCGCTGAAGGTGGGAGCCTTGTAACCTTTGGTATCGTGCCGGATAAAGCTGAAACCGGTTACGGTTATATTCGTAAGGGCACTGCATCTGGTGGTGTTTTCGCCGTTGATGCCTTTGTTGAAAAGCCGGATCTGAAAACCGCTCAGCAATACCTGCAAAGTGGCGAATACCTCTGGAATAGCGGCATGTTTTTATTTCGGGCTGATGCCTATCTTGCTGAGCTGAAAACATTTGCGCCGGCCATTTATGAGGCGTGCGCTACGGCCCATCAGAACGCAAAGCGCGAATATGGATTTATTAATCTGGATGCCCCTGCATTTATGGCGTGCCCGGAGGATTCCATCGATTACGCGGTGATGGAAAAAACCAAAAAAGCCTTGGTTGTGCCTATGGATGCTGGCTGGAGTGATGTGGGTTCCTGGTCTGCGCTGTGGGAGCTGGCCGAAAAAGATGAAAACCAGAATACCCTGTTAGGTGATGTGCTGAGCATTGATAGTCGTGGGAATTACGTGCGCAGTGCAGATCGTTTGGTGGCAACGGTTGGTGTTGAAGATTTACTGATCGTGGATACTAAAGATGCGCTCTTGATTGCACCTAAAAACCGTGCCCAGGATGTGAAAAAAATAGTCAACGAATTAAACCGTCAAGGCCGCGAAGAAACCAAGATTCATGCCCGTGCCACACGTCCGTGGGGCACCTATGAAACCATTGATCAGGATGACAGATTCAAGGTTAAGCGCATCATCGTGAATCCGGGGGCTAAGCTTTCCCTGCAAATGCACCACCACCGTGCGGAGCACTGGATTGTGGTTAAAGGCACTGCCTTGGTTACCCGTGGCGATGAGCAGTTCATGGTGAGTGAAAATCAGTCAACTTATATCCCTCTGGGCGAAAAGCATCGCCTGGAAAACCCAGGGCGTATTCCTCTGGAAATGGTAGAAGTGCAGTCCGGTGCTTATCTCGAAGAAGACGACATTGTGCGTTTTTCTGATCAGTACGGACGTTAAGCGGAGTTTTTATGCTGACCAAAAATGCCCTGCAGGCCGTTGCCCGTGATATTGCACTGGTTGTGTTTGATGTCGATGGTGTTTTGACCGATGGCACCCTGGCATACAGCGCCAGCGGGGAGGAGGTTAAGTTCTTCAATGTGAAGGACGGAGTTGGCATTAAGCTTTTGCAAACCTACGGAATCGAGGTTGCGGTGATATCTGCAAAAGGTTCAGCAGCGCTGGATAAACGCATGCACGACCTTGGTATTAAGCATTTTTACCCGGCAACTAAAGATAAGTTGGTGGTGCTGTCGGCCCTGATGGTTGAGCTGGGCATCGAGTGGACTCAGGTTGCCTATGTGGGTGATGACATTATTGATCTTAAGGTGATGCGCCATGTTGCGCTCGCTGTATCGCCGGCAGATGGTTATAAGCTGGTGCGTGAATTTTCCCATGTGGTGACAGATGCACCTGGTGGTAGAGGGGTTGCGCGGGAAGTGGCCGACATTATTTTATCCGCGCGAATGGATTTGGCCGAGGCCTATACCAAGGCTATGTTGCCGGAATTTGAGTCGGCGGATTTCAAACAAAAATTAGGGCAGAAAGGGGCCTGATATGGGTGCATTTAAGGTTGTAATTCCTGCGCGTTATGGCTCCAGCCGCCTGCCGGGTAAGCCGCTGATTAACCTCGCGGGCAAGCCAATGGTGCAGCATGTATATGAGCGGGCATTGGGGTGTGGTGCAGAGGAAGTAATTATTGCCACCGACGATCAGCGCATATTTGATGTGGCTAAAGCCTTTGGCGCCGATGTGGTGATGACGGATCCGAAACACGAAAACGGAACAGAACGTCTTGCTGAAGTGGCTGCATTACGTGGCTGGGCTGATGATGTGGTGGTTGTGAATTTGCAAGGTGATGAGCCTTTAGTGCCTTCCGAATTGGTAATCAAAACTGCGGCGGGTCTTTTGGAAAATTCTGAGGCAGGTATGTCATCCCTGTGCACGCCAATTCACTCCGCCACTGATGCCTTTGATGCGAATGTGGTGAAGGTCGTGCGTGATGCCAAAGGTTTTGCGTTGTACTTCAGTCGTGCAACGATTCCGTGGGATAGGGATTTATATAAGGTTAGTAAAGAGAAGGTTTCTGAGCGCATGCCATTGTTTCGCCATATTGGCATGTATGGCTACCGGGCATCTTTCCTCAAACAATATCGCGCTATGCAGCCCTGCGTGCTGGAGCAGACTGAGTCCCTTGAGCAACTGCGTGCGCTGTATTACGGCATCAAAATTCACATGGGTGTGATTGATGTTCCGCCCGGGCATGGTGTGGATACACCGGAAGATGTTGCCCGTGTTGAGCGCCTGTTGTTGGCGGGTATTTGATCATAACAGGCGTAATTGTTGTGCAATGCGTGGTTCGGCAGATTCGCTGAAAACAATGATTACGCCTGCTTTGTTCGCTTGTTGCAGTACTTTTTGCCGGGTTTGCTGGCTTAACAGATTACTGCGCAGGGTGATCATGGCGTAGTAACCGGTGTTGATGGCGCTAATCAGTGTGTTTGCCAGGGTGGCAGCATTTTTGGTGTGCAATAGCAAACAGCGCTCCTGCAGGTGTTTAGGCCAGGATTTCATGGTTTGTTGTTCATAATGGCAGGGTGATACCCAGAGCATCCATTGGTTCTTATTGTTGATTGCGGTATTTAACATGGTTTTTCATCCAGTTGTTTTTGCTTAAAGTACTGTATGAAATAACAGTTGTAAAGTCTGCGAATGACTGGATTTTCAAAAAAAACTTGGGCTGAACCCTGTCTGGTAAAAAGCGCTTGATATGCGGCGCTTAGATCAATAGAGTTACAGGCCCTTTATTTTCAACAGCTTCTGTATCAGTGTGAGAGGCAGCAAATGCAAGTTTCAGTAGAATCTACATCCACCTTAGAGCGTAAACTCACCATCGGTGTAGATGCCGCCAATATCGAAAAAGAAATCGAAAAGCGTTTAGCTCAGGTTTCCCGTACTGCCAAGGTTGATGGTTTCCGCGCTGGTAAGGTACCGATGCGCGTTATCAAACAACGTTACGCCCAGGGCGTGCGTCAGGAAGTGCTGGGTGAGCAAATCCAGCGCAGCTTCATTCAGGCTGTAACCCAGGAGAAGCTGAATCCTGCTGGTACTCCTCGTATTGAGACTGTAAGCGATAAAGAAGGTGAGAACTTCACTTTCGTTGCTACTTTTGAAGTTTATCCAGAAGTAAAAGTTGAAGGTCTGGACAAAATTGCAGTTGAAAAGCCAGTTTCTGAAGTGACGGATGCAGACGTAGAAAACATGATTGCTATCCTGCGCAAGCAGCAGGCTAAGTGGGTTGATAGCAGTGCCGCAGCCAAAGATGGCGATCGCGTGAAGCTGGATTTCGAAGGCTTCGTGGATGGCGTTGCTTTTGAAGGTGGTAAAGCCGATGGTTACGTGCTGGCAATCGGTTCCAAGAGCATGATCCCAGGTTTTGAAGATCAGGTTGTGGGTATGACTATTGGTCAGGAAGGTACTATCAAAGTGACTTTCCCTGCTGAGTACCACAAAGATGATCTGAAAGGTAAAGCTGCTGAATTCAAAATCAAAGTTCACGAAATCAAAACCGCTGAACTGCCAGAGCTGAACCCTGAATTTTTTGCCAAGTACGGCGTAGAGTCTTCTGATGAAGCTTCTTTCAAAACTGAAGTGAAGAAGAATATGGTGCGCGAGCTTAAACAAGCTGTTAAGCGCCAGGTGAAAAATGCTGCTCTGGAAGCGCTGCTTGCCCAGAACCCAATCGAAGTGCCTGCGGCACTGGTTGATCAGGAAGTTTTCCGTATGCAGCAGCAAGCTGTATCTCAGTTTGGTGGTGGTCAGAAGTTAGATCCGCGCCAGCTGCCACGTGAGCTGTTTGCTGATCAGGCATCACACCGTGTTAAGTTGGGTCTGCTGATTAATGCTGCTATCGAGCAGTTCTCAATCAAAGCTGGCGAAGAGAAAGTGAACGAGATCATTGCTGATCTGGCTTCTACTTTCCAGGATGCTGAACAGGTTGTTGAATACTACAAATCTAACCGTGAGCAGCGTGCTCAGATTGAAGCTTTAGCCCTGGAAGAACAGGTTGTTGAAGCTGTTCTGGCTCAGGCTCAGGTGACTGAAAAGTCTGCTACATATGAAGAAGTGATTCGGGCGGCCAACAACGGTTGATCCAAAATCATTATTTCGTAGTACTTTAAGTTTGAATATAAAGTCTACACTTTTAAGAACAGCTATTACTGAAAAGTAATGGCTGTTTTTTCTGATAAAGATAATGGAGAGTAGGTCATGAAAGACATTCACACTGCTGATTCCGTGGTTATGTCCGGTTTGGTACCAATGGTTGTTGAGCAATCAGCCCGTGGTGAGCGCGCGTATGATATCTACTCACGTTTGCTGAAAGAGCGTGTGATCTTTCTGGTGGGGCAGGTTGAAGATCATATGGCTAATCTGATTGTGGCGCAGCTGCTGTTTCTTGAGGCTGAAAACCCAGATAAGGATATCCATCTGTACATCAATAGCCCAGGTGGTTCCGTAACAGCAGGCATGTCTATTTACGATACCATGCAGTTCATTAAGCCCCATGTGAATACCATTTGTATCGGTCAGGCTTGCAGTATGGGAGCGTTCCTGTTGGCAGCCGGCGAGCCCGGCAAGCGCTTCTGTTTGCCAAATAGCCGCGTCATGATTCACCAGCCAAGTGGCGGTGCGCAGGGGCAGGCAACCGACATTCTGATTCATGCGGAAAATATCAAAGATACAAAAGAGCGCCTCAATCGTATTATGGCCAAGCACACTGGCAAAACGTACGAGCGCGTAGCAGCAGATACTGAGCGTGATAACTTTATGAATGCTGCTCAGGCTCTGGAATACGGCCTGGTTGATCAAATTCTTGAAAAACGCCAAACCGGTGTTTAATAGTATTAATTGTTCTAAATCTTGCAAAGGGATGCAGCTCGCTGCATCTTAGTCATTTATCAAAAGAATTCGTGAGGAAGTCGAATGGCCGACGAATCCAACGGCAAGGGTGAAGAAAAGGGCAAGTTGCTCTATTGCTCTTTTTGCGGCAAAAGCCAGCACGAAGTTCGTAAGTTAATTGCGGGCCCCTCTGTTTTTATCTGCGATGAATGTGTCGATTTATGTAATGACATTATTCGTGAGGAAGTGCAGGAAAGTCAGGCGGAAACGCCAAGTGACAAGCTGCCTGTACCAAAAGAAATCAAAGATATTCTTGGTGAATATGTCATTGGTCAGGATCGTGCAAAAATGGTCCTGGCTGTTGCTGTATACAATCATTACAAACGATTGCGTTTAGGTGATAGCAAAAAAGGTGCGATTGAACTTGCCAAGAGCAATATTTTGCTGATTGGTCCAACAGGTAGCGGTAAAACTCTGCTGGCTGAAACCCTTGCCCGTTTGTTGAACGTCCCCTTTACGATTGCAGATGCTACAACCCTGACTGAAGCCGGTTATGTGGGTGAGGATGTTGAAAATATCATCCAGAAGCTTCTGCAGAAGTGCGACTACGATGTTGAAAAGGCGCAACGCGGTATCGTTTATATTGATGAGATCGATAAGATTTCCCGTAAATCTGACAATCCCTCAATTACCCGTGACGTATCGGGTGAGGGTGTCCAACAAGCGCTGTTAAAACTTATCGAAGGTACAGTTGCGTCTGTGCCTCCTCAGGGGGGCCGTAAGCATCCGCAACAGGAGTTTTTACAGGTCGACACCTCAAATATTCTCTTTATTTGTGGTGGTGCTTTTGCAGGTCTGGATCAGATTATTCGTGATCGTACAGAGAAGAGCAGTATTGGTTTTAATGCAGTTGTTAAAGGCAAGGATGATACCAAGGCTGTTGGTGCTCTGCTGAAAGATGTTGAGCCGGGTGATCTTGTAAAATTTGGTCTGATACCTGAATTTATTGGTCGTCTGCCTGTTATCGCAACCCTGAATGAGCTTGATGAGGCGGCGCTGATTCAAATTCTGATTGAGCCTAAAAATGCTCTCGTTAAGCAGTATCAGGCTTTGTTTGATATGGAAGGTGTTCAGCTTGAGTTTCGCGAGGCTGCGCTGCGGGCTGTTGCTCAGCGTGCCATGGAGCGCAAAACAGGTGCCCGTGGTCTGCGTTCCATTATGGAAGGTGTGCTGCTGGAGACTATGTATCGCATTCCTTCTGAACAAGACGTTAAAAAAGTCGTTATCGAAGAAAGTGTTATTCGCGGCGAATCTGAACCTCTGCTCATTTATGAGTCTGCTGAGGCCAGTAAAGCTGCACCAGCAAACTAAGGGGCTTTTGCCCCTTTGTTTTTTCTGCCCTTGAGTTTATTCCGATTGACCCCATAGAGGGTGCCATGTTCTATTCGTGGCGATGTCTCCATCTTTAGGTAACTTATGACTCCTGAGAATTTACCCCTCTTACCATTGCGTGATGTGGTTGTGTTTCCGCATATGGTTATTCCACTGTTTGTTGGTCGTGAAAAATCCATTGAGGCCCTCGAGGCTGCAATGGCTGGGGATAAAAAAATATTTCTGGTCGCCCAGCGCACTGCTGTAACGGACGATCCGCAACTGGATGATATTTATAGCATTGGTACGGTTGCGACTATTCTGCAGCTGCTGAAGTTGCCGGATGGTACGGTTAAAGTGCTTGTTGAAGGTGAATATCGCGCAGAAATTCAGCATTTCTCCGCTGAGATGGGGTATTTCACTGCTTCGGCCAGTCCGCTTGATATTGAATCCCTGAATGATAGAGAAGCTGAAGTGCTGGTTAAGGCCATTAATCAGCAATTTGATAGTTTTGTGCAGATGAGCAAAAAAATCCCCAGTGAGGTTTTAAGCTCTATTTCTGCAATTACTGACCCTGGGCGTATTGCCGATACCATTTCTGCTCATTTGTCTTTAAAGCTTGAAGATAAGCAAAAAATCCTTGAAATGGTGGCTGAGCGTGATCGCATTGAGCATGTATTGGCCCATATCGAATCCGAAATTGATCTGCTTGAGATTGAAAAACGCGTACGTTCCCGCGTTAAAAAGCAGATGGAAAAAAGCCAGCGTGAGTATTATCTCAATGAGCAAATGAAGGCTATCCAGAAAGAATTGGGTGATCTTGATGATGTGCCCAATGAAATGGAAGATTTCAAAAAGAAAATAGAAGCTGCTGGCATGACAGCAGAAGCAAAAGCAAAAGCGGAAGCTGAGCTTGCGAAGCTCAAAATGATGTCACCCATGTCGGCAGAGGCGTCAGTGGTGCGTGGTTATCTTGAGTGGATGATCAATGTGCCGTGGAAGGCTGCAAGCAAGGTTAAAATCGATATTGCTAAGGCCTTGGCTTTATTGGATGAAGATCATTATGGTTTGGATGAGGTTAAAGAACGCATTCTTGAGTTTCTCGCCGTTCAGAAGCGTGTGAAAAAGACCTCTGGCAACATTCTGTGTTTAGTGGGGCCTCCGGGTGTTGGTAAGACCTCCCTTGGTCGTTCTATTGCCGCTGCTACAAATCGCAAATATGTGCGTATGGCTTTAGGTGGTGTGCGTGATGAGGCTGAAATTCGCGGGCACCGTCGTACTTACATTGGTTCTATGCCGGGTAAACTCGTGCAGAAAATGGCCAAGGTTGGAGTGAAGAATCCTCTGTTTTTGCTTGATGAAATCGACAAAATGGGAATGGATCATCGTGGTGATCCTGCATCTGCTCTGCTGGAAGTTTTAGATCCAGAGCAAAATAACACTTTCAGCGATCACTATCTGGAGGTCGATTACGATCTTTCTGATGTGATGTTTATTTGTACGGCAAACAGCATGAATATTCCGGGGCCTTTATTGGACCGTATGGAAATCATCCGTATTCCCGGTTACACCGAAGAAGAAAAGCTGCGTATCTGTCAGAAATACCTGTTGCCTAAGCAGATGAAAGCGAATGGCGTGAAAAAAGACGAACTATCTGTTTCGGAAGATGCGCTGCGCGATGTTATCCGTTATTACACCCGTGAAGCTGGTGTGCGCTCCCTTGAGCGTCAAATGTCAAAACTGTGCAGAAAGGTTGTGAAACGCAATCTTCTCGCAACGGCTGCCAATACAGTCAATATTGTGCCTGGGGATCTCGAAGAACTGCTGGGTGTGCACAAATATCGTTATGGTCTTGCCGAGGTTGAGAATCAGATTGGACAGGTGACAGGTTTGGCCTGGACGTCCGTGGGTGGTGAAATTCTGAGCATTGAGTCTGTATTAACCAAGGGCAAGGGGCGGATTATCAAAACCGGCTCCCTGGGTGATGTCATGCAGGAATCTATTCAGGCTGCGTTGACTGTAGTTCGCAGTCGCGCTGACATGATGGGCTTACCAGATGATTACTTCGAAAAACACGACATTCATATGCATGTACCTGAAGGTGCTACTCCAAAAGATGGCCCGAGTGCGGGTATTGGTATGGCCACAGCTATTGCGTCTGTAATTACGGGGATTCCTGTGCGGGCTGATGTTGCCATGACGGGTGAAATCACCTTGCGTGGTAAGGTTCTGGCAATTGGTGGTTTGAAAGAGAAGTTGCTGGCTGCCCATCGGGGTGGGATAAAAACAGTCATCATTCCGGAAGAAAATCGCCGCGACCTGAAAGAGATTCCTGCCAATATTCTGGCTGAACTGGAGATTTGCCCGGTAGAGTGGGTGGATGATGTCTTCAGAATTGCTCTTGAACGCGAAATTGAAAAAAAAGTCAGTCCGGTTGTTGAAAACGAAGCCAAAGGACAGCAAAATCCCGAAGGTCGTGTGAACACCCATTAAACGTAGGCGCGCAGCGGCTTGACACTGCCATCGGGCACATATATAACGTCCAGCTCGCTGCAACTTGTATTGCCTCGTTAGCGCATATGCTTATAAAACGATTAACACCAATAATAATCACTTTTCAGGTAAGGGGATAAGTGTGAACAAATCTGAACTGATCGATGCAATCGCAGCTTCTGCTGACATTCCGAAGGCTGCCGCTGGTCGTGCCCTGGACGCTACAATTGAAGCTATTACCACCGCTTTAAAAGATGGTGATCAGGTAGTTCTGGTTGGTTTCGGTACTTTTGCAGTTAAAGAGCGTGCTGCTCGTACTGGTCGTAACCCACAAACCGGTGCGCCGATTGATATCGCTGCAGCCAAAGTGCCAAGCTTCAAGCCAGGTAAAGCACTGAAAGACGCTGTAAACTAAAAAACGTCGGATCGTTTAATCACATCTGTATCACCATTTGTACTGACGATCCATCGAAGAGAAGCGCACATTTGTGCGCTTTTTCGTTTAAGAAAATAATAAATTAAGCAGCCCGGAGTGGAGGAAGCATGCTTCAAGGTATTAGGGACGGCTCTAAAAGCGTTTTTGCTAAAGTGCTTGTCGGTTTAATTATTTTTACCTTCGCCTTTTGGGGTATTGAAACCATCGTTTCCCTCAAGTTTGGCTCTGATGCTCCCGCCAGTGTAAATGGTGAGGATATTTCCGAGTTTGAAATCGCCCAGATGGTTGAGCTGCAGAAGCGTAATCTGAAAGCCCAGTTCGGCGGCAAAATTGATGAATCCATTTTTGATGAGAAAATGCTGCGCAATGCTGCGGTGGAGCGTCTCGTCGAAGAAAAAACCATGAGCTTGGCTGTTAAAGATGCAGGTTTGTATTATTCGACCTCTGCACTTGATGGTCTGATCCTGAATACCCCGGATTTCCAGGAAGATGGGAAATTTAATGCGGAGCGCTTTGATCTTGTGCTGCGCAGTGTTGGTTTTACCCGCAATACCTACCGTGCAATGCTGCGTAACAATATTCTGATAAATCAGAACCGTGCCGCATGGCAGGCGTCTGCTTTTGAAACGCCGCTTGAAATGTCCCGTATTGCTGCATTGGATGCTGAACAGCGCGATGTGTCTTATGCCACAGTATCCTTGGAAGAAGCTAAAAAAGAAGTTGTCGTGAGTCAGGCGGATATAGCCGCCTATTTCGATGCTAATAAAACTCAGTTTATGCGCCCTGAGCGCGTTAAACTGGCTTACGTTGAATTGGATAAGGCAAATCTGGTTGCTGATCTGAAGATCGAAGATGCTGATGTGTCTGAGCGTTATGATGCGATGGTTAAAGATTTGTCGTCGAAAACTGAATATCGTGTTGCACAGATTCTGGTGGCGTCAGCAGGTAAAACCCCGGAAGCTTTAAATAAGCAAAAAGATGCGGTTGCTGCGGCTCTGGCTGCGGGTGAAGATTTTGCTGCTGTTGCAGCCAAATTCTCAGATGATGATTCTTCTAAGCATGCTGGTGGTGATTTAGGTTTTGCCAATGCTGAAATTCTCGGTAATGAAGTTGCTGCCGCGGTCTCTGCTATGTCTGCCGGTGAAGTGGCCAAGGCCCCTGTAGAAAGCCGTGATGGCATTCATTTTGTAAAATTACTGGATAAACGCACGCCAAAACTTGCCTCTCTGGAAGAGTTACGTGGTTCTATTGTTGAAGCGATTAAATCTGAGCGTGCAGATCAGTTGTTTGCTGAAAAGTTGGATGAGTTTAAAGATCGCGCATTTACCTCTCCAAATAGTCTGGAAGGCGCTGCGGAAGTTGCAGGTGCAAAAATTCAGCAAACTGATTTTATTGAGCGCAATTCTTCAGCCGGCATTACCCAGTATCCTGCAGTAGCAGACGCTGCGTTCTCCGATGCGGTGGTTGCGGATCACGAAAACAGTGATGTACTGGAAATTGCCGATGGTAAAGTTCTGGTGTTGCGTGCTGTTGAGTTTAAAGAAGCAGAGCAGAAGCCTTTGCAGGAAGTTGAAGCTAACATTCGCACTGCATTAACTCTGCAGAATGCCAAAGTGTTAGTGCAGCAAAAAGCCGATGCCTTGCTGAATGCAGTCAAAGGTGGTGCAGCTGCGCAGTGGAAAACTGTTGCGAAACTGACCCGCTCATCCGATGCAGCCCCTGCGGCAGTGCGTAACGAAGTGTTTAAGCTTCCTGCTGCCGGTTCACTTGAAAAAGTACAGCTGCAGAATGGGGATTATGCGGTAGTTCGCCTGGATGCGGTTGCCAAGGTGGATACGCCTGTAACTGACAGCCTCAAAACCAAAGTAGTTTCTGGTAAAGCTTACGGTGAGTATCAGGAATATCGTAGCTGGCAGATTGCCAATGCGGAAATTAAGAAGAAATAATCTTTCTTAAATAAAAAGGGGCCCAATCGGGCCCCTTTTTATTTGTCTTTTTTATTCTGTGTCCATGTCATCTGCACTAATGGCGCAGGTGTTAAAGCCTGCATCCACATAGAGTATTTCGCCTGTGATGCCGGAGGACATTTTGGAGCACAGGAAGACTGCCACATCGCCGACTTCTTCAATAGTGACATTGCGTTTCAGTGGTGAGCGGGATTCTGCCTGTTTCAGCATCTTACGGAAGCTTTTGATGCCGGATGCAGCGAGGGTGCGTATAGGGCCTGCAGAAATAGCGTTAACCCGAATTCCGGATGCACCCAGACTGCCCGCAAGGTAGCGCACGCCGGCCTCAAGGCTGGCTTTCGCCATGCCCATGACGTTGTAATTTGGCAGGGTCTGGGTAGAACCGTGGTAGGTAAGGGTGACTATGCTGGCATCGTTGCTTAGCATGGGTTTAGCGGCCTTACAGAGTGCAATAAAACTATAGGCGCTGATGTCGTGGGCGATATTAAAACCTTCGCGGGTCGTAACGTCGCTGAAATCACCGTCCAGTTGATCACCCGGCGCAAAGCCTACGGAATGTACGAGGCCATCGAGTTTGTCCCAATGTTTTTGCAGTTCAGTAAATACATTGGCGATTTCAGCATCACTGGCGACATCGCAGGGAAAACAAAGGCTTGAGCCAAAATCTGCCGCCATTTCTGTAACGCGTTCTTTGAGTTTCTCACCCTGATAGGTGAAGGCCAGTTGTGCACCCGCTGCGTGCGCCTGTTGGGCAATGCCGTAGGCAATCGATTTTTTACTGGCGACACCGACAATTAAAATTTGTTTACCGGCTAATAATTTCATAACGGAATCCATTGTTGTTTGGCGATCAGTCGGTGGTGACAGGCCACTTTGTGATCATTGTCAGACGTTAATAATGCTGGCACCGTTTGGTGACATTCTCGTGTCGCCATGTGGCAGCGCTCGGCGAAAGCACAGCCCTGGTGAATTTCCAGGGGGGAGGGGACTTCGCCGGGTAAGGGGGAATAGCTGGGTGAACCGATAACAGGTCTTGGGATTGAGCGAATCAGGTGCTGTGTATAGGGGTGTTGCGGTGTTTGGTAAATTTCACTGGCGGCAGCCTGCTCAACTATTTTGCCGAGATACATAACCGCCACACGGTCCGATACATGTTTAACCACGGCCAGGTCATGGGCAATAAATACAATGCCAAGCCCGAGGTCACGCTGCAGTTCAAGTAATAAATTGATGATCTGTGATTGTACGGAAACATCCAGTGCTGATACCGGCTCATCACAGATAAGCACTTTGGGGTTTAACATCAGCGCCCGTGCAATGCCAATGCGCTGTTTTTGTCCGCCTGAGAATTCATGGGGAAATTTCGTGAGGGCTGATTTAGGCAGGCCTACTTTATCGAGTATTGAGTGTATGCGGGTATCTATGCCGCTTTTTTTCTCGCCATGGATGATTAATGGTTCAGCCAGAATGCTGTGGATACTGTGCCGCGGGTTTAATGACTCGTTTGGATCCTGAAAAACGTATTGAATATTTTTGCGCAGGTGTGACATCGCCTTATTTTGGCTGCGACTGATGTCTTGCCCGTTAAAAATAATGCGCCCGCTATCGGCTTCGTAGAGGCGGCAAATGGTTTTTGCCAGGGTGCTTTTACCGCAGCCCGATTCACCGACAATACCTAAGGTTTCACCTTGTTTTAACGACAGGGATACATCAATTACAGCCCGGAGAGTGCTGCTTTTCTTAAAAAGCCCATTGGAAATTTTAAAGCTCTTATGCAAGTTTTGGATGTCCAACAATAAGTCTGTCATATCAGATTTCCTGCCAGCGGATGCAATTGACCTGATGGGTTGCCGCTGCATTTTGCAGTGCGCTGCTCACGCTGTGACAAATTTCCTGTTGGTGCGAGCAGCGGTTGCGAAAGCGACAGCCCTGCGGCATTTCAGCTGGGCTGGGTACCTGGCCGGGAATTGTTTGTAATGTTGTTTTGGGTGCAAGCTCAAGGCGCGGAATTGCATTGAGCAAGCCCTGTGTATAGGGGTGCGCGGGATTGTCAAACAGGCTTCGAGTGTCGCATTTTTCGATAATTCTGCCGGCGTACATCACAGCGACTTCATCGCAGGTTTGTGCAACTACGCCTAAGTCGTGGGTGATCAGCAGAACGGTCATGTTGTTTTTCTGCTGTAATTCACGAATTAAATGCAGAATCTGGGCTTGTATGGTGACATCCAGAGCAGTGGTGGGTTCATCTGCTATGAGAATGTCCGGATTGCATGCCAGTGCCATGGCAATCATGACCCGCTGACGCATGCCGCCGGATAATTCATGGGGATATTGTTTTAATCGGCGTTGCGGGTCGGATAGTCCGACGTCTGTCAGTAGCTGCAGGATTTTTTGTCTGGCGGCTGCTTTGTTGAGTTCAGGCATGTGCAGGTTAAACATTTCCTGCATTTGGCTTTCAATATTGCGCACTGGATTCAGTGCTGTCATGGGCTCCTGAAATATCATCGCAATTTTTTTACCGCGGATATTTTTCAGAATACTGCCGGGGGCTGACGCGATATCGATGTCATCAAATAAAATTTCACCGCTGCGGATTTTGCAGGTGGGTTGTGGCAGCAGACGCATGATGGCAAGTGCGGTCATGCTTTTGCCGCAACCTGATTCACCGACAATGCCAAGGGTTTTACCCCTGGGAATATCGAGGCATATATCATCCAGCAGGGGGATTATTCCCCCGGCAGTATGAATATCTACGCAAAGATTTTTCAGGCTGAGGCTCAGTGGTGAGTTCATGTTATTTGACTTTGTATTGCTCAAAGACTTTTGTCACAGGATTTTTACTGCCTTGATTTTTACGTGCCGCCATGGTGTCGATTTTGTCTTTTTTATCGATCCACAAAAGGCCATCACCAAAAACCGAGTAGAGTGAGTCGCCTGTTTTTGTGCCGGGTACGTCTGGCAGGTGAATCCAGCGCCAGTGGGCACCACGGGTATAGGTGGTTTTCCAGCTGGGAATAAAGGCGCCCATGACCATGATTTTTTGCTCAAGCTGGTGGGCAAGGGCGATGCGTTTTTCGCGGGATGTTTCGGTGTCGTAATCACTGATCATTTTGTCCATTTCTTTATCATCAGTGTTGGTGACGTTATTCGTTTGTGGTTTATGGGCATTGGCAGAGTGAAAGTGCTGCCAGTAATCAGGGCGGAAACCTGTGCTCCAACCCAGCATGGCAATCTGATGTTGTTTTTGCATGATGGTTTTGTATTGCGCGGAGGGATCAAGCAGTTGCAACTCGATATCGATACCGGCTTTTCTTGCGTCCTGTCTTAAAACAACCAGACGGTCAGTGTGTTCTTTGTTGCCGTAGGTAATGGTCAGGGTAAGGGGTTTGCCATTTTTCTCACGGATGCCTTCGCCGTTACGGGTGGTCCAGCCAGCGGTATCCAATAATTGATTGGCTAAATTCAGATCAAAGGGTTTTGGCTTGATGTCAGGATTGCTGTATTCACCGTAACCTGAGTGGAATTGCTCCAGGCGTTCATAGTCATTACGCAGTACTGTTTGCGTTACCTTGTCGAAATTCAGTGCATATGCCAGGGCTGAGCGTACATTTTGATCGGCCAGGGTCGGGTCGTTCATGTTCAGGAAAAACCCTGAAGAGGAGCGGGGTGCGTCATTGTAAAAAACAAATTTTTCAATGTATCCGCTGTCATACAGGCGGCCCTTGGCTTTGTCGTGCCACAGGTCAGGTTGCAGCATGTTAAACGTATCGATTTCGCCTTTTTCGAAGTATTTGTAGGCGATATTCATGTCGCGGATAACTTTAATAACAACACGATCAACGTTGAAACGATTTTTAAAATAACGGTTATCTTTTGCCCACCAGTTTTCTTTACGTTCAAAAATGATTTCTTTGCCGTTTTTTACGTCAGTGATTTGGTATGGGCCTGTGTTAGGTTCGATTTTCCAGTTGTAATTTTTTACCCAGTTATCATCCAGTGTGTGGAAATGCTTCGGAGTGGGCTGCAGACCGTAATAGTAGTGCAGTTCTTCTTTTGGCCGGGCAACTGCGCCCGTCACAGAGATGGTGTAATCATCGTATTTGGTAACGTTAACAATTTGCTCTGTGTAGTAGTTGTTGTACCAAGGGGCGTTGATAAATTTTGAGCGCATAAATGTCATGGTGAACAGATAGTCATCGGCGGTAACAGGTACGCCATCTGACCAGCGGGCATTTTTATCAAGGTGGTAATAAACGGTTTTATTATCTTTGCCATAGGCCCACTCGGTGGCCAGTTCGGGCAATATTTCTAATGTATTGGGGTGAAAAGAGGTCAGGCTAAGCTGGTTTGCATTAATGAAACCGCGGAATGAGCTGTTTGAATCCGGGCCTACCACGCGCAATGTGGGTGGGAATGACAAAATAAAATCGGTAAATGTGCCGCCTTTTTCCGCTGCGGGGCTTGCCCAAAGTGGTGCGCTGTTGTTGCTTTCCCATTTCAGATTTTTGGGTAACGCAGCTGCGTTAACCAGCGAGCTAATTACGAGCAATAAAAGTCCGATATAACGCATAACTGTCCTTTTTATTCGTAGAATGTATGGGTTTTAGGATCGAAGGCTTCGCGTACTGCCTCGCCGATAAAGTTTACCAGTATCAGTACCAGGCTCAGGGCTGTGACAGCCGATGCTGTGATCCACTGATATTCAAGATTGTCAGTCCCCTGTTGTAATAATTCCCCCCAGCTTGGGGTTGGGGCGGGCAGACCAAAACCCAGATAATCCAGGGATGTTAATGCGGTAATACCAGCGGCGACGGAAAACGGGAAAAACGTAATCAGTATTGCGATGGTGTTGGGCAATATGTGATGGGTGATGATGCGTAAGTGTGAAGCACCCAGTGAATGCGCAGCGGTGACATATTCGCGGTTAACTTCGCGGTAGGTTTCGGTGCGCATATACCAGGTCAGGCCCATCCAGCTGAACGCGGCTAATAATAATGCCAGGGACCAGAAGCTGGGGGTCACAATGGATGCAATAATCATGATGACGTACAGCCCCGGGATATTGGAGAGTATTTCAATAATGCGCTGGGTGATTAAATCAAATTTTCCGCCGAAATAGCCCATGAGTGCACCGATGCTGATGCCTGCTGTATAGCTGATAGCGAGCAAAAATAACGAAAACAAAATGGCAATGCGAAAACCGTATACCAGGCGAGCCAGAATATCCCGCCCTGAAGTGTCTGTGCCGAGATAATGTTTGTTATGGGCGCTGGGCGCGTAGGGTGGATACTCGCCTTCGATAAAATCGTTTTCAAACGGGTTGTAGGGAATTAACGGCATTAAAATAAAATCGCCATTTTTTTCGATTTTTATTTTTTCTGCCAGGGCGCGGTAATTGGTTTCCCAGTCGTAATTTTCACCAAAGGTTGTGCCGGGCAGAAAGTCGCCATAGGTTGGCAGATAAATATGCCCCTGGTGAACGACCAGCAAAGCGCGATTGTTTATCCATAATTCTGCAAAAAGGCTGGCAAATATCATGGCTCCCATCAGTAGCAGGGAAAAATAACCCCTGCGCAGGGATTTAAAGCGTTGCCAGCGTTTGCGGGTTTCGGGGTTGATGATCACCGCTGTTCTCCGAAGCGTATGCGGGGATCAACCCAGGCAACGCAAAGATCAGACAAAATATTACCCAATAAAAATAACAGGGACGAGATCACCAATATGCCCATGACAACGGGGTAGTCACGTTCCATCAGGGCTTCAAAACCTAACAGGCCGATACCGTCGATATTAAATATTTTTTCGATGAGAAATGAGCCGGTCAAAATAATGGAAATGTTTTGCCCGAAGTGGGTGGCGATCGGAATCAGGCTGTTGCGCAGGGCGTGGTGGTAAATGGCCTGGCGGAAAGTCATGCCTTTTGCGCTGGCGGTGCGCACATAATCGGCGGCCATATTTTCCAGTAGTGCGTTTTTCATCATAAATGTCATGACGGCAAAGGAGCCGGCCATATAGGCAAGCAGGGGTAATACCGAATGATTCAACAGGTCAAGGGCTTTTTCTGTGAGGCTTAAATCTTCAAAACCATCGCTGACAAAACCGCCGAGGGGGAACCATTCAAGGTGGGCGGCAAAAAAAGCAATACAGGCGATACCAATCACATAGCCCGGCACAGCGTGCCCGATAAAAACAATTAAGGATGTCAGGTTATCTATGGGGGTGCGGTTTTTAATGGCTTTTAATATCCCCAGCGGTATGCAAATCAGGTATGTCAGCACCATGGTGATAACGCCGTAATAAATAGAGATAGGCAGGCGTTGGGTGATGGTGTCCCACACGGGTTCGCCGTAACGGGTGGATTCACCAAGATCGAGTTGCACCACTTTGCTCAGCCACTCAAAGTAACTTTGCAGTATGGGTTTATCGAAGCCGTAATACTCTTTGAGTTGTTGTAACTGATCTTCAGAAAGGGCCTGTGAGCCAAATTGCTGGTGGGCTGAAGCTTTTTGTCCGCCCAGTTGTGCCTCGGCCAGCATGCGCTCGATCGGGCCGCCCGGCACCAGTCGGGTCAGGGTAAAAACCAGAACTGTGATGCCGATAAAGGTTGGAATAATCAGCAGCAATCTGCGCAGAAAATAGGCGGACATGTCGGCCCTTGGTGATTGTTATTGTGGCCATACGTTAACAGAGCCGGGGGGCTGTTAGCCAGTTTGTGTCACATCCACATATAACACTAAGGTTTCACCGGGCTTGAGGTATTTCTTTTTGGTCATGCGGTTCCATTTGCGGATGTCGCTGACACGCACGTTGAATTTGTCGGCAATTTTAAACAGGGAATCACCGGAGCGGACTTTGTAAGTTACCTTGCGGATAACTTCGCGGTTTTTATAGGTGAGTTTGCTTTTTTTGCTGTCGGCTTTTGACCAGATCACCAGTTTCTGCCCGGGTACAAGTGGATCGCCGGGGGCCATGCCATTCCATTTGGCAATGCTGCGCACGGGTACTTTATGGTTGCGGGATAATTCCCAGAAAGAATCGCCGGCAGACACTATGTGCTCAACGCGGGTTGAGCCGGGAACAGACTGGTTGGATTGTTTCTGGGTGAGGCGATTGCTTGCACTCAGGGAATATTGTTCCGGATTTTTCACTGCGGTTGGAATCAACAGGGTTTCACCGGAACGTATGTTATTACCGGTCAGGGGGTTAACCTGTTTCAGTGCATCTGGGGTTGTATGGAAAGCACGGGCGATGGAAATCAGGTTGTCACCGCTTTTGACTTTATAACGCTGCCATTTGATGCGCTGGCTGGCAGGCATTTGCGCCAGATTGGCGGCAAAAATATCGGATTTATCCGCGGGAATCAGAATCTGATGGGGGCCATCCGGGCTGGTTGCCCATTGGTTAAAGGCTGGGTTGAGTTTGTAAATTTCCTCAATATCTACTTCTGCAAGTTCAGCGGCCTGGCTTAAATCGATCTGGCTGCCGGTATCAACAACCGCGAAATAGGGTTCGTTCACAATCGGTGTAAGGGTGATGCCGTATTGTTTGGGGTTGGCAATGATTTTCGACAGGGCCAACAGTTTGGGAACGTAATCCTGGGTTTCTTTCGGTAAATTCAATGACCAATAATCGGTCGGCAGACCTTTTTCGCGGTTCTGGCGAATGGCGCGGCGCACAGTGCCTGCACCTGAGTTATAGGAGGCGAGGGCTAACATCCAGTCGCCGTCAAATTCGCGGGCCAGGGCGCTTAAATAACGCAGTGCCGCTACGGTTGCCAGGCGAATATCGCGGCGCCCGTCGTACCACCAATCCTGCTTCAGGCCATATAAACGGCCGGTGGAGGGAATAAATTGCCATACGCCTGATGCCCGGCCGTGACTGTAGGCGAAGGGGTCGAAAGCACTTTCAACGATAGGCAGCAGGGCGATTTCGCCGGGAATATCACGGGTTTCGATATGCTCCATAATAAAGTGCATGTAACGTTCGGCCCGTTCCGTGACTCTGTCCATGTAGGCTTGATGGGAGGCAAACCAGCGCAGCTGCGCATCTATGCGGCTGTTGTTCTGGTCCAGATCCATGGCAAAGTTATCGCGGATGCGGTCCCAGATATCCTCGCGGATTGCCTGGTCATCGTAAGTGGCAGAAGCGCGGTCTGCTTCAGCAGCGGTGCGTTCAACTTCTGCCAGCAGGTCTGAATCCTGCGGCATTTCATCAACCAGTAAATCCGGAATAGGGTTGTTGATGCTGGGTTTATCGGCAATGGATGCAGTTTGTTGTGGGTGCGAAGTGGTTGCACAACCTGTGATGCCTGCCAAAAGCAGGGTTAAAGCAATAATTCTGTGCAACATAAAAAACCACTGACGAAAAAGGTTTTGCAGTGTAAGAATAGCCCCTCAGGTGGTCAAGCGGGTTGGGTTAAACACATGTGTGAAGATATGAAATGAAGCAGGTTTTAGACAAAATTGACCGTGCCGTGCTTTCGATGCTGAACAAAATTGTGCCGCCGATGCATGGTTATTACCTGATGACCCTTTCAAATCGCAGCGGTGTGCGCCTGTTTCGCCACAATCTCAATCATGCATTTCTGATGACGGAAAACCCCTCAGTGGGCTGTACTGGGGCGCTGTGTCATTTTGATGCCTTGCCGGTGCGGCATAACGCGATTGATTGTGTATATATGCACCATGTACTGGATGAGGTTGCCTCCCCCCATAAATGTTTGCGCGAAGCAGCGGACACAGTCGTGCCTAATGGTTTTCTGATTATTGTGGGGTACAACCCCTGGAGCCTGCTGGGTTTCTGGCGGCGCTGCCGTATGGCAAAACATACGGAGTTAGGGTGTCAGCAGGTGAGTGCCGCCCGTTTGCAGGATTGGTTGACCTTGCTGGATTTCCGGGTCGAGAAAACCGAGTTCGGTGTATTTCATTTGCCGGTGCCTATGGGTTTTCTTGGGCGTCCGCTGACCTGGCTGGGGCGTTTACTCAGCTGGGGGCATATTCCCACGGGTGGTGTGTATGTCATGGTGGCCCGCAAACTGGTTGCAGGTACAACGCCCATTCGTCCAAAATGGCGCCCTTTGCGTTCCCGGGAGTTGCCGGTAGTGGCGCCAACTGCGAGGGAAATCAGTGTCCGTAACCGTTGAAATTTTTACCGATGGTGCCTGTAAAGGTAACCCGGGCCCCGGTGGCTGGGGTGCGATTCTGCGTTATGGCAGCTCTGAAAAGGAGCTGCACGGCGGAGAATTGGCCACGACCAATAATCGCATGGAGCTGATGGCGGCTATCGCAGCACTTGAAGAGCTTAAACGCCCGTGTGTGGTGAATCTCACCACGGATTCCCAATATGTGCGCAAAGGCATTACTGAATGGCTGGAAGGCTGGAAAAAACGCGGCTGGAAAACCGCCAGCAAAGAGCCTGTGAAAAATCAGGATTTGTGGATGCGTTTAGAAGAGCAGGTGAAGCGCCATCAGGTGACCTGGCATTGGGTTAAAGGGCATAGTGGCCATGCTGAAAACGAGCGGGCCGATCAGCTCGCCAATCTTGGGGTTGAAGAAGTGGCAGGGGGCATGTGATGCGTCAGGTTGTACTGGATACAGAAACCACGGGTATCGGCGAAGGGCATCGCATTATAGAGATAGGTTGTGTTGAGCTTATCAACCGCAAGCTTACCGGCCGTCATTACCATGTTTATATCAATCCGCAGCGCGCGGTAGATGCCGAAGCAATTGAAGTGCACGGTATTGATGATGCGTTTCTGGCCGACAAACCCCTGTTTGCTGATGTTGCCGAGGATTTTTACCGTTTTATAGAAGGTGCTGAGCTGGTTATCCATAACGCGGCCTTTGACGTTGGTTTCATGAATGTGGAATTTGGACTGCTGGGTGGTTATCCGCGGGTCGATCAATTCTGCGGTGTTTTAGATACCCTCAAGCTTGCCCGTGCGATGCACCCGGGGCAGCGTAATAGTTTGGATGCCCTGTGTAAGCGTTACGGTATAGATAACTCGCACCGTGAGCTGCACGGCGCGTTGCTGGATGCGGAGATTCTGGCTGACGTTTATCTGATGATGACGGGTGGTCAGACTGCGCTTTTCCACGAAGAAAAGGATTCCGACGAGAACAAACAGCAGGCTGAAACCTCGCAGATGGTGCATGTGCCAATTAGTGCTGATCTGAGCGGTCAGTTGCGGGTGGTCTATGCCTCGCCGGAAGAATTGCAGGCCCACGAGACGTTTCTTGATCTGCTGGATAAAAAATCCGGGGCTGCCCTGTGGCGTAAACCCGACTAAAGTCGTTGGAATACATGGGATTTTTCGGTTAGATTCATGCGAGTGTCCGTGAAGTAATTCAATGAATCCTTGATGCGCCCTGCGTAGAATGGGCGGAGGATCTGAATGGATTCAATAAAAACAGTGCAGGGTATCGCTACATATTATGAACAGCACGCAATCCAGGTTAAGTGTATCCATCAGTTTGGTTCGTAAAGAGCTTGAATCAACACTGAGCAAGGCGGAAGGCTATTTCTCCCAGTATTCAGAAGAGGGTGGGGATCCCCAGCGCCGTCTTTTTGCGGATGAAATTAACCTTGCCCGTGGCACATTTAAATTGCTGGAATTGCCCGGCTCTGAAATGTTATGTGCAGAAATTCTGACCCTGCTGGCGGAGCAAAAAGAAAAACAATTAGCGCCGGATGTGGTGATTTCTGCTGTGGGTGTTGCTCTGATCAGTCTCACCCGTTATGTGTCTTTGCTGATTGAGCAGGAGCAGGATTTCCCGGTTTTATTGGTGCCGGCCATTAATGAAGTGCGCAAGGCTTCTGGCCGCCGTGTTATTGCTGAGTCTCATTTTTTCCGTGTTAATCTGCGCCCCAAGTTGCCGGCTTCCGGCATGGCGGATTTTGATCTTAAACCGGCTATTTCCCGTCTGCGCCTCATGTATCAGGTTGGGCTGTTACGTCTTTTACGCTCCACGGATCCCAGTGTTGGTCTGAAAATGATTGCCCGTGCGGTGGGATACATTGAACGTGGTTTGCGTGGCACTCCAAATTGGATGTTCTGGTGGGTATGCCGTGGTGCGCTTGAAGCTATGGTGTTGGAGCGTTATGACTTAACCCCGGGGCGTAAATTAATTTTTTCCCGTATTGATGCACTGCTCAAGGCTTTCATAAAAGGCGACGCCCAGGCTTTTACCAGTGATGCTGCTAACGAAGTGTTGAAAGATTTACTGTTTATTGTCTCCCTGGCGGAGGGTAACAATAAACTTTGCTCTGAAATTAAAGCGGTATTTGCGATACAAACTTCCCTTTCCGAAGCTTCTCTCAAAGTTGAGCGTAATTCCCTGAAGGGGCCCGATGTTAAAGTGTATGAATCACTTGCTAAGGCTTTCCAGGAAGAGATCGGTGTAATTAAAGAATCCCTTGATCT